>NZ_JBHURA010000011.1:0-14719 GCF_042674185.1 Nocardia sp. NPDC056952 | reverse complement strand
CTCCCCCCCGCCCCGCCCCTCTATCCCCCCCCCCCCCCACACCCCCCCCCCCCCCACCCCCCCCCCCCCCCCCCGCCCCCCCCCCCCCCCCCGCCCCCCCCCCCCCCCCACGACAGTGTCGGGCCTGGACAAAGGTGCGGACGGAATCGGCATCGCGGACACTTTCGGTGTTTCGGAGGTATTGACCCAACAGTGAGCGCACTTTAACACCGGCGCGTGACACGTCGGTGGAAGCGATCCCGCTGTGCGACGGTGCCAGTCGGGCCGTGTGCCTGTAGGGTCTGGTCCTCGTGGTGGAAAGTAGAACCCCGTCCCGTCGGTCCGTCTATATCTGGGGCTTGATCACCTCCCTCGGAGTGATCGCGGGCTATGGTGCGGTTCTCCTCGCCAACGTTCGGCACTTCTATACCGACGACACCGAATCCCAGTACGTCCCGCTGTGGGTGATGCTCGGCAACCGGCTGCGCAACGGTGATCTGCCGGTGATGGTGCCCGAGCACTGGATGGCCGGAAACTACTCGATCGAGGAAGCCGGGCTGCTGAATCCGCCGCAGCTGCTGATCGATCTCATCGCGCCGTCGGTGGACAACCTGGTGCTGTACGCGACCGTGGTGAAGCTGATCTTCGCGATCATCCTCGGCCTCGGCGTCTACCGGATCTGCCTGGCCTACGGCTCGCGGGTGCAGTGGGCGGCGCTGGCCGGGGTCTCGATTCCGTTCACCGGCTGGCTGCTGTTCTTCGACGAGGCCAGCTGGATGACCGCCTTCACCGGCACCGCGTGGATGGTGCACGCGTGGGCGTCGGGCGTGCGCTACTCGCGTGGTCGCGGCGGGCCGATCCCCGTGTTCGTGTATCTCTACCTGGCGATCTCGGTGCAGTACATCTTCCCGGCGGTGGAAGCCGGTCTGATGATCGGCGCGGTCGCGGTCGGTGAGCTGATCTACCAGCGGACCTGGCGCCCGTCGCTGAAACTGCTGACGGTGGCGGGGCTGGCGGCACTGGCCGGAGCGGCCACCTATCTGCCGAGCATGCTCTCGGCGAAGGTCACCTGGCGTGGCACCGCCCAGATCAACAACGACATGTTCCTCACTGTGCCGTGGTCGGAATCGCTGAACGCGAGCCTGCCCTCGACCCTGCCCGCCTTCACCTCGTGGTGGGGTTACGTCCAGCCACTGCCGGTGGTCTACATCGCCTGGTTCCTGATTCCGGCCCTGGCGTTCATCGACTGGGGTAAGGCGCGCGCGGCCTGGCGTGAGCTCAGCGGCATCGGGCTGTTCGCGATCGCGGCGCTGATGTGGACGGCCGGACCCGGCACGATCGGCCCACTGCGCTGGCCCGCCCGCGTGCTGCCGATGGTGGCGCTGGGTCTGCTGCTGCTGGTGTGCGTGCTGCTCGGGCGGTTCGCGACCTTCAAGGACTGGCGTGCGCGGGGGATCGCGGCGGCCGTGCTGATCGGGCTGCTGTGGGTGCGCTCGTTCTCCGCCGACCCGCACAACTGGATCGCGCATGTGATCGCCGCGCTGGCCATCGCCGCGCTCGGGGCCGCACTGGTGTGGCTTGCGGTGAACAAGGGGATCTCCGCGGCGGTCGCGCTGGCGATCATCGCGGTGTCCCCGATCGCCTATGTCCAGGTGGAACGGGCACAGCCGACGCCGATGAGCTGGAATCTGCCCAGCGATCGGGCCGCGGCCCGATCGGCGTTCCCGGAATTCGCGGGGACCACGCTGCAGCTCGGCGACCGCGCGCTGATCCAACCGGGGGAGCGCACCCTCGACGGCGCCTATGGCTCGCTGGTGTTCGGCAACTACGCCAAGGACATCGAGCGCACCTATGTCAGCGGCTACACCCCGAACGGTCACTTCTGGTTCGGCGACATGCTCTGCATGCGCTGGGACACCAGCGTGTGCCCCGACGCCTACCGCCGCGCGTTCGCGGTCGAGCCGTCGACGGGCAAAACAGTCGTCGACCTGATGAACATCGACCGGGTGGTGCTGCAACGCGCGCTCTACCCGGCCGCGCGGACCGAGCCCGCGCCCGACGGGTGGAAATGGGTCGACTACCCCGGCCACGAGAACTACATCTCGGTCCTCGAACGTGCGGACGGGCTGATCTCCACCCGTAACGGCCGGATCTCGGCGGTCGAGAACGCCACCGCGGTCTCGACCTCGGAAAGCGATACGACGAGCCGGGTCACCGTGAGCTCCCAGTCCGGTGGTCGCGTGGTGTTCGCGCGTCTGGGCTGGCCCGGCTACCGGGTGAGCCTCGACGGCAAGGACATTCCGTTCAAGGTCGTCGCGAAGAGTTTCGTCGCGGTCGACATCCCGGCCGGGACGAAGAACGGCGACCTCGAGCTGACCTGGCGTCCGCCGGGCTGGAAGATCGGCGGCGCCGCGATCGGCCTCGGACTGCTCGGACTCGCGGTGTTCCAGTGGCTGTACGTGCGTGGGCGTAAGCCCGACGACGAGGAGCTGGACGCCCCGGCAGCGGAGTCGATCGCCGACGACGACACCGCGCTCGCGGACGCGCTGCGATGATCGCCGAGGCGGCGGGCGGCGTGCTCGAGACACCGGGCCCGCTGCTGCGGATCGTGAAACGTCAGGAGCTGGCGTTCGCGATCGTCGGCGGGTTCAACACCCTGCTCGGCATGGCGCTCGTCGTCTTCTGGCTCCAGGTGCTCGGCGACGGCAGGCCCGGTGTGGCTGTTGTCGCTGCCTACGCGGTGAGCACGGTGGTCGCGTTCGTGTTGCATCGCACGCTGGTGTTCCGCGTTCACGGCCATCTCCTGCGCGACTTTCTCGCGTTCTGTGGGGTGAACGCCGGTGGCCTGGTGCTCAACGTGATCCTGGTGGAGCTGGCGGTCACCGGCCTCGGGTTTCCCGCCGCTCCCGCCTCGGTGATCGTCATGGGTCTGGTGGCGGTCCTGAGCTTCTTCGGACACCGCTACATCTCGTTCCGCCGGGCGCGGTAGGTTAGGCACATGGCGCACGAATCCACCATCGACGCAACCCTGCTCGGCCTGCTGGCCTGCCCCCAGGACAAGGGCCCATTGCAGCTGGTGCGCACCGAAGCCGATGTGAGCGTGCTCTACAACCCGCGTCTGCGTCGCGCGTACCCGATCGACAACGGCATCCCGGTACTGCTGATCGACGAGGCCCGCGACGTCTCCGACGCCGAGCACGAATTCTTCGTCGCCGAATCCTGATCGGCCCATTCGGTAGCTTTCCCACTGCTCCCGAATCGGAGTTAGGCTTACCTTAGTTCGTGCTGAGGTGCTGACCCGATCAGGAAGAGTGCGTCCGATGGCTGAAGACGTCGCATTGAGCGGCATTCCGCTGACCATGCTGTGGACCCTGCACAACCGTGGTTCGGAGGTGAAGCGCGCCGACGCGGTCCTGACCGATCCGGACTGCGAACGCCTCTACGACACCATCGATTTCGACTACGCGCGGACCTTCGGCGAGCCCGATGGCACCCACGCTGTGCGCTCTGCCCGCTTCGACGAGGCCCTGCGGCCGTGGCTGGCCGCGCATCCCGGCGGAACCGTGGTGGAACTGGCCGCCGGGCTCGAGACCCAGTTCCAGCGGTGCGATGACGGCGCGGTGCGATGGTTGTGCGTCGATGTGCCCGAGGCGATCGAGATCCGCACGCGATTCCTGCCGCCGACGCCGAGGTGTGAGTATCTGCCGATCAGTGCGCTGGATCTGACCTGGCTCGACCACGTCGACCCCGAGCGCGGTGTCTTCGTCACGGTACAGGGGCTGTTGATGTACTTCGAGCCCGACGACGTGCGCCGCCTGGTCACCGCGATTCTGGAACGATTGCCCGGCGCGGAGCTGATGTTCGACACGATCCCGCCGTGGTTCTCCCGCAAGACCGTGCGCGGGTTCCGTAAGACGCCGGACTACACGGCGCCGCCGATGCCGTGGGGGATCGAGCGCAGCAAGATCGCGGCGCTGCTGCGGTCGTGGAGTCCAGCGGTCGGCGAGGTGACGGTGAGCTCCTACGGTCCCTCGCACGGTCCGCTGGCCGCGACCCTGCCGATCTTCGGTGCGCTGCCGTTCCTGCGCGATGTGCCGCCGGCGATCGTGCGGACGGCTTCGCGCTGAATCACCAACTGCCGGTATCGATGTCACCGGTCAGGTAGCGCTGGATCACCGGGCCGACGGCATCGACCACCGCATCGATCGGCATCGAGGCCAGCGGCTCCAGCGCGATGATCTTGCGGGCGGTCAACACCCCGATCATCTGGGACGCGGCCAGGGCGACCCTGGCACGACCGTCGTCGTCGGCGGTGGCGATGCGCACCCGGACCCGTTCCAGCACCACCTGGAGCAGGAACGTGCGCGCGAGATTCTGATCGCCGCCCGCGAAGATGCTGCGGACCATGGCCACGATGCCGGGTCCGGCGGGGGAGTCCCACACCGTGACGACCGCGCGCACGATCGTCGCGCCGAGTTCGTCGATCGGTGCGGCGTCGACGGCGTTGAGCGTGGTGTCCGGGTCGACCGGGAAATCCACCGCGGCGGCGAACAGCTGCTGCTTGTTGCCGAAATAGTGGTGCACCAGCGCCGGGTCGACATCGGCATCGGCCGCGATCGCGCGGATCGAGGTCTTGTCGAATCCGGCGCCGGCGAACCGGACCCGCGCCGCGTCGAGGATCGCCAGTTTGGTGTCGGCGTTGCCCGGCCTGCGGCCGGTGCGCCCGGATTTCGCTGTGCCGGCACCGGATTCGCCGTCACTCATCATGGATCCTCTCGTCGGGGTCTTTGTTCGCTACGGGGTGCGTCGACGCAGAGTAGCCGCGGCGAGTCCGAGCGCCACCACCGCGAACCCGGCGACGACGGCGATATCGCGCCACATCGCGGCTGTCGGCTCCGCGTGAACCGACACCTGCTGGAGCGCGTCGACCGCATAGCTCAACGGCATCACATTGCTGATCGCCTCGAGCCAGCCGGGCAGCCGGTCGCGCGGTACCAGCAGCCCGCACAGGAAGATCTGCGGTGCGACGATCACCGGCATGAACTGCACGGCCTGGAATTCGGTGCGCGCGAACGCACTCGCCAGCAGGCCGAGCCCGACGCCGCACACCGCGTCGACCATCGCGATCAGCATGACCCAGCCCGGACTACCCGCCGCGGACAACCCGAGCAGCCAGAACGCGACCACGCAGGCGACCGCGGCCTGCGCGGCGGCGGCGAGGGAGAACGCGCTGCCGTACCCGGCGAGCAGGTCGAGCTTGCTCAGCGGAGTGGTGAGCAGCCGTTCGAGGGTTCCCGATGTGCGTTCGCGCTGCATCGCGATCGCGGTGATCAGGAACATCACGATGAACGGCAGGATTCCGAGCATCGTGATGCCGACCCGGTCGAACATCGTCAGCGGGGCGTGCGGCGGGCGCGGTGCGTCCTGGTAGATGAAGTACAGCAGCGTCATCAGCAGGGCGGGAACCACCAGGATCATGGCGACGGTGCGGTGATCGTTGCGCAGTTGCCGCAGGATCCGGGCGGTCGTGGCGGTGTAGGGGCGCAGGGTGGTCATGCGTGCTCTCCCATCGTGATCAAGGTCAGGAAAGCGGCCTCGAGGTTCTGTTCGTCGGTGCGCTCGCGCAGTTCGTCCGGGCTGAGCTGGGCGAGCAGGTTGCCCTCGCGCATCAGCAGCAGCTTGTCGCAGTGCTCGGCTTCGTCCATCACGTGACTCGACACGAGCAGAGTCGTTCCCGCCGCGGCCAATTCACGGAACTGCTTCCACAGCTCCACCCGCAACACCGGATCGAGGCCGACCGTGGGTTCGTCGAGCACCAGGAGTTCCGGCTTGCCCACGAGCGCGCACGCCAGCGACGCCCTGGTCTTCTGGCCACCCGAGAGCTGGTCGCCGAGCTGATCCGCGTGATCGCCCAAACCGACTGCGACGAGCGCGGATTCGGTGTCGTCGTGGTCGCGGCCGTAGAGCGCGGCGTAGTACGCCACGTTGTCGCGGACGCTGATGTCGGCGTAGATGCTCGGCGCCTGGGTGACATAACCGACCCGGCGGCGCAGCCCGGCGCTGCCCGCGGGTTCGCCGAGCACGGTGACGGTGCCCGATTCCACCAGCTGCGTTCCCACGATGCTGCGCAGCAGGGTGGTCTTCCCGCAACCGGACGGACCGAGCAGACCGGTGATCGAGCCGCGCGGGATGTCGAGGGTGAGGCCGTGCAGGACGGGGCGTTTTCCGCGTGTGACGGTCAGGTCCACGACCTGGACGGCGATCGGTGGCGGTGCGGTGCGCGACATGGTCGCCTCAATTCATCGAGTGTTGAATTCACTACGTGATGAATTTAGCGCGATCGTGTCTGTGTGGCAAGGTCAGTGGGCGTGTCCAGGGGGTGTCACGGCCTGCTGACCTGGTTCGACGACGGTGAACTGGCCCATCATCCCGACATCCTCGTGCCACAGCAGATGGCAGTGATACATGTACGGCGTCGTCGGATCGGCGGGCCCGTCGAACCGTAGAGCCAGCGTCGTCGCCGTATTCGGTGGCAGGAAGATGGTGTCCTTGGCGCCGGTCAGCTCGGGCGGGGGCGGGCCGCCGTCGTAATCGAGCACCCGGAACTGCACATCGTGGACGTGAAAGTTGTGCGGCATGCCGTCGACGTTGCGCACGACCCAGGTCTCGGTGGTGCCCCGGGTGACCGTGGTGTCGATGCGGCTCATGTCCATGCGCTCGCCGTTGATACCGGCCAGGTTCAGGTCGAAGCGCCGTTGCGTGACGGAGTCGGTTCCCTCGGGAATCGACAGCGGCACAAGGCTTTCCGGTAAGGCGGCGGAGGGGCGCAAGGTCGACGCGGCGCGCAGTTCGAGCACATCGAACGTGTCGTCACCGCCCGAGAACCGGTTCGACCAGAAATCGAGACCCGCAGCGAGTTCCTCGCTGCGCAGCACAGTGCGCTCACCGGGCCGCATCCGCACCACGATCTCCGCGCGTTCGCCGGGTGAGAGGCGGAGGTGATCGAGGGTGGTGGGGCGTTCGAGCAGGCCACCGTCGGAACCGATCATCGCGAACGAGCGGGCGTCGTCGAAGGCGAAGGTGTAGATCCGCGCGGTCGAGGCATTGAGCAGGCGCAGCCGCACCAGTTCGTCCCCGACCTCCTGGTAGGGGGACAGGGTGCCGTTGACCATGGTGCGATCGCCGAGGAAGCCGATGTCACGAAAGATCGCGTGCGCCCCGTCGAGGCGGCTACCGCGCAGACGCATGTCCTGCACGATCACCGGGATGTCGTCCACGCCGTAGGTGTTGGGCAGCGGCAGTTCCGCACTCGGTGCGTCATCGATGAGGAACAGGCCCGCCAGGCCGCGGCGCACATGGTCCTCGGTCGCGCCGTGCGGGTGCGGGTGATACCAGAGAGTCGAAGCCGGTTGATCCACAGTCCATTCCGGTGTCCATGTCGCACCGGGGTCGACCATCTGGTGCGGCCCGCCGTCCATGGCGGCGGGGAGGTGCATGCCGTGCCAGTGCACTGTCGAGGCCTCGGGGAGCTGGTTGCGCACCTGGACTCGCACGCGTTCGCCGCGGGCCGCACGCACGGTGGGGCCGAGGTAGCTGCCGTTGAAGCCCCACGTTTCGGTGGCGCGTCCGGGCTCGAATGTGGTTGTCCCGGTGCGCATATCGAGGGCGAACACCCGTGTTCCGGTCGAGTCGACAGTCGAATCCGCCAGCGGCGGGATGCGCAGTGGCCGAGTGAATTCCGTGGTGCCGACCGTCGAGATGTCGGCGGAGCTCCAGGTCCACGCCACCCCGGCGCCGATCGCGGTGACCAGGGTGACGACGAGGGCGCACGCGCCGAGCAGGATGCGGCGTAGCCGATGTGGGGGAGAAGCCATGCATCGACGGTAGGGACGCGCACCCGCCGCCACATCCGGGTGCGTCCCCGGTTCGACCCCGATTTCCGGTCGCGGATTTCAGGGTTTCCCGCAGGTCAGGAGTATGTGAGGTGGATCACAATGCCGGGCCGTCACGTTCGGGCGAGCTGCTTTGTCCCATGAACATCCCACCGACAGGAGTACCGCAATGACCACCACTACGCACCGCATCGTCGTCCTCGGCGCCGGCTACACCGGCATGCTGGCCGCGATCCGCCTGGCCCGGCGCACCAGAAAACTGGCTGTGGCGATCACCCTGGTCAATCCGTCGGCCCGCTTCACCGAGCGGCTGCGGATGCACCAGATCGCCGCCGGTCAGGAACTCGCCCACCACGACATCCCGGAAATCCTCGACGGTACCGGCGTCGAATTCGTGCAGGGCTGGGTCACCGCGATCGACCCCACCGCGCAGCGCGTCCACGTCGACGGTGTCGGCGAACTCGTCTACGACGAGCTGATCTACGCCCTCGGCAGCACCGCCGAGACGACCCTGGTGCCCGGCGTCGCCGACCACGCCTTCACCCTCGACGACCCGCGCCTCGCCCACGAATTCGCGGGCAAACTGACCACCCTCGCGGCTCGGGGTGCCGCCGTCGCCGTGTGCGGTGGCGGACTCACCGGTATCGAAGCCGCGACCGAGATCGCGGAAAGCCACCCCGGTCTGCGCGTCACCCTGATCAGCTCGGGCGAGCCGGGCGCGATGATGGGCGACAAAGCCCGCGCCCACCTGAACGAGGCGATGGACCGGCTCGGCATCGTCCGCGAGATCGGCGTGCGCGTCGCCAAGGTGCAGCCCGACGCGGTCGAACTCGCCGACGGCACGGTGATCGGCGCCGACCTCACGCTGTGGACCACCGGCGTGCGGGTCTCGCCGCTGGCCGCCGAGGCGGGGATCGAGACCGACGCGCGTGGCCTCATCGTCGTGGACCCGACACTGAAGTCGATCTCGCACCCCATGATTCACGCCATCGGCGACGCGGCCGCCGTCCGCCAGGGGTGGGGGCACGTGCACGGTACCTGCCAGAGCGGTCTGCCCACCGCCGCCTACACCGCCGACCTGATCGCCGCCGAACTGCGCGGCAAGACGGTGCGGCCGTTCCGCTTCGGGTACTTCCACCAGCCGGTCAGCCTGGGCCGCCGCGACGCGGTCATCCAGTTCACCAACGCCGATGACACCCCGCGCCGCCTCTACCTCACCGGCTGGGCCGCACGCATCTACAAGGAGCTGGTCAGCAGCAGCCCCGTTCCGACGTTCAAGGCCAGCAGGAAGATGACCATGAACGTGCAATTGTCCAAGGGCGGCAAGGCAACTCGCGCCCTCGCGTGAACAGCCGGCACCGTCGCCGATCGGGCGCCGAGTCTGCTCGGCGCCCACCGATTCGCCACCGTGACGGAGCGTGCGACATGGTAGATCGTATGTCCGATCAGGATCCGTTTCTCGAACACCGCCGCCTGCTGTTCGCGACCGCTTACCGCATGCTCGGTACGGTCACCGACGCCGAGGACGTCCTGCAGGACACCTGGCTCAAGTGGAACGACACCGACCACGCCGCGGTCACCCACCCCAAGGCCTACCTGGTCCGCACGGTCACCAATCTCTCGCTGAACCGGCTCACCTCCGCCCGCGCGACCCGCGAAAGCTATGTCGGCCCTTGGCTTCCCGAGCCGGTCCTGACATCGCCCGATATCGCCGAGGACACCGAATTGGCCGACACCGTCTCCACCGCCATGCTCGTCGTGCTGGAAACCCTCACCCCCGTCGAACGCGCGGTGTTCCTGCTGCGCGAAGTGTTCGGTTACTCGCACGCCGAGATCGCCGAAGCCCTCGAACGGTCCGAGGCGAGCGTGCGCCAGATCGCGCACCGCGCGAAGAACCACGTCCACTCGCGCCGCCCGCGGTTCGATACCGACAAGGCCGCCCGCGCCCAGATCACCGCACAGTTCATGGCCGCCTGCGCAGGCGGCGACCTCAACGCCCTGATGGACCTGCTCGCTCCCGACGTCACGTGCTGGTCCGACGGCGGCGGCGTGGTCACCGCCGCCCGCCGCCCCCTGCACGGCCCCGACCACGTCGCCCGCTGGATCCTGGGCGTTCTCGCCAAACCGCAGTCCGCGGGTTTCGAACTCACCGCTGCCGACATCAACGGCGAGCTCGGCACCCTGGCCTCCTTCGCCGGAAACCCCGGCGCCGCCTTCACTTTCGACCTCGTCGACGGACACATCCAGAATCTGCGCTTCCAGGTCAACCCCAGCAAGCTGGCCGGGCTGTACCGCGGCACCGACCTGCTCGGCTGAGCAACCCCTCGCTGACCGCTTGTCGCGCCGGGACTACCTCGTCCGGCCGAGGACCAGGCTGGCGCTGGCGTACGTGCTGTGGTGGGCCTACTTCGGATTCGACGACGAACGCGGCGAGCACGCGCTGGGCGAACGACCCGACCTCGAGCGGGTACGGCCGGCGCTCGTCGCCTACGACTACGCGCTCTATCCGCTCCTGGTCGGCGTCATCCTCACGTCGGCAGGTATCGCGCTGAGTATCGCGCACGGCGGCGAACCGGTGGGCTGGGCCGCCGCGGGCGCGTTGTCCGGCGGCGTCGCGCTCTACTTCGCCGGGCAGTCCTGGTTCCGGGCCGCGCTCGGCCTGTCCGGTTCACGCGGCAGACTGCTGGGCGCCCTCGCCGTCGCCGCCACCACTCCGATCGGGGTGTACTGGCTCGCTTGGGGTCAGCTCGCCGCCCTGGTAGCGGTCGCTTACGCGGTGGTGATCGTCGACGATCGGCGCATCCTGCGCGCCGGGCAGCACAGCGCCTACGCCTGAGTGCCGATCGCATCGACGCACCTTCGGCCACGCGCGGCGGAGCAATGCCGCGCGTGGGTGCCCGGCTGGGTGACAATGACGGTCGTGTCCGCCCAGGAACTGGCCGTCGATCCGCCTACCGCCGCCCGCAGGTTGCTCGGCGCGATCCTGTGGTCGGGTCCGGTGGCGCTGCGCATCGTGGAAGTCGAGGCCTACGGCAGCGACCCCGACGGACCGTGGCCCGATCCGGCCGCACACTCCTGGCCGGGGCCGACGGCCCGCAATGCGGTGATGTTCGGCCCGGCCGGGCGGCTCTACGTCTACCGCTCGTACGGAATTCATCTCTGTGTCAACGTGACCGGTGGTTACGACGGTGAAGCCGGTGCGGTACTCGTGCGTGCGGCGGAAGCGGTCGAGGGCATCGACCTCGCCCGCGAACGCAGGCCCGCCGCCCGCAGGGACGCCGATCTGGCGCGGGGGCCGGGCAATGTCGGCAGCGCACTCGGCATCAGCATGTCCGACTACGGAACCGAGCTGTTCGACCCGTTCTCCGCGCTGCGCCTCCAACTGGAACCACCCGTGCCGCAGTCCGATATCGCCACCGGTCCCAGAGTGGGTGTCAGCGTGGCCGCCGAGATCCCGTGGCGGTTCTGGCTACCGGCCTCGCCCGCCGTGTCGGTCTATCGGCGCAGCCCTCGCGCCCCGATGCCCTAGCGGCGATTTCGACAGACTTCGCCGACAGCGATGAGTTTTCCGGCGACGGTCCGTCCTATCTGTTGAACGCGCTACCAACCCGGCGCGACCGACTCGAAGGACGAGACCATGACCACTGCGACCCCCTCCGCGAACTTCTCCCACGCCGCCGACTACCGCCCCGGCAAGATCCGCAACCGCGTCCTGTGGACCCTGCAGATCGTGCTCGGCCTGTTCTTCGTCATCGCCTCGGGCGGCCCGAAGCTCGTCATCCCGAACACGTTGATGGACAACGCCCCCGAGAACCTGACCATCCCGATCGGCCTGCTGATCTTCATCGGAGTCGTCGAGGTGGCGGGCGGAATCGGCCTGATGATCCCGCGCCTGTCCGGTCTGGCCGCCGCCGGTCTGTCCGTGCTCACCGTGCTCGCCGCGGCGACACAGGCTTTCATCGCCGACAAGCCCGCGATGGGGATCTTCCCGCTGGTGCTGGCCGCGATCTTCGCCTGGATCGCCTACGAACGCCGCGCCACCATCACCGCGCTGGTGCGATGAGCCACCACTCGACACGCCGATAATCGCCGGAGCCATCGGGTTCCGGCGATTGTCGGCGTGTCGAGGGGGGTTCGGTGACGGAGCTGATCTCGCGCTCCCGATTTCGTCGCCGAACCCAATAGGGCGATTCCATCGCAGGTGCGACGATCGAGGACCACGTCGAGAAGACCGTACGAGCAGGAGCGCCCGTGTTCACTTTCCCCAGCAGCGACGGCACCACGATCCACGTGCGGAGCTGGCTCCCCACGGAGACCGAGCCGCGCCGGGTCGTGCAGATCGCGCACGGCATGGGCGAACATTCCGACCGCTACAGCCACCTCGCCGAACGACTGGCCGGTCTCGGGTTCGCCGTCTACGCCGACGACCACCGCGGGCACGGGCTCAGCATGGGTGCCGTACCGGGCGACCTGGGTCCCGACGGCTGGAACCTGCTCGTCGCCGACGAGGTCGCGCTCACCGAGATCCTGCGAGAACGGCATCCCGGGCTGCCCGTCACCCTGATCGGCCACAGCCTCGGCTCCTTCGCCGTGCAGCAGTACCTGCTCGACCATTCCGGCCTCGTCGACGAAGTGGTGCTGAGCGGCACGACCGCGGTCGACGGCCTGTTCGGCGAGATCGCGGCCGCCGGCGGTGACCTGATCGGCTTCTTCAACGCGGAGTTCCAGCCCACCCGCACCGACGCCGACTGGATCAGTCGCGACGAAGCCCAGGTCGATGCCTACAACGCCGACCCCTGGTGCGGTTTCGCCATCGACGACGCCAACATGGGCCTGCTCGCGGCCAACGCCCAGACGCGGCTGTCCGATCCGAGCACCGTGCGCGCCGACCTGCCCCTCTACGTGATGGTCGGCGACAAGGACCCGCTCAACAACAAGCTCCGCCTGTCCGACCTGCTCGTCCAGCGCTACCGTGACGCGGGCCTCGCCGACCTCACCTACCAGGTCTACGCGGACGCCCGTCACGAAGTCCTCAACGAAACCAACCGCGACGAGGTCGAAGCCGATCTGCTCGCCTGGCTCACCCGCGCACGCGACTGACGAACCGCATGCGGAAAGATGGGTCAGCGTGACCGGCGACATCTTCGACGAACTGACCTGGCGCGGCCTGATCGCGCAGTCCACCGACCTGGACGAGCTGCGCGCTGCCGCGGCCACCGCGCCCCTGACGCTCTATGCCGGCTTCGACCCGACCGCCGCAAGCCTGCACGCCGGCCACCTCGTCCCGCTGCTCGCGCTCAAGCGCTTCCAGCTGGCCGGGCATCGGCCGATCGTGCTCGCAGGCGGCGCGACCGGCATGATCGGCGACCCGCGTGACGTGGGCGAACGCACCATGAACTCGACCGACACCGTCGCCGAGTGGGCACAGCGCATCCGGGGCCAGCTCGAGCGGTTCGTCGACCTCGACGAGTCGCCGACCGGTGCGGTCATCGTCAACAACATGGACTGGACCGGCTCGCTGTCGACCGTGGACTTCCTGCGCGATGTCGGCAAGCACTTCTCGGTGAACGTGATGCTCGCCCGCGACACCGTCAAACGGCGGCTCGAAGGCGACGGCATCTCCTACACCGAGTTCAGCTACATGCTGCTGCAGGCCAACGACTACCTGCAGCTGCGGCGCGAGCACGGGTGCACGCTGCAGGTCGGTGGCTCCGATCAGTGGGGCAACATCATCGCCGGTGTCGAACTGAACCGGCGCGTCGACGGTGCGCATGTGCACGCGCTCACCGTGCCGCTGGTGACCTCGGCCGACGGCAAGAAGTTCGGCAAGTCCACCGGCGGCGGCAGCCTGTGGCTCGACCCCGAACTGACCAGCCCCTACGCCTGGTACCAGTACTTCGTGAACACCGCCGACGCCGATGTCGTGCGCTACCTGCGCTGGTTCACCTTCCTGAGCCGCGAAGAACTCGACGAACTCGAGCAGGCGACGGCGGAACGCCCGTTCGCCCGCGAGGCGCAGAAGCGCCTGGCAGCGGAGATGACCACGCTGGTGCACGGCGAGGCCGAGACCCGCGCGGCGGAATTGGCCAGCCACGCCCTGTTCGGCCGCGGTGAGCTCGGCGAACTTCCGCTGTCCACGCTCGGCGCCGCGCTGCGCGAAGCCGCGGTCGACGGCAAGGTCGCCGAGGTGGTGCCGGGTGAACCGAACACGATCGTCGACCTGCTCGTCGCCTCGGGCCTGTGTGAGAGCAAGGGCGCGGCCCGTCGGGTGGTCAACGAAGGCGGTGCGTCGGTGAACAACCAGCGGGTCGGCGACGTCGAGTGGACTCCGTCCGATGCCGACTACCTGCACGGTGAGTGGCTGGTGCTGCGGCGCGGAAAGAAGAACATGGCGGGCGTGCATCGGATAGCCTGACGTCGTTGCGGAGGCCTGAGTCACATGCGTGTGATTCAGGCCGGCGCAAGCGCTGAGCGCACCGCCGTGACCTGCGGAGATCCGGTGCTGTCCAGGCGATTTGACGCGGCGTTATCCGGCGCGTAACTTATTGGAAGTCAGAGCGACACGGACACCAACCCGGAGCCGAGACGCTAGCCCGAGAGGCTGGCGGGCCAAGGGAAAACGCGGTAGTACGGGGAAGCGCCTGACAGAGCTGAAGATCTTGTGACCAGGCTTACGATTGACTTCGTCTGGACGTGAGGTTAGGCTGGAACAGTTGCCCTTCGGAAGATCCGGAACGATCCGGTCATTCCGTTTGTGCGTGTGTTCTTTGAGAACTCAATAGTGTGTCGATGAATGTCAGTGCCAATATTAATTATTGGTTCCAGCCTTCGCGTACCCCCCGGTCGTG
>NZ_JBHURA010000010.1:0-239430 GCF_042674185.1 Nocardia sp. NPDC056952 | reverse complement strand
TCCCAGAGACCCGCCTTCGCCACCGGTGTTCCTCCTGATATCTGCGCATTTCACCGCTACACCAGGAATTCCAGTCTCCCCTGAAGTACTCTAGTTCGCCCGTATCGCCTGCAAGCTTAAGGTTGAGCCCCAAGTTTTCACAAACGACGCGACGAACCGCCTACAAGCTCTTTACGCCCAGTAATTCCGGACAACGCTCGGACCCTACGTATTACCGCGGCTGCTGGCACGTAGTTGGCCGGTCCTTATTCTACAGGTACAGTCACTTGCGCTTCGTCCCTGTCAAAAGCGGTTTACAACCCGAAGGCCGTCATCCCGCACGCGGCGTCGCTGCATCAGGCTTTCGCCCATTGTGCAATATTCCCCACTGCTGCCTCCCGTAGGAGTCTGGGCCGTGTCTCAGTCCCAGTGTGGCCGGTCACCCTCTCAGGTCGGCTACCCGTCGTCGCCTTGGTGAGCCGTTACCTCACCAACAAGCTGATAGGCCGCGGGCCCATCTCGCACCGATAAATCTTTCCACCACCAACCATGCGATCAGTGGTCATATCCGGTATTAGACCCAGTTTCCCAGGCTTATCCCGAAGTGCAAGGCAGATCACCCACGTGTTACTCACCCGTTCGCCGCTCGTGTACCCCGAAGGGCCTTACCGCTCGACTTGCATGTGTTAAGCACGCCGCTAGCGTTCGTCCTGAGCCAGAATCAAACTCTCCGTTGAAGACTCTCGAAACAACCCTCCCAAGGGAGAGCGAATCAAAACTATCTAACTAGAGTCCGAAAATCTAGCAAAGCCAAACACCAGCAAAAAAGTTTTCGCTGTTGTTTTTCAATGTCCAACCTCCACGACCGGGGGGTACGCGAAGGCTGGAACCAATAATTAATATTGGCACTGACATTCATCGACACACTATTGAGTTCTCAAAGAACACACGCACACACTTCTACCCACAACTTCTCGTCGGGGTTTCGGTGAGGCAAGGGTTCAAACTTAGCTCAGACAACCGGCCGGAAGCAAATCCGTACCAAGTCCGCCTGAACACGCAGTCAGTCAGGCGCTCAACGTCCTACCTCGTGTCTCGGCCGCTGGGCGGCTGAGTCGGTGTCCGTGTCGCTCTGACTGGAATAAAGTTACGTGCCGACCAACACGAAGTCAAATCGGCTGGTCAAGGGTGGTTTCCAAACAGCGGACCGGCGGTGAACCAGCTCGGTGCGGCCGCGGTGAAGCGGTGGCGGTCCCACTGTCCAGCGCCGGCGGGGATCGCGCCGACTATCGGGGTCTCGGTGACCCGCGGAAGGTCGTCGCGATTGCACCGGGAGGCGAGGTCGGGATCGATCGGCCAGGAGCCGATCACCAAGCCGGCGCAAGGAACACCTGCCGCGGCGAGGGTCCGGGTGGTGAGTTCGCTGTGGTTGAGGGTGCCCAGGCCGGCTGCGGCGACGACCAATACCGGTGCACCGATCTTCTGGGCGAGGTCGAGCAGGGTGAACTCGCCCATCCGCACCAGCAGTCCGCCCGCGCCTTCGACCAGCACAAGGTCGGCATCGGCCAGCGATTCGACGGCGGCGACGGTGTCGCTCAGGGTCAGCAGTGGCATGGCCGCGCGGCGCGCGGCGGTGTCGGGAGCGAGTGGTTCCGGGTAGCGAGCGAGCTCGAGGGTGCGGGTCACCCCGGTCAGGCGGGTGACCTCGGCGAGGTCGCCGGGTTCGCCCGGGGCGATGCCGGTCTGCGCGGGCTTGCAGACAGCGACGGTGCGCCCCGCGGCCCGCGCGGCCGCGGCCAGTGCCGCGGTGACGACGGTTTTGCCGACGTCGGTCGAGGTGCCGCTGATCAGCAGGACAGTCATGCCGTCACCGATTCCTTGCCGCGGGCCGACGCGAGAACATCGCCGAGGACCTCGGCGATCGTCTCGAGTTCGGCGGAAGTCAGGTCGGCGCGGGCGGTGAGGCGCAGCCGTGAGGTGCCTTCGGGTACCGACGGCGGGCGGAAGCAGCCGACATCGAGGCCGCGGGCGCGGCATGCCTGCGCGGCATCGAAGGCGACTTGCGCTTCGCCGAGGACGACGGAAACAACCGCGGAGTCGGGTTCGCAGACCCCGGCGATCCGGGCGATGTCGGCGGCCCGGTCGAGAACGCGGGTGGCCATCGACGGGTCGCGGCGCAGCAGCGCCAGCGCGGCGCGGGCAGCACCGACCGCGGCGGGAGCCAGGCCGGTGTCGAAGATGAAGGTGCGCGCGGCATCGATGAGGTGGGCACGGATTCTGGCATCGGCCAGGACGACGCCGCCCTGGGCGGCGAATGCCTTCGACAACGTCGCGGTGATCACAAGGTCCGGTTCGCCCGCCAAGCCCAGCTCGTGCACGAGCCCACGTCCGCCCTCGCCACGGACCCCGAGTCCGTGCGCTTCGTCGACGATCAGGATCGCGCCGTTCGCACGGGTGACGCGGTGCAGGTCGGCCAGTGGTGCGAGATCGCCGTCGGCGCTGAAGACCGAATCGGTGAGCACCAGCGCGCGCTCTTCGGCGCGCTCGGCGAGCAATCGTTCGATCGCGGCGACATCGCGGTGCGCAGCGATCGCGACTCTGGCGCGAGAAAGCCTGCACGCGTCGACCAGTGAGGCGTGCGAGCCCGCGTCGGAGACCACGAGGGTGCCGCGTCCGGCCAGCGCGGTGACCACGCCGAGGTTGGCGGCGTAGCCAGTCGCGAAGACCAATCCTGTTTCGGCGCCGACGAATTCGGCCAGTTCGAGTTCGAGGAGTGCGTGCTCGGTGGTCGTGCCGGTGACCAAGCGAGAGCCCGTGGAGCCTGCTCCCCAGCGACGCACCGCCTCGATCGCGCCCTCGACGACCTCGGGGTGCCGGTGCAGGCCCAAGTAGTCATTGGAGGCGAGGTCGATCGCGGACGACTCGGCGACGCGCTCGCGCAGGTGCCTGCGTAGCCCCGCGTCGACCCGTTCGGCCGCACGCTCGTCCAACCACCTCAACGGATCCGTACTCACAGTTGAGCAGCATACTTGAACACCGTTCAGGACGGTCGGGCTCATGCGATCGAGGCCTTCGCCGCCGCGCCCACGGCCTCGGTGATGGTGGCGATGTCGGCGCTGGTGCTGATGAACGGGGGCATCGTGTAGACCAGGTTGCGGAACGGGCGCAGCCAGGCGCCCGCGTCGACGGCGGCATCGGTCGCGGCGCGCATATCGACGGGTTCGTCGAGTTCGACGACGCCGATCGCGCCGAGCACGCGGACTTCGGCGACGCCGGGCAGCTCGGCCAGCGGCGCGAGGCCGGCCCGCAACTCCGACTCGATCCTGGACACCTCGCCTCGCCAGTCCCGCGAGCGCAGCAACTCGATCGAGGCGACCGCGACGGCGCAGGCCAGCGGGTTGCCCATGAAGGTCGGCCCGTGCATCAGTCCGCCGTGTGCCGCGCTGATGGTCTCGGCGATCCGCGCGGTGCACAGTGCCGCCGCCAGGGTGAGGTAGCCGCCGGTCAGCGCCTTGCCGACGCACATCACATCGGGTGCGACGCCTGCGTGATCGGCGGCGAACAGCTCGCCGGTGCGGCCGAACCCGGTGGCGATCTCGTCGAAGACGAGCAGCACGTCGTTGTCGTCGCAGATCCGGCGCAGTTCGGTGAGGTAGCGCGGATCGTGCCAGCGCATGCCGCCCGCGCCCTGGACGACCGGTTCGACGATCACCGCGGCCAGTTCGTCGCGATGGGTGGCGACGGCGCGTTCGAGTTCGGCGACGTAGCCGGGTTCGAACTCTCGTGGCGGCGCGGGGACGAAGACCTGCTCGGTGAGGACGTCGGTCCACAGTGAGTGCATGCCGCCATCGGGGTCGCAGACGCTCATCGGGGTGAAGGTGTCGCCGTGGTATCCCCCGCGCCAGGTGAGCAGCCGGTTCTTCGCCGGGCGCCCGGCGCCGCGCCAGTATTGCAGGCACATCTTGGTCGCGACCTCGACCGATACGGAACCGGAGTCGCAGAGGAAGACCTTGTCGAGACCGGCGGGCGTGAGTTCGACCAGCAGTTGGGTCAGCCGGGTGGCCGGTTCGTGGGTGAGCCCGCCGAACATCACGTGACTCATGCGCTGGGATTGCGCGAGCAGGGCAGCGTCGAGGACCGGGTGGCAGTAGCCGTGGACAGCCGCCCACCACGAGCTCATCCCGTCGACGAGTTCACGGCCGTCGGCGAGAGTGAGTCGCGTTCCTGCCGCACCCGCCACGACCAGCGGCTCGGTGGTCGCGGGGAATCCGCCGTAGGGATGCCAGACGTGTTCGGCATCGAGGGCGGTGATCTGCTCGGGGGTCAGGTCCACAGGTTTCCTCGTCGTCGCCCGGTGCTGCCGAGACGACAGCCTTGAACACTGTTCAAGTTATCACTCGCCGTCGTCGGCGGACCGGGTGTCGGCGTGAATCGCGATCGCGGCGGGCAGCCGAGCGAGGGCATCGCGGACCACGGCGAGCGATTCCGCACCCAGCTCGGCGGCGACCACCCGTTCGATTCGCTGGATGTGCTGCCCGGCCAGCGCCACCGCCTCCCGACCGGCTGCGGTGGCGACCACCAGCCGCGCGCGCCCGTCCGCGGGATCGGGCGTGCGCCGCACGTATCCGCACTTCTCCAAGTGGGTGACCAGCTCCCCCATCGACTGCTGGGTCATCCCGGCGGCCTCGGCCAGCGCGGTCACCCGGGAGCCTTCCGGTGCGAGGTATCGGAACACCGCGTAGTGCGCTGGGCGCAGGTCGGTTCCGAGCCCGGCGCGCAGCGCGGGGTTCAGCGCGCGCTCGTAGGCATCGGCCGCCTGGACCAGCAGTTTCAGCAAGGAGGACCGCTCAGCCATTGACATAATAGGAAGGTTACCTTTATATCTGGATCATGGCTGCCATCGGTTCCGTCCTCACCTTTCGCAACGGGCATCGGGTCACGCTCGTCGATCGTGGCGCCGACGCGCAGGGCGCCTATCTACGACTCGAACATGTACTGCCGCACGTCGGCCGGGAAGCGGGCCCGCACCGGCATCCGGAGATCAGCGAAACCTGGACCATTCGCACCGGTCAGGTGCGCTTCCGGATCGGCGGCGAAGAGATCGTCGCGAAGCCCGGCGACACGGTCACCGCTCCCCCGCGCGTGGTGCACGAGTTCTGGAACGAAGCCGGCGACACCGTGATGGACCACGTGATCCGTCCGCCGCTGCGGCACTGGGAGATGTTCGCGTTCTGGAGCGGCCTCGACAACGCGAACAAGACGACCACGAGCAAGCTCCCCCGGAATCCGCTCGCCCTCGGGCTGCTGTGGGAGTACCAGGACGGCTATCTCGCCGGTCCGCCCGCATTCCTGCAACGGCTGATCTTCGGCGGACTGGCCGGGCTCGCGCGGCGCACGGGCTACGCGCGGCGGCTGCTCGCGACCGCATCGGCCTGAGCGGCGGTCAGCGAGCGGCCGGTCACATCGTGCGCGGTGGGGCCCGGGGTTCCATTACTGTCGTAGCATGTCGAGCCCGAACGACCGACCCGAGGTGTGGCCGGGCACCGCGTATCCGCTCGGCGCGACCTACGACGGCGGCGGCACCAACTTCTCGGTGTTCTCCGAAGTCGCCACCGAGGTCGAGCTCTGCCTGATCGCCAAGGACGGCTCCGAGACCCGCGTCGACCTCGACGAAGTCGACGGTTACGTCTGGCACGCCTACCTGCCCTCCGTCACCCCGGGGCAGCGGTACGGCTTCCGGGTCCACGGTCCGTACGATCCGGAGCGCGGATTGCGCTGCGACCCCAGCAAACTGCTGCTCGACCCGTACGGGAAGGCGTTCGACGGCGAATTCGTCAACGATCCCTCGCTTTACACCTACGGGCTTGATTCGCTGGGCAACACGATGACCGGGGTGGTGATCAACCCGTTCTTCGACTGGGGCCCCGATCGCCCGCCGAACCGGCCGTACCACGAGACGGTGATCTACGAGGCGCACGTCAAGGGCCTGACGATGACGCACCCGGATATCCCGGAGGATCTGCGCGGCACCTACGCGGGCCTGGCGCATCCGGCGATCATCGGGCATCTGAAGTCGCTGGGCGTCACCGCGATCGAGCTCATGCCGGTACACCAGTTCTTCCACGATCACGTGCTCACCGATCAGGGATTGCGCAACTACTGGGGCTACAACAGCATCGGCTATCTCGCACCGCACAACCAGTATTCGGCCCGGCCGCGCGGCGACGGCGCGGTCGCGGAGTTCAAGGCGATGGTGCGCGCGATGCACGCCGAGGGCATCGAGGTGATTCTCGACGTCGTCTACAACCACACCGGCGAGGGCAACCACAATGGGCCGATACTGAGCCTGCGCGGGATCGACAACGCCGCCTACTACCGGCTCGACGAGGCCGACCCCGAGCACTACAAGGACTACACCGGCACCGGCAACAGCCTCAATGTCCGGCATCCGCACACGCTGCAACTGATCATGGATTCGCTGCGGTACTGGATTCTGGACATGCACGTCGACGGCTTCCGCTTCGACCTCGCCGCCACCCTGGCACGCGAATTGCACGATGTGGACCGGCTTTCCGCGTTCTTCGACCTGGTACACCAGGACCCGGTGGTGAGTCAGGTCAAGCTCATCGCCGAACCGTGGGACGTGGGCGAAGGCGGCTACCAGGTCGGCAACTTCCCCAGTCTGTGGACCGAGTGGAACGGCAAATACCGGGACACGGTCCGTGACTACTGGCGTGGGGAGCCCGCGACATTGGGCGAGTTCGCCTCTCGGCTCACCGGATCGTCGGATCTGTACGAGTCGACGGGCCGGCGGCCCGGTGCCAGCATCAACTTCGTCACCGCGCACGACGGCTTCACGCTGCGCGACCTGGTGTCCTACAACGAGAAACACAACGACGCCAACGGTGAGGGCAATCGGGACGGGGAAAGCCACAACCGATCGTGGAACTGTGGTATCGAAGGCGAGACCGACGATCCCCGGGTCCTCGCGCTGCGTGCACGTCAGCAACGCAATCTGCTGGCCACGCTGATTCTGAGTCAGGGCACGCCGATGCTCGCCCATGGTGACGAGATCGGACGCACGCAGCTCGGCAACAACAATGTGTACTGCCAGGATTCGCCGCTGGCGTGGATGGACTGGTCGCTGGCGGAATCGAATGCCGACCTGCTCGAGTTCACCCGCACGGTGATCACCTTGCGCACCGAACATCCGATCTTCCGGCGTCGCCGCTTCCTGGCCGCCGGGCCGAGCGACGATCAGGGCCACCGGCGCGAGATCGCCTGGTTCGCGCCCGCGGGCACCGAGATGACCAACGACGACTGGGACAGCGGCTTCGGGAAATCACTGGCGGTGCTGCTCGACGGTGACGGCATCGCCGAACCGGGTCCACGGGGTGAGCGCATCACCGACGACTCGTTCCTGCTGTGCTTCAATGCGCACGACGAAGCGATCGATTTCGTCCTGCCCGGACCGGAGTTCGGCGCGCAGTGGTCGCTCGCCCTGGATTGTTCGACCCCGACCGGCGCGGCCGACGCGGTGTACGCCGCGGCGGCGACGCTGCCGGTCGCCAGCCGCTGCCTGCTCGTATTGCGCCGAACCACCTAGCCGCCGAGCGAGACGATGACCGAGACCTATGTGACCGACCCGCTGACCATGCTGCATCGCGCGCCCGTCCGGGCGGGCACGGTGCGCAGCACCTACCGGTTGCAGCTGCGCCCCGACGCGCTCACCTTCGCCGATGCCCGCGCCATCGCCGAATACCTGCAGCAGCTGGGCATCTCGCACCTGTACCTGTCGCCGATCCTCACCGCGACGCACGGGTCGACACACGGTTACGACGTCACCGACCCCACCACGGTCTCCGCCGCGCTCGGCGGGCCGACCGGCCTCAAAGCGCTCTCCGACGAAGTGCGAAGCCGGGGTATGGGATTGATCGTCGACCTGGTGCCCAACCATGTGGGCGTCGCCGATCCGCGGCAGAATCGGTGGTGGTGGGATGTGCTGCGCAACGGCCAGAAGTCGCAGTACGCCAAGTATTTCGACATCGACTGGAGTTCGGGCAACGGCGCGGGCGGGCGGTTGGCGCTGCCGGTCCTGCAGAACGAGAACGACCCGGCCGCGCTCACCGTCGACCGGTCCGGCGCGGAACCGATGCTGGCATTGCACGATCTGCGATTCCCGATCGCGGCGGGCACCGACGGCGACAACGCACTGCGCATCCACGACCGCCAGCACTACCGGCTGGTGAGCTGGAAAGCCGGGGTGTGCACGTATCGGCGGTTCTTCGCGGTGAACAGTCTGGCCGCGATCCGGCAGGAAGACCCGGAGGTGTTCGAGGCGACGCACCGGGAGCTGGCGGCCTGGTGCGAACACGATCTGATCGACGGCGTTCGCGTCGATCATCCGGACGGCTTGTCGTATCCGAGCGCGTATCTGACCCGGTTGCGCAGGCTGATCGGGCCGCAACGGCTCCTGCTCGTCGAGAAGATCCTCGCCAACCGTGAGCCGTTGGACGCGACGCTGCCGGTCGACGGCACCACCGGCTACGACGCGCTCGCCGATCTCGGTGGGGTGCTGATCGATCCGGCGGGCGAGGCGACGCTGACCGAACTGTCCCAGCACGTCGCGGGGCACGGCAGCGACCGGGCGTGGTTCGGTGAAACCGAGCATCGGATCAAGCGGGCCGTCGCCGAAACCATTCTCGCGCCGGAGATCCGGCGATTGGTCGCCGCGATCAAACGCGACGGCAACGCGGGCAGTTTCGACACCCTCGCGGTGAGCAACGCGACCATCGAGGTACTGGCTTTCATGCCGGTGTACCGGGTGGATTACGCACCGCTGGCCGGGATGACGGCCGCGGTCGTGGCGGAGGTGGAGAAGCGCAACGCCGAGCTGACGGCGCCGCTGTCGGTCCTGGTGACCGCGCTGTCGGTGGGGGGTGAGGCGGCGACGAGGTTCTCGCAGGTGTGTGGGGCGATCACCGCCAAGTCGGTCGAGGACACGATGTTCTATCAGGGTGCGCGGCTGGTGTCGCTACAGGAGGTGGGCGGCAATCCGGCCCGATTCGGCCACTCCGTCAACGACTTCCACCTGTCCAACAGTGAACGCGCGCAGCGCTGGCCCGCGACCATGACGACGATCTCGACCCACGACACCAAACGCGGGGAGGACGTGCGTGCCCGGATCGGGGTGCTGTCACAGGTCGCCGATGTCTGGTCGCAGCGGGTTCGAGGCTGGCTGGAGACCACCCCCGCGCCCGACGGGGCCACCGCGTTGTTCCTGTTGCAGAACATGTTCGGGGTGTGGCCCGCCGACGGGCGGCCCGCTTCGTCGGTGCCGGGGCTGCGGGACCGGCTGCACATGTTCGCGGAGAAGTCGATTCGCGAGGCGGGCACGAAGACTTCCTGGGAGGAGCCGGACGCGGCGTTCGAATCGGCCGTGCACGGCTGGCTCGACGCGGTGATCGATGGGCCGGTCGGTACCGGCATCGGCGATCTGGCCCACGAGCTCGCGCCGCACGCGTGGTCGGACGCGGTGTCGCAGAAGCTCTTGCAGCTGGGCGCGCCGGGGATTCCCGATATCTATCAGGGCACCGAGTTGTGGGAAGACTCCCTCGTCGACCCCGACAACCGGCGGCCGGTGAACTTCGCCACCCGGGTCGGGATGCTCCAGTCACTCACCGACACACCGACTCTGGACACCACCGGTGCGGCGAAGATGTGGGTGGTCGCCTATGCGCTGTGGTTGCGCCGGGAGCGGCCGGAGTGCTTCGTCGGCGGGATGTACCGGCCGCTCTATGCCATCGGTGAGCACGCGCATCGGTTCATCGCCTACGGGCGGGGGCCCGCGGGCGAAGCCCCGGAGGTGATCGTGGCGGCGACCCGGCATTCGGTCGGGCTCGGCACCGCGGGCTGGCTGGACACCACTTTGCCGCTGCCGCAGGGCAACTGGACCGATCGGCTCACCGGAAACACCTTCGCGGGTAGTGCGCGGGTGGACAAGCTGTTCGCTCGACTTCCTGTCGCGTTGCTGGTGCGCTGACAGCACGAGGGCAGCACACGCGAGCCCGAAGGCGCGCGCCGGCGAGGGACCGACACTGCGTGAGTCGGTCCCTCGTGTCCAGCTCAGTGACTACGACGTAGTCCCAGATATTGCAGCGCGGCGAATCCGCCGACGGTCACCGACTGCAGCACCGCCCATACCGCGCCCACCGTGGTGAGACCGAGCGCACCGGTCGACAGCGCGGCGAGACTGGCCACGACCCAGGCGGTGTTCCCCGTCGCCACCGCCGACGCCGCAGCCCGATTGACCGGTGCCGATCGGCTGACGATCGCGACGGCCAGGCCGTAGGCGGTGAGGAAGGCGCCGATCGCGAGGCCGACACCGGCATCGAGTCCGAGTAGCCGTTCCAGTGGTTGCGCCAGTGCCAGGTAGGCCAGGCCGTTGGCGGTGGTGACGACGGCGTCGAGGCGCAGCGACAGCCGCAGCAGGTTCTCGCCGGAGGCGAACAACGCGGACAGACGGGACGGAGCGGTGGTGGTCATGGCGGATCTCCTTGGCTGCGAGGGGGTTAGGTGGTGGCGGGGACCTGGTCGAGGAAGCCGTAGACGCTGTCGATGCGGCCGTCGGTGAGGACGGCGACGTCGAAGCCGATCACCACGGCAGGGGCGTCGGCGGGGCCGAGACCCCAGGTGAAGCGGACCTGGTCGTGATGGGCGTCGACGGGACCGGCCAGGGTGAATGTCCAGTCGGGGAACTGAGCCTGGACACCGGCGATCGCGGCCTCGAGTTCGGCGTGGCCGGTGACCGCGACCAGCGGGTCGACGTAGCGGGCCTGCGGGGTGAACAGACGGGCGACCGCGGAGCGGCGGGCAGCGGGCTCGCGGGTGTTCCACGCTTCCAGGTACTGTGCGACGACGGTGTTCATCTCGACCTCCGAAATAGGCTGTGAGCTGGTGTTTCGCTGGTTGTTCCTGCGATGGACACAACGTTATGGCGTGCGGGGGGTCGGTCGAATCAGTCGCGTATAGGTACTTTTCCCAGCGCGACTGCCTGCGGTACCGGTACGGCGATACGGTGGAGCCCATGCTGCACGGACGCGATGCCGAACAGGCCAGGATCGATGACCTGCTCGGCGGGGCACGCGCGGGGCGAAGCGGGGCCCTGGTGGTGCGCGGCGAGGCCGGGATCGGGAAGACCGCGCTGCTGGATTACGCGGCAGCGCAAGGTGTTGCGACAGTGCGTAGCGCGGGGATCGAGTCCGAGGCCGAATTGCCCTTCGCGGCACTGCATCTGCTGGTCCGGCCGGGTATGGAGCTGGTGGGGCAGCTGCCGTCGCGGCAGCGTGACGCACTCGAGGCGGCGTTCGGGCTCGGCGAGGGCGAGCCCGCCGATCGGATGCTGATCGGGCTGGCGGTACTGACCCTGCTCGCCGAGGAAGCAGCCAACGGGCCGCTGCTGTGCCTGATCGACGACGCCCATTGGCTGGACCGGGCCAGCGCGGAGGCACTGCTGTTCGCGGCGCGCAGGCTCGAGGCCGAAGGGGTGGTGATGCTGTTCGCGACGCGCTCGGGGCCGCAGGATTTTCCCGCGCCCGGGCTGACAGAACTCGCCCTGTCCGGTCTGCGTCCCGAGGCGTCGGCGGCACTGCTCGATGCCGGTCCAACCCCGCTGAGTCCGGCCGTTCGGTATCGATTGCTCACCGAGTCGGGCGGTAATCCCCTCGCGCTGCTGGAACTTCCGGCAGTAGTCGGCGACGGCAGTGTCGATGACGCGAATCCGTTGCCGTTGACGCAGCGGTTACAGCTGGCCTTCCACGGCCGCGTCACCCGCTTGCCCACGGCGACGCGGACCGTGCTTCTGGTCGCGGCGGCGGCCGGTGCCGCGGACCTGGCGCCGATCTTGCGTGCCGCGGCCGGTCTCGATGCGTCACTGCCGGATCTGCAACCCGCCCAGGACGCGGGCATGATCGGCACCGACGGTCAGGTGCTGACCTGGCACCACCCACTGCTGCGGTCGGCGGTGTACCAAGGCGCCGCGCTCACCGACCGACTCGCCGCCCACCGCGCCCTGGCCGACGCACTGAGCGGCGACGACACCGCGGACCTGCGGGCATGGCATCTCGCCAGTGCCGCAACAGGTCCCGACGAGAACACCGCCACCGCACTCGAGCACACGGCCGACCGTGCCCGGCGCCGCCACGGCCTCCATGCCGCCGTGACCGCCTACGATCGCGCGGCCGCGCTGAGCATCGACGCGAGCGCGCGCGTGCGCAGACTCGTCCTCGCCGCCGAGTCCGCGACGGAGGCCGGCCTCACCGACCGCGCGGAGCGACTGGCCGAGCGAGCCGCGTCGCTGTCGAGCGAGGTCCGGAAGCCGGCGGGCGAGGCTGCCCCCGGCGGCCGAGCAACCGGCGGCCCGACGGAGCAGGCGGCGCGGCCTGGCGAACGAGGGCCTGTCAGCTCTGCCGGGGTGGTCGCCGGGAGTGGCGAGCAGGCCACCGCGCCCGAGGAAGGCGGAGCCGCGTTCGAGCTGCGGCTGGACCTGGTACGGGCGCAGGCCGAATTCGCGGGCGGCAAACCGGGTTCCGCGCATCGGCGGTTGATGTCAGCGGCCGTCGCGATGCGCGCATCCGATCCCCGTGGCGCGGCTCGGATCCTGACCAAGGCCGTGCACACCGCGTGGTACCTCGGACCCGGCGAGCTCGACGAGGTCGCCGATGTCCTGGCGACGCTGCGACTGGTGGAGGAAGACCCGGCGACGCCGATCGCGCGATATCTGACCGGGTCGGTGACAGGTCAGCGGGTCGCCGACCTGCGGGACGCGGCGGCCGCCGCCCGGACCGGCGGGGCGGACAGTCCGGCCGACCTCGTGCAGCTGTGTGGCAGCGGTTTGGTCGTCGGGCAGGACGAGCAGGTCGAGGAACTGGCAGGCGAGTTGATCAGGGAATGCAGGGAGCAGGGGCGGATCGGGTTGCTGGCGCCGCTGCTGTTCTTCCGATCCGAGGGGTTGTTGTTCGGCGGGCGACCGAGGGAGGGCCGGATCGCGGCCGAGGAAGGGCTGCGGATCGCACAGGACATCGGGCAGGCGCAGTGGATCAGTCAGATCCACGCATTTCTCGCGTATCTCGCCGCGCTACAGGGTGATTCGACATCGTGTCGAGACCATGCCGAGCGTGCGGCGGCCGAGGAGTTCGGCGGGCCGGGCGCGGTCGGTGCGTCGTGGGCGCACGCGGCCGTGGCACTGCTGGCACTCGGCGAGGGAAGGCTGGAGCAGGCAGGGACCGAGCTCGCGCATATGACGATCGAACCGGCGCGACACCACGTCATCGGGCTGCGCACACTCCCGGATCAGATCGAGGTGGCGGTTCGGCTCGGCGCGACCGACCGCGCTGCCGAGGCGCTGGATCGGCTCACCGCCTGGTCGCAGCGGGCCGAGCAGGACTGGATCGCAGCGCTGGCGGCCCGTGGACGCGCGTTGCTGGCCGACGGCTCGGCGGCCGAACAGCACTTCGTGGCCGCGCTCGCCGCCAACCGGCCGTTCGACGAAGCCCGCACTCGGCTGCTCTACGGCGAGTGGCTGCGCCGCGACAAGCGCAAGGTCGACGCGCGGACCCAGCTGGAACAGGCGACAGAGCTGTTCGATCGGCTCGGCGCGGCACCGTGGAGCGAACGCGCGCGCACCGAATTGGGCGCGCTCGGTGTCGGAACCGGTACGCGTGCGAGCGGCGGCCCGCTGAGCCTGCTCACCCCGCAGGAATCACAGATCGTGCGGCTGGCGGCGCAGGGATTGTCGAATCGGGAGATCGCGGCACGGCTGTTCCTGAGCCACCGCACCGTCGGCCATCACCTCTACAAGGCGTATCCGAAGCTGGGCGTGCTGTCGCGCGGTGAGTTGAGTTCGCTCGACCTGACGGAATGATCCGCCATCCGGGGAGAACGACCCTGGCCCGGTGCCCGAATCAGTTGCGCGACGCGGTGCGGGTGGCGCCGACGGTCCAGCGGACGGCGGCCACGGCGGCGGCCGCCAGCACCGCGACCTGCGGCGACCCGATGATCAGCAGCAACAGCGCGGCGACCACGAGCGCGGCGGCGAGCGCCTCGAGCTTGTAGACCGGCCAAGCGCTACCCGCGATGTCGACGGTCGCGGATGCTGCCGATGAGGTGAGCACTGCCATGCAGACCAGGATAGGCGTACATCGAAGTTCGGTCCACCGAACTTGTTCGAGTGGCTCTATCGGGAACATCACAGGGCGATGGTTCGTTGTGCAGGTCATGCCACTCACAGGAGAGTACGCACCGAGCACTTCGGACTGGGCACGCGAACAGGCCGAGACCTACGAGAACTCCGGCGGCGCCGAGGGCACCTCGTTGCAGGGCAAGCCCGTCATCCTGCTCACCACCAAGGGCGCCAAGACCGGCAAGCTGCGCAAGACGCCGCTGATGCGGGTCGAGCACGACGGCGAGTACGCCGTCGTCGCGTCGCTGGGCGGGGCGCCGAAGAATCCCGTCTGGTACCACAACATCAAGGCCGATCCGCACGTCGAACTGCGCGACGGCACCACCACCAAGGACTACACCGCACGCGAGGTCGTCGGCGACGAGCGAGCGCGGTGGTGGGAGCGCGCGGTCGCCGTCTGGCCAGACTACGACGAGTACACGAAGAAGACCGATCGCGTGATCCCGGTCTTCGTCCTCACACCGCGCTGAACCGCAGGTCCGAGCCCACCCGCCGCGGTCGCCCCGGCGGGTGGTTCCGCTCGCCGAGCGCGCGAACCGCCTCGGTAGCATTGTCCGGGTGTCCCCCATCGCTGACGTCGCCGAAGTGTCCGTAATCCGTCCGCCGCTCACCGCGGACGAGATCGACGCCGCCGCCAAGCGAATTTCCGACATCATCGAGCCGACTCCGCTGCAGTACAGCGCGCGGCTGTCGGCGAGCACCGGTGCGCAGGTGCACCTCAAGCGCGAAGACCTCACCGCGGTTCGCTCCTACAAGCTGCGCGGCGCCTACAACCTGATGGTGCAGCTCACCGCCGCCGAGCGCGCGGCCGGTGTGGTGACCGCCAGCGCGGGCAATCACGCGCAGGGCGTGGCGTTCGCCTGCCGGTCGATGGGTGTACGCGGGCGCATCTATGTGCCGACCACCACCCCCAAGCAGAAGCGCGACCGCATCCGCGTGCACGGCGGCGAGTTCGTCGAGCTGATCGCCGTCGGCGAAACCTACGACGCCGCGGCCGCGGCCGCCGCCGACGATGTCGCCCGCACCGGCGCCACCATGGTGCCGCCGTTCGACGACCCGCGCACCGCCGCGGGTCAGGGCACTATCGCCGCGGAGTTCCTCGACCAGCTCGGCACGGCCCCCGACCTGGTGATCGTCCCGGTCGGCGGCGGCGGCTGCCTCGCCGGCATCGGCACCTACCTGCGCGAACGCGCACCGCACACCGGCCTGCTGGCCGTCGAACCCGCGGGCGCGGCCTCGCTGACCGCCGCACTGGTCGCCGGCGCACCGGTGACGCTGCCCGAGATCGACCCGTTCGTCGACGGCGCCGCCGTGCGCCGCATCGGCGAACTGCCCTACCGGGCGGCGGCGTCGTTCGGCGGCCGGATGGTCTCGCATGCCTCGCTGCCCCTGCTCACCACACCCGGATCCTCCACCGGGACAGCGGCTTTCCGGGTGATGCTGGTCGACGAGGGTGCTATCTGCACCGCGATGCTCGACCTCTACCAGAGCGAAGGCATCATCGCCGAGCCCGCGGGCGCGCTGGCCACCGCGGCCTTGGCCGAGATCGACATCGCGCCCGACAGCACGGTCGTGGTGCTGGTCTCGGGTGGCAACAACGATGTGTCGCGCTACGGCGAGATCATCGAGCGCTCACTGGTGCACCGCGGTCTCAAGCACTACTTCCTGGTCGATTTCCCGCAGGAGCCCGGTGCACTGCGCCGCTTCCTCGACGATGTCCTCGGCCCCGACGACGACATCACCATGTTCGAGTACGTCAAGCGCAACAACCGGGATACCGGGGCCGCGCTGGTCGGCATCGAGCTCGGTGCCACCGACAACCTGTCGTCGCTGATGCACCGCATCGAGGAGTCCCCGATCCAGGCCGAACGCCTGGAACCGGGCTCCCCCGCCTATCGCTACCTGACGTAGGTTCGCCGCGCGGCGGTCACGCCGCCGCGCGGTCCTCGTGGTGTCCGGACGTGCGACTCGCGCGCACGCTCGACACGACCAGCGGCAGCAACCAGCCCATGGCGAGCTGGTCGTAGGGCAGCAGGATCTGGTCGAGACGGTTGTGCACGTAGGCCACCGACAGACCCGACTGCGGGTCGACCCAGCCGAACGAACCGCCGAGCCCGATATGGCCGAAGCCGTGCCGCGCGCCGGGGACGGGCAACGAGTGGTAGCCCAGGTGCCACATCATCGGCAGGTAGAACAGCGCGTGGTCGAGCCGGTAGCTCTGCACCCGGCGGATCGCGGCATGCGTGCTCTGCTGCAGGTACGGCGTACCGTCGACGGTGACGCCGTCGGCCAGCGCCGCGTACATCTTCGCCAGTCCGGCGGCGGTCGCGACGCCGTTGCCCGCGGGCATCTCGGTGTTCAGGATCGTGGGGTCGTCACCGTCGAGGATGCCGTCGAGGCCGGGCACGAACAGGCAGCGGGCGGCCGCGCCGAGCGGTCCGGGCAGCCGGAATCCGACATTGGCGAGGAAACTGGCGGCGACGGGATGCGCGGCGAAGCTCATGTGCGCGCCGGCCAGCCGGGCGTATTCGGTCGACGAGTCCGCGGCGGGGCGACCGAGGTGGATGCCGTCGATCCCGAGCGGATCGGTGACCTCGGTGCGGATCAGCTCGCTCATGCTCCGGCCGGTCACGCCCCTGGCCAGGCCCGCGAGCAGCCAGCCGTAGGTCAGCGCGTGATAGGTGGGGGTGCCGAGCATCCGGTCCGGGGTGGCCATGGCCAGGCGGTCCTCCATCAACTCGTGATCGAGGGCTTCCGCGGCGGTGGTGGCGACCGAGGACAGCGACGACAGCCCGGACCGGTGGGTGAGCACGTCGGCGACGGTGATCGCGCCCTTGCCGTGCGCGGCGAAACGCGGCCAGTATTCGGCGACCGGCGCCTGGTAGTCGATCAGTCCGCGATCGGCGAGCCGGTGGATCACGGTGGCGGTGACGCCCTTGGTCGCGGAGAACACGATCGCGCCGGTATCGGCGGTCCACGGCCGGTCACCCGCACTACCGGTCCAGAAATGGGCGAGTGGTTCACCGTGCCGATAGATGGCGAGTGCCCCGCCTGCGTCGCGGCGATGGCCGATCAAGGTGGCGAAAGCGCGCACCAGGGGACCGAATCCGGCCGGGGCATAACCCCCGACACCGGCCGGTAGGGCAGTGCTTTCCTGCCCGTAAGCGTCATTGCTCATCATCCGACTATACGGCGTTATGCCCATTCGGCAACGCCGCGTTTCGGACTGTGGCCGACCCGTAGCCCGGCGTCATCACTCGGTGACCACCGTCCCCGCGCCGTCACCTTCCTCGAGCACGGCGAAACTGTGGCCCGAAATCAGTGTTCCCGCACCGCTTTCGGTGGCAGGTGACCAGGCCAGCAGCACCCGACCGTGCACCGGGATCACGACTTCGTCCTCGGCGAGGTTGCACACCACCGAGATTCGGCCACGACGCAGGATGAACCAACGCTGTGCTTCGTCATAGTCGGCCCACACCCGTTCCAGCCATGGATCGGCGAACTCGGGCCGCGACTTGCGCAGGGCGAGCAGGCCGCGGTAGCAGGCGAGCAACCGGGCATGCGGTTCGCGACCGACCTCGGTCCAGTCGAGCTTGGAGCGGGTGAAGGTGTCCGGGTCCTGCGGGTCGGGCACCTCGTCGCTGGACCAGCCGTGCTCGGCGAATTCGGCCCGGCGCCCGGCGGCGGTGGCCGCGGCGACGACCGGGTCGGTGTGGGAGGTGAAGAACTGGAACGGGGTGCGCGCGCCCCACTCCTCCCCCATGAACAGCATCGGCGTGCTCGCCGAGAGCAGCACCAGCGCCGCCTTCACCGCGAGTTGACCGGGGGTGAGGTAGGCGCTGGGCCGATCACCGATCGCGCGATTGCCGATCTGATCGTGATTGCAGGTGTAGCCGAACAGCGCGCTGCCGGGGATGAGGTCGCGACGCAGCGGCGCGCCGTGAGTGCGGCCCCGGAAGCTGGAGTAGGTCCCGGCATGGAAGAAGCCGTGGGTGAGTGTCTGCGTGAGGCAGGCCAGTGAGCCGAAATCGGCGTAGTAGCCCTGCCTTTCGCCGGAGACGGCGGTGTGCACGGCGTGGTGCAGGTCGTCGTTCCACTGGCCGGTGAGCCCGTAGCCGCCTGCCGCGCGCGGTGTGATCAGGCGGGGGTCGTTGAGGTCGCTCTCCGCGATCAAGCTGAGCGGTCGGCCCAGATGTGCTGCCAACGCGGTGGTTTCGACGACGAGCTCGTCGAGCAGGTGGGTGGCGGTGCGGTCGACCAGCGCGTGGACGGCATCGATGCGCAAGGCGTCGAGGTGGAATTCGCGCAGCCAGCGCAGGGCGTTGTCGATGATGTAGGCGCGGACCGCGTCGGAGCCGGGCCCGTCGAGGTTGAGGCTCTGACCCCAGGTGTTGCGGCCCGCGGTGAGGTAGGGGCCGAAGCGCGGCAGGTAGTTGCCGCACGGGCCGAGGTGGTTGTAGACCACGTCGAGGCAGACCGCGAGGCCACGGGCGTGGCAGGCGTCGACGAAGCGTTGCAGGCCGTCGGGACCGCCGTAGCTTTCCTGTACCGCGTACCATCCGACGCCGTCGTAGCCCCAGTTGTGGGTGCCGTCGAAGGCGTTCACCGGCATGAGTTCGACGGTGGTGACGCCCAGTGTCACGAGATGGTCGAGGTGCTCGATCGCCGCGTCGAAGGTTCCTTCGGGGGTGAAGGTGCCGATGTGGAGTTCGTAGAACACCGAGCCGGCCAAGGGTCTGCCGGTCCAGTTCCGGTCGGTCCAGACCGTCTCGTCCAGGTCGTGGACAGCGGAGGTTTCGTGCACGCCGTCGGGCTGGCGGGCCGAGCGTGGGTCGGGCAACACCATCGGGTCGTCGTCGATCAGGAATCCGTAACGGGCACCCTGACCTGCTTCGACGCGGACCGACCAATTGCCGCCGCCGTTTCTTCGCATCGGGTGCTCGACCCCGTCCAGTTGCAGCCGCACCGCCCCCGCCTCCGGCGCCCACACCCGAAACTGCCTCATCGGCCCAGCATCGCATGCCCCGCGCCGGTGTGCTCGATCAACGATTCACCGCGCGTGTGCGGCGACCCCGACCGGTCCGGCGCCGACACACAGCGACTGCCGCTCGTCGAGGGATCTGATCCGCAGGGTGTCGCCGCCTCCGAGCAGCCGGATGTACACGGTGTTCAAGCCCGCGCGCACGTCGGCGATCGTCTCGGTCTCGCCCTCGAAGGACAGCGCGATCCGGCCGTCACGTTCGGCGTTGTAGTTCACCTGGGCCGTCCAGTCGCGGATCTGCATGGGGCCGTCGAGGGGGAGGTTGGCGCCGGTGGTGCCGTGCACCCGGTACCCGCAGCGGGGTTCGGGGCCCTCGACGATGGCACGGTTCCACCAGACCTGCGCGGGGACGACGGCGCCCTCGTCGGTGATCATTCGCAGGCGCGGAGTCGAGAGGGCGAAGGTGGTGGGGGTCGAGATCGGGGCGAAGACACGGTCGGTCATGTTCTCGGGGAAGGCCAACGGGTTCAAGACGTTCCACGGAACCTCTTGGGGCAGCAGCGGCGCGTCGGCGGCGCCGGGGAGCGCGGCTCGCACGCCGCTGACGTAGGTGCGGGCCGGGCTCGGTTCCCAGGATTCGGTGAAGGTGATCGTCGAGTACACACTGCTCGCGAGGAACACGACGATCGCCGAGACACCCACTATCTGCCGAGCTCGACCATCGCGTCCCACCTCGACCGGAGCCGATCCGCTGACGGTGCGCGCACGTGCCGGATCTACGCCGGCCGGAATTCGCTGGTGTGCAGGCTCGTTCGATCCGAATACAGAACTCCACCGGTGCCGACGGGGTGCCAGCGTGATCAACGCGAGCGCGACGGTCGCGATGACGGCGAAATCGGCGAAGTAGCGCACCGATTGGAGGAGCAGACCTGCGGTACTCGGGCCGTCACGCAGGAGGACGACGGGCGCGATGGTCAGGACCGCGTATCCGGCGGCGCTCACCCAGATCGCGCCGACCCGGCAGCGGGTACGAATCGTCCACGCCGCGAACAGGATCAGCGACAGCCAGCTCAGCGCGACCAGCAAGCTCGGCGAGTCCGCCCACGGGGTGGCGGGTTGCCAGCGTTCCCAGCGCCATGGACCGCCGAACAGCGCGGGTACCAACCCGTCGGACAGCGCGCGGCTCCACAGGGACCCGGGATGTTCGGGAGCCGAGAGTCCCCTCGGGCGTTGGATGACGAGCAGAAAACCCGCCGACCACGTCAGCAGCACCGCGCCGCCCGCCGCCCACAGCGCGCCCCCACGCCGAGCGGCTGCCCGCACGGATCGACCCGTCACGTGCGCGGCCAGCACTGCCACCGCGAAAGCCACCGGCAGCACGACCACCGATTTCTCGAAGAACAGCAACGCCACCGCGAACACCACAGCCCCCGACACCGCATATCGACGCCGCCCGGTTCGCACCAGCCGCACCGCGTCCGCGCTCACCCATGCCAGCGCGAGCTGCAACGGCAGCGCGTTCACCGCCGCCGACCACCAGGCGAACGCGGGCACCGTCAGCGGGACGAACAGGTAGAACGCCAGGGGTCCGAGCAGGCGGGTGCGGACCCCGAGCAGCACGATCAACAGTCGCAGCACCGCCAGCGAAGCGAGCAACTGCAACCCGGTCAGCACCACGACAGCGGCTGCCCAATTCAACGGCGCCACCTCGGTGACCAGCCAGGTCAGCACGAACGCCAACGGCATGACGTGCCCGTCGTGACTGGTGAACAGCAATTCCGTCGAGAGCACCGGCTGGCTGCTCACCCGGCCGATCAGCAGGAAATCGTCCCAGTAGAAGAATCCGGACGCGGCCACCCAGCCGCGCAGAACCAGCTGCGCCACGATCAGCGCCGCCGCGACGAGCAGCACCGTCCGCCCGGTCATCCGCCACGGCACCGGCCGCGACGGGTCACGGGAGTGCGGTGGCGAGTCGAGCAGCGGCACGGACGTCACGTCTCTCGACGCTAGCCCGTAGTTCGCGGGGCGGCCATCACGACCCACCACAGGGGAGTCACCGAGGGGCTGTGTCCACCCACAGCCCAGTTTTGGACTGAACTGTTCAAAATGTGCTACGGTCGTCGACATGGCCAGACCCAAGGAATTCGACGAGCACCGCGCCGTGGACGCCGCGATGCGGGCATTCTGGTCCGCCGGTTACGAGGCGACCTCCACCCAGGACCTCTGCGCCGCGACAGGTTTGGGCCGCAGCAGCATCTACAACACCTTCACCAGCAAGCGCGACCTGTTCGATCGCGCTCTGCGTCACTACATGACCACGAAGAACACCCCCCTCTTCGACATCCTCGGCAGCGACGCACCGGCCAGGGAGCGGATCGCCGACATCCTGCGCCGTACCGCCGAGGCGCCCGATACCGAACCAGCGGGCTGCCTCGTGGTGAACTCGATCGTCGAACTCGCCCCGCACGATGCCGCTGCCCGCGAACTCCTGGACACCGACGGCGAGCGCCGTCTCGACGCGCTCACGGCGACTGTCGAAAGTGGCCAGCGCGCAGGCGAATTCGCCGCCGATCGGGACGCACGCGCCATCGCCCAGTTCCTGACCGCCACCATCAGCGGCATGCGCGTCGCGGCACGCGGCGGCGCCGATCGCGCCACCCTCACCGCGATCGCCGATACCGCGATGCGCTGCCTCTGAGTTCCACCGGCCCACACCGTCTTTCACCATGCCCATATTTTGAACTGATTGATCCAAAACATTTCGACGTACGAGAGGTTGTCATGCCGACCGCTGTCTACATCCTGGGCTTGTCCATCTTCGCCCAGGGCACCTCCGAGCTGATGCTGGCCGGTCTCCTCCCCGAAATGGCCGCCGACCTGGGCGTCTCCATTCCCAGTGCGGGACTGCTCATCTCGGCCTTCGCACTCGGCATGCTGGTCGGCGCGCCGCTGCTGGCCGTGGTGACGCTGCGCTGGCCACGCCGTGACGCGCTGCTGGCCTTCCTCGCGATCTTCGTCGCGGCCCATGTCGTGGGCGCGCTGAGCAGCGACTACTGGGTGATCTTCGGGACCCGCGTGGTGAGCGCCTTCGTCTACGCGGGATTCTGGGCGCTGGCGGCGGCGACCGCGGTGAGTCTGGTAGCCCCACAGCTACGCGGACGGGCGATGAGCATCGTCGCGGGTGGACTCACCATCGCCACGATATTCGGGGTACCCGCGGGCACCGTCATCGGCCAGCATCTGGGCTGGCGCGCGGCCTTCTGGGCGGTCGCCGGGCTGTCCGCTCTGACGATGATCGGTGTGTTCACGAAGATTCCCGGCGGTCGACCCGCCGCGTTCCCCGCGCTGCGCAGCGAATTGCGGGTGATGGCGAACCCCCGGCTGTGGGTGTCCTACGGCGCCACCGCGCTGTCGACGGGGTCGGCGTTCGTCACCTTCGCCTATCTCGGCGCGATGCTGGCCGACACCACCGGCATCTCGGTGGCATGGGTCCCCGCCGTGCTGGGTCTGTACGGCGTCGGCGGATTGATCGGCATCACGATCGGCGGTCGATTCGCCGACGCGCACCCGTTCCGCACGCTGTACGTAGGGGCAGCCGGGATGACGGTAGTCGCGGCCGCGATCGCGGTCACCGCACACTCCCCTGCCCCGATGATCGTGCTCGTGTTGCTGCTCGGCGCTTTCGGCTTCGCCACGAACCCGGCCCTGAACACCCGCGTCTTCACGCTGGCCGACGGCGCCCCCACACTGGCCGCGGCGACCAACTACTCAGCGTTCAACGTCGGGATCACCGTCGGTCCCTGGCTGGGCGGGCTGGCCATCGGCGCGGGACTCGGCTTCACCTCGGTCGGCTGGATCGGCGCCGGGCTCGGTCTGGCCATGCTCGCCACCGTCGGGCTGTCCCATCGGCTGGAACGTGAACCTCGCACGGCCGCTGCCACTTCCGAGCCGCGAGTGCCCGCGCTCACCTACCCGTAACCTCGAGACGTCGAAACCCACCCGCGGCAGATACGGGTGGTTTCGACGTATCGGGGCTCAGCCGAGGCAGCCCGGGCCGAGCAGCGCTTTCAGGTCCCCCATCAGCGCGGAGGACGGCGACACTCGCCAGGCGTCGTCGAGTTTGAGCATGGTGGTCTTCTCGCGGGCGCCGACGTGGCGGATGAAGACATCCGAGGTGCCCTGGTGCCGGGTGAGAACCTTCTTCAGCTCACCGAGCTTGTCGGGCGTGCACATCCGGGTCGTCATGACCACCGCCACCGGCTTGGCCACGCCGATGGCCGAGAGGTCGGGGACGACGAGGTCGTTGGCGATCAGGGAGATGCGGTCGTCACGCACCGAGACGCGGGCCTTCACCAGCACCACGGCGTCTTCGACCACATCCATGCCGTACACCGAGTACGACTGCGGGAAGAACAGCACCTCCACGCCACCGGTGAGGTCTTCCAATTGCGCCGAGGCCCAGGCCAGCCCGTTCTTGTTGATCCGGCGGTTCACCGAGGCGAGGATGCCGCCGATGGTCACCTGCGCGCCGTCCTTGACGTCGCCTTCCAGAATCGCCGGGATGGGGGTATCGACCTGGGCGGCCAGCACGTGCTCGACACCGTTGAGCGGGTGGCCGGACACGTAGAGGCCCAGCATCTCCCGTTCGAGGGCGAGCTTGTGCTTGGTCTCCCATTCGTCCTCGGGGACTTTGACATTGAACACCGACGCCATCGAGTCGTCGCCGTCGTCGAGACCGCCGAACAGGTCGAACTGGCCGATCGCCTCGGCCTTCTTGGTCGACATCACCGCGTCGATCGCGTCGGAGTGGATCAGCAGCAGGCCCTTGCGCGGGTGCCCGAGTGAGTCGAATCCGCCTGCCTTGATGAGGGATTCGGTGACCTTCTTGGAGCAGGCGATCGCGTCGATCTTGTTCAGGTAGTCGGAGAAGTCGGTGAACTTCGACTTCTCCTTACGCGCGGTGATGATCGAGCCGACCACGTTGGTACCGACGTTGCGGACCGCGCCGAGGCCGAAGCGGATGTCGGTGCCGACGGAGGCGAAGTTCAGCTCCGATTCGTTGACATCGGGCGGCAGCACCGTGATACCCATCTTGCGGCAATCCGACAGGTAGATGGCGGCTTTGTCCTTGTCGTCACCGACCGAGGTGAGCAGACCCGCCATGTACTCGGCCGGATAGTTGGCCTTGAGGTAGGCGGTCCAGAAGGAGACGAGGCCGTAGCCCGCGGCGTGTGATTTGTTGAACGCGTACCCGGCGAACGGGAGAATCGTGTCCCACAGCGCCTTGATGGCGGGCTCGGAGAAGTCGTTGGCGAGCATGCCGTCGCGGAAGCCGGCGTAGGCCTCTTCCAGGACGGACAGCTTCTTCTTACCCATGGCGCGGCGCAGGATATCGGCTTGGCCGAGCGAGTACCCGGCCACCTTCTGCGCGATCTGCATGATCTGTTCCTGATAGACGATCAGGCCGAAGGTGTCGGCCAGGATCTCTTTCAGTGGCTCTTCGAGTTCGGGGTGGATCGGTTTGACTTCTTGCCGGTTGTTCTTGCGGTCGGCGTAGTCGTTGTGCGCGTTCATGCCCATCGGGCCGGGGCGGTACAGCGCGAGGACGGCGACGATATCGCCGAAGCCGGTGGGTTGCATGCGGCGCAGCAGGTCGCGCATGGCGCTGCCGTCGAGCTGGAACACGCCCAGGGTGTCGCCGCGGGCGAGCAGTTCGTAGGTGGCCGGGTCGTCGAGCGGCAGGTTGTCCATGTCCAGATCGATGCCGCGGTTGGCCTTGATGTTCTCCAGGGCATCACCGATGACGGTGAGGTTGCGCAGACCCAGGAAGTCCATCTTCAGCAGACCGATGGCCTCGCACGACGGGTAGTCCCAGCCGGTGATGATCGCGCCGTCCTGGGCGCGCTTCCACACCGGGATCGCGTCGGTGAGCGGCTCCGAGGACATGATGACCGCGCAGGCGTGCACGCCGGCGTTGCGGATCAGGCCTTCCAGACCGCGCGCCGTTTCGTAGATCTTGGCGACATCGGGGTTGCTCGCGATGAGTTCGCGAACTTCGGTGGCTTCCTTGTACCGCTCGTGGTCGGGATCGGTGATGCCGGCGACCGAGATGTCCTTGGCCATGATCGGCGGCGGCAGCGCCTTGGTGATCTGGTCGGCAATGGCGAAACCGGGCTGGCCGAACAGGACTCGCGCGGAGTCCTTGATCGCGGCCTTGGTCTTGATGGTGCCGAAGGTGATCACCTGGGCAACACGGTCGCTGCCCCACTTCTCGGTGGCGTAGCGGACCATCTCACCGCGGCGGCGATCATCGAAGTCGATATCGATATCGGGCATCGACACGCGCTCGGGGTTGAGGAATCGCTCGAACAGCAGGCCGTGCGGGATGGGGTCGATATTGGTGATGCCCATCGCGTAGGCGACCAGCGAGCCTGCCGCCGAACCACGGCCGGGGCCGACGCGGATGCCGACCTCGAGCGCGTGCTTGATCAGGTCACCGACGACGAGGAAGTAAGCCGGGAAACCCATTTCGCAGATGACTTTGAGTTCGAAATCGGCGCGGTCGAGATATTCGCGCGAGGGACCGTCCGGGAAGCGGCGATCGAGACCGTCGAGGACTTCCTTGCGCAACCAGCTGGCCTGGTCGTGGCCTTCGGGCACCGGGAAGATCGGCATCCGGTCGCGGTGGGCCCATACGTCGTCGTAGGGCTGGACGCGCTCGCCGATGAGCTCGGTGTTGTCACACGCGCCGGGGACTTCGGCGTCCCAGATGGCGCGCATCTCCGCGGCGGACTTGAGGTAGTAACCGTCACCGTCGAACTTGAAGCGGGTCGGGTCCGAGAGCGTCTTGCCGGTCTGAATGCACAGCAGCGCTTCGTGGTTGACCGACTGGTCCTTGGTGACGTAGTGGCAGTCGTTGGTGGCGATCGGCGGGATGCCGAGCTGCTTGCTGATATCGATCAGGCCCTCGCGGACCCGGCGCTCGATGGACAGACCGTGGTCCATCACCTCGAGGAAGAAGTTGTCGGCGCCGAAGATCTCCTGCCACTTCGCGGCGGCTTCGAGCGCTTCGCGATCGTGGCCCAGACGCAGCCGGGTCTGCACCTCGCCCGACGGGCAGCCGGTCGTCGCGATGATGCCCTCGGCGTGCTGGGCGATGATCTCCTCGTCCATGCGGGCCCACTTGCCCAGCTGGCCCTCGATGGAGGCCAGGCTCGACAGCTTGAACAGGTTGCGCAGGCCGGTCGCGTTCTCGGCGACCATGGTCATGTGGGTGTAGGCACCCGAGCCCGAGACATCGTCGCCCTTCTGGCCCGGATCGCCCCACTTCACACGCTTGGTGTCGAAGCGCGAGCCCGGTGCGATGTAGGCCTCGATGCCGATGATCGGCTTGATGCCCGCCTTCTTGGCCGAGTTGTAGAACTCCGAGGCGCCGTACATGTTGCCGTGGTCGGTCATGCCGACCGCGGTCATGCCCAACCGATCCGCCTCCGCGAACAGCGGCGAGATCTTCGCCGCTCCATCGAGCATCGAGTACTCGGTGTGGTTGTGCAGGTGAACGAACGATCCGGACGGAGCCAAGACGGTCCTTCCTCCCATAGAGTCGGCGGGGGTTGGCCTTGGCATTCTATGCACGGGGGTCCGACACATTCGGCAGGCTACGAAGCGCGCCTGGGCGGGAGGCGGCGTGTCGTGGTGAACGTCACCGACGGGCACTCGATCTCGAGAAGAAGGCGACCTGATCCGATTCCGGCACCCACACCGACATAATCGATCGGTGCACTCCGATCGGCCGACTCGATGACCCCCTTCATCGTGGCCGCTGCGGCCCTCGCCCTGCTGGTCGTGGCCTTGCTGGTGTGGCGGCGCACGCAGCGGGTGGTCACCACACCCGCCCAGCGGGCTGTGCACCAAGCGCTGCACACCGCGTCGCTGGCAGCCGTGCCGTTGCGACGTGGGCTGACCGAGGAGTCCGCGAGTGAAGCGGCGCCACACCTGCGGGCTCTCGCGGGCGCCGAGGCGCTGGGCGTGGCCGATGCCGAGGGGACACTGCTGGCGTGGGACGGTCCGCATACCGGGATGTTCGCCTCGTTCGCCGAGGCGGCGCGGCGGGCCGTCGCCGACGAGCGGCCGGTGCTGGTCACCGGTGACGAGCACACGTTGATCGCGCAGCCGTTGCCGATCGACACGGGGGCGGCGGTGGGTGTGCTCGGCATGGTGACGACCGGGACGCCGGGGCCGGGCATGCTCGGGGCGGTCGCGGAGGTGGCGCGCTACGCGTGTGGGCAGTTGGAACTCGCCGAGCTGGATGCGTCGAGGGCTCGGGTCGACCGGGCCGAACTGCGGGCGCTGCGAGCCCAGATCAGCCCGCATTTCATCTACAACGCGCTGAACACGATCGCCTCGTTCGTCCGCACCGACCCGGATCGGGCCCGCGAACTGATCCTCGAATTCGCCGACTTCACCCGCTATTCCTTCCGCGCCGCGGGCGAATTCACCGTGCTCGCCGACGAACTGCGCAATATCGAGCGATATCTGGCATTGGAACAGGCCCGCTTCGGCGACGCGCTCGACGTGCGTCTGCGCATCGCACCGGAAGTTCTCGGTGTCGTGCTGCCCTTCCTCGCCTTGCAGCCACTCGTCGAGAACGCGGTCCGGCACGGCCTCGCCGGCGGCGGCCGAGGCGGCCAGCTGAGCATCGTCGCCACCGACGCGGGCACCGACTGCCTGATCAGTGTCGAAGACGACGGCATCGGCATGGACCCCGACCTCCTGCGCTCCGGCGCCCTCGACGCGGTCGACACCGGCTCCGGCCCGGCCCGCACCGGCGAGGCAGCCCACGTGGGCCTCGCCAACGTCGACGACCGCCTCCGCGCCGCCTTCGGCAACGACTACGGCCTGGTCGTGGAAACCGCACCCGGTGCGGGGACGAAAGTCAGCATGCGCGTCCCGAAGTTCCGCGCCGGTATCCGCGCCTGACTCCTCGCGTGGGCGGCGTTCGACACCGCCGCCGAGGGTGCCGGTTACGATGGATGGGTTGTGACTTGGAACACCGATGAACCCTCGACCGCTCTGCGGGTGCTCGCCGTCGATGATGAGAAACCGGCGCTGGACGAGCTCGTGTATCTGCTGAGCACGCAGGCGGGGGTCGGTGAGATCTATCGGGCCGGTGAGGCGACCGGGGCATTGCGGTTGTTGCGGGCACATCCCATCGACGCGGTATTCCTCGATATCGATATGCCAGGTCTCACGGGGATGGAATTGGCGGGAATCCTGTCGGAATTCGCGGAGCCGCCCGCGGTGGTGTTCGTGACCGCCCACGATGATCACGCGGTGGCCGCCTTCGATTTGGGGGCGGTGGATTATCTGTTGAAGCCCCTGCGCGGAGCTCGATTGGGTGAGGCGGTGCGGCGGATTCTGGCGGGACGCATCTCGGTGCCCGCGACGGTCGTGGCGGAGTCCGCGCATCCGAGCGAGGTGATTCCGGTGGAGCTCGGCGGGGTGACCACCTTGGTGAACCGGGCTGATGTGGCGTGGGTCGAAGCGGATGGGGATTACGCACGGTTGCATACCGGAAGTGGGTCGCATCTGGTGCGAATTCCGCTGTCGGCGTTGGAATCACGATGGGAGGATGCCGGTTTTTTGCGGGTGCATCGGTCATATCTGGTGGCCTTGCGATTGGTGACCGGGTTGCGCAGCGCGGGGAACGCGACGGTGGTGTGTCTGCGGGCCGAGGGGGCGGCGGGCGCGGTGGAATTGCCGGTGAGCCGACGGCAGGTGCGCGAACTCAAGCAGCGGCTGGTGCACGGGCCACGGCAGAACTGGTCACAGCGGTGACGGGTCCGCAGCGACCGCCGCGTGAACGCGTGGTGCTGGCGCAGCGGCGGGGTGCGCGTCAGGTGCGCACTCGCACGGAGGTGGTCGAGCAGACCGACCTGGGCGCGGCGCTGATCGGTGGGCTGATCCGGGCGCAGCTGGGTCTGGCCTTGCGGCTCGGGCTGGTGGTGGCGGTCGGGTTCGGCGCGCTGCCGGTGCTGTTTCGCATCGACGCGATCGCCGAGGCCGCGGTCCTCGGCATTCGGGTGCCGTGGCTGATCCTCGGCGTGGTCGCGTTCCCGGTGCTCTATGCGGTGGGGTGGTCCTATGTTCGCCTGGCCCAGCGCAACGAAGACGACTTCCTGGAACTGGCCGGGGACTGACACACATGCCGCGCGAACAGACGCTGACCCTATGAACCCCGGCACTCCCGCGCTCACCGTCGCCGCACTGCTGCTGGCGGCGCTCGCCACTGTCGGCATCGGGTTCTACGGAGTGCGCCTGTCCCGCACGACTTCCGATTTCCTTGTCGCTTCACGCACCGTGGGCTCGCGGTGGAACGCCGCAGCGATCTCCGGTGAATACCTCTCCGCCGCTTCCTTTCTCGGTGTCGCCGGATTGATCGCCAAATACGGCGCGGACGCCCTGTGGTATCCGGTGGGTTTCACCGCTGGTTATCTGGGCCTGCTGATGTTCGTGGCCGCGCCGCTGCGCCGATCTGGTGCCTACACCGTGCCGGACTTCGCCGAATTCCGGTTGGGTTCGATTCGATTGCGGCGCATGGCCGCCGGACTCGTCGTCTTGGTCTGCGCGGTGTATCTGATTCCGCAGTTCCAGGGAGCCGGACTCACGCTGCACATTCTGCTCGGAGTACCCGCCTGGGTAGGTGCGGTCTCGGTCGGCGCGATCGTATCGGCGAATGTGATCGGCGGCGGAATGCGCTCTGTGACCTTGGTGCAGGCATTCCAGTACTGGCTGAAGTTGACGGCGGTGGCGGTGCCCGCGCTGGTGCTCGGAATGCATTTCCTCGCCGACGAACGACCGGTCGCCACCCCGGTACCGCCCACGGTCGACGCGCGCACCACCGTCGACATCTCCACCGATGTCGTCGTGCACCTGGATGTTTCACAACAGGTCACGATCACCGGAACACTCGACGGGCAACCCAGCGCGGGACCGGTGGTGCTGACACCGGGCGATCACACCCTCACCGAAGGCAGCGAACTGGTCCTCGCGCCGGGCTCGGCCGTTCCGGTGGTGGCCGGAGCACCGGCCGACGGCGCGAGCTGGGTGGCGCCCGGCGGCGGCTTCGGCGGACAACATCCGCAGTACCAGGTGTTCTCGCTGATCGTGGCGACTTTCCTCGGCACCATGGGACTGCCGCATGTGCTCGTTCGCTTCTATACCAATCGTGACGGCCCGTCCGCGCGGCGGACCGCGCTCACCGTGATCGGGCTGGTCGGCGTCTTCTACCTGTTCCCGATCCTGCTCGGCGTCTTCGCCCGCCTCTACGTGCCCCAATTGCTGATCACCGGCGCCTCCGACGCTGCGGTGGTGCTGCTACCGGGCGCGGTGCTCGGCGGACTCGGCGGACAACTGCTGGCCGCGCTGGCGGCCGCCGGGGCGATCGCGGCATTCCTGTCCACCTCGTCGGGGCTGCTGGTCAGCTTGGCGGGTGTGCTCAGTACCGACGTGCTGCGCGGCCGGATCCGGGACTTCCGCCTCGCCGCCCTGGTCGCGGGCCTGGTCCCGCTGACCCTCGCGGTCACCGTGGCGTCCCTGGATCTGTCGCGCACCGTCGCCCTGGCCTTCTCGGTGGCCGCGTCGACGCTGTGCCCGCTGCTCGTGCTCGGCATCTGGTGGCGCGGACTCACCGCGACCGGTGCAGCCGCGGGCATGCTCACCGGCGGCGTCACCGCCGGCGGAGCGACCGTGCTGGCGGTGCTCGGTGGCGTCTCCCCCGACCTGGCGAACGGGTGGCCCGCCGCGATCGTCGACTATCCGGGCGCGGTGAGCGTACCGCTGGCCTTCGCGGTGACCATCCTGGTCAGCCTCGCCACCACGGGTCAGGATCCCCGGGCGGTGGCGGGGGTGTTCCTGCGCATGCACGCCCCCGAACGGCTCGGGATGAGTGCGGATCGCGACCCCGAAACCGCCACTCGCCGGTGATCTCGCACCGACCGTTCGTCGCACCACACCGACCGCTCACCGCACGGGCGGCCACCTTCACCGAGTGACCCACACCACACCACCATGCGCTCGCGTCCGGGGACCTACCGTCATCTCCACGCACGACCCCCCTTCACGCTAGGACGACCGGCATGACCCAAACCGACACCGAGGCGCCAGATCCGCGCACGCCGAGTGCCGACGAATGGCTCGCGGTACAAGCGAGTCCGCAGTTCCAAGATCTGCGAAACCGGCTGCGCCGCTTCATCTTCCCGATGACCGCGCTGTTCCTGGTGTGGTATCTGAGCTATGTGCTGCTCGGCGCGTACGCGCACGACTTCATGGCGCAGAAGGTCTTCGGCAACATCAACGTGGGCCTGCTGCTCGGCCTCGGGCAGTTCGTCTCCACGTTCCTCATCACCGGGCTCTATGTCCGATTCGCCAACCGTGAACTGGACCCGCGCGCCGCGGCCATCCGCGACGAACTCGAAGGGGGCCAGGCATGAGCGTCACCCTTGCCGCGTCTTCGACGGTGGGCAATCCCATCGCCAATATCGCCATTTTCCTGCTGTTCGTCGCGGTCACCATGGTCGTGGTGATCCGGGCCAGCCGCAACAACGCCAGCGCCGCGGACTATTTCACCGGCGGACGCGGCTTCTCCGGCCCGCAGAACGGCATCGCCATCGCCGGTGACTACCTGTCGGCCGCGAGCTTCCTCGGCATCGCGGGCGCGATCGCCGTCTACGGCTACGACGGGTTCCTGTATTCGATCGGGTTCCTCGTCGCCTGGCTCGTCGCGCTGCTGCTGGTGGCCGAAATGCTGCGCAACACCGGCAAATTCACCATGGCCGACGTACTCAGCTTCCGGCTGAAGGAAGGCCCGGTGCGCACCGCGGCCGCGCTGACCACCCTCACCGTCTCGCTGTTCTATCTGCTCGCGCAGATGGCGGGCGCCGGCGGCCTGGTCGCGCTGCTGCTCGATATCTCCAGCCGCACCGGGCAATCCATCGTCATCGCGGCCGTCGGTGTGCTGATGATCGTGTATGTGCTGGTCGGTGGCATGAAGGGCACCACCTGGGTACAGATCATCAAGGCGGTGCTGCTGATCGCCGGTGCCGGTCTGATGACGGTGATGGTGCTGTCGAAGTACGGGTTCAATTTCTCCGACATCCTCGGTGCCGCACAGGAATCGGTGAGCGAGTCCACCAGCAAGGCGGTCGCCGCCCGCGATGTGCTCGCTCCCGGCGCGCAATACGGCGGCAGCGAGATGTCGAAGCTGAACTTCCTGTCGCTGGGCCTGGCCCTGGTACTCGGCACCGCGGGTCTGCCGCACGTGCTGATGCGCTTCTACACGGTCCCGACCGCGAAAGAGGCTCGGCGCTCGGTGGTGTGGGCGATCGGCCTGATCGGCGCCTTCTACCTGTTCACCCTGGTGCTCGGTTACGGCGCGGCGGCCATCGTGGGCCCGGACAAGATCCTCGCCGCGGCGGGTGGCCAGAACTCGGCGGCGCCGCTGCTGGCGTTCGAACTCGGCGGGGTGATCCTGCTCGGGGTGATCTCGGCGGTCGCGTTCGCGACGATCCTCGCGGTCGTGGCCGGACTCACCATCACCGCATCGGCGTCGTTCGCCCACGACATCTACGCCAGTGTGATCAAGAAGGGCAAGGTCGACGAGGTCAAGCAGGTGCGGGTCTCGCGGATCACCGCCGTGGTGATCGGTGTGCTCGCGATCGGTCTCGGCATCCTCGCCAACGGCCAGAACATCGCGTTCCTGGTGGCGCTGGCGTTCGCGGTGGCGGCGGCGGCGAACCTGCCGACAATCCTGTATTCGCTGTTCTGGAAGCGCTTCAACACCACCGGCGCGCTGTGGTCGATGTACGGCGGCCTGATCTCGACCATCGTGCTCATCGTGTTCTCGCCCGCGGTATCGGGCAACAAGACCGCGATGATCAAGGATGCGGATTTCGACTGGTTCCCGCTGTCCAACCCGGGCATCGTGTCCATTCCGCTGGCGTTCGCGCTCGGTGTACTCGGCACCTTCCTGGGTGGCCGTGGCGAGCAGGTCGACCAGGCCAAGGCCGCGGAGATGGAAGTCCGGTCCCTGACCGGCGTCGGTGCGGAGAAGGCGATCTCGCACTGACGCCCACCCTGCCCGTGCCGGTGGTTCGCCCCACCGGCACGGGTTGTACCCCCATGCTTTTCGAAGGAGAGATTCTTGTGACCAGTTACCCGCCCGCCCCGGAGTTCGTCGCGCAGGCCAATGCCGATGCCACGCTGTACGAGCGGGCGCGCACCGACCGCGACGGTTTCTGGGCAGAGCAGGCCAACCGGCTGCACTGGCACAAGCCCTTCACCGAGGTACTCGACTGGACCGACGCGCCGGTCGCGCGCTGGTTCGGCGACGGCGAGCTCAATGTCGCCTACAACTGCCTCGACCGCCACGTCATCGACGGCCACGGCGACCAGGTCGCCATCCACTGGGAGGGCGAACCCGGCGACTCCCGCGCGATCACCTACGCGGAGTTGCTCGATGAGGTGTGCCGGGCCGCGAACACTTTCACCGCGCTAGGACTCGCGGCGGGCGATCGCGTCGCGATCTACATGCCGATGGTGCCCGAAGCGATCGTGACGATGCTGGCGTGCGCGCGGCTCGGTCTCACCCACTCGGTGGTGTTCGCCGGGTTCTCCCCCACGGCGCTGCGCCAGCGGGTCGACGACGCCGAGGCCAAGCTGATCGTGACCACCGACGGGCAGTGGCGTCGCGGCAAGCCCGCCGCGCTGAAGTACGCCGTCGACGAGGCGCTGGGTTCGGATCCGTCGAGCGTCGAGCATGTGCTGGTGGTGCGCCGGGTCGGCCTGGACGTTCCGTGGACCGAGGTGCGCGATCTGTGGTGGGATGAAACCGTCGCTGTCGCTTCACCTTCGCACGAGGCACAGTCCTTCCCCGCCGAGCATCCACTGTTCATCCTCTACACCTCCGGCACCACCGGAAAGCCCAAGGGCATCCTGCACACCACCGGCGGATACCTCACCCAAACCGCCTACACCCACCACAACGTCTTCGACCACAAAGCGGGACACGACATCTACTGGTGCACCGCCGACATCGGCTGGGTCACCGGGCACAGCTACATCGTCTACGGGCCGCTCGCCAACCGCGCGACGCAGATCGTGTACGAGGGCACGCCGAATTTCCCCGACCAGAATCGTCATTTCGAGATCATCGAGAAGTACGGCGTCACCATCTATTACACCGCGCCGACGTTGATCCGCACGTTCATGAAGTGGGGTCGTGAGATCCCCGACGCCCACGATCTGAGCACGCTGCGACTGCTCGGTTCCGTCGGCGAACCCATCAATCCCGAAGCCTGGCGCTGGTACCGGGAAGTCTTCGGCGCGAACAAGACTCCGATCGTCGACACCTGGTGGCAGACCGAGACCGGCGCCATCATGATCGCGCCGCTGCCCGGCGTCACCGACACCAAGCCCGGCGCCGCGATGGGCCCGCTGCCGGGGATCTCCGCCAAGGTCGTAGACGACGACGGCACGCCACTGGGGCCCGATGAATCCGGGCTGCTCGTCCTCGATCAGCCGTGGCCGTCGATGCTGCGCGGCATCTGGAACGACATGGACCGCTACCGCGAAACCTATTGGCAGCGTTTCGCTTCCGACGGCTGGTACTTCGCCGGAGACGGGGCCAAGCTCGATGCCGACGGTGATCTGTGGATCCTGGGGCGCGTCGACGACGTCATGAATGTGTCCGGTCATCGCATCTCCACCGCCGAGGTGGAATCCGCGCTGGTCGGGCACCCGGCCGTCGCCGAGGCCGCGGTGGTCGGTGCCTCCGACGAGACGACCGGGCAGGGAATCGTCGCCTTCGTCATCCTCACCGGATCGGCGGCCACGGCCGACGCGCTCGTGTCCGAGCTCGAGGCGGCGGTGTCGCTCGAGATCAGTCCGATCGCGAGGCCGCGCGAGATCCACATCGTGCCGGAGCTGCCCAAGACCCGCAGCGGCAAGATCATGCGCAGGCTGTTGCGCGATGTCGCCGAGGGCCGAGAGCTCGGTGACACCTCGACACTGGTCGATCCGACGGTATTCGAGTCGATCGCCACCGCGTGAAGCAACGGCTGGCCCATGTCACCGTGGGCCGGACCCGAACCTGCCGAAAGGACACAGCGTGAGCGCGCCGGATGGGCACAGTAGGCGCGACACCGGGCATGCTGGGACGGTGGAGATACCTATGTTCCCGCTGGGGGCGGTGCTGCTACCCGGTGAGTCGTTGTCGTTGCAGATCTTCGAGCCTCGGTACGTGGCGCTGGTCGAGGACTGCATGAACGGTCGGCGGGAGCCGGAATTCGGTGTCGTGCTGATCGCGCGCGGGCACGAAGTGGGCGGCGGTGAGGTACGCACGGAGGTGGGCACCGTCGCCCGGATCACCGAGGTCATCGAACTGCCCGGCTCGCGATACCGGCTGCGCTGCAAGGGAACCGACCGCATTCGCATCGAGAAGTGGCTCGTCGACGCGCCGTATCCGCAGGCGGAAGCCGAAACATGGCCGGACGACCCCGGCACCGACGACAGCGCGTTGCTGGCGGGTTTGCGTGAACGCGCGGACCGCCTGCACACCCTCACGGCGCAGTTCGCGCGACGCAACGGCATCCGCCGTCCGCCGCCGTCCGCCTCGCTGGACGATCTGTCCGACGATCCGACCACGCGGTCCTACGAGCTCGCGGCTCGCCTGCCGATCGGCCCGACCGATCGCCAGGCGGCCCTGTCCGCGCCGAATGCGCACAGTCGGCTGAAGACCCTGTCCGCCTCCGTCGACGACGCGATCGCGATGATGGAGTTTCGCCTGCTGTGACGTCAGCCCGCCGGCGCGATGGTGATCACGATCTTCGCGCGGGCGTGTTCGGTCTCCATGTACTCGATGGCGGCGGGCGTATCCGCCAGTGGGTAGGTCCGGTCGATGGCCGGGCGGAGCAGACCCGACTCGATCAGTTCGCGGAGCTCGGTGAGCGACTCCGGCGTCTGCTGCGCCAGCGGAGCACGGATGGCCGGTTTCACGAACGGTCGAGCCAGCTGACCGCGCGCGAGCAGGCCGACCGGGCCGAACCAGCTGCCGCCGTCGAAGTTGCCGCCACCGGACAGGACCAGCGTGCCGGTGGGTTCGACCAGTCGGAGCAGTTCCCGCAGCGACCGCGTTCCGGCCAGGTCGAGGACAGTGTCGTAGCGGCCGGTCAGAGTATCGCGGGTGTAGTCGACGACGCGTTCGGCGCCGAGTGCGCGCGCCGCCTCGACGTTGCGCGTGCTGCACACCGCGCTGACCCGCGCACCCCGTGCCCGGGCGATCTGGACCGCGAAAGTGCCGACGCCACCGGACGCGCCGATGATCAGCACCCGCTCGCCGTCGACGACGTGACGCAGGCAGGTCAGGGCGGTATTGGCGGCCAACGGCACCGCCGCCGCCTCCTCGGAACTCAGGTTCGCCGGCTTCCGGTCGAGCAGCCCCCGGGGCACCGCGACGTATTCCGCGAACGCACCGCTGACCGCCTCCCCGAAGACTTCGTCGCCCACCGCCAGATCCGTGACACCGTCCCCCACCTGCTCGACCGTGCCCGCGAAATCACCGCCCTGCACCGGATTCGCCGGTCCCCGGCGGCCGAAGACCGACCGATCCATCCACCGCGCGATCTTCGGATCTCCCCGCATCACATGCCAATCCCGCGCATTCACCGACGCGGCGTGAACGCGGACCAGCACCTCCCCCGCTCCCGCCGATGGCCGCCCGACCTCCGCGGTCGCCAACATCGCCGATGACCCGTATACCTGCTGCACAATCGCCCGCACACCGAGAACGCTAGGCGCCCTGACCGCCCACCCACATCAGGGAATCCCCCGATAAGTCCGGAGATTTCACGCCGGGTCACCGGCTCGACATCGGAATCGGTCGAACCGGGAGGGAGTGTGGGCCGTTGACAGGGAAGGAGCCGGTGGGCGTGAGAAAGCGGGCCGGCAGCCTCATCAACGGAAGCGGAGAACGACCGATGACCATCAACGATTTCTCGCTGAACCGCCGCACCGTCGTGGTGGGTGCCGGCGCCTTGGCCGCCGCGGCGACGTTGACCGCGTGCGGTGGCGACGACAACACCGAGTCGGCAGCCGCTGCTCCACCCGAACCGGGGGCGCCGGCGGGTGCGCTGACCACGGTGGCCGATGTTCCGGTGGGTGGTGGGGTGATCGTCGGCGACACCGTCGTCACGCAGCCGACCGCGGGCACTTTCGTCGGGCTGTCATCGACCTGCACGCACGCTGGATGCAAGGTCGCCACCGTGGCCAGAGGCACGATCAACTGCCCGTGCCACGGCAGCCGATTCGAGCTCGACGGCGCGGTACGCGGCGGCCCGGCGACCGCGCCGCTGCCCGCCAAACCTGTTCGCGTCGAGGGGAACTCGATCGTTCCCGCGTAACGCGCGGCACGCCCGCACCGCGGCCTTCGCGCACGGTGCGGGCGTGCCGATCCGATCAGCCCGCGTTCATCATGTCGGACATGCGCCGTTCCATTTCCTCCGGTGAGACGTCCTCGATGTGGGTGGCCACGGTCCAGCGGTGACCCCACGGGTCCTCGAAGGCGCCGCTGCGGTCGCCGTAGAACTGGTCGGTCATGGGAGTGATGGCGGTAGCGCCCGCGTCGAGGGCCGCGCCGAAGGCGGCGTCGGCGTCGGCGACGTAGACCATCAGGTTCACCGGCGAACCGCCGACGGCCTTCGGGTCACTGAAGCCGATCTCGGGGACCGGATCGCCCACCATCAGCACCGAATCGCCGACGAGCAGTTCACTGTGGACGATGGTGCCGCCGGGGCCGTCCATCTTCATGCGCACGGTGGCGCCGAAGACCGCGGTGTAGAAGTCGATCGCGGCGGCCGCTCCCACGCACGCCAGGCCGGGACAGATCCGCGGATAACCTTCGGGAAAAGGGGAAACATCAGACATCGGATACCTCCGTGTCGAGAGTGATGCTCGGACGACCACCAGCGTATTCCCCTCGCCTGATCGGGAAAAGGGCGTCGCCGTTTCGGCCATCCCGCTGAGATCAGGACTAGTAGAACTCGTTTTACTCCTGTAGAACTTGTCTCAGGTTTAGAACCTGTTTCAGTTTTGCTGCCGAAGTCGGAGGGCCGGGACGTGCGCTACGGGGTTGTCTTGTTCACCAGTGACCGGGGCATCGCGCCCGCCGATGCGGCCAAGGCCGCCGAGGACGCCGGATTCGACGCGTTCTACGTCCCCGAGCACACCCATATCCCGGTCGTGCGGGCCGCGGCCCATCCGCAGACCGGCGACTCCTCGCTACCCGACGACCGGTATCTGCGCACGCTCGACCCGTGGGTCGCGCTGGCCACCGCCGCCGCGGTCACCGAGCGGATCACCCTGTCGACAGCGGTCGCGCTGCCCGCCGAACACCACCCGATCACCCTCGCCAAGACCATCGCCTCGCTCGATCACCTGTCCGGTGGGCGGGTGGAGCTGGGTGTGGGATTCGGCTGGAACACCGACGAACTCGCCCATCACGGCGTTCCGGCGAACAAGCGACGCACGGTGTTGCGCGAGAACCTCGACGCGATGCGGGCACTGTGGTCGCAGGAGGAGGCCGAGTTCGCCGGCGACTTCGTGAAGTTCGGCCCGAGCTGGTCCTGGCCGAAGCCGGTGCGCGCCGGGGTTCCGGTGCTGCTCGGAGCGGGCGGTACCGAGAAATCGTTCGGATGGCTGGCCGCCAACGCGGACGGTTGGATCACCACCCCGACCGAAGGCGACCTGGGCGCCAAAGTCGAGCTCCTGCACCGGATCTGGAAGGAAGCGGGCCGCGACGGCACCCCACGGGTGATCGCGCTGGCCGGTCGTCACAACGCCGAGCAGCTCGCGAGCTGGGCCGATCAGGGCGTCACCGAGGTGGTCTTCGGGCTTCCCGACAAGAGTGCCGACGAGGTCCGTGGCTACCTCGGCCACCTCGGCGGGAAACTCGCCGTCTCGGCGTGAACCCGAGCCGGTCTCAGCCGCGGAGTTTGCGCACTTGCGCCGCGGTGAGATCGGCCAGCACACCGGGATCGACGACTTCCGGTGCCGTGACGACAACCTGAACCAGCGTGTTCCCCACTTGGACAAGCGATGTCGCCGACGTGAGGGTGAGCCCCTCGCTCGTGGCGGTCAGGGTGAACGCCGAGCCCGCGTCGCCCGCGGCCGGCTGCGCGAGCGCGCTGGTTCGGTACTCGATCCGCACGCCCGCGTCGTCGCCGGAGTAGCTGGTGCAGCGCCGGGGCTGCGCCTGGAGCGCGTCGAAGGCCGGCACCAGCGCCGCGTCCGGGTAGCTGGCGGCGTCGATGTCGATGGTGGCGAAGCTGGGCCCCGCGAACTGCACCGACGCGGCGGCAGCCGACCCCGGCCACTGCTGCGCGATCGGCGAGAGCAGCCGTCCGCAGTCCGGCGGATCCGTCAGCGCCGCGGGCGGCACCGCGGGCTCGTCGGACTCACCGCGCGACGGTACGACCGCGAAATCACCGGGCAGATCGGTAGCGGCGAGCAGACCGGCCGACAACTGCGCCGCATCGCGGATCACGGCCCCGGTTCCCGGTGCGGCCGTGACGGCGGCGGAGAACGGACCCGATCCCGGCGAGTCCACCGCGTCGTCGGACCCACAGCCCGCGACGCCGACCAACCCGACACACGCCGAAACAGCCGCGCCTACGCGCAGCGAATCCACCCGCATCATTCCGTCCAGGAGACGCGGGTCGACTGCGTCTGCACCAGGGTGCTCACACTGCGCGCGTCGCGGTAGGTCTGCTGCCCACCGATCTCGATGGAACCCGAAACCGGCAGCGGCATACCGAGATCGATGGTGATCGAGCCGACGCCTTCCATGACGTAGCCGTCGATGTCGAGCTCACCGGCGTCGTTGGGCAACTCCCACACGTTGTCGGTGGGCGTCTGATTCACCTGGAGATCGATGGTGAGCCGATCGCCCTCGCGGCTGGTGAGCGTGGCGGTGGTGATCTGGTCCAGGGTGACCCCGCCGGTGATCTGCTGGTGCACCGTCCACACCGCGCCGACGCCGACGGGCTGGTCCGGGAACGCGATCGACTGGTACACAGCCTGATAGAAGGCCTGTTCGAGCGCGGCCCGCGCGGTGTTCGGGGTGTCCGGCGACGGCGCCATGCGCAGCTCGGTGATCGCGCCGAAGTCGCTCATCCCCAAACCGGCGTGTGAACCGTCGGCGGAGGTGAACGCCTTGTTGAGCGCGGGGTCGGGAGTGGTGACCGCACCGACGGTGAGATCGACGCCGTCGGCGCCCGTGCGCGCGGTCATCGGGATGGTCAGCGCGGCAGGCGAGAAGTCGCGAGCGGGCTGATCGTTGACCTGCTGCTGGATCCGGTAGTCGGTGCGCAGCGTCACCTCCTGCGTGGTGCCCGCGGCATAGCGCGGCCGCAGCAGATCGCGCGGCTCCTCGCCGGGCGAGACCATCGTGGTGACCGCGGCCGAGATCGGCACGGTGACTTCCTTGCCGATGCCGAGCGGCTCGGTGCCGTCCACCTCCGCGGCAGGGGCCGAGCGATCGGCGCAGCCGGCGCCGAAGGTCGCGAACCCGAGCACGAGCGCCACCAGTAACACCCCGGGGCGCGCGATGCGGGGTAAGCGAGATCTAGACAACACCGTCACAGCCATCAGGGTACGACCGCTTCCTGAGTAACACCTGGGACTCCTCGGCACCGCGGCGCGGGCCGGATCGCCACTAGGGAATGATGGACGCGTGAGTGAAGACCGGCCAACCGACAACGCTGCTGTCCCCGAGACCGGCGACGACTCAGCCACACCGTCGGCGGCTGCCGTGCCCGAGACGGCCGAGACGGCGAAACCCGCTGGTCGCCGTCGTTTGACGACGTTGCTGATCATCGCCGTCGTACTGTTCGGGCTCGACCTGCTGACCAAGTGCCTCGCGGTCGCCTTCATCGACCCGGGCGAATCGGTGCCGATCATCGGCGATTTCGCGCGGTTCACCCTGGTCCGCAACCCGGGCGCGGCGTTCTCGATGGCGACCGGCATGACCTGGCTGCTCACCCTGATCGCCGCCGCGGTGGTGATCGGTGTGATCCGGATCGGACGCACCCTGCGATCACTGTGGTGGGCCATCGGCCTCGGCATGGTCCTGGGTGGCGCGCTGGGCAACCTGGTCGACCGGCTCTTCCGATACCCAGGCCCGCTGCAGGGCCATGTGGTCGACTTCGTCGCCGTCGGCTGGTGGCCGGTCTTCAACGTCGCCGACTCGGCCATCGTGTGCGGGGCGATCCTGCTGGTCGCGCTCACCGTGTTCGGTTTCGAACCGGACGGCACCCGCAGCGGTCGCAAACACACCGAGGAGACCGCATGAGAGAAACCAGGACAATGCCCGTTCCCGACGGACTGGACGGGATGCGGGTGGACGCGGGACTCGCCCGCCTGCTCGGCCTCTCGCGGACCGCGGTCGTGGCGCTCACCGAGGACGGCTCGGTGCAGATCGACGGAGTCGCCGCGGGCAAGTCCGACCGGCTGACCGCGGGCGCGTGGCTGGAAGTGATCTTCCCCGAACCCAAGCGCGAGCTCACGGTCGAGGCCGCCCCGGTCGACGGGATGAACATTCTCTACGCCGACGACGACATCGTCGCCGTGGACAAGCCGATCGGGGTCGCCGCGCACTCCGGCGTCGGCTGGACCGGTCCGACCGTGGTCGGCGGCCTGGCGGCGATGGGCTACCGCATCTCCACCTCGGGCGCGCACGAACGCCAGGGCATCGTGCACCGGCTCGACGTGGGCACCTCCGGGGTGATGGTGGTGGCACAATCCGAACACGCTTATACGATGCTCAAGCGCGCCTTCAAGGAACGCACGGTCGACAAGCAATACCATGCACTCGTGCAGGGACACCCGGATCCGAGCAGCGGCACCATCGACGCGCCGATCGGGCGCGCGCGGGGCAATGCCTGGAAGTTCGCGGTGACCGGCGACGGCAGGCCCAGCGTCACCCACTACGACACCATCGAGGCGTTCCAGGCGGCCAGCCTGCTCGACGTGCACCTCGAGACCGGTCGCACGCACCAGATCCGGGTGCACTTCTCCGCGGTCCGCCACCCCTGCGCCGGCGACCTCACCTACGGCGCCGACCCGACGCTGGCCAAACGCCTCGGCCTGGAACGGCAGTGGTTGCACGCGCGCCAGCTCGGCTTCCATCATCCCGCCGACGGTCGCTGGCTGGAGATCACCAGCGAGTACCCCGCCGATCTGGCGGGCGCCTTGGACGTACTACGCAATGCCTGACGACCCGCGGTCGTCCGAACCGGCGCCGGAGACGGCGCCGGACGACCGCGGGGATTCATCGGCCGGGCAGGCGCCGCGCGACGGTGGTCCGGGTTCGACCGCCGAGGACCTCGGGAACATGCCCGCCGAATCGACTGCCGCCGACGATGATTCGGCCACCCGGCGGATATCGCTGCGCAACTCGGTGATCTTCGGGATCGCCGCTGTCGGCGCGGTGATCCTGTTGGTGATCGCCTTCCGTGAGCCGCCACCCGCGTCGGCGGTGGCCACCGATCGACTGGGGCCCGCGCCCGGCGAGCAGGTCGAGCACTACCTGGTCGACGCGAAGGCTTCCCTCGACGGTGCCGATACCGACCAGCACTGGGCGCTCGTGTCGTTCACCGAATACATCGCACCCCAACAGCTTCCGGCCGCGGCCGACGGCTTGCGGATCTCCGGGGTGATCCAGCACGTGCCGGTCGACCGGGTGCAGACACCGGTGATCACCGTCGCGACGCCGGGTGGTGACGAACCCGCGGTGAAGTCCGGGGAGGCGGCGGCAGGGCTGGTCGCGGCCCAGCAGTTCCGCGACGAGCGCAGCGCCGCTGTCGCTCACGTCACCGAGAGCCGCCTGCGTGCGGGCTGCGCGTGCACGGCGGGCCTCGTGGTGCGCGGCACCCTGACCCAATTACGTGACCTCGCAACACAACCCGGCGTCAGAGCGGTGCAGGCGCTGCCGGCCGACGCCGTCGCGGGACGGTTCGCGGTGAGTCCCCTACTGCCCGGCAGCAGCGACACCGTCACATCGAGCCCCGACGACGGCCCGGTTCCCGCCGAGTAGGTCCGCGCCGCTCGATAGCGTCGAGCCGCTGCGGCTACGGCCGATCACTGCCGCGACGTGTCTCGGCCAGCACCCACAGCTCGCGGGCCCGGTCGACATCTCCAGCCTGGTCATACGCGGCTGCCATCAATTCCAGCGCATCGACGTCGAGCCGATCCAACTGCCCGATGAGGTCGGCGAACAGATCGTCCAATTCGTCGGGGGTCACCGGGTGTTCCCGAGACGGTGCGACAGCGGCAGCAATACCTCCATAACCGGCAAAGGTACTCCAACACCGAATGTTCGTCCGGCACAAGGGTTCTCGAAACCACCCGATCCGGGTCAGCGGTCGGTCACGCCCCCTGCGCGCCCACCGGGGGAAAGAGCTTGCCCGCGCCGCCCGAGCGCCGCGCCTGCACCCACCATGCCAGCTCGACCAGCACGATGCCGATCACACCGCAGACCACCGCCGCCAGCGTCAGACGCGGGTTGGACGGGTCGAGTTTGAAGAACTCGCGGGTGAACGGGATCGTGAACAGTGCGACATAGGCCAGCACGGACACCGCGATCAGCACCACCTTCCACCACACATAGGGTCGCGCGACCAGCACGAGCACCCACACCGCGATCATGATCAGGGTGATCAAGGCGGTGGTGCCCGCCTGCACCTTCTGCGTTTCGGTGGCTTCCGGCCCGGCGTAGGCGATGAGGTAGGCCACGAATGTCGCCACGCCGATCACCACGCCGGAGGGCACGGCCAGGCGCATCACCCGGCCGACGAAGCCGGTGCGGGCGCGCTCGTTGTTGGGCGCGAGCGAGAGCACGAACGCGGGGATGCCGATGGTGAACCAGGCCGCGATGGTGACATGACGCGGCAGGAACGGATACCCGATGGGGTCGTAACCGAAGATCTGCGAGCCCACCCCTGCGATGCCGACGAGGAAGGCCAGCAGCACCGAGTACACGGTCTTGGTGAGGAACAGGTTCGAGACGCGTTCGATATTGCCGATCACCCGGCGCCCCTCCCCCACCACATACGGCAGGGTCGCGAACTTGTTGTCCAGCAACACGATCTGCGCCACCGCGCGGGTGGCCGGGCTACCGGCGCCCATCGCGACACCGATATCGGCGTCCTTGAGCGCCAGCACGTCGTTGACGCCGTCCCCGGTCATGGCAACGGTGTGCCCGCGCGATTGCAGAGCACCGACCATGGCGCGCTTCTGGTCGGGACGCACCCGGCCGAAGGTGGTTTCGTGATCGAGCACGTCGGCGAGCGCGGCCGGATCGTCGGGCAGGGTGCGCGCGTCGACGGCGTGGTCACCGCCGGGCAGGTCGAGCGAGGAGGCGACCGCGCCGACCGAGACGGCGTTGTCGCCGGAGATCACCTTGATCGACACCTGCTGGCTCGCGAAATACTCCAGCGTCGCCTTGGCGTCGGGACGCACCTTCTGCTCGAGCACCACCAGCGCGGCCGGCTCGACCCGGCCGGGCGCGTCGTCGGCGTCGACCGAGCGGTCGCTGCGCGCCAGCAGCAGCACGCGCAGGCCCGACGAGCCGAGCTGCTCGGCGTGGGCGGCGTCCTCGGAGGCGGGGTCGAGCAGCACGTCGGCGGCGCCGAGCAGCCAATCACCGTGGGCGCCATAGGAAATGCCGCTCCACTTCTTGGCCGAGGAGAAGGGCGCGACGGCGGTCTGCGACCAGCCGGGCGAGTCGGGCAGCGCTTCGGCGATGGCCTGGACGCTGGCATTGGGCCGCGGGTCGTCGCTCGCGAGCGCGGCCAGCGCGGCCTTCACCTGCGCCTCGTCGAACGCGCCGAGCGGTTCGACCTGCGCCAGGCGCATGCCGTTCTCGGTGAGGGTGCCGGTCTTGTCGGCGCACACCACGTCGACCCTGGCCAGGCCCTCGATCGCGGGCAATTCCTGCACCAGGCACTGGCGTTTACCCAGGCGGACCACACCGACCGCGAAGGCGATCGACGTCATCAGGACCAGGCCCTCGGGGACCATCGGCACCAACGCCGCGACCATGCCGGTAACGGCCGGGCGCCACGATTCCCCGCTCGAGACCAGCTGGTTGTAGATGCTGAGCAGGCCGGCGGGAATGAGCAGGTAGGTGATGAATTTCAGGATCTTGTCGATGCCCGAGCGCAATTCGGAGTGCACCAGCGTGAACTTGCTGGCCTCCTCGGCCAGTTTCGCCGCGTAGGCGTCCTTGCCGACCTTGGTCGCGCGGTAGGCGCCCGAACCCGACACCACGAAACTGCCCGACATCACCGGCGCGCCGACGCCCTTGTCGATCGGGTCGGCCTCGCCGGTCAACAGCGATTCGTCGATCTCGAGCGCGGCGGCCTCCTCGACCTCACCGTCGACCACGATCTGGTCGCCGGGGCCGAGCTCGATCAGATCGTCGAGCACCACCTCGCCGGGGGAGATCTGCTGGGCGACGCCGTCGCGGCGCACCGTCGGCTTGGCCTGGCTGACGATCGCCAGCTCGTCCAGGGTCCGCTTCGCCCTGACCTCCTGGATGATGCCGACCGCGCTGTTGGCCACGATGAGCAGCCCGAACATGCCGTCGATGATCGAGCCCGTCGACAGCACCAGCAGGAACAGCACACCGAGAATGGCATTGATGCGGGTGAACACATTCGCGCGGACGATCTCGCCGACCGACCGGCTCGCCCTGGCGGGGACATCGTTGGTGCGCCCGTCGCGGCGGCGCTCGTCGACCTGTGCGGCGGTGAGCCCGGCAGCCGCCGGTTCCTGCACGGAAATGGACATGCTCGCCAGATTAGCCGGTCGTAACATGGGATGAATGCAGCGCAGCTCATCCCCGCCCGGTGTCGTTTTCGGGGCGGGGGCCTACCTCATCTGGGGTTCGTTCGCCGCCTTCTTCGGGCTGTTGTCGTTCGCCTCCCCCGCCGAGGTGGTGGCACAGCGGATCGTGTGGACGCTGGTCGTGGTCCTGCTGGTACTCACGCTGACGGGACGGCTGGGGAACCTGCGCGGCATCGATGCCAGAACCTGGCGCCTGGCGGCCGCGGCCTCGGCGGCCTTGTCGCTGAACTGGGGCGTGTACGTCTTCGGCGTCACCACCGGGCACATCGTCGAATGCGCGCTCGGCTACTTCATCAATCCGCTGGTCACCGTCGCCATCGGCGTGTTGCTGTTCCGGGAGCGGCTCACCAGGGCGCAGTGGGTGGCGTTGGGGCTGGGCGCGCTGGCGGTGGTGGTGCTGACCGTCGACTACGGCAGGCCGCCGGTGATCGCGCTGATCCTGGCCTGCTCGTTCGCCGCCTACGGGCTGGTGAAGAAGGTGATCCGGCTCGACGCGCTCCCCGGCATCGCGGCCGAGGGGATTGTCGCCGTGCCGTTCGCCCTGGCCTTTCTGATCGTCTTGATAGCCACCGGCCGCGGCGAGATGACCTCCAGCCCCGCTCATTTCGGTCTCATGCTGGCGACCGGGCCCGTCACGCTGCTGCCGCTGCTGCTGTTCGCCGTGGCGGCCAAGCGGGTCCCGCTCTCGACCATGGGCATCCTGCAATACCTCACCCCCGCCCTGCAGATGGCCTGGGGGGTGGCGGTCATGCACGAACCCATGCCCGTGTCACGCTGGGCCGGATTCGCCCTGATCTGGACGGCGCTGGCGGTGTTCACCACCGACGCCCTGCTGCGTGCGCGCCGCACCAGGCAGCTCTCGGTGGCCGAGACGGCGGACGCGGCCACGCACTAGCCCGTTCGGTGTCACACCCGAAGCTCGATTCGGTGTCACACCGGCATGAATCGCCGGTGGACCACAAGCCGACCGGTAGGCTTGCCCATCGGACAATCGGATAGTGGGCACACCCGAGAGGGGTGGATTCTGTGCACGATGCGGGGTACTCGGATCGGGTCGCCGGCGTGCTGGTCGGTACCGCCGCCGGCGACGCGCTGGGGGCAGGCTACGAGTTCACACATCCCGGACCGGACACTGTGATCGACATGATCGGCGGCGGGGTATTCGACTGGGCGCCGGGCGAGTGGACCGACGATACGTCGATGTCGGTCGCCGTGGCGGTAGCCGCGTCCAGTGGGCCGGGCATCGATCTCGACGCGGTCGCGGCCGGGTTCGTCTCCTGGTACGACTCGAAGCCGCCGGACATCGGGAACCAGACGCGAAACGTGTTGTCCGCCAGACCTTCCTCCGCACTGGACATGCAGGCGGTGGCGATGTCGCTCACCGGCCGAACCGGCGGCAACGGCTCGCTGATGCGGACCGCGCCGGTCGCGCTGGCCTATCTCGACGACGCCGCCGAATGCGTCGCGGCGGCGGGCCGGGTCGGGTTGCTCACGCACTACGACGACAACGCTGTCGAGGCGTGCAAGATGTGGACCTACGCGATCCGGCATGCGGTACTGAACGCCGATTTCGACGGCGTTCGCGAATACGTCAGCGGCTCACCGCAGTCCGCCTATTGGACCGACCGTCTCGACGAAGCGGAGAAGGGCACGCCCGCCGACTTCCCGAACAACGGCTGGGTCGTGCACGCCCTCCAGACCGCGTGGTGGGCGATCACGACCACCGATCAGTCGACGCCGGAGCACCTTCCGCTCGCCTTGGAGGCGTGTGTCCGTGCCGGAAACGACACCGACACCACCGCGGCCATCGCGGGGGGCCTCCTCGGCGCCCGCTGGGGCGCCTCGGCGGTCCCCGCCCGCTGGCGCGCCATCCTCCACGGCTACCCCGGCCTCACCGGCGCCGACCTCCCCGATCTGGCTCTGCGCATCGCCACCAACTCCCGCTGAAGGTGGGCAGCCGATCACCCCACCGTGGTGGCGGACCGCACTCGGCGATGCTCCCCTGACAGCGTGGTGATCAGCTGTCCACCGGTATGACTACCAGGCGGTGATGATCGGGCCGGGGGTCCAGGTGCCCCAGCGGTTTTCGGAGTCGACGGTGACCTTCGCGGGGCCGGCGGTGGCGTCGAGGGGAAGGTACTGCTCGAGGGAGCCCCAGTCCCTGTCCCAGTCGTTGTTCAGGTACGTCGGCAGGGTGCGGGCGGTGAAGAGGAGCTGGGTCCAGCCGAGCGGGCCGCCACCGTCGTGGCCCTGCCAGAGGTTGGTGATGGTGGCGCCGTTGCGGTCGGGCAGGATGCGGTATTCGGGGAGTTCGGCGATGCCGTTGTAGGTGGGCATCTGGTTCTGGCACGGGAAGTGCAGTCCCACAGCCCAATCCAGCAGCACCGGCGCCTCACGGCCGACCAGCGCGCTGAGCGTGGTGGTCTGCGGCATGCGCGGCGGGGTGAGCGCGAGCCACTGGTCGGGGCCGAGGTCCTTGTCAACGGCGACCAAGCGGACCACGCTGGTCTCGGACGGCAGCTGATCCATCGGGACACGCAGATTGCGCCACATCGGCGCCGGGCCGATATCGGTCGGCGCGATCTGGCCGGTCACGGTGACAGTGCCGTCGGCCGCGGCGGTGCCGTATTCGAGGGCCAGTTCCTGGCCGGGGTGGACGATGCCGTCGGCGTCGACCGAGCGGATCCGGCCTGCCACCGACATCGCCAGCAGCGGGCCGCGCGGGCCGTCGGGCAGCCGGAACCAGCCCGTGGTCAGCGCCGCGGGCTCCTGGGTGCCGGGGCGGTAACTGCCGAGAACCGGGGTCGCGGGGTCGAGACCGAAGGGCAGTTGCAGCGAGCCCTGTCGTGATTCCGAGCCCGCCGAGGTGGAGGCGTCGCGCAGCTTGTCGGGGTCGTCGGATACCGAATTCGCTTGGCCGGTGGTCGATTCCACCTCGTCGGAGGTGAGCACCGGCGCGACACCGCCGGCCCGGAAGCCGGTCGAGTCGGTGCCGTTCATCGTGCTGGTCAGGTCGCCGGACAGCGGCGCGAGCATCGAGGCGTTCGGGTCTGTTTCGACGAGCACCTCGTCGGCCATCCCACACCCACCGGCGAAGGCGGCGGAGAGGTTGGAGCCGGCGAGGGAGTACGCGGGGTACTGGGCGACAGTGGCCTTGGCGAACGAGGCCACCTCGAACAGCACCATCAGCGCGGCGGCGACAGCGAGAACGGGTGTCCCCGCGAACCAGCCGACCTTGGCCTTCGGGTTCAGGTTCGGATGGACGTGGTACCACGCCGCCGCGGCGAGCGCGAGCAGGGTCAGACCGACGAACAAGGTCGAGACGCCGTATCCGGCGACGGTCGGCGGCTTGTCCCACCAGGGGATCCCCCACGAAGAGACATACCAGTAGCCGTTGGCGCCGACCCAGGTCATGGCGAGGGCGAAGAAGACACCCGCGGCGAACAGCGCGCGATTGCGCATCGGCCGCAGGACGTGCGCGCTCACCGCGACCGCCGTCACCGCGGCGACACAGGTGGCCAGGCCCGCGAACACGCCGAACTGGTGGGTCCACTTGGTGGGCGAGAACATCATCAGCACCATGGCGGCGAGGGTGATGCCGAGCATGCGCCGAGTCGGGCCGACGGCGATGCCGGGGATATGGCCGCCGCGCCGCAGCATGACGGCAGTGCACACGATCAGGCCGATCAGCATCGCGAAGACACCGAATCGCCTGGTCAGCCAGCCATCAGCATTGAGCTGCAGAAGATATTGATAACGCAGGAACTCGAAGAACCAGGACTCCCCCGGCCCGATCACGCTGTGCACGGCGAACATCTCCCGCACCCCCGCGAACGTCCGGTCGGCGAAGACGACGGTGAGCACCACCGTGCCCGCGGCCAGGATCGGCAGCAGTTGCGCGAGGTAGCCCACCGACTTCGACCGCGTCACGATCATCGCGGTGACGACGCGCGCACCGGCCACCAGCGCGCCGAGGCAGATCAGGCCCGAGGGTGCGCCGGTGAGGGTGAAGGCGGCCACGATCACCGCGACGGCGAACGGCACGAGCCGCCGGGTCGCGATCGCTCGTTCAACCGATACCCAGGTGACCAGAACGCCCAGCGCGACAACGAATTCCGCACGCAGCCCGTTGTTGTAGGGCAGCCAGAAGGCCAGGAAGACGAAGGCCGCGGTCCAGGTGGCGATGCGTTCACGGCGCACTGCGACGCCGAGGCGGGGCAGCACTTCGCGGCTGATCAACCACCAGGTGAGCACGCCCGCACCGAGGGCAGGCAGCCGGACCAGCGGGCTGACCGCGGAGATGTGGGTGAGCCAGCCGATGATGTCGACGTACGGGGTGTAGAACGGGCCCTCGTCGACGCTGAACCAGCGGTAGTAGTTGGACATGTTGCCCGAACTGCGCGCGCCCCTCGCCATTCCGAGGATGTAGCCGTCGTCGGAGGTGTTGGCGCCGATGAAATGCCAGACGAGCAGCACCGCGAACACCAGCCAGTCGACCGGGCGCAGCCGCCACCAGCGTTGCGGCAGGAACCGGCGCGCGGAGCGGCCGTCGAGGGCGTCGAGACGGTGCAGGGCGAACAACGACACCGCGGTGGCCAGCAGGCACAGCACGATGGCGGCCAGTTTGAGCCAGGTCGGCGACGACGTGTAGCGGGCGTCGACATCGACGCGCACCGCGAGGTCGGCGGGGGCGGCGCCGGTGAGTTCACTGAAAACGCCCACGACCTGGGGACGCAGATCGGCGGCCACGGCGGCGCCCGCACCGAGACCTGTTGTGGTGACCGTGGATTCCTGCGGAGTGATCGCGATCGTCAGCGCGCAGGACCGGTCGAGCACGTCGGCGAGCGGTGCCGTCCACACCAGGGTCGAGCGCGAGACCACGTCCACCCGGCCGGGGCGTTCGGCGGTGTCGGCGACCACCTTCACGACGAAGCCGTACTTCTCCATATCGGCCGATTGCCGCGGCACGGTCGAGACCGCGACACCGCCGGTCGCGGCCAGCGAACTCAGCGCGGCACACGGCACCGTCGCCGAGAGAGCGGCGGGCGCGTAGGCGACGAGCGGCGATTCGACCGCGGCGGGCGACCCCTGCTGGGGCCAGGACACCGTCGCGGCGTCGACCCGCACGGGCAGGAACGGGATCACCGCGGCGCTGAGAATGCCGATCAGTCCCGCGACGATCGCGACGATGCGCGCCCACCCCGGGCGATCACGTCGCGCCGGCTCCGACACATCCTTGGGCGGATGCCCCTGCCGCACGATCGTCTCTACCACGGGGCCCGATAGTAGCCGCGCCACCGGCAGCAGGCGAAACACCGTCGCGACTCACACGCGAAAGCCCCGCCCGGAAACATCCGAACGGGGCTCGAGCGTGGCAGATCAGGGGCAGGCGACCGAGGTCTGGCCCAGGTTGGTCATCATGCCGCAGGCCCACGACTTCTGGACCTTCCACTTGCCGTCTTCGGCCACGAACGGCACGTCGACGACGTTGGTCTGGCCGTTGACGGTGAAGTTGGCCTTGGCGTTGACGCTGTCACCGAAGGAGGTCACCTCGGTGACCTGCACCTGGACATTGGCGTCCGAGGCGGCCTGGGCCAAGCGGTTCGGCAGCTCGGGGTCGGCCTCGCCGCCCTGCACGAAGTCCAGTTTCTGGTCGTTGGGGACCGAGGGATCCAGCGCGGTGGTGAGCTGCTGGTTGAGTTGTTCCACGGTCGGCACGGGGGGCAGGTCCGCGGCCGCCGAAGCCGAAGCCTTCGCGCTCGTGGTGGCTTTGGCGGCGGGCTTGTCACCCTTGTCGTCGCTGCACGCGCTCAGGCCGAGGGCGGCGACCACGGCCAGTCCGGCGATCGCTACACGTCCGGTCGTACGAAGCTTCAACTGCTCGTCCTTTGCGTTCGAGGTGGGAGTCGTTCCATCGCGGTAGCCGAGGCTACTCTTCACGCGAGACTGGCGAGCGGATCGGCCCGTGTCAGCCCCGTGTCGTCGGCTGGAAAGGTACGCGCCGCACCGGGACCTGTCGAGCTGGTCTCGAAACGCACGGTCACCACGCCGTAGCCCGCGCCCTGCACCCAGCCGTGCCCGAATTCCGGATGATGCACATCCATGCCAGGAAACCACAGTCCCGCAGGCAGATTCGGCTCGTCCGGCGACGGCGGCGGCGGATCCTCGACGGTGCCGAGATCGGCGGGTACCGCCTGATCCAGTTCGGGGAACAGCGATTCCTGGCGCACCAGCGACAATCCCCCGTACCCGACGCCGACGAGCCGGATCGGGCCCAGCTCCGCGGGATCGATCGCCGAACGCTGCGCGGCCGCGGCCAGGGTGGTCAGGTCGGCGGTGGCGTACGGCAGGGTGAAGGACCTGGTCACGATGCCCATATCGGACTTCTTGAGCTTGAGGACCACGGTGCGGGCGGCACGGCCGTCGCGTTCGAGTCTGCGATGCGCCGACGCGGCCATCGCGGTGACGGCGGCCCGCAGGTCGGCCATCGTGACGATGTCGCGCTCGTAGGTGTTCTCGGCGCTGATCTGCTTGGCCTCGGCGCGTTCGGTGACCGGCCGGTCGTCGATCCCGCGCGCGAGCCGGTGCAGGGCGGCGCCCATGCTGCCGCCGAGGGTCGAGACCGCCTCCGATTCCGGCAGCGCGGCGAACGCGCCGACCGTCTCGATGCCGAGGCTGCGCAGCCTCGACTCGGCTACCGGGCCGATCCCCCACAGCTTGCGCACCGGCAGCGAGGCGAGCAGCTCGCCCTGTTCCGAGGGCGAGATGACCCGCATCCCGTCGGGTTTGGCGAGACCGGAGCCGATCTTGGCGAGTTGTTTCCCGGTCGCCGCGCCGATCGAGGCGGTGAGCCCGGTCTGCGCTCGGACGAGCGCGCGCAGCATCGCGCAGTAGTCCTCGACCTGCGCGACACTCGCTCCCGCCAGCTCGGCCGGTTCGGCGAAGGCCTCGTCGAACGACAGCGTCTCCAGCACCGGGACACAGCTGCGCAACGCGTCGAACACCTGCCCGCTCAGCACCGAGTACAGCGCGCCACGCGGCGGGACGACCACCGCCGACACGCCGATCAGCCGCCGGGCCTGGTGCATCGGCATGGCCGAACGCGCGCCGTAGACCCGAGCCTCGTAGCTGGCCCCCGCGACGACGCCACGCTGGCTCGCCCCACCTACGAGGACCGGACGGCCGCGCAGCGTGGGTCTGGTCAATTGTTCGACCGAGGCGAAGAAAGCGTCCATATCGATGTGCAGCACCCAGCGACGGGCGGTGACCGCCGCATCTGGCCTGGCCGGAGCCCCGGCGGCAGGAGTGTGAGTGCTCACGAGCGCAATCTACGCCGGGTCACCGACAATTCCTCGAGCCCGTTGCCAGCCGTCGCACACCGATCACACAGCCGAATATGTGATGATCGGGAGATGAAGATCCGCAAGGCTGTCATTCCGGCGGCGGGAATCGGCTCCCGGCTGCTTCCGCTGACCAAGGCGACGCCGAAGGAGATGCTGCCGGTCGGGGACAAACCGGTCATCGAGCACACCGTGCGTGAGTTGGTGGCCTCCGGGATCACCGACATCACCATCGTCGTGAGCAGCGGCAAGTCGTTGATCCAGGATCACTTCCGGCCGAATCCGGCACTGGTCGCGCAGCTGCGCGCCGACGGCAAGTCCGCCTACGCCGACGCCGTGGAGGAGGTCGGCGAGCTCTCCCGCGAGGGCCACATCACCTACCTCGACCAGCACGGCCCGTACGGCAACGGCACGCCGGTGCTCAACGCCGCACGTCATCTGGGCGACGAACCGATGCTGGTGCTGTGGCCCGACGACGTGTTCGTCGCCGAGGTACCGCGCGCTCAGCAGCTGATCACCGCCTACGAATCCACCGGATGCCCGGTGTTGGCGCTGCTGCCGATGTCGCCGGGCGAATCGCAGCGCTACGGCGTGCCCGTGGTGCGTGAGGACCTCGACGACGGGCTGCTGCGCATCTCCGGCCTGATGGAGAAGCCCAAGCCCGAAGACGCGCCGTCGGCCTTCGCGGCGATCGGTGGCTACGTGGTGACGCCGGGCATCATCGACGAGCTGCGCATCCAGACCGAGAACTGGTACACCCACCAGACCGGCGAGGTGTACCTGACCGACGCGATCAACAACTACGCCGCCGAGCACGCGGTGTACGGCCAGGTCATCCAGGGCCGCTGGTACGACACCGGCAACCCCGCCGACTACCTGGTGGCCCAGTTCGCCTCGGCACTGGCCCATCCCGAATACGGCCCGCTGTTGCGTCAGCTGGTGGACGAGAACTAGAACCGGCGAATCGCGAAGATATCGAATTCGCGCAACGGGTGCAGGCCGACCGGGACGCCCCAGTCGTGGGCGTCGAGCAGCTGGCCCATGCCCGCGTAGATGCCGACGTGGGAGCCGTCGCCGTTGAGGATGACGACATCGCCGGGTGCCAGGCCGCCGAAGGTCACCGGGAGGCCGACCTTCGCCTGCTCCCACGTGGTGCGTGGCAAGGTGACGCCGACCTGCCGGAACGCCCACTGGACCAGCGCCGAGCAGTCCCAGGAGTGCGGCCCCATGGCGCCCCACTCGTAGGGTTTGCCGAGCTGGGTCATGGCGGCGGTGAGCGCGCCGATGCCGGTGGCGCTGGGCAGCGGAATCATGCCGGAGCCACTGGAACTACCCGACGAGGAACCTGACGTCCCCGAGCCCGACGAGCTGCCCGGCTGCGACCACGCGGGCCCAGCGAGGACGATGGTGGTGGTGACGGTGGCGACGAAGCCGAAGGCCAACCGTCCCAGGAGTTCTCGCTTCATGTGCGCGCCCTTCCTCACGGCCGGGAGCGGAGCTTCCGGCTGGTCGGCTATCGGGCGGCATCGCCTGATCCGGGTGAGCCACCCACTGATCCGGTGTCGCGCCGGGATGTCGCCATCATCGGCGCGGCACCGTTTCCACAGGACAAACGTCACGAGCAGTCACTGTCGCCTCAGCGGTTCCATGCGCATCAGCAGTAACGCCATAATTCTGCACGACTGTGCGGCCTCTCCCCGACTTCCGCCGGTCGTGACGGCGTGGCCAGGAGGTAGCCGGGCCGTATGGGCGCACCCGGCGAGTTCCCCGTCTTCTCGCGTGATCAGCCGATGAGTTTCAGCGCCGCCTCGATGCCGGCGCGCACGGTGTCGTTGTCGCCTACGCCGCCGCTGATGGTGACGCCGTCGCGGGTGAGCAGCAGGGCGCGGGCCGCGTCGTCGGGGGCGGAGTGACCGCCGGCGCGGAGGTGTTCGGCCATGAGTTCACGGAACCAGGTGCGGTAGTCGTCGACGACGCGGCGGACCGGGTGTTGCGGGTCGGTGAATTCGACGGCGGCGTTGAGGAAAGGGCAGCCACGGAAGCCGGGGCCGCAACTGATGTCACGGAGCGCGTCGAAGATGGTGGTGACCGCGGCGAAGCCTTCGCCCTCGACCGATTCCAGCGCCTCGCGCTGGCGCGCGTATTCGCGCTGCAAATAGGCGACTACCAGGTCGTCTTTGCTCTTGAAGTGCCGGTAGAACGTGGCCTTGGCGATGCCGGCCTCGGCGATGATCCGGTCGATGCCCACCGTGTGGACACCCTCGGTATAGAACAACCGGGTTGCCGTATCGAGCAGACGTTCACGAGCCGCACTCATCGCCTGACCTGTGTCCTTTCCGGGATTCAGCGCTTTCCCTTGACGATACCAGACAGGTCTGTCTACTCTGAGGACACAAACGAACAGACAAGTCTGTCTAGGAGGACACCATGGCACCCATCTACACCGCAGTAGCCACCTCGGTCGGCCGCGACGGCCGTTCCTACACCGACGACGGCGTGCTCGACCTGACGCTCGCCCGCCCCAAGGCGATGGGCGGCGACGGCGCGGGCACCAACCCGGAGCAACTCTTCGCGGCGGGCTATTCGGCCTGTTTCGCCAGTGCGCTGCAGTTGGTCTCCAAGCGGATGAAGCTGGACGCCGACGACGCGTCGGTGACCGCCGAAGTCGGCCTGAACCCCCTCGACGGCGGCCGATTCGGACTCTCGGTCGTGCTGCGCGTGGAACTGCCCGAGCACCTGCACAACGAGCAGGGGCAGCAGCTCATCGAGGCGACCCACCAGGTGTGCCCGTACTCCAACGCCACTCGGGGCAACATCCCGGTGGAACTGGTTGTCGAGTAACCGCATTCACGCGAAAAAGGGCGGGACCGGCAGGTCCCGCCCTTTCGCTGTCTCGAAGTACTAGACCTTCGTGACCGACACCTTCACGCCGCCCGTGATCTCGGCGGCATCGGCACCGGCATCACCGAAAGCCAGTGCGGTGGCGAGGATTTCCCCGGCGATCAGGTCGCGGTGGGTCGCGGCCCACTCGGCCCGCTCGGCGGGTACGTCCAGCACCACACTGATCCGGTCGGACACCTCCAGCCCCTGCGACTTGCGGGTTTCCTGCAGGTCGCGGATCAGGTCGCGGGCCCAGCCCTCGGCCTCCAGATCCTCGGTGACCACCGAGTTCAGCACCACCAGGCCGGCATTGCCGGGCAGGGCGGCGGTGGACTCGGGTTCGGCGGCCACCAGACGCTGGGTGTACTCCTCGGGCAGCAGGGTGATCCCCGCGGCGGTGACGACACCGTCGGCGGACTCGCTCCACTCCCCCGCCTTCACGGCTTTGATCACCGTCTGGACCTGCTTGCCGATGCGCGGGCCAGCGGCGCGCGCGTTCACGACCAGCTCGAACCTGCCGTGCGCGGAGACGTCGGTGGTCAGGTCGACCTTCTTGACGTTGACCTCGTCGGCGATCAGCTCGGTGAACGGCGCGAGCCGCTCGGCATCGGCCGCGGCGATGGTGACCTCGGCCAGGGGCAACCGCACCCGCAGGTTCTGCGCCTTGCGCAGGCTCAGCACCGTCGAGCACACGACCCGCACCTCGTCCATGGCGGCGACGAGGTCGGGATCGTGCGGCAGCTCGGTCTCGGTCGGCCAGTCGGTGAGGTGCACCGAGCGCTCGCCGGTGAGCCCGCGCCAGATCACCTCGGTGATCAGCGGCAGCAGCGGCGCCGCGAGCCGGGTGACCACCTCCAGCACCGTGTGCAGGGTGTCGACCGCGTCGCGATCCTCGGACCAGAACCGCGAACGCGACCGGCGCACATACCAATTGGTGAGCGCGTCGGCGAACCCACGCAACTCGTCGGCGGCACCGGCGATGTCGTAGGTCTCCAGCGCCTCGGTGACCACGTCGCGGGTGACCGCGAGCTTGGCCAGGATGTAGCGATCGAGCACATTCGGCGAATCCGTGCGCCACACACCGGGCTTCGAGGCGTAGAGCTGCAGGAAGGTCCACGCGTTCCACAGCGGCCGCATCGCATGGCTCACGCCCTCGCGGATGCCACGCTCGGTGACGATGAGATTGCCACCGCGCAGGATGGGCGAGCTCATCAGGAACCAGCGCATGGCGTCGGAACCGTCGCGGTCGAATACCTCGTTGACGTCGGGGTAGTTGCCCTTCGACTTCGACATCTTCAGGCCGTCCTCACCGAGCACGATGCCGTGCGCGGCCACGGTTTTGAACGACGGCGAGTCGAACAGCGCGGTCGAGAGCACGTGCAGCGTGTAGAACCAGCCGCGAGTCTGCCCGTTGTACTCGACGATGAAATCGCCGGGGAAGTGGCTGTCGAACCACTCCTTGTTCTCGAACGGGTAGTGCACCTGGGCGTAGGGCATCGAGCCCGACTCGAACCAGCAGTCGAGCACCTCGGGGACCCGGCGCATCGTCGAATTCCCGGTCGGGTCATCGGGATTGGGCCGGGTGAGGTCGTCGATGTGCGGGCGGTGCAGGTCGGTGGGGCGCACGCCGAAGTCGGCTTCGAGCTGGTCCAGCGAACCGTAGACGTCCACGCGCGGGTAGGCCGGATCGTCGGAGACCCAGACCGGGATCGGGCTGCCCCAGTAGCGATTTCGGCTGATGTTCCAGTCGCGCGCGCCTTCGAGCCACTTGCCGAACTGTCCGTCGCGGATGTGCTCGGGCACCCAGCTGATCTGCTGGTTCAGCTCCACCATCCGGTCGCGGAACTTGGTGACCGCGACGAACCAGGACGGCACGGCCATATAGATCAGCGGCTGACCGGAGCGCCAGCTGTGCGGGTACGAGTGCTCGATCGTCTCGTGCCGCAACAGCTTTCCGGCGGCCTTGAGGTCCTTGATGATCACCGGGTTGGCGTCGAAGACCATCAGACCCTCGTACGGCGGCACCATCGAGGTGAACTTGCCCGCCGGGTCCAGTGGCTGGACGATCTCGATGCCGTTGGCCGAGGCCACGTCCATGTCCTCTTCACCGAAAGCCGGTGCGAGGTGGACGATGCCGGTGCCGGAGTCGGTGGTGACGTAGTCGGCGGTGAGCACGCGGTGCGAGTTCGGGTGGCCGACGAAGAAGTCGAACGGCGGGGCGTAGGACAGGTCGGCCAGGGCCGCACCGTCGTACTCGCCGAGCACCTCCGGCTCCTCGCCCAGTTCGCGGCTGTAGTGCGACAGACGTTCGGCGGCGAGCAGGTAGCGCTTGTCGTCGGCGCCGCGCACGTGCACATAGCGCACGTCGGGGTGCACCGCGATCGCGAGGTTGGACGGCAAAGTCCACGGCGTGGTGGTCCAGATCAGCGCGTTCGCGCCGTCCAGCGCGGCGAACGGGTGCTCGGCGGGGACGGACAGGCGCATGTCGACGGTGACCGCGGGGTCCTGGCGCATCTTGTACGCGTCGTCGAGGCGGGTCTCCTGGTTCGACAGCGGCGTCTGCTCGTACCAGCTGTAGGGCAGCACGCGGAAGCCCTGGTAGATCAGGCCCTTCTCGTGCAGTGACTTGAACGCCCACATGACCGACTCCATGAAGTCGAGGTCGAGGGTCTTGTAGTCGTTGTCGAAGTCGACCCAGCGGGCCTGCCGGGTGACGTAATCGCGCCACTCACCGGTGTAGCGCAGCACCGACGACTTACAGGCGGCGTTGAACTCGGCCAGCCCCATCTCGTCGATCTGGGCCTTGTCGGTGATGCCGAGCTGCTTCTCGGCTTCGATCTCGGCGGGCAGACCGTGGGTGTCCCAGCCGAAGCGGCGGTCGACCTTCTTGCCGCGCATGGTCTGGAAGCGCGGGATCAGGTCCTTGACGTAGCCGGTCAGCAGGTGGCCGTAGTGCGGCAGGCCGTTGGCGAACGGGGGCCCGTCGTAGAAGACGAACTCACCCTCACCGTCGCGATTGTCGATGCTGGCGCGGAAGGTGTCGTCGCGAGCCCAGTAGTCGAGCACCTGGGTTTCGAGCTCCGGGAACGTCGCGCCCGCAGCCGCGCCGAAATCGACCCGGGGGTATGCGCTACCGGTAGTTGTCTCGTCCGCCATCGCGGATCTGCTCCTCGTGCCGCCGCGCCGTGAGCGCGAGATGTGGGCACGGGGACGATGTCGGCGCCGGTGCGCCGTACCGCGGTACCACCCCGTTTGCCTGATCCACTCCCTGCGAAGGGTTCAGGCCTCTCGTTGTGTGAGCTGTGACGGGCTCACCCGTTCGGTTCTACTGAGCGCTGCGCGCCGTTCTTCCGAAAGCTCCCCGGTGATAGCCGGATCAGCGCTATGTGTAGTTCGATTCTAACCGGGCGCGTCCAGTGGATATTCCGCGCCCGTTCAGTTCCGCCGGGCGTGTCGGCCGGGTGAGGCCGGTTCGCTCTCGGGTTTTCGGGTGGCCAGCGCGCTCACGAGCAAACTCGCGGCACCGACTACGCAGATCAGAATGCATCCCCACGCCCACACCACCGAACCGGTGGCGAGCGCCGCGACGAGCAGTCCGAAGCCGATCGCCGCTAGAACAAGCGTCAAGACGAGCATGGTGACTCCCAAGCCAACCGAGCAGCCCGACGATAACTGGGCATTCCCGAATCACGCGACGCGCTGCGTCGCGCGACTCGGGAACCAGTTTACTTGCCGCCCTTGGCGAAGGAAGCCGGAGCCAGACTGTTGGCCGAACCGTTGGTTTCGCCCGCGAACTCGCCACCGTCGACCGGCACGGCCGACCCACGGTTCTCGAGCTCTTCCAGCTGCGATTCCAGGTAGGACTTCAGGCGCACGCGGTACTCGCGCTCGAAGGTCTTCAGCTGCTCGATGCGGCTTTCCAGCACCGTGCGCTGCTGAGTGATCGTGGCCATGATCTCGGCGTGCTGACGCTCGGCGTCGGCGGTGAGCGCCTCTGCCTTGTCCTTGGCCTGCCGGATCTGGGTGTCGGAGCGGTTCTGCGCGTCGGCCAGCATCGCGTCGGACTTCTGACGCGCGTCGGCGATCATCGCTTCCGAACGGGTGCGGGCGTCGCCGACCAGTCGCTCGGAGTTTGCTCGCGCGTTCGAGAGCAGCCCCTCGGCCTCGGTCTTGGCGTCGGTGGTCAGGCGGTCGGCCATCTCCTGCGCCAGGGTGAGCACCTTCGCGGCCTGCATGTTCGCGTCCGGGCCGTTGTTCTGCGCCGGCGCCGCGACGGGCATCGGAGCGGGCGGCGCGACGGGAACCGGCTGCGGAACAGGTTCCGGCGCGGGAGGAGGTGCCTGCTGCACGGGCGCCTTCACGGCGCTGACCGGGGCAGGACCACGGTTCTTCTTGGCGTCGGCCAGCTCGGTGTCGAGTTCGGCGACCCGCTGACGCAGGTCGGCGTTCTCCTCGATCAGGCGCGAAAGCTCCTGTTCGACGAGATCCAGGAAGGCATCGACCTCGTCCTCGTTGTAGCCGCGCTTACCGATCGGCGGTTTGCTGAACGCGACGTTGTGCACATCGGCAGGAGTCAGCGGCATCGAAGGATCCCTTCACGCGTCTTTTGGAGAACTAGCAAGCGGTCTTCTCGATTCATTGTGTCACACGGAGGTCACGGGCTGACCGAGCCTACCCACGATCGACATCAGGATGAAGACGAGGAAGAGCAGGACCATTATCGAAAGATCGAGACGAATCCCCCCAAGATTCACAGGAGGTATCAACCGCCTCAGCAGTTTCACCGGGGGGTCGGTAACGGTGAAGATCACCTCGAGGACGATCACCACCACACCGGTCGGGCGCCAGTCGCGCGCGAAACTGCGAATGAACTCGACGATCACCCGACTGATGAGCAACAGCCAGAAGATGAAAAGCACGAGGTACAGAACCGCGAACAGGGCCACGGCTTCACTCTGCCGCAAAATCGGCATGGTGCAAAATGGCCGCGCCGCGCAGTGCGCGGGCGGCCATCTCGGTATCCGGTGTGCGTTCTCTATTTCTGGTTGTAGAAGCCGTTTTCGGCGATGCGGCGGCGTTCTTCCGCTGATACGTCGACATCGGCCGGTGAGAGCAGGAACACCTTCGTCGCCACCTTGTCGAACGAACCACGCAGCGCGAAAGCGAGTCCGGCCGCGAAATCGACCAGCCTTTTGGCATCGGCATTGCTCAGGTCGACCAGGTCCATGATGACCGGATTCCCTTCGCGGAACCGTTCACCGATGATCCTGGCCTCGCTGTAATCGCGCGGACGCAGCGTGGTGATCTTGGACAAGGGACCTCCGTCCTCGAAGATCCCAGGACGCCGCGCGGGGGCGGGCTCGGGGCGCAAGCGCTCCTCCAGCCTGCGCTCCTCGGCGTCGGGATCGACCGCGAGCGCACCACGAGTGGAGCCGCGCATACCGGGTGCGACACCGCCTGCCCGGAAGGACCGGCCCGACGACGGCGCCGTTTCGATCCTGGTGGGGCGACGCGGCGTCTCGTAGCGATCGTCGGCGTAGGTGTCGGCGACATAGTCGTCGCGACGCGCCTGGTAGGCCGACTTGTATGCCGGCTGCGGGAAGTCGTCGGCCTCGTCCTCGAAACGGTCGGCGCCGTAGCGGTCTTCGGCATAACGGTCGTAGCTGCGCGGACGAACGCGACCCGCGCGCTCCTCGACGCCGCGAGGGGCATGATCGTCGACGTAGTCGTCTTCGTACTCATCGAGCGGAACCATGCCGAAGTACGCCTTGAACTTATGCAGGGTACTCATCTGGTCGACCTTCCTTCGGCCCCGGTGGCGGCCGGGTGTTGAAGTTCTTGCTCAGCGCCTCTTCAGCCCAATCGTATGTGTCGAATGTGACTGGTGAGGTTTCTTTGCTACGCCGAGGTTATCGGTCGCGCGCCCATCAGGGCGGTTCCGACACGCACACACGTCGAACCGTGTTCGACCGCAATCTCCAAATCACCCGACATACCTGCAGAAAGCTCGGTGGCTTCGGCGTGTTGCGCGAGCAGCGAAGTGTGCAATGTCGCAAGATTCGCAAACGACACATCACTCGGGGCGTCAAGGGGCGGAATCGCCATCAGACCGGCCAGATGCAGCCCGGGCGCCTTCGCTACCAGGTCGGCCAGGGCGAGCAGATCGGCCGGTGCGACACCCCCGCGTCCGGGGTCGGCGTCCAGGCTCACCTGCAGCAGCACCCGCAGCGGCGCGATACGCTCGCCGGCTGCGAGTGCGTCCTGCGCAGCCCTGTCCAGGGCGTTTGCCAGACGTTCGCTGTCGACCGAGGCCACGGTGTGCGCCCATCGCGCGACCGAGCGCGCCTTGTTGCGTTGTAAACGGCCGATCATGTGCCATTCGACATCGTCGTAGGCCAGCTGCTCGACCTTCGCCGAGGCTTCCTGCTCGCGCGACTCACCGAATTCGCGCCGGCCGAGGGCGTGCAGGATGGCCACATCGGTGGCGGGGAAGAACTTGGTCACCGGGAGCAGACGGACCGAGCCCGCCGGGCGTCGGGCGGCGTCGACGGCGGCGTCGACGCGCGCGAGCAGCCCGTCGAGACGGGCCGAGAGCTCCGCGGTGCGGTCCGTCGCGGTTTCCGTCGTCATGCGGCGGCATCCATCCAGATCACGCCGGCGATGCGGCCGGTCGGGGCGCCGCGGCGGTGGCTGAACAGGGTCTTGTCCTCGATGGTGCAGCGGGGGTCGACGGCGATTCCGGCGACCCCCGCCTCGGTGAGCTGTCGGCGGATGCCCGCGCGCAGGTCGAGACCGGGAGTTTTCCGGACGGTGGTGGTCGCGCTGCCGGGCAGGTGGGCTTCGACGTCGGCGCGCATCGCGGCCGGGACCTCGTACTGACGACCCGAGGCGGCGGGGCCGAGGAAGGCGCCGATGCGGTCGACGCGGGCGCCGACCGACACCATCGCGTCCAGCACGCGCGGCACGATGCCGATCCGGGCGCCGATGCGGCCCGCGTGCACGGCGGCGATGACGCCGGCCTCGTCGTCGGAGAGCAGGATCGGCACGCAGTCGGCGGTGAGCACCACCAGCGCCAGTCCCGGCACGGTCGTGACCAGCGCGTCGGTCACCGGCACCGGTTCGGCGCGCGGCCCGTCGACGATCTCGACGGTGCGCCCGTGTACCTGCTCCATCCACACCAGCCGGTCGGGAGTGAGGCCGATGCCCTCGGCCAGCCGAATCCTGTTACGGCGCACAGCTTCCGGATCGTCACCGACGTGGTCACCCAGGTTGAACGAGTCGTAGGGCGCGGCGGAGAAGCCACCGGCGCGGGTGGTGGTCACCCGGCGAACGGTCACGGTTGAGGGTGCGGAAGTCATGTGTTCGAGCGTAGTGCGGTCACCGGGTCGGGCGGTCATCGCGCGTAGTGACGTCGGTCAAGCGCGAAACGACAGGGCGGACAGGTGCCCGACCGCACCGAACGGACCGCCGCCGTCGACCGCTACGGCGATGCCCGCGCGCCCGGTCACGCGGTGGACTCCGCGATGTCGAGCTCGCCGAGCTTGCGCGCGATGCCCGCGCGGCCGGCCAGACCCAGTTTGCGAAGCACTCGGCTGAGGTGGTCTTCGACGGTGCGGGGGCTGAGGCAGAGGTGCTCGGCGATGGCCTTGTTGGTGTGGCCGTTGGCGGCCAGGTCGGCGACTTCGCGTTCGCGCCTGGTCAGCGCGGCCGGGGGGCCGACCCGCTGGGCGCCTGCGAGACGACGTTGTTCGGTGGTCACCTCGTCGAGCAGCCGGGTGGCACCGGTGGCGAGGAAGACCGCGCGTGCGGAGGCGAATCGACTGGTCGCGCGACCGAAATCACCACCTCTGCCCGCGACGACACCGGCGATCAATTCGGCCTGTGCCCGGTTCACCACCATTCCGGCACGCGCGAACGCCGCGACCGCTACCTCGGCAGCCGCTGCCGCGACGGCCAGCTCGCCCGTGGTCGCGGCGTAGTCGGCCCGCGCCAGCGCGGCCGCGCCCACCTGACTGCCGAGGTCACTGCCCGGGGTGATCTGCACGGTCGCGACGGAATGCTCGCCGAGGTGGACGGCGTGGCTGGTCGCCGCGGCGGCCGCTTCGGCACGAGTGATCAGGTCCGCGGCGGCGGTGAGGTCGCCGGTGGCTATCGCGGCGCGGGCGGCCCTGGACAGGTGCGTCGGGGTGAGCGGGCCGGGGCGGCCGTTCTGGGGTGGGGGTGCGCAGGCGGGCAGATCCAGGGTGCGGGCGACTTCGGTGAGGGTTGTCTCCACAACCTGGCGCCACCAGCGCACGGTGGGGCGCGCGAGCGCGGAAACGGTGTGCCACTGGGTGGTTACCGCCGCCTGCGGGGCCGTCAGTTGGAGAGTGCGCAGTTTCAGCGCGCCTGCGAAGGAGAGCAGGTCGGGATAGCCAAAGGTGGTCGCGGCGTCGGTGGCTTCATCGGCGGCGGCGATGGCGTCGTGGAGACGGCCGAGTTTGGCCAGCGAGTAGGCGCGGACCGTGTGGAGCTCGGCGAGAGCGTAGGTGCGGCCGAAGCGGCGGCTCACCGCGATCGCGCGGTCCAGGTGGTGCAGGCCGTCGGCGTCGCGGTCGAGGAAGTACGCGCACCAGCCGAACGCGGGGGCGGCGTGGACCACTTCACGCAGGACTGTGTCGGTGAGCACGCCGAACGCTCGGCCACAGGGGTCGTAGAGCTGGGCGGCCTCGGCGATGCGCGCGTCGGCCAGGAGACCGAGGCAGCGCAGGGCCGTCGCGGCGGCGCGGACGGCCGGGTCGTCGATGGCATCGGAGTCGAACAGCGCGGTGAGGCGGGCCTGGCCCTCGGAGTCCTGGCGGTCCTGCATTTCCAGGATCGCGAGTTCCAGTTGCACCGGTCCGTCGCCCGGGCGGCGAGGCAGCGTCGCACCGTGCGCGAGCAGCGTGCGCGCCTGGTCGATGCGACCGAGCATGCGCGCGCAACGGGCCGACAGCAGCAGCGCCTCCAACTGGTGCCGACCCGCGGTCGCGGCAGCCGGTTCGAGGGTCTCCACCGCCTGTGCGGCCGCACCGGACAGCAATTGCGCCCGGCCCAGCGCCAAGGCGTCGGCGAGCGGGTCGTCGGTCGCGGGCGCGATCCGCACAGCGGCCGAAAGCCAGCGGGCGCTCGCCGCCGGGGCGTCGGCGAGCACCTGTTCGGCGGCCAGTCTCAGTTCCGCGCCCGCGAGCTCGTCGACACCGAGGAGCGTGTGCTCGAGATGACGTGCGCGCGAGGGCATCGACGCACCACGTGCGCGCAGTGCGAGCGCGGCCCTGCGGTGCGCCATCGCTCGCCAGCCGTGGCCGGACAGCCGGTAGGCGGCCGTGCGAATCAGCGGATGCGCGAACGTCACCGCGCCGTCGCCGATGCTGACCACTCCGCGCCGAACCAGCCCATCCACCGCCGCGACCACCGCACCCTCCGCGAGATCGGCCGTCGAGCACAACAGTTCGAGGTCAGGGGGCAGCCCGCACACCGCGATGGCCTGCGCCACGAGCCGCTCGGTATCCGGAAGCTGGGCCAGTTCGGCGCGGATCGTCCGGTCCAGCGCCGCGAAATCGTTCGACGCGGGGTCGGGTTCCTCCCCGTGCAATGCCCGGTCCAATTCGCGGTCGGGCAGATCGGCGAGCAGCGTCAGGTACAGCGGATTGCCATGGGACGCGGCGAACAATCTGGCCCGCCGACCCGGGTCCTCCCCCGGCAGCAACCCGTCGACATCGGCCTCGGTGAACGGTGGAACCCGCACGTGCACCGTCCGCACCTGCGGCGCGCGCACCGATCGGGCGATCGACGGTGGGCAACCGCCGTCGCGGAAGGAGAGCAGCAGGCGGAATCCCCGCGCGGGCCGGTTCCGGATCAGAAAGGCCAGCAGCCGCACCGATTCCAGGTCTGCCCACTGCGCGTCGTCGACAACGAGCAGGGTCTCGACCGCGCCGAGCGCACGCCGCACGTGGCGAACCAGGTCGGCATGGTCGCGTGAATCCGGCGTCACTCCCGAGTCCTTCGGTGCCGCCGCGGACGCATCACCCGTGCTCCCGCCCACCTGTTCGACGATGTCATCGGCGAGATAGTGCGGCTGCGACTGGGCGTCCTCGGCGCTGGTGACCACCAGGACCCGGCAGCGGGCCGCGCCGACGAACTCGGCGATCAAGCGGGACTTGCCGATTCCGGCCGGTCCGTCGACCAGCAGCAACCAGGGCGCGTCCGGGCCGGTGAAAGTCATCGTCAGCGCGGCGAGTTCGGCGGTGCGGCCGACGAATGCGCGTTCGAACATGACACTCCGTACCTCACTGGCGAGATCGGCCGTGGACGGCCGGATCAGAGCATAACGGTGCCACCGCGGCGGAATTACCGTGGTTTCCCGGATGCTCGCCGGCGCCGGGTGAGGTTGGGTGATCGGGGCCTACACCGCCGAAGGGTCCGCGGTGAGGTTCTGCAGAAAGAAGGTTCGCATGACGTTCACCGGCAAGGGAATGGTTTCGCGGTTCTCGCTCGCACTGCTGGCGGTCGCGGCACTCGGTGCCGCGAGTTGCTCGGCCGTCGACAAGGTCACCGAGGTCGCCAAGGACGCGAGCAAGTCCGACACCGCCCGCTCGAAGGTCGGTGAGTGCATCAACGTGATCTCGGCGTCGGTGATCGACTCCAAGACCGAGCCGGTCCCGTGCTCGGCCGAGAACGCCGTCTACCAGGTCGTGCAGGTCCACGACAAGAAGGTCGAGTGCCACGAGGACTACACGTCCTACGAGGAGACCTTCGGCAGCGGCGGCACGGTCGCGTTCCTCTGTCTGGCCCCGAACTTCAAGGAGGGCAGCTGCTACAACGAGGGCATGATGACCGGCTACAAGTTCGTGCCGTGCACCGCGTCCGACGCCAGCTTCAAGGTCGTCACCCGCGTCGACGGTCAGGTCGACGAGCAGCTGTGCGGCGAGGACGCCGACCAGGTGCTCGTGGTCAATGATCCGAAGATCACTTACTGCCTCGGCAGCGCCAAGGGCTGATCCCCTCCCACCACGCGAAAGCGCCCGAACTCGACAGGAGTTCGGGCGCTTTTCGTGTCTGCGAACGCTTACCGACGCATGAAGTCCGGGACGTTGATCTCGTCGTCGTCGTCGCCTTCGCGCACTTCCGGGTTGTTCACCTGGTTCATCGCGCGTTCGGTGACCCGCTGACGCTCCGACTCCCGGTACCGCTCGGTATCGCGGTAGTTCGGCGCGGCGGCCCGGCCACCGGACACCCCGGCCGTGGCGGGCTCGGTGGGACGCGACGGCGCCTCCGACGGACGTCCCTGGCCGATCTCCCCCGCGCGGCCGGAACCGATCGGGTTCGTCCCGGTCCGGCTGGTCGTGACCGCGCTGGGCTCCGAACTCCGCCGAGACGGGCCGCCACCGTCGAATCCCGCGGCGATGACGGTGACCCGCACCTCGTCGCCGAGCGAATCGTCGATGACCGTACCGAAGATGATGTTGGCCTCGATGTGGGCCGCCTCCTGCACCAGCGAGGCCGCCTCGTTGATCTCGAACAGCCCGAGGTCGGAACCGCCCGCGATCGAGAGCAGCACACCGTGCGCGCCGTCCATGGAGGCTTCGAGCAGCGGCGAGTTGATCGCCGTCTCGGCCGCCTTCACCGAACGACCCTCGCCCCGCGCCGAGCCGATGCCCATGAGTGCCGAGCCGGCACCCGACATCACGCTCTTGACGTCGGCGAAGTCGACGTTGATCAGGCCGGGGGTGGTGATCAGGTCGGTAATACCCTGAACACCGTTGAGTAGCACCTCATCCGCGGAGCGGAAGGCGTCCATCAGACTCACCGCGGCGTCGCCCAGCTGCAGCAGCCGGTCGTTCGGAATGACGATGAGGGTGTCGCACGACTCGCGAAGCAGGTTGATCCCTACTTCGGCCTGGTTCCCGCGCCGTTTTCCTTCGAAGGAGAACGGCCGGGTGACGACCCCTATAGTCAGGGCGCCCAACTTGCGGGCGATGCTGGCGACGACAGGGGCGCCACCGGTACCGGTGCCACCACCCTCGCCCGCCGTGACGAAGACCATGTCGGCGCCCTTGAGCACCTCTTCGATCTCGTCCTTGTGGTCCTCTGCGGCCTTGCGGCCGACTTCCGGATCGGCTCCGGCACCGAGGCCTCGGGTGAGCTCACGACCGACATCGAGTTTGACGTCGGCATCACTCATCAGCAGGGCTTGCGCGTCGGTATTGACCGCGATGAACTCGACTCCCTTGAGTCCCTGTTCGATCATTCGGTTGACGGCGTTCACGCCGCCGCCGCCGATACCGACGACCTTGATCACTGCAAGGTAGTTGTGCGGGGGCGTCATGGGCTCTCGCCTTCCTTCGATCTTAAACCCTCAACCTCAACCATAGGGTTGGCGTTATGTCAAGTATCCGACTGCTGCGGAACGCTATTCGCAGCCACTGCGATCGCGGCGCAGGCGCGCCGAGATGAGAGCCAGAATCTTGTGCCACAAAGAATGTCGCTCACTTTACCGTGACCAGATTCGGACTCGAAACGTCGAACACGGTCCCCTCACGGGTCAGTAGTGGCAACACGACAGCAGCTTTGCGCTCACCGTCGCCCGTGCCGCCCCACACTACCTTCCTGCCATCACGAAGGCTCAGCGAGACGTCCGAAATCGACCGTGCGACAACCTCGCCCACCTGCACCGACAAGGCGGGTGGCAGGGTGACCAGCACATCCACCGCAGCCCTGGCCGCCGCCGGCCCGGTGAACGAGCCCTCGGTGAGCAGTTTCGGCACCCCGATGGGTGGTTCGGGCTCGATCGCGAATTCGACGCTCTCGGCGTCGACCAGATGGGCGCCGTCCGGAGCGTCGAAGTACACCACCGGTGTTCGCTCCACGACGGTGACCAGCACTGTCGAGGGGAATTTACGCTGCACCCGGACCGAACGTACCTTCGGGATCGCGGCGACGCGCTGGGCGATCGCGGTGGTATCGATCCGTAACATCGAACGGCCGTCCGGAATTTCGAGCCGACCACGCACGTCGGCCTCCGGTACCGCCGACAGCCCGTCGACGCGCACCGTGCGCACCGACAACGCCGGTGTGAACCAGGCCAGCACCACCAGCAGACTCACCACGACCACCCCGACCACCGTCCAGAGACGGTAGCCGTGCCACCCGCGCGCGGCGGGCATCGGCAATCTCACCGGCCGCCCTGCTGCGGCCTGGCCCGCAGGCCGTCGAGGATCTGGCTGCCGAGCATCGTCACATCGCCCGCGCCCATGGTGATCACGACGTCACCGTCGCCCGCGAGCGCGGCAACCTGCTTGCCGACCTTGGACATATCCGGCTGGTAGTGCACGGGTGTGGTCACCGACTGGGCGACCAGCGCGCCGTTGACGCCGGGCAGCGGGTCTTCCCTCGCGCCGTAGACGTCGAGGACGACCACCTCGTCGGCCAGGCTCAACGCGGTGCCGAACTCCGTGGCGAAAGTGGCGGTGCGGCTGTACAGATGCGGCTGGAACACCACGATCACCCGGCCGCGCTGCAGGCGAGCGCCGTCCCGCGCTTCCTGGGCGACCAGTTGCGCGGCGGCTTCCAGCACCGCACGGACCTCGGTGGGGTGGTGGGCGTAATCGTCGAAGACCCGCACCCCGTTCTCCCGGCCGGTGAACTGGAACCGGCGGTGCACGCCGCCGAATCCCTCCAGACCCTGCACGATCTCGTCGATGTCGGCGCCGGTGGCGCGGGCGGCGAGCAGCGCGGCCAGCGCGTTGAGGGCCATGTGCCTGCCGGGCACCGACAGGCGCAACGACCGCGGGATCGTCTCGCCGTCGAGCTGGAACTCCACGATGCCGCCGACATCGCGCGGCTGCCAGTCGAGCAGCCGCGCGCCGACGGGCACGGGCGCGTCATCGAGATCGCCCGATCCGTAACCGAGGACCTCGATCCCGCGTTCGGCCATGCGCGGTGCGACGCGCTGGGCCAAGGCGAGCGAACCGGGATCGTCGAGACACACCACCAGCAGGCCGCCGGGGGCGAGCCGGTCGGCGAAGTCGTCGAAGACCTGGATGTAGGCCTCGTCGGTGCCGAAGTAGTCCAGATGGTCGGATTCGATATTGGTGACCACCGCGACGTCCGGGTCGTATTGCAGCAGTGAGCCGTCGGACTCGTCGGCTTCGGCGACGAAGATGTCACCGCTGCCGTGGTGGGCGTTGGTGCCCGCCTCGTTGAGCTCTCCACCGACCGCGAACGACGGGTCGGCGCCGCAGTGCTGCAGCGTGACGATCAGCATCGAGGTGGTCGAGGTCTTGCCGTGGGTACCCGAGACCAGCAAGGTCCTGTGCCCGCGCATCAGCGCGGCGAGCACGGTCGGGCGCATCAGCACGGGGATGTCGCGCCGATTCGCTTCGACCAGTTCTGGATTGGTCTTCGGAATGGCCGCGTAGGTGGTGACCACGACCGTCGGGCCGCCGGGCAGCAGGTCGAGCGCGTCGGCGGCGTGCCCGATGCGCACCTCGGCGCCACGGGCCCGCAGCGACAGCACGCCACGGCTCTCGCGGGCATCGGAGCCGGAGACCTTGCCCCCGCGCGAGAGCAGGATGCGCGCGATACCGGACATGCCCGCACCGCCGATGCCGACCATGTGCACGCGTTCGAGTTCGGGTGGCAGTGCCGCGCCCGCGGACTCCCCGATCTGCTGGTCCGGCTCGCTCATCGGGCGACCTCGGTGACGATCCTGGCCACCGTGTCGGCAGCGTCGCGATGGCCTGCGCCTGCGGCGGCGCGGCTCATCTGCGCGAGTCGAGCGGGGTCGAGCAGCAGCGGAATCACCTCATCGATCACGTATTTCGGGGTCAGCTCGGCGTCGGCCACAATTGTGCCACCACCTTGCGCGACCACTGGTCGGGCGTTGAATTCCTGTTCACCGTTGCCGTGCGGCAGCGGTACGTAGAAGGCGGGCAGGCCGACCGCCGACACCTCGGCCACGGTCATCGCACCGGATCGGCACACCACCGCGTCGGCGGCGGCGTAGGCCAGGTCCATCCGCGACAGGTAGGGCACCGCCACATAGGGGGCGGGCGCGTCGGCGGTGCTCACCTCGACGCTGTTCTTGGGGCCGTGCGCGTGCAGCACCGAGACGCCCGCGGCCGCGAGTTGCGGTGCGGCGCCGGAGACTGCCTCGTTGAGGCTGCGCGCACCCTGCGAACCACCGAACACCAGCAGCACCGGTCCCTCGGCGGGCAGGCCGAAGTGCGCGCGAGCTTCCGCGCGCAAGGCCGCCCGGTCGAGTTCGGTGATGGACGCACGCACCGGAATGCCGACGACCTGCGCGCCCGCCAGTCCGGAATCCGGAACGGCGGCGAGCACTTTCGCCGCGAGTTTCGCGCCGACCTTGTTGGCGATACCGGCCTTCGCGTTGGCCTCGTGCACGATCACCGGCACCTTGCGCTTGCGACCGAACAGCCCGCCGCGCGCGGCGAGATACGCGGGCAGCGCGACGTAGCCGCCGAACCCGATGATCACGTCGGCCTGCACGTCGTCGATCACCGCCCTGGTCGCCTTGACCGAGGCGAGCACCCGGCCGGGCAGCCGCAGCAGGTCGGCGGAGGGCTTGCGCGGCAACGGCACCGGCGGGATCAGCTCCAGGGGGTACCCACGTTCGGGCACCAGTTTCGTCTCGAGTCCACGCTCGGTACCCAAGGCGGTCACCCGGATCGAGTCGTCGAGTCTGCGCAGCGCGTCGGCGACAGCCAGCGCGGGTTCGATGTGGCCTGCGGTTCCTCCGCCTGCGACGATCACCGACAACCCGGATCGCGGGTTACTCACCTGGATCTACCTCGTTCTCTCTGTATCGAATTCGATCTCGCGAAAGCCTGCGTGGTCATGCGCCGCCGCCTCCGCCGGTCCGCCGTTTCACCGGGCGGTGTGGCATCGGGTAGGTCGGCTCCCATGCTCTTGTCGACCGTAGCGAACTCGTGCCGCGGCTTTCCGGCACCCGTCGCCTGCGGTCGGCGGGCGGCTGGCGGCGAGGGGCCTGACGTGGTCGTTCGGTGCGGGCGCGCGGCGCGACTTTGCGTGGCGCCGGCGGGGTGTACAGCTCGGGCACCGGTAGTCGGAGCAGCCTGCTGAGCCTGCCGTCCTGACCTGCCTTCAACGCCGACACCGCTTCGGGTTCGTGCCGGGCGGCGCTGGCGATGATGCCGAACATGAACAGCGTGATCGCCAGCGACGAACCACCGGCCGAGACGAGCGGCAACTGCAGACCGGTCACCGGCAGCAGCCCGACGACATAGCCGATGTTGATCAGCGCCTGCGCGGTGATCCAGGTGGTGGCGGTAGCGGTGAGCAGGCGCAGGAACGGGTCGACCGAGCGCAGTGCGATGCGGATACCCGCGTAGACGAACAGGGCGAGCAGCGCCAAGACCAGCATGCAGCCCAGGAAGCCGAGTTCCTCGCCGATGATGGCGAAGATGAAGTCGTTGTGCGAGTTGGGCAGGTAGCTCCACTTCGCGCGGCTCTGCCCGAGGCCGCGGCCCCAGATACCGCCGTCGGCGAGGGAGTACTTGGCTTGACGCGCCTGGTAGTTGACCCCCTGCGGATCGTCACCGGGATTGAAGAACGCCCGCACACGATCGGAGCGGTACCCGGCCGAGAGTGCCAGCACGGAAGCGGCGACCAGACCGGTCACCATGATCCCGACGAACAGCCGCGCCGGCAGCCCGCCGAACCACAGCAGCGCCATCAGCACGATGCCGAGGGCGATGGTGGTCGACAGGTTCGGCTCGAGCACCACCAGCAGGCACACCAGCAGACCGGCGGGCACCAGCGGCACCAGGATGTCCTTGAGCTGGGCGCCCCGGCGCGAGGCGAGCAGATGCGCACCCCACACGATCAGGGTCACCTTGACGACTTCGGAGGGCTGGATCGACAGCGGGCCGATGTCGAACCAGCGTCGCGCGCCGCCGTGGATCGAGCCGATGCCCGGGATGAGCACCAGTACCAACGCGAGCACCGAGATGCTGAAGATCGGGAACGACCACTGGCGCAGGAACCGCAGCGGCAACCGCAACGCCACATAGAAGGCGATGGCACCGAGCCCGGCGAACATGGCCTGCTGGATGAACAGCGCGTAGGCCGAACCACCACCGGCGTAGGCCTCGACGCTCGACGCCGACAGCACCATCACCAGACCCAGGACAGTGAGCAGGGTCGCGATGGTGACGATCAGATGGAACGACGCGAGCGGCCGGGCCAACCACGCGCCGAAGCGCTCCCCCGCCCAATTCGGCTGCCCCGAACTCTTCCGGCGAGTACTCGCGCCCGCCTGGCCCTTACCGACCCGGCTGTCGTCCACGCTGCCCCGGCTCTTAACCACGCTGCCCCCTCTTGGGCGGTGACTGCTCGGCCGGGCGCGCCTTCGTCACAGCGCCCGCCCGATGTCACCATCTTCCAGTGCCGTCACCGCATCCACGAAACAGCGTCCGCGATGGGTGTAGTCGTCGTACATGTCGAGGGAAGCGGCCGCGGGCGCGAGCAGGACAGTGTCTCCGGCGCGAGCCAGACCCGCCGCGGCGCGCACCGCGCGGCCCATGACCGCCTCGGCTCGCTGCGATCTCGACGACTCCATGTCTGCATCGTCTCCCGCATCCAGCTCGATGACCGGGACTTCGGGTGCGTGTCGCGTCATCGCGGCGGCGATCACCGGCGCGTCGGCCCCGAACAGCACCGCGCCGACCAGACGGTCACCGATCTCTTCGATCAGATCGTCGACACTTGCGCCCTTGAGCAGACCGCCCGCCACCCAGACCACCTGCGGGTGCGCCATGATCGCGGCGCGCGCGGCGTGCGGGTTGGTGGCCTTGGAGTCGTCGATGAACTCCACACCGCCGAGTTCGCGCACGAACGCGGTGCGGTGCGGGCCCACCTTGTGCTCGGCGAGACCTTCCTTGACGAACTGCGGCGCCACGTCGATGGCCCTGGTCAGCGCGGACGCGGCCAGCGCGTCGGCGATGCCCGCGGGTCCCGGCGGGCTGATGTCGCTGGTCTCGGCGAGGATCGCGGCCTTGGTGAAGGCGCGGTCGAGGAGCTTGCCGTCGACCACACCCAGCTCACCGTCGGCGGGGACACCGATCCGGAAGCCGACGGTGCGCCGCGCCTTGGCCTTGCGGGCCAGTGCGCCGGCGACCGGGTCGTCGAGGCCGACGACGCCGACGCGACCGGTCAGCGCGCGGGCCTTCGCGGCGGCGTAGGCATCGAGACCGCCGTGCCAGTCCAGGTGATCCTCGGCGACATTGAGCACGACGCCCGCCTCGGGCCGCACCGACGGCGCCCAGTGCAGCTGGAACGAGGACAGCTCGACGGCGAGAACCTGCGGGCCGGGGTTGCGGCGCAGTGCGTCCAGGATCGGCAGGCCGATATTGCCGCAGGCCACGCTGGAGATGCCGGCGGCGCGCAGGATCGAGTGCGTCATCTGGGTGGTGGTGGTCTTGCCGTTGGTGCCGGTGATCACCAGCCATTTGCGGACCGGGCCGTAGATGCGGGCCTGATCGACCCACCAGGCGAATTCGACGTCGCCCCAGACGGGCACGCCCTCGGTGACCGCCGAGACCAGCACCGGCGAATCCGGCCGCCAGCCCGGGCTGGTGATCACGAGCGCGAACCGGCTCAGGTCGGCGCTTTCGAGTTCGACGCTGGTGGCGATCTCGAGGCCGAGTTCGGCGGCCTCGGCGAGCGCCTTCGCGCCGTTGTCGGTGACGACGGGGTGGGCGCCGATATCGCGCAGCGGTTCGATCAGCGAGCGCCCGGAGACGCCCCAACCGGCGACGAGAACGTCACGGCCACGCAGGAATTCGAGCATCGGGCCCGGGGAACGCAGGGCGCGGGGAGAGTGTTCGACCATGTCTCTACTCACCCGACCTGTGACAGATATTCGCTGTAGAACAGGCCGAGGCCCACTGCGGCGGAGATGCCCGCCAAAATCCAGAACCGGATGATCACCGTGGTTTCGGCCCACTTACTCAACTCGAAGTGATGGTGGAACGGCGCCATCTTGAACAACCGATTGCGCGTGGTGCGGTACACCGCCACCTGCAGCATGACCGATGCCGCCTCGGCGACGAACAGCGCGCCGATCACGGCCATCAGCAGCTCGGTGCGGGTGGTGATCGACAGACCGGCGATCAGGCCGCCGAGTGCCAGCGAACCGGTGTCGCCCATGAAGATTCGCGCGGGCGCGGCGTTCCACCACAGGAATCCGATACACGCGGCGGCCGCGGCGGCACAGACCAGGGCCAGGTCCAGCGGGTCACGCACGTTGTAGCACCCGGCTTCGGGGCTGGTGGAGCAGGAGTTGCGGTACTGCCAGAAGGTGATGATCACGTACGCGCCGAGCAGCAGGCTCATCGAACCGGCCGCGAGACCGTCGAGGCCGTCGGTCAGGTTCACCGCGTTGGACCAGGCCACGACCAGGAACAGCACCCAGACGACGAAGATGATCGCGCCCATCGACACCGTGTTCCAGTCGCGCACGTACGACAGGTGCTTGCTGGCGGGGCTGAGCCCGTCGGTGCTGCGGAACTGCAGGGCCAGCACCGCGAAGATGACCGCCGCGGCGGTCTGCCCGATGTACTTGCCCGCGGCCGAGAGCCCGAGGTTGCGCTGCTTGCGCAGCTTGATGAAGTCGTCGAGGAAACCGACGACGCCGAGCGCGGTGGTGAGCCCGAGCACGAGCAGACCCGACGCCGTCGGGCCCTCCGCGTCGTAGCCGATGCCGATCAGGTGCGAGCCGAGATAGCCCGCCCACATGCCGATCAGGATCGCGACACCGCCCATGGTCGGGGTGCCGCGCTTGGCCTGGTGACTGGCCGGGCCGTCGACCCGGATCTCCTGGCCGAAGCCCTGTCTGGCGAACACCCGAACCAGCAACGGCGTCAGCAGGATCGACACCGCCAGTGCGATCCCCGCCGCGAACAGAATTTGCCTCATCGAGCTGTATTACCTTCCGCTGCCCCGGTCAGGTGCTCGGCGACGGCCCACAGGCCCACCGCCTTCGACGCCTTGACCAGTACCACATCGCCTGCGGCGATCTCGTCGTCGAGCAGCGCGATCGCCGCGTCGATATCGGGAACGAGGATCGATTCCTCGCCCCATGAGCCTTCCATCACCGCTCCCTGGTGCATGCCGTGGGAGGGTCGTCCGGTGCCGACCACGATCAACCGGTCGACGTCGAGGCGCACGGCCAGGCGTCCGATCGCGTCGTGTTCGATCACCGAGGTGTCGCCGAGTTCGCCCATTTCACCGAGCACTGCCCAGCTGCGCCGGGGCTCGTCGGCCGATTTCGCCAGGGTGACCAGCGCTTTGAGCGCCGCGCGCACCGAGTCGGGGTTGGCGTTGTAGGAGTCGTTGATCACGGTGACGCCCGCGGGGGTGGTAGTCACGTCCATCCGGCGGACCGAGGCCGCGGTGGCGCCGGACAGCGCCTGGGCGACGGTGGCCAGATCGGCGCCGCATTCGAGAGCGACGGCAGCGGCGGCCAGGGCGTTGCCGACCTGGTGTTCGCCGTGCACAGCGAGTCGCACCGGGATCGATTCGCCGCCCACGCGCAGGGTGAAGTGGGCGCGGGCCTGGTCGTCGGTGACCACGTCGGTGGCGCGGATGTCGGCGTCACCGGACAGGCCGACCTTCACGACGCGCGCCTTGGTTCGCGACGCCATGGCCGCGACATTGGGGTCGTCGGCGTTGAGCACGGCCAGCCCCTCGGCGGGCAGTGCCTCGACGAGCTCGCCCTTGGCTTGCGCGATCGCCTCGCGGCTACCGAATTCGCCGAGATGGGCGGTGCCGACATTGAGCACGACACCGATCCGCGGCGGCGCGATGCGGGCCGCGGCGGCGATGTGGCCGACACCGCGAGCCGACAGTTCGAGCGCGAGGAACTTGGTGTCCAGGCCGGCGCGCAGAGCCGTCCACGGGTGGCCGAGTTCGCTGTTGAACGAGCCGGGCGGGGCGATGACCGAACCGAGCGGCGCCAGCACGGCGGCCAGCAGATCCTTGGTCGAGGTCTTGCCGGAGGACCCGGTGACGCCGACGACGGTGAGACCGGTGCGCTCGGCCAGCCTCTCGGTGCTGACCCGGGCCAGCTCGGCCAGCGCGGCCAGCACGGCCGCGCCGGAGCCGACGCTGTCATCGTGGCTGAGCGCCACCGACGTCCCCGGAACCGCACCGAGGTCGGGGGCCACCACAATGGCGGGCACGCCGACCGGGCGGGCAGCGAGTACCGCGACCGCCCCGGCGGCGACCGCCTTCGCGGCGAAGTCGTGTCCGTCGGAGTTGGCGCCGGGTAGGGCGAGGAACAGATCGCCGGAACCGATTCGGCGCGAATCGAATTCGACCGAACCGGTCACCAGTGCCTGGGGGTCGGGTACGTCGTGCAGCTCGCCGCCGACGACGTCCGCGATCTCCCGCAGTGTCATCTCGATCATGAAACTGTCAAGTCCTCCGAGTCCGTGTGCGGACTGTGTCGTATCCGCAGGGCATCCAGCGCCGCCGCGACCACCTCGCGGTCGTCGAAGGGATGCTTGACGCCCTTGATCTCCTGGCCCGCCTCGTGGCCCTTGCCCGCGACGAGCACCACATCGCCCGCGCGCGCCCAGGCGATGGCCGCGGCGATGGCCGCCGCGCGGTCACCGATCTCACGGATCTCGCCGCGGTCGGTGGCCGGGAGTTCGTGCGCACCGGCCACCACGGCGGACCTGATGGCCGCCGGGTCCTCGGTGCGTGGGTTGTCGTCGGTGACGATCACCAAGTCGGCGCGGGCCGCCGCGGCGCCCATGAGCGGGCGTTTGGCCACGTCACGGTCGCCACCGGCGCCGAGCACGACAGCCAGCCTGCCCGTACCCGCTTCGACGAGGTGGCCGCGCAGGGTGGTGACCACGGACTCGATGGCGGCGGGCTTGTGCGCGTAGTCGACGACGGCGAGGAAGTCCTGGCCGCGCTCGACGCGCTGCATCCGGCCCGGCACGTCCACGACGGCCAGCGCCGGAGCTGCGATCGCCGGATCGACGCCTGCCGCGGCGCACGTGGCGACGGCCAGCAGCGCGTTGGCGACGTTGTAGCGGCCGGGCAGGCGCAGGCGCACCGTCAGTTCGCCGTCGGGTCCGGCAGCGGTGAATTCCTGCTCGCCACCGGTGGTCTTGATGTCACCGCTGACCTGCCAGGTCGCCGCGCCGGTGGTCGACACGGTGACCGGCTCGACCAGATCACCGGCCAGGCGGGTGCCCCATTCGTCGTCGACGCAGATCACCGCGGTGCGCGCGGCAACCGGCGAATCCGCGTCGAACAGCCGACGTTTCGCGGCGAAGTAGTCCTCGAAGTCCTTGTGGAAGTCGAGATGGTCCTGCGACAGGTTGGTGAACGCGCCGACCGCGAACCGCACGCCGTCGACCCGGCCCAGCGCGAGCGCGTGGCTCGACACCTCCATCACGACCGCGTCGACACCCTGCTCGACCATCGCGGCGAACATCGCGTGCAGCTGCGGCGCCTCGGGCGTGGTGAGCGCACTCGGCACCCGCTGCCCGCCGATCCGCGTTTCGATGGTGCCGATCAGCCCGGTGGACAGTCCGGCCGCGGCCAGACCGGCTTCCACCAGATACGAAGTGGTCGTCTTACCCGAGGTGCCGGTGATGCCGATGATGCGCAGCCGATCGCTGGGGTGGCCGTAGATCTCGGCGGACAGCTCGCCGAGTACCGCACGGGGCTGCTCGCGCACCAGCACGGGCACCGCGACGTCACCGATCAGCTCGGCGCCCGCGGCATCGGTGAACACGGCGACCGCGCCGTTCGCGATCGCGTCGGCGGCGAATCGGGCGCCGTGCGAGTTCGCGCCGGGGAGCGCGGCGAACAGGTCTCCGGCGCGCACCGCCTTGGATCGTTGCTCGATGCCGGTGACCATCACCTCGGCGGACGCCGGGGGCACCGACGTGGCACCGGTGAGGTCCGCCACGGCCTGCAGCGACGTCGACAGCGGAGTGGTTGGCCGGAGCGCGTGCGGGCTGGACTGCGCGGGCACAAGGCTCCTCTCTGAGAGTGATCGAGCGCGTGGGCGAGACGAGCAGTCAGGTTACCGACGCGCGGTGTCGGTCGGACAACGCGGGTTGAGTTAATCGGTGTTCTCGGCCCGCCCGCCGCCGGACTGAGTGGAAGGTGCGACGAAAGGGCCGAGAACTGCGGCACCAGCCGTTATGACACCGCCTCCAGCACCAGTCGCTTGGCCTCCGGGGAGGGCGGCACCCGGTCGCGCTGCAACGCCCAGGAGGCGATGCTGTGGAACAGCGGTGCGGCCGAGCCGCCCCCGGTGCCATCGGAGCTGCGCACGGGCGCGTCGAGCATCATGCCGATCACGTAGCGGGGGTTGTCGGCGGGCGCCATCCCGGCGAACGTGCTGTAGAACGACGAGGTCGAATAGCAGCGGCACGCGGGGTCGACCTTCTGCGCGGTGCCGGTCTTGCCCGCCACCTGGTACCCCTCGATCGAGGCGGGCGCGCCGGTGCCCATCTGCACGCCCATCGGGTCCTTCTGCACGGTCGCCTGGAACAGCTCACGCAGGGTGTGCGCGGTCTGCGGGCTGACCACGCGCACGCCGTCGGGCTGCAACTCCTCGGTGCGGGTGCCGTCGGGGGCGACCTTGGCCTTGACGATGCGCGGCGGGATCCGCAGGCCGTCGTTGGCGATGGCCTGGTACATGGCCGTCATCTGCAGGGTCGTCATCGAGAGTCCCTGACCGATGGGCAGATTCGCGAAGGAACCGCCGGACCACTGGTCGCGGGCGGGTACCTGGCCGCCGCTCTCGCCGGGCAGGCCGACGCCGGTGCGCTGGCCGAGCCCGAAGCGGGTGACCATGTCGGCGAAGCGGTCCTCGCCCACGCGCTGGGCCAGCATGAGAGTGCCGACGTTGGAGGACTTTCCGAAGATGCCGGTGGTCGTATAGGGCGCGACATCGTGCTGCCACGCGTCGTTCACCGTAACGCCCGACATCCGGATCGAGCCCGGCACCTGGAGTACTTCGTCAGGGGTGGTCACGCCGTATTCGATGGCGGCCGCCGCGGTGATGATCTTGTTCACCGAGCCGGGTTCGAAGGGTTCGGAGACCGAGGGGTTGCCCATCTTGCCCGAGGCCCAATGGTTCGGGCCCAGTGCGGGATTGAAGGTACCGTCGTTGGCCATCGCGAGCACCTGGCCGGTCTTGGCGTCGAGCACCACCGCCGAGGCGGAGGACGCGCCGGACACCTGTTTGGCCTGTTGCACCTGCTGCTGCACGTAGTACTGCAGGTCCGCGTCGAGAGTCAGCTCGACGCCGTAGCCGTTCACCGCCGGCTGCAGATCCCGGTAACTGCCGGGGATCACCGCACCGTCGGAACCCTGGTCGTAGGTGCGCGAACCGTCGGTACCCGACAGCACCGAGTCCAGCGCCGATTCCAGCCCCATCTGACCGTGCCGATCGCCGCCGATCGCGCCGACGACATTGGACGCCAGCGAGCCACCCGGGTACTCGCGCAGGTCCTGCCGTTCGGCACCGACCTCCGGGAACTTGGCGGTGATCTCGGCCGCCACGCGCGGATCGACGTTCTTGGCCAGATAGTGGAACTTCTTGTCGCTCTTGAGCTTGTCGAGCAGTTCCTGCTCGGTGGGCGCGCCGAGCTTCTCGTGGATGAACTTCGCGATGTCCTTCAGCCGCTGTTCGGGGTCCGGCGCACTGGGCTTCAGCTTCTTGGCTTCGACCATTTTCTCGCGCTCCGTCACCGGCTGGAAGGTCAGAGCTTTCACGGTGAGGGTGAAGGCGAGCTGGTTGCCGTGCCGGTCGGTGATGGGGCCGCGCACGGCCGCCTCGGTGGCCTTGATGGTGCGCTGCGAGGCCGCCTGCGCCGACAGCGCGGGAGCGGCGAGACTCTGAATGTAGAGCAGCTGCAACGCGACCACGGCCAACGTGGCCAGCAGGGTGACCCGGCCGACGCCGAGGCGCAGGCGGATCGGCCGGTCCGGCGAGAGCGAGCCTGCGCGGCGGGCCCTCGACGAGACCGGCCCGCGTCGCTGCTGCGACGCGGGCCCGCTCTGCTTCATCGAGGACCATCCTGCGATTCGACAACCTGCGGCTGTTCACTCGGCGGTCCGGCCGAAGGGGCTCGTAGTCCGGGGGCCGGAGCCACCGCACCCGGTAACGGCGCACCGGCCGGAATCGGCGGGTCGGCCACGACATCCGGTGCGAGCGCGGGCGTGTCGGCCGAGACCAGTGGTTCGCCCTGACCCGCGACGTCGATGCGATCGGGCACCGTCGCCGGGGCGAGCGGGGCCGGGGCAGCGCCGTCCAGAGCGGGGGCTTCACCGTTCGCCGCCGGTGCCTGACCGTTCGCCGGAGCGGGGACGGCCGCGTCGACCGGGGCCGGAGCGACCGCGGGCTGCGGCGCGTTCACGGTGGGGGCCGTCGGCGCGGGCGGAGACGCGAGCACGTTCGCCGGAACGCTGTTGGGCGCGGCACCGTTGGGCGCGCTCGGACTCGCGGTGGCCGCACCCGGCTGCACCGGGACGACCCGCTCGCCCTGGGCCTGGGCGTGTCCCGGCGCCGGGGTGTTCGGGGCGGTGGTGGGCGGACCGTTGAGCGGCGGCACCGGCGCACCCTGCGCGGGCGTCGGGTTACCGATCACGGTGACCTCGCCGTCGGCGCCGATCACCAGCCGGGCCGGATCCTTCGCGGGGATCATGCCGAGCTCACGTGCACGGGCGGCCAATTCGGGAGCGGAGTCGGCGGCGGCGACCTCGCGCTGCAGCGCGGCCCGCTCGTCGTCGAGCTTGCGGTTGACCGCCCTGGCGTCACCGAGCTGGTAGCTGTCCTCGGCGGCACGAGTGGTGAGCAACAGGGTCAGGGCGAGGCCGCAGCCGAGCAGTCCGATGATCGCGGTGACGAACGGGATCCGCCCCGCCATCGTCGAGGACGGTTCGGGCAGTTCGATGCCGTCGAGCAGCTGTTCCCTGGTGCGCTTGCGGGCATAGGCCCGCTGTGCCGCACCGGACTTCACTCGTTCGGCCGCCTCCACGCGCCGGGCCGCCTTGCTCGGCACCGCGACTGTGCTCGTCCGCACGCTCATCGTGTCCCCTCCTGTGTCCTCCCTGACCTCTCCGCGATTCGTTCGGCCGCGCGCATCCGCACCGGCGCGGATCGCGGATTGACCTCGATCTCGGACTCGGTCGCTTTTTCCGCTCCACGGGTCAGCATCCGGAATTCCGGTCCCATGCCGGGCAGTTCGACCGGCAGGTCCATCGGCGACCGGGACACGATCCGTGGCGCGAGTTCGTGCTTGACCAGCCGGTCTTCGAGCGACTGGTACGACATGACGCAGATCCGTCCGCCCACACGCAGTGAATCCAGTGCCGCGGGCAGGGCCGCCCGCAGCGAGTCGAGCTCACCGTTGACCTCCACCCGCAGCGCCTGGAACGAGCGCTTGGCCGGATGTCCGCCGGTGCGGCGCGCCGCGGCCGGAATGGTCGCGTAGAGCACCTCGACGAGTTCGGCGCTGGTGGCGAACGGCTTGACCGCCCGCCTGCGCAGCACCTCCGAGGCGATCTTGCCCGCGAACCGTTCGTCGCCATAGGTTTTCAGCACCCTGGCCAGGTCGCCGTGGCTGTAGGTGTTGAGCACGTCGGCCGCGGTGATCCCGGTGGTCGGGTCCATGCGCATGTCCAGCGGTGCGTCGACGGAGTACGCGAAGCCGCGTTCGGCCTCGTCGAGCTGCATCGAGGACACGCCCAAATCCATGAGGATGGCTGAGACGGAACCGGTTTCGTCGAGCCCCGCTTCGGCCAGGGCCGCGGGGATGCCGTCGTATCGCGTGTGTACCAGCGTGATCCGGTCGGCGTAGGGCGCCAGGCGCTCGCCTGCCATGCGCAACGCGGTGGTGTCGCGGTCGAGACCGACCAGCCGCGCTTGCGGGTAGGTGCGCAGGAAATGCTCGGCGTGCCCGCCCAATCCGAGGGTCGCGTCGATGTAGACGGCGCCCGGTTCGCTCAGCGCGGGGCCGAGCAGATCGTCGGCGCGCTCGAGCAGAACCGGCACATGACGGGGGTTCTCGGCGTCATGGTTCACCTCGACCTCCCGGGATACTGCCTCGCGTCGCAGACGGATCGCCGTGCCACACAGTGCTTTTCGAATGAGTGCTTGTCGAACGAGTTGATGCGAATGCTTCGAGGTCTCTGACCGGGGCAAGGCACCTGGCGTCGGGGAAGTACGTCAGGGTCCACGCCCGGGCAGAGGCCTCGCAGCACTCGCGTGCTCCGGGTCAGAAGATTCCGCCCAGCGACTCGTCTCCGGCTTGCGCGTAGTCCTCCTCGTGTTCTTCGAGGTAGGTCTCCCACGCCTGCTTATCCCATATTTCGAGGAAGTCGACCGAACCGATCACCACGCAATCCCGCGAGAGGTTCGCATAGCGCCGATGGTCCGGCGACAGCGTGATCCGGCCCTGCGCGTCCGGACGTTGCTCGTCGGTGCCCGCCGCCAGCGCTCGGACGAAAGCCCTTGCCTGCGGGTTACTTCGGGACGCCGACGCGGCTCGCCGCGCGAGCGCGGTGAACTCGTCTTTCGGATACACGGCCAGGCTGTGGTCTTGGCCTTTCGTGACCATCAACCCTCCCGCCAGATCGTCTCGAAACTTCGCAGGCAACGTCAGCCGCCCTTTGTCGTCCAATCGGGGGGTGTAGGTACCGAGGAACATCTCGGCCACCTCCCTACTGGATTCACCTCGCCGTACGGCCTCTCCTGTAGTGCGCGACCCACATTACCCCACTTTCCCCCACTTTCAATCGAAACCCTGAGTGATCCTGCTCCCCGCCAACACAATTCCGCAGGTCATCCCAGCTATCACTGAGATTCGCGGTTATCCCGTGTTCGGGCAACCCGCGCGGGTCGGCAACCCCTCGTTCCGACAACGTTCAGCAAACATCGCAGGTGCGACGTCGGCCGAGTGACCGGGTGGGGCAAGTGTGGGGAGCGGTGGGGAAGGTGGGGGAACCGCCCTGGCCTCGCGTTCTGACAGTCACCGCGCCCATAGACGCACGAAAGCGGCGCCACACCCTTACTGGATGTGGCGCCGCCAACGTAGTCGGCTAGGTCTGAGCTATTCCTGCTCGAACCGTCGCCGGAATCGGTCTTCCATTCGCTCGGAGAAGCCGCCGGACTTGCGCTGGCGACCACCACGGGCCGGGTGCCCCGTGGTCGGGCCGCTGCCCGCCGCGGGAGGCTCGGTCGCGTCCGGTCGGGCGGCGCGACGCGAGTTGCCGATCATCAACAGGACACCAGCGCCGAACATGGCGATGAATCCGACGAGACTGATGATCGGGAAACCGCCCGGCTTGAACGGGGCGGCGATGCCGGCGACGAGCAGAAAGAGGCCGACGGCGAACAACGCCGCAGCTTGGAGTCTGCGTCGACTCGACGTGGAGCGAAGACGTCCGCCGCGGACGGACGAGGCGAACTTCGGATCCTCAGCATAGAGAGCGCTCTCGATCTGTTCGAGCATGCGCTGCTCGTGCTCGGAGAGTGGCACGGTACCTCCCCCGGCACTAGGCGTGGCTGGTCGCCTCCGGGTAGGCGACGGGTAGCCGACCTTGGCGGCTATCTGCTCCCCATGATACGAGTTCGATCGGTGGCGTACCACCTACTCGGTCATAACTAAGCGGTCATGTCGCGGCCACGACTCGGCTGCGGGAGGCTCTTAGCCGCGGCTACCAGCGCATCGTCGACGTCGTAGAGGAATGCGCCCACCCGTGAGCAGAACTCGTCAGCTTGTGTGTCGGTGATCGCTCGGTCCAATCCGGCCTCCAACGCGGCCCGTAATTGCGAGTGCGCCTCGAAGTAGTCGGCCCACATCACGAACTCCGGGCTGGCGCGTCTCAGTAACACCCAGGCGCTACGCGACCGTGCTCGCGGCGCGCGATCGGCGCCGGTGAGCGCGATCATCGAGCCGGCGCCGCGCAGCGCGGCCAGGTACGCGGTACGGAACCGCTCCCCCGGTTCGTGCTCCCAGGCGGAATCGGTGAGCAGCGCATCGGCCTGGCGTAGTAGTCCGCCTGCGCGCCCGTCGTGGCCCGCGTGCGCTCGACCATCGTTGTGACCAGCCATCTGCTGCCCCTTTCGCCCCTCGCACTGATCGAACTAACATTCGAACGTTTGAATTGAGATTGAATATAGGGACACCCACCGACAACTTTCCGCGTCCGCGCGCCATCGACGAGAGCCATGACAGCCGTCAAGCCGAATCACACCCCCGCACCCGTCATCGTCGACCTCAGCGTCGCCGCCCTGCGCGCACGCCTGCACGACGCCCTGTCGGTCTATGTCGCCGCCATGGACTACCCCCGTGGCACCGAACATCACCGCGCACCGATGTGGACCGAACACACCACCAGGGCCGGCTGGCGGGCGGTGGCCGCGGTGCTGCCCGATGACGCGGGCGGCGTCGACCTGCGCACCGCGCCGATCCTGGCGATCGCCTACGGGTACAGCGGTGCGCCGCGGCAGTGGTGGCACCAGCAGGTACAGACCGGCATGCGGCGCTGTGGATGGCCCGATGCCGCTGCCCGTGACCTGCTCGCCGACTATTTCGAACTCACCGAGCTGCACGTCCACCCGGCGGCGCAGGGCCGTGGGATCGGCGCGCGCCTGCTCGAGCGGCTGCTGGCCGACCGCGCCGAGGCCGCGGTGCTGCTGTCCACCCCGGAAGTCCCGGAGGAGGCGAACCGGGCCTGGAAGTTGTACCGGCGGGCCGGATTCACCGATGTGATCCGCAATTTCGTGTTCGCGGGCGATACCCGGCCGTTCGCCATCCTCGGGCGCAGGCTGCCGATGCCGCCCACGCGCCCATGACGACGGTGGTGGTCGGATCCGGCCACAACGCGCTGGTCGCGGCCTGTTATCTGGCCCGGGCCGGGCACCGGGTGCAGGTGCTGGAGCGCGACGAGGTGCCCGGTGGCGCGGTGTCGACGGTGGCGCGATTCCCCGGCCATCTCGTTGATCGTGGATCTTCGGCGCACATCATGATCCGGCACACCGGGATCATCGAGGAGCTCGAGCTCGAACGGTTCGGGTTGCGCTATCTCGACTGTGATCCATGGGGCTTCACACCGTCCGACGGTGCGCGCCCGCCGATCGTGTTCCACCGTGATCTCGACGAGACGTGCGCCTCGATCGCGGCCGCCTGCGGTGTCAAGGACGCTGACGCATATCGCCGCTTCGTCGAGGTGTGGGGCGAGCGCAGCGCACGGGTGATGCGGTCGTTCGGCGGGCCGCCGACGCCGGGCAGGCTCGTTCGCTCGTTCTGGGGGCTGGACGCGCGGGCCGGCGGATCGGCGTTGTCACGGGAGTTCCTGCAGTCCGGTGACGCGCTACTGGACTTCTGGTTCGACGACGAACGGCTCAAGGCGTCGCTCGCGTGGTTCGGCGCGCAGTCGGGTCCGCCGATGTCGGAGCCGGGGACGGCGCCGATGGCCGGGTTCGCCGCGCTCATGCACACACTGCCGCCCGGGCGTGCGGTGGGTGGGAGTGGGGCGCTCAGCGCGGCGTTGATCGCGCGCCTGCAGGCCGACGGTGGCGAGCTGCACACCGGCGACGCCGTCACCTCGCTGCGCCGATCCGGCACCGGGTGGCAGGTGACGACCGAATCGGGCCGGACACTGCACGCCGACACAGTGATCGCGGGCTCCCATATCCTGTCCACGCTCGACCTGTTGCGCGCGGGCGATTTCGACCCCCGGGTCCTCGACGACTGGCAGCGCCGCATCCGGGTCGGCCCCGGCATCGGCATGGTGGTGCGCCTGGCCACCGACCGGCTACCCGAATACCCCGGCGCCTCCCCCGCCGAATCCGCCCGTGGTCTGCAGTTTCTCGTCTCCGACCGCCGACAGCTTCGACTGGCTCACGGCGCCGCCATGGCCGGTTCGCTGCCGCCACGCCCGGTGGTGCTGGCGATGAGTTTCAGCGCGCTCGACCCGTCCATCGCACCCGCGGGCGAACATCAGCTGTCGCTGTGGGCGCAGTGGCATCCCTACGAACTCGCCGACGGCGGCGACTGGGCAGCACACGCCGAGCACGAGGCGGACCGGATCATCGCCGAGGTCGACCGGTACGCCCCGGGTTTCACTTCGTCGGTGCTCCAGCGATTCGTGCAGACGCCGGTCGATCTCGAGCGGGAGATGGGACTGCGCGGCGGCAACGTCATGCATGTGGAGATGTCCCTCGATCAGATGATGCTGTGGCGGCCGCTGCCCGAGCTGTCGGACCAGCGCGTCCCCGGCGCTCCCGGCCTGTACCTCACCGGCGCATCCACCCATCCGGGCGGCGGAGTTTCCGGAGCCAGCGGGCGCAGCGCGGCCCGCCTGGTCCTCGGCGACGGGCGCAAGCGCCGGTTCACACCGCTGCGCAAGCGATGAAGGCATGCCCGCCACAGCGCCGCAGTCGGCATCACGGCCGCACCGGCCCGGCAGTTCGGCGGCATCGATGACCGGCACGGTCCTCGACACAGGTCGTCGTACCCTCGCCGCGATCCGCGCCTGGTTACGCGCCGACCCACGCCGTGCGATACCGGCCGTGACCGCGCTGGCACTGGTGCTCGCGCAGATCACGTACCCGTTGAGCGCGGGGGTGGCGCGCGACCGGATCACCGTCGCGGTCGTGGTGCTGTCCGCCTCGACCGCCCTGCTGCACGCGGCGACCACTCGCGGATTGCGGTGGGCCGCCGGGTTCTTCGTCGTCGTGTCCGGGCTGGGGCTCACCGCCGAAATCGTCGGCACCGCGACCGGATTCCCGTTCGGCAGCTACGCCTACGCCGTCGATCGGCTCGGGCCCGCGTTCGCCGATGTGCCGCTGGCCGTGCCGTTGGCGTGGACCGGCGGGCTGTACCCGATCTGGATCGTCGCGGGCATGGTCGTGTCCCGTGCGCACCTGTCGGGCGCCTCCATCACGCAGAGCCCCGGTCGGTCCGCATCCACGCATGCCCAGCCACCCAGCGCGTCGGGCGCTCGGCTGCTCAGCGGGTCGAATGCCGGGCGCCTGGGGCTGTTCGTCCTCGGCGCGGTCGGCTGGGATCTGTTCCTCGATCCGCAGATGGTGGCCGACGGCCAATGGACCTGGTCGGTCACCGACGCGGGCCTGCCCGGCATCCCCGAGATCCCGTACACCAACTACCTGGGCTGGGCGCTCGTCGCCGTGGTCATGGCAGTGATTCTCACCCTGCTCGATCATTTCCTGCCGCCGCCGCGCGACCCGTCGGTGGCGGTCCCGGTCGCGGTGTTCGCGTGGACCTGGCTCGGCTCGGCCCTCGCGCACGCGGTGTTCCTCGGCCTTCCCGCGTCGGCGATCTGGGGTTTCCTCGGTCTCGGTGTGCTCGGAATCCCGTTGTTTCTGCGTGCGCGGGCCGCACGACGCGCGTTCTGAGCGGCCGACCCCGCGGCGACACACCCCGATTCGGGGCGAAAATGCCTGATCGGCATGGGTGGGCGGTGAGTGCTGGGCCCGTCGTGTGGGCTCTCGGGCCTGAGCCTGGCACGATGTCAACCGTGCAGCCGAGTCCCGTCGCCGACATGCCCGCTCCTTCGCCGCGTCGTTTCGTGCCCGCGCGGCGCGTCGCGGCCGTTGCCGTCCTGCTGGCACTGCTCGTGCCCGCGCTGGCCGGGTGCCTGCGCGTGCAGGTGTCGATGGGGGTGTCGTCGAACGATCGCGTGTCGGGGCGGATCGTCGCCGCGGTGGTGCCGACGGGGCCCGACGACAAGGGGCCGCAGCTGAAGGCGCCGGAGCAACTGGCGGCGAAGGTGCGGGTGGAGAACTACAACCAGGACGGGTACGTCGGCACCCAGGTGTTCTTCGACGATCTGTCCTTCGGCGAGGTCGGCCAGCTCGGTGGCCTGTCGGATCAGACACAGGGCATGTTCACGCTCGAATTCCAGCGCAGCGGCGATCTGGTGAGTCTCACCGGGCGCGTCGATCTGGAATCGGTGCCGCCGCACGGGTCGGACGTGCAGTTCTCCGTTGCGTTCCCGGCCCGCGTCGCCAAGACCAACGGCACCCGTGAGACCACCGACAGCGAGAACACGGTGTCGTGGAAGCTGCCCGCGGGCGAGGTGTCGACCCTGCGTGCCGAGGTGAAGTACGCCGACCCCAACACCCGCTCGTTCGCGGGCTGGGCGGGCATCGTCGGCGGCATCACCCTCGCGGTGGCCGCGCTGATCGCGGGCCTGGCGTTCCGCGACCGCAACCCCGGCCCGCCCAACGCACCGCGCGGCGGTTTCTCCCCCTCGGAGATGTGGCGCGAAATCTCCAGTCGCAGACTGGGCCGCTGACATGAGCGCGGCGGCCCGCTACCTCACCTGGGCGGGCACCGGTCTGGCCGCACTCGGCGCGGCCACCGCCGCCTACAACCTGGTTACCTTGCGCACCCTGCCGCGCGGGGTCGCCGGCGTGATCGAACCGGTCACGGTGTGCGTCCCCGCCCGCGACGAATCGCAGCGCCTGCCCGCGCTGATCGCCGACCTTCGCGCGCAGATCGGCGTCCCCCGCCTGAGCGTGCTGATTCTCGACGACGCGTCCACCGACGGCACCTACGAAGCCGCACTCGACGCGATCGCCGACGACGAGCGCTTCACCGTCCTGCGCTCGGCCGCCCACCCCGCCCCCGGCTGGACCGGCAAGGCCGCCGCGTGCGCGCGCCTGGCCGCCCGCACCGACGCGGCCGCCCTGGTGTTCATCGACGCGGACGTACGCTTGGCCCCCCACGCGATCGCCGCGGCGGTGACCGAATTACGCAGGCGCGGAGCAGGTCTGGTCTCGGCCTGGCCGAGACAGGACGCCGGTTCGACCGCCGAGCGACTGATCCAGCCCCTGCTGGCCTGGTCGTGGGCTTCGACCCTGCCCGTCGGCCCCGCCAACCACAGCCTGCGCCCGTCCACCGCCGTAGCGTGCGGCCAGTTCCTGGCCGTCGACGCCGCGGCCTACCGCGCCGGCGGCGGCCACGCGGCCGTAGCGGCCAGCGCCACCGAGGACCTGGACCTGGCCCGCGCCATCCGCCGAGCAGGCCATCGCACCGCCCTGGTGACCGCGGGCCCCGCCGCGAGCACCCGAATGTATACCGGCACCACCGAACTCACCGACGGCTACACCCGCTGGCTGTGGTCGGCCTACGGCGGCCGCCGCGACACCGGCGCAGCCATCGGAATCCTCGCCGCCCTCGCCTACTGGATTCCCCCGCTGGCCGCGATCCTCGGCCGAGGCCGAACCCGCCGCGCGGGCCTGCTCGGCTACCTGGCCGCCGTCACCAGCCGCCTCACCGCCCGCACCATCGAAACCCGCAAGCCCCCCACCGGAACTGACCTCGCCTCAGCTGTGGCCCACCCCCTGTCAGTGGCCCACTACCTCAGCCTGTGGACCCGCTCCCACCACCGCCACCGCACCGGCCGCCTGCACTGGAAACAGCGCCCCCTGGTAACCCCCGAAGACCCGATAGCCCACCACGCCTGACCCGCAGTTCCGCGACGGCGCAGGCGCATCAGGGCCGCCGAGCGGGTGAGGGGCAGGCGCGCACCCGCTCGACACCGAGTCGAGCAACCACCCTCAAGCCACCTCGGTGATCCCCACCGTCGGAAAGAAGAAGCACGACCGCCCACCATTGTCAGTAGTACCGAAAACAGCAGCCAACACAGTCCCCCGCCCCGTATCCACAGGCACAGCCCGCACACCCCCCACAGGAATAGCGGCGAAGAGAAAGTCCCGAATAGCCGTCTCAGCAAGAGGCCGCAATTCACCAGGAACCTCAGCAGGCACCATCGCCCGCACAATGTCGGCAATCGACCCCATCGAGGCCATCCCCCCACGCCCGGTACTCACATTGAGCCACGCCACCTGCATCCCGGACGTCTTCGTAGCCGCGGTATCGGCCGCAAGCCCATAGGGCAGGAACGTGAACAGAGTCTGCCCGGATTTCACCGCGGACAGATCGAGCCCGGGTATCGGCAGTGTGTTGGCCGGCCACGGCCCCGGCACCGCCCCCGCAACAGCCGGAACAAGCCCCGCTCCGTCACCGGTACAGTTCGCCGCCACCGTCGGGTAGAGGAACGGCTGGATACCCAGCGCCTTCAGCGTCTCGACAACACTCTGATAGGCACCGAGAAGATCCCCCGCCCCCGCGGCGGGCGTGACACCGGGTGCGTCCCGAGTGACAGCGGGCGCCACCGGCACGGCCGGTTCGGCAACAGCCGACGGCACAGCCGACAGCAACGCAGCGGCGCAAACCGTCAGGGCGGTCAGTGCGGTGGAACGACGCGGCATGATCACGACGTACTCCTCATCGACGCAGAGAACCCCGACGCTACCGCCTGCGATGCGGGATTCCGGACAGGTGAAGTAACCGCCCGTTCGGCGCGTCGCAATTTCCCAGCGAACCCACCGATCGCCGCTCACCCCCGGTCCGCGGGTCCCCCACCACGCCGAACCGGGGCAATTGTGCCCGTGCTCGCGCCCGGTTCCAACCTCTGTGCTCACGCTGATTTCTACCGTTGTGGGTACCGCACATGTGCCACATGCTGATTCAGCTCGGGTCACAAAACCGGGGCGCAACCATCCAGAGCGACCGAGAGACCTGGCTCGATGACGTCGCAGCAACCCGCCCGTTTCGGGGTGTGGGTGCTTCTGCCGGGTTCGATGGAGGAGATTTTCGTGCTGTCTACCTGTCCGGCCTGAGCGCCGCCAGATCGCGAACCCGTTGCTGGCCGGGTGGAGGTCACTGTGCCTCGTTCCACTGTTTTCCGAAGGATTCCCATGACCGCGTCTGCCGTTTCCGGCGCCGAGACCGCGCCCGCACCGCCCGGCGACGCTCTCCCCGCCGATCCGGAATCCGGCGGCAAGGCGCCCGCCGGCGACCTGCCCCGGATCGCCGGGTCGTGGCACCCGTGGCGCTGGGTCGTCGCGGTGATCGCTCTGCTGCTGGTGGCCCAGTTCGCGCACGGCCTGATCACCAATCCGGGGTGGGACTGGGGCACTTTCGCCCAGTACTTCACCGCGAAGTCGGTGCTGGCCGCGCTCCGGGTGACCATCGAGCTCACCCTGTGGGGCACTGCCCTCGGTTTCGTGTTCGGCACCCTGCTGGCGATCGGGCGGGTGTCGAACAATCCCGTGCTGCGGGTGATCGCCTGGACCTATATCTGGGCTTTCCGTTCGATCCCGCTGATCGTGCAGCTGCTGTTCTGGTTCAACATCGCCTACCTGTATCCCCGCCTGTCCGTGGGCATTCCGTTCGGCCCCGGCTTCTACGAGTTCGATGTCAATGGTGTGATCAGCGGTTTCACCGCGGCGGTGATCGGGCTGGCCCTGCATCAGGCGGCATATTCGGCCGAACTGATCCGGGCGGGTCTGCTCGCCGTCGACGACGGTCAGCTCGAAGCGGCGGCGGCGCTGGGGATTCCGCGCTGGCGCCAGTTCCGCACGATCGTGTTGCCGCAGGCGATGCGCTCGATTCTGCCGAACGCGGCCAATGAGGTGATCAGCCTGTTCAAGGGCACCTCGATCGTGTCGGTGATGGCGATCGCCGAGCTGTTCTACCAGGTGCAGGTGATCTTCGGCCGCAACGGCCGGGTGGTTCCGCTGCTGATGGTGGCGACCGTCTGGTACATCGCGCTCACCACGGCGCTGTCGATCCTGCAGTACTACATCGAACGGCACTACGCCAAGGGCGCGCAGCGTGCGCTGCCGCCGACACCGTGGCAGCGGGTCCGCGCCAAGGTCACCGAGATCGCCGCCGGTGCGGCCGCACCCCGAGGAGCAACCCGATGACCGCAGCGGTGCTGGCGCGCGGAATCCGCAAGTCCTACAGCGGCATCGAGGTACTGCGTGGCGTGGATCTGGCGGTACGCGCCGGTGAGGTGGTCGCCGTGATCGGGCCCTCCGGCTCCGGCAAGTCCACGCTGCTGCGGGTGCTCAACCATCTGGAAGCGCAGGACGCGGGCACCGTGCACATCGACGGTGAGCTGATCGGTTACCGGCAACGCGGCAACATCTTGCGTTCGCTGCCCGACCACGCGGTGCGCGCCCAGCGCAGCCGCATCGGCTTCGTGTTCCAGCAATTCAATCTGTTCCCGCATCTCACGGTGCTCGACAATGTGGCGCTCGCCCCGGTCTCTGCGCAGCGGCGCCCACGCGGCGAGGTGGTCGCCGAGGCGAAACAGCTTCTGGAACGGGTAGGACTGGCCGATTTCGTCGACGCCTATCCCCGGCGGCTGTCCGGTGGTCAGCAGCAGCGCGTGGCCATCGCGCGGGCCCTGGCCTTGAAACCACGGCTGATCCTGTTCGACGAACCCACCTCCGCACTCGACCCGGAGCTGGTCGGCGAGGTCCTCGCGGTGATCCGCGATCTCGCGCACAGCGGCACCGCGCTGGTGATCGTCACCCACGAGATCGGTTTCGCCCGCGAGGTCGCCGACACGGTCGTGTTCCTCGACGAGGGCGTGATCGTCGAACAGGGCGAGGCCGCCAGCGTTCTCGACCACCCCGAACACCCGCGCACGCAGGCGTTCCTGTCCCGCGTCCGCTGAACATCCCTTCCCACGAACAGGTTTCGACACTGATGAAGCTCTCCACCCTGATCGGCATCGTCGCGGCGGCCACGCTGTTGACGGCAGGCTGCACCGCCGAGCCCGAGGCCGCCGACACCGTGCAGGCCGGTGCGATCACCTACGACCTGTCCCCCGCCCAGGAGGGCAGGGTGCGGGCCGCCAAGGTCGACGCGATCGCCGCCGAGGTGCCCCAGGCCATCCGTAACCGCGGCACGCTGGTGGTGACCGGTCCCGCCGGTTCCGTGCCGCCGCTGCGGTTCTATGCCACCGACGACCGGACCGTGATCGGCTCCGAGGTCGACTTCGCCACCCTGGTGGCCGACATCCTGGGCCTGAAGCTCGATATCCAGGTGGCGGACTGGTCGCAGAACTTCGTGCGGGTGGATTCCGGTGAGGTGGACGCGTTCATCTCGAATGTGACCGTCACCGAGGAGCGCAAGGAGAAGTACGACTTCGCTACCTACCGCACCGACACCGTCGCTCTCGAGGTCCCGAAGGACAGTCCGCTCACCTACACCGACCGCAAGAGCCTGGCGGGCAAACGGATCGGTATCGGCGCGGGCACCAATCAGGAACAGCTGCTGGTGAGCTGGAACGAGCAGAACGTCGCCGAGGGTCTGCCCCCGGTCGACATCGCCTACTACCAGCAGAGCACCGACTACTACCTGGCGCTGGCTTCCAAGCGCATCGACGGCTACATCGGCCCGAACCCCGCGGCCGTGTACCACTCCGCCACCAGCGACGGCAAGATCATCGCCACCTTCTCCGGCGCGGGTGAGCAGCTGCAGGGCGAGATCGCGGCGCTCACCAAGAAGGACAACGGCCTGATCGGCCCGATCCACAAGGCGCTGCAGCACGCGATCGCCGACGGCAGCTACCAGAAGATCCTCGACCGATGGGGCCTGAATTCGGAGAAGGTCACCGAGTCGCGGATCAACCCGCCCGGTCTGCCGAAGAAGCCCGCCGCATGAGGTCGTTCGACGAGCTGGGAGACCGCGCATGAAGTTCCTGCTGATGACGCTGATCACCCGGGTACCCGATCCGGTCACCGGTGTGGTCCCGACGACACGTGATCGCCTGCACGAGGTGGTCGAACAGGCCAGGCGCGCCGAGGAATTCGGCTACGACGGGTTCGCTGTCGGTGAGCGGCACGAGGATCCGTTCCTGTCGGCCGCTCCCCCGGTGGTGCTGAGCCATATCGCGGCCCTCACCTCGCGGATCAGCCTGTTCACCGCGGTCACCACGTTGAGTCTGCTCGATCCGGTGCGTGCGTTCGAGGACTATTCCACCCTGGACAACCTGTCCGAGGGCCGGCTCGAGCTGATCATCGGCAAGGGCAACGGCGCGGCGCAGGCGCAGCTCTACCACGTCACCACCGAGGATCAGTGGGAGCGCAATCGGGAAGGGTACGAACTGTTCCGGGCGCTGTGGGACAGCGAGGAAGTGACGTGGTCGGGACAGTTCCGGCCTTCGCTCGCCGCGGCCAAGGCCTTGCCCCGACCGCTGCAGCCGAGGGTGCGGATCTGGCACGGGAGTGCGACGAGCAAGGAGTCGGTGGAACTGGCCGCGCGCCACGGTGATCCGGTGTTCTCGGCGAATGTCACCAATCCGATCGAGCCGTACGCCGCGCTGATCCGCCACTATCGCGAGCGGTGGGCGCACTACGGTCACGACCCAGCCGATGCGCTGGTCGGCGCGGGCACCGCGGGCCTGCATGTCGCGCGGACCTCGCAGGAGGCCGTCGAGGTGTTCCGCCCGCTGTTCGAGGCGCGGACCTCGCTGCAGCGCAAGGTCGGTAATCCGGTCGTGTTCGAGACCGTCGAAGACTTCGTCACCCGCTCGTCGGCGCTGGTCGGCAGCCCGGAGCAGGTGATCGACAAGGTCGGCCGCTATCACGAACAGTTCGGGCACGAGGTGATCCACCTGTCCGCCGAACGTGACGGCCGCACCGAATCCGAGTACCTGGGCAGTCTCGAACTGTTCCAGGCCGAGGTGGCGCCCGAGCTGCGCCGCCGCATTCCGAGTCGTCCTCTGGCCGCTGGCCGCCAATTATCTGGAGTTATCTCGTGATCCGTCCTCGTCATCGCATCGCCGCCGCCGTCGGCGCCCTGGCCGCCGTCACCACGGTGGTCGCCTGTGGCAGCGACACCGGCGGCTCGGGTGGTCAGGCCGGACCGCCGCAGCCCGGTGGCACGTTGCGCTACGGTCTCTCCCAGGCCCCGACCTGCTCGGATCCGGCTCAGTCGGCCAGTAATCAGACCATCTACGTCGCCCGCCAGATCGTCGACTCGCTCACCGATCAGGACCCGAAGACCGGCGCGATCACACCCTGGTTGGCCAAGACCTGGGAGGTCAGCCCGGACGCGAAGGTGTTCACCTTCAAGCTCGCCGACGGCGTGACATTCAGCGACGGCACCGCGCTCACCGCGGACTCGGTGCGCGATACCTTCGACGCGACGATCAAGCTCGGCGGGGCGAAGGCAGCACTCGGGGTCAGCTATCTCACCAACTATGTCGGCACCACCGCGGTCGACAAGCTCACCGCCCGTGTCGAATTCAGCCAGCCGAACGCCCAGTTCCTGCAGGCCACCTCGACCCCGCAGCTGGGCATCCTCGCCCAGTCCACCAACGCCAAGCCCGCCGAGGCTCGGTGCGCGGGCGACAACATCGGCAGCGGACCGTTCACCTACACCAGCTGGAAGCAGGACTCCTCGGCCACGCTGGCCAAGCGTGCCGGATACAACTGGGGCTCGGCCGTTTTCGGGCACAAGGGCGAGGCGTATCTGGACAGGATCGAGTTCACCGTGGTCCCGGAATCGGGTGTGCGGACCGGCAGCCTGGCCTCGGGTCAGCTCGACGCGATCAGTGACGCGCTGCCGCAGGACGCGCCGCAGATCGAGGCCGCGGGCGGCGGGGTGCTGTCCACCTCCAACCCGGGGACCCCGTTCGGCCTCCAGCTCAATGTGACTCGTGGTCCGCTGCGTGACCAGGCCGTGCGTCAGGCGCTGCTGCCCGCACTGGATCGCAAGCAGCTCGTCGACACCGTGCTCGGCCCGCAGTTCAAGTACGCGACCGGCAGCTTGGCCTCGGCCACCCCGGCGTACCTGGATCAGTCGGCCCGGCTCGCCTACGACCCGGCCAAGGCCAAGGCCGCCCTCGACCAGGCGGGCTGGCTGCCCGGCGCCGACGGCATCCGTACCAAGAACGGTGAGCGCCTGAGCTTCTCGGTGACGTTCAGCCAGGTGTTCGCGGGCAACCAGGCGATTCTGGAACTGACCCAGCAGCAGCTGCGCCAGATCGGGGTGGATCTGAAGCTCGACCTGGTCTCCGGACCGGAGAGCACCGCGAAGATGAACACCAAGGACTACGACTCCTTCTACGGCAACTCCACCCGCGCCGATGGTGACATCCTGCGGACCTCGTTCTCGCTGACCGGTCGCAATCTCAGTGCCCGTGGCCCGATCCCGGCCCTGGACGAGGCGCTGGACAAGCAGCTGGCCACCAACGACCCGGCGGCGCGCGCGGAACTGCTCGCGACCGTGCAGAAGCTGGTGCTCGACAACGGCCTCTACCTGCCGACGATCGAACTGTCGCAGGCGATCGGCGTGGCCGGACACACCCAGGACGTGAAGTTCGAGGCCTCGGCCCGACTGCAGTTCTTCGACACCTGGCTGAGCGGGCACTGATCATGGGCCGATACGTGGGTTCGCGCGTACTGCAGGCGATCTGGGTGCTGTGGGCGGCGTTCACGATCTCCTTCCTCGTGCTGTACGCGCTGCCCTCGGATCCGGTCTCGATGGCGGCCGACGGCGCCGGCCTCGGCACCCCGGTCGACAAGGCGGCCGTAGCGGAGATGCAAGCCCGGTACGGGTTGGACAAGCCGCTGTGGGAGCAGTACCTGACCGCGCTCGGCAACGCCCTGCGCGGCGATCTGGGCCGCTCCATCAACACCGGCCAGCCGGTCACCGAAGCCATCGGTGACGCTGTCCCGCCCACTCTCGGACTGGCCGCTCTCGCACTGCTCTTGGCGATCATCGGCGGGACGATCCTCGCGTTCGCCGCTACCTACACGCAACGGCCTTGGCTGCGCAACGCCCTGAGTGCGCTACCACCGCTGGGCGTCTCGGTGCCGACATTCTGGACCGGCCTGCTCCTGTTGCAGCTGTTCTCCTTCCGGCTGCACTGGTTCCCCGCCTTCGGCGGGACCGGGCTGCGCGGGACGCTACTGCCCGCGCTGACGCTGGCGCTACCGATCGGGGCGGTGCTCGCCCAGGTTCTCGCCGCCGGGCTGGAACAGACCTGGCGTCAGCCGTTCACCGATGTGGCGCTGGCCAAGGGCGCGTCCCGCTGGTGGGTGCAGCGCCGTCATATCGCCCGGCTGGCCAGCGTGCCCGCGTTCACCATCGCGGGGGTGCTGGTCGGCACGATGCTGGCCGGGTCGGTGGTGGTGGAGTCGGTGTTCGCCCGCGCGGGCGTCGGCCGGCTCACCCAGACCTCCGTGCTCAACCAGGACATCCCCGTGGTCCAGGGCGTGGTGCTGCTCTCGGCGCTGATCTTCGTCGGCGTGAATCTGGCGGTCGACCTGCTCTATCCGCTGCTCGATCCGCGCATCACCGGGACGCGGCGCAGTCGTGCCGTACCGATCGCGGGCACCCCCGCCGAAGCCGTGTCCGTCGCTGGGAAGTCCAGCGAATCGGACGGCTCGAACACCGACACCGAAAGGAGTGAACGTGGTTGACATCCTCGTGCGCCGACCGGCGCCGACCGCACGGCCCGAATCGGTGACCGATCACGGCATCGCGCGCGTGCACCGAGCGGCCCGAACTGCCCGATGGGCCCGCGCGCACCTGGGCCTGGTGGTGTCGGGCGTGGTGCTGGCCGTCGCGGTCGGCTGGGCGGTGGCGCCCTCGGTGTTCGCCTCCGGCGATCCGCTGATCGGAGTGCCCGCGGAGAAGTTCCAGGCCCCCAGCGCGGCGCACTGGTTCGGCACCGACAATCTCGGGCGCGACCTGTACACGCGGATGGTGCACGGTGCGGGGCTCTCGCTCACCGCCACGCTCACCGCGGTCGGGATCGCGTTGGTGGTCGGGTCGGTACTCGGGCTGCTGTCGGGCGCCGCGGGCGGCATCGTCGACACCGCGATCATGCGGATCGTCGATGTGCTGCTGTCCATCCCGTCGCTGCTGCTCGCGCTGGCCCTGGTCACCGCGCTCGGCTTCGGCACCCGCAATGTGGCTGTCGCCGTGGGTGTCTCGCTGATCGCGAACTTCGCCAGGGTGATGCGCTCGGAGGTGCTACGGGTGCGGCACGCGCCCTATGTCGAGGCCGCGCACGCGTCCGGCGTGCGCTGGTACGCGGTGCTCGTCCGGCATGTGCTACCCAATGCGTTCCAGCCGGTCCTGGCCTTGGCCGCGGTCGAATTCGGCATGGCGGTGCTGGCTGTGTCCTCGCTCAGCTTCCTCGGCTACGGCACCAAACCACCCACCCCCGAATGGGGTTCGCTGATCTCGGAGGGCCGCAACTTCCTCGCCTCCGCCTGGTGGCTGACGACGCTGCCCGGCCTGGTCATCATCGCCGTGGTGTTGTCGGCTCAGCGGGTGGGTCGATTCGCTGGAAGGACCGAAACACGATGAGCGACACGACGAACGGAACGCGCCCCACGCTGAGCTCGGCCGGAACGGACCAGCCGTTGCTCCGGGTCGAAGATCTGCATATCGAGTATCGGACCAGTGCGGGGCCGGTGTCCGCGCTGCGCGGTGTGTCGATCGAGGTGGCGCGAGGAGAGGTCCTCGCCCTCGTCGGCGAGTCGGGGTCGGGAAAATCGACCTTGGCGCACGCGGTGATCGGGCTGCTCGGGGATTCGGCGGGGATCGTGGCGGGCAAGGTCGAGTTCGCCGGTGAGCGGGTCGATCCGGGCGACGAGAAGGCGCTACGGCGGCTGCGCGGGGCGCGGGTGGGATTCGTGCCACAGGATCCGGGCCTGTCCCTCAATCCGGTGCTGCGGGTGGGTGATCAGGTCGCCGAGGCGCTGCTGGTGCATCGGCTGGCCGACCGGCGCGGGGCGGCACTCCAGGCTCTCGACCTGCTGGAAGAGGTCGGGCTGGATCGCCCGGAGGTGCGGGCGCGGCAGTATCCGCACGAGCTGTCCGGCGGGCAGTGTCAGCGCGTGCTGATCGCGATCGCGCTGGCGTGCGGGCCGGAGCTGATCATCGCGGACGAGCCGACGAGCGCACTCGACGCGACGGTGGCGCGGCAGGTGCTCGATCGGCTGGCCGAGCGGATCGCGGCCCGTGGGACGGCTGTCCTGCTGATCACCCACGACCTGGCCGTTGCCGCGGAACGGGCCGATCGACTGGTGGTGCTCGAGCAGGGCAAGGTCGTCGAATCCGGCACTACCGCACAGGTTCTGCACCACCCGGCACAGCCGTACACGCAGCGCCTGCTCGCCGCGTCCCCGGCCCTGTCGCCCACCGAATTCCGGCCCCTGCGACCCCGAGCGGAAAAGCCGTTGCTGTCGGTTCACGCCCTGCACAAGCGCTTCCACGCGGGAGCGGGCTCCATCACCGCCGTCGACGATGTGGAGTTCAGTCTCGATCGTGGGGAAACGCTCGCGCTGGTCGGCGAATCCGGTTCGGGCAAGTCGACGACGGCGCGTATCGCTCTGCGACTCACCGACGCCGACAGCGGGACGGTCACCTTCGACGGCCACGACCTCACCAGCGCCCGCCGAAACCGCCTGCGCACGCTGCGTCGACGGTTCCAGGTGGTGTATCAGAACCCGTACTCCTCGCTGGATCCACGCTGGGAGGTCGCCGACATCATCGCCGAACCGCTGCGCGCCTACGGGATCGGCGACCGGACGAAACGAGTCGCCGAGCTGCTCGAACAGGTCGCGCTACCGGCGGATTTCACGAAACGCAGGCCCGCGGAACTGTCGGGCGGACAACGACAGCGCGTGGCGATCGCCCGCGCGCTGGCCCTACACCCCGACCTGCTGGTGCTCGACGAACCGGTGTCCGCGCTCGACGCCTCGGTGCAGGCGCAGATCCTCGACCTGCTCGACACCCTCCAGCACGAACTCGCCCTCGGCTACCTGTTCATCTCCCACGACCTGGCCGTGGTGCGCCGGATCAGCGACCGGGTCGCGGTGATGCGCCACGGTCGCGTCGTCGAAACCGGTTCCACCGCAACCCTGTTCACCGATCCGCGACACCCGTACACGAGGGAGCTGCTCGCGGCGATTCCCGCGCCGGGCGCCCGGATCGATCCCCTCGACGGAAAGGACCACACCCGATGAGCCAGCCCAGACTGTTCCTCGGCATCGAAACGGTGGGCACCGGAACGCACCCCGCGTCCTGGCGGCGCACCGATTCCGGCGCCGAAGACCTGTTCACCGCCGGCTACTGGACCGCCGTGATCGCCTCGGCCGAGCAGCTCGGGTTCGACGCCGTCTTCCTGCCCGACTCGTTCGGCATCCAGTCCGGGGGCGCGGCCGTGACCCGCGGCAGGCTCGACGCCGTCGCGATCGCCGCCCGCACCGCCCCGCTGACCAGCCGGATCGGCTTGATCCCGCAGGTACCGGTCACCCACACCGAACCGTTCCACGCGTCCAAGGCCGTGACCGCGCTCGACTTCGCGAGCCTGGGCCGCGCGGGGTGGGAGGTGACCGTGTCCACCACCGAGGTGGAGGCGAAGGCCTTCGGGCGCAAAGCGGTACAAGATCCGAAGTCGCTGTGGCACGAGGCCGACGAAGCGATCGAGGTGGTGACCCGGTTGTGGGACAGCTGGGAGGACGGCGCCGAGATCCGCGACGTACCCACCGGCCGGTTCATCGACCGTGACCGCCTGCACTACATCGACTTCACCGGCGACAACTTCTCGGTCAAGGGCCCGTCGATCACCCCGCGTTCGCCGCAGGGCCAACCCGTCATCACGGTCCGCGCCGACACCCCCGAGTCGACCGAGGTAGCCGTTCGCCGCGCCGACATCATCCGCATCAGCGCCCCCGATCTCGCGGCCGCCGCCGCGCATCGCGTGGCCTTGCGCGCGGCGATCGCCGCCGAGAGCCGCGATCCCGACACGGTGCAGATCCTGCTTGATCTGCCTGTGCACCTGGCAGATTCGGCAGACGCCGCACTCGCCGAGGTGCGCGAGCTCGATCACTGGGCGGCCGACCACCCGCCGCTCGGATTCCACCACGTCGGTACCGCCGCCGCGCTCGACGATCTCCTCGCCGAGATCACGCGCGCCGACGCCGTCGACGGCGTGGTCCTGCGACCGCTGGCCCTGCACGCCTCGCTGGCCGAGCTCACCACCCATCGGTCCGCTGTCGCGCCGAGCACCACCACCGCGACCCTGCGTGAGCGCCTCGGTCTCCCCCGTCCACTCAGCCGATACGCCACGACAGGAGCAGCGCGGTGACCTCGAAACCACGCAAGCAAGTCCACCTCGCCGCGCACTTCCCCGGCGTGAACAACACCACCGTCTGGGCCGATCCCGCCTCGAAATCGCAGGTCGATTTCGCGTCCTTCGAGCATCTGGCGCGCACCGCCGAGCGCGGCCTCTTCGACTTCTTCTTCCTGGCCGAGGGATTGCGGCTGCGCGAGCATCGCGGGCAGATCCACGACCTGGATGTGGTCGGCAGGCCGGACACCTTCACCGTGCTCAACGCGGTGGCGGCGGTGACCGAGCGGCTCGGGCTGGCGGGCACCATCAACAGCACCTACAACGAACCCTTCGAGGTCGCCAAGCAGTTCGCCTCGCTCGATCATCTCTCCGGCGGTCGGGCCGCGTGGAATGTGGTCACTTCCTCGGACGCGTTCACCGGCGAGAACTTCCGGCGCGGTGGTTACCTCGAACACGGTGAGCGGTATCGGCGAGCGGAACAGGTGGTCGCCGCGACCAGGGCACTGTGGGACAGCTGGCCCACCGACTCACTGGTGATCGATCGCGAGCGGGGAATCTTCGCCCGCGACATTCCCGTCACCGCCTTCCGCAGTTCACAATTCGACTTCGCGGCGCCGTTCGTCGTTCCGCCGAGTCCGCAGGGGCATCCGGTGCTGTTGCAGGCGGGCGATTCCGACGAGGGCCGCGAGTTCGGTGCGAAGACCGCCGACGCGATCTTCACCGGGCACGGCACCCTGGAGGCGGGCCAGAAATTCTACGCCGACGTCAAGGGCCGGCTGGCGAAATACGGTCGCGCACACCGTGATCTGCTGGTGCTGCCGGCGGCCACGTTCGTCCTCGGCGACACCACCGACGAGGCGCACGAACGGGCTCGCGACATCCGCTACCAGCAGGTGAGCCCGCAGACCGCCATCGCCTTCCTCGAACAGGTCTGGGGCCGTGACCTTTCCGGTTACGACCCCGACGGCCCGCTGCCCGATGTCGAGCCCGACGCCGCCGCCGAGATCACCCGCGGCCGGGTCCGGCACACGAAAGATCCACTGGCCGTGGCGAAGGCGTGGCGGGAACAGGCCGAGGCGGGCGACCTCAGCATCCGCGAACTCATCATCGAGGTCACCGCCCGCCAGCAGTTCATCGGCACACCCGCCCAGGTCGCCGAGCAGATCGACCAGTACGTGCAGTCCGACGCGTCCGACGGTTTCATCCTCGTCCCGCACCTGACACCCGGCGGGCTCGACGAATTCGTCGACACCGTGGTCCCCGAACTGCAGGAACGCGGCAGCTTCCGCACTGAATACACCGGCACTACCTTGCGCGACCATCTCGGTCTGCGTCACCCCCACCACCACACCGTCGCCGAAGGAGCACGCGCGTCATGACGATCACCGTCGAGAACCCGACCCCCACCACGACATTCGCCGACGACTGGGCGCGCTGGCATCACGCCCGCGAGGACGGCCTGCGCGATCCTCTCGGCTGGCTCAGCCTGGCGGGGTTGCACTGGCTCACCGACAGCCCGGCGCGCCTGGACGGCGTCCCCGGCACCTGGTGGGTCACCGACGACAAGGTGTTCATCACCGCCCAGCCCGCCGACCGGCTCGATGTGGACGGCGAGCGGATCGGCGGCGTGCAGATCGTGACGCCCGTGGAGGGCGCGCCGGGGGTGAGCGTGCTCAACGAGGAGCGGGTCCTCGAGGTGATCCGGCGCTCCGGTCAGTACGCGGTGCGCGTGCACGATCCGGCCGCGCCGACACTGACCGCGTTCACCGGGGTCGCGGCCTACCCGGCCGACGCCCGCTGGGTGGTGACCGGGCGCTTCACCGCGTTCGGCGAAGCACGCACCGTCACGACCGGCGCCGTGGTCGACGGGCTCGAGCACCACCACAGCGCCGCGGGAATCATCGAATTCCGCATCGGCGACAGCCACGAGGCGCTGCTCGCCTTCGGCACCCCCGACGACCTGAAGGTGCTGTTCACCGACGCCACCAGCGGCGTCACCACCTACCCGGCCGCCCGCTCGCTCGCCGTCGGCGCGGTCGAGGCCGACGGCACCGTCACGCTCGACTTCAACCGGGCGGTGAACCTGCCGTGCGCGTTCACCGACTTCGCCACCTGCCCGGTCGCACCGCGCGAGAACCGGCTGCGCGTGGCGATCGAAGCGGGAGAACAGGATCCGAAGCTATGAGCGTCGCGCTGTCGATTCTCGATCTGTCACCGATCAGCGAAGGCTCCAGTGCCGCACAGGCACTGCGCAATACCGTCGACCTCGCCCGGCAGGCCGAGCAGTGGGGGTATCGCCGATACTGGCTGGCCGAACACCATTTCGTGTCGGTGGCGAGTTCGTCGTCGCTGACGCTGCTCGGGTTGGTCGCCGCGGCGACCTCGCGCATCCGGGTGGGGACCGGCGCGGTACAGGTGGGCCATCACACCTCGGCCTCGATCGTGGAGGCCTTCGGCACCGTCGACGCGCTGTACCCGGGACGACTCGATCTGGGTCTGGGCCGGTCGGGGCATCGGCGCAGCCAGTTCGGCGCCGCGGCCACGACCACCAAGGGCGGGCACCCGATCTTGGACACGGTCACCGGCCGGACCGAGGTGCGTGACGGTGTGGTGGTGCCGCCACCGTTCGATCCACGCCGCGTCACCGACCGCACGAAGTTCCTCGCCTCGGCCGAGGCGCTGCAGCAGCCCGGCGCGGAGTCGTTGGACTTCGCCGACCAGGTGGCCGAGGTGCAAGCGCTCCTCGACGGCCGCTACTTCACCGCAGGCGGTGTCGAGCTGCACGCCGTTCCCGGCGAGGGCATCGACACCGAGCTGTGGCTGTTCGGCAGTTCGGCGGGCGAAAGCGCCGAGCTGGCAGGCAAGTCGGGGTTGCCGTTCGCGGCCGCCTACCACGTCGCGCCGGGGTCCGCACTGGACGCGGTCGAGGCGTACCGGGCGGCGTTCCGGCCGTCGGCTCAGCTGGCCGAACCGCACGTGATCGTCTCGGCGGACGTCGTCACCGCGGCCGACGACGACACCGCCCGCCACCTCGCGAGCACGTACGGACATTGGGTTCACAGCATCCGCAGCGGCGGCGCGGCCGAATACCCCGATCCCGCAACAGCGTCCCCGCTCACCCCGGATCAACTCCGCCTCGTCGACGATCGCCTGGCTTCGCAGATCGTCGGCTCGCCCACCACCGTGGTCGAACGGCTCGAGGCCCTCCAAAGGGTTACCGGCGCAGACGAATTGCTGATCACCACCATCACCCACGACCACGCCGACCGGCTCGAATCACACCGCCTGCTGGCCGATGCGTGGGGATTGCGGGCGGCCCGCGCGGCTTGATCGGCCGACCACCCTTGGGCGCCCCGCAACGTCGACTCGACTACGGGGCGCCCTTCGGCTGTCCGGGGTCCATCGCCGTGCGCAACCGCTCGAGCAACCGCTCGAACTGCGCGAGCTGGTCGGGCTCGTATTCGGCGAGGATCGCGTCCTGCTCGGCGTTGATCGGGTGGAAGAACTCGTCGGCCAGCTGTCGAGCGTTCGCGCTGCACCGCAACGTCACGACCCGGCGATCGGCGTGCTCGCGGCTGCGGGTGATATATCCCGCCTGCTCCAGCCGGTTGAGCAGGGTGGTCATCGCCCCCGAGGTCAGGGTGATCCGCTTGCTCAGCAGCGCGGGAGACAGCGGTTCTTCGGCGTGTTCGGCGGCCGCGATCTCCATCAGCGCGAAGGCGTCGGTGGAGTGCACGCCGAGCGTTTCCGCGAATCGGCGGCCCAGTTCGGTGAAGCTCGCGCCGTAGTCGATGAGCCCCGCGGCGAGCCGCTGCCGCCGCATCGCGACATCGCCGGACGTCTGCTCCACCATCTCGTCCTCTCGTCGACCACCGATTGACAACTTACCTGCCCGCCATTTACCTTCATCGTAAAGTAACTTTACGACGGAGGTATAGTGCGGACAGAAACCGAGACTCCACCGCTGCGCTTGTGGCTGGGGCTGATCGCCGTCTCACTCGGCGTCGCGTTGATCGTGGTCGACCTGACGATCGTGAACGTGATCCTCGCGCCGATCGTCGAGGACCTGGCGATCACCTCGATTCAGGCGCAATGGATCCAGGAGTCGTACGCGATCGTTTTCGCCGCGCTCCTCCTGGTCGCCGGCCGACTCAGCGATCTCTACGGCGCACGCAGGCTGTTCCTGATCGGGCTGGTCGTCTTCGGCGCCACCAGCCTGCTCGCCGCGCTCGCGCCCAGTGGCGGCCTGCTCATCGCGGCCCGCTTCCTGCAGGGCGTCGGCGGGGCGATGATCCTGCCGACCTCGCTGGCTCTGGTGAACGCGGCATTCACCGGAAAGGCTCGCGGACAGGCCTTCGCGATCTGGGGATCCACGATCGGCGCGGCCGCGGCGCTCGGCCCGCTGCTCGGCGGCTGGCTTGCCGACTTCTCCTGGCGGTGGGCTTTCGGCATCAACATCCCCGCGGTCGCGCTGATCATGGTGGCCGTGCTGATCCATCTCCCCGCCGCACCGAAGAACGCCGGTCACGTCGATTGGCTCGGAGCGGCCCAGTCCGCACTCGGCCTCGGGCTGCTCGCCTTCGCCATGATCGAGGGCCGGCACTACGGATGGCTGGTCGTCACCGAGCCGCTGAGCATCGGCGGGTTCGCTTGGCGCAGTGGGCTTTCACCAGTTCTCGTCGCGTTCGTCGGCGCCGCCCTCGCCCTCGGGCTCTTCTGGCGCCGACAGGCGCTACTCGGACGTACCGACGGGGAACCGCTGGTCGACGTGCGGCTGTTCTCGATCGATTCGTTCCGCAGGGGCAATGTGGTGACACTGATCGTCGGCGTCGGCGAGTTCGGCATCATCGCGGTCCTGCCGCTGTGGATGCAATTCGCCCTCGACTACACCGCGCTGCAGGCCGGGCTCGCCCTCCTGCCGCTCGCGATCGGCAGTTTCGTCGCCAGCGGCGCGAGTTTCTCACTGACGGCCTCGGTCTCGGCCTTGGGCCAGGTCAGGATCGGTTTGCTGCTGGAAGCGGCCGGACTGGCGCTGCTCGGCTTGTTCGCCGCGGCGGACAGCAGCTGGTGGTCGATCGCGCTCGCGCTGTTCGTCTACGGCATCGGCGTCGGCTTCGCTACCGCCCAGGTCACCAATATCGTGCTCGCCGACGTGCCGGGCGAGAGCGCGGGACAGGGCTCGGGAATTCAAAGCGCGGCACGCGAACTCGGCTCAGCATTGGGCATCGCCGTCCTCACCACCATCTACTTCAGCACCGTCGGCACCGGCCTGCGCGACCGCCTGACCGACGCGGGCCTGCCCGAACCCGAAGTGCGGCAACTGGAGCCGACCGTCACCGACAGCGCCGGTTCGGCGATCGGAGCGTTCGCCGAAAACCCGGACACAGTGCCCATCGCGGAAGCGGCGCGCGCGGCCATGGCCGCGGGCATCGAGGTGGCGAGCTACCTGTGCGCCGGCCTGCTCGTGCTCGCCTTGGCCACTACGGCGTTCGTCAAACCCGAACGACACGAGTAGCACCAGTTCACCCGGGGGCCCGGACTCGTTTCGCGGCCCCCACGCTCTCGTCAAGCCCGCATCAATCACACTCCCCCTTCTATACGTAGGCGTATATCAGCGCTACTCTCGACTTATACGCCGCCGTACACATGGAGGTTCCAGCTATGCGACTACCCGAATCGGCCCACACCGGCCAACCCTGGCGCATCCACGAGATCGCTCCCGACTTCCATGTCGAGGACATCTGGAAATTCCGGACCCCCGGTGGCGGTCCCGACGACTTCCCCGCCCTGCTCGCCGCCCTCCAGGCCGAACGCGCCTCCGAGTCCACCGGCATCAGCGGCCTGCTGTTCAAGATCCGCTGGAAGCTGGGCGAACTGTTCGGCTGGGACCGCGAAGACGCAGGCACCGGCACCCGGGTCGCCTCCCTCCGCGACCGCCTCCCCGCCGACCTGCGCGACACCGACGTCCCCACCGACGACAGCCCCCTCACTGCCCTCTACGTCCTGGACAACGAATACGCCGCCGAAATCGCCAACGGCACGATGCACGGCATCATGCACCTGGGCTGGGTCCCCGACAACACCGGCTACCACCTACAAATGGCCGTCCTGGTGAAGCCCAACGGCTGGTTCGGCCGCTTCTACATGGCCTTGATCAAGCCCTTCCGCTACGGCATCGTCTACCCGGCGATGACCCGCAGCTGGGAACACACCTGGAACGACCTGGCCGTCAAGCGGTAAGCGCTGTTCCTAGGCGCTGAGGGGGGCGGCGGATACTCCGTAGCCGAGGTTGGTGAGGACTTCGCTGGTGGCCTTGGCGAAGTTCAAGGTGATGAAGTGGAGGCAGGGGGCGCCTTCTTCGGTGAGGCGCTGGGCCATTTCGGTGGCGATCTGGATGCCTTCGGCGCGGACGGCGGCACGGTCTTCCTCCGGGCCGGTGCCTGCCGCGCGGGTGAGGCGGGCTACCACGTCGGCGGGGACGGGGCGGCCGCTGAGTTCTTCGGCGCGGGCGACCGTGCGCAGGGAGGTGATGGGCATCAGCTCGGGGATGATCGGCTTGGCGCCCTCGATGGGGTCCATGGCGATCACGCGGTCGCGCAGACGCAGATAGTGCTCGACGTCGAAGAACATCTGGGTGATCGAATACTCCGCTCCCGCACGGAGTTTCGCCGCCAGGTGGTGGGTGTCGTGGTCGAGGTCGGGCGAGCGGTGGTGGCCCTGGGGGAACGAGGCGACGCCGACGTGGAAGTCCCCGAGATCGCGCACGATGCGGACCAGTTCCTCCGCGTATTCGACCCCGCCGGGGTGCTTGGCCCATTCGCCCAGCGGGTCACCGGGCGGGTCACCGCGCAGGACCAGGACATTGCAGATGCCGGAGTCGGCGTACGAGCCGATCAGGGAGCGCAGTTCGGCGATGCTGTGCCCGACCGCGGTGAGGTGGGCGACCGGCAGCAGGGTGGTTTCCTGCGCGAGCGCACCGGTGATACGCACGGTGCGGTCGCGGGTGGACCCGCCCGCACCGTAGGTCATCGACACGAAGGCGGGATGCATGCGTTCGAACTCGCGAACCGCGCGCCACAGCCGAGCCTCGCCCGCTTCGTCGCGCGGAGGATTGAACTCCACGGAGAACGGCACGCCGTTGCCCGAATGGGTGCGCAGACTCTGCACCACCGAGGGGGTGTTCGAGACGATCGACGGCCGCTGGGCGGGTCGATCTGGGGTCGAACTTCCCCGTCCATTGTCGAAATCCACCGGCTCAGTCTAGTGGGAGGCGATGACGCCCCGGCACCGACTGGGAAACCGGGCGCCGAACATCGGACAATGCGTCAAGGCCGATGGACATGCCCGCGGGCGGCAGCACCGCGGAAACCCGGATGTGGGCTGCGTCGCAGCGGCCCTGTGCGCCGCGAGCGCGCCCGGTCCGCCCGCGTATCGTTCGAGACAACGCTGGTGACCGCACCACCGAGTGCCCAACCGGTCCCGCTGTTCGCCCACTTCGCCCCTGGAGGCCGCCCTGTCCGCCGGAATCGGTACCCCGCTATCCCGGTCCGCCGCCGACGCTCTGACCTCGGTCGATCTCGTCGCGCTGACCCCGGGCACACCGGCCTTCGTCGCCGCTGTCGAACAGGTGCTGACCAGTTTCTTCGCCACCCGGCGTGAGATCGTCGAGCCGCTGGGGCCCGTCTTCCTCGACGCCGTCGAAGCGCTCGGACAGTTCGTGGTTCGTGGCGGCAAGCGCACGAGACCGGGATTCGCGTGGACCGGCTGGCTGGGCGCCGGTGGCGATCCCGCCGGGCCGGATGCCGCCGCCGTACTCACCGCCTGTTCGGCCCTGGAATTGGTGCAGGCGTGCGCGCTCGTGCACGACGACATCATCGACTCCTCGCGTACTCGGCGCGGGTTCCCGACCGTGCACATCGAGTTCGAGGATCGGCACGCGGCGGCGGGCTGGCCCGGCGACGGCGCCGCCTACGGCTCGGCGGTCGCGATTCTGATCGGCGATCTCGCGCTGGCCTGGGCGGACGATCTGGTGCACGAGGCCGGTTTGAGCCCGCGGGCGCTGGCCCGGTTCGCGCCGGTGTGGGCCCGGATGCGGACCGAGGTGCTCGGTGGGCAACTCCTCGACATCAACGGCGAGGCGGGCGGCGACGAGTCGGTCGAGGCCGCGTTGCGGATCAACCGGTACAAAACCGCCGCGTACACGATCGAACGGCCGTTGCATCTGGGCGCGGCGCTGGCGGGTGCCGACGAGGCACTGGTGGACGCGCTGCGGATCTACGGAACCGACGTGGGGATCGCGTTCCAGCTGCGTGACGACCTGCTCGGCGTGTTCGGCGACCCGGCGGTGACCGGGAAGCCGTCGGGCGACGACCTGCGGGAGGGCAAGCGGACCGTGTTGATCGCCGAGGCGCTGCGCCGGGCCGATCCGGCCTCCGCCGCGCTGATCCGGACCGGCCTCGGCACGGACCTCGACGACGACGCCGTCGACCGGCTGCGCGCAGTGCTCACCGACCTGGGCGCGGTCGACGACGTGGAGCGCCGGATCACCGAGCTCACCGACACCGGGCTCGCCGCCATCGCGACCAGTTCCGCGACGCCGGAGGCCAAGCAGTTGCTCCACACCATGGCACTGGCTGCCACTCGCCGCGCAGCCTGATAGGAAAAGTGTTGTGGGACAAGGGAATCACGTCGTCGTAGTCGGAGCCGGGCTGGCAGGTCTGGCGGCCGCGCTGCACCTGCGGGGCGCGGGTCGCGAGGTGACGGTGCTGGAACGGGCCGATCATCCGGGCGGCCGGGTGGGTCGATACCGGTTCGACGACTACGAGATCGACAGCGGCGCAACGGTACTCACCTTGCCGGAGGTGATCGACGACGCGCTGGCCGCCGTCGGGCACACCAGGCAGAGCGTGGGCCTGCGCATCCACCGCCTCGCGCCCGCCTATCACGCACGCTTCGCCGACGGCAGCGACATCCGCGTCTTCGACGACGCCGATCTGATGGCCGCCGAGGTCGAAAGTGCTTGTGGGCCTACCGAAGCGCGCAACTACCGCCGACTGCGCGACTGGCTCGGCCGCGTCTACGACGCCGAGTTCGACGAGTTCATGAACGCCGATTTCGATTCGCCGCTCGACATGGTGCGCACACCGCGCTCCCGGGCCGCGCTCACCGCGCTCGCCAAGCTCGGCGGCTTCGGCAAACTCGGGCCACGCGTACGGTCCTTTCTGGGCGACGAACGACTGACCAGGCTGTTCACCTTCCAGGCGCTGTACGCGGGCATGTCGCCGGACGACGCGCTCGCCGTCTACGGCGCGATCCCGAACATGGACACCTGCCTGGGTGTCTACTTCCCCGAAGGCGGAATGCGCGCGATCACGGCGGCGCTCGCCGAGGCGTTCACGGCCGCGGGTGGTCAGCTCGTACTGAATGCCGACGTCGACGGCATAGACTATCGCCCCGCACGGACACCGAACGGACAGGGGCAGAAGGGCCGTGGCCGACGCGCCGAAGCGGTGCGCACCGCCGACGGGCGCACCTACCCCTGCGACGCGGTGGTCCTCACCGCCGATATCGGCTCACTGCCGACATTCGGCCTGCGCCACCGTCGCGGCCTGCGCGCCTCTCCCTCGGCCGTCGTCGCCCACGGCACCATCCCGGCCGAAGTCGCCGCACGCTGGCCCGTACAGGCCCATCACACCATCGAGTTCGGCGCCGCCTGGGCACAGACCTTCGCCGAGATCGCCGCGCGCAAGGGCCGCGGCCGGCTCATGAGCGATCCGTCGCTGCTGCTCACCCGGCCCGCGCTCACCGACGCCGACCAGTTCGTCGACCGGGCCACCGGGCGCTTCGAACCACTGTCGGTGCTCGCGCCGTGCCCCAACCTGACCGCCGCCCCGCTCGACTGGGACCGGCTCGCCCCCGCCTACCTGCGCGAGCTGCTCGGGGTACTGGAGCAGCGCGGCTACACCGGCATCGCCGAACATTTCCGCGTCGACCACCTCGACACACCCGCCACGTGGGCCGCCCAGGGCATGATCGCGGGCACTCCGTTCTCCCTCGCCCATGTATTCCGGCAAACCGGGCCATTCCGGCCACGCAATCTGCCAAGGGGTGTGGACAACGTCGTTCTCGCAGGTTGCGGCACCACTCCGGGGGTGGGTGTGCCCACCACACTGCTGTCCGGCAAGCTGGCGGCGGCACGAATCACCGGCAGCCGGGCACACGCCGGTACCGACCACCGGGTTAGTGTTCCAACTTGAAGCCGTAAACTGACGGCCGACTTATCAGCTCGCGGTTGCGACCGCCGACCATCCGGGGGGACCGACCGAACATGCCGCCCTCCGAGACGACCGTAGGCACCATGGACAACACGCGCACCCTCGAGCGCCAGCGTCACCTACCCGCCGGGAGCGACCCGGGCGTCCGGACCTGGCTGCGCACCGCAGGCGAGTTCGCCAGGAGCCCCGAGGGCCACGCCGCTCTGATGGGTTTCTTCGGCGCCATGATGATCACCTTCGGTGGCTTCGGTGCGGGGGCTGTTCGCAAACGCGATCCGCTGCTCGAAGCGCTGCACCTGTCGTGGCTGCGATTCGGCCACGGATACGTGCTGTCGACGATCGTGATCTGGATCGGCGTGCTGCTGATGATCACGGCGTGGGTCCGGCTGGGTCGCACCACCATCGGCCAGGGCGAATCGACGGTCACGCTCAACGAGTTGCGGGCGATCGTCGGAATCTGGATCACGCCCCTGCTGTTCGCGGCGCCGATGTTCAGCCGTGACTCCTACTCCTACCTCGCCCAGGGTGCCCTGTTGCGTGACGGTTTCGACCCCTATCAGGTGGGTCCCGTCGCCAATCCCGGCGTGCTGCTGGACAACGTGAGCCCGGTCTGGACCACCACCACCGCCCCGTACGGCCCCGTCTTCTTGTTGATGGGCCGTGCGATCACCTCGCTCACCGGCGAGAACGTCATCGCCGGGACCATCGCGCTGCGCGTCGTCATGCTGCCCGGACTGGCGCTGATGATGTGGGCGGTGCCGTATCTGACCAAGCATCTGGGCGGAAAGCCGACGGTCGCGCTGTGGCTGGCCGTGCTCAACCCGCTGGTGCTGGTGCATCTGATCGGTGGCGTGCACAACGAGATGCTGATGGTCGGGCTGATGTGCGCGGGCGTCGCGCTCGTGCTCGAACGCCATCATGTGGCCGGCATCGTGGTGGTCGCCATCGGCGTGGCGATCAAGGCGACGGCAGGCGTGGCACTGCCGTTCCTGGTGTGGATCTGGATTCTGCACGAGAAGGAACGGCGAGCCGCCGAGCGGCGAGCCGCGGTGGATTCCGACGCCGCACTCGCCGAAGAACAGAAACACCCCGACGCTGCCAGACCGTCCGCGGATATGCCGCACCCGCTGTTCGTCTTCGCCAAGATCGCCGGTATCGGCGTGGGCGTGTTCGCGCTGGTGTTCGGCGCGGCGTCGGTGATCGCGGGAGTCGGTTTCGGCTGGGTCACCGCGTTGCAGGGCTCGAACAAGATCATCAACTGGCTGTCGCTGCCGACGATCCTCGCGCACATGGTCACCTGGGTGACCCCGCTCGATTTCAACTCCGTGCTGGACGTGACCCGCCTGCTGTGCCAGATCGCCATGGTCGCGCTGCTCGTCGCGACCTGGTGGCGGTTCCGGCACAGTGAGCGTGAGGCCGTGATGGGCATCATCATCGCCTTCGTCGCGATCGTGCTGCTCTCCCCCGCCGCTTTGCCCTGGTACTACTCGTGGCCGCTCGCGCTGGCCGCCGGGTTCGCGATGTCGACCCGCACGTTGATGTGGCTGGTCGGGATCTGCACATGGCTGATGCTGGTGTTCCAGCCCGACGGGTCGATCGGCCTCTACAACTTCTGGCATGTCGCGCTCGCGACCTTCGCCGCCGTGGTCGCGGCGGTGTCGCTGCGCACCGTCGATCCGCTGCATCTGCGTTCGGCCGGTTCGAAGGCCGTTGCCACGGAATCGGCGCCGCCAGTTCGAGCATGAGCCCTCGCGCGCAGAGGCTTCGACACGACACAGTGAACGTGTCCGGAGATGCCCGACCGCTGACCGCCGATCTGGATGCGGCCTACGCGAGCTGCCGGCGGATCGCCGCCGAGCACGGGCGCACCTACTACGTGGCCACCACACTGCTCTCACCGGAACGTCGGCAGGCCGTACACGCGCTGTACGCGTTCGCCCGGATGGTCGACGACATCGTCGACCATGCCGACAACCCAGCCCGCGTCCTCGACCCCCGCGACGGCGCCCCGCACAGCCTCGCTCCGACCGATCTCATCGCTGGTCGACGCGCCCCAGCGCGGCTCGCCGGAACCTCGGCCCAGCCGCACGCTCCCGTACCGAGTGAACCTCCGCAGGTCGTCGACGTCTCCCCCGCCCAGCACCTCGACCTCGTCGAGAAACACCTGCGACTGGCCCTCGAACACGGCGACCTCGACACCACCGACCCGCGCCGCCATCAGATCATCACCGCGGCCGCGGACACCATCAGCCGCTACGACATCGCGCACACCCACATCTGGACTTTCCTCGACGCCATGCGTATGGACGTCCCCGGTACGGCCACCCACCGCACCCGCTACGCAACGATGAGCGAGCTCCGCGAGTACATGCGCGGATCCGCCGCGGCCATCGGCCTGCAACTACTGCCGGTCCTCGGCACCGTCGTCCCCGTCACCGAGGCCGAACCGGCCGCCGCGGCCCTCGGCGAGGCCTTCCAGCTCACCAATTTCCTGCGCGATGTCGCCGAAGACCTCGACCGCGACCGCGTCTACCTGCCCCTCGACGAGCTGACGGCGTTCGGCGTGGACGAAGCCCACCTGCGCGACTGCCGTCGTCGGGGCCACACCGACGCACCGCTGCGGCGCGCGCTGGCCCACCTGATCGCCGTCAACCGCGACATCTACCGGCAAGCCCTCCCCGGCATCGCCCTGCTCGCCCCCCGCGTACGCCCGGCGATCACCACCGCCGCCGTCCTCTACGCCGAAATCCTGGACCGCATCGAAGCGGCCGACTACCAGGTCTTCACCACCCGGGCCACGGTCCCCCACCGTCGCCGAATCCTGGTCGCCGCCAAGGGTTTCACGACCCCCAGCGGCCACCGCTGGTCACTGCGGTTCGCCGGCAACGGCCACTGATCGTGGTCGCGCGCGATCCTGCGGTGTGACGGTCAGAAGGGTTCGGCGTGCGCGCGGCGAACCACCTCGCGGGCCAATTGCCCGTGCAGAGCGTCCACCGGGCGGCCGGGCAAGGAGGGGTCGTCGGTGTAGAGCCAGCCGAGAATGTCCTCGTCGGTGTACTTCGCGTCGCGCATGACGGTGATCACGCCCGGAAGCATGCGGACGATCTCGTCCTCGGAATCGAAGAAGCGGGACGGAATGCCCGCGACGCCGTCGCGGCGGATCGCGAGGATCTGGTGGTCACGCAGCAATTGGTGCACCGAGGTGACCGGGATGCCGAGAATATCGGCCGCCTCGGGAAGCGAGACGATGGTTTCGGTGTCGGGCAGCACGTCGTCGCTGCAGGGGAAGGCACTCACTCCCACAACGGTAGTACGTGTCGGCGCGCACGCATCGTCTGGCATGCCCACACCACCCGGTTACCATCGTGGTGGCCGCACACGGCGGCCGGTTGAATGCCGGAGGACATCACTTGATCGGCCAGATGCTGGAAGGGCGCTATCGCATCGATGCGCCGATCGCTCGCGGCGGGATGTCGATGGTCTTCCGCGGGACCGACACCCGGCTCGATCGCCCCGTCGCGATCAAGGTGATGGACCCGAAGTTCGCCGGTGACCCGCAGTTCCTCAGCCGTTTCGAGTTCGAGGCGCGGGCGGTGGCCAAGCTCAAGCATCCGTCGCTGGTCGCCGTGTACGACCAGGGCGTCGATGGCGAATACCCGTTCCTGATCATGGAATTGGTCGAGGGCGGCACGCTGCGTGAGCTGCTGCGCGAACGCGGGCCGATGCCGCCACACGCCGTGCGCGCCGTGGCCGAGCCGGTGCTGCGCGCGATCGGCACCGCCCACGACGCGGGCCTGGTCCACCGCGATGTGAAGCCGGAGAACGTGCTGATCTCCGACGCGGGCGAGGTGAAGATCGCCGACTTCGGCCTGGTCCGTGCCGTGGCCGCGGCCAACACCACCTCCGCGAGCGTGATCCTCGGCACGGCCGCCTACCTCTCCCCCGAGCAGGTCACCACCGGCACCGCCGATGCCCGTAGCGACGTGTACTCCTTCGGCGTCCTGATCTTCGAACTGCTCACCGGGCGGGTGCCGTTCACCGGCGACAACTCGCTGTCGGTGGCGTATCAGCGGGTCGAGAACGATGTGCCCGCCCCGAGCAACTTCATCGGTGGCGTACCGCCCGAATTCGACGCGTTGGTCGCCAAGGCCACCTCCCGCGACCCCGCGCAGCGCTTCGCGGACGCCAACGAGATGGCGGCGAAACTGCAGACGATCGCGATGGAGCTGAATCTGCCGCCCTACCGGGTGCCCGCACCGCGCGATTCGGCCGAACATCTCAGCGAGAGCTATCAGACCGGTGCCGCGCATCATCCCGGCGAGCGCCCGGCGACCCCGCCGCCGATGGCCGCGCACCATTCCCCCGCGCCCGAACCGCACCACACCCGGGTGGTCACCGCACCGCGCCCGCGCCCGGAGGAGTACGCCCCCGCCCCCGCACCGGCGGCGAGCGCGTTCGGCGGTGGCGACGATCATTCGCGCCGAACAGGTTTGGTGTGGGTGGGCATCGTCACCGCGCTGACCCTGCTGGTCGGTATCGGCGGCTGGTGGATCGGCGTCGGTCGCTACACCGCGGTGCCGCCGATCGCGGGCATGGACTCCGAGCGGGCCGTCGCGGTCCTGCAGGAAGCCGGTTTCGAGACGGAGTTACGGCAGAAGGCCTCCGACACGGTCCCGGTGGGCGGGGTCGTCGGCTCCGATCCGTCGGCCGGGTCGCGGGTGACCAAGAGTTCCACGGTCGCGGTGCTGATCTCCAACGGCAAACCGCGGGTGCCCGACATCAAGCCCGGCGACCAGCTCAGCGCCACCAACCAGGCGATCCGCGATGCCGGTTTGCAGCCCATCGACAGCGGCGAGGCGGCCAGTACCGCACCGAAGGGTTCGCTGGCCAAGGTGGAGCCCGCGCCGGGCACGATCCTGCCGATGGGCGCGCAGGTGAAGGTGTACCGCAGCAAGGGTTCCCAGCCGGTGAACGTGCCCGATGTCCGCGGCAAGACCGCCGAGGAGGCAGCGAGTGCGCTGACCACCGCGGGCCTGGTCGTTCGCGAGACACGCGTGCAGTTCGACAAGAGCGTCGAGGGCGACAAGGCCATCGCCACCGAGCCGGCCGTCGGCACCACCCTGCAATCGGGCGATACCGTGACGCTGATCGTGTCGAATGCGGTCAAGGTCCCCAATGTGATGGGTCAAAGCGTCGGCAGTGCCCGGTCCAAACTGCAACAGCTCGGTCTACGGGTCGAGGTCAAATCCCTCACCGATTCGGACAGTTCCCTGGTCATCGGCCAGGTACCCGGCTTCAACTCGAATGTGGAGGCGGGCAGCGTCGTCACGCTCACCGCCCTGCCTTGAAGGGGCAAGGATCCCGAGAAGGACAAAGAAAAGCCCGGGCGCGGTCCCCGCTGACCGCCCCGGGCTCGTCCCGCTGATTCAGCGCAGCATTTCCGCGACCAGGAACGACAGTTCCAGGGACTGCTGGGTGTTCAGGCGCGGGTCGCAGGCCGTTTCGTAGCGGCCGCCGAGGTCGAGATCGGAGATGTCCTGGGCGCCGCCGAGGCACTCGGTGACGTTCTCGCCGGTCAGCTCGATGTGCAGCCCGCCGGGGTGGGTGCCGAGGGCGTGGTGCACCTCGAAGAAGCCCTGGACCTCGTCGACGATGCGGTCGAAGTGGCGGGTCTTGAAACCGGTGGACGACTCGTGGGTGTTGCCGTGCATGGGGTCGCACTGCCAGATGACCTGGTGGCCGGTGGCCTGCACCTTCTCGATGATCGGGGGCAGCACATCGCGCACCTTGCCGTTGCCCATGCGGGCGACCAGGGTGAGCCGGCCGGGCTCGTTGTTCGGGTCGAGCCGCTCGACGTATTCCACGGCCAGTTCCGGCGTGGTGGTGGGCCCGATCTTGAGCCCGATCGGGTTCGCGAGGAGTTCGGCCAGCGCGATGTGGGCGCCGTCGAGCTGGCGGGTGCGCTCACCGATCCACAGGAAGTGCGCGGACAGGTCGTAGAGCAGCGGTTCACCGGTCTCGGACTCGCTCAGCCGCAGCATCGCGCGCTCGTAGTCGAGGACCAGCGCCTCGTGTGAGGCGTAGATGCGCGCGGTCTTCAGGCTCGGGTCGTTGACCTGACAGGCGGCCATGAAGCGCAGACCGCGGTCGATCTCCTCGGCGAGGGTCTCGTAGCGCGCGCCCGCGGGCGACTGGGCGACGAAGTCGCGGTTCCAGTCGTGCAGGCGGTGCAGGTCGGCCGTGCCCGCGCTGGTCAGGGCACGAACCAGGTTCATCGCGGCGCTGGCGTTGGCGTACGCACGGACCAGACGCGACGGGTCGTGGCGACGCAGAGCCTCGTCGGCGACGAGCGAGTTCACCATGTCGCCGCGGTAGGACTTCAGGCCCAGCGCATCGGTGTCGGACGAGCGCGGCTTGGCGTACTGGCCCGCGATCCGCGCCACCTTCACCACCGGCATGCTCGCGCCGTAGGTGAGCACCACGGCCATCTGCAGCAGCGTGCGGATATTGCCGCGGATGTGGGGCTCGGTGTTGTCGGCGAAGGTCTCCGCGCAGTCACCGCCCTGCATGAGGAACGCCTCACCGCGCGCGACAGCGGCCAGCTGTGCCTTGAGGTCCTCCACCTCGGCGGGCAGGCAGATCGGTGGCACGCTCTCCAGCACAGTGCGCATGGTGGCGGCCTCGTCGGCGTCCCAGGACGGCTGCTGCAGAGCGGGCCGGGCCAGCGCGGCATCGAGGCGACCACGCAGCTCTTCGGGCAGCGGCGGCAGTTCCGGCAGGCGGTCAATGGGTACGTCGACGGTCCAGGTCACCAGATCAGAATACGACCCGCGCGCACGGGCGACTATCCGGCGTACCCGCGAAGCCACCGCCGACCCGTGCGAAGCACGCACAGAGCGCCCACATAGGGTTTCGTCGACCCATCGTGGGGTCCATCGCCCGTCGCGCCGGAGCCCACGAGCAACCCACCGGCACGAAGAGGCGATCTCCCTGCGATATTTCTACGATTCGGAATTCATCGAGGATGGGGTGACGATCGACCTGATCTCGATCGGCGTCGTCTGTGAGGACGGGCGCGAGTACTACGCGGTCTCCACCGAATTCGACGCCGGGCGGGCCGGGCCGTGGGTGCGCAAGCATGTGCTGCCGAAGCTGCCGGCCGCCGGGTCGCCGCTGTATCGCACCAGGGAACAGATCCGCGACGACCTGTTCAAGTTCTTCCTGCCCCGGCCCAGCGTGCAGCCGGAGCTGTGGGCCTGGGTCGGCGCGTACGACCACGTGGCGCTGTGCCAACTGTGGGGTGACATGACAGCGTTGCCCAAGGGCATGCCGCGCTACACCAACGAACTGCGCCAGCACTGGGCCGTCAACGGCAGCCCCGCCCTGCCGCCTATCCCCGATGACGCGCACGACGCACTCGCCGACGCCCGCCACAACCTGGCCAAGTTCGAGGCCATCGAGACATATCGGCGCACTCCGCGCCTGTAGAACACCGCGCCGGTAGGACAAAAGCGAAGGCCCCGAGTCGAATTCGACTCGGGGCCTTCGTTGTTCGCGATGCTCGATCAGTGACCGAACGGCTCGCTGTTGTTCGCGATCGCCTGCTGCTCGGCGAGAACGGTGAGCATCCGGTGCTCCTCGTTCTCCTCGATCTCGGCCCAGGACTCGCCCTCGGCCTTGGGATCGGCCTTGAGGAAGCTACCGGTGCCGGGCTTGCCCGCCGAACCCAGCTTGTTCATCTTCTTGGGCACCGGGGCGCCCTGGTATTCCAGCGGGATGGCGTGGCCGTGTGCGTCGACCCCGCCCAGCGGCTGGTGCACCTCGATGTACTCACCGTGCGGCAGACGCTTGATCACACCGGTCTCGATGCCGTGCTCGAGCACCGCCCGGTCACTGCGCTGCAGACCGATGCAGAACCGGTAGGTGATGAAGTACGCGATCGGCGGCAGCAACAGCACGCCGATACGACCGATCCAGGTGGTCGCGTTCAGCGAGATGTCGAACTTCAGCGCGATGATGTCGTTGACACACGACAGCGTGAGCACCACGTAGAACGCGATGGACATGGCGCCGATCGCGGTACGCACCGGCACGTCACGCGGACGCTGGAGCAGGTTGTGATGCGCCGAGTGGTCGTTGGTGAGGCGCTTCTCGATCCACGGGTAGGCGATCAGCAGCGTGAACACCAGGCCCATGATGAGCGCGACCCAGAACACCGCCGGGATCGTGTACCGACCCAGGTAGAGCTCCCACGGCGGCATCAGACGCGCCATACCGTCGGTCCACATCATGTAGAAGTCGGGCTGCGAACCCGCCGACACCTGGGACGGGTTGTACGGACCGAGGTTCCAGATCGGGTTGATCTGCAGGACGCCACCCATGATGCCGACGATGCCGAGGGTGAACGCGAAGAACGCGCCCTGGTCGGCGGCGAACACCGGGATGATGCGCGCGCCGACGACGTTGTGCTCGGTGCGGGCCGGTCCGGGGAACTGGGTGTGCTTCTGGTACCAGACCAGCGCGACGTGCGCGCCGATCAGCGCCAGGATGATGCCGGGCAGCAGCAGCACGTGCGCGATGTAGAGGCGCGGGATGATGATGTCGCCGGGGAAGTCGCCGCCGAACATCAGCCAGTGCAGCCAGGTACCGACGACCGGGACACCGATGGTGATACCTGAGAACGCGGCGCGCAGACCCGTACCGGAGAGCAGATCGTCGGGCAGCGAGTAGCCGAAGAAGCCTTCGAACATCGCCAGGATCAGTAGCAGCGAGCCGATCACCCAGTTCGCCTCACGCGGCTTGCGGAACGCGCCGGTGAAGAAGATGCGGAACAGGTGGATGATGATCGACGCCGCGAACAGCAGGGCCGCCCAGTGGTGGATCTGCCGGACGAACAGACCGCCGCGCACCTCGAAGGAGATGTTGAGCGCGGTCTCGTAGGCCCGCGACATGCCGACGCCGCGCAGCGGCTGGTAGGCGCCGTCGTAGACCACGTGGGTCATCGACGGGTCGAAGAACAGCGTCAGGTACACACCCGACAGCAGCAGGATGATGAACGCGTAGAGCGCGATCTCACCCAGCAGGAACGACCAGTGGGTCGGGAAGACCTTGTTGATCGAACGCTTCATGAACGCGGCGGCGCGATACCGCTCGTCCATCTCATTTGCCTGATTGGCCACAACGCTCATGAACGACGCTCCCAGAAGGCCGGGCCGAGCGGCTCGATGAAGTCGCCTGCGGCGACCAGGAAGCCCTCGGAGTTGACGGTGATCGGCAGCTGAGGCAGTGCGCGGGCGGCAGGACCGAAGACCGGCTTTGCCCACTCGGTCGCGAGGAACTGCGACTGGTGGCAGGGGCACAGGATCCGGTTGGTCTGCTGCTCGAACAGCGAGGTGGGGCAGCCGAGATGGGTGCAGATCTTCGAGTAGGCGAAGTAGTCGCCGAAGTTGAAGCTCTCCTGGCCCTTGCGCTTGATCGCCTTCTCGGCGTCTTCGGTGCGCAACCGGATCATCATGACCGCGTTGCGGATACCGCGCAGCGACTCGAGCGTGGCGTGCTCATCGCCGCGCCACTTCTCTTTCCACGGGAACACGGTTTCCATCGAGCCGGCGTCCAGGTCTTCGGGACGCACCAGCACGATGTCGCCGGGGCGACCGGTGTCGCGGCGGATGTAGACGGTCTCGCCCGGGTAGTCCGGGGTCCAGCCCGAGACCCACAGCGGCGACTTGTCGCCCTTGGCCCACGGGTTCTTCACCATGCCGCCGACGAACACCAGCAGTGCGCCGATACCGAGCACACCGACACCGGCGCCCGCGGTACCGAGCATCATCTTGCGACGACCGAGGGTGGAGGTGTCGAGCGCGTCCTGCAGCTCGGCCGCCAGGGTGCGCCGCTCGACCTCGTCGGAGGGGCCGTCGTGGCGCTGCTGGATCGAGATCTCGGCGGGGATGAACCGCTTGCGGATCAGCACCACCGCGACACCGATGACCAGCACCGAGATGCCGAAGGTCAGGCCGACGAGCGGGGTGAACAGCGAGTAGGCGCTGTGGCCCTCGTCGCCGTAGCCCTTCCACTCCCACGGCCAGAACAGGAAGACACCGATGAGCGCGGCGGCGGCGAGGCCGGAGACGGCGAACCAGAACGTGACCGCACGTTCGGCGCGCTTCTCGGCCTTGGTGCCCGGCACCGGCCACCGCTCGTTGCGGTAGACGACATCGACGTCGTCGCGATTGGTGCCGAGCTCGACCAGCTCGTCACGCGACATCGCGTCCAGTTCGTCTTCGGTGGGTTCGCGACCCATGTCGCTGTGCTCCTGTCCACTCATGGCTGCATCCAATTCGTCATGCTCGGGCGCGCTGCGTGGTTACGCTGCGCTGCCGCCTCCGCGCGCTGACCGATCATGACCGCGATCCGATCCACATCGCGGCGCCGACCACGGCGGTGATGCCGATGACCCAGATCGCCAAACCTTCGGTCGCCGGACCGAACCCGCCGAGATCCCAGCCGCCGGGTGACTTCTCCTCGGCGGAGTTCTTGACGTAGGCGACGATGTCGCGCTTCTCCTCCGACGTCAGCTGCCGGTCGGAGAACTTGGGCATGTTCTGCGGGCCGGTGACCATCGCCTGGTAGATCTGCTGCTCACTGGCCTCGGCCAGCGGCGGCGCGAACTTGCCGCCGGAGAGCGCGCCACCGCGACCGGTGAAGTTGTGGCAGGAGGCGCAGTTCATGCGGAACAGCTCCGAGCCACGGGCGATGTCGTCGCCGCGCAGCGACTCCTGGGCGATCTCACCGTTGGCGTCGCGGATCACCGAGGGGCCACCGCCGTTGGCGGCGACGTACGCGCCGAGCGCGTCGGTCTGGTGCGCGTCGAACTTCTCCGGCTTGCGCAGCGCCTGGGCGCCGTTGGCGGCCATCGGCATGCGACCGGAGGAGACCTGGAAGTAGACCGCGGCCTCGCCGACGCCGATCAGGCTCGGACCACGGTCGGCGACACCCTGCAGGTTCGCGCCGTGGCACGTCACGCAGGAGGTGTCGTAGAGCTGCTTGCCCTCGCGGATGAGCGCGGACTGGTCCTCGTGCGCGGTCGCGACCTGCGCCTGCGGGGTGAGCGCAGTAGCCAGGAAGCCGGCTCCGACCAAGCCGATCATCAGCGCGAGAGCACCCGCGATACGACGACGGGCACGGCGCTGCTTACGCGCCTTGGCGGCCTGTGCGTCCTGCCCGGCGCCGTGGCCGGCGGGCTCTGGGGCCGACGGGGGAGATGAACTCATCTGTGTCCCTTTGGAGTAGACGGAACCGACTTGTGCAAATGCTGTGTGCGCCGCGCGCTATCGGACGAAGTAGATCGTGGCGAACAGCCCGATCCAGACGATGTCGACGAAGTGCCAGTAGTAGGACACCACGATCGCGGCGGTGGCCTGGGCGGGGGTGAACTTGCTCAGTGTGGTGCGGACGAGCAGGAACACGAACGCGATCAGACCGCCGATCACGTGCAGACCGTGGAAGCCGGTGGTGATGTAGAAAACCGAGCCGTACGAGCTGCCGGCGATCGAAGTTCCCTCCTCCACCAGGTGGTAGTACTCGTAGCCCTGCCCGGCGACGAAGAACGCGCCCATCAGCAGGGTGATGGTGTACCAGCGACGAAGGCCGAACACGTCGCCCTTCTCCGCGGCGAACACACCCATCTGGCAGGTGAACGAGGACGCGATCAGCACGGCCGTCACCGGAATCGCGAGCTTCATGTTCAGCTCGGTCGGCTCCGGGGGCCAGTTCCCGTGCGCCTGCGCGCGAGCAACGAAGTACATGGCGAACAGTCCGGCGAAGAACATCAGCTCGCTCGACAGCCAGATGATGGTTCCGACGCTGACCATGTTGGGCCGGTTCAGCGAATGCACACGCTGAGTAATGGCCGATCCTGGGGTGCCTACTGCGGTCGTCACGGGGTAAGTATGACTCTTCGTAGTACGACACATGTACCCGGGTACGAAAGTTTGTGGCGCAAGTCGGAAAACCCACGCACAGAGGGGGTCCACGACATCCGTCGGCGTGTTGGCGACGACCGCGCGACAACCCATTGTGACAGCGTTGGATGTGGATAGGCTGAGACGAGGAGGCGGCGATGGTCGTGGTGCGGATGTGGCGGCGGCTGTTCGGTGGGTCGGCGCGGGAGTTGGACCCGGGGCGCGACGATCTCGTGGTGGTCGCGTCGAGTTTCGACGATGTCGAGGCGTGTTCGACCGCGCTGGATCGAGCGAGCGAGCTGGATCGGGAGGCCGATGCGGTGTTGCGCCACCATCTGCGGCTGCCCGCCGGGCAGATCGAGGCCGCGTGCGAGATCGCCGGGTACGACGGATACGAACGCGCCGAGGCCGCCGCGCCGGCCGAGGAGCTGGTCCCGGTCATCCTGCAGCGGGTGCAACGGCTCGATCCACTGACCTGCTCGCAGGAACGCTCGCGGATGGCCGGGCTCGCCCAGCGCCACGACGGGGTCGCCGACGGCTGGGACGCGCTGCAACCCCCGCGCACCGCCCCGTAAACTTTGCCCGACGGCGCAAAAGATCTTGCGCCACCTCCGCGCGCCCGATCTACAGTGGCGCAACGGTGTCGTCGAAGGAGAAGCAGAGCAGATGAGCGTGCGCAGCTGGCCCCAGGTGCTCGGAACCCTCGCCGACGGTGGCGACCTGGCCGCGGACGACACCACCTGGGTGATCGACGAGATCTTCACCGACAACGCCACCCCGGCCCAGATCGCGGCGTTCGGCGTCGCCATGAAGATCAAGGGCCCCACGCCGACCGAACTGGCGGGCATGGTGGCCGGGATGCTCGGGCACGCGCGGCTGGTCCACGTCGACGGCGACGCGGTCGATGTCGTCGGCACCGGCGGCGATCGTTCGGGGTCGGTGAACATCTCGACCATGTCCGCGGTGGTCGTGGCCGCGGCCGGGGTCCCCGTGGTCAAGCACGGGAACCGGGCGGCGTCGTCGAAGTCCGGTGGTGCCGATGTACTCGAAGCGCTGGGTGTGAAGCTCGCGCTCGGACCCGAGTCGGTGGCGCGATCGGTGCGCGAGGCGGGGATCGGGTTCTGTTTCGCGCCGCTGTTCCACTCGGGGCTGCGTTTCGCCGGGGCCGCGCGCAAGGAGATCGGCATCCCGACCGTGTTCAACGTGTTGGGCCCGCTGACCAATCCGGCCCAGCCGCGCGCCGGGCTGATCGGGTGCGCGTTCGCCGATCTCGCACCCGTGATCGCGGGGGTGTTCGAGGAGCGTGGGTCGAGTGCGCTGGTCGTGCGTGGGCGTGACGGGCTCGACGAGATCACCACCTCGGATCTGACCGATGTGTGGGTGGTCAGTGGGGGGCGGATCCGACAAACGCTGATCGATCCGACGCGGCTCGGCATCGCGAGGGTGGATCTGGACGACCTGCGTGGTGGGGATGCCGAGGTCAACGCCCAGGTCGCGCGCGATGTGTTCGCGGGGACGGCCGGACCGGTTCGTGACGCGGTGCTGTTGAACTCGGCCGCGGCGATCGTGGCCTACGACCTCTCGCGCGGGGTCGGCGATGTCGATCTCGACCTGGACGCGGCGCTGACCGACGGGCTCGAGCGCGCCGCCGCCGCGGTGGACAGCGGGGCGGCGGCGAAGCTGCTGCAGAGCTGGGCCGAACTCACCAGGACGCTCGACGAGAGCTGAGCCCGAAGGCTCACTCCCCCAGCGAGAATCCGGCTTCCACGTCGGCGCTGGAATAGGACTTGAAGGCGATGTGGGTGGTGGTACGGACCACGCCCTCCACCTTGTCGATGCCCGCGGTGACCACTTCGGCGATGCGCGCGTGGTCGCGCACGCGCACGATCGCGATCAGGTCCACGTCACCGGCGCAGGAGTACACCTCGGCGACTCCTTCGGTGTCGGCGAGGGCCTGCGCGGTCTCGGGGATGCGAGAGTTCTGCGCCTGGATCATCACGATCGCGGTAATCATGGGATCACTCTAGAACTTCGGGCCGCTCGGTGGCCGCTTTGAACCGACGCATCAGGTCATAGCTCTTCACCCCGGGTGCCGTTTCCACCGAACTGGACACGTCCACGCCATAGGGACGGTGCCGGGCGATGACATCGGCGACGTTGTCGGGGTCGAGGCCGCCCGCCAGCACCACCCGGCCCGGTTGCGCACGAACCCAGTCGGGGAATTCTTCGAACACACCGGTCCCCGCACTGGCGTCATAGAAGAAGTATTCGCTGGTCTGACCCGGTTCCGGCGGGTTCGAGGAGCAGAAGGCCAGGTTCGGCAGGTCGGTCCACCGGTAGAGCTGCACGACGTCGAACGCGTCCGCCACCTCGGCGACCTCGCTCGCCTCGAGGGCGACGGCGAAGGTGGTGATGCGCCCACGCGCGTAGCCGGCGAGCGCGCGTGCCTGTTCGGGGGTGCGGTACCGCTTGCTCTTCGTCGTCACCATGACGCCGATCGCGGAGTACCCGAGCTCGATCGCCCAGTCGATCTGTTCCTCGGTGGTCAGACCGCACACCTTCACGAACATCCGCCGCTGCTCCTTGTCCTCGGGCCCCGCCACGGTGCACGGAGTCGTCGTCCATGATCCAGGACGGACTTCCCGGCCGTTCGGCCAGACCGCCGGCCCGCACGGAGGCTGGTGTTCTCGGTGTCAACGTTCGGCCAGATACTCCTCCTGTTCGCTCCTGGTGGTGGCAGCCGCGCGCGCGAGCTGCGCCCATCCCACCCAGCGCGCCGCACCGTGCAGCGGTTCGTGGTACCCGTCGCTGGTCCGCACGATCCGCGCGCCGGGTTTGGCAAGCCAGCGAGCGATGACGCCGACTTCCTCCGGTGGGGCTCCACGCAGGGGTGGGACGCGGGCGTCGAGGTCGACGACCACGCCCTCGAGGGGACGCTGGGTCCCGCTACCCGGCGACGCGGTGCCCAGGTCGGGGATCACGGTTTCGGCGGCGGCGACGATCTGATCGACAACGGCCATCGGCGGGGTGCCGCGGGCCGCGGTGCCTGCCGCGGCGAGGCGGCCGTGGCGGATGACGGAGAATTCCCAGCCGCCCGCACCGTCGGGCAGGGCGATGATCAGTTCCGCGAGGCGAGCGAGGGCGGCCAGACGCTGGGTGCGGTGCAGTTTCGTCACAACGGTGGCGGTGCGGTCGCGCAAACGGGCAGCCGCCTCGAAATGCTCTGCGGTGGCATATGTTTCGATGCGATCGATCATCGCGCGGAGCACAGCGTCGGAGCGCCCGGTGAACAGGTCACAGACCGCGTCGACGGCCGGCGCGTAGCTCGTCGCGTCGAGATCGCCGTCGTGACGTGCGGCGGGACAGCCACCGACCACCGTGGGCGGGCAGGTGTGTTTCGCCGTGCGGGTGAGCCGGGTGGCGCAGGTTCGGATTCCGGCGAATTCGGCGATCGTCAACGCCACGTCGACGGCGTCGGTCCGGGAATGGAACGGCCCCATCGCGGTTCGGGTCGGGGTGCGCACCGCGGTCAATCGGGGGAACGCCTCCTCGCTCAGGGTCAGCCACCACCCACGCTTGGGGAACTTCGAGCGGCGGTTGTACGGCGGCGCGTGCGCGGCGAGCAACCGCAGCTCGCGCACCCCGGCTTCGAGGCCGTGCGCGCACACCACGTGGTCGACCCGAATCGCCAGTGCCACCATCTCTTTCATCCGGCCGCGGGTCTCCGAGCCGGTGAAGTAGTTGCGGACGCGACGGCGCAGATTCACCGCAGTCCCTATATAGAGGACTTCGTCCGACGGTCCGCGGAAGAGATAGACGCCGGGCGCGGCAGGCAGGTCGGTCGCGAAAGTGCGCTTGGCGCGCTGGGTTCCGGTGACGCCGGGCAGATAGTCGAGCAGCTCGGTCAGGCTGTGCACGCCCTGATTGCCGACCCTGCCGATCAACGCGTGCAGCACGTCGACGGTGGCGCGGGCGTCGTCGAGCGCGCGGTGCGTCGGTGTCGTCGACGCACCGAGGATCTGCGCCAGCACCCCGAGCCGCGCCGATGGGGCCTCGTCTCGCGTGAGCACCCGACGTGCCAGCTTCACCGTGCACAACACCTGCGGATTGGGCCACGCGATGTCCTGGCGGGCCGCGGCCGCTTTGAGGAACGCGGTGTCGAAGCGCGCGTTGTGCGCCACCAGCACTGCGCCGGCGGCGAACTCGAAGAACCCCGGCAACACCCCCTCGATCCGCGGCGCCTCGTAGACCATCGCCGTGGTGATCCCGGTGATCTGCACGATGGCGGGCGGAATCGCGTACCCCGGATTCACCAGGGTCGCGAACTCCCCCAGCACCTCGCCGCCGCGCACCTTCACCGCCCCGATCTCGGTGATCGCGTCCCGATCAGCGCTGGTCCCGGTCGTTTCGAGGTCGACGACGACGAAAGTGGTGGCATACAGCGGGGTATCGAGCTCGTCGAAGGCCAACTGCCGGGCGGCAGCCGGGAGCGGAACGGGATCGGGCACGGCGAGCAGCGTAGGACGGGGGTCCGACAAGCTCGCCCGAACTCGGTCACCACTCAGCCGATCAGCCGCCTGACGTGGCCGTACCGTAACCGCCCCAGCGATTTTCCCGCCAAGCGGCGAGGGGCGGATACCACCCGGCGACCCGGCCCGCGGCCCGGTACGACCCGGGGCCGTGATCTTCGGAGCCGACAATTCGGCGCGAGACTTTCGTTCTGATGCGAACAAAATGCCCAAGATCAAACTGAATTGTGACCGGGCTCACATTCTTATCGAATTCACATGAGTTCATCAGATTTCAATGGGTAATCGGCCTTACCGCTCTGTGCGCGCCGCAGCTTACGGCGCGCCGCCCGTGAGGCGGACCGTCCGACACGCAGGCAAACCGCGCTCCGAGCCCGCACGACCTGCGGATTTACCGATTCTGGGCACCACAATCGCCGCGCGAAGCCTATTGGCGACGCGCCGGTAGCACCCGAAAATCTCGAACGCCGCGACCTGGCGTTATCGTTTCGTGATCGGGTGTGACTCAGCTCGCACACATTCTTCGGTGATATCAGCCGAAACCCCCTTTGGACCGATGTCCGACTTTACAAACCCCCGTGATGTCTTCGTAACCTTTTTGAGACCTCACGGAGTCCCGCCGATCGGAAACGGTCAGCGAGACGAAGCCCGCCGCGTCAAACGGACACGGCGTCGTGGGGCAGATTGGAAGTTCCGCATCATGGCGAACAACACCGTCAAGCGTCAGGCGCAGCGTGCCGTTGCCGTCGGAGCCGTCGGCGCTGCCACCATCGGCGCGTTCCTCCTGCCGGCCGCCCCGGCATCGGCCACCCCGGTGACCGTGCCCGGCATCGGCACTTTCGAGGTTCCGAACGAGATTCCGCTGCCCCAGGGCGTCCCCGGGATCGAGATCCCGGCCGCGCCGCAGGTTTTCACCGCACCGCGCGCCACCGCCGCCGACATCGCCCTCGATGCCGCGCTGAGCAAGATCGGCTCGCCCTACGTCTACGGCGCCGCCGGCCCGAACGCCTTCGACTGCTCGGGCCTGGTCCAGTGGGCCTACGCCCAGGCGGGCATGGACATTCCGCGCACCAGCGACGCCCAGCTGGGCGCCGGCACCCCGGTCTCCATCGACGCCCTGCAGCCCGGCGACATGGTGTCGTTCTACGGCGGCGGCCACTCCGGCCTGTACGCCGGTGACGGCAACGTCGTGCACGCCTCCACCGCGGGCACCCCCGTTCAGATCGCGTCGCTGTCGTCGATGCCGTTCGCGGGCGCTCGACGCTTCTGATCGAATGCCGCGTGATGCGCGATTCGCGGGGAAGTGCGCACCGTCACGGCACTGATCGTCCGGGTACGTGCGCCGTCCACTGGGTTGGACGGCGCACGTACCTTTACTGGACACGACTGCATGCAGTTCCGTAACCTGATCGAGACCTTCTCGGCTGACGAGGAGATCGCGCTCAGGTAGTGCGCTGTATCGGCGGACAACGAGAGAACGGGGCACGGGCCACTGTGACTGCACACCACCGGAATTCGCACGCCACGCGTGGTTTCGCCGGAGCCCTTTCCGCCGCGATCCTGGTGTGCGCGATCTACACCGCCGGTCCCTCCGGTGCCGACCCCGTGGCCCTGCCGACCACCGCGACCGACGCGATCTCCCGCATGGTCGACCTCTCTCGTCAGTCCGAACAGCTCAATCAGCTCGCTCTCACCGCGCAAGGCGATCTCGACGCCAAGCTCGCGCTGCAACGCGAAGCCGACGACAGGGTCGCCGCCACCTCCGCGGTCGTCGAGGCCGCCCGCGCCGAAGTGCGCAAGTTCCAGCCGATGATCGACCGCACCGCCGTGGCCGCCTATACCGGCGTGCGCACCAACAGCATGTTCGCCGTGCTGTCGAGCGGTTCCCCGCAGCAGTTGCTGGACAAGATGTCGACGCTGGATGTGCTCGCCCAGCAGACCACCGATACGGTCCGCCAGTTCAAGCAGGCCGCCGACGCCGCCACAGCGGCCGACGCCGTCGCCCGCACCGCCGCCGAGGCGGCGCACGCCGCGACCACCGCCGCCGACGCGGTGCGCGCGGACGTCGAACGCAAACGCCAGGATCTCGCCGCCTCGACCACCTCGGTGGTCGAGGCGTGGAGTCAGCTCTCGGCTCGCGACAAGTCGACGCTGGCCGGTTCACCGTTCCCCCCTGGCTTCGACCGTGATTCGCTGCTGGCGGGCCTGGTCCCCGGCAGCGGCACCAGCGCGCTGGCCGCCGCCCTCACCCGCGTCGGCGATCCGTATGTCTGGGGCGCCACCGGGCCCGATCAGTTCGACTGCTCCGGTCTCGTGCAGTGGGCGTTCAAACAGGTCGGCAAGAACGTGCCGCGCACCAGTTCCCAGCAGGCGGGCTACGGCACGCCGGTGTCCAAGGACGAACTGCTGCCCGGCGACGTGATCCTGTTCTATCCCGACATCACCCACGTCGGCATCTACGCGGGCAACGGAATGATGGTGCACGCCTCCACGTTCGGCGTGCCGGTCGCTGTCGCGCCGATCAACACCACCCCGTACCACTCGGCCCGGCGATACTGAGCAAGACCGGTGACCGATCCGTCCCCCCGCTCGGGCCTGCGTTCGTGGTTCTCGTCGAACGGCCGCCTGGAATTCTGCATCACGCTCGCCTCGGTCACGCTGCTGACCGGGGCGTGCGTGGCACTGATCCTGGTGCCGCGCAACGCGGGTCCGTTGCAGCTGGCCACCGACGAGGCCGAAGTCCTCGACACCTCCGAGGGCATCGACAATCCGCGCTTGAGTCCGGTGCGCCGCGAGCTGCAACCGTACGGCCCGATCCTGGTGCGTGAAGTCGCCGACGGTGCCGCGGCCGAGGCGCTGCTGGTGGCCCACCCCAGCCATCGCGCCGACCTCGATGTCCTCGAACAACAACTGGGCCGAGCCATTTCGGATGTGAGCGCGGTGTGGGGCACCGAGTGGAATCGCGCGCCCGTGGTGGTCGTGGCGAGCACTCCGGCCGAATTCACCGCGCTGACCAGGTCCGCGGGCGCCACCGGCACCGACGTGGCCGCCGTGTCGCTCACCGGGTCCTACACCCCGGGCACCCAGCCCACCGACCAGCGCATCGTGTTCAACCCCGACGCCCGCAGGCGAGTCGGGAACGAGGGTATGGCCACGCTGCTGCGCCACGAACTCACCCACCTCGCCACCCGGGCCGACACCACCGACGGCGCACCGTTGTGGATGCTGGAGGGCTTCGCGGAGTACGTCGCTCAGCGCGATCAGCAGACCACCTTCTCCCAGATCGCGCCCACGCTGACCACCCGGTTGCGCGGCGGCGCCCTGCCGACCGAACTCGTCGCCGATACCGATTTCACCGGTGTCGACGCGGCCTACGCCTACGAAAGCGCGTGGAGCACCTGTGCCTTCCTCGCCGACCGCTACGGCACCACCGCCCTCACCACCTTGTACAAGCGCCTGGCCACCGGCCCCCAGTCCCCCGCGGCCCAGGATGCGGCGTTCACCGCCGTGCTCGGTGTCTCGCGTGCCGAGTTGCTGGACGGGTGGCGGGCCTGGTTACGCGGCCGCGCCGCATGACGGTCGCAGGCGCGGGTACGCCTGACCACGTCCGCCCACCTGTCAGCCGACCGATTAGGTTGTTCTCTTATGGCCCGAACTCTGCTGGTTACCAACGATTTCCCGCCTCGGCCGGGCGGAATCCAGTCGTATCTGCAGGCGCTGTCGAATCAGCTGCCGCCCGAGGACCTGGTGGTGTACGCCCCGCGCTGGCGCGGTGACAGCCACGAGAAGTTCGACGCCGCGCAGAAGTTCCAGGTGGTGCGTCATCCGACGACACTGATGCTGCCGACGCCCGCGGTCATCAAGCGCGCGAGTGTGCTGCTGCGCGAGCACGACTGCGACACCGTGTGGTTCGGCGCGGCCGCTCCCCTGGCGGCGATGGCGCCGATGCTGCGGCGCGCGGGCGCGGAGCGCATCCTGGCCAGTACCCACGGTCACGAGGTCGGCTGGTCGATGCTGCCCGGTTCGCGCCAGGTGCTGCGGTCGATCGGCGAGCACACCGATGTGGTGACCTACGTCAGTAAGTACACCCGCGGCCGTTTCGCCTCGGCCTTCGGTCCGCGCGCGGCACTCGAGCATCTGCCGCCGGGCGTCGACCCCACCGAGTTCCGGCCCGACCCGGCCGCCCGGGAAGAGCTGCGCGCCCGCTACGGCCTCGGCGAGCGCCCGACGGTGCTGTGCCTGTCGCGGCTGGTCCCGCGCAAGGGTCAGGACATGCTGATCGTGGCGATGAGCGAGATCCGCGAGCGCGTCGACGGCGCGGTGCTGGTGATCGCCGGTGGTGGACCGTACGAGACGCGCCTGCGCGCGCTGGCCGAGGCGCTCGGCGTGCAGGACAGTGTGGTGTTCACCGGGCGGGTACCCTCCGGCGAGCTGGCCGCCCATCACACGATCGCCGATGTGTTCGCGATGCCGTGCCGCACGCGCGGGGCAGGCCTGGACGTCGAGGGCCTCGGGATCGTCTTCCTCGAGGCGTCGGCGACCGGGGTCCCGGTCGTGGCGGGAGATTCCGGCGGCGCCCCCGAGACGGTGCGCGAGGGCGAGACCGGCACCGTGGTGCACGGCCGGTCGGTCCCGCAGATCAGCGATGCCATCGTCGAGCTGCTCACCGACCGGGACAAGGCGGCCGAGATGGGCGCCGCGGGCCGGGCCTGGGTGGAGCAGAACTGGCATTGGGACCGTCAGGGCGCCCGCTTGCGGGAACTGCTGCGGTGACACCTTGGCGGGGCCCGGTGTGGCGTCCACTACGCTCAGCCGGGTGAGCAGTATCCAGGTCGCAGATCAGACCTTCCTCGCCGCACCCGGCACCGCGATCGCCGAGGTGCTCAGCGCCGCGAACAACTGGCGCCGCTGGTGGCCCGACCTGCGCCTCGATGTGCGCGAGGATCGCGGCGACAAAGGCATCCGCTGGACGGTGGCAGGCGCGCTGACCGGCACCATGGAGGTATGGCTCGAGGCCGTCCCCGAGGGCGCCATCCTGCACTACTTCCTGCACGCCGAGCCCACCACGGCCGCCTCGGAGTCGCCGCGCGCGCTGGCCGCGGCCAATCGGGCTCGCCGGGTCGCGGGTCGCAACATGGCCTTCGAGCTCAAGGCGCGACTCGAAGCCGGTCGCCCCGCGGGCGTCGCGCCCGCGATCGCCGCCGCCCCCTGACAGGCATCGTTCCCAGACAGAAATGAGGGCTTGGCTGCCATGGCCGACCGGACTCAGAGATCGATTCTCATCGACGCACCGTCGCAGCAGGTGATGGCCGTTATCGCGGATCTGGAGTCCTATCCGGAGTGGGTGGCCGCCGCGAAGTCGGTCGAAGTCATCGATCGCGACGCCGAAGGGCGCGCGGCCACAGCACGGTTCGTGCTCGACGCCGGCGTCGTCAAGGACACCTACGTGCTGTCCTACACCTGGCGCGCCGACGGTAGAGCGGTGAGCTGGCGGCTGCTCGAAGGTGACCTGCAGAAGGCCCAGGACGGCAGCTACGAACTCCGGGACCGGCCGGGGGGTGGCACCGAGGTGGTCTACGAACTCACCGTCGATCTGAACATCCCGATGATCGGCATGTTCAAACGCAAAGCCGAGAAGGTCATCACCGACACCGCGCTCAACGAGCTCAAGAAGCGGGTCGAAGGCTGAGCGCCCCGGGCGGTACCCGCGTCGAACTGTTCGTCGGCAAGGGTGGTGTCGGGAAGACGACGCTGGCCTGCGCGACGAGCATGACCTATGCCCGCTCGGGTCAGCGTGTGCTGATCGCCTCGCTGGATCAGGCCCATTCACTCGGCGACGCGCTCGGTTTCCGTTTCCCGCACGATCCGGGCACCGTCGCCGGGGTGGCCAGGGTGGCGCCCGGCATCGAGGTGATCGAGATCGACTCGCTCGCCCTGCTCGAGGACCGGTTCCGCGATGTGGTGGCGATGCTGGCCAAGGGCGGCGGCCACGATCACGGCTTCGACCTCGCCGCGCTGGACCCGGCCGAGCTGACCGGGCTGCCCGGTGTGCAGGAACTGTTGATGCTGGTCGAGATCGCCCAGTACGCCGAGGAGAACGACTGGGACGTCATCGTCGTCGATTGCCCGCCCTCGGCCGACATGCTGCGCATCGTCACCGCCCCCGACACCATGCTCAACTATCTCGAACGCCTCTGGCCCAAGCATGCGCGCACGATGAGCGCGATCGGACTGGATCTGCGCAAGGCGGTGCTCGCGGCCGCGGTCGAACGGGTCGTGGTCGCGGTGACCCAGGTCCGCGATCTCCTCGCCGACCGCACCCGTACCAGCGCCCGCCTGATCACCGGCCCCGAACAGGTCGCCGTCGCCGAGGCGCGGCGGGTGCGTTCGGCGGCCGCGTTGCTGGGCCTGCGGATGGACGCGGTGGTGGTGAACAAGGTGCTGGCGCCGGTGCCACCGCCCGGCGACAACGCCCACCCGGCCGTGCACTGGTACCTGAACCGCCGCGCCGAGCAACTCGAGGTGGTGGCCCGGCTGCACGAGCAACTCACCGATGTCCCGATCCTGATCGCCCAGCACGCCGGCGCCGAACCGGTGGGGGTGAATTCGCTGGCGGCCTTCTCGCATTCGGTCGACACGCTGTCCGCCTCACACGCGCAGGGAGCGGATTCGGGCGAACCGATGGTTCGATGGGAGTCCGGCTCCGGTGTCGACTCCGTGTATGCGATGCGGATGCGGCTGCCGGTAGTCGATCCCGGCACCTTGCGGCTGGGCCGAGTGGAGGACGATCTGATCGTGGGAGCCGACGGGGTACGCACACGCGTACGGCTCGCGCCGGTGCTGCGCCGCTGCACGGTGGCGGGCGCCGAACTCGACACCGGTCACCTCGTGGTCCGCTTCCGGCCCGATCCGCGGGTGTGGCCCGCCGATCCGAACTACACGAAGGCCACCGCAGATGAGCACTGACTCCCAGTCCGAGCGCCACGGCCACGACGGCTTCGCCGAGTTCACCGAGGAGCTGCGCGTACTCTCCGAAGTTCTCCTCGCCCGGGTCGAACCCGTGCTGCGCCGCACCGCCGCCGACGGCCGAGCCGACCTGGGCGGTTGCGCCTGGTGCCCGGTGTGCGCGGCCGCGGCCCTGCTGCGCGGCGACCACCACGACGTCGTCGCGGCCCTCGCCGACCACGGCACCTCCATGGTGACGGTCCTGCGCGAAGCCCTCGCGGGCATCCCCGTCGAACCGGTTCTCCCGCCGGAATGGGCCGAGCACGCTGCGGGACACCCGCATTCGGCCGACGACCACGCCGCCGCACCCGTGCCCACGGAGCAGCCCCCACGCCCCAGCGATACCACGGGTCTGCAGGATCCGGGTTCCAGCCCGCGCCGGCGAGCCCCTCGCCCGGACCAGTCCAGTGCCCCGCGCCCACGCCGGGTCGACGAGTACAACGCGCCTCGGACCACGCGCACACCGCACATCACCCCCGAACCGGACCGCGCCGACGCGACCGCGCCGGGCGCTGACACCTTCGCCCCCACCGCGCAGCCGACGGCCGGCACCCCGAACCAGCGCCCCAGGGCCGAGGATCGGTCGGCCGCCGCCCGCGCGCCACGCTCGCAATATGTCGACATTCCGGTGACGATCCGGGGATGACCAGCAGGATCGACCCGCAACACCTGCTCACCGTCGGCATCGATGTGGGTGGCACCAACATTCGCGCCTCGGTGGTCGACGTCGACGGCGAGGTGCTCGACACCGTGCAGGCGCCGACCCCACATTCGGCGCGCGCCCTCGAGGACGCGATCGACCGCTCGGTGCGCGAGCTGGCCCGGCGGCATCCGATCGCGGCGGTGGGGCTGGCCGTCGCCGGTTTCATCTCCACCGATCAATCGACGGTCCTGTTCGCCCCGCACCTGCCGTGGCAGAACGCCCCGGTCGCCCAACGGCTCACCGCGCGGCTGGGCCTGCCGGTGATCCTCGAACACGACGCGAACGCCGCGGGCTGGGCCGAATACCGCTTCGGCGCGGCGGCGGGCGGGCAGACGGTGGTGCTCGTCGCGATCGGCACCGGCATCGGCGCCGCGCTGCTCATCGACGGTCAGCTCTATCGCGGCAGCCACGGCATCGCCCCCGAACTCGGCCACCTCCAGGTCGTGCCCGAGGGCCGTGCCTGTCCCTGCGGCAAACACGGCTGCTGGGAGCGCTACTGCAGCGGAACGGCGCTGGCCGACACCGCCATCGAAATGCTCGCCACCGACCCTGTGCGTTCGGTGCTCGCGCGCGACGTTCTGCGCGACCCCGGCTCGCTCACCGGCCGCCGGGTCGCGGGCGCCGCACAGGACGGCGATCCACTCGCGGTCCGGGTGATGGCCGACTTCGCGCGGTGGCTCGGACTCGGCCTCGCCTTCGTCAGCGATCTGTTCGATCCCGACCTCGTGGTGATCGCGGGCGGGGTGAGCAGTTCGGCGCCGCTGTTCCTCGACGAGGCTCGCGAACACTACGCGAGCGCGGTCACCGGAGCCGGGCACCGGCCGCTGGCACGCCTGCGCACCACCCAGCTCGGAGAGGCCGCGGGCATGATCGGCGCCGCGGAATTGGCCAGGGCGGCGGTCGATGCGCCGGTGGCCGGTCGCGCGGCGAGATAAGGGTCACAGCCATGTGCTCCAGCTACCAGCTCGGGTTGGTTGTGACCTGCGACCAGCGGTAAAGTCGTTGTCCGACGAGGCTCTACACGACCATCACGGTCCCGGGGAAAGGACGCCATGTTCTACTGGCTGCTCAAGTTCGTTCTCGTGGGGCCGTTCATGCACGTGTACAACCGGCCCGAGGTCGAAGGGGTCGAGAACATTCCGACCGAGGGCCCGGCCATCATGGCGGGCAATCACCTCTCCTTCTCGGACTGGCTGTTCGCTCCGCTGCTGAGCCCGCGCCGGATCAACTACCTGGCCAAGGCCGAGTACTTCACCACCCCCGGTTTCAAGGGCCGGCTGCAGAAGTTCTTCTTCAGCGGCACCGGCCAGTACCCGATCGACCGCAGCGGCGCCTCGGCCGCCGAGGACGCGCTCACCGCCGCCACCAAGCTCCTCGACGAAGGTCGCCTCGTCGGCCTGTACCCGGAGGGCACCCGCTCCCCTGACGGCCGCCTCTACAAGGGCAAGACCGGCATGGCGCGCCTCGCGCTGGAGACCGGCGTCCCGGTGATCCCGGTCGCGGTGATCGGCACCGACAAGGTGAGCCCGCCCGGACCGTTCAAGTGGCGTCGCCAGAAGGTCACGCTGAAGTTCGGTGCGCCTCTTGATTTCTCGCGCTACGAGGGCATGAGCGGCAACCGCTTCGTCGAACGCGCTGTCACCGACGAGGTGATGTACGAGCTGATGCGGCTCACCGGCCAGGAATATGTCGACGTGTACGCGCACAGCCTCAAGAAGGGCGTCGCACCCACCGACAACCAGATCGACGCCACCCGCATTCCCGAGACCAAGGCCGGCTGAGCCGAAACCTGGTGCGCCACACGATGAACCGGCGCACGTCTACGTCGCTCGGATCAATCCTTCTCGCACGCGTCCGCCGTTGCCCGGACACCTTCGCGCCCGATTGGTAACCTTTGCCAGGCACGGGCGGGCGGCCACCACAGGTGGCGGGCGTCGGGGACAGCGAGGTAGACGATGGCCGGAGGCGAATCCGACGAGGGTCGCGTCATGCCGTTCGCCCGGCGTACGACCCCTCGTGACGGCAATCCACCCACCGGCCGGGTAGTGCGCAGTGCGCGCTTGGCCGCGGTACCGGTGGCCTACGCGGGCCGCCGCATCGCGGGCTTCGGCAAACGCGCCGCGGGGCGCGACCCCGCCGCCGTCGACCGCGACATCCGCGTTCGCACCGCCGAACACCTCTTCCAGGTCCTCGGTGAGCTCAAGGGCTGTGTCGCGAAACTGGGCCAGCTCCTCGGCCTGCTCGAACTCGGACTGGCACCCGACCTGGCCGAACCGTACCGCCAAGCCCTTGCCCGACTGCACGATTCGGCGCCCGCCATGCTTCCCGGCGCGGTTCACGCCGAGCTCGCCACCCATCTCGGCCCGCACTGGCGCTCACTGTTCCTCGAATTCGACGACCGCGCCTCCGCCGCCGCCTCGGTCGGCCAGGTCCATCGGGCGCGCTGGCACGACGGCACGCAGGTCGCGGTCAAGGTCATGTACCCCGGTTCCCGCCGCGCGGTGCTGGCCGACCTGCAAGCTCTGCGTCGCGCCACACCGTTGTTCACCGCACTGCTGCCCGGCGCCGACACCCGCCCGGTGGTGGAGGCGCTGTGCAACGAGATCCGCGACGAACTCGACTACGCCCGCGAAGCCGTCAACCAGCGCGCCTTCGCCACCGCCTTCGCCGACGACCCCGATGTCGTGGTGAGCCGGGTGATCGCCCAGCGCGGCGACGTGCTGGTCACCGAATGGCTCGACGGTGTTCCCCTGTCCCGGCTGATCATTCGCGGCAATGCGAACGAACTCGACCGGCTCGGCGTGCTGATCATGCGCTTCCTGTTCTCCGCACCCGCCCGCGCCGCCCTCGTCTACGGCGACCCGCACCCCGGCAATTTCCTTCGCATGCCCGACGGCCGGCTCGGCGTGGTCGACTTCGGCGCCTGCACTCCCTGGCCCGGTACCTTCCTCGACGTCGCGAGCGACGTGGGCGCCGCCGTCATCGCCGACTCCCCCGCCGACCTCGAGGCCGCCATGCGCCGCCACGGCTTCGTCGCCCCCGACCGCGACCTCGACATCGCCACCGTCGCCGCCCGACTCCAACCGGTCCGCGAAGCCCTGCTCGCCCCCACCTACCCCCTCTCGGCCGACTGGCTCCGCGAACAGGTCCGCCTCGCCACCGACCTGCGCCTGACGAACATCCTGCGCCAACTCACCATGCCGCCGGCCCACACCCCGATCCTGCGCTCCTTCCTCGGCGGCCTGGCAGTCCTGTGCCAGCTCCACACCGCCGTGCCCCTCCGCGCCGAATGCACCCGCTGGTACCCCGAAACCGCCGCCGCTGCGGGTCTGTAGACGCCTCACCCGAGTTCGGTCTGTCGTACGGCACCGTTCATGTTCCGTTGCCTTGCTAACGACCACGTGTTCCGACCGGTGGCGCACCGTGACGTTCATGGCTGTTTCGGATTTCGCGATGTCTCGGCGCACGCTGCTGCGCGCAACCGCCCTCGGTGTGGTGACCGCCCCCGCCCTGGTGGCCTGCGGTGACGATGGGCCCGCACTGGTGCGAGCCAGGCCTTCGCTCACGCACGGGGTGGCGGTCGGGGATCCGCGCAGCGACGGCGCCTTGATCTGGGCTCGCTCGGATACGCCCGCGACACTGGTGGTGGAGACGTCGGCGAGCGAGAAGTTCACCGACGTCAAGCGATTCACCGGGCCGCTGCTCACCCCGGCTACCGACGGCACCGGGCGGGTGCGGGTCAACGGTCTGCCCGCCGGGCAGCTCGTGCACTACCGGGTGCGCCTCGATGGGGAAGGGGGCGCGAGCTCGGAGGCCCTCACCGGCGTGTTCCGCACGGCGCCGACCGCGCCCGCCGACATCTCGCTGCTGTGGTCCGGTGACGTCGCCGGCCAGGGTTTCGGGATCAACCCGGACCTCGGCGGCATGAAGGTGTTCTCCGCCATGGCCGCTCGCGACCCGCACCTGTTCCTGCATTCCGGCGACTGCATCTACGCCGACAACACGCTGAAGGAATCGGTGACGCTGCCCGACGGGCGGATCTGGCGCAACATCACCGCCGAAGCGAAGAACGCCCCCGCGGAAACCCTCGACCAGTTCCGCGGCAACTACGCCTACAACCTCACCGACGACAACTACCGCCGGTTCAACGCCGCCGTCGCCCAGATCGTCCAGTGGGACGACCACGAGACCACCAACAACTGGTCCCCCGGCGGCACGGTCGCCGCCGACAAGGGCTACACCGAGCGCAGCATGGACACCCTCGCTACGCGTTCCTGGCAGGCCTTCCACGAGTGGATGCCCTTGGAGCCCAAGGAAGCCGTCGACGGCCGCCTCTACCGCAAGATCTCCTACGGCCCGCTGCTGGACGTGTTCGTCCTGGACATGCGCGCCTACAAAGACGCCAACACCGCCAATACCGCGCCCCGGGGCCAGATCCTGGGCGCCGCCCAGATCGCTTGGCTCACCGACGGGTTGAAGAACTCCAAGGCCACCTGGAAGATCGTCGCCGCCGACCTGCCGCTGGGTGTGGTCGTCCCCGACGGCAAGACCGCCTTCGAAGGCCCCGCCAACGCCGCCCCCGGCGCACCGTCGGGCCGCGAGACCGAGATCGCGCAGGTGCTCTCGGCGATCAAGGCGAACAAGGTCAGCGATGTCGTCTGGCTCACCGCGGATGTCCACTACACCGCCGCGCACCACTACTCCCCCACCCGCGCCGCCTTCACCGATTTCGACGAGTTCTGGGAGTTCGTCTCGGGCCCGCTCAACGCGGGCGCGTTCGGCCCCAACCCCCTCGATCCCACCTTCGGACCCGAGGCGGTCTACGTCCACGCGCCGCCCACCGCCAACACCTCCCCGATGGATCCGGAGTACCAGCACTTCGGCGAGGTGAAAATCGACGGCCGCACCGGAGAAATGACCGTCAACTTGTGCGACGCGACCGGAAAAGTCCTGTTCACCAAGCAACTCGCGCCCACGCGGAAATAGGTGCGAAGTACCCTGCGCAAGAACCGCGCACCTATGGTTAGCTATGCGGTCATGGGCACGCCGCATACCGTCATCTCCGAAGAATATCTCCCCACCGATACGGCGGATGTCGTTCGCACTGTGCGTGATTCGCGCGGTCGCTCGGAACGGTTGACGGTGCGCGGCGGTGAACAGACCGAAGAGTCCTATGGCCTGAACGATCAGCGCGGGGCGCTGTCGCTGCGCAAGATGAACTCGGTGCTCGACATCAACCTGGGTCGGCGCACCGTGCGCGTGCAGGCGGGCGCGAAGCTGTCCGAGATCGACCGCCGCCTCGGCGCGCACGGCCTCGGCCTGCCGGTGGTCGGCGATCATCGCGACATCACCGCGGGCGGCTTCGCCTCCGTCGGCGGGGTGAGCACCGCCTCGCATCGCTACGGCATGTTCATCGACCAGATCGTCGACCTCGAGTACGTCGACCCCGACGGCCGGATCGGCACCTGCGGGCGCGGACACCACACCGAGCGGTTCCACCGCATCCTCGGCGCGGGCGGTCGCGCGGGCATCATCACCGCCCTCACCCTGGACGTGGTCGAGGTCGACAAGGACCACACCATGCTCACCACCGACGCCGACCGGTTCCTCGACTTCGACTCCTTCGTCGAGCACGCGACCAACGAGATCACCAACCCCGGCAGCGCGGCGCTGCAGGTCGGTCGCTGGGTCGACACCGCCCCGCTGAAGGTGGCACGCCCGGTCGGCACCGGCCAGGTGACCCTCGGCGCCGTCCGTTTCGGTCAGTGGTCGAGCCTGTACCCCACCGCCCCCACGCGCGGCCTGCGGGCCCGGCGTGAGGTCGGCACGCGGACCCGCAAGTCGTTGGGCGCCATCGCTTCCGCCGCGGGCGGCCGCGCGGGCATGCCGGTCCGCAACGCGGCGGCGGGCGCGCTGATGTTCGCGCCGAAGGTCCTCACCATGCGCGACGCCGAGTACCTGGCCGACACCGTCATCAACTCCTCCGAGCGCGGCCCCGCCTACCGCGTCGGTGTGTTCGCCCCGCTGGCCAACTACGGTTCGGTCTTCTACGGCCTGCACGATCTGTTCTCGGCGCACCGCGAGCGCTCGGGCTGCTTCACCGTCATCTCCGCGATGACCTACGGCGTGCGCTCGGAGTACCTGCGCGCCGAAGCCGCCGCCCGCGGCCTCACGCCCGCCGACTACGGCCTGATCACCTTCACCTGCCGCCTGCGTCCCTCGGCCCTGCCCTCGGAGCAGCTGCGCGAGATCGTCTCGGGCATCGACGACATCTGCCGCTCGGAGCAGGGCCTGCGCTACAGCGTCTGAGGAAGGACTCGACGGGTTCGGCGTTTCGCCCGGCTGCGCGTATTCGCGCACTGTGTTACACGCCTGACCCGCTGGTCACGTCGGTTTCGACGGCGACCATCTGACTATCAGTCATATCCATCTCCCAGTGGATGGGATAGTCGGCTCTACGGCTCACCCGGAGAAAGTGTGATGTCGGTTACGCATTCCGATCGTTCGTCGGATGCGGGCCCCATCCTCGAAAGGACCTCTGATGGTCGCTCCCACTCCGACACCCGCCGTGGACCGCTGGACCCCACGCCTGATCTTCTCGCTCGCCTCGATCGTGCTCCTGCTGGAGATGCTGGCGGTGAGCTACATGATGATCTCGACGGCGCTACCGTCGATCGCCGCGCACTACCAGACCACCCAGGGCGCCTGGCTGCTGACGTCGTTCCTGCTGGTCGGCGCCGTCACCGCGCCGCTGATCGGCAAGCTGGCGGACATGTACGGCAAGCGCAAAGCCCTGCTCGGTTGCGTGACCGTGGCAGCGGCGGGATCGCTGCTGTCGGCGATCGCGGGCAGCTACGCGGTCCTGATCGCGGGCCGTGCGCTGACCGGCCTGCTCATCCCTTGCCTGTTCCTGAGCTACTCGCTGATCCGGGACGTGTTCCCGGCGAAGACGATCGCGCTGGCGGTCAGCATCGCGACCAGCGGCATGGGGTTGATCGCGATTCCCGCGCCGTTCCTCACCGGGTGGCTGATCGACAACCACGGATTCCGCAGCATCTTCTGGTTCTTCGTCATCGGTCTCGCCGTACTGGGCGCGCTGATCTTCTTCACGACGGCCGAGTCGTCGGTGCGGCTGCGCTCACGGATCGACCCGCTCGGAGCGTTTCTGCTCGGCGGCGGCATCGCCGGCATCCTCATCGCGGTCAGCTTCGGGCCGACCTGGGGCTGGCGTGACAGTACGACCATGGCGTACCTCTTCGGTGGTGTCGTGCTGCTGCTGGCCTGGCTGGCGAGCGCGCGAATGATCCGGGAGCCGCTGATCGACCTCGACGTGCTCGGCCGCCGTTCGGTGCTGCTCACCACGATCGGCGCCGGACTCTGCTACGGCGCCAGTGGCCTGTTCACCATCCTGCTGCCGATGATGGCCATGACACCGGCCGTGTTCGGGCTCGACTACGGATTCGGCGTCACCGCGGAGGGTTTCGCGATCTTCCAGGCGCCGGTGGGGCTGATGGTGGTGGTCGGCGGTGTGCTCGTAGGTGTGCTCGTCGGCCGCCGCGACGTGCGCCCCCGCATCCTGATGACCTGCGGCATGCTGCTGATGGCCGTCGGATTCGTGCTGACCGCCGCCGTGCACGACAGCAAGCCTCTGCTGATCGTCTTCGCGGGCATCTTCGGCACGGGCATGGGCATGGCCTACGCCGCGATCCCGAATCTGCTGATCGAGGCCGTGCCGCCGCAGTTGCAGGCGGGCACCGCGAGCATCGTCGGCGTCTCGCAGAGCGTGTTCCCCGCCGTCCTGCCGGTCATCGCGTTCACGATCATGAACAACTCCTACATCGCGCCGATCCCGCCGGAGATGACGCAGGGCGCGGTGTTCTATCTGGACCGCGGCTTCACGATCGCCTTCCTGATCGGTGGCGCGACCGCGTTCGTCGGCGCGGTGGTCGCGGCGGCGCTGCCCCGCCGGATCGTGCAGCTGTCCGCTCCGCGCGCGGTGGAAGGACCGGAGGAAGGACTGGTGTTCGCGCACTGAGGCATTCGATGCCCAGAGCCGGTCGTGCGCTCGCACGACCGGCTCTGTCGTTCTCGGCGCACACACCCTCCGACAACGAAAACGGTCGCCGCGACTCCCTCGGCTGAGGGCGTCGCGACGACCGTTTTCCTGCTGGATCAGTGCTTCTCGGCACCCAGGTAGTACTCGAAGACCAGGCCGGCGGCGGCGGCGAGCACGAGCACCACGCCGAGGCCGATCAGCCAGAACTGGAAGAACGCCAGACCCAGCGCGGTCACCGAACCGGCGCCCGCCAGGAGGATGGGCCAGAAGCTACCGGGCGAGAAGAAGCCCAGGTCACCGGCGCCGTCGACGATCTCGGCCTCTTCGTAGTCCTCGGGCCGCAGGTCGATGCGACGCGCGACGAACCGGAAGTAGGTGCCGATGATCAGCGACAGACCCGCGGTCAGCACGATCGCGGTGGTGCCCGCCCACTCGATGCCGGTGCGCGACTGGGCGGTGAAGAAGCCGTAGACGATGCCCACCAGGATGAAGAACGCCGTGAGCAGTTCGAAGATCCGCGCTTCGATCCTCATATCAGAATCCTCACTTGCTCTCGTTCACCGAAGCGCTCTTGGCATCACGCTTGGTGTTGAAGGGGTACGTGGAGGTGGCCACCGGCGACTCGCCGATCGATGCCAGCGCCTCACCGTTGGTCTTGCCGTCGATGCGCGCCTGCATGTACTTGGCGTACTTCTCCGGCGAGACCGCGCGGACCTCGAAGTTCATCATCGAGTGGTAGGTGCCGCACATCTCGGCGCAGCGGCCGACGAACGCGCCTTCCTTCTCGATCTCGGAGATCTGGAAGACGTTGTCGGACTGGTTTTCCTTCGGGTTCGGCATCACGTCGCGCTTGAACATGAACTCCGGCACCCAGAAGGCGTGGATCACGTCGGCGGCGGCGAGCTGGAACTCGATGCGCTTACCGGTCGGCAGCACCAGGACCGGAACCTCTTCGCTGGAGCCGAAGGTCTCGACCTTGTCGTAGTGCAGGTACGAGAGGATGTCGTTGGCCGGCTTGCCGTGCAGGGGGCCCGGCTGCGGGTGACCCTTGTCGTTCTTCAGCTCACGGTATTCGGCGAGCTGCTCTTCGTTCAGCAGCTCCTTCTCCGTGTCGATGCCGTTCCAGGTGAGACCGCCGACGTTGTTGATGTTGCGGTAGCCGAACTTCCAGTTCCACTGGAAGGCGGTCACGTCGACGGTGACATCCGGGTTGTCGGTCTTCTCGTGCACGTAGTTCTGCACGACCACGGTGAAGTAGAACAGCACCGCGATGATCACGAACGGGATCGCCGTGTAGGTCAGTTCCAGCGACACGTTGTAGCCGGTCTGACGCGGGAACTCCGGGGAGTTCTTGCGCTTGCGGTGGAAGATGATCGTCCAGAAGGTCAGACCCCAGACCAGCACGCCCATGGCGAGCGCGGCCAGCACCGACCAGGTCCACAGCTCACGCATGCGGGTGGCCTGCGGGGTGATACCCGATGGCCAGCCGAACCGGAGCCAAACATTGTCGATCGAGCAGCCCGAGACGAGCATCGCGGTGATCCCCAAGGACACCGCCAGCCCGGCCCGCCGAAGGATCCGGCCCTGCCGACCCTTCTCGGGTCGTGCCCCGATCTCTTCGCTCGCCTTGTGCGCCACGCTCACGCCTTCCTGGTCGCCACACATTCCGACACATTGCGTCGTCCGGGCGGCGATTCGCCCGTTCGACACCTCTTCAAAGCAGTTTCAGGCCGTCCCGAAGTATTGCCGCTGTGACGCCTGCACACCTGAGAAGGACCTGAGTACTACGCAGCGTAGACCAAAGCGGGCACTGTCTTGTCGCGGGGTCACTTTCGACACTCCGCCGTGACCGCACCGAACATCGCGACCTGCGGTTTGACCCCCGTCTGGTGGCTACGCACCCCGCGCGAGCGGGCGAGCGCGGCGTGTCGGGCAGGCGTGCGGCATACTCGGACACAGCGTTTCGGCCCGTTGTGGCCACCCATCATCGAACGAGAGAAGGTTGGGCGACACCGTGTGCGGACTGCTCGGATTCCTGACAGCTGATTCCGCGACGACCGCGGTGGTCGATCAGGTGTACGACGCGCTGCACTGCCAGCGGCATCGTGGCCCGGACGAGAAGGGCACCTGGCACGACGATCACATGATCTTCGGGTTCAACCGCCTGTCCATCATCGATATCGAGCACTCGCACCAGCCACTGCGCTGGGGCCCGGCGGACAACCCGCAGCGCTACGCGATGACCTTCAACGGCGAGATCTACAACTACCTCGAGCTGCGCGAGCAGCTGGCCGCCGAGCACGGCGCCGAATTCCCCGAGGGCAAGATCTTCGCGACCGACGGTGACGGCGAGGCCATCGTGGCCGCCTTCCACTTCTGGGGCCCCGAGGCCGTGCGCAAGCTGCGTGGCATGTTCGCGTTCGCGATCTGGGACACCGAGACCTCGGAACTGTTCCTCGCGCGCGATCCGTTCGGCATCAAGCCGCTGTTCATCGCGACCGGCCCCGGCGGCACCGCCTTCGCCAGCGAGAAGAAGAGCCTGCTCGAACTGCTGAGCCCGCTGGACCTGTCCGACGAGCTCGACCCGCGCGCGCTCGAGCACTACACGGTGCTGCAGTACGTGCCCGAGCCCGAGTCGCTGCACCGCAACATCCGTCGCCTCGAGTCCGGCAACTACGCCACGGTGAAGGTCGGCCAGGAGCCGGTTGTCACCCGCTATTTCCGCCCCGACTTCCGGGTTCGCCCGTTCGTCGCGGGCTCGGAGAAGGCCCGCTACGCCGAGATCGCCGCCGCCCTGGAGGACTCGGTCGCCAAGCACATGCGCGCCGATGTCACCGTCGGCTCGTTCCTGTCGGGCGGCATCGACTCCACCGCCATCGCCGCGCTGGCGATGCGCCACAACCCGAAGCTGATCACCTTCACCACCGGGTTCGAGCGCGAGGGCTACTCCGAGGTCGACGTCGCCGCCGAGAGCGCCGAGCTGATCGGCGCCCGCCACATCGTCAAGGTGGTCTCCCCCGCCGAATTCGCCGCCGCGATCCCCGAGATCGTCTGGTATCTCGACGATCCGGTCGCCGACCCGGCCCTGGTCCCGCTGTACTTCGTGGCCAAGGAAGCCCGCAAGCACGTCAAGGTCGTGCTCTCCGGCGAGGGCGCCGACGAGCTGTTCGGCGGCTACACGATCTACCGGGAACCGTTGTCGCTCAAGCCCTTCGAATATCTGCCCGCCGGTGCTCGCAAGCTGCTCGGCAAGCTCGGTGACAAGATCCCCGACGGTAAGCGCGGCAAGTCGCTGCTGCAGCGCGGCTCGCTCAGCCTCGAGGACCGCTACTACGGCAATGCCCGCAGCTTCAACGACGCCCAGCTGCGCGCGGTCCTGCGCGACTTCCGTCCCGAGTGGACCCACCAGGACGTCACCGCGCCGATCTACGCCCAGTCCGCGGGCTGGGACCCGGTCGCACGCATGCAGCACCTGGACCTGTTCACCTGGCTGCGCGGCGACATCCTGGTCAAGGCCGACAAGATGACCATGGGCAACTCCCTGGAACTGCGCGTGCCGTTCCTGGACAACGAGGTCATGCGCGTCGCCGAGGGCATCCCGTTCGACCAGAAGATCACCAAGGAAACCTCGAAGTACGCGCTGCGCCAGGCCTTGGACGGCATCGTCCCCGACCACGTCCTGCACCGCGCCAAGCTCGGCTTCCCGGTCCCGCTGCGCCACTGGCTGCGCGGCACCGAACTCTACGACTGGGCCGAAACCCAGATCGCCGAGTCCCAGACCGACCACCTGCTGCACAAGCCGGCCGTCCTCCAGATGCTCCGCGACCACAAAGCGGGCATCTCCGACCACAGCCGCCGCCTCTGGACCGTCCTTGTCTTCATGGTCTGGCACGGCATCTTCGTCGAGGACCGCATCAAGCCCGAGATCCAGGAACCGGTCTACCCGGTCTCGCTGTAGGACCAGCACCTCGCGTTACGTGGCGACGCGGCATAACAATGTTTCCGGTCAGAGGCGACGGTCGCGAAAGAACAGCTCGATCGCTGCAGCGTTCTCGGCGGCCGATGCCCCACCGCTCAGTTTGAGCGACCGGTCGCCGTCCGTCATCACGATCTCGTGGTGACGGCTTCGCTGTACCCATTCACGGACCGCAAGGGCCAGTTGCTTCGCGACCGCCGGGCCACCCAGTGCCACGACCAGTCCGATTATCAGCCCGATATCGGCTTTAGCACCAGGCGGCACCGGCGCGTAAATCGGATCGACCGACGCCCGCAGCTGTGCGGGGAGCGACCCCAGAAAATTTCTGCAGTCCTTCGCCCGTCGCTCGATACTTCCACCGGCCACCGTTATCTCTACGACTCCCACGATGCCGACTGTAGCGGTCGCTGCGATGCCCTGCCCGACGTATCGTTGATCCGACTCGAACAAGGAGGGCTGCGCCGTGCGATACGCCATCATGGTGGGTACCGAGGATTATCCGCACGCTCGAAATCTGGATCGCCTACTCGCTCCCGCAAATGATGTCGAGCAATTCGGCACCTTACTGTCGGATCCCCGGATCGGAGGCTTTCGAGTTACACCGCTTGTCAATCGCCCGCTCCGGGAAGTCAGCACTGCAATCGAGGACCGACTACTTTCCGCCACGGAGCACGACACGATCCTCATCTATATCTCGGGGCACGGAATACTGACCGAGGACGAAATGCTGCATTTTCCGATGACGGATATCGAAGCCGACTTCTACCGAAGCGGCGCACTATCGGCACAGGTACTGAAAACTCAAGTCGATCTGAGCCGCGCGAAATCGGTGATCGTGCTCCTGGATTGCTGCTACTCGGGCGCGTACTTCTCCACCAAGGCAGAGGGCGGTTTCAACCTGGATTCCGCACTCGTTGCCGGCGGGGAAGGACGGGTGGTGATCACCGCGACGACCGGGACGCACGCCTTCGAACCACTCGCAGGCGGAAATACCGAGATTGTCTCGTATTTCACCCAAGCTCTTATCGCCGGACTGTCGACCGGTGACGCCGATCGGGGCGGTGACGGATTAGTCGACACAGCCGAACTGTATCAGTTCGTCCATGAATGGCTTTCGCTCAATGCTCCGGGACAGAAACCGGTACACCGCGACGAGTCGGTCGGCAAGATCGTCATCGCGCGCAACGCACGAGGATTCGGCGTCCACCCCGAACTTCCGCCACAGATCCAGCGCGGACTGCAGAGCGACGATCACAAGACCAGAGCGGCCGTCCTCGGCTACCTACAGCGGCTCGCCGAAGCACCCGGCCCTGAGCAGTATCTCGCACAGGAATCGCTGACCTACCTGCGTAAATCGGCAGACCATAACGACCAGATCATGGACATATCTGTCAGCACTCGCCAGGCCCCCACCTGGGTGCTGCGGCAGATGGTGATCGACAGGCACAACGATCTGAATGTGCGAATTGCGGCACTGTTCGAATTGTCCACCAAAAGCACGACCAACAATGCCGCGCGGCACGACTTGATTTCGCTGGGCCGGAACGGGTCACTCGAAATCCTGCTCCGAATTCGCATCGCGGCCGAACTGGGCCGCGTTGTCGGCGAAAGTTATGCCGTCGGCGTCTTGGACGAGATGGTTGGACCGACGATGGGAAAGTTCGCTTGGGATCGATTGCGGATACTGCTTGCTGATGTCTATTCATCAAATATGCGTTGGACGCGCGGGTGGGATGTCTCCGACCTGTTCGCCGACCCCGAACTACTCTGGGGCTTGGTGATGGCAGTCATGATGGCCGTTATTGGAATCTCGTACGATCACCGAATAAAGGCAGTGAAACAACTGATCGATATGCATCGCCAGGATGATATCGGCGTAAAAGTCGCCATCGGAATGCTACGCGACCAGAGCCTGGACACCGAAATCCGGAGCAGAATTCAGCGCGAATTCGGATTGGCTTGATCACGGCGGAGGTAGCAGCTGAAATACCCGATCCTCGCGAGCCATCAGCGATGTGAGCTGATGGCCGACCGGCGCGATCAATTGGGAATCGGGCGAGCCGCGTCCGATCGAATCGGCGCCGAGCTTGTTCTGCATGGTGGAAACAATGGTCCACAGAATGGTAGCTACCGGACCTTGTTTCTCGATCTTCCCGACATTGAGTCCCTCATCGACCACCAAGACAACACCACCGACTATAAATTGGGCCGTCGCGGCGATCCGCACAGCCGAGGCCCACGGAGTCGGCAAAGTCACCTCGGCCATTACCAGGTAACCGATCATTCCTGCCGTCATCAGATAAATTGCTACCCAACGCAGCGGGTGGGCATCTCTGATCAGGACGAGAGCGGGTATCAGCGACGCGGCGATAGATGTCAGTGTCAACAACCCGATGGCAACAGACAACAGCCACTGAGGTTCCCAATGCCATACCCACTCGGTGAGGATCACCGCGGCTGCCACGAACATCAGCAACGCGATAGCCGCTATCGCGGTGCGGAATTCACGCCACAGGTCGATCAGCCCCTCGGGCATTACCGGATCTCCCTTTTCTCATTCGATCTCGCTGGTGTACGCGGTGTTCGGGGCCGCCCCGTGAACTCACCCACCGGGAAATACGCCGATGATCAATCCAGCGGTGGCCGCGCCGAGCACGAGAAGCGTGAGGGTGGCCGCGACCAGGCTGTGTGCCCGTGCCGCTACGCGGCCGACCCGGAACCCGCGAGGCGCGCCGAGCTCACGGCGGCTGGTATCTCGCACCTCGGGGTTCACCGCATCACGGGCAATGCCCGACGTGCCGAGACCACCGACCCACTGCAGGGGCTCGGCCAAGTCTTTCGGCGTCATATCGAATCCGGATCGATAGAACCGGACCGCGCCGACGTGCTGCTCCAGGGCGCGGACGCTGTCACCCCATTCCGCGGTCTCGAGCCACGTGCGCACAGCCAGCTGAGACGGCGGCCCATCGGCGCCACTGCCCAGGTCCCGACCGATCGCCGAGCCGACGAGTGCGTCCGCTTTACTCACCACTACCGCGACCCGCCGGATCCGCCGGAGTTTCCCCCGCGCACGCAGAGTGGCCAACAATCGTCCGACCACCGCATCCGCGGCGACGCTGATCGCAATGACTCCTCCACCCAGCGCTGAGTGCACCCTCGCACGCTGCTCGTCGTCGAGTGATTGCACCACGGTGTCCAGCGCCATCGGATCGACGACAACGACCAATCCGGTGGCGTGGTCTAGATAGGTTTGAGAATCGCTGCGATCCCCTGACGTGTACCACTCCCCGGCAGGGTCGTAGAGGTAGAGAATCCGATCTCCACGTCCGCCGGTGGAAACATCCACCATCAGTCCGTCCGGCAGCCTGTCCGGCAGCGTCTTGTGCAGCCGCGCGCCGCCCTGGATCAGTTCGACCCCGGTCTGGAACTGCACGTGCTGGTCTGACATCGCGAACGTCATCGCACGCTCACCAAGTTTGGTGTCGAGTGCCATCAGCGACAGGTGGACAAACGTGCTCTTACCTGCCGCGATTCCACCGACAATCGGAATGTTCACGACTGGAACCCGCCCGATCCGGGCTGGTAGATCACGAACACAATGCGGACACACTGCCGCAAGTCCGTGTCGACCACGCAAGATCGTCGTAGGCAGCGGCATGCCACATCGACAATCGTGACTGAACACCCCGAGCCGGTTCGGACTGAGCCGCCGGTGCATCTGCTGACACGCGGGACACCGATACGCGGGCAACATGATCCGTCGATAGCACCCAGCGTGCGGGCACAATTGCCGCACGCCACGCCACAGCGCGGTGATCCGTTCTATACCTGCCAATCCCAGTCCGATCGCGCCCCACACTGCAGTCGCCACCACCGCACAAACGAAGGTGATCGAGGCCACCGTCGCCAGAGCCAGCACAGGTCCGATCGCCAGCCCGACCGATACTGCAAACGCCGTCGGCAGTACGATGACGACTCCCCCCGAGTGGGCCTTGGCCCATTGGAAGAGCCGATTCACCAGGGCCGCGTACACCGAGCACGTCCGGGTGAACACCCGCCACGTATCCCGATGGAACTGCCCTGCCAAGTAGGCCTGGTGCGCTGGATCGGGAGCATCGGCGACATCGGGGTCCGGTATGCCGGGCTGTTCGACGAACTGAAGCGTGCGATCGCTGAACACCGCCCACGCAGCAATTCCGTAGTGATACAGCGTCAGCGCCGTGGCCAGCGCCGTGACCACCGCTGCCACCACCGGCACTGCCATCACCTGCAGTACGAAAAACCCAACGACCAAGCCGACGGCAAGCAGAGCGAAGACCAGGGCAAAGCCGTCGCCGTCATTCACGACCGGACCTTCCCTTCCATGCAGCGAACTTCGCGCCGATGCCGGACGAATCCGGACCGCTGATGAACTCGAGGAGTTCCCTTTCCAGGCTCGGGTCGCGCCGCCGCAGTTCTGCGAGAACCACACGTCGTTCGGCTTTTCCCCGTACCCGGACACGCAGGATCTGCTCGAGCTCGGCACTGCGGAACTTGAGCCTGCGGACCTGAAGGACCAGCTCGACGACGTCTGCTGGGGGCCGTGGGTGATCATCGCCGTCGATCCAGCGGCCGACCAGCTGTACATGCCACGCAGGAGCAAGATCGAGCAGTTCCGCCTGCACCTCGGGTACGTAGTCGACGAATGCCCGTGCCAGCAGCCAGACCCCCTGGGCGATCAGCTGTTCGGAGCTGCGCCGCCTGGCTTGATAGGCCGCACGGAGGTGGTCGACTGGACTGCGGTTGGCACCGACAGCTTTGAGCACACCGTCGACATCGATGATGAACCTCGAGTGGTCTTCGAAGCTGGTCAACATGCGGGTCGGCCGCGGCTGCTCCTCAGCGATCTTGGTGAGGACAATGGCCCCTAGTTCAGCACGAGATCGCCATTGTGTGTCGGTGTCGTGGATAGTGCGGTCCAGCACCGCCGCGATCTCGGTGCCGAACACCACGGTGCACCCGAACACGGCGACAAGATCGGCGCACCATCTGGGATCGGCGACGCGACCTCGCCACAATCGGCTGATCAGGCGGGCGAGTTCCCCGTCGACCAGGGTCCCCGCTTCGCGCCTGGCGGCGAGTTCTGCCAGGAATTCGGTTCCGACATAGGGTGCTTCACGAGAACGCCGAGCCTGCAGATAGAGCCCAACCACCTCGGGAACCCGCACGCCACCGACCGACAACCGCGTGCACAGGTCATCGGTCAAAGCGTGATCGCGCACTTGCCAGTCGGCGGCGGCGATCGCCCTGCACGCGCCGTCGATCAGCGCCGGCCGAACAGTGGCTGGACACCGGTCGATCGACCCGACGATCGCCGTCGGATCGGCGTGAGCGGCACGACGAGCAGCGGCGACGATCGCTTGATATTCGCCCGAGATACCCGCGTCCGCACTGGTGGTGAGCACCTCGACCAGATCGGTGAAACTCGCGGTGCGCCGGATCTCATTGTCGACGGCTTGCCGGACGCCCGATTCGAGTCGGGGTCGACGCTCCACATCGGCCGCCGTGTAGAGCCGGAGCGCGACCTGCAGACGCACCGTCGACATCGCCGCATCCAGCGCCGTCCACGCGGAATCAGGCAACAGCGGTCCGGCCCGATGCAAACAACCCGCCAGGATCTCCAGCTCCGAGGGGTCGAGCACTACGCCATGAGCGAAGGAACATACCGCGCCGGCGGCATCGATCTCACCGACCACTTCGGCAGTCTCGACGACCTCGTCGAGCCGATCGAAATCGCCGACGCGCCAAGCATCAACCACGATCTGGACGTAGCGCCGGTACTCATCCGCGGTAGTCGGGCCGGGCTTGTCGAGATGGAAGACCATCCCGCGCGGCCGCGTGGACTCCCACACCGCAGGGGTCGTCCCCACCAATCGCTGATGTGCGATGACCGGCTCGCCGGAGTAGGTGGTGAAGCTCAGCTCGGTGACGACCGAAGTGGGCAGCGAATAGCTCAGGGCGGCGATGTACCGAGCGACGTCGTCACTGTCGTTCGCGGTCAGCACGATCGACTCGCCACCCGCGCCCTCGTTCTGGCAGATCGCTCCCAGGAGAGCACCCAGCAGGCGATAGCCGCTGTCGCCCCTACTGGCAAGAAACTGCTGTACCCGAACAGGATCGAGCACGCCACCGGATTCGACGACGTCCAATGATGCGAGCTCCGACTGCGCCGCGACGCGGGTCGGCCAGGTCGGGGAGCCCCACAGCTCAATCGGGCGTAAGCCCTCCAGCTCCTGCTCGGTGGCGATCAGTCCGTGGCTGAGGTAGTTGCCGTACCGGCCGGAGTAGTCACGTCCGAGATAGCACGACTGGGCGATCACAAAATTCGCGCCGACTCGGGCATAGGTCAGCGAGACCGGGAACCGAGCCAACTCATAGTCGGCAGGTTGGGTCGGCGCGTCCAGCGGCGGCCGATACGACATGTACGGCGCCAGGATCTGCTGTTCGTCGACTCCGGCGTCCGGACTCGACGCGACGTACTGGAAGCCCGCGTAGCCGGACATCCCCTGCGCCACCGATGAATACTGCAGCTGTTTGACCATGTCCGACTCACCCCTTGATCGACGCGACCATGCCGAATTCGTGCAGCAACCACAGCATCGGGTCCTCCGCGCGATGTGGCTGAATCCCGGCCGCGTGCACTGTGGCGTCATCGGGGACGTTGCCCAGTGCCGACAGACCGAACAGGTTGTAGCGACGGTAGTTGTGTTCCAGGAAACGATCGAGTCCGTCGGCGCCCCGCTGTTCGAGCAGACTTCGGATCTCCTCGTGAACCGCGATGCGATCGGCGCGGTTGTGTCGGCCACTCGACGCGGGGCGGGGCCGCATCAGCACCGAGTTTCCCGGCAACTGCGCCCGCAGCGAATCCACCTTGGTTAGTGCAACAGCCATCGGGATAGCCAGGCGCGCACCAGCTTTTGCACCTGCACGGGCGCGCAGGTGGTCGGTGACCCGCCGGATCACGTCGGTCTCGGCCGAGGTCGACGCCGCGTCCGGATCCACCAGGTAGATCATGGCGTCGGCGGCCGCGAGGTAGTCGGCCAGCGTTCGGCCGACCTGTGACTCGGTCGCGAAATCCTCGCCCGCGTTGTCGAACAACACCAGCGTCATGGCCGGGTGCTTGCCCCTGGTCGGGTTACCTTTGCCCCGCGTGAGTTTGTAGATCAGCGGCCGGTTCATCGTCGTCGTCGCCGAACGTGTGGCGGGTAGGAGCTGGTTGTCACTGTAGAGCGCGCGCCGGAAGTCGTTCTCGTAGCGTTCGGCCGTCACATCGTCGCAGTTGGTCAGTGACAGATCGAACTCGCCGCCGATACGGTTCTTCAACTCGTGGACGAGCACTGCGATGTAGGTGCTCTTGCCTGCACCTTTCGCACCTACCATCGCGACGATCCGGCTGTCCGCGGCCAGATAGGCCTCGGGAAGTTGGCTGTGGCAATGCGGACACAGCCGGTGCGTCGATTCCAGTGCGCACGTAGGGCATTCGGCCAAGGAGCGCCTACCGTCCGCCGAGAACACCGGACCGAGCGACTCACGTTTGCCGTGGGAGAAAGCAGCCAACGTCTCGTCCACTGCGCCCGCACACCCTCGCTGACCGAAAGATTGTCCACGGCAACGAAATTGAATTGCGCGCCGAGCTGTCTTCACAAAGCAGTAGGGGCAGGTGACGGTATCGCGCCGAGCGAGCAACTGCATGGATCATCCCTTTCGCATCTGGTCGTGCGGCGGATCGTCGAGTTCGATGTCGGTACCGGTCGCGAAGCCACGCAACCAGTAGGGCTTGGCCTGGCGCGGCACCGGCAGTACCAGTCGGGCGGGAGCGCCCGGCGAGATCGGCTGATCGCGGAGCTCGCCGAGGATGGTGCACTGCTGCACGTCAAGCGGCATCACCCGGCCGGAACGGAGCCCTAGACTGAACGAATTCAGTCGGGTCGGCGCATCAGCGGTGAGCTCCACGATAAGTTCTCGCCGCCAGGGAGGTCCCTGGATTTCGACCCGATAGCAGATCCGAATGCGCCGGGCAATGGTGCGGACTGTCGCGATGCCACGCCGTATGCCGTCACCGTGACGGACGACGGGGATCACCCGCACCTCGGTCGGGTGCGCGCGATCAACTCGCAATCTCAGTCCGCCACCTGCCTGATACTGCGCGAAAGTGGCCGATCGCCGATGTGTCCGGCCTGCGTTGTCCCACTCCACATCCAGCACCTCGAGTTCGCGAGGCCACGCCATACTTACTACGACCTCGTCACCAGCGGCAGTTGCGGTCACATCCCCGAGATCGGCGGTCGGTACGAAGTCAGCGGTCGCGCCAACGATTCCGGTGCCACCGACCACCGTCACCGCCAGAAACATCGCGGCCTTGATCGGGCGGTCGATAACCAGTCCCCCACGCCGGACGGTGCCCGAAACCCGCTCGGCCGCGGCCCTCAGCTCGTTCAAGGAGAGTCGATGACCGACCGGCCAGCGCGCGGATGTGGCGGCACCGAGTCGGAATATCTGCACATGGCCGCCCGGCGCGTCGTCATAAGACAGTACGAGTGTTCCACCCTCCTCACTCAAGTCGAGTCGTCTTACCGGTTCGGGGGTGCGTACTGGCGTGCCGGTGTGGGCTGTGCCCGGGGTTTCGACCTCGCGTCCCTCGGTATCGAGGTAGACGCCGGTGACGCGGTACTGATAGCTGCGTCCGTTGACCACCGTCTTGTCGAGGAAACCGGTTCGCGTGCAGTCGATATCGACCCAGCGCTGACTGTCGTGCCGGCCGGTCTCCCGGCGACGAACTCGCACAGCGGCCATCGCGACCACCGGTTCCCATCGGCCTTCGACCACCGCATCGGCGAACTCGAGCTGGACCGCGCCAGGTTCGACGCGCACCGTCAGCGGGCCCGCGATCGTGAGCGCCGATTCGGTGTCACCTCGGCACGCGATCACCCCGTAGTACACCGCCTGGTTGACCGGCGGTGCCGAATCGACCACGGCGGTCTTTTCGGTGGTGCGGATGTGCCCGTCATGATCTTCCGCGTGCTCAGGTGGCCGGCCACTCTGCCGAACCAAGCGGTAGCTGATCTCGCCCGCAGTCGACGGGGTCTTCTCCCAGTGCACCGTGACCGCCGCCCCATCGGCCAGGACCCGGACCGAGCCGACCGCCGCGGGTCGCAGACGCGACCGGAGGCCCGCCAACTCCGGATGGTCGGGCACGGCGGCGACGATCGCTTCGATTTCTCGCCACTCCTGGTCGCCGTCGACAGACTGGGTCGTCGCACGCAGCTGCGTACACCGCCGATCGGCCTCATTCACTCTTGCCCGGACCTGTTCGGCCAATTCAGCGGCGTCGCTGGGCAGAGTGGCCAGTTGCACGAACTGCCATGCCGCGTAGACCTCGTCTGAGTCGACCAGGTCGTGCAGTCGCAAGTACTCAGCGCTCGCGCCGACCGCGGAGTCCTCGTTGAGGATCGCGAACACCAGTCGGCGTGCATCGCCCACCGCCAGTCGAAGTTCGTCGGTCGCAAACCCCAGTAGTCCGCTGGGGGTGGTTCCGAGACGTCTGCGCGCACGCAACAAATCGGCCACTTCGTAACGCACCAGGTCGAGCAGTCCGCTCGGACCCTTCTTCGCGGCTTCCGCGCACGCCGCGTGGATAGCCACGGCATGGTCCTGACTGCTGTCGCGTGGGCGGTGTTCCCAATATTGTTTCGAGGTAGCGATCGCCGACGCCCCCAGGGTGACCCCAGCCGGAGCGCCCAACGCGAACTTGTCCAGGACCGACAAGCCGGTGCAGGGTCCGGTGCGAACCAAGAAGTCGAGCAGGTGCCGATGCCCAAGCGCGTCGATGCTCTGCCGATACTGCCGGAATCGGGGCACCGGCGGGTCGGTGAGCAGACGGTCGGGATCGGCGATACGCACGTCCCCGAGGCGGCTGATCGCCGTCGAGACCTCCGCTTCGGTCAGCCCGTACGAGCCGCCCAACCGCAGGGCCGCCTGCTTGCTCACCAAGGCCGTCGCGCCCGCCAACTCTCGGATCTCGGCGGTGAATCGTGCAGTGCGCTCCTCGGTCTGGTGCCGTTCCCCGCTGATGGACCGTCGGATCTGTGAGTCATCGCCGCGCGCGGCCCGTTCGAAGGCCTCGTGCAGGTTCGCATGCTCGGCCGACATCCTGTCGATGAGCACCAGCAGCTTGGTCTTCTTGCGCAGCCGCGGCCACGACTTGCGCACCACAGCCGCCTGCGCCGCAAGTTCTGGGCCACGTAGGCCCTCGATCTGATAGCGCTCCTGAATACCGGGGAGGGAATCAGCGCCGCGATTCACCACGTCGGTGAGGAAAGCGACGTAGCGGGCTTCGTCGAATGTCATCAGAAGCTACCGTTGCGCCCTGGCCTCGACCCTTCCGGCGCCTGAGCTCACCGCTCCCACGCGCACTCCACACTGAGCTCCAACCGCTCACCGGTCTCTTGTTCGATCGCGGCGATCTCGAGCAATCCGCTGGTGGAGAGCGCGAAGCTCACCTCGATCGGCCACCCGGCACGTTTGCCCGCAGGAATCGGGATGTGCCCGTCAGCGATCTGGGTATTGTTCTCGAGCTCGTCGGACTCACGAATGCCAGCCTGTTCGAATACCACGACGTGAATGCCGCGCTGGTCGTCTTCGAGCGTGCCGAACTCCTCGGTGACCGACGCGGGCAGCGGATCGTTGCTGTGGATCATGTGCGAAACGCTGCTGAGTCGCGTGGACGGATCGGTCACCTTGATCCCGAATCCGCGCGAGGCTACCGTGCGTATCGATCGCTTCGCGATCGATACCTCCTGTGCTGCCGACAAACCCGCGTCCAGCGCCAGCCTTTTGGCCGTGCTCTTGTCACCGGCTCGCAGCGCATTGCGGTAGGTCTCCTCGAACGCGTAGCGCGCCGCGCCCTTGGCCACCGCGAGGTCGGGGTCATGTAGGCGCGCGGTGATTCCGAACTCTTCCTGAATTCGTGCCGCGACAGCGGGCATTTTTGTCGAGCCGCCCACCAGCAGGATTTCGTCGACCTGCCCCACGCCCCGTTCTTTTGCCAAATCTAGTGTGCGACGGGCGATTTCGACAGTGCGATCCAGGAGATCGGCTGTCAGCTCGGTAAAATCGGTCCGGGTCAAAGTGATGTCGGCGCGGTGCACATCGTGGGTGAAACGCTTGAGCACCTCCGAACCCGCCGTAAGTTTCCGTTTGACGTCCTCGGCGAGCTGATAGAGCGACTGCTCGGTCTCCGGGTCTTCGAGCGGGTCGCCGGCGTCCGGGTGCTGGCGGCCGAACACTTCGACGAAATGCTCCACCAGCCGCTGATCCCAATCGATGCCACCGAGGCTGTGATCGCCATCGGTACAGACCACGGTGATGTCGCCGTCGCGCAGCGAGATGACCGTGGTGTCGAAGGTGCCGCCGCCGAGATCGTAGACCAGAATATCGATATCGCGATCGGCGTTGATCACGCCGTAGTCGATCGCGGCTGCTACTGGCTCACTGACGATGTCGATCACGTTCAGTCCGGCGAGTTCGCCGGCGCGCTTGGTCGCAAGTCGTTCGCCCGCCCCGAAATACGCGGGAACAGTGATGACGACATCCTCGACCGGCCCGCCGGTGAAGATTCGCGCTTCCTCGGCGAGCTTCTCCAAGACAAACCGCGATACTTCGTGCGGCGCGAAGCGCTGCCCGTGGATTTCGGCGGTCTCGTACTCCCGGCCGATCTCACGCTTGATCCGGCTCACGACCAGCCCTGGACGCAGTGCGGCCATATCCTTGGCAGCCGAGCCCACCACGGTCCGGTCCGCCGCCTCGAAATAGACCACCGACGGAAGCGTCGGCAATTCCTCGGTAGTGAGGGGCACGATGGTCGGCCTGCCGACCTCATCGAGGTAAGAGATGCAGGAGTAGGTGGTTCCCAGGTCGATTCCGAACACGGTCATCGGGGAGCATCCTCACTGGTGGTCTGGGCGGGTTCGGTGTCAGAACAACGAGCGAGTTCGATATCGGCCCGGCGGACCACGCGATCGCCCTTGGTGAATCCATTGGTGAGACAGGCGAAAACTGTGCCGTCGAGCGCTGGATCATCGACCGCACAGTCACGCCGACGCCGGTGCCGGACAGGGTCGAAGGTTTCACCGGATTCAGGTGTGAACGGGACAAGACCCAGCCGCTCGAGTGCTTCGGAGACGTCCTCGGCGAACGCATCGAAAAGATGGGACGCAGCGAGTGCTGTCCCCGCGCCCGTCGACCATTGCTCCGCTTCACGGCGCAAATCCGTATAGAGCGCGAACAGGGAGTTGCGCACCGGCTCGAGAACAACATCCCATTCGCCGCGCCGCAGCATCTGGTTGTCTTCGTGTAGTCGATCAATGATCCGCTCCCTGGCCGCAGCACGCTCATGCTCACTGGCCACAACCTCGGCCAGTTCTCGCAGTGCCGAAGCGATGTCCCCGGTTGACATCTCCGTTGTCGGCCGCGTCCCCTCGCCGACAACACCCGCGTCGTCGCGCGAAAGCCGATTCAATGATTTGTCCGTTATCACTGCTCCCCCAACGCATTTCGGTGATCAACCGTGCTATGCACGGGCGACAGTAGCACCAGAATCCGCTCCTGGCATGTCGACCTCCGAAATCCCTACTGCCGCAGATCAGGCGAGCACAGTGTTGCCGTCCGAGCACACCGTGCACGCATGCCTACCGATGTCGCCATCCCGGCCGACAACGGACCCCTGTTAGACAAGATGCGTTTCGACGACTTCTCGGTTCGCCGCGCGCCCCCTCGACCGGCGAGCCGGGTCACGTCAGCGTCAGAGCTCCAGCCCTTGGTGAGCCATGAGGACGGCGGCGAGAATACCTGCGCAGACACCGGTCGGAAGACACAGAAACGCCCCCTGGTCCGAAGATCCAGAGGGCGCTCGTGTTCCGCAGGTCAGAGCAGGAAGGCCAGTTCGTCGGCAGCATCCGAGCCGTAGGCCTTGGTGAGGCGCTCGAGGGCGTCTTCGGTGTTGAGGGTCCACTCCTGGGTGCCGGTGGTCTCCAGGATCAGGACGGCGATCAGGGAGCCGAGCTGGGCGGCGCGTTCCAGGGTCAGGCCGGCACGGTGGGCGGTGAGGAAGCCTGCGCGGAAACCGTCGCCGACACCGGTCGGGTCGACCTTGGCCACCTCGGGCACCACGCCGACGCGGACCTCGGTGCCGTCGGCGTCGACGACGAGCACACCTTCGGAGCCCAGCGTGGTGACCCGGATGCCGACCTTGGCGGTGATGTCGGCTTCGCTGAGGCCGGTCTTCTGCTGCAGCAGGGCCCACTCGTACTTGTTGGTGAACAGGTAGGCCGCGCCGTCGACCAGTTCGGTCGCCTGCTCGCCGTCGAGACGGGCCAGCTGCTGGGACGGGTCGGCGGCATAGGCGATGCCCTGCGCCTTGGCCTGGCGGGTGTGCGCGACCATCGCGTCGGGATCGTTCGCCCCGACCAGCACCAGGTCGACATCGTGCGCGGCGGCGATCGCGGCGATGTCGATATCGCGCGCCTCGCTCATCGCACCCGGGTAGAAGGACGCGATCTGCGCCATCGTCTCATCGGTGGTGCACACGAACCGGGCGGTGTGCGATGTCGCGGACACGTGCACCGCCGAGCAGTCGACACCGCTGGCCTCCAGCCACTGGCGGTACTCGGCGAAGTCGGCGCCGACGGCACCGACGAGCACCGGACGCTGCTTCAGCAGGCCCATCGCGTAGGCGATGTTGCCCGCCACTCCGCCGCGGCGGATCTGCAGATCGTCGACGAGGAAGCTCAAGGACACATGATCGAGTTGATCGGCGAGCAGCGCATCGGCGAACCGGCCGGGGAAGCGCATGAGGTGGTCGGTGGCGATGGATGCGGACACGGCAACAGACACGAGGCAGGGCCCCTTCGACGCTAGACGAGGAAAACAGAAAGTCCGGGATCACCCGATCCCGGACTTCAACGTTAGCAAGCGCTACCGCCTGTGGTTCACCTGTTCGCTACCTCGCCACGCAACCACAATGATCCCGGGCGCGCCCTCGAAGGCGAGGTTACGGCGCCGCTAACCCGCGGCGCCGAACATCAGTTGAACGAATCGCCGCAGGCGCAAGAACCGGTGGCGTTGGGGTTGTCGATGGTGAAGCCCTGCTTCTCGATGGTGTCGACGAAGTCGATCGAGGCGCCGTCGATGTACGGGGCGCTCATGCGGTCGACGGCCAGCTTCACGCCGGAGAACTCGACGACGATGTCACCGTCGAGGATGCGATCGTCGAAGAACAGCTGGTAACGCAGACCGGCACAGCCACCGGGCTGCACGGCGATCCGCAGGGCCAGATCGTCGCGACCCTCCTGGTCGAGCAGCGCCTTCGCCTTGATGGCGGCAGCGTCGGTCAGCGTCGCACCGTGGGTCTCGGTGGCGGTCTCGTTCTGCACAGTCATGGACACTCCTAGTTCGACTCAGCCCGTCAACGGACCTCAGGTGCACAGCGCACGACTGTCTTCAACGCTGTCGCAGCAACTGCTATTCCTATTTTGCCACCCTCGGCGCAGCCAGTAGACGCCACCTGGGTGCTTGTGCCCACAGTACGCCCTGTGACGGCGTGATCTACGTCGCAGCCCGGCCGCGGATGAGACCGGGCCCACCGCTGAGCGGACCGCATTTCCCGATGGTCGGCATCATCGAATAGCCTGGTGAACGTGAAATTGTTTCGTCGCGACGAGTCCAGCACCATCGACGAGTCCGTCGACCCGTCGGTGTCCGACTCCGAACAGGCCGCCGCCACGGCGTCGACCACTCCCGGTAAGGGCAGGCCGACGCCGAAAAGGCGTGAGGCAGAAGGCAAGCGGCGCGGTCCGATCGCGCCCGCCCCGCTGACCGCCAAGGAAGCCCGCGCGCGCCGCAAGGCTGTCAAGGGCACCAAACAGGACCGCAAGGCCGCCGCCGCCGACCGTCGCGCCGCCGTGCAGGACCGCCGCGCCCGCATGCTCGCCGGCGAGGACAAGTATCTGCTGCCCCGCGATCAGGGCCCGGTCCGCGCGTATGTGCGCGACCTGGTGGACGCCCGCCGCAACCTCGTCGGCCTGTTCATGCCGATGGCGCTGGTGCTGATCCTGTCGATGTTCGTCGCCCCCGGCCTGCAGACCATCGTCACCCTGGCCATGCTGGTGATGATGGTCTTCATGATCATCGAGGGCTTCGTCCTGGGCAAGATCGTGAGCAACCGGGTGATCGAACGGTTCCCCGACACCACCGACACCGGCTTCAAGCTCGGCTGGTACGCCTTCGTCCGCGCCTCACAGATCCGCAAGATGCGCGCTCCGAAGCCGCGGGTCGGCCCCGGCGACGCGGTCTGAGTTCGACCGGACTTACAAATGCCGTCTCATCCTTGCGGATGGGGCGGCATTCGTCTTTTCAGTGATGGCTCGGGCGGATGTAGTCGGCGTAGCCCGCGATGGCTTTGAGCTCGGTGTCCATGCGCTGGGCGTCGCGGTCGACGATCCCGGTGGAGCCGGCGGTGCCGCGACCGATCAGTACGGCGAGTCCGATGATGGCGGTGAGGACGATCAGAAAAGTAAGCATGGCAGTAATTTTGCGCTCGATGATTTTCAGCCGACAGTGGCTGTTCTGTCATTGTGCGTAAAGATTCAGCCAGCTACGATGAGGCATGCTCTCGAAGGTTGCCGTGGTCCTCAGCGACCGGCTCGCGATGTTCGAATTCGGTGTCGTCTGTGAGGTTTTCGGCCTCGACCGCACCGCCGACGGCCTGCCCGGCTTCGACTTCCGGGTCTGCGGCGCCGACCCGGGCAAGCCACTGCGTTCCACCACCCCCGGCATCGCGGTCACTCCAGAATTCGGCCTCGACCAACTCGCGAAGGCCGACTTGGTCGCCATCCCGGCCTCCCCGATCGACCAGTACGACGACCGGGTACTCGAGGCGGTGCGCGGGGCGGCCGACGCGGGCGCGACCGTCCTCACCGTCTGCTCGGGCGCCTTCCTGGCCGGCGCGGCCGGTCTGCTCGACGGCCGCAAGTGCACCACCCACTGGCGTTATGTCGACAGACTCGCCGCGATGTTCCCCGATGCGACCGTCGACCCCGACGTCCTGTTCGTCGACGAAGGCAACCTGATCACCAGCGCGGGTACCGCCGCGGGCATCGACGCCTGCCTGCACCTGGTCCGCCGCGAGATCGGTACCGCCGCCGCCAACGGCATCGCGCGCCGCATGGTCGTTCCGCCGCAGCGCGACGGCGGTCAGCGCCAGTTCATCGAGCAGCCGGTCCCCGAGTGCAGTTCGATCGGCCTGTCCACCACGCTGGCCTGGCTCACCGAGAACCTCGCCCACCCACACACCGTCGACGAGCTCGCGGCCCGCTCCAGCATGTCCACCCGCACCTTCGCCCGCCGCTTCGCCGCCGAAACCGGCACCACCCCGGTCAAATGGCTCACCACTCAGCGCGTCCTGTTCGCCAAGCACCTGCTCGAAACCACCGACATGGCCCTGGAACGGATCGCCGACGAGTCCGGCTTCGGCTCCGGCGCTCTGTTGCGCCACCACTTCCAGCGCCAGGTCGGCATCGCCCCCACCGAATACCGCCGCCGCTTCGGCGCGGCCGGCTGAGCCGAGCTTCACTCCGTCACGGAACGGCGGTGCCCGAAGCGGCCGGTGACGCGGAATCCGTCGCGCGCATTGAGCGACATGAGCACGATATTGGTCGCGCCGGCGAACAGTTCCAGCGCTTGCACGCCGTAGAACAGCGGCCCGAACTCGGCACGGCCGGCGAGCACCGCCAGGGTGATCGCCGAGGGGATCAGCACCAGTAAGCCATTGCCCGCGATGAAGGGCATCCGGCGCTTCTTGGCGAGGAGGGCGGGCATCGCCGACTTCCCGGCCAGTCGGAAGCCGGTGCCGCCGGTGATGGCGAGCGCGAGTACGAGAATCGGCAGGGCCCACGGGATAGCCAGCTTGACCGCGACGATCGCCGCTGTGGACCCGCTGAGTTCGCTCACCACCGTCGACGTCCAGAAGGTGAGCACGGTGAGCAATCCGACCGCGCCCGCGACGGGATGGATCCGGGCTGCCACGGTTCGCCCCTCACGCCCCACGATCGGCCTCGAGATTGCCGATCGACTGTCGAGCCATGCGGAGGAACTCGTCACCGTCCACGTCGGGAAAACCTGCGGTGGCGAGGTCGTTCACTTCCCGGGCGGCTGCGGTCAGCGCGGTGCGCAGCGCACGGGAGCGGTCGGTGAGGTAGATCAGCGACCGCCTGCCGTCGCGCGGGTCGGCGATGCGCTCGATCAAGCCGTCCCGCTCCATCCGCTTGAGGGTGTGCGCCATCGTCGACTGGTCGATCCGCACCTTCTCGCAGAGCCGCAGCTGCGAGACCCCTTCCTCCTCGTACAGCGCGAGTAGCTGAGCGAATTGCCCTGGTACGACGCCGTACTCGGCAATACGATCACGCAGCGCCTGCTCCATGAGCCGCGCCAGGTGATTGATCACGTATCCCAGGGAGTCGGCCCGATCCATGAGATCCCGCTCGATCTGTTCCATCCCCACCCTCCGTCGATCCTCTGCCGCCGCTTCCCATATTACATGGCAAGCCATGTAATGGCGATCGAAGCTGTGAAGCCACACAATCGGCTTGACTCGACCGGCGGAAACTGGTCGGCTAGCAAGGTGTTTCACGCTGGGTGGGGAAGATTTCGTCGGCTGAGCAGAGCTCTCACGATCGTCGCTACGGCTGCGGTCGTGTCGTCCCTCGGCACCTCCGCGGCCGCTGCCGCGCCGATCGCGGCGCCGGTGATGCGGACGCCCGCGGGCGGTTTCGAGGACTTGATCGTTCCGTCGAGCATGGGTCCGGTCAAGGTCCAGGTGCAGTGGGCTGCGCGCGGCGGCAGCTCCGCGCTCTACCTGCTCGACGGTCTGCGCGCCCCCGACGACCACAGCCAATGGACCACCGACACCGATGCCCTGCGCCAATTCGCCGGCGACAACGTCACTTTGGTGTTCCCGGTCGGCGGCCACTCCAGCTTCTACACCGACTGGTACCGGCCCAGCAGCACCAACGGCCAGAAGACGACCTACCGGTGGGAAACGTTCCTCACCCGTGAACTGCCCGATTTCCTTGCCAGATATGGGGTCTCGCGTACCAACAACGCCATCGTCGGCGCGTCCATGGGCGGCAACGCCGCACTCACCCTCGCCGCCCATCATCGTGATCAGTTCCGCTTCGCCGGTTCGTTCTCCGGCTTCGTCAACCCGACCTACCCGATGTGGAACCAGGCCATGCGCGTCGCCATGCTCGACGAGGGCAATTTCAACGTCGACGACATGTGGGGCCCGGCAGGCGACCCCGCGTGGGCCCGCAACGACGCCACCGCCCAGGTCGAGCGACTGCGCGGCCTGCCCCTCTATGTGACCACCGGCAACGGCATCCCCGGCGCCGCCGATGTCCCCTACGGCCTCGGCAACACCCTCAACGCGATGAGCCTGGAGGCGATGACGGTGGTCGCCGCGGGCATCTTCCGCGACCGGGCCACCGCTCTCGGGGTCTCCGCCCGTGTCGACATCGTCAACGGCACCCACAATTGGCCGTACTGGCAGCAGGCCCTGACCACCGCTCGCCCGATGATCTTGGACGCGCTGTCGGCCTGACTCGGCAGCCGACGGTGTCGCCAGTGGCGCGTGGTCGCCGATTGCTACCGTGCTGACATGTCAGACAGGTCCTCCTCGGCCCGCGTCCTCGTGCTCGGCGGCGCCCGCTCCGGAAAATCCGCCTTCGCCGAGGCCGTGCTGACCGACGCATCCTCGGTTCGCTACCTGGCCACCGCCGTGGTCGATCCCACCGATCACGACTTCGCCGACCGGATCGCCGTCCACCGCGACCGCCGCCCCGAACACTGGACGACCGTCGAGAACACCGAGCCCGCAACAGTTCTCGCCACCGCGGCGCCCGCGACCCTGCTCGACGACATCGGCACCTGGCTCACCGCCCGCCTCGACGCCCGCGACGCCTGGGACGCACCGCGCGGCACCGTCACCCCCGACTGCGACACGCTCGTGGACGCCGTCGAGTCCTACCGGGAACGGCTGGTGATCGTATCGCCCGAGGTGGGCATGGGCGTGATCCCCGCGACCCGCTCGGGGCGGCTGTTCCGCGACGAGATCGGCGCGCTGAACCAGCGTCTCGCGCGGGCGTGCGACGAGGCGTACCTCATCGTGGCCGGGCTGCCGCTTCGATTGAAATGAGCCGGGCCGGTCACCGCCGTGCACCGTGATCCGGGCAAGATGAGCGTCGAACACCCTGTACCACCTCCGAAAGGCTTGCCAGTGACGCACGGATTCGACCCGGTCGCGGCCCCGGACGCGCAGGTGCGCGCGGCGGCCGAGCAGCGCCAGACGCAGCTCACCAAACCGGCCGGATCACTGGGACGGCTCGAAGAACTCGGCAACTGGGTCGCCGCATGCCAGGGCGTATGCCCGCCCCAGCAGTTCGAACGCGCCAGGGTGGTGCTGTTCGCGGGCGATCACGGCGTGGCCGAGCACGGTGTCTCGGCGTATCCGAGCGAGGTCACCGCGCAGATGGTGGCCAATTTCCTGGCGGGCGGCGCGGCCGTGAACGCGCTGGCCGCCGTGGCGGGCGCGACCGTGCGGGTCGTCGACATCGCCGTCAACGGCGACACCGACCCCTCGGTGGCCCAGCACAAGGTGCGTCGCTCGAGCGGTTCCATCGATCGCGAGGACGCGCTCACCGACGCCGAGGTCACCGCCGCGCTGGCCGCGGGTCGCGCGATCGCCGACGAGGAAATCGACGCGGGCGCCGACCTGCTCATCGCCGGTGACATGGGCATCGGCAACACCACTCCCGCCACCGTCCTCATCGCCGTCCTCACCGGCACCGAACCCGTCGCCGCGGTCGGCCGCGGCACCGGCGTCGACGACCAGGGCTGGATCCGCAAGGTCGCCGCCATCCGCGACGGCATGCGCCGTGCCCGCCCGGTCGCCACCAACCCCGTCGACCTGCTCCGCGTCGCCGCGGGCGCCGACTTCGCCGCCATGACCGGTTTCCTCGCCCAGGCGGCCGTCCGTCGCACGCCCGTGCTGCTCGACGGCGTCGTGGTCACCGCCGCCGCCCTGGTCGCCGAGGACATCGCCGCGGGCGCGAAAGCCTGGTGGCTGCCGGCCCACCGCTCCACCGAACCGGCTCACGACCTGGCCTTGAAGCACCTGCGCCTGACCCCGCTGATCGACCTCGAGATGCGCCTCGGCGAAGGCTCCGGGGCACTGACCGCCCTCCCGATCCTGCGGGCCGCGGTCGCGACCCTCGCCGAGATGTCGACCTTCGCCGACGCGGGCGTCAGCACCTCGGCCGAGGAATCGGACACCGTCGACCTGGCCAAGTGAACGCGCTCCGGCTCGCGGTCTCCTGGCTGACGGTCGTCCCGATCACCGGCCCGGCACTGGTCGACCGGCGTACCGCGGGACACGCGATCACTCTCGCCCCGCTGATCGGGCTCGCTCTGGGAGCGTTCGCGGCGGCCGCCCTGTGGTTACTGGTCAGCGCGGGCCTGACCGCCCTTCTCGCCGGTCTCCTCGTCGTCGGCCTGCTCGCCGTGCTCACCCGGGGCATGCATCTCGACGGCCTGGCCGACACCGTCGACGGGCTCGGCAGCTATGGCCCGCCACAGCGGGCCCGCGAGATCATGAAGTCCGGCGGTGCGGGCCCGTTCGGCGTCGCCGCGCTCATCTTCGCCGTCGCCGTCCAAGCGGTAGCCTTCGCGACGCTGGCCGATCAGCACCGCTGGCTCGCGCTCGTCCTCGCCGTCGCCGCGGGCCGAGTCGCGGTCGTTCCGGCGTGCCGCACCGGCATCCCCGCCGCCCCCGACGCCGGTTTCGGCGCGTTGGTCGCGGGCACGCAGCCGCGCGCCGCCGTGTGGATCTGGCCCGCGCTCGCCGTCGGCGCCGCGGTGTGGGCGGTTCCAGACAACCTCTGGCTCGGCCCCGTTGTCGTGATCGCCGCCCTCGCGGTGACCGTCGCTGTCACCCGGCACTGTGTCCGCCGTTTCGAGGGCCTGTCCGGCGATATTCTCGGCGCAGTAGTGGAGATCACGGTTTCGATTGCCGCAGTGGGCTTCTCGCTGGCGTTATAGCGAAACGCTCAATTACCGCAAACTCTTACTGGTCACAAGTCCAAGATATCGGCGATTGTGTGCTCCCACAGACCGTCCGGTCAACGGTACTCGGGTGCGTCGCCAGCACACCGGTGGCAATACAGTGGAGCGCATGTCATCCGAGCGCCTCTACTTCCGCCAGCTGCTGTCCGGCCGGGATTACGCCGTCGGCGATCCGATCGCCACGCAGATGCGCAACTTCGCGTATCTGATCGGCGACCGGGAGACCGGCGAGACCCTCCTGGTCGACCCCGCCTACCAAGCGGCCGACCTGGTCGACGTCGCGGAGGCCGACGGCATGCGCGTATCCGGCGTACTCGCCACCCATCATCATCCCGACCACGTCGGCGGCACCATGCTCGGTTTCACCCTCGGCGGCGTGGCCGAACTGCTCGAGAAGACCAGCGTCCCGGTCCATGTCAACAAGCTCGAACTGGACTGGGTCGCCCAGACCACCGGCATCGCCCCCAGTGAACTGACCGGCCACGACCACGGCGACAAGGTGAAGGTCGGCGCCTTCGAGATCGAGTTACTCCACACGCCCGGCCACACCCCGGGCAGCCAGTGCTTCCTGTTCGACGGCCGCCTCATCTCTGGCGACACCCTGTTCATCGACGGCTGCGGCCGCACCGACTTCCCCGGCGGCGACACCGACGAGATGTTCCGCAGCCTGCGCCAACTCGCCGCCCTCGACGGCAACCCGGTCGTCTACCCCGGCCACTGGTACTCCGAAGCCCCCAGCGCCGCGCTGTCGTCCGTCCGCGAATCCAACTACGTCCTGCGCCCGAAGTCCCTCGGCGAGTGGCAGGCGTTGATGCCGGGCTGAACAGCACAAGAGCGGGCCCCTACGCCAGGGACCCGCTCTCGAATGCTGTTGTGACGCTTACAGAGTCCGCATCCACCCGTGGGTGTCGGCGAAGGTTCCGCGCTGGATTCCGGTCAACGTGTCGCGCAGCGCCATCGTCACCTCACCGGGTTCACCGCCACCTATGGCGAATTCGCCCTCGCCGGACTTCACCCAGCCCACCGGCGTGATCACCGCGGCCGTCCCGCAGGCGAAGACCTCACTGATCTCACCGGATTCGGCGCCCTTGCGCCATTCCTCCACCGAGATCTTGCGCTCCTCCACCGGGTAGCCGGAGTCGGCGGCCAGGGTGAGCAGCGAGTCGCGGGTGATACCGGGCAGCAGCGAACCCGACAGCTCGGGGGTCACCAGCCGTGCCTCCGAGCCGGTGCCGAACACGAAGAACAGGTTGTTGGTGCCCATCTCCTCGACGTAGCGACGCTCGCAGGCGTCCAGCCAGACCACCTGGTCACAGCCCTCGTCGGTGGCCTGCGCCTGCGCGAGCAGCGACGAGGCGTAGTTGCCCGCCACCTTCGCCTCACCGGTGCCGCCGGGAGCCGCGCGCACGTACTCGGTCGACAGCCACACCCGCACCGGCTTCACACCGCGCGGGAAGTAGGCCCCGGCAGGCGAGGCGAGCAGCAGGTATTTGTAGGCCGACGCGGGCTTCACGCCCAGGCCCGCCTCGGTGGAGAACATGAACGGCCGCAGGTACAGCGAGTCCTCGCCACCGGCCGCGGGCACCCAGTCGGCGTCGACGTCGAGGAGCTGGCGCACGGACTCGATGAACAGTTCCTCGGGCAGTTCCGCCATCGCCATCCGCGCGGCCGAGCGGCGGAACCGCGCGGCGTTGGCATCGATGCGGAAGGTCGCGATCTCGCCGTCGGGCTGGCGGTAGGCCTTGAGCCCTTCGAAGATCGCCTGGCCGTAGTGGAACACCATGGTCGCCGGGTCCATCGAGAGCGGGCCGTACGGTTCGACGCGCGCGTTGCCCCACCGGCCGTCGGCGTAGTCGATCGACACCATGTGATCGGTGAAGAACCGTCCGAAACCGGGGGCCGCCAGTACCTCTTCCCGCCGCTGCGCCGGGGTGGGCGCGGGATGCGGGATACGGGTGAACTGTGCGGCGACTGTCATGGTGGGAATCCTATCCGGGCCGATTCGGTGCTGTCTCGCCCCCACTACGGGGGAGTTACTTGGTCTTGGTGTCGACGAACGGCGGCTTGACGACCGCGGCGCGCAGCTTGCGCCCGCGGACGTCGACCTCCACCTCGTCGCCGGGTTCGAGCTTCGCGTCGGTGTCGAGCAGCGCCAGCGCGATGCCGACCTTCAGCGACGGTGAGAACGTCCCCGAGGTGGTCTCGCCGACCGGCTCGCCGTCGCGGAGCACGGTCTGGCCCTGGCGCAGCACGCCGCGATCCAGTGCCTTCAGTCCCATCAGCGTACGGCGCGGGCCGTCGGCCTTCTCCTGCTCGAGCGCGGCCTTGCCCCAGAATTCCGGCTTCTTCCAGCCCACGGCCCAGCCGGTACGGGCCTGGTTCGGGGTGATGTCGAGGGACAGTTCGTGTCCGTGCAGCGGGTAGCCCATCTCGGTGCGCAGGGTGTCGCGCGCGCCGAGTCCGGCCGCCTGGCCGCCCTCGGCCTCGACCTGCGCGATCAGGGCGCGGAACAGCGGCTCCGCGTCAGCCCACGTCGGCAGCAGCTCGTAGCCGTGCTCGCCGGTATAGCCGGTCCGGCACACGCGCACCGGACGGCCCTGCCACTCGGCGTCGGCGTAGGCCATGTACTCCATCTCGGTGGGCAGGCCGAGCGCGGTCAGCACCTCGGTGGCCTTGGGCCCCTGCACCGCGAACACCGCGTAGTCGCGATGCTGGTCGGTGACGGTGATCCCCTCGGGAGCGAGCTTGCGCAACTCGGCCACCACCGCCGCGGTGTTGGCCGCGTTCGGCACCAGGAACACCTCGTCGTCGCTGACGTAGTAGGCGATCAGGTCGTCGATCACGCCGCCGTCCTCGGCACAGCACAGGGTGTACTGCGCCTTTCCCGGCTGGATCCGGCCCAGGTCGTTGGTCAACGCCGAGTTCACGAAAGCCGCGGCTCCCTGACCCGCGACGGTCGCCTTACCGAGGTGGCTCACGTCGAAGAGCCCGACCGTGGTGCGCACCGCCGTGTGCTCGCCGACCGTGCCCGCGTACTGCACGGGCATCTCCCACCCGCCGAACGGCGCGAAGGTGGCGCCGAGTTCGACATGAACAGCGTGGATGGGGCCCTCGAGCAGCGCGGTGTCGGTCATGGGCAGAGTTTATCGGGCGGCGCGCCTATCGCTTCCTGCCCCCGTAATCGAGGAGGCCCGACCGGTTTCGCGCGTCGCCCGCCGGGGCGAGGATCGCGGGCACCAACGTACGTCGGATCGGCGCCTCCGGCTCGCCCGGCGGGACCTGTCGACGCGGACAGCGCGGCCTTGCCATCGAGGGCGCACGGGTGGCGCTGTCCGTGTCCAAAGATCGTGACGCCCAACGGCGGTAGTGTTCTGGGTGTGAGTGAGTTGCCCCGAGCACGCTTCGGCCATGTCGCCCGGATGGACGACACGATGAGCCGGGCGGTGTCCCGAATTCCGGAATCGTCGGTCGATCGCGGCATGCTGCGGTTGACCCGGTCTGCCAACACCGGCGGTCTATGGCTGGCCGTGGCGGCGGCACTCGCGGTGCAGCCGGGTCCCCCGCGACGGGCGGCGTTGCGCGGCGTCATCGCGCTGGGTGGCAGCAGTTTCGTCGTCAACCTCGTGCTCAAGACCCTGATCCCGCGGCGGCGGCCGCCGGCCGAACTGATGCCGCTCGGCCGCAGGCTGGTCGCCGCGCCGGTGTCGTCGTCCTTCCCATCGGGCCACAGCGCCAATGCCGCCGCCTTCGCCACGGCCGTTGCCCTGGAGAGCCCGCGCGCCGCGCTCGCCGTCGCGCCGGTGGCCGCCGCCGTCGCCTACTCGCGCATCCACACCGGCGCGCACTGGCCGTCCGACGTGCTGGTCGGCGCCGGCGTCGGCACCGCTGTCGCTCTCACCACCCGCCGCTGGTGGCCGATTCGCGAATCCGACGAGGCCGACGCGCACGTCGTGCACGACGCGCCGATCCTCGCCGACGGCAAAGGTCTGCTGCTACTGGTGAATCCCCGCTCCGGCGACTCCTCCTACGACCCCACGGCGGACATCGCCGAAGCCCTGCCCGCCGCGACCCTGGTACGCACCGAACCCGGCCGTGACGCCGTCGAGGTGCTACAGGAAGCGGTCGACACCGCTGTCGCGACAGACGCCGACACCGCGGATCGCGCGGCGAGCGACCGCACCTCGGTCCTCGCGGTCGGCGCCGCGGGCGGAGACGGAACCATCGCCGCGGCCGCAGCTGTCGCGGTCCGCAACAACCTGCCCCTGGTCGTCATCCCCGCCGGCACCCTGAACCACTTCGCCCGCGACCTCGGCGTCTACGACCTGCGCGAGGTGGCCGATGCCACCGGCACCGGCGAGGCCGTCGAAGTCGACATCGCCGCAGTCGAACTCGACACCACCGACGGCCCCTACACCCACCATTGGATCAACACCGCCAGCATCGGCGCCTACCCCGAGCTGGTCCGCCTGCGCGAGAAGTGGGAAGACCGCTGGGGCAAGTGGCCCGCCTTCGCCGCCGCCCTCGTCGTCACCCTGCGCCGCGCGGAGCCGATCCACATCCGGCTCGACGACCGCTGGCACGACATGTGGTTCCTGTTCATCGGCAACGGCCCCTACCACCCGCACGGCGCTGTGCCCGCTTTCCGCTCCCGCCTCGACGAGGGCCTGCTCGACGTCCGCTGGCTCCGGGCCGACGTCCGGTTCTCCCGCACCCGCGCCGTCATCGCCCTGATGCTCGCCGCCATCGGGCACAGCCGCGTCTACGGCGAACGGCAGATGCACGAACTCACCGTCACCTCGAAAACCCCCGTGGCCGTCGCCGCCGACGGCGAAGTAGTGGGCATCGCCACCACTTTCCGTTTCTCCGTGGCGGGCCGGATCCCGGCCTACCGCCGCAACGAGGACAACCCCCGCTGGGAAAACCGCCCACGACCCCACCACCGCCGCCCCCTGGCCTGGCTCACCGACCGCCGACGCTGACTTCCTCACAAACCCGTCTCGTCTCGATCACCATCGCCCACAACAGCCTTGCGTCCCCGGCCGTGGGTATCGAGGATGGATAGATGAGCTCGCCGGACGGGGGACGTCCGATCACCGCAACCGAAGCCGCCCGCCGCTGGGACCCGTGGACCCCGAGCGTGGTCGCCGCCCGCCTCGCCACCTGCCCGGCCCCCTGGGCCGTCGCGGGCGGCTGGGCCCTCGACCTGTTCGCAGGCGCGATTTCCCGCGCCCATGACGACATCGAAATCACCGTCCCCCGAATGGATTTCCCTGAGATCGCGGCCGCTTTTCCCGAGTACGAATGGGACGTCGTCGGCAGTGGCGAGCTCTGGCCCTATACCGTGGCCGCGTCCTGCCCCGAACTCCATCAGACCTGGCTGCGCGATCCCTTCACCGGCGCCTTCCATCTCGACGTCTTCCGTGAACCGCACGACGGCGACACCTGGATCTGCCGCCGCGACCCCACGATCACTCTCTCCTACACCGAACTCATCCGCACCACGACCAACGGCATCCCCTATCTCGTCCCCGAGGTCGTGCTGCTGTTCAAGGCGAAAGCCAACCGCCCCAAGGACTACGCCGATTTCCTCCGCGTCCTCCCCCTGCTCCCCGAGTACCGGCTCACCCGGCTGAATTCCTGGCTGATCCAGCTCTACCCGGATCACCCGTGGCTGGCCGAGATCCGCGCGCCCGCCATCGTCCCCACCACGGATTAGACCGGACGAACAAGCGGCCGAGAACCAATAGTGCCGCCGAACCGGAATCGGACGGTCGCCGAATTCATTCGGTTGTTCGACACCACTCTCGTCGATAGTCGGCCCAATCCTGTGGCGTGGCAGCGAAATCCACGTATAGAGCCACACCGAAATTCGCTCGGCCGACATCGGTGTCGGTCAGACCGAGGCGAATTCCCCGAACCGCGGCGGCAACGGTCTCGGCAGCACCGTGATGGCCTGGGTCGTCGGCCCAGAAGGCGGGTGCACCCATCAAGAGATCGACTCCGTCCGGGGTCACCTCGGCGGCGAGTTCGGTCTGCTGCGCCACATACCCGCTGTAGAGAGCTCGGGTAGGCATCGCCGTGTCATAGGACATCACCGCAACCTGATCGGCGCGACGGGCAACCTCGGCGAAATAGGCTTGGCTCCACCATTTTCCGTGATCGGCGAGAGCCACACCCACCGAATGCAATCCGGGTAGCGGATCGATCACCGGCGCCGAGACCGACAGCTGGACGCGCGCCCCCGAGGCCACGACCCGAGTCGCGTCGAGCAGCGCGAGAAATCCCGGCGATCCGGACCGAACGGGTTCGAGGTCGTAATGCACCCCGTCGAACCCATAGGCCAGCACTCGCCGCGCCGATGCCACCACCCGCTCGCGCGAGGCCGCCGATTCCACATCCAGGCCGTCGAATTCGGGCTGCACGATGTCGCCGAGCCACGACTGCACCCGAATTCCCGGTAATCGCGCGTGCACCGCGTCGACGAACCATTGCGCCCGCGGTGCGAGAACGTCGCGCAGACTCCCGTCGTGTTCCAACGGTCCCGTATGGACGTACAGATCCCGAACTCCGGTACCTGCCAGCAACTTCCCGAGCCCGTCGATATCGGCGTCGGTCTTGCGCCCGTCCACCCAGGCATGACCGAGCCAGACCGCGTCCCTACCTCGCGTCCGCGCCTGTTCGGACTGTTCGCCGATGTTGTGCGCCAGCAGGGCGGCTACCACCCCGGCCACCGGAAGCGTCACCACAAGAACCAGCGCGAGCGCGATCACCGCACCCCGCGCCCACCACGACAGCGCCCGCCATTTCCCCCGCATCACTCCCCCTTGTCCGAGTCCCCCGATGCTACCGGCAGGTACCGACAAGCAAATTTCCGACAAATCACCCACCCGTGAAACACTGTGCGCCGCTGGATAATTGAATGGAGCACAATGAAATACGCCGTCACCCTCGGTTCCGCCGTCATCGCGGCCTTCGCGTTCGCGATCGCCACGCCGACCGTCGCAGTAGCGCAGCCCTCGAACTGCCACGATTCCTACACCCCGTGCCTGCCCATCGTCAGCGATGTGGACTGTGAAGGCGGTAGCGGCAACGGCCCCGTCTACACCGGCCGCGTCACGGTGATCGGCCCCGACGACTACGGCCTCGACCGTGACGGAGACGGCATCGGCTGCGAGTGAACAGCACGAGGGGCGTGCGATGAACGACATCGCACGCCCCTCGGGATCAACTTCTCAGCGGTTACCTTCAGGTCCCCAGCCCTGGTCACCGGGCTTGCCCAGATCAGGATTGTCCGGGTACCCCGGACCGCCATAACCCGGTCCACCCGTGCCCGGTCCACCCGGACCGCCCGTGCCCGGCCCACCCGGACCACCGGTACCCGGACCGCCGTAACCGGGACCACCAGCGGGCCCGCCGTACCCCGGTCCACCTTCGGGGCCGCCGTAACCGGGACCACCGTAGCCGGGACCGCCGTAACCCTGTCCGCCTTCCGGACCGCCGTACCCCGGCTGCCCGCCGAATCCTGCTGCGGGCCCGCCGTATTGCTGCGGGTATCCCGGCTCCGGGGTCTTCGCCGCGCCGGCGACCGGCCCACCGGTGACAACCCGGTAGGCGTAGGTCGAGGCGATGATCGTCAACGGGATCGTGACGAGCAGGCCGAGACCGCACAGCAGCGCACCGACGATGTTGATACCGAACAGCGCCAGCGCCAGCAGCAGCAGCGTTCCCGCGTTGCTCGATATCGCCGAGAAACTCGACTTGATCGCGGTGACACCGTCCTGGTCACGGTCGATCACGAACTGCATCGTCCACCAGGTGAAGAACGCGACGACCAGGCCCGGCAGCACACACAGCAGCAGGCCGATGCCGGTCGCCAGACCGACCAGCAGGCCGGCGATGATCACCGCACCCACATTGGTGAACTGGAAGAACGACCCGAATCCGGGCTTGTTGCCATCGGTTTCGTGCAGCGAGCCACGCACGAATGCCGCCGAGATCAGATATCCGATCACCGTGCTCACGATGGTGCCGAGGATCTGCCAGAGCCCGAACCCGAAACTGACACCGCCGTCATAATCGGTGTCGCCGGAGTTTCCGAGCCCGAACAGGAAGCTGATCACCGCCTGGATCAGGAATGCGACGACCACCATCCCGATCCATACGAGCGCGTTGTCTTTGAATTTCGTCCACCCGTACCCGATGGCGTCACCGACACTGAGCGTCGGTCCCGCCGGGGGATAACCGGGTTGCTGCTGTCCATATGTCATCCGAATCGCTTCCCCTCATCGTTCGAGACGGCCGCTGCCGCTCATATGAGTACTCCGATCCGACGTCACGGTCACGCCGACACAGCCGATCATGACATATGGAAAACGCTACTTGCCGGTGTTCTCGCGCTTCGGGAGTTTCCAGCCGGGACGAGGAAAATGGCAGGTGTAGCCGTCGGGGTAGCGAATCAGGTAGTCCTGGTGCTCGGGCTCGGCGTCCCAGAACGTGCTCGCCGGGGTCACCTCGGTGACGACCTTGCCCGGCCACAGGCCCGAGGCGTCGACATCGGCGATGGTGTCGAGGGCGATGCGGCGCTGATCGTCGTCGAGATAGAAGATCGCGGAACGGTAACTGTCGCCGAGATCGTTGCCCTGGCGATCCTTGGTGGTCGGATCGTGGATCTGGAACAGGAACTCGAGCAACGCGCGATAGTCGGTCTGCGCCGGGTCGTATTCGATCTCGACGGCCTCGGCGTGGCCCGGGTGATTGCGGTAGGTCGGATTGTCGTTGGTCCCGCCGGTGTAACCGACCCTGGTGGCCAGTACGCCGGGCTGACGGCGGATCAGATCCTGCATGCCCCAGAAGCATCCACCGGCCAGAATCGCCTTACGAGTGTCGCTCACACATCCTCCTTCATGAGGGCTCAACGGTCGCACGAATCGGCCACAACCGCCTCTATGGAACACCGGTTTCAGTGCCGGAATTCCCGTCAGTATTGTTGCCGCCCGAGCGTTACCTCAGCAATGTCCACGTGCACTTTCAGGTCAGGCCAGGAAGTAGGAGGAAGACGGCGCGATGCCACGATTTGTCATTTCCCAGTGTTTGGCGATCGGATTGGCGGCAACAGCTCTGATGGGGACGGCGGCGACCGCCATGGGGGCTCACCCCGGCGCCGACGACTCGATCGCGCAGGACGCGGCGCCCTGCGAGGAACTACGACAGGCACGGCAGAACGGCCAGGGAGTCCGCGGGGCGAGCCCGGCGGCCGCGGGCCAGATCGACGCGGTGCTGATCACCGCGAAGCACCGCACGCCGATCGCGGGCGGCAAGATCGTCCTCACCGGCATCGACGCCTGTGGCGACAATATTCACCGGCACATGTCCACCGGCGCCAACGGGCAGGTGAGTTTCCGCGGACTACAGCCCGGGCGTTACCAGCTCACGGCCTACCGCAACGATTCGGCGACGCAGTCGGTCACCCGCGCCGATGTCGACCTGTCGACTCCGTCGCTCAAAACGATCCAGTTCACCGCCGACTGATCGAGGAGGCCGGGCCGGGCGTTAGCACCGCCCGGCCCGAAACCTGTTGACCCCCAGCGCGGTCGCGTGTCCCGTGATAGAAATCACCCCAGAGTGAAAAGGGGTGGTTTCCGCATGGAACCGACAGCCGAACAGCGGGCCGCGCTGGGCATGATCTGCGATACGTTTCTCCCTGGCGACGGGCGCGGATTGCCCGCCGCGACCGATATCGGCGCAGTCGACACGATCTTCCGCATCCTCGGGCGCAATCCTCGCGAAGCCGAGCAGAAGCAGCTGGCAACGCTGTTGGGACTGTGGGATTCTCGCCTCTTCGGCCTGTTCACCGGCAGCGGCTTACGCCGGTTCTCCACGCTCTCGCAGGAGCAGCGCGAGGCAGCCCTGCTGCGCCTGGCCGACTCCGGCCTCGCCCCCGCCCGGGCGATCTTCCAGGCGCTCAAGCAGGCTTCCCTGCTCGCCTACAACGTGAGCCCCGGTCCCACCGGCACGAATCCACTGTGGGCGGAGATCGGCTACCCGGCGCCGGTCGGCCGGCTCGACACCGCCCCGAAGCCGCCGCTGTCACCGCTGCGGTTCACCGAATCCACCGCGCTCGAATGCGATGTGGTGGTGGTCGGCTCCGGCGCCGGTGGCGGTGCCGCCGCGGCGGTGCTGGCCGAAGCCGGCCTCGACGTGATCGTGCTCGAACGCGGAAACTATTACGACGACCAGGATTTCGGCGACGGCGAACTCGACGCGCTGACCAGCCTGTACGCGCCGGGACCCGCCGCCTCGGCGGAAGGCCAGATCACCCTCGTCGCGGGGACCTGCCTCGGCGGCGGCACCGTGGTCAACTGGAGCACCTCGCTGCCGACGCCCGACACGGTCCGTGCCGAGTGGGCCGAGACCGGCGTGCCGCAGTTCGCCGAGGACGAGTTCGGTGATGCGCTGGCCGCTGTACAGAAACGGATCAGCGTCACCGACAGCAAGTCACCGCTCTCGGCGCGCGACGGAATTCTCGAGCGCGGTGCGCGCGCGCTCGGCTGGGATGTGGACACCCTGCCGCGCAATGTCAGCGATGCCTGTGACGCCGGAATCGAGTGTGGGCGTTGCGGCTACGGCTGCCGCCTCGGCGCCAAGCAGTCGGCGACCAAGACCTGGCTCGCCGATGCGGCCGAGCACGGTGCGCGCCTGGTGGTCGACGCCGACGTCCGCGCGATCACGGTGAAAGCGGGCCGGGCCGAGTCGGTTTCGGCGGTCACCGCCTCCGGGGTGGAGATCACGGTGCGCGCCAAGGCGGTCGTGGTCGCCGCGGGCGCGATCCAGACACCGGCGCTGCTGCGACGATCCGGTCTGCGCAACAAGAACATCGGCCGGTATCTGCGCCTGCACCCGGCCGCGGCGGTCTTCGGCGTCTTCGACGACGACGTCCGCCCGTGGGAAGGGGCGTTGCAGGCCCGCATCAGCAGGCACCACGCGAACCTCGACGGCAACGGCTACGGCGTGATCTACGAGACCGGCCCGGTCCATCCCGGTTTGGCCACCGGCTTCATGAGCTGGCGCGGCGCGGCGCAACATCGGGCCACCATGCTCGATTTCGCGCGCACGAACTCCATCGGCATCATCACCCGCGACCGCGACCCCGGCACCGTCTCGATCGACAAGTCCGGCGAACCGGTGGTGAAATACCAGCTGTCCGACTACGACGCCGCGCACCTGCACACCGGCATCGTCGGCGCCGCCTCCATCCTGGAAGCCGCAGGCGCGCAACGGATCTTCTCCGGTCATCAGGCGGGCATCTCCTTCGAACCGGGCACCCGCGGTTCGCTCGCCGAATTCGACGCCGCGGCGAAGAAGGCGGGCTACGGCCCCGGCCGCTGCTCGATGGGCGCCCTGCACATCATGGGCTCGGCCAGGATGGGCGGGACGCCGGAGCTCTCGGCGACCGACCCGGACGGCGCCACCTGGGATGTGCCGAACATCGTGGTGGCCGACGGGTCGAGCTTCCCCACCGCCCCTGGCGTGAACCCGATGGTCACCATCGAGGCGATCGGCTACATGAACGCGAAACGGCTCGCGGCCCGGCTGGGTTAGCGGTGTCGATGTGCAGCGGACACGTAGTGTGGTCGGTACACATGTGGTGATCCACCGCGCGGCCGGGCCGGTGCGAATTCGCGGAAAGGGCTGAGATGGACAAGGCGACGCAGTTGGTCGAGTTCGAGACCATGCTCCTGGGTCGCCACAGCCTGAGATCGCGCCGGGGGCCCGACGCCATGGACCGCAGCGCCTATATCTTGCTGAGCCGGCTGCGGATGGGTGGAATGATGTCCATCGGGCAGCTCAGTGACGCACTGGGCTTGGATGCCTCGACTCTCAATCGGCAGACCGCGGCCATGATGCGGACCGGCGCGATCGAGCGGATGCCGGATCCCGAGGGCGGGATGGCGCGGAAGTTTCGGGTCACATCCAAGGGTGAGCGCCGGTTGAACGCCGAACGAGCCCTGATCGTCGACGCCCTGGATTCGATCCTCGAGGACTGGCCGGCCGAGGATATCGCCGCCTTCGCCGGCTACCTGCGACGATTCAACACCGACATCGAACGCCGGTCAGGGGAGTTCTGGCCGCGCCCGATCGCGGCCCTGCCCGCGGATCACTAGCGGGACTGCGACCTACGTCACGATTTCCCGATCGAGTTCGCGCGCCCAATAATGTGTACTATACACATCTAATGCAGTATGCATATCTTGTGCCCTGTACATAACTTGCGTGTTTGTCGATAGGAGCGGTACGTGGGGATCTCGGAAAAGACGGCACGACCCGGGGTGGTCGTCGGCGTCCTCGCCTTCGGCGGCACCGTCGCCGCGATTACGCAGACGGCGGTGGTGCCGATCATCGGTCAACTCCCGCAACTGCTCCACACCAGCGCCGCCGACGCGTCCTGGGTGATCACGGTGACGCTGCTGGTCGGAGCGGTGTTCACCCCGGTCGCCGGCAAGCTCGGTGACCTCTACGGAAAACACCGCATGCTGCTGGTCTCCGGTGGATTTCTGATCGTGGGCGCCGCGATCGCCGCCATGTCCTCCTCGCTGGTACCCATGCTGATCGGACGCGGAATCCAGGGCATGGGGGTCGGTTTGATTCCGTTGGGAATCAGCCTGATGCGCGATGTGCTTCCCGCGGAACGGCTGGGTTCCTCGATCGCGCTCATGAGCGCGTCGCTCGGGGTCGGTGGCGCGCTGGGTCTGCCGATATCGGCCGCGGTCGCGCAGTACGCGAGCTGGCGGGTCCTGTTCTGGGCCGCGGCGGCGCTGAGCGCACTGATCGTGGTGCTCATCGTGACCCTGGTTCCGGCCGAGGCGAAGCGCGGTGACGCGGGTGGACGGTTCGATTTCGTCGGTGCGGTGGGACTCGGCGCGGGACTGGTATTCCTGCTCCTTCCAGTGTCCAAGGGCGCCGGGTGGGGCTGGAGCAGTGCCACCACGCTCGGACTGTTCGCCGCCTCGGCGGTGACCCTGGCCGCGTGGGGACGGTGGGAATTGCGGACCTCCGACCCGCTCGTCGATCTGCGCACCACGGCCCGGCCGCAGGTGCTGCTGACCAACGCCGCGTCCGTTCTGGTCGGCTTCGCCATGTACGGCCAGGCGCTGATCGTGCCGCAGTTGATGCAGTTGCCCGCGGCCACCGGCCACGGCATGGGACAAACCATGCTGGGTATGGGTCTGTGGATGGCGCCGGGCGGCTTGATGATGATGGCGTTGTCCCCGGCGGGCGCGAAACTGTCGGCCGCACGCGGACCCAAGGTCACCCTCGCGGTCGGGGCGCTGATCATCGCCATCGGCTATGGCTCGTCGGCCGTGCTGATGGGTTCGACCTGGGGTCTGATGGCGATGGTCTGCATCACCAACATCGGTGTCGGCCTGGCCTACGGCGCCATGCCCGCCCTGATCATGGGTGCGGTGCCGCTGTCGGAAACCGCCTCCGCCAACAGCATCAATACGCTGATGCGCTCGCTCGGTACGTCGGTGTCGGCGGCCGTTGTGGGTGTGGTGCTGGCGAATATGACGACCGACTTCGCCGGGCACGCCGTGCCGTCGGAGGCCGGGTTCCATGTCGGCCTGCTGATCGGCGCCGCTGTAGCGCTCGTGGCGGCCGGTATCGCGATGACCATTCCGCGCCGACCGGCCGAGCCCGCCGATCTCGATACCGAACTCGCGACACTGTCGGCGCAGCCGGTATCGGTGGCGAAAGCCTGACGACCTGGCCTAGGACCGTTTGATCCCGGCGAGCACCGCCCGTAGGACGTCCAGGTCCGGGGCGGTGCTCATCTGATTTCGCGGCCCCCGAGCGTGGAGCCGGCCCTCGTCGATCAGGTCGCCGATGAGCAGCTTCGTCGAGGTCAGGGGTAGGTGCAGGTGGGCGGAGACCTCCGCGACCGACAGTGGCGTGCGGCACAACTCGACGATCAGGTCGTACTCGGGAGCGAGCAGGCGTGAGCGGGCACCCGAGCGCGCGGCGACAAGCAGGGTGGTGAGCTCGAGGTCGGGGCGCTGCGCCTTGGCGCGCCCGCCGGTGACGGCATAGAGGCGCACCAGCGGACCAGCTTCGTCCTCGTACCAGTGTTCGCGCTCGTCGCTCATGGTCGCGGCGAGACAGCGGGGAACTGGCCGGAGATCGCCGACTCGGGATCGGACGCCTCGGCCAGTGCCGACGGGATCAGCACCACGACCCGCACGCCGCCGTAGACCGATTCCGACAGCCGCACCGAAATGCCGTGCCTGCCCGCCAGCGTGGCCACCACGAACAGTCCGAGCCGCGAGGTTCCGGCCAGCGTGCCCACGCTGAACGCGGGCGGGTCGGCCAGCATCGCGTTGCGTTCGGCCACATCGCTTTCCGACATGCCCAGCCCCTGGTCGACGACCTCCACCGCGACCCCACGACCGACCACGATCCCCGACACCACGACCTGGGTCTCGGGTGGGGAGAAGGCGGTCGCGTTGTCCATCAGCTCGGCGAGCAGGTGGATCACGTCAGCGACGGCGTGCCCCGAGACGCGCACATCCGGCATCTGCTTGGCCGCGATCCTGGTGTAGTCCAGGCTTTCCGCGATCGCGCCGCGCACCAGCTCGAGCAGCGGGACCGGCTTGCGCCACCGACGGCCCGGCTGTTCGCCGCCGAGGATGATGAGGTTCTCGGCGTTGCGCCGGGCCCGGGTGGCCAGATGGTCGAGCTGGAACAGCAGATCGAGCTGATCAGCGTTGCTCTCGTCGCGCTCGGCGCGGTCGAGCAGCGCGAGCTGGCGGTGCACCACCACCTGGCTGCGGTGCGCGATGTCGAGGAAGACGGTACTGATCCCCGCCTTGGTCTGTGCCTCGGCGACGGCGGCCGACATCGCGGCAACGTGGGCGCGGTTGAACGCCGCGGCCACCTGGCCGAGCTCGTCGGTACCGAAGTCCAGGCTCGAACCCTCCGCCGCGGTGTCGACGGTCTCCCCCGTCGCGACCCGGCGCATCACCTCCGGCAGCCGCTCGTCGGCGAGTTCGAGGGTGTCGTGGCGCAATCGGTGCATCCGCGCGATGAACCGGTTCGCCATCACCAGCGCGACGAGGAAGGCGGCCACCGCGGCGAGCGCGATCAGCGCACCGCCCAGCAGCGCGCTGTCGGTGTCGCGTTCGCCCTGCTCTCTGGCGATGACGTGGGCGTCCCCGCTCTGGTCTTCCCACAGTTTCTGCAAGGCCAGGCCGACGTGCTTGGACGCGTCCTGCCAGTCGGCCAGACCGATCGGGAGCCCGGCCTCCCCGTCGCGTACGGATATCGGTCCGCGCAGCAGGATGGCGTCCTGCATCGCGATGACCTGCTGCCACTGCGGGCTCGCGGTGATCTCCGAGAGCTGCGCCAGGCGGCGGCCTTTCAGCACCGTCGCGGAATAGGCCGCCTCGCCGCGGAATTCGCCGATCCGACGGCCGAAGTCGACCAGCTGGGCAGCGCTCATCTCGCCGGTGGTCACTGCGACGGAGCCGAGAGTGTCGGCTTGTGACAGCGCTTCCGCCGCACGCAATTGTTCTACGGCGTAGCCCAATTCGATGCCGACCTTCGCCTCGGGCGCGACCCGGGCGGCCAGCATCGACGCGGCGATGATCGTGCCGATCACCCCGGTGTAGAACCCGAATACCTCGTCGCTGGAAATCCGCAGGAATTCCACGCCGGTGCGCACGGTCGGCACCATGGAGAACAGCTTGTTGTATCCCTCGATGTCCTCGCGAGAACCATCGGGATTCAGCGCGCGAGCCGCGTCGCCTTTCGCGATCACCGCCGCGAGCGCCTCGTCGGAACGCTGCTTGGCGGTGGCCAGCGCGGGCGCCGACGACACGTCACCGGCCAGCCGCAACAGCGACAGCCTGCGTTCTTCCTGGAATGCCGACACCATGAGAATCGCGGGCCCGGTGGTACTGCTCGCCAATTCGGCCCAGTCGGTGGAATCCCTGGCCGAATTCACCAGATAGACGGCTCCGCCACCACCGACCACCAACAGCATGACACTGGAGATGAGCACCATCGACAACAACCGGATACGCACACTGACCCGGCCACGAACACCGGTACGCCTGATCTTCAAATCTGAAATCTTTCCGCTCCCCGGAACGCCCCGGCGCCCCGCTGCGTGCCGGTGCCGCTAATGGGCCACCCACCACGCGTGTCTCGCCGTGAGACTAACCGACGGCCCGAGCGTGCGCGCGAAGTCGCGAATTGTCGAAACACAGGGTGTATCAGGCTAACTCGCAGCATCTGAACGGCCGGTGTGTTTATAGCGCCGCCGCTCGCACCCGATGGCCCGACAGATGACTCAGCACCGCTTGATTCGCCTCCCAGCCGTCGGGGAACTTCACCGGCACCCCGAGGTGTACCGGGTCGGCGGAGGGGTGGGCGTCGAGGAGTTCGGGGATGCCGGCGCGGCCGACGAGGATGCAGGCGTGGCGGTGCCGGGAGGCCAGCACACACAGCCGCCCCGCCTCGAGGTGGAAGGCGCTGGCGTCGCGGCGGCCCGAGAGTGGGTGCAGCACCAGGGTGACGTCGTACTCGCGGCCCTGGAGCCGGTTGGCGGTGTCGACGGTGACGGGTTCGGCGCAGGTGCCGCGCAGGGCGGTGCGGATGGCGTCGGCCTGGTCGCGGTGCGCGGTGCCGATCGCGACCCGCTCGGTGGTCACCGGGTGGCTGCCGGATTCGGAGTGTGCGGTGGCGCCGCGTTCGATCAGCCGGGCCGCGATCGCCGCGATCGCGGCGACGGCGTCACGGTCGGTGCGCAGGGTGTGCCGGGCAGGCAGTTCGTACCAGCCCCAACCGGATTCGGCCGCCTCCTCCAGTACCGCGTCGACCGGCCCACCCAGGCCGCGGGTCGTGAAATCCATGCGCCGGTCGCCGAATCCGGTACCGGACTGGAATTCGGTGAAGGGGTAGAACGCCTTCGACACCACCGGTGCGGCGGTGGCGGGCAGCCGCCAGGACACCGGCAGCCGATGGGTGGGGATGTGGTCGTTGTTGGCCAGCATCACGCTGACCGCGCTCATCGTCGGATCCCAGGTGAGACCGGCCCAGCGCGCGGTTTCGACGGTCGCGAACGGGTCGAGCTGTCCCGGGTCGCCGACGAACAGGCCGCGATCGAACCGATTCGCGATGCGCAACAACATGTCCGAGCGCATCTGGTAGGCCTCGTCGATGATCGCGTGCGACCAGCTGCCCTCGGTGATGGTGGCCCACTTGGCCGCGGTGCCGATGACGATGGTGCGGTCGGCGAGGTCGCCGGGTTGCTTGGCGACCCGGACATTGCCGTGCCGATCCACCCGATCGCTCACGACGTAGGCCGCGCTGGACAGCCGCCCGATCCGCAGTGCGGGGTCGGCGGCGGCCAACCGGTCGATGAGGTCGTCGACCTGCTCGTTGGTCTGGGCGACGATCATCCGCTGGTCGCCGTCCTCGGCGAGCTGGCGAGCCGCGCGCACCACCAGCGTCGACTTGCCCGCTCCCGGTGGGGAGTCGACGACGATCGCGCGATGGCTCTCGTCGCGCAGGTCGGTGAGAATTCCGGCGACGGCCTCGTCCGGTGTGGTCACTGGAGTTCGTCCCCCTCCTCGTCGGTCGGCGGGGTCCATTCCGGCGGCGGACCTCCGTGGGTCCACGGCGTCTCCTCGCGCGCGGGCAGATTCAGCATCCCGTTGAACGGTGCCGGTTTGAAGCGGGCGAAACCGAGGTCATCGCCTTCCTCGGGAACACTGCCCGGCTCGGCGACGAGTTTGCGCCCCATTCCGCCGGACAGTTCGAGAACGATCGTGTCACCGTCGATCTCGACGACGAGCCCCGACTGTTTCGGCCGCTCGACACAGGTCAGCTCTTCCCCGACCACGGCGATGAACGGATCGGCGGTCCGAATATGGATGTGCGGGCGCAGTTTCGGGCGCGATCCCGAACGATCGAGGCGCTCGGGCTCACTGTGGGTGACGGTGCCGCGGAACGCCGCTCCGCTGACACGGTGCTCGAGCATGCGCAGCGGATCATCGAAAGCGCACTGCCCCTGCAGGGCTTCCAGCGCCCGTTCCCGCTCCAGCAGTCTGCGCACCGCCGGAACGGCGGAATCGCGGCGGGCCTGTGGAACACCCTCGGCGACATCGGCGGCGAAGCGGGAGAACGCACCGCGATCATCGGTCCACCGGTTCTCCACGCTGGCGCCTTCGGGCAGTGCGCTCAGCAGCTCGATCGAACGCCACATCAGCTGCCAGGTGGGTTCGAGCTGGCCACGCAGCGAGCGCTCGAGTCGTTCGGCCGCGACAGATCTGGCTGAGTCGTCGAGTGCGGCGTTGTAGGCGGCGATCAGCGGCGCGAGTTCCTCGTTGTCGAATCCGGGATCGGTGGCCGGACCCGCGGGCGGCGACAGCAGCGGGTCCTCTGCCAGGGCAGCGGCTTCCGCGCCGGTCAACCCGGGCGGCGGGTCGATCCAGCCGAGCAGGGCCGCGAGATTGCCGTCTTCGAGGCTGGACTGGCCCGACGCCCAATGCGACGACAGCACGGTCGTCATCGCGGGCAACACCGCCGACCCGGGATGTTCGGCGCGATCACCGAACCAGGTGAGCCAGCGCCCGAGCAGCGGAATCGACTCCGGTACGGGGTTGTCCCCATCGGTCCGGTGAAACCGCACCGAACGCCCCAGCAGCTTCAGGAAATTCACGCCGCCGGGGTTCGGTGTCCACATCTGGGGCGCGTCGAGACACCGAGTGTAGGTCTCACCCGCCTTACTGGTGAGCTCCTCGGTCTCGACGAGAAACATCGAGAGATAGGGCAGCACAACATCGGCCAGTTGCTCGATGAACCGCAGCCGCAGCACGCGGTCGCGCGGCTGCGGCACCGTCAGCACGTTCTGGTCGCCGGCCGAGGTGCCGATCATGATCGCCACCGGCGCCGCTGCTTCCCCCGCCAGCCGCAACGGCACCGCGACCAGCGGCCGCTCGGCGAGGTGGATGTGGCGCACCGCCGCGGTCGCCTGCGCGCGGCCGGCCCGGACGGCCTCGGCCTTGGCCAGGGCCGCCAGGACGCTCATCCGGCGATCTCCCACCGCAGCCGATGGGCGGTCCGCAGCATGGCGGTGATGTCGGCGTGCTCGGGGCCGGGTTCCAGCGTTCCGTCGGCCAGGCCGAGGACCGTGTGGATGTTCTCGATGCCACCGACCACATCGCACACCCCGCGACCGAGCGCGTCCACCGAGCCGCAGGTGCGGGCCTCGTCGCGGCAGGCGAACGCGAGCTCGCAGCTCGACATGCACTCGGGCGCGTAGCGAGCCGGGATGGCGGCGATCGTCTTCTCGAGGTTCTCCCCCGGCGCGAAGGTGGCCTCAGGTGGCAGCAGGTCGAGCAGCTCGGGAATCGCGGTGAGCCGGGTCAATTGGCGCGAGACCGTGGCGAGTTGCTTGCGCAGATCGACGAGTTCGGCGGTGGGCCGATTCGAGAAGTCCTTCGCGCAGACCAGAATCACATTGTGCGACACGATCTCCGGTGACTCGCCGATCTCGGCCATCAGCTCACGCAAAGCGATCACGTACACCGCGGACTGACGCGCGGCGGCCGCCACCTGCGCCGGATCCGCCTGCCCGTCGATCACCGGGAAAGCCTTGACCTCCACCACATGGAACTTGCCGTCCAACTGCACGGCCACCACATCGGGTTCCAGATAGGCCGTCGCGCCGGCGATATCGAGCCGCAGCATCGGGTGGTCGAACAGGGTGCCGTCGCCCGCCGCGATCGCGCTCTTCAACAATTGCCTGGTGCGTTGATAGCGCACCGCGTTGCCGGTGTTCTCCCCCACCGAATTCAGGTCGTGGTAGGCGACTTCGGGAATCGTGAGTCCGAGTTTGTCACGCAACAGGGCGAGCAGTTCCGCGCAACCGTTCGCCTTCACCATCGCCTCGAAAGCGTTGCCGCGCGTAATGGCGAACTGGGACTGACCGAATTGTGGCGGGAACCCCAGCGATTGGGCGATCACGGTCTTGTCCACCGCGGCCGCGTCGAGCAGGGCGCGGCGGGCACATCCGGGATTGGCCGTCAGCGCGGCGATGGTGCGGGCATTGTGCCTGGTCGCGGGGGCTTCGCCGCGCAACTCGTCCAACTGTGCTGCGAGAGTGCTCATTTCACCTCGATTCGTCGCCGATCGGCTACGCCGAGCCGAACACCGAATAGTTGTGCGGCCGGATCCGCCAGCTGATCCGCCGCCCGACGCGCGGCCGAATTGCGCTGCCTCGCGTCCTCGTCCTCGTGCACCGCGAGCTCACGCCGCGCGGCCTCGATCACCTTCGCCGGGTCGAGCGAGTCCGGGGCGGTGGAGATGCCAGGAATCGACACGGCGAGCCGCCACAGTACGCGCAAACCCGACGTTTCCCCCGCAGGCTGCGCCGAAAGATGTTCGGCCAAGCGAATAGCCGACACCAGCAGCCCGACCCGTGGACTCAACGGGCCGACCATCCGCCGTTCCAGCGGCCACGAACTCACCGCCATCAGACCTCGCGCGGGAGCGAGCAGATCGGTGGTGAGCGCCGCGCACAGGTAGTACGGGCGGGCGTACGGCGCCGACCGGAAGGACCGCTCCTCGTCACGGCGCAGGCTCGTCAGCCGGGCGGGCAGCAGCTCGCCGGAGAAGAACGCGTCATGGGTAGCGAGCACCAATTTCGGCGACGACGGTACCGACAGCAAGGTCAGCGCGCGATGTACGTGTTCACGCACCGGCACCCCCGGCGCCTCCGACGCCTCTTCCGGCATCGAACCGAGAACCGCCGCGTCCCAGGCCAACTCGGCCCTGCGCAGTTCGGCGCGCAATTGCCGCGCCCCGGCCCGGTCCCCACCGGCGGCCGCCCGTCGCACCTCGGCCCGCAAACCGGAGATGCGCACCTCCAGCTCCTCGGCCGAGTCCGTCACGAGTCGGAGCGTATCCACAGCTACCAGCATTGTCCAGTAATTCCCAGTATTTCCGGGACTGCCGGGTCGAAGTGCCGCACACCCGCCCACCCGGACTCGTGATGCGAGCACCGATAGCGACCGAATAACCTGGGGCAATGACAGCTGTTGCAGATCGTTCACTCGGACCGGAACTGGCGCGTACCGAAACCATCGCCGCGGACACCGACGTGCTGGTGATCGGGTTGACGTCCTCGGAGAACGGACCGGCCATCGTGCCCGCGGACCTGTTCGGCGACGTGCTCACCGCCGAGGTTCGCGCGGAACTGCTGGACGCTCTCGGCTCGGTCGGCGCCAAGGGCAAGCCCGAGGAACTCACCCGGGTGCCCGCGCCCGCCGCGCTGGCCGACGTCACCAGCGTGCTCGCCGTCGGACTCGGCGCGGCCGACAAGGTCGACGCCGAACAGGTGCGCCGTAGCGCCGGTGTGGCCGGGCGCGCGCTCAGCGGCACCGAACTCGTCGCCACCACCCTGTCCGGCATCGATCTCGGTGCGGCGGCCGAAGGGTTCTACCTCGGCGCGTACACCTTCTCGTCGTTCAAGTCCAAGAGCGCGCCCAAGCCGGACGAGCGCCCGGTGGTCCGCCTCGAATTGCTGGTGCCCGGGCCGGAATTCGGCACTCTCGAGCTCCTGCGCGCACAGCTGGTCGCCGAAGCGATCGCCACCGCACGCGATTTCGTCAACACCCCACCGAGCGCGCTCTACCCGGCCGAGTTCGCCGAGCGGGCCCGGATCCTCGCCGTCGGAGCGGGCCTCGAGGTCGAGGTGCTCGACGAGAACGCGCTCGCCGCAGGCGGCTACGGCGGCATCATCGGCGTCGGCCAGGGTTCCTCGCGTCCGCCGCGCCTGATCCGGATCACCTACGCGGGCGGCCCGAAGAAGATCGCGCTCGTCGGCAAGGGCATCACCTTCGACACCGGCGGCATCTCGATCAAGCCCGCCGCCAACATGGAGAACATGACCTCCGACATGGCGGGCGCCGCGGCGGTCATCGCCACCGTGCTGCTGGCCGCGCGGCTCGGCCTGCCGGTCACCGTCACCGCGACCGTCCCGATGGCGGAGAACATGCCCTCGGCTACCGCGCAGCGCCCCGGCGACGTGCTCACCCAGTACGGCGGCACCACCGTCGAGGTCATCAACACCGACGCCGAGGGCCGTCTCATCCTGGCCGACGCGATCGTGCGCGCGATCGAGGACGAGCCCGACTACCTGATCGATGTCGCCACCCTCACCGGTGCGCAGATGGTCGCGCTCGGCACCCGCACCCCGGGCGTGATGGGCACCGACGAGTTCCGCGATCGCGTCGCCGCGATCTCGCGCTCGGTCGGCGAGAACGGCTGGGCGATGCCGCTTCCCGCGGAACTGCGCGCCGACCTCAACTCCAAGGTCGCCGACCTGGCCAATGTCGCGCCGCACCGCTGGGGCGGAATGCTCTCGGCCGCACTGTTCCTCAAGGACTTCGTGCCCGAGGGCGTGCAGTGGGCCCACCTGGACGTCGCGGGTCCGGCCTACAACACCGGCGGACCGTTCGGCTACATCGGCAAGGGTGGCACCGGCGTTCCGGTCCGCACGCTGATCACCGTGATCGAGGAGATCGGCGCGGAGTAGTCACTCCTCCAGCTCGGCTTCGCGAGCCCGCCGCTCCTCGATGCGGCGGCGGGCATCGAAGTCGCGCATGCGTTGCGGATAGCCGGTGCGGTTCACGTCGTAGACGGGGATCTTCAACGCGCCGGCCAGCCGCCGCGCGCCCTTCTCCCCGACGATGCGACGGGTCCACTCACCGTCGGCGGCCACCAGCACTGCTGTGACATCGGTCACAGTCGTTTTGGGTTCGACGAAGGCTTCGACGCCGCGCCGCGTCCGCGCCCAGTCCGCCAAGGCGCTCACTTCCGACGCGGTCTCGCGCGCGCCTGACCTGCTCGCACCGCGCCCACCACGGAAACGATCCAGCAAACCCATCCGGCTCGACCTCCTACATTCCGGCGGAATTCTGCTCACCGCCGTACATTCCATGGTGCCAGCTTCGCCCGGATCGCCGCCCTGCGCTACACCCGCGACGGACGAGTGCAAGGATGGTTGCCGGAACAAGAACCAACGTTTCCCGGGTGCTCCGCCGAGACCGGTGGGGTGGACGAAAGCCGCGACCCGCGACGGATGTCCGCCGGGTACACACTCAGAGGAGTCAGAGGACATGGCCTTCTCCGTCCAGATGCCAGCCCTTGGTGAGAGCGTCACCGAGGGCACGGTGACCAGGTGGCTGAAGCAGGAAGGAGACACGGTCGAGGTCGACGAACCGCTGCTCGAAGTCTCCACCGACAAGGTCGACACCGAGATCCCGTCGCCGACCGCGGGCGTGCTCTCCAAGATCGTCGCCCAGGAAGACGACATCGTCGAGGTCGGCGGTGAACTCGGCGTGATCAGCGATGCCGGCGAGACCCCCGCCACCGCACCCGAGCCTGCTGCCGCACCCGCCGCGCCTGAGCCGGCCCCCGAACCCGAGCCCGCGCCCGCCGCGCAGGCACCTGCCGCCGAGGCCCCCGCCCCGGCCGCCGCGCCTGCCGCGTCCGCTGCTTCCGGCACGCCCGTGAAGATGCCCGAACTGGGCGAGTCGGTGACCGAAGGCACTGTGACCCGCTGGCTCAAGGCCGTGGGTGACACCGTCGCCGTCGACGAGCCGCTGCTCGAGGTGTCCACCGACAAGGTCGACACCGAGATCCCGTCGCCGGTCGCCGGCACGCTGCTCGAGATCACGGCGCAGGAAGACGACGTCATCGATGTGGGTGGTCAGCTGGGTGTCATCGGTAGCGGTCAGCCCGCGGCCGCCGAGCCCGCCCCCGCGCCTGCCCCCGAGCCCGAACCGGCACCCGAGCCCAAGGCAGCACCGGCTCCCGCGCCCGCCGCCGCGGCGCCCTCGCCGAAACCCGAACCGGCACCGGCTCCCAAGCCCGCCCCGGCACCGGCTCCCAAGCCCGCCCCGGCTCCGGCTGCCAAGGCCGCTCCCGCCCCGGCGTCGGCCAACGGCAGCACCCCGTATGTGACCCCGCTGGTCCGCAAGCTGGCCGACGAGAACAACGTCGACCTGTCGACCCTGACCGGTTCCGGTGTCGGCGGCCGCATCCGCAAGCAGGACGTGCTCGCCGCCGCCGAGGCCAAGAAGGCGCCCGCCGCCGGTCCGGCTCCGGCCGCTGCCGCCGCACCCGCGCCCGCGGCCAAGCAGTCCGCCGCCCCGAAGCTGGCCGCCCTCGTCGGCACCACGCAGAAGGCCAGCCGGATCCGCCAGATCACCGCGACCAAGACGCGCGAATCGCTGCAGGCCACCGCGCAGCTGACCCAGGTCCACGAGGCCGATGTCACCAAGATCGCGCATCTGCGTCAGCTCGCCAAGGCCTCGTTCAAGTCGCGCGAGGGCGTCAACCTGACGTACCTGCCGTTCTTCGCGAAGGCCGTCGTCGAGGCGCTCGGTGTGCACCCGAACGTGAACGCGTCCTACAACGAGGACACGAAGGAAATCACCTACCACGCGTCGGTGCACCTGGGGATCGCGGTCGACACCGAGCAGGGTCTGCTCTCGCCGGTCATCCACAACGCCAGCGACCTGTCGCTGGCCGGTCTGGCCCGCGCGATCGCCGACATCGCCAACCGCGCGCGCACCGGTGGGCTCAAGCCCGACGAGCTGTCCGGTGGCACCTTCACCATCACCAACATCGGTAGCGAGGGCGCGCTCTTCGACACCCCGATCCTGGTTCCGCCGCAGGCGGCCATGCTGGGCACCGGCGCGATCGTCAAGCGCCCGGTGGTGGTGACCGACGAGGCCGGTGGCGAGTCCATCGGCGTGCGCTCGATGGTGTACCTGCCGCTCACCTACGATCACCGTCTCATCGACGGTGCCGACGCGGGCCGGTTCGTCTCCACCATCAAGCACCGGCTGGAAGATTCGGCGTTCGAGGCCGATCTCGGCCTGTAGTCGAGGAATTCATGAAGGTGGTCATCGCCGGTTCGTCCGGCCTGATCGGGACGGCGCTCGTCGCGGCACTGCGCCGCGACGGGCACCAGGTCTCCCGCCTGGTGCGGCGCACTCCCGCCGCACCGGACGAATTCGCGTGGGATCCCGCGCGCGCCCAGCTCGACGAGCGGGCGTTGCGCGGGGCCGACGCGGTGGTGAACCTGTGTGGTGCCGGCATCGCCGACCGTCGCTGGAACGGCGGCTACAAGCAGTTGCTGCGTGACAGCCGCATCACCCCCACCGATGTCCTGGCCACCGCGGTGGCCGCCACCGGTGTTCCGACCCTGGTCAACGCCAGCGGCTCGCACTACTACGGCGGCGAGACCGGTGACGCGATCATCGACGAGACGTCGCCCGCCGGAACAGATTTCCTGGCCACTCTGTGCCGGGACTGGGAAGCCGCCACCGAACCGGCCGCCGAAGCGGGCGCGCGCATCGTGCTGCTCCGCAGTGCCGTGGTGCTGGCCCGCAACGGCGGCATGCTCGGCAAGTTGCACCCGTTGTACTGGGTCGGTCTGGGCGGACGCCTCGGCAGCGGCCGCCAGTACCTCCCGTGGATCTCCCTCGACGACGAGGTCGGCGCGATCGTCTTCGCGCTCACTCACCCCGAGATCTCCGGCCCGATCAATGTCGCCGGCCCCGCCCCCGTCACCAACGCGGAATTCAACCGCGCCCTCGGCCGCGCGCTACACCGGCCGACCCCGTTCATCGTCCCCGGTTTCGCCCTGCAAGCCCTGGTCGGCGAGCTGGCCGACGCGATCCTGCACGGCCCACGCACCATCCCCGCGGTGCTGGAAGAGGCTGGGTACACCTACCAGCACCCGACCATCGGCGCCGCGCTGGCCGCCGCTGTCGGCAGAGGGTGAGCCGATGCTGATCCGCGACGCCGACAAGGCCGACCTCCCCGCGGTCCTCGCCATCCACAACACCAACATCGCCGAGTCGACCGCGATCTGGGACACCGACGAAGTGGACCTGGACGACCGCCTCACCTGGTTCGCCACCCGCACCGATGCCGCCATGCCGATCCTGATCGCCGACATCGATGGCGAGGTGGCCGGCTACGCCTCCTACGGCCAGTGGCGCCCCAAGTCCGGCTATCGGTTCACCGTCGAGAACTCGGTCTACGTCGACAGCCGTTTCCAGCGCCGCGGCGTAGCCACCACCCTGCTCACCGAATTGATCGCGCGCGCCATCGATTCCGGCCGCGTGCACGCCATGATCGCCGCCATCGAGTCCACCAACAGCGCGTCGATAGTCCTGCACGAACGCTTCGGTTTCCACACCGTCGGCGAACTCCCCGAGGTCGGCCACAAATTCGGCCGCTGGATGGACCTGACCCTGATGCAGCGCAACTTCCCGATCGAACCCTGAGACCCTCTTTGGCCGCGCCGGGCCCCCGGCGTAACGTCAGAACGGTGAACGACACGCGCCCCACCGCGTCCGCTCGATTCGATACGACCCCGATCGTGGTCGAGGATCTCGGACTCATCGATTATCACGCCGCCTGGGAACTGCAACGGCAGACCGCCGATCAGCGTGCCGCAGGCGAAGGTTCCGACCGGCTGTTCGTGCTCGAGCACCCGTCGGTCTACACCGCGGGCCGCCGCACCGAGACCGAGGATCTGCCGATCGACGGCAGCCCGGTGGTGCAGGTCGACCGCGGCGGCAAGATCACCTGGCACGGGCCCGGCCAGCTGGTCGGCTACCCGATCATCCGCCTCGCCGAGCCGGTCGATGTCGTCCACTACGTCCGGCGCCTGGAAGAGGCCCTGATCCAGGTCGTGTCCGGGCTCGGCATCACTTGCGGCCGCATCGAGGGCCGCTCCGGCGTGTGGCTGCCCGCCACCGAGCTGCTCGCCGAGCGCAAGATCGCCGCGATCGGGGTGCGTGTGCAGCGTGGTGTCGCCCTGCACGGCATCTCCCTGAACTGCAATTCCGCGCTCGACGGCTTCCAGGCGATAGTGCCCTGCGGCATCAAGGACGCCGGCGTCACCACGCTGACCCGCGAACTCGGCCGCGAAGTCACCGTCGCCGAACTCAAGCCCCTCGTGGCCGCCGCGATTGTTGCCGCGCTCGACGGTGAAATTCCCGTTCGGCCCCATGACATTGATCGCACCACCGCCCCTGCGAACGCGCAGGCCCCGAGCGTAGAGTCGGTCCGGTGACTTCCGTCGACGCCTCTGCCCCCGCCGGACGCAAGCTGCTGCGCATCGAAGCGCGCAACGCGGAGACACCGATCGAGCGCAAACCCAAGTGGATTCGCACCCGCGCCACCATGGGCCCCGAATACACCGAGCTCAAGAGCCTGGTGAAGTCCGAGGGCCTGCACACCGTCTGCGAAGAAGCGGGCTGCCCCAACATCTTCGAATGCTGGGAAGACCGCGAGGCCACCTTCCTCATCGGCGGTGAGCAGTGCACCCGCCGCTGCGATTTCTGCCAGATCGACACCGGCAAGCCCGCCGCCCTCGACCGCGACGAGCCCCGCCGCGTCGCCGAGAGCGTCCAGTCGATGGGCCTGCGCTACTCCACCATCACCGGCGTCGCCCGCGACGACCTCGACGACGGTGGCGCCTGGCTCTACGCCGAGACCGTGCGCGCTATCAAAGCGGGCAACCCGGCTACCGGCGTCGAACTCCTCATCCCCGACTTCAACGCCGACCCGGCCCAGCTCGCCGAGGTCTTCTCCTCGCGCCCCGAGGTCCTCGCGCACAACCTGGAAACGGTGCCGCGCATCTTCAAGCGCATCCGCCCCGCCTTCCGCTACGAGCGCTCCCTCGCCGTGATCACCGCCGCCCGCGAGGCGGGCCTGGTCACCAAGTCCAACCTCATCCTCGGCATGGGCGAAACCCCCGAAGAGGTCACCGAGGCGATGCGCGACCTGCACGAAGCGGGCTGCGACATCCTCACCATCACCCAGTACCTGCGTCCGAGCCCCCGCCACCACCCGGTCGACCGCTGGGTGAAGCCGGAGGAATTCGTCGAGCATTCCAAGGTCGCCGAAGAACTCGGCTTCGCCGGTGTGATGGCAGGCCCGCTGGTCCGCTCCTCGTACCGGGCAGGCCGTCTCTACGCCCAGGCGATGGCCCACCACGGCCGCGAGATCCCCGAGGCCATGGCCCACCTCGCCAAGGAAGGCACCGCTTCTCAGGAAGCCAGCTCGGTCCTGGCCCGCTTCGGCAGCTGACCTAGACTAAGGGTCCCCTCACCCCATCGGAAGGACCCATGTCGAAGTTCGAGAACGTCTCCGTCAGCAAGAAGGCCAACGTCTACTTCGACGGCAAGTGCGTCAGCTACAGCCTCGAGTTGCCCGATGGCGCCTCGGTGTCGGTCGGCGTGATCCAGCCGTCGTCGCTCACCTTCGCCACCAACGCTCCGGAGATCATGGAGCTGGTCGCGGGTGAGGCCAACGTGACCTTGGCCGGTACGACCGAGCCCATCACCTACCGTGCGGGCGAGTCGTTCAAGGTCCCCGGCGACAGCTCGTTCGACATCGAGGTCGTCGACACCATGCACTACGTCTGCTACTACGGCTGACGAACCCGGAGCCGGGGCGACCAGATCGGTCGCCCCGGATCGCCGGATCTACTTCACCAGGAACTCGTCCTTGTACAGCCGGTTGGGCCGCGGGGCCGTGGCCTCGCTCAATTCCACCTGAAAGTCACTCTCGCGCTTGGTCCTCGGTCGGTAGCTGCCACCGAAGGTGACCATCACCGACCCACCGACTCCGGTCGTCCCGCGAGCCGACGTCGTTTCCCGGCCGGCGTTGAACACCGTCGCCACATCGCGTCCGTCGTTGCCGACCGCGATCTTGCCGTCATGGAAGAACTGCACGAACGTCCCGTTGTCCGCGCCGACGGTGGCAGCCACCGTGTGACCCTTCTCCGGGTCGAGCTCGAACTCCGCGTCACACTGCTGGCGCCGATCCACGGGGCCGGGCTCACCGAGCGTGCGCCCGATGCCGAGCAGCACGGTCTCGCCGAGGGCGTTGTGCCGCTCGCGACCTTCTTCGGTCCACAAATGGGTGGTCGACCAAACCTTCACGCGCCCGTCATCGAAAAGCGACACCCGGTCGTCGGTGCCGTTGCTGATCAGATATTTCGCACTGTTGGGGGCCATACCTTCCATCTTCCTCGCTTTCGCGCGCCGAAATCACCCGTTCCGGTGAGTAGATCGCCCACAACGGGCTGCACGCCAGGTCAGAAGCTTTTGTGCGGTACACCGACAGTGAGACCGCCATCCACCACGAACTCCGCGCCGGTCGAATACGAGGACTCGTCGGAGGCCAGATACGCCACCAGCGCCGACACCTCATCCGGCTCGGCCGCCCGCGCGAGCGGAATCTGCAGGAAGTCCGCCGGGATCCCCTCGGTCATCGGCGTGGAAATCAGGCCCGGATGCACAGAATTCACCCGAATTCCCTGTGGCGCGAGCTCCAGCGCCGCAGACTTGGTGAGCCCACGCACCGCGAACTTCGTCGCCGTGTACCCGTGCAGGCCAGGACTCCCCCGCATCCCCTCGACCGAGGAGATGTTCACGATCGACCCGCCACCGGCTTCCTTCATCGCCGGAACGGCCGCCTGCATCCCGAGAAACGTCCCGGTCAGATTGATATCGATGATCCGCTGCCACTCGTCCAACGCGAAGTCCACCAACAGATTCCCGTTGACGATCCCCGCATTGTTCACCAGCACATGCAGCCCACCGAACTCCTCGACCGCGGCAGCCACGATCCCCGCCCACTGCTCCGGCTCACGAACGTCGAGATGGCGATAGGTCACTGCGTCCCCGAGTTCCTTTGCCACCGTGGCGCCTTCGTCATCGAGCACATCCCCGATCACCACCGACGCCCCCTCGGCGACAAACCGCCGAGCATGCGCCGCCCCCATCCCGCGCGCACCACCACTGATCACCGCGACCTTGCCGGCCAACCGTCCCATGTCCACATACTCCTTCGTAGAAACCGAACCTCCTCACACCGTAGGAGGACAGCCCACACGATGGGCAGCATTGCTAGAACGCGTTCCAATTTCGCTCCATTCGCGGACGATCCCGGCGAGCGCCACGACCGGAAACAGGAACAACCAGAGGTTGGGAATCCACCACATCAGGCTGTACTCACCCCGAATCACATAGAAGTTCAGCGCCATCAGCCCTGCGGCGGAGGTCAGCGACAACGACACGATGATCAGCGGGATCGAGAGGGCCGAGCGCCTGCCGAGCGCGAGTCCGGCCAGCCCCAACCCGATCGCCGCGGCATCGAGCCCGAGGAAAGACCAGTTCCACTGCTGGAGAAACTCATCCGACCCGACGCTGATCAGCCCCAGTGCGGTGACGACCCAGTAGGCGAGGAAGCCGAGGTCGGTCACCCACATCAGTCGCTTCACCACGCGCAGTTTTTGCATAACCACGGTTACATAATAACGGGTATGTAAACTCTCGTGTCAATGCCGAAAATCGTCGATCACGAAGAGCGTCGCCGCGCGATCAGCGCTGCGGCGTGCCAGGTCATCGCCACCAAGGGCTTGGCGCACACCACCGTCCGCGACATCGCGGCCGAGGCCGGATGCACCACCGGCATGGTCGTGCACTACTTCGCGGACAAACGCGCCGTGCTGCGGGCGGCGCTCGGCGCGGCATCCACCGCTGTCGCGGACCGCGTGACCCGCATGGCCCCCGAGTCCGCCGATCTGTACGAGCTACTGAGTCAGTGCCTGCCGATGGATCGAACCCGTCGTGTCGAATGGCAGGTGTGGATCGCCTTCTGGGACTGGGCCACCCACGACACCGAGCTCGCCGGCGAACAACGCGCGCGTTACCGAGCCTGGCGCGAGGCACTCGAACTGGTCCTGACCTCCGTCGGCTACCGACCGGGCCCCGATCTCGACAGCGCGGCCGAATCCCTCACGATCCTCATCGACGGCATCGGCATCCAGGCAGTCTTCGACCCCGAACGGTTCCCCCCGGACCGTCAGCTGGAACTACTGCGAAACCAGGCCGAACCGATTCTGGCCGAGCTCGAGACGAGATCCTGACTTCGCGCGATCAGCAGGCGATGTTGGTCGCGCCCGACGACTCGAACGAAATATGCACGTGGTCATAGTGGTTCTGCGTGGGGCTGCCGCGATCCTCCATGTAGGACCAGCCGTTGCCGTCGTTGTATCGCTGCTGCCAGATCACGTAGGTGACACCGAAGCGCGCCTTGTTGGCCAGGACGAAATCGGCGATCGTATTGCCCAGGGCAAGGTTGCCCGTCATCACATCGAGCGCTTGCCCCGCACCATGGTCACCGTCGTAGCGACCGTGCGCACCACCGATGTCCGAGACCCCGAACATCTTCTGCAGCAGGTTACCGACCTGCGCCACGTGCGGCAGAGTCCCGTTGAACTCCGTCCCGCACAACACCTTCACCTTCAGCGCTGACAACGCCGCCATCTCGTCATCCGCCCTGACGATCGGCCCCGGCTGCGGCGCATCGTGCGTCGGCGCGGCAGCGATCGGGTCGACCTCGATGGCCGACGTCGACAGCGGTTCGACCGAAGCCACCGCCTCGACCTGCGCACCCGGCCGCATCACCATCATCAACATGCCGGGAACTGTCGCCGCGAGACTGCATACGGCGAGCGGCAGCCGACTCTTGGGAGCCGACGGTTTGCGATGCGAAGCAGTCACGTTGTCTATCACCAGTCATTGTCGAGAGCAGGTCACCGTAAGATTACGAAATGGTCGCGGAAAAGTCACGCCCAGATACGCACCAACAGTTGGACCAGCATCTATCACCCAGCGCGATCCCGCAATCCTTTCGCCGCGTGTCGTTACAAAGACGGCCTGTCGCGATGATCGGCGCAGCGGTTTCTCACCTCTCCGGGACCAACCCGTCAAGGATCGGCATCGCGAAGTCCTCCGCGATCCCGCGTCTGCGTGGAACCCTTCGATCCCACCATCTGGGAGCCGGATTCTGTAGTCGGGTCGAACTGCCGACGCGCGCTTTCGGCTTGTTCGCCGGGCAGCGGTCCAGCGCACCCGGACTGCATCCGTCCACCCCACCGACTGCCGGATATACCACCTCTGACGAGCACCGCACCGAATGTCGGTGCCCCTTGCTACTTTTCGTGCATTCGATCTCCACGAGCTCAGCGAGGACGCATGACCGCCGAAACCACCTATCTCGAACTGTCCGACGACGCGGGCTCCTCGCACAAGTTCTACGAGGTAATCGTCACCGGAACGAACGTCAACATCCGCTACGGCCGCATCGGCGAGCAGGGCCAGTCCAAAGCGAGCTCCTTCGCCACCGAGGACAAGGCGAAGTCGGCCGCGCAGAAAAAGATCGGCGAAAAGGTGCGCAAGGGCTACGCCCCCGCCGTCATGGGCGCGCGTGAACGCCGCACCGTCACCCGCCGCAGCATCACCAGCCAGCGCTCCACCGCCAAGTCGGCCCCCGTGCTGTGGCGCTTCGATTCCGGCGCCGCCGCCTTCGGCATCTTCGTCGACGAGCAGCGCTGCTGGGTCGGCAACGAGGACGGCGAGGTCTTCACCCTCTCCCCCGCCGGCGTCGTCACCAACAGCTACCGACTGCCCGACGCGGTCAAATGCATCGTCGCCGACGACTTCTGGATCTACGCGGGCTGCGACGACGGCCGCGTCTACGACCTGTCCGGCAAGGTCCCCCGCGCCGCCTACGACGTCTCCGCCGACGACGTCTACTGGCTCGACATCCACGACGGCATCCTCGCCGCCTCCGACTCCGCGGGCGGCCTGACCGTCATCGACCACGAAGAGGAATCCCTCTGGTCCGCGCGCAGCAAGGGCAACTCCGGCTGGATGGTCCGCGTCGACCCCACCGGCGTCTACCACGGCCACAGCGCCGGCGTCACCAAGTACCACCTGGAAACCGGTCGCTCCCAGTGGAATTCGTCCACCCGTGGTGCGGTCCTGTTCGGCTGGCAGGAATCCGACACCGTCTACGCGGGCACCTCCCACAACCAGGTCGAGGAAATCACCAAGCAGGGCGCCGCCACCCGCACCTACCAGTGCGACGCCGCCGTCTTCTCCTGCGCCGCCTCCCCCGACGGCCGCTACGTCTTCGCCGGCGACTCCCATTCCTCGGTCTACTGCTTCGACGCCACCGGCACCCGCCTGTGGAAACTCGCCACCGGCTGCGGCTCCGCCTACTCCAGGCAGTACCACGACGAAAAGCTCTACCTGGTCACCACCTCCGGCGCCCTGGCCTGCCTCGACGTCAGCGAATCCGCCATCCGCGACGCCGACCAGGGCGTCCTGCCCACCACCCGCTCGGTGAAAGCCCCCGAGTTCTCCGCCGTAGCCCCCAGCACCACCCTCGAACTCACCACCGACGTAGGCACCGGCGTCATCGTCGAATGCCTCCAACACGGCGACTCCCTCCGCGTCCACGTCATCTCCCCCGGCTACGACCCCGGCTGGAACGTCCAGTTCCCCCGCGACATCCGCCTCGCCGGCGCCCGCTACGTCGTCGACGCGGTCTCCGAATCCGCCCGCGGCGGCTTCTACCGAGTCCGCGGCGACATCCGCCGCCTGGGCTGAGTCCCCCACTGCGGCCCAACCCCGCCGTCATGCCGAGTCCACCACCCATCGACTAGACGACGATGGCCTGGACCCCGATCACCAAATCGGAACACGCGCACGAACGTCGCAGCCTCACCGCCAGCCACGAACGACTACCGTCCGCCAGTCACGAGGTGACGGCTGTGGCTGGCGGCGGGCTGCGTACTCGGGCTGGGTCAGATAGAACGCCGACTGCCGGTGCCGCCGCAGGTTGTGTTCCATCGCGAGTCGCCGATGCCTCAGACTTCGCCCGAATCCGGGTTCAACGCGGCCAGGGTGACAAAGATCGGCACCCCTGGATCGGCCGTGATCCCCCGCCCCCGCAGAAACGCATCGATCATCCCCCACACCAATTCGTGCACCCTGCTGACGAATTCTCCGGAATCCGGTTTCGCGTCACTCAGCCACAGATCAGTCAGCACGATCATCACGCCGACGATCGCCCGCGCCAGATATTCGATCCCCTCGGCATCCAACGGAATCGAATCCGCGACCGCCCGAGCCCTTTCCGCGAAGCGACCCGCCACCGCACTGGCGAGGTCGTACTGGCCTGTCGCACCCTCACGATTCGCACTCGTCTGCGTCAGGAACCGGAAAACATTGGGGTGGGCCAGAATTCCGACGGCATAGTCGGTGAGCGCACGATCGATTGCGGCGTTGGGCGGCTGCAACAGCAGGGTCAGGTCGGTCCCCGTCGCCGCGAACGCCGAGTCGGCGAATCGCGTACCGATGGCGGCGTAGAGGTCACCTTTGTCGGTGAACTGCCGATACAGCCGCGGCTTCGTGATCCCGGCCTCGACCGCGAAAGCCTCCATGCTCGGATGAGGCCCGTCACGATCGAGCACCCGGATCGCGGCGTCGACGATGACATCCCGGCTCACCGGCGGAGGTCGTCGACTGGCGCGGGTCACGGTCGAGACGATACACGTACCAGCAGTACGATCGAGGAAATCCATACACCGAGGGCAAAGGACTCTTTACAGAAGCCACCCCGTACCGGCAGTATCGTTGTCCGTACCGGCAGTACGAACTTCCGGACATCGCATCGAAGGAGACGGTCCGTGTCGGATGCCCTGCGCCAACTCACCGCAACACTCGGCGCCCCACCGCCACCCGACTTCGCCACCCTCACCCCCGACGAGCTGGCCCTCCTCGACAACTACGTCCGCGCCGCCCTCGACCACCGCAAGACCGCCCTCGACGGTGCCCTCGACTCCGGCATGCGCCTCATCCCCCGCCTGGCCCGCCCCGCCGTGAAGAAGGTGCTCGGACTATGACCGCGACCCACCACACCACCGTCGAACTGGCCAAACTGGCCCGCGTCCTCGACCGCGACCCCGCCGACCTGGCATTCCTCGCCACCCTCCCACCTGCGGCCCTCCGCGAATTCCGCGACCAGATCACCGATCTCACCGCCCGCCGCGAAGCCCGCCGCATGCAGCGAGTCGGCGCCGCCGCCAAACTGGTCCCCGCCCCCATCGCCGCCAAGATCACCGAAGCCGCCTTCGGCCCCGTCCTCGCCGCCGCACTCGCCGGCTCCGTCGACCCAGCCCGCGCCGTAGCCATCGCCAGCGCCCTCTCCCCCAGTTTCCTGGCCGACGCCACCCTCACCCTCGACCCCCGCCGAGCAGTCGAACTGATCGCCCAGGTCCCCGGCCCGATGGCCGCAGCCGTCGCCAGCGAATTGATCAGCCGCGGCGACTATCTGACGATGGGCAACCTCGCAGGCTCGGTCCCCGACTCGGTCCTGCGCGCAGCCCTCCCCCACGCCTCCGATCTCGACATCCTCCAGGTCGGCTACTACCTCGAGGAAACCTCAGCAGCCGACCGTCTCCTCACCATCGTCACCGACCGCGTCCCCGGCGTCATCCGCGCAACCCACGACGCAGGCGAATGGCCCAAAGCAATCACCCTGCTAGCCCTCCTCGGCCCCACCGAACGCTCAAAACTGGCAGATGTCGTAGCCGCCCAAGACGACGAAGTCATCGACGGCCTGATCGCCGCAGTAGAAGAAGTCGACGCCTGGGACACCCTCCTCCCCGTAGCAGCAGGCATGTCCCCGCAACCCCTACAACGCCTGGCCCAGCGCCCAGCCATGCAAAACCCCACCCTCCTCACCAAAATCGCCGACCTAGCCCTAACCCAAAACCTCTGGCTCGCCCTGCTCCCCCTAGCCACCCACCTCTCTCCCGCCCAACTCCACCCGGTCGCCGCCCGCGTGTCCGCCGAACCCGACGACGCCCTCACCGACCTGATCGAGCAGGCCCACAACGAATCTCAATGGCAGCACCTGATCCCCGTCGCCCTCTCCCTCGATACCCCCACCCGCACCCGCCTGGCTGCCCTCCCCGTCATGCACCGCCCCGACACCCTTACCGCGGCCGTCCGCGCCACCGCTACCCACAACCTCTGGCCCGAAGCCCTCCCCCTCCTCTCCACCCTCCCCGTCGAAACCCACGACACCCTCGCCACCGCCATCACCACCCTCACCGACGACGAATTCCGCGCCGCGGTGCGCGCCGGCACCACCGCTTCCCCCACAACCCTCCTGGATCTCGTCATCCGCCAGCCCGCCCCCGATCGAGCCCGCTCGTTCGCCCTCATCGAGACGATCCCCGACCTCGAGTCCCTGATAGCCACCCTCACCACCGCCGATCTACCAACATGGGAAGCCCTGTCCCACATCCGAACCGAGTTCTCCTTCTCCCTGCGCGCCCTGCTGGCAGAACAGGCCACCCGATGCGGGCTCCCCATCATCGGCGCCGAACTCACGGCCTGAATATCTCTCACCTCACGCAACTGCCGGTATCTCCTGCAGCCACACCGAAAGCACGCAGCTGCCCGAGCAAGACCGCCCAGATCGACCTAGCGTCTGCGCCACGAATCGTCCGCCCTTGGGAACAGCCATCGTGGCTTGGTTTCGGGTTGTCGGCCAGCTCATTCGACGCCTTTTCGGGCCAGACTCACTGTCGCCGAGGCGAATAGGATCCGAGCCACTTCGCACAGCGCCCTGGTCCATCTGTCAGGATGTGGGTACGGGCACGTGAGGTAGGGGTCGATGCTCGTCACAGGACATCTGCGGATTCGGCATCAGTTCTTCGATCGGGCTGCACATCGGCCGATGGCCGTCAGGAGGGATGAGATTGACCAGCGCACACGGCGACGTCACCATGCCGACCCAGGTTCGCCAGGTCGATCGGGCGCTCCGGGACATCTATATCGACACCGCGCTATTGGATATCAGCGATCTCGACGGCCGGCCGGCCGCGGAGGTGGAACCGCGCGCTCTGTCTCGCGCTCTTACCGCCCAGGCGGTCAGGATGGTCACCGGATTCGGTCATCACGAGGCCGCCCTCACCGTGATCGACGGGGCATCAGACCAGGGAATCGACGCGATCGCTGTGGTCGATGGCGCGGACCCGCACATCTACCTCGTGCAGGCGAAATGGAGCAAGGCAGGTAAGGCACACAGTGATCGTTCGGCGGTCATGGAGTTGCTGGCGGGGTTGCGGCTGATCGATGATGGTGACTTCGCACCGTTCAACCCCCGCGGCCGCGCACTCGCCGCACGTGCCCACGCCGAGATGACTCGACGGCCGGTTCCCATTACTCAGGTCGTTGTGCTTATGCGTGCCGACGAGGTAACAGCCGGTTTTACCGACGCGTTGGTCAACGGCGAGAAGGAGTTCAATCGACACGGCGACGTGCTCGACCATCGAATCATCCTCGCCGGCGAGGTATGGGAGTCGATCCGGAACGACCTGACGCCGCCGCCGGTGAATCTGGACGTGGAGCTGTTCCCGTGGTTCGAGATCGGATCACCGCATCCGTCCTTCCATGGAGTGGTGAACGCCGGGGATATCGCTCGCTGGGTCGACACCGGATCAGATCTGTTCAGCGCTAACATTCGAAATCCGCTCGGTCGGACACCCATCAACAATGAGCTGATCACGACGTTGACCGAGGAGCCCGCAAACTTCTGGTACTTCAACAACGGCGTCACGGTGCTTTGCGAGACAGTCGAACGCACCACGCACAACATGCGATCACCGCACAATCGGCCACTGTCACTGATGCTGCATGGAGCAAGCGTCGTCAACGGCGCGCAGACCGTGAAGTCGATTGCCGAAGCGGTTCGCCAGGACGACACAGCCGCAGAGGCGCAGGTCAGCGTGCGCATCATCGTCACCGGCGCGGCGAAGGATTTCGCCAAGCGAACAACGCAGGCGACCAACCGCCAGAACCGAGTCGAGGCGCGCGATTTCATCGCTCTAGAACCCCTGCACGCGGCAATCATGGAGGAGATGCGCGCCGAGCTCGGGCTCGAATACAGCGTGCGGCGAGGCGAACTCGAGCCGCCGGCGGATGCAGGCTGTTCGGTGGTGGAGGCAGCGTGCGCGCTGGCCTGCGCCCACCCTGACAGTCAATACGCAGCGCGCATCGCGACAACGTTGGATGTGCTGTGGGAGCGGGGTTCTCAGGGCATTCACGACGTACTGTTCCGTCCACGGCCCAGCGTCTACCAGTTGTGGAACGCAGTGCTGATCCTGCGCACGGTGCAACGCACCTTGCATCAGCTGCGAGGCCGTTTCGCGCGCCGTGGCGTCGTTCTGATGGATCACGGTATGTATCTGTTGACCCATCTTGTGTTCCGGAAACTCGACGCGGACGGAATCGATGAGGCCGATCCCGATCTGGCATGGTCCGAGCAGGCCATCGCACAGGTTCCAGACCTGGTGAAGCGGCTGGTTCCACAGGTGGCCGCGACAATTGATGAGCGTTTCGGGGACCGCGCGCGCCTGCAGGCGGTGTGCTCGGACATCGACCGATGCCGAGAAATTGCTGAGTACATTGTGCACGGCGACACACGGTTCTCGGATGCAAAGGCACGTCAGTACCGCAGGAACACCACGTCACGGCCCCGCCGCCGCCCAAACGCCGTGACAGTGTTGATAGACAAGGGCGTTCTCGCCGAGGGCACGCCTCTCATCCTGTCGGACAACTTCCCGGTGGAGACAGCGGCATTGGCGGCCTGGCTGGCTGAGGACCCGAAGCGCACACGCGCAACGTGGGTCGCGCACCGGCAACGACCCGTCCTGTGGGCGGCCGACGGCAACCGATACTCCCCGTCGGGTCTGATCTCGCACATGTGGGAGCTCGCCGAGTGGACAGGTCGACCGGTCGCCAACCAGGGCACTACCCGGTGGATGACACATAGCGGAGAAACATTGGCGGATTTGGCTGGACGGGTTCTTGACCAACTCGAGGATTCCACGGAAGACGCCGAGTAGTAACCATCCAGCCACACACGCTACCGCCCCGATCTCGCACGGCTAGCCCGATGTCGGCCCGTCCGGCGACGGTTCGGTGACCATCAGCCGTTCCAACGCGTCGGCTCCCTCCCTGGTCAGTTCATCGTCGGGGCCACACACCAGCAGCGCGTCCTCATGGAGATCGGAAAGGACTGCGATCGCCTCATCTCGTTCACCCGCGAGAGCCAGGATTCGTCCGAGGGTCAGTCGAAGTTCCATGGCCATTCGGCTGCCGTCGCTGTGGATCTTGGAGACGTCAGCCAAAAGGGTTCTGACGCCGGACAGGGCTCCGGTGAGGTCGCCGAGTTCGTACCGGCAGTTCACGGCCTGCTGCCTGCACTCGAGCGCATCCTCGTCAGTAGCTCCGCCGATCCGGGTGAATGCCGTTCCCAGGCTGTCGAATTCGGATCGCGCCTTGCGGAAATCGCCACCGAGCAGGTGGGCCAAGGCAACATCGAGGCGTAGGTAGAGAACGCGCCGATTGTCAGGCCCGAATGCCCTTGCCGCCGTTTCGAGCAGGCTGCCGACAACATCAGCGGCTTGGCGGTAGCGTTTGGCCTCGACCAACGACAGGTATTCGCTGGCTCCCTGAGCAAGTCGCTTCTCGAGAGCCTCGTCGCTGACCGGGACAGTCTGCGGCATGGCTGCAGCGAATCGCTGAGTCGGGGCGACCCGATCCATCCGCACCGGCCCGTTGGGCTGCCGGAATATTCGGGTCGGGTCGGGCACGCCGGACGGGTACGTCATCGGAAGGGACTGTGCGGTACCTGCGACAGGCAATATCGGCAGCAGCCGCTCGTAGACCTCGGCGGCGTCGACCGGTCGATTCTCGGGCAGTTTCGCCAGCAGATCGAGCACGAGTTGATCGAGCGCGGCGGGCACCTCCGCGCGAACCTCCCGCAAGGGTGTCGGGTCGGTGTAGGCGTGATGTTGCATCACACTCAGGCTCGTACCCGCGAAAACTGCGTAACCACTGAGCATTTCGTACAGGACGCACCCTAGCGCGTAGAGATCTGTGCGTGGCGTCGCTTTGTCGCCGATGGCTTGCTCGGGAGCCATGTAGGCGAGCGTACCGAGGGCCGCGCCGGTGTTGGTCAGCTTTGGCGTACCCGGCGCGAGCAGCGCGGCGATCCCGAAGTCGATGATCTTCACCGTGCCGTCGGGGGTCACCAGAATGTTGTCGGGCTTGAGGTCGCGATGGACCACGGGCAGCACGTGGGCGTAGGAGAGTGCGGTGGCGACCTGGGCGGCGATCGATGCAGCCCAGGTCACCGGCAGCGGGTTGTCCGGGCTCAGGAACTCGCGCAGGGTAGTTGCGCCTTCAACGAGTTCCATCACCAGATACACCTGATGCAGGGCGGCGTCGAGGACCGCGTCGTACACCTGTGGCACGCCGTGGTGCCGGATACGGGCGGTGATCCGCGCTTCTCGGCGGAAACGCTCCATGAAATCGACTGCGTCAGACTCGGATTGGACTCGCACCAACCGAATCAGCTTGACCGCGACCTCCCGATCCAGCACGGTGTCGTAACCGCGCCAAACCGATCCCATGCCGCCGTGCCCGATCTCCTCGATCAGGTCATACCGCCCGATGCTCTTCTCCGGCACCGCAACCCCCTGCTCTCCTACGCCGGCGCGACTACGCCTCGGGCAGCCCGTGCCGCCTACGGATCAACCGGAACGCCGCGGTGCGCGCCTGACGGTCCAGATCGTTCTTGAATTCGGTGTTCTGCTGTGCGAAGTATCGCGCCCCTAGATCAGTCAGGGTATCGAAGTGGTCGACCATTTTCTCTTCGAAGACCTTGTCGAACACCACCCCGAAGTCGTCGGAGTTCTTGTTGCCGAGGGCGGCCTGCTGCACTCGGTCGTCGTCGACCGCGGCGTTGAACGGCTTGGCCACGTGCTCTTCGGAGAATTCCGTACCGTGCCGTTCGTTGAACCGCTCGACCAGTGACGACAGCAGCGACTTCTCCGGCTCCTTGGCTGTCCCGGTGCCGTCCCCGAACCCCGGCAGTTCCTGCGATCCCTCCGGAGTCAGCCCCAGATCGTATTGGCCGGTCTGCTCCAGCCGCAGATGACTCAGGTCCACCTCACCGATGTCGATACCGCCATCGGCTCGACGGGGCAGTCGGTTGAGCAGGTGACGACCGTACAGATGCAACAATTCCAGGTCCGCGTCCTGGTAGGGCACGATCTGGGCGAGGAACCCGTATTTGCGGACGTAGTCGTTGAGGTCGGCGCGGAACGACTCCGCGAGCGCGACATCGTCTTCTTCGTCGCTGTTGAGGAATACCTCGAACCGGTCGACGGCCGGTGCCAGCAAGCGGTACAGCTCGGCGTGCAGCTTGGCCCATTTCGCCTGCGACCCGGCGGCCTGCCGTTCGGCGGTCAGGTAGGCCGCCGCGAAGTCCTGCATCTCCTGGGTAATTAGAATCGGGGCGCCGAGCACGCGGTCCCGAGCGACGTAGAGCAGATTCGGATCGGTCGGCAGGGTGAACGCGTCTTCGTAGTACGGGGCGAACGATTCCTGGACCTTGTCGGCCTCGTTGACGAAGTCGAGCACCACCAGGTCCTGCTGCGACTTGCGTTCGGTAGTTCTATTGAGCCGCGAAAGTGTCTGCACCGCAGCAATACCCGTCAGCGCCTTGTTCACGTACATCGTTGTGAGCAGCGGCTCGTCGAAGCCGGTCTGGTACTTCTCGGCGACGACCAGGATGCGATATTCTTTCTGCCCCTTGCCACTCGCCTGCGTCGCACGATCGTCGGCCCGGGTGTATTTGAACGCCTTCGGCAGCGCGGATTCCGCGAGGCCGCCGTTCTCCTTCGGCTCGGTGGTCTCCTCGCCATCGATAACGAGCGGCCCCGAAAATGCCACGAGCACACCGATATCGGGATACGCGACGTCGTATTCACGGTCGCCGATGTAGCGTTTGATGGCACGCGCCATCATGACCGCGCTATGCCTCGACGCGGTGACAACCATGGACTTGGCGCGCCCACCGAGCCGCCCGCGTGTGTGGGCGACGAAATGTTCGACGATCACCTGCGCGTGCTGTTCCACCGAGGATGGATGCATGAACGCGGTCCTGGCAAGCAGGCTCGACGCCTTGGCATCCGGAACCTCGATGTCCTCGGGGTTCTGGTTGACCAGCCGATAGTAGGCCTTGTAGGTGACATAGTTCCGCAACGGATCGAGGATGAATCCCTCGTCGATGGCCTGGCGCATCGAATACGTATGGAACGGACGATATTTGCGGCTGTCAGGGTTGCTGGTCTCGTCGGGTGTTCCGAAGTTCTGCAGCGTCTTCGATTTCGGCGTCGCGGTGAACGCGAAGTAGGAGATGTTCGAGGCTTTCCCCTTGGCCACCGCCTTGCGACGTAACTGCTCGTCGACGGTCAGTTCGACGGCACCTTGATCCTCATCGTCAGCGTCGAGACCCATGTCTCGCAAGGCAGTACGTACCGCCGAGGCGGCGTCACCGGACTGGGAGGAATGCGCCTCGTCGATGATGACCGCGTAGCGCCCGCTGTTCAACTCCGCCTGTTCACGACGCAGATAGTCCAACAGCGCCGGGAAAGTATGCAAGGTGACCGTGATGATCTTGCCGCTCTCCGACTTCAGCGCCCGCGCCAACTGCTCCGACTTGGACCCGAGCCGGTCGTCGATCTTCACGACCAGACCCGTGTGCCGTTCGAACCCGCCGACAGTGTCGCTGAGCTGGGAATCCAGATTGCGACGGTCGGTGATGATGATGACCTTGTCGAAAACCGGTGTACCCGGCTGCAATCCGGCTTCGCGCGCCTCCGGGTCGAGGTTGTCCAGATGCGCGGTGTGCAGGTCGCTCAGCCGGTGCGCGAGCCACCCGATGGTGTTGGACTTCCCCGAACCAGCCGAGGCCATCACGAGGTAGTCATGCCCGGCGCCGTGGGTGGCGGCATGCGCGCTGAGCTTTTTGACGACATCCCACTGGTGGTAGCGCGGGAAGATCGTGGACCGGGACTTCTTGCCGCCCACCGCAGGCTTCTCCGTGGTGTGGACGAATCGCTCCAACAGGTCGAGCCAGTTGTCGGGCTGCAACACCTGATCCCACAGGTACGAGGTCGCGTACTTGCCCGGTTCCGTAGCAGTCGGGTTGCCTTTACCACCGGCATTTCCCGGCCCTTCCGAGCCGGTGTTGAACGGAAGGAAAACCGTTCCCGCTTTGCGCAACTGAGTGGTGACGTACACCAGATCCGGGTCGACCGCGAAGTTCGCGATCACCCGATGCTTGAAGATCAACTCGGTTGGATCCCGATCCTCCCGATACTGCTTCTTCGCCTCCTCGACCCCCTGCCCGGTCAGCGGATTCTTCAACTCCGCTGTGGCGACAGGAATCCCATTGAGTAGCAAAGCGAGATCCAGGCGCGGCCGAGAGGCACCGGGCTTGGTCGCGTAGGGCAGTTCCCGCACGACAGTCAGCCTGTTTGCTCGGTAGGCGTTCAGAAAATCTTCGGAACCAACGAGATTCGGCTTGAAGTAGGCCACCCGAATCAGAACTCCCCGATCCTTGACTCCCTCTCGCAGAACCTTCACCAGGCCCTTCGCCACCAACTCCTGCGCCAGCCGCTTGGCGAAACCCTTCTGCGCCTCATCCTGGTCCTCGCCGTACGTGGCGACCAGGTTGTCCCACTCCGGTTGCTGAGTCTCGGAGATGAACGTCAACAACTCCCCCACATCGAGCGCGAGCTCAGCGTGGTACTCGTGCGGATTCCCCTCGCGCCAACCGTTGTCCACCATCGCCGCGACGATGGCATCCCCGAATGCCGCTTCGCTGTGTACCGACATGGTCCCCTCTTTCGACAATCATTCTGTTGCAAGCACTTTCATCGCTGCGTGCGCCCGGCCAGTATCCGCGCCGATCGCTCCACATCGTCGAGCAGTTGGCCCCAGCTGGTCAGCTCCCGCACCGGCCCTTCCACGTCGAGCAGTTCGAGTAGCTGCCGCCGGTGGTGACTGAAACGTTTCGCGACCATCTCTCGCCGACGTCCCGTACATTCCGATGCCTCGAGCAGACAACGCCGGAGCGTCTGCTTCGGGTCAGGATCCGACTCGACGCGGTTGTGTCTGGGAAGCCCGAGCTTCACTTTCCCGTTCGGAACACCCGCGACTCGCCGAATGGCCGCTTCGTCGAGCAAGAGCCATGCCTCGGTCATCCGTACCGGTACGACTGGCAGTGTGATCCCGTTGTAGCGGTTGGCTTCGATCGCCTTCTCGATCTCGAGTCGCCGAGACATCGCTCCGGCGTTGTCCGCATCGCGATGCACCGCGACTAGGTCGACAGACCCGCCGAACAGTCGCAGACCGGCCCCGACGGTGGACCCCACGTCCTTGCCGACCTTCGGCAGTAGTCCGAAATCGGGATTGCTCAGTCGCAGATTGATGTCGTGCTCGATGAATAACCGCTCCACGATGGCCGCAAGCGGCTGGTCCGAGCTACCTTCGCAGACGAACAGCCCCGAGAAAACCCGAGCCGTCACCGCTCGACCTCCACCGGAAGCGTGAGCTGCGCTCCCGCGGGAGCCGCCAGATAGGCCAAGACGTCGGCGGTATCGAACGAGGGGTGCGACGGGTCCGAACGCCACGAGTTCCGGAATGGCAGCAGGGTGAGACCGCCGGTGATGGTGCCTGCCGCACTCCGCGTCGGTCGAACTTCGGCGAGCAGAACATCCTGGGGGTCACACAGTTGGAACACGGCGGGCGAATGAGTGTTGATGATGACCTGTCGGAGCGGGTTATCCGTCCCCGGTGCTTCACCGACGTCGACGGCGAGGTCCTGGACAAGGTCCAACATCGCGGGCAGATTCGCCGGATGGATGCCGTTCTCTGGTTCCTCCATACAAGTGAGGCCCGTGAAAGTCGGATCCTCAAGCAGCACGCACAGCGCGAGGAACCGGAGCGTGCCCTCGGACAACGCTCGCGCCGGTAGCCGTAGGCCCGCACGATCCTGCAAGAAGAGTGTGAAGACCTCCCGAACCTGGTCGGGCTCCACCGACAGCTCCGAGGCGCCGACCCCCGACAGATCCGAGAGCCGGTCCGCGACCCGGGCATACACCGCGTCCGGATCCACCCCCGCCGCACTGTCATTGGCGATTCGGTACAGCGTTGCCGCCAGATGGCGTCCGTCGCTGTCCATCGACCGAGGATCGGCGAAGCCGTCGGGTGCCCGCAAACCGGAAGGTTCCAGCGCGAGGCGCCGCCAGCTCTGCATCTCACGCCGTGCGGCGAGGATCGTCGGGTAGTCGTTGGTAGTGACGGTGCTGAGCACGGTTCGCCCGGCTCGCGCCGCAGGCCTGGGTTGCGGTTTGCCGAAGCTGCCACCGTCACCGTGCACATTGATCACAACGGCGCCATCGCGCTCACCGGTCGACAGGAACGCGCCACCACTGCGCCGCCCCAGAATCACCGCATTGCGAAAGTTCTTCGCACTGTGCGGAAAGCGCAGGTGCTTACCCGCATCACCGCGAATGATGTGTCGCAGCTCTTCCCGCAACAGGGTCAGCCGACCGACACTGCTCGCCGATTCCGCTGCGGAATAACCCAATTCGAGCTCATACCGCAGGAACGTCGTAGTCGCCTTGGCAGGCGCGCCTAGATCGTCCTCGACGTCCTGCGGCACGATCATCTCAGCGGCGAAGGTAATCCGATGCTCATGGTCGCGATATCCATCCCAAAACAGATCTCGAGGGTCAGCACCCCGCGTTCCCGCCGGGCCCCGCACCTGCTGGGCCGCCTCCACCAACGACTCCGAGGCGAGGTGCGACAGAAACTCGATGGCATCGAACACATTTGACTTACCAACCCCGTTGGCACCCGCGATACAGGTGAACGGACCGAAATCGACCTGCAGGTCGATAATGTTCTTGAACCCGCTGATCTCCAGCCTGGTCAGCATGCAGCCACCCTACCCCGCATCGCCGACCCCCTGCGTGAGGTTTCGACCGGAGGCGGTGGTGACATCGAATTGACCGGTCACTGCGGCGGTTATCAGAGACTGGCGGCGTTCGAAAAGCAGCGTACGATGACGGGAAATCCTTGAACGTATCTGTTCATGGCTGTCAACCGAGCGTTGAATGCCCTTTCCGAGTCGGGCTTGCAGAACCGAGCTGGGCGTTGGGATCAGCAACCTTTTCAAGTCCCAGATATTGAGCCCCCGGATCGTCGCTCCGGTCGTTCGTTCTCGCATTTGCTTTACTACCAATGGAGATTGCAGGACATGCTCCAACCACAGCGAGTCAGTGTCGGATCCAACTGAAATTCGAGCAGCATCCTGAGTCAAGTTCGCGCCATTCAGCTCATCAGGAACTCGCCTTACCTCTCCAACGCTGCCTCGAATTGCAATTACCAGGTCGCCACCTCTTAAGCGCGACCGCACATAGCCAGCCTCGATCTCGAAGGTCGTCTTACTGAGCTGCTCCACATTGAGTCTGCTGGATGCGACATCACCGCCCTTCACGATCGGCACGCCTACATCGACGTTCGGCCCAGGCAACACGATGCCGTACATGATCTGTCGCAACTGATCGGTCAGGTAGGCAAGCGGCGCCCACCTCCAACCGTTCGGCAGTTCACCATTCACAACCCCGTCACCTGGATTGAGTTCTTTCGCCAAGACAGCTCGTTCTCGCTCCACGACGAGCGTATCGAACCGTTGCAGAGCAGCCATTTGGACGTCTACGCGGGAGGTTTCGACATCGAGGAAGTCTGCGATGCGGCGCTGCTCCTCCAGCGGTGGAATCGAGAATTCACACGAGCGTATTCGATCTGCGCTCAGATGATAGATACTCGCACCCGTCGCAATCGACGCAAAAAGTCCCGATGCGAATGCTGCACGCGACCACCAACCCAGGAATCGACCATCCACGCCTACTCGCGGACGCAGCCTAAGGAGCGTGTTCTGAAAACAGACTGTTCCCGCGATCTCACCATTCCACACAGCCGATGCACCGACTGCTCGAAGGCTACCGCTACCTTCCGTGATGAGCACGTCCCCCGGGCGCAGTGCAAATGTCTCCTGCTCAGAAGGCGTGAAATTCATCGACTGAACATCACCTAGATCGAGAACTCCGTCTTTGACGTTCGCCGCACGCAGATACCGCACCATATCTGGGCCATCGGCATTTTCGGGTGACCGTTGACGTCCAAGCGCAACCTCGGCCGCGCCACGGAGGGAAGTCGTCCTCCACGTCATTTCGTGACCTCGCCCAACAAAGTCTGAATCTCCAACTCAAGAGACTTTAGTTCGGCATCGATCTCAGCCAATTTGCGTGGGGGGCAGAACGAAAAGAAGTAGCGCGTGAACGGAACTTCGTACCCGACCTTTGTCTTCGCGTGATCAATCCATGCGTCAGGCACGTGCGGCCGAACCTCGCGGTTGAGATAGTCGGTGACCTCTTCGGTCAGCGGAACGTTTTCGTAGTCGCGGAGATCAGGATCCGGTTCTGGCTCACTTTTCAGCTGTTGAACCTCGCCTTCAGAATCCCGCACCCCTATCGTCTCGCGGAACACCTTCGCGAAAGGCGCGCCCTTCGGCCAGGTTTCACCAACGGCGGTGACCGCCGCGTGCATCGCGTCGATCGCCTCCGCCTTCGTTTTCCACGTGGACCCGATCAGCGGTGCCAGGGCGTTGACCAGCACCTCAGGGTTTTCGAAATGTTTGGCGACTTGTGGAGTATGAGAAATCTTCCACATTGTGTCCTCTGACAATTCGAACCGGAGCTTGAGCGGCCGCTCGACCGTTATGCGGTGGTAGCCGAAGTCCTCGTTGGCGAACACCTTCACCTTTCCGTGCTGCGGGTGCGCGGGGTCTTTCGCGGCGGTCAGCGCTTCGGCGTACAGTCGCGTGATCTCTTCAATCTGCGCAGGGCTCACCTGCTTCCGCTTGTCCCCCAATGACTTCCGCATCTTCACCCAGTACTCACGAGCATCGAGCAGCACCACCTTCCCCCGATGATCCGGCTTCTTGCGGTTGCTGAGGATCCAGAAGTAGGTGGAGATGCCGGTGTTGTAGAACAGCTGATCCGGCAGTGCGACAACCGCTTCGAGCCAATCGTTCTCGATGATCCAGCGACGGATCTCCGATTCACCGGACCCGGCCGCACCAGTGAACAGCGGAGACCCGTTGAAGACGATCCCGATGCGACTACCACCTTCACCAGCGTGGTTGACTGGCTTCATCTTCGAGATCATGTGCTGCAAGAACAGCAGTGAGCCGTCGTTGATGCGGGGCAGGCCGGCGCCGTAGCGTCCAGCCTCGCCCAGGTTGGAAGCCTCCCACTCAACATCGCTCTTGATCTTCTTCCACTCCACACCGAACGGCGGATTGGCGAGCATGTAGTCGAACTTCTGCGTCTTGTGGCCGTCATTGTCGTCGAGGGAGTTGCCCAGCACGATGTGTTCGGAATCGTCGCCCTTGATCATCAGATCCGAGCGGCAGATCGCCCAGGACTCGGGGTTGAGTTCCTGGCCGTACAGATCGACTGTCGCGTGTGGGTTCAGCGCGGTGATGTGGGCTTCGGCGGCACTGAGCATGCCGCCGGTGCCGCAGGCGGGGTCAAGTACGCGACGGACCACGCCGGGGACGCTCAACAGGTCGGCGTCGGGGGCGATCAGTAGGTTCACCATCAGTTCGATGACCTCACGCGGCGTGAAGTGTTCGCCGGCAGTCTCATTCGACTGTTCGGCGAAGCGCCGGATCAGTTCCTCGAACACGTAACCCATCTGGTGGTTGGACACCACCTCGGGCCGCAGGTCGAGATCCGCGAACTTGCCGACCACCTGGTAGAGCAGACCTGCCGCCTCCAGCGTCCTGATCTGCTCGGCGAATTTGTACTTCTCCAGCACCTCGCGGGCGTTATCGGAGAACGCGCCCACATAGCTGATCAGGTTCTTACCCGCGTACGAAGGGTCGGAGGCGATCTTCTTCAGCGTGAGATCACTGGTGTTGTAGAACACCGTCTTAGCCGCGAGCTTCAGGAACCGATCGACATCGAGGTCACGCCCGGCGAGCGACTCGGCTTTCGCCACCACAGCATCGCGGGTCGGCGCGAGCACACATTCCAACCGTCGCAGCACGGTGAACGGCAGGATCACCCGGCCGTACTCGGACTGCTTGTAGTCGCCACGCAGCAGATCCGCGACCGACCACGCGTGGTTGGCCAATTCGCTGTGCTTGCCGGTGTTCATGCACTACCTCCCCGAGAGTCGTTCACGCTGTGGTTCGTCTGATTGGTGGGGCTCGGCGTTACCGCGCCCGCGATCAAGCCGGTGGTGACGACATCGACCACCTGATCTGCCGCGTCGCCTGCCTGCGCGAGCGCGGTCCGTAGCTGGTGCATGCCGCGGAACAGCTCACCGTAGCGGTGCTGTTCGACGATCGGCAGCAGCGGGATTCGTACTCGGCTGATGCCCGCCCGGATCGCCGTGGTGCCGACTCCGGTGGCCAGGTCGCCGCTGCCCGATACGAAGCCGGCGACGAACCAGGGGTCGAGGCGACCGGGGTTTGTGCGCAGCACTTGGATATTGGGGCCTACCGCGATGCCGACCTCGCCGGGACCGACGATCCGGAAGGCCTCGCCGTGGGGTGAGCGGATCGTCGGGATCAGCACATCACCGATCTCGAGCTCGACCGCCGGAGCGTCCGCTTGTACTGGGATCGAACCTGTCGCAGCGCTGCGAGTGGCGATGTCGCGGGCGGTCAGAGCGGGTCGCCGGTCCTCGGTGGACTCGGACGCACGGTGCGGAGCAGAGCGTAGGACGGTCACGGCTCCACCGCTGGAGAGGTCCGCAATCGTGGCGGTTCGCCAAGCGCCGCCCTCTGCCGGGACTACTCCCCCGACCACCTCAGCCGCGTTCGCGAGCGAGACGACCGCCGAGTTCAGTCGCGCCAGCGCCGAATCGGTGTCGTCGGCGACCGTCTGCGAATCGATCGCCATGCGCACCCGTGGGCCGGGGTTCAGATCGACCTCGTCATCGAGCAGGTCCACCGCGCGAGCGACGGTGGCCACCCCCGGTACTTCCGCATCCTCGGACCGGCCGTCGTTGAATGCGGTCCACGACCGGCGCACTGTGGACACCATCGCCGACCAATCGACTGCCTCACCGATTCCGGATTGGGTGGTGTCGCCCGCGAGGGATGCGGTGTCGATCAGCAGAACGGAGTCGGGAATCGGCAGTTCAGGGTCCGGCGGCTGAAGCACCCACACCTGCAAACTGACTCTAGTCCAAGCGAATTCAGGTAATCGCGGCGGCAGCCCGATCACAGCCCGTAACGCGCCGGAGCGCACGAGCGAAGCCCGGATCCGCCGCCCCGATTGCCGCGACCCGACGCCCGTGGGCAGGAGCAGCACAGCCAGTCCACCGGGCCTAGTGTGTGACAGCGCGTGCTGCACCCAGGCGAGCTCGCTGTCTTGGCGGCTCGGCAAGCCGTGCGCCCACCGCGCGTCATCGAGGCGAAGCTGTTCAGCACCCCAATCTCGATCACTCATCGGGCTACTCAGCACAGCATCGACTTGAAGGCCGGGAAAGGCGTCGTCCTGAAGGCTGTCGCCCACCGCGATGGTCGTGTCGAGGCCGGTTTCGGCATTGACGACGAGCCCCGCCAACGCCGCTTGCGTTTCGGCGACATCTTGGCCGTAGAGCTCGGTCGCGCCACGGTCTGCCGCCGCCACCAGAAGCGAACCACTGCCACAGGCTGGGTCGAGGACGCGGTACACACCAGCCGGTCGCAATGGTTCGAGCAGGTCTGCCATCAAGTCGGCGACATAGTCGGGTGTGCGGTAGCGAAGCGGGTCGCGGTCACCGCCGTTCGCGTGGTCAGCGAGGGCGAGCAAGGCAGCGCGTGGGCCTTCCACCTCGGCGACCGCGGTCATTCGGCGCACGATCTCAGCGCGATCAGCCGACTTCGGCGCTGCCCATCCCGACCCGGCGGGCGCGAGTGCGACCAACAGCTCTTGGGCGTCACGACTGGACAGCCCGGCCCGCAATGCGGTGGCCAGCTGACTGCTCGCCGACTCGTCCGGCGATGTTCCGCGCCCGGTCAACCATGTCTGCACGGCGTTCCAGTCGAAGACCGGGCGCGAATCCGTGCCACCGATCGGCTTCGGGAAATCCTCGTGACGCTTGCGCCAGTTGCTGACGGTCGCGCGGGTCACGCCAGCGAGCTTGGAGATCTCCGTGGCCGTCACCGGTGGTACCAGGTTCGTCATGTCACCCCTCTCGTGTACAACCGATCCTCGCCCAATAGATCGTGAAATGCAAGATCCGCACTAATTATTGACAACATTTTCACCATGTTGCATGCTGTGTACAACACTGAAATCTGCTGACGCTGACACCATCGACTCGGGAGGTTCGAGATGAGCAAGGACGTTCGACAGCGCCGCGGCCACCGTCGCCCGCATCGCACCCATCGGTCGCTGGATGTCCGAAGCGGCGCCGACCTGACCCGGCGTCGGGCTCCCATCCCGACCACCCGGTGCGCACACGGGAAGCGCCGCTACTTCAGCCGAACCGACGCCGAATTCGTCCTGGCCTGCCTCGACCCCGCCGACCCGCGCCGCCGAGAAAAGCGCAGCTACGAATGCCCGACCTGCCACGGCTGGCACCTCACCAGCCAGACGTTGGAGCAGTACGCCGCCGAGCAGGCAGCCAGGGCTCACACCCGGCCGCCGATCGTGCTCGACGCGCCGCACACCGCCGGCCCAATCCCGTCTCCGGCCCTCCTTGCCGCCCGCGCGGCCGAACGCGCGAAACCGGTTGCCACTCCGGCTGATTCGACGCCCAGCCGAGTGCGCGAGTTCGCGCGTCGAGTGCTGCGGCGGCTCGCCACCATCACCCTGCGCTAGCAACCGATTCAGCTTCCCCCGCCGGACAGGCCATGTCACGGCGCGATCACCCATGCCTTCTACGGCCCATCAAGGAGCAACCACATGACACTCTCGTTCGCCGCCATCGACGTCGAAACCGCCAACCCCACCCACGGCAGCATCTGCGCGATCGGCGTCACCGTTGTTCGCGACGGCATCGCGGTCACCACCCGCTCGATGCTGTGCAGGCCGCCGGCCGGGGTCGACAGCTTCTCGCCGCACAACGTGCGGATTCACGGCATCAAGCCGGGCGACGTCGCCGAGCAGCCGACCTTCGCCGAGCGCCTGCCCGAGGTACTGGCACTGGTAGGCGACCTGCCGGTCGTCGCGCACAACGCCCGCTTCGATATGGGCAACCTGACGCGGGCGTGCGGGTTCACAGGAGTTCCGTTGCCGATGTGGGACTTCGGTTGCACCCTCTCGTGGTCGGGACAGCAGTTGCGACTCGAAAGCTATGGACTCGCGAACGTCGCGCAGGCGCTCGGAGTCTCCCTGGACAAGCACCACGAAGCCGGTGCCGACGCGGCGGCCGCAGCCGGAGTCGCCCTCGGCCTCGCCCGACTGGCGGGCGCACGCACGCTCGTCGAACTGGCTCGGGCCAACGGCGCGTGCCTCACTCGATTGGCGAATCGGTAGGCGATTGGCCACATCGTTCCCTGACAAACCCACTCGAGAAGGACCCATGACCTATCCGCAGAATCCGCCGCAATTCCGGCCGGGGCCTCCGCAGAGACCAAGCGAGAGCCCGAAACCGCTAGTCATTGTCGTGGCCGCCATCGGTGGGCTGTGCACGTTCGGAATCGTCCTGTCGCTGATCGGCACGGCTATCGGATCCAGCGAGAACAGCGCGACGACGACGCGAGCCGGATCAACCGCCCCGCCTCGACGATTCGCCCGACACCGAGTGCCCCACCGGCCCCGACCTACGCCATCCCGGACCAACACAACCTGACGCCTGAACTGACCGTCCTCGAGAAGAAGTGCTACGGCTCGGCTGGATGCAATTTCCGATACGAACTGCGGCTGATCACGACGACACCTGTCGACTTCGCACCATCGAAGCGGTATCGGGTGACCATCGTCATCGAGGAGAGGACCACCTGGGAGCGCATCCACTCGCTCACTGTCGTCGGAAAGAAGGCCGATGTAGTCACCGGGCGAGTGAGCAGCGATACCAGCACCAACCCGGTCGCCACGATCCAGTGGATCACTCCGCTGTGATCCACCACCGGTATCACGCGACGAAGGAGATCAGATGACAACAACTCTTCCCACCCTGCCGGTTCCGCCACGGCGCCGAGACATCCAAGGGCTCAAGGCAGTGCTCGCCGCCTCGGTGCCCGGGGATCCAGCCAGCGCAGTGTTCCGATCGGAGGTGTATGGAACGTACGCGATCAGCGGGAACGTCACACAGTCCGGTGCGACGGGCGCGCTGATGCTCGGCGGTCTGCCCTTCGACACTGGCGCCCACCAGCCAGGAGACGCCACCGCCCACAACAGGACCGGCGGAAGTGGTCGCCAAGTTGACGCACGGCACTCCGGTTGTCGCCGAATTCCGGCAACATCCTTACGGCGAATTCGTGGTCACCGGCTTCGCGATCGCCGCACCCATGGGCATCTTCGTCGTCGGCGGCTGGTTCGTAACCCAACCCGGCTCGACCCTCCCCGCCGAGCGGCTTATCGCACTCCGTCGCTTGGCCGACACTGCCGTGGCCTCGGCCCCTGCACCCGTAATTCGATGGCCGGACACGGATGGCGACTGAGACTTCTGCGTCATCCGCCCAGCTACGGAGCGACCATGCCCTTGACAGCCTGTCGTAGGTCATCGCCTGATCAGTCAGTAACACCCGCGACCTACCAGGCGAAGGTGTAGAGGTTGGTGCTGTCGATAGCTCGTTCACTGAAACCGGTTCTCGTACAAACATTCAGGGGGAATGCACCGTGAATTCCGAAGAATTGTCGGCGGGTGTCGCCGAACATCTCATCGACCTCGTGTCCGCCCAGGTCACGTCCGACCCGGCGCTGTCGCCCGCCGTGCGGGCGGAAGTGCTCGCGGCGTTTCCCGAGCAAGCGCCCAAGCTATCCGGCAGTGGCGGGGTGCTGGCTGGAATGTTCGTTCGGTCGGTCGCTGTCAACGGGTTTCGTGGCATCGGACCGCGCGCCACACTCCGGGTCCAGCCAGCGCTCGGGTTGACGCTGATCGTGGGTCGAAATGGCTGCGGGAAGTCGAGTTTCGCGGAGGCCACGGAGTTCGCGCTGACCGGTGACAATCAGCGCTGGTCGAGCAAGTCGAAGATCTGGAAGGACGGGTGGCGCAATCTGCACGACGGTGCCGCGCCGCAGATCGAGGTCGAACTGCAGACCGAGTCGCCGGACAATCCGCTGACGATCGCCGGGGAGTGGGCCCAGGGGGCGGGACTCGACGGGGCGCAGTGGACCACGCACCGGAAGTCGGGGGTGTCGAGCGCGCTCGACCGCAGCGATCTCGCCCGTCCGCTCGAGCTCTACCGGCCGTTTCTGTCCTACAGCGAACTCGGGTCGTTGATCGACGGGTCGCCGACCGGGATGCACGACGCGCTGTACAGCGTGCTCGGACTCGAAGATCTCACCGCCGCAATAGCGGCCTTGTCGCGCAAACGGATCGATCTCGACAAGTCGATCAAAGAAGCCAAGAGCACGCGCGGGTTCTTGCTCGGCGAGCTCGCGAACCTCGATGACGAACGCGCACGCGCCGTCCACGCCTTGATGTCGGCCAGCACCCCGGATCTCGACGCTATCTCACGCGCGGTGCTCGGCGTCACCGATACGAGCGGCACCGGTGCGCTGCTGTCGGAGGTGATCTCGCTGGGGCTGCCCACCGAACAGGTGGTTTCCGAAGCCGCCGCGCGTCTCACCACCGCGACGACGCGGCTGCTCGGCGCCGCGACCACCGATGCCGCCGCCGGCGCGAAGCTCATGGAGCTGTTGCGGCTGGCGTCCACGTTCGCCGACGATGCCGATTGCCGGTGCCCGGTGTGCGGTGTCGGCGAGCTGGACGAGGCGTGGCGTGTGCGGACGCGGCAGGGCATCGCCGAAATTCGTAGCAGGACAAGCGCACTGGTCGAGGCAGAACGCGAGCACGGTGAGGCGCTGGCCGCCGTACGCCAATTGATTCGGACGGTCCCTCCCGCGCTCTCCTCGCCACCCATCGAGTCGGGTGAAGCGGTGCGTGCGTGGCAAGAGCTCGGCGAACTCGCGCAGGCGGACCCAGCGACGCTGCCCGGCCGGCTCGTCGACTGCCACCGACGGTTGCGGACCGCGATGATCGAGCTACAGAACCGGGCTCGCGCCGAATTGAGCCGCCTCGACGACCAGTGGGCGCCCATCGCCCGGCAGGTCGCCGGGTGGGTCGAACAAGCGAGAGCCGGGGCCGAGGCGCCGGAGCGGTTCAAGGTCACGAAGGCGGCGGAGGCGTGGCTCAAGAAGGCCTCGACCGCGCTGTGCGATGAACGCATGCGGCCGCTGGCCGAACAGACGCAACGGGTGTGGACGACGTTGCGTCAACAGAGCAATGTCGAACTCGGCTCGGTGCTGCTTCGGGGAGCCGCGGCGGCACGAAAGGTCAGCCTCGATGTGACTGTCGACGGTGTCGAGGGCGCGGCGCTCGGGGTGATGAGTCAGGGCGAACTGCACGCGCTCGGGCTGTCGCTGTTTCTCCCCCGTGCCACCGCGGAGCAGAGCCCGTTCCGGTTCTTGATGATCGACGACCCGGTTCAGTCGATGGACCCGGCCAAGGTCGACGGACTGGCCCGCGTACTCGCCGAGGTGGCCTCGACCCGTCAAGTCATCGTCTTCACCCACGACTTGCGGCTGCCAGAGGCGGTGCGGCGCTTGCAGATCCCCGCGACCGTGCTCGAAGTGCAACGCCGGGAACGTTCCGTCGTCGAGATCCACCGGTCGACCGACCCCGTGCACCGCTACCTCGACGACGCCCGCGCTCTCGCGCGCACTCCCCACCTTCCGCGCGAGGAAGGCAACGAGATCGTCACCATGTGCTGCCGGCTGGCCCTCGAGTCGGCAGCAACCAGTCGCGTGCGGCGGGTGCTCGGTGAGAACGGGTTGGCGCAGGCCGCGATCGACGAGCAGCTCGACGCCACCGACCGGACAGTCCAAAAGCTCGCACTGGCCCTGTATTTCGACCGAACTCGCGAGTCCGATGTCCTGGCCCGCATGGACAGCGAGCTCGGTTCGTGGGCGTCGGAGGTCGTGCGCGCGTGCAACAAGGGCGCGCATGGCAGCACTCCCGAACAGCTCGGTGAACTCGTGAAGCGAACGGAGAAGATCACCCGATGGCTCAGCAAGTGAGCACGGTCCAGTCCAGAATCCGCACCGCCGACGCCCTGATCAGCGACGCGGCGGCCGACATCGGCGGAATCTGGCCCCGCGCCTCGGCCTGGATGTTGCGGATCGCGCTGGAGGAATCGCTGCGTGAATTGTGGCAGGCCGCGTCACCAGGCATGGCGCGGGTGTCGCTGCGCGCCCAACTGCTGGTTCTGCCGATGTTCATCGGTGACGACGCCGCGGGCGAGGCGCGGCTGCTGTGGTCGGAGTTGTCCCATACGGCCCATCACCACGACTACGTCCTCGCGCCCACGGTCGAGGAATTACGGCGCTGGGAAAACGCCGTACGTCGGGTTGCCGACGCGGTCGACCAGCGCCGGAAACGACCGCTCACACCATCTCCCGTGTCCACACCAACCCTCTGAACCCGCGAGGAATCATGTCCGGATTCGCCATCATCGATCACCGACCGCACAACGACGAGACCGCAATCTGGCTCACCAACCACGTAGACGGCACAGTGATCCGCAATACGAACGCCGTGGTCATCCAGCACGACGATCCCGACTACAGCAAGAAGGTGCGATCGCTCACCGCCTACCGCTGGGTAGTGCTCACCGAAGGCTCCGAACCTCCGTTGCCGTTCGCCCACGCTGTTGAGACCGCAGTGTTCGATGTTCTGATCGCGTCCACAGCCCGCCTTCAAGACCGTATCGGCGAGGCGATAGCCGAGTACGCCGAGCGTCACAAGGCCAATCTGGTTGTCCCCACGTATCTTCCGATTCCCCAACTCCCTGCCGTCGACCAGGTCGAGGCGCGGTTTCGTGCGCTCGCTGTCGCCAACTACATCGGCGCGGTGTGGTCGGCTTGGCTGTTCACAGAGGAGCACCGGCTGCGGCGCACGGTCGCGCCGAAAACCCGGGAAACGCCGTGGATCATGCCGCCCGATCTCAACAGCCCCACGCTCGCGACGCTGCCGGCCGAGTTCGCTGACCGCGTCAAACCCGAGCCGTTGTCATGACCACACCGACGCTGACTCTCACCCCGGAATTCACCGAGGGCCTCGAACGACTGGAACGTGGCGACAACCTGTTCCTGACCGGCCGCGCGGGCACCGGCAAGTCGACACTGATCCGCCAGTTCCTGGCGAACACGAACCGCAACGTGGTAGTCGCGGCTCCGACCGGCATCGCCGCGCTCAATGTCGAGGGCTACACCATCCACCGGCTGTTCTCCTTCTGGCCGGGAGTCACCGTCGAGCACGTCCGGTCCGCGAAGTACTTCCCAAGCAGCTTCGTGACAACGCTGCGGCAGCTGGATACCCTCATTCTCGACGAGGCGTCCATGGTGCGAGCCGATCTGTTCGATTGTCTGGCAGTGGCTTTGGAGCGATTCGGCCCCCAGCGCGGAACCCCTTTCGGCGGTGTGCAGTTGGTCCTCGTGGGTGACCTGTTCCAGCTGCCGCCCGTGGTCACCGAGGGCGAGAAGCCCTACTTCGAACAGCGGTACGCCTCGCCCTACTTCTTCTCCGCCGATCACTACGACCGAGATCAGTTTCCGCTGGTCGAGCTCACCACCGTCTTCCGGCAGATCGGCGACACCCGGCTGGTCGAGATCCTGAACGAAGTTCGCGAAGGCGCGCTACTGGATACCGCGCGTGCGGAACTGAACAAACGAACCGACTCGACATTCCGACCGCCGGTGGACGAATTCTGGCTGACCTTGACCACCACCAACAGGATCGCCGACGCGCGCAACCGCGAGATGCTCACTGACATTGCTGGACCAGAACTCACCTACCAGGCCGTGGTCATCGGCGACATGGACAGTTTCGACCGCCCCGCGGCGCAGAAACTCGTCTACAAGGTCGGCGCGCAGATCATGCTCCTCACCAACGATCCGATGGATCGGTGGGTGAACGGGACGATTGGCCGCATTCGTCGGCATCGACTCGGCGAGGCGGCACCGGTGGTGACAGTGGATCTTCCGAACGGTATCGAAGTCGACGTCACGCCACACACCTGGGAGGTCACCCGGCCTGTCATCGAGAACGGCGCGCTCCGTCACGAAGTCATCGGCAGCTATACACAGCTGCCCTTCCAGTTGGCCTGGGCAATCACCATTCACAAGAGCCAGGGCCAGACCCTGGACCGTCTCGTCGTCGACCTCAGCGGTGGCACCTTCGCCGATGGACAGCTATATGTGGCGCTCAGCCGGTGCACGTCGATGGACGGGCTGGTTCTCAAACGCGAAGTGCTGCCGCGAGATCTGAAGACCGACCAACGAATTCGGCGCTTCCTTATGACCAGCCGACCACCGCGGAACTCGCGAGGATACGTCTACCTGGGCATCTGCACGGTCGGTGACGAGGGCCGGATGTGGCGACCCCGCCCCGTCGAGATCGCACTCGTCACCGACGACGGAACCGAACTCACTACCCTGATCAACCCGGCCCGCGACCTCGGCGACGCCCGCACCACCTACGGCATCACCGCGCTGGACCTCCAGCTGGCCCCTTCACTGGCCGAAGCCTGGCCGGTGCTGGCACCCCACCTCGCCGACCGCACCCCGGTCGGTGTCGACATCGACGACCAGCTCCGCAACCTGGACTACGAACTCAAGCGCCATGACCGAGTCGTCGCCATGCCACTCGGCGTAGAACTCGACACGCGGGGACGCCCGACCGCCGACGTCGCATGGCTCGCCGCACCACAAGCACTCGAGCGGGCCCGGGCCGCACGGGCAATCGCTCGACGCCAACAGTCGGTCATCGCCGCCCCGCTCGACACCTTCGCTTCCGCGCCGGAGGCAAACGGCTATCTCCTCACTCGCGGTAGCGCCCCGGATTGTCTCCAGACCAACAATGACTCCTCACACGCCAAATCTGTACTGCACGAGCATTTTCAGGCCAAACTCCGCGGAGTTCATCTCGATGAGAGGACCCGCGCATTACTGCTCACGCTCGAATGCCACTTCGGCCGGCCGTTCTTCGTCGCCGACGACGACGACGACGCCGGCGGCGGCGGCGGCGATATCCGCGCCGTACTCCAACCGGGCGTCCGAGTCTGCTTCACCGGCAATGCCACCGACGACTCCGGGCGCGAATGGCAACGCGGTGAACTGACCGAACTGGCCCAAGCGCATGGCCTCAAGCCTGTGCCTACGGTCACCAAGAAACGCTGCGATGCCCTCATCGCCGGTGAAGCTGGAACGATGTCGGGCAAAGGCAGAAAGGCGGCCGAATACGGCAAGCCCGTCTTCACCGCGAACGAATTCCTCGCCTGGACGGTAGGACAGGACATTCGATAATCGACATGCTGGTGGGTGCTCCGAATCGGCGCGGTCCGTTGAGTAAGCAAGGGTTCCAGCGGTCGCCATTCACCGACCGGAGCAACCAGAAGATCTGCCGGAGCCCGAGACACGGTGGGCATTCATTGCCGACACCTCGACGAGGCACCCGAAGGGCCGTGGACCACCTGCCGACCGACGCCGAGGCCTACCGGTTGGATGCCCAGCTGTTTCCCGGACGGCTGTGTCCCGCGACTGCGCCGGATCCCCCGCCCGAACTGGCCGCCGCGGCCAGGACTCTCACCGCCGCCGGTCTGACCGCATCCACCGAAACAAACTCGCGTTGGACCGGGTCAGGGTTGCTGAGCACCAGCCAGCTCACGCTCCGCCGCCGCGGCCCGGGCGGAGAACGGGCACTGCCAATCGGTGGGTTTGGGCCTGCCGGAGTAACGGCGCGCTTCGGACGACGTCTCGTACTCCATCAGGTTCGGGTTGATGTCACCTTGCAGCACGATGTCCTGCTTGCGGATCTTGTCCGCCAAGCGGTCCCACATGCCTTCGGCCTTGATCCGCGCGAATTGCTCGTGGGAGTTGAACGCCAGCATCGGGAACGGAGGACGACGGCCGAACCGCCGATGCGTCTCGTGTAGTCCGATCACGAAGAAGGGATGGCCGGCCACGCTGTACTTGAACTCACTGGACTGCGGATCGGACGAACAGCCGGCGGCCCAGCCGAAGCGGTCCGCGTCCGCCTCGTGCAGCAGTTGCAGGTGGTGCCACAACAGCTCCTCGAAGCGCAGCTCATCCACACCCCGAGGCTGTTCGAAGGTCGCGATGAAGCTGGTGAACTTGCGAGCACTCCAGTCCGCGGCACCGACGAACTCCGCGAGATCCGCGGCCATCAGCCGAGCTGACTCTTCGCTGCCCATCACGTCGTAGTGACGATGGGCGATGCCGCCCTGACGCCAGGCGGAGCGGCCCGCCAGACAGGCGAACCGGTCGCCGAGCAGGAAGTTCTCCAGTTGAGCTCGCGCCGCTGTCGTCAACGCTGGTGATCCTTCCGAACAACGAATACAGCCACCTCCACCGTGCTGCGGGCTGATCCTGTCAGCCGACCAGCGGGATGCGCGAATCGCACGAATCGTGGTTCGCGAAGGTTTGCCCGCTCGAAAGCTGAAACCGGCGGATACCTGTGTCGCAGATCATGCGGGACCGACCAGACGTGATCACACCGCAAGAAGAAGCGGCCAGGTCAGGATCATCTCGGATTGTCGGTGGTGCGGCGTAGTGTCACGCATATCGGCGTTGCGGGTGACCAACCGGAGGTTCGCGATGGACGTGCTGCTCGGGATCGGAACACGTAAGGGTTTGTTTTTGGCTCGTAGCCGGGACGGGCGGGCCAGTTGGACGGTGTCGCCACCTCAGTTTCCGGTGGCTGATGTGAAGGCGTTGGCGATTGATACTCGCCGGGGGACGCCTCGGGTGTTGGCCGGGGTGTTGAACAGTCATTTCGGGCCCACGTTGGTGGTCAGTGATGATCTCGGGGAGACGTGGAGCGAGCCGGATGACGCGCCGCTGGCGTTTCCCGAGGACACCGGGGCTGCGTTGGGTGGCGTGTGGCAGATCGCGCCTGCTACCGAGGCCGAGCCGGATGTGGTGTACGCGGGTGTCGAGCCGTCTGCATTGTTCCGCTCGACTGATCGTGGCCGGACGTTCGAGCTGGTCAGGGGGTTGTGGGACCATCCCCATCGGCCACGGTGGGAGCCGGGCGGCGGCGGGTTGGCCCTCCACACTGTGCTGCCGCATCCAGTCGATACTCAGCGACTCGCGGTGGCCATGTCCACTGGCGGGGTCTATCAGACTGCCGACGGCGGGGAATCGTGGACGCCGACGAACAAGGGTGTCACCGCGGACTTCATGCCCGGCGAGTTGCCGGAATGGGGGCAGTGCGTGCACAAGGTCGCGCTCGATGCCGAGTCGCCGAGCACCATGTATTTGCAGAACCACGGTGGGGTGTTCAGGAGCACCGACGCGGGGGTGAGCTGGCAGTCGATCGACGGTGGGTTACCGCCGTCCAATTTCGGCTTTCCGATCGTCGCGCATCCGCGTAAGCCCGGGGTGATCTACACCTTCCCGCTGGTGGCGGATATGGATCGCTTCCGCTTTCCGCCCGATGCGGTCTGCGCGGTGTATCGCAGTGCGGACGGCGGCGAGACGTGGTCGAAGCTGAACGACGGCCTCCCCGAGGTCCCGTTCTGGGCTGCGGTCATGCGCGATGCCATGTGCGCCGACGATGCCGAGCCGACCGGCATCTATTTCGGCACCCGCAACGGCGAGGTGTATTGCAGCGCGGACGAAGGCGACCATTGGCGGCTCGTGGCCGACAAGCTGCCCGACGTGCTGTGCGTGCGCGCCGCGGTCATCGGATAGCGCGATGGCTCGCGTCTGCCTGCCCTCCATGCTCCGCACCTATGTCGACGGCGCCAAGGAACTCGATGTCGACGGTGCGACTCTGCAACAGGTCCTCGATGCGCTACGCGAACGATCACCCGGTTTGGAGCGCCGTCTCCGCGATGAACGCGGGGTTCTGCGCCGGTACGTGAACTTCTATATCGACGGTGACGAATGCCGTCTCCTCGACGGCCAGGACACCGCTGTCGGCGCACGTACCGAGGTCATGATCATCCCGTCGGTTGCCGGCGGATGAAGCCTATTCCATTGGGGTGCAATGAATCCCGCTACCGGTAATAGGGCGTTGCCTGCACCCAATGGAACCCCCGCGAAACAGCCGGGAACTGCGTCAGGTCGACCTGGTCCAGCTGCATCCGTACCGGACGTCCACCGAGTATGCCCTCCAGAATCAGCCGATCCGATTGTGGCTGTACATAACTGAATGTCGCGAGCTTCCATTGGTGTGCCGTGTCTTTCGACAGCGTGATGGTGTGCTGGTCGGTGTCGATTCGGGCAGGGAAGGAGACCAGTGAATCATCCAGCCGCTGCACGGTCATGCCCTGGGGGATATCGAAGATGATGCGGCGGAATCGTTCGGTGGCGCTCGGCATTCCACTGCTGGACGGTGATTCGCGGAAGTCGACCAGTGCGGGCACCTGCTCCCCCGCGATCGAGTACTCGGTGACGTTCCAGATGCCGTAGAGCGGCGACTTGGGCCGTGCGTTGCCGTAGGTGTGCCAGCCGTCGTATGCCTCGACGGTCGTGGCACCGAGCAGCCACACCCCCATCAGCACCTGGACTGTCAGCAGGATTCGGTTGCCACGCGCAGTGGACAGCAAGGGTGTCGACGTTCGAGCTACGACTGCGCGGCCGAGCAGGGCCCGAACGACCCGGATGACGTCCGGTGCGGCCAATACTGTTGCGTACAAGAACAATTGCAGGGCGAACAGCTTCACCGGCACATCGAACGTCAGATTCATCAAGAGCACCTGCAACGCCACAACGGCAGCAAGAACAGACCCGAGCCCCGCGGTCACCGGCAGGATGAGAAGAAGCGCCGCAACGACTTCCGCCGCACCCAACGCCATCTCATACGGCTCCGACAGCGACGACTGCGCCCACAGCACCGCCATCGGGCTCATCTGACCGAACGGTTCGACCAACCGCTCGAGATTGAACGACATCTGCGACGGCAACACCTTGATCATCCCGTACAGCAAAAGGGCGCTCGCCAGGGAGATACGCAACAGCAGCCGGAACCACTCATACAGTCGCGTGTAGTTCGGGCGACGCCGGTCGAGGACCGACCAGGCGGCGGTCACCGGCACGGCAACCAGGAGGAGGGTGAAAACAGCCACCCATTTCGCCGCTGTGTCGCCGCTGCCGGTGACCGTGTAATCGATGGGTACCTCGAAGATCTGGGTGCCGACCCAGTCGGTGAGCGGATGCAGCGCCGTCCATTCGGCGACCTCGCTCACCATCTCCTGCGGCACGCCCAGGGTGCGCAACAGCGCGTGCAGCAGCCACACCCCCGCCATCCCGACACCGACAACGATAAACCCGAACCGGAAAAGTACACGGACCGCCGGACGCCACCGCTCCACAGCCTCCCGCTCGATGCCGTCGACCACGGGCTCCCGCTGAGCCAACACCCCTGTAACCATCCATCACTCCTACGGTCGAAAGCCGTGCGGATGAGACGCTATGGCAGCAGGCGTAACTCGGAAATCCAGCAAAGTCGTTGCCCCGAGCATTCGGGTCAGGCGTCAATTCAAAACGGTCCACACATTGGTGTCCGGTCCCTCGCCGAGGCAGAACATTTCCTCACCGTCGGGCGATGTCGCTACACCCGAGCCCACCTCACAGGGTGCACCCGGAGTGCGAGTACCGAGCAGGGGCACTGATTGCACCCATTTCGCGCTCGGGCCCCCCGCCTTGGTGCATTTGAGGGTGCTTCCGTCAGCCGCGGTGGCGTAGTCGTCGCCGGGCGGGGTGCACGCGACACCGACTGCGGGTGTCGTCTTCTTCGGTGTGGGCACGGTGGTAGGCATTGCGGTGGTGCTGCTTTCGGGCGCGAGCTCCGGGGTCGTGGCGGGAAGTGGAGCGGCGGCCGATGGAGTAGTGGTCGCGGTGGCGGGTGCCAGGGCGGTCACGGTGGCGGGTGCCGGAGCGGTCGCGAGCGGGATCGTGACCTTCGCCGGCGCCGGGGTGACGAAGCGCGGCGCGTTCATCGGGGCGCTTTCGTCCTGGACCAGCGGAACGAACTGCAGCGCGACCACGTCGGGTAATGCTTGGACCACGGACCAGCCCTCGACTGTGGTTCCCGCTTTAGGAGACGCGCTGTAGGTGAACGTGTCGAAACAGTCGTCGGTGAGGATGGCGTGTTCGGTCCGCTGGGTGATCCCGGCGCGGTCCACGGTGCTGAGCAGCCACTGATCGGGTCGCGACATCCGGCTGGTGCCGATGCTCTCGATCTGGGCGCGAACCGCCAACGCGACGCGGCCCGCACCCAGATCGGTCACGCAGTCCGCGGGGGCGAGGGCCACTTCGGTGAACGTGATCGTGCCTACCTTCGCCCCAGTCGCCGCGTCGGTGAACGCGAATGGCGTGCCGAGACCTGACGTCGGCGCGGAACCAGCCGCGGATGTGGTGGCTGGTGTCGTCGGCGATTCGACGCTCCCGCACCCGGTTACACCGGCCAGAGCGGCCAACACTGCGATGGGTGCCAGATGACGCTGCATGAATGAAATCCCCTCGTACGGAAGCGAACCGGACAGCTTTGCACGACGGAGCACACCGCTGGAAATACGTCGATCGCATGACCGCGGTCGGGCCGAGACTCACGACAGCGCAATAGATCAGCGGGAAACCCCGCCCCCGTGCGGGCTCCGATCCACATGCCTTCACAGCTGATGTCAACTATGTTGGTACTCAACGCATTACGGCTCCATCAGCTGCGCGGAGCCGCGCATCCGGAGGGGGATCGATGCCGAATATTCATCGCGAGCGGGTAGCACGGTGGGCGGAGCGCACACTCGCCGAACAGCGACAGTTGACACCGGGGCAGCGTCGGTTCCTGGCAGGACTGCTCACGGTGCGTGGCTGGCATCTGCTCGTGGACAGCGGTTCGCCCGTGCCCGATCGGATCGCGGCGTACGCCCTGGGGCGGACGGGCGTTTTCGCACTCGTCTTCACCGACACGCTGCCCAGCTCGGCCGACGTCCTGAAGATCCGCAGCGAGGCCGAGCGAACCTTCGCCAGGCTCGTTGTCGGTGGCGCCCAGTTCGTACCGCATTCCGTCGATGTCGTACTGCTCATGCCGCGCGGCGCGCGGGCTACCTCGGACGGCCGCTATCTCGTCGTCGACGAGGCCGGTTTCGTCGAGACGCTGGCACGTCGTGAGAAGCGGATGCGCGCTGAACGGGTCAGCGAGCTCGCGGCGACCGCTGCGGAGAAGCTCCCCACGCATCGGTACCTCTGTGCCGACGATGCCCCCGAAGCCGAAACCATCGATGCCGGTGGTCTATTCGACCAGGACGACCTCCGCGAGGACGCGAGGTCCTCCGCGCTTGCCAGACCGTTCAGCGACTGGATGACGTTCCTCGACCCCGATCAGGTGCCGCTCGTCCACGCCACCTTCACCGGCCCTGCCCGGTTCAGCGGTCCGGCGGGCACCGGAAAGTCGGTCGTCGCGTTGCAACGAATGGCGCACTTCGCCAAGCGCAACCCCGGGCGACTGCTCTTCACGACGTTCGTCAAGAGCCTGCCCACGTACCATGAGCGAGGCTTCGCGCAGATCGCGCCACACGCCGCCGGGCGCGCCGAGTTCACCGGGCTGCACGCGTGGGCGATGGCGTTCCTGGACCGCCGTGATGTCGTATTCCGGTTGAACGACAAAGCCGTCGATGCCGCGTTCGCCAAATCGTGGCAAGGTGCCCGCGGAGTGTTGGGGCGGGTCGAGGGGACCGACCACGGCTACTGGCAGGACGAGATCAATCGGGTCATCAAGGGCCGCGGGATCACCGATCTGGAGTCGTACAAGCGCGTGCAGCGGGTGGGTCGCGAGGGAATCAGCCTGCGGTCGACCCGCCGTCAATTCGTCTGGGAGCACTGGTATCAGCCCTACCAGGAAGTCCTGGACGCGCGGCATGCCCACGATTTCAACGATGTCATCTCCCTCGCCGTCGACGAACTTCGAGCCCGCCCGCTCGACAGCACCGAGGCGTACGCCATGGTCGTCGTCGACGAAGTGCAGGACTTCACTCTCCGGCAACTGCAGCTGGTGCACCAGATAGCGGGCGGCGGTCCCGACGCACAGCTGCTGCTGGTCGGCGACGGACAGCAGCAGGTCTACGCCGGGGGTTGCACCCTGTCCGAGGCCGGGATCCCGCTCGCCGGTGGGCGTGGTCGCGTGCTGCGGAAGAACTACCGCAATCGTGAAGCGGTGCTGCGGTATTCACAACGTATCGAGGCGGGCAACACCGTCGATGATCTCGATGGCGGCGCCGGCGTCATCCTTCGTGACAGCGATCCCACGCTGCCGGACGGTCGCGCAGCCGACGTTCGCGTCCCCCGTCGCGACATCGACGGGCTACTCCCCCGCGCACTCCGTGACGCACACCTGCCGCCGGGTGCCGAGATCGCCGTGATCGTCAACTGGCCGAGCGAGGTCACGCGTTACCTGCGGGTGCTGCGCCGGGCGGGCATCAAGGCTGTCTCGCTGGAGAACTACGACGGCTCGCAGGTCGAACCGGTCAAAGTCGGCACGGTACGCCGCGCGAAAGGGATGGATTTCGCCGCCGTCTTTCATATCACCGAGGAACCGCCGACCGACCTGGACGCGCTGTCCGGCGGCGCCAGGGATCGAGCCGAGATGCTCGCCAGGCAGCTACTGGTCGCCACCAGCCGCGCCCGCGACTATCTCTGGGTCGCCTACCTGTCGGACTGAACTGGGAGGATCAGAACTGTGTACGACAACCCGCGCGCGTGGCTCATCCGGTCGGGCCGCGACGGCCAGCGCGAACACCGCGCACTCGACGAGGGCCTGGCCATCATCGGCTGGGATGAAATGGGCGACCTCAGCCGCTATCGCACCTGGGAAGAGCTCAAGGCAGCACTGCGAGAGAAGTATCCCCTCGCTACACCCAATGTGGTCGGCAACTGGGCTGGGCAACTCTGGAAATTCGGCACCGACATCGCGAACGACGACCTGGTTGTCATGCCACTGAAGCTGCAAACCGGCTATGTCGCGATCGGACGGGTGGTCGGCCAGTACGAATATCGCGAGACCGAGCCCGAGGAATTCCGCCAGGTCAGGAAGGTCGACTGGCTGCGAACCGACATCGTGTGGGAGGCGTTGAGACCCGACCTGCGCGCCAGTCTCGGTTCGTTGCTCACCGTCTGCGGGATCCACCGCAATCATGCGGCCGCTCGCATCGCCCATCTGGCCGAGTTCGGGACGGATCCCGGATTCGACAGTGACGAGGTGGCCACCGATTCGGTCCAACTGCTCGCCGAGGCGAGTTCCCATGCTGCGGGCAATCCCCGTCAACTCACCATCCGCAGTCTGCTCGAGCACTGGCAGTTCGAGCGGCGTACCGCGGCCGCGATCGAGGTGATCAAATCCGCCCTCGCCGAGAACGGACTCACCACCCGCCCGCCGTTCACCGAGGGTGCGCTCAGCGACATCGTCACCATCGTGCCGCTCGATGCCGAACCCGGCACCGTTACCGATCACGCGGTGGACAGCGAAGTCCGGCAACGGGATTCCAGCGCGGTGGAGAACGTCTCCGATCCGGAACCGATGACCCGTCGGCTGGGGGATCTGCCCGCGGCGCTGACGTCGGTGCCCTCGCACGTGAGCCTTACGGTGGCGAAGACGACCATGGTGCGTCATCAGTTCTCGCAACTCGCCGTCATCGACCACGACGGGACCTATCACGGTGCGATCACCTGGGAATCGATCGGCCGAGCCCATATCTCCGGTGACCACCCGACCCTGGCCGAGGCGACCGTGCCCGCCGTCGTCGTCGACCACGACGCTCCGTTGCTCGACCAGATCGACGCCATCTACGCCAACGGTTTCATCTTCGTGCGCAGCCCTGATCGCGCTCGGGTGACAGGCATCCTCACCGCATCGGATCTCACCCACCAATTCGGCATGCTGGCAAAGCCTTTCGTGCTGATCGAGGAGGCAGAGAACCGGCTGCGTCGCGCGGCCAACGATCATCTCGATCCCGACGACATCAAAGCCGCGGCCCCCAAGAACAGGCGCGCCCACACCACCGAAGCGGCGCACCTGACCTTCGGTGGCTACGTGTACCTGCTGCGCGACCCGGTTCGCTGGCGCAAGCTCGGGTGGCGCCTCGATCAAAGTCAGGTCCTGGAGCTGGTGGAGCAGGTGCGCGATGTACGGAACGAGTTGATGCACTTCGCCACTGATCCGCTGTCGGCGGGGCAGGAGGCTGCAGTACACGGTCTGCTGCAACTCCTGCGCACCGCCGAACCCAATCCCTGAGCACAGGGCCGGCCGCTACCCGCTGACGGAGAATGGGAATGTCGGCAGCTTTGCCAGTTGCTCCCCAGGCTTCAGCACGAACGACTGCCCACTGCAGTCACCGTTCTCCCAGAACGTTTGCGGGACACTACTGCCATTGACGATAGAGCCGGCGCCTCTCGGACCCAGACTGGCTACGCCCAGCTCCAGGCAGCTTTCCGGACCGATCGCCGGCACTTCACCGTGCGGCAACGAATGAAGCAAGTCTTTGAAGTCGGGCATACCCCACCAGCAGACGGTATCGGCGGGACACGGTTGAGACAGCATCGCTGTCGGCGTGCGCGCCGAGACGGTCACACTCGCAGTCGGTTTCACCGCGGTAGGTACGACCGTCGTGGTGACATCGACCGGCGCGGCCGGTTGGGCGAGCGACGTCACGGAACCGCCCTTCACCGGGGCATCTCCGTTGGCGTCGGGTTGAAACGCCATGAAGACCAGTGCTGCGCCGACGACCCCCGCGACGAGAAACCCACCGGCCACCACTAATTGGACGGTGCGGCGCTTCTCCTTCGTACCCTTACTGCTCACTTCGGCATCACGTCGCCACACACCGAAGTTGGTACTGGAACGCACTTGGCGGGTGTACGACTCGTTCTGTGCGCTGCGATGCTGCGCATCGAGGCTGGCACGACCATGGACGTGCGCCTTCGGCTCGCCCTCGTTGGGCGGGAGTTCTGCACTCACACGCACAGGCTAGTCCCAGACGGCCAGACAGGTTGGGAGAAGCCAAGATTGACCGAACCGCGGGGACCGCCTGCTGGAAAACGCAAAAAGGCCCTCCAACCGAAGTTGGAGGGCCTTTCGCAATGATGTTCCGGCAGTGTCCTACTCTCCCACACCCTGTCGAGTGCAGTACCATCGGCGCAGGTGGCCTTAGCTTCCGGGTTCGGAATGGGACCGGGC
>NZ_JBHURA010000009.1:0-241606 GCF_042674185.1 Nocardia sp. NPDC056952 | reverse complement strand
GCACTTGGCGGCGACCACCGAGCGGTTGCAGCGGGCGGGGTTGTTCATCGCGAACTCGCACACACCCGTCCTCGGCGCGGGCGGCATGAAGCCGTGGGGCCCGAAAGAGGCTGCCGCCAAACGCGCATTCGATCCCTACGGCCTCCTGGCCCAGGGCAAGTCCGACGACGCCGAGGACTCCATCGCCACCTCGACCGCGCTGCCCAACAGCGGCTGGTCCTACCGGCTCAGCTGAGGCTACTTCTTCGCCAGCGGTTGGGCTGCCGTGATCGCCGTCGCGAGGGTGGTGAAGGCGGCCTCGTTGCCCGCACCGGTGATCAGGATCCGTACGCCGCCGAGGTCGGCGATCCAGCCGGTTTCCTCGGTCGGTTCGGAGTAGACGACCCATTTCTGCCCGGCCACTTCCTGCGTTCCGGTCGGATAGCGGGAGCCGAGCTCCTGGCGCGACAACGCCTCCTCGGAGGCATCGGTCTGCGAATACCGCATGTAGGTGCCCTGTGGAGTGATGTAGCCGACCGTGCTCACGGCACCGCCACCCGTGGTGGCGATGGTGTCGCGGCTGCCCGAGTTCGACACCCAGCCCTGCGGCAACGCCGGCTTGCGGATCGGGAACGACAGGGTCTTCGCGTCGGAGCTCAGCGCGGCGTCGGCATCGAAATGCGGGATCTGACCCTGCGTCGGGCCGTTCGTCGCCACCGTGCACTGGCTCGCGACCCCGGCCAATACCACCGCGGCCAGCACCAACGGGATCAACGACCAGAACAGATCGCGGTAGTCGTTGAAGATGCGGTGCTTGGTCTGTGCCACGGCTACCAGTATCCACTCGACCCCTGACCAGGCCGCCCAGGGGTCATCGCAGGAGGTCGTGCACGAGCGTGCCGTTTCGAAATGCGACAATGCCCCCGTATCACCAACGCCAAGGAGGCACTCCGCAATGACGCCCACCTCGCCCGTCCCCAGCCGCCGCGAGGCACCCGATCGCAACCTCGCACTGGAGCTGGTCCGCGTCACCGAGGCAGGCGCGATGGCGAGTGGCCGTTGGGTCGGCCGTGGCGACAAGGAAGGTGGCGACGGCGCGGCCGTCGACGCCATGCGTCAGCTCGTCAGCTCGGTGTCCATGAAGGGCATCGTCGTCATCGGCGAGGGCGAGAAGGACGAAGCGCCGATGCTCTACAACGGTGAGCTCGTCGGCGACGGCACCGGCCCCGAGGTCGACTTCGCCGTCGACCCGGTCGACGGCACCACCCTGATGTCGAAGGGTTCCCCCGGCGCCATCTCGGTGCTCGCGGTCGCCGAGCGCGGCGCCATGTTCGACCCGTCCGCGGTGTTCTACATGCACAAGATCGCCGTCGGCCCCGATGCCGCCGGCTCGATCGACATCACCGCCCCGATCGGCGAGAACATCCGCCGCGTGGCCAAGGCCAAGCGGCTGTCGGTGTCCGACCTGACCGTCTGCATCCTGGACCGTCCCCGCCACGAGGACACCATCCAGCAGGCACGCGACGCGGGCGCCCGCATCCGCCTCATCTCCGACGGTGACGTCGCCGGCGCCATCGCCGCCGCGCGTCCCGAGTCCGGCGTCGACATCCTGGTCGGTATCGGTGGCACCCCCGAGGGCATCATCGCCGCCGCCGCGCTGCGCTGTCTCGGCGGCGAGCTGCAGGGCATGCTCGCGCCGAAGGACGACGAAGAGCGTCAGAAGGCGATCGACGCGGGCCACGATCTGGACCGGGTGCTCTCGACCACCGACCTGGTCTCCGGCGACAACGTGTTCTTCTGCGCCACCGGCGTCACCGACGGCGACCTGCTGCGCGGCGTGCGCTACTACGGCGGCGGCGCGTCGACCCAGTCGATCGTGATGCGGTCCAAGTCGGGCACCGTCCGCATGATCGACGCCTACCACCGCCTGACGAAGCTGCGCGAGTACTCCTCGGTCGACTTCGACGGCGACGACAGCGCGAACCCGCCGCTACCGTGATCCGGGGCTGGGCGTCCCTATAGTCGAACTATGGCAGCGCCCAGCACCGCCCTGGTCCTCGGCAACGGCGGAATCGCCGGTATCGGCTGGCAGATCGGCATGATCGCCGGACTGGCCGAGGCCGGGGTGGACCTGCGGTCGGCCGATCTGGTGATCGGCACCTCCGCGGGCGCGGTCGTCGGGGCGCAAATTCGCAGCACGCTGTCGACCGACGAGCTCTACAAGCGGCAGCTGGGGCGGCTCAACGCCGAGATCCCGAACCGGCTCTCGGTCAAGCAGCTGGCCAAGTGGGCGTTCGTCGCTGGCACCGCGCCCAGCGAGACCAGCGCGGCACGCCGGGTCGCGAACGCTTCGCGCGGCAGGTCGACGATCGACCCCGTGCTGCGGCTGGCGGCGGTGTCCTCACGCCTGCCCGAGAAGGCGTGGCCGACACAGCCGCTGTGGATCACCGCGGTCGACGCCGATACCGGCGTGTTGAAGGTCTTCGACCGCGACAGCGACGTCTCACTCGCCGAGGCGGTCAACGCCAGTTGCGCGATCCCGTTCGCCTGGCCGGAGGCGTCGTGTCACGGGCACCACTACCTCGACGGCGGGGTCCGCTCCCCGCTGAATCTGGATCTAGCGAAGGGCTACGACCGGATCGTCGGCCTCGCGTCCAATATTCTCACCCCGCGCCGCAGCGGGAAGATCTCCGCCCAGCTCGCCCACCTCGGCTCGGCCAGGGTCACGGTGATCCATCCGGATCAAGCAGCGCGCAAGGCCATCGGCCCCAACGAGCTCGACCCGCAGCGCGTACACGGCGCCGCACTGGCCGGTCACACCCAAGCCAGGGACTTCGCCGACGAGGTGTGCGCGGTCTGGCCCACCGACTGAGTCCGGCGAGTATTCCTGCCGCGGATGTGGGATTTCGCGCTGGTGTGTGGCCACCATTCGCGGTGTTCTCGTCCTAGGGTCGAACTATGGCTGACGACGACGCGCAGTACCGGATCGAGCACGACACCATGGGAGAGGTTCGCGTCCCTGTCGACGCGCTGTGGCGGGCGCAGACACAGCGGGCCGTCGAGAACTTCCCGATCAGCGGGCGGGGACTCGAGCGCGCCCAGATCCGGGCGCTCGGCCTGCTGAAAGCCGCGTGCGCGCAGGTCAACAAGGATCTGGGCCTGCTCGATCCGGTGAAGGCCGATGCCATCATCGCCGCGGCGGGCGAGATCGCGAACGGTGAGCACGACGACCAGTTCCCGATCGACGTGTTCCAGACCGGTTCGGGCACCAGCTCGAACATGAACGCCAACGAGGTGATCGCCTCGATCGCCGCCCGTAACGGGGTGAGCGTGCACCCCAACGACGACGTGAACATGTCGCAGTCCTCCAACGACACCTTCCCCACCGCGACGCACCTGGCCGCCACCGAGGCCGTGATCACCGAACTCGTTCCCGCGCTGGACCATCTGCGCCTGGCTCTGCTCGACAAGTCGCAGCAGTGGCGCACCGTGGTGAAGTCGGGCCGCACCCACCTGATGGACGCGGTGCCGGTGACGCTCGGCCAGGAATTCGGCGGCTACACCCGGCAGATCGCCGCGGGTATCGAACGCGCGATGTCCGTGCTTCCCCGCCTCGGCGAGTTGCCGATCGGCGGCACCGCGGTGGGCACCGGTCTCAACGCGCCCGCCGGATTCGGCGCGAAGGTCGTCGCGGAACTGGTACGTACCACGGGAATCGACGCGCTGCGCGAAGCGCATGATCATTTCGAGGCCCAGGCCGCGCGGGACGGACTCGTCGAGGCCTCCGGTGCGCTGCGCACCATCGCGGTCAGCCTGACCAAGATCGCCAACGACATCCGCTGGATGGGTTCGGGCCCGCTGACCGGGCTCGGCGAATTGCAGCTGCCGGACCTGCAGCCGGGTAGCTCGATCATGCCAGGAAAGGTGAATCCCGTTCTGCCCGAGGCAGTGACGCAGGTGGCGGTGCAGGTGGTCGGCAACGACGCGGCGATCGCCTTCGGCGGGGCGAGCGGGGCGTTCGAGCTCAATGTCTACATTCCCGTGATGGCTCGCAACCTGCTCGAGTCGATTCGCCTGCTGGCCAACGTTTCTCGCTTGTTCGCCGACAAGTGTGTGAGCGGGCTCGTCGCCGACGAGGAGCACCTGCGGACCCTCGCCGAATCGTCACCGTCGATCGTCACCCCGCTCAACTCGGCCATCGGCTACGAGGAAGCGGCCGCGGTCGCCAAACAGGCGCTGCGCGAGAAGAAGACGATCCGCCAGACCGTCATCGACCGCGGGCTCGTCCCGGACAAGCTCTCGCTCGAAGAGCTCGATCGCAAGCTCGACGTGCTGGCGATGGCCGACGTCGACCGCTGAAACGCCGAACGGCCGTCACCTCGCAGGAGGTGACGGCCGTTCGCTGTGCACGATCAGGCCAGGTGCGCGAGTTCCGCGCGAGTCTTTTCGCCTTCGTCGCTGAAGTCTGTGCGGGAGAAGATGTTCCAGCGCTGCAGCAGCGGCTTGAACACCAGCTCGCCCTCCTTCGCGGGGTCGTAGATGCCCGCCTCTGCGAGCGCCTCGTCACTGGATCCGCCACCGGGCAGATCCACGTGCGGCACCCGGAAGTCGGCGACCCGATCGGCGATCGCGCGCACTGCCTGATCGGGAACCAGGTCGAGGGCGGCGGCGACGAGCACGGCGAAGAACTCGGCCTGCAGTTCGTCGTCGGCGGCCAGCTTCTCGGCCATCGCGGTGACGATCGGGTTCTCGCCGATCGCGGCGGTGTTGCGATGACGGATCGCGGCGGCGGCCTCTTCGAACGCGCAGGTGGCCAGCACGTCGATCAGGTGCATCGGGGGGCGGTTGAAACCGTCGGTCATGTGCTGCATGCGGGCCCGCTCGAGCGCGACCGGGTCCACCGCACGGGTGAGCATGAGGTAGTTGCGGATCATGATCTCGTGGCGGTTCTCCTCCGCCGTCCACCGGCCGACCCAGCGCCACCAGGGGCCGGTGCGTAGGTGCTTGCCGAGCTCACGGTGGTAGGAGGGCAGATTGTCGGCGACCAGGACGCTCACGGTCAGCGCGAGCCGGGCGGTATCGCTGAGCTCGGACTGTTCCGGGGTCCAGTCCTCGCCACCGAGGAAGGCGAAGTTGCGCCCGTCCGACCACGGCACCTGCTCGTGCGGCTGCCAGCCGTCGGCCACCTCGATATGGCGACGCAGGTTGATTTCCACCTCGTCCGCGAGCGAATCCAGCAGCTCGCGGTCGGTCAAAGTTTTCTGCACCCCGACAACTTAGTACCTCGTGCGCAAGCGCGGGGACCTACGGGGTGAACCGGGTCCCCGCGCCGGGGCGGAGCGCGACGCTGACGTGGGGCCCGACTACTTCGGGGTCACCGTGGTCTCGCCGTTGACCCAGGTGATGGTGCCACCGGTGAAGTCGCTCTGCTTGCCTCCGGGGATGTCCTTCTCGTCGCTGGTCGGGTAGCCCAGCGTGCCGTTGGCGCCGCCGTTCTCTTCCCAGGTCTCGCGGATGTCGCCCCACACGATATGGGCGCCGGAATCCTTGCTCCAGTAGATGGTGCCGCCGGTGAAGTCCTGGTACTCGCCGCCGTCGGGGCCGGATTCCTGGGCTTCTTCCGGTGCGCCGAGCGGGCTGCTCGCGCCGCCGGCCGCCATGTACTTCTTGTACACCTCGCCGGCGATGACGATGTCACCGTTCGGGGTGGAGACGGTGGTCGATTCGCCTGCCGCTCCACTGGTGGTGGCCGCGCCGGACGTTGTCTCGGAACCGGAGGTGGTTTCCGAACCGGGGGTGGTGGTCATCCCGCCCATCCCGGGCTCGGTGGTGGCGCTGCCACCAGGGGCTCCGATCGCGGAGGTCACCGAGGCGACGGCGTCGTTCGCCTTGTCCTTGTCGTCATCGCTGCAGCCGGCAGCGAGCAGCAGACCCGCCGCGGCCAGGACCGCGGCGCTCCCGGCAGCAGTACGTCGAGCGAAGTGGTTCATATCCATCCTCTCGCGAGTGGCCCCCCGGGGGTGCCCCCGGAATGGAGCCTGGCCGACATCCGCAACGGCCCGGCGGAACAGTGTTCGCCGAGCCGTTGCTGGATTGGTGTCGGAGCGGATATTACCCACTGTTTGCGGTAATCAAACGGATTCCGGCCGCGACGCGGCCCGATTGCCGACGATTACGCGTTCGGTCCGTACTCCTCGAGCATCTCGGTGACCAGCGCCGCGATCGGCGAGCGCTCGCTGCGGGTGAGCGTGATGTGCGCGAAAAGCGGGTGCCCCTTGAGCTTTTCGATCACCGCGGCCACACCGTCGTGCCTGCCGACCCGCAGATTGTCGCGCTGGGCGACATCGTGGGTGAGCACCACCCGAGAACCCGTGCCGAGGCGGCTCAGCACCGTCAGCAGCACATTGCGCTCGAGCGACTGCGCCTCGTCGACGATCACGAACGAATCGTGCAGCGACCGCCCTCGAATGTGGGTCAGCGGCAGCACTTCGAGCATGTCGCGACTGAGCACCTCCTCGAGCACCTCGCGGCTGGCCAGCCCGTCGAGCGTGTCGAAGACGGCCTGTGCCCACGGGCCCATCTTCTCGCTCTCCGAACCCGGCAGATAGCCCAGTTCCTGCCCGCCCACCGCGTACAGCGGCCGGAACACGACCACCTTGCGCTGGGTGCGCCGCTCGAGCACCGCCTCGAGTCCGGCGGTCAGCGCCAAGGCCGACTTGCCGGTACCGGCGCGCCCACCCATCGACACGATCCCGATGCTCTCGTCGAGCAGCAGATCCAGGGCGATGCGCTGTTCGGCCGAACGCCCGTGCAGCCCGAAGGCCTCCCGCTCTTTGACCAGCTGGATCCGCTTGTCGGCGGTAACCCGGCCCAGTGCGCTCGAGCTGCTGCCCAGCAACCGAACACCGGTGTGGCACGGCAACTCTCGCGCATCGTCGAGGTCGATCACCGAATCGGTGTAGAGCTGGTCGATCTGCGCGCCCACGACGTCGAGTTCCACCATCCCGCTCCAGCCGGAGGTCACCACGTCCTGCGCGTGGTATTCGTCGGCCGACAAGCCGACCGCGCTCGCCTTGACGCGCAGCGGGATGTCCTTCGACACCAGCACCACGTCCTCGCCCTCGGCCGAGAAGTTCAGCGCGCAGGCCAGGATGCGGGAATCGTTGGTGTCGGAACGGAATCCGGCGGGTAGCACCGACGAATCGGTGTGGTTGAGCTCTACCTGCAGGGTGCCGCCGTCGGTGCCGATGGGCAGTGCCTGGTCGAGCCTGCCGTGCTGCACACGCAGGTCGTCGAGCATGCGCAGCGCTTCGCGGGCGAACCAGCCGAGCTCGTGGTGGTGCCGTTTCGCCTCCAACTCACTGATCACGACCAGGGGCAGGACCACACTGTGTTCCCCGAACCGGGTGACGGCCCAGGGATCCGACAGGAGTACAGAGGTGTCTACGACGAAAGTCTTGCGACCGGAACGTGAGGGGCGAGCCCCTTTCTTCGAGGCCGAATTGCTCGAGGCCGAGGCCGAGGCCGTGTGCTTCGCGGAAGCGGAAACGGAGCGTGCAGCAGTCACGGTGGGCTCCTTATGTGTTCGCACGGCACCCGTGCGAACGATCTCGCTGGACCGGTCCGTCCTTGTGGGCGTTGACGCTGAGTCAACCGCCCCGAGGGCCAGGTGCCGGCCCTCTCGCACTGAATAGCTCAGTCACGGTCAGGACCTCCCGTACGAATCACACCGACGCGACTCGCATCACCGACGCTACCGCCGAATTCGTAGCCGCGCTGCTGGACCGGCACACGTGTCCGTGAATTTGTCGTTAACCGGCACTGTCGCGGCGGATCCGGCACGTGTGCGCCACCGAGGGCTAGAGTCGATGACATGGCCGAAGACCAGGATCTGGAGAAGCTGTCGTCGAAGGAACTGCACGATCGCGCGGTGAAGACGGCCGTGCGCCACGGCGACGTGAAGTTCCTGTGGGAACTGCTGAAGTCGATTCCGGCGGCCCAGGCCGAGGCGGGCGACCTCGGCGAGAGCTCGGCCGACATCAAGTACGTGCTGCCGATGCTCGACGACTACTTCCACGCGGGCGACGGCAAACTGGCCGATGTGCTGCGCCCCACCTACCTGGAGTACCTGCGCAAGCACGGATAGCTCAGCGGCCGGTGATCGCCTTCACCACGCCGACAACGGCGCCGCGCAGGACGTTGCCCTTGCTGAAGTGGTCGTCCCACAGCACGATTCGGCCGTCGCGCAGTTCGAAGGTGCCGCTCACCCAGAAGCCGATGCGCACCGGGCCCACGTGCAGGTAGTCGGTGCGGTCGGTGAGCACGATGTCGCCGTCGGCGGCGATGTGGTGGATCTCCGCGGAGAACCCGAGCTTCGGCCGATCCAAGCCGCGCAACAACGCGGCGACCCGGTTCTTGCCGCGCACGGTCGGCAGCGAGGCGTTCTTCCAGACGATCGCGGGATCGAGCAGATCCAGCGCCTCGTCGACCGCGCTGAGCTCGAGTGCGTTGAAGAACTCGCGAACGATGGTGACAGCGGGCTCCGGCAGTTCCGGCTGGTCGGTCATGCGATGAGCCTAGGGTGCCGATCGCGCTCGGGCCAGGGGTCAGCTCAGTTTCGCTGATCGATCAGGACGGCGAGACCGTCGAGGATGCGTTCGACACCGAAACGCAGGGCGTCGTTGGCTCCGCCCTTGCCCGCCGGCGCGGCGGCTTCCTCGGCGAAGGCGGCCCGCACCTCGGGGTAGCGACCAGAGGCCGCGGTCATCATCTCGGCGAACTGCTCGGTGAACTGCACTTCGCCGTCCCCGCTCATCGACGAGACCTGCTGGGCCAGGCTGCGGGCGTGGCCGTTGAGCAGGACGATCGTGTCCAGCCGCTCCGAGCCGGAGAGCCCGGTGCCCGCCAGTGCGGTGAGGGCGGCCTCGGTCCAGCCCATCTCGTTCGGGCCGAGGGGCCGCACGCCGAGGGTGAGCTCGATCGACCACGGGTGCGCGCGGTAGCGAGCGAAGAGCGCTTCGACCCAATCGCGGAGGCCGGTTCGCCAGTTCTGCTGCGCGCCCGCGGCCTTCGGCGGTTCACCCATCGCCGCGTCGAGCATCAGCGCGGTGAGCTGCTCCTTGCCCGGCACATATCGGTACAGCGACATCTTGGTGAAGCCGAGGCGTTGCGCCAGTCGCTGCATCGACAGCGCGGACAGCCCTTCGGCATCGACGAGCGCGATGGCCTCGGCGACGATCCCGTCGAGAGTGAGGGCGGGTTTGGGCCCGCGCTTGGGGCGCTGCGTGGTCCCCCACAACAGCTCGACGGTGGTCGGCGGCGGCATCTGCCCATCCTCTCGAGAATCGTCTTGACGTGAAACTGTGTCTACCATACTCTCATCTGCATCCACTGGATACAGATTCCATCGGACACAGATTCTCAGGAGTTGCGTCATGCGTACTGTCCTCATCTCCGGCGCCAGCGTCGCCGGCCCCGCCCTCGCCTACTGGCTGCACCGCTACGGCTTCTCCGTCACCGTCGTCGAACGCGCCCCCGCGCTGCGGGCGGGCGGTCAGGCGGTGGATTTCAAGGGCAAGACCCACCTGACCGTGCTCGAGCGGATGGGCATCCTCGACGAGGTCCGGGCCCGGCGTACCGGTACCACCGACCTGGTCTTCGTCGACGACAACGGGCGCGAGCTCGGCGTGATGTCGGGCGAGTTCACCGGCGGCGACCTGGAGATCCTGCGCGGCGACCTGGCCGAGGTCATGTACGACAAGACCGCCGACACCGTCGAGTACCTCTTCGGCGACACCGTCACCGACCTGCGCGACACCGGCGACGGTGTGGCCGTGCGGTTCGAGCACAACCCGCCCCGCACCTTCGACCTCGTCCTCGGCGCCGACGGCATCCATTCGCGGGTGCGGAGATTGGCGTTCGGCCCCGAAGCCGACTACGTGGCCCACCTCGGCTACTACTACTGCGTCGCCGGTGCGAGCCGCTGGAGCGACGCGGCCACGCCCCGTGACAAAGCGGCAGGCGCCGCCCACAACACCCCGGGCAAACTCGCCATCGACGGCGGCCCGAAGGCCCAGCAGATGTACATGTTCGCCGCCGGTGAACTCGACTACCCCCGCAACGATGTCGACGCCCAGCGCCGCATCATCACCGAAACCTTCGCCGACATGGCGTGGCAGGCCCCCCGCATGCTCACCGATCTGGCCGAATTCGACGACATCTACCTCGACTCGATCAGCCAGGTCCGGATGAACGGCACCTACACCCGCGGCCGCGTCGCCCTCATCGGCGACGCCGCCTACGGAAACACCCTGGCGGGCTTCGGCACCGGCCTTGCCGTCGTCGGCGCCTACGTCCTCGCGGGCGAACTGGCCTCCGCCGCGGGTGATCACGTCACCGCCTTCGCCAACTACGACCGGATCATGAAGCGCTACGCCAAAATCGCGGGCAACAGCAACGCGGGCCCCTTCCTCGCGCCCAAGACCGCCCTGGGCATCAAGGCCCGCAACTGGTTCCTCGGCTCCCGCTTCTTCACCCTCATGATGAAATACGGCGACAAGGCCGCCAACGACATCGATCTGATCGACTACCCGCAGCTGGTCGGGTGTAGCGCTTGACTTGGAGTGCACTCCAAGTCATAGGGTCGGCGACATGAGCATTCGACTCGGCTATCAGATGCCCAACTTCAGCAACACGTCCTCGGTGCGTGAGCTGTTTCCCGCGGTGATCGCGCAGGCCAGGGAGGCGGAGGGCGCGGGGTTCGACGCCGCTTTCGTGATGGATCACTTCTATCAGCTGCCGTTGATCGGCGAGCCCGAGGAGCCGATGCTGGAGGCCTACTCGGCGCTGTCGGGTCTGGCTACCGCGACCGAGCGAATTCAGTTGTCGGCCTTGGTCACCGGCAATACGTATCGCAATCCCGCCCTGCTGGCCAAGACCGTCACCACGCTCGACGTGGTGAGCGGTGGCCGCGCGGTGCTCGGCATCGGGGCGGGGTGGTTCGAGCTGGAGCATCAGCAGTACGGGTTCGAATTCGGCACCTTCACCGAGCGGTTCGAGCGGCTCGACGAGGCCTTGCGGATCATCACGCCGATGCTGCGCGGGCAGCGCTCCACTTTCGACGGAAAGTGGTACCACACCGAGAACGCGATGAACGAGCCACGCATCCGCGACGACCTGCCGATTCTGCTCGGCGGTGGCGGCGAGAAGAAGACCTTCGGCATGGCAGCCCGCTTCGCCGATCACCTCAACATCATCTGCAATGCCTCCGAGCTGCCCCGCAAACTCGACGCCCTGCACCAGCGGTGCGAGGAGGCGGGCCGCGACCCCGCCACCCTCGAAACCAGCTTCCTCGCGCTGACCATCGTCGACGAAGACGGTGACCGTGCCCGAAAGACCCAGGCCGACATGTTGTCGCGCCTCGGCGTCGACCTGTCCACCCTGACCGAGGCCGAACGCCGGGCCACCGTCGCCGACCGCCAATTCGCCGGCACCCCGGACGAAGTCGCCGAACAGATCCAGGCCCGCGTCCTCGACCACGGCATCGACGGCGTCATCATCAACCTGATCGCCAACGGCCACGAGCCCGGCGTCATCGACCGGATCGGCCGCACCCTGAGCCCGCTGGTGCACTGAGCGAGCTCACCACGACGCGAAGTGGTCTTCTCCTCGCTGACGGTTCTGCTGGCGGCGACGGAAGAAGACTTCTTCCGGGGTGACGGTGGTGAGGGCGTCGGTGATCCGGCTCAGGCGGGTGTCGTAGCGGTTTTCGTGGATGTGGCGTTCGATGCCCGCTTGCCATTCGGGGGAAAGGCGCGACCAGATCGCGGCGACTCGGGACTGGGCGGCGGGTTCGGATTCGGCGAGTAGTTGCAGCAGAGCGGGCCAGTAGGTGGCGTCGGTGGCGTGCGCGGGCAGGGCGGCTACCGAGGTTTCGTCGAGTTCGGCGAGGGTGGCGGCGATGTGGCGGCGGGCCGGTTCGCTCAGGCGGGCGGACAGGGCGAACAGCCCGCGCCACGGGTCGGCTTCGTCCTTGCCGTCCAGCGAGCGGACCAGCGCGCCGAGTACGTCGGTGTTCGCGAATTGCGGGTTCGTCGACAAGGCCCACAGGGCAACAGGATCGAGTCTGCCGATCACGGTGAGCAGCGCGGGCGAGGCGTTCCGGTTGACCGCGGTGAGCAGGAATCGGCCGACCTCGTGTGCGGTGCCGCGGCCGAAGAAGATGTCGCCGAGGGTGCCCGCGATATCGGGGTCGACCTTGCAGAACAGGGCGAGCATCGCGTGATGCAGGGTGGGTGGGCCTGCCAGGACGGTGTGGAGCATGCCCGGCACCCGCTGGCGTGGGCCCGCCAGCAACTGCCGAACGATCCGGCTCAGCGTGTGCGCCGGGTACGCGTAGGCGGCGGTGAAGACCAAGCCCGCGTCATCGAGGACGGTCTGCTCCAATGCCGCGATCAGCGGCTCGTTCACCACTGAGAGGAACCGCGCGGCGGTCACGTAGTCGCGACGCCGCAACAGCTCGTTGATGATGAGGGTGATCGGCTCCGGCCTGCCGTATCGCATCAGCTGTTCGAAGACATTCGGGTCCAGGTACGGCGCTCCGTCGGCCGCGTAGACGGCATCGACCGCGCACAGCGCCTGCGCGCACTTGCGCGGATGTTTGACGCCGACCGCGCCGAGGAATCGGGCGGCGAGCACCGGCGGCACCACCCGCTCGAAGAGCGCGACACCCACACCCACCGGAAAGATCGGCACGAGCGGGCTGACCCGGCGGAAGGTGTCCGCGTGCTCGGCGTGTAGTGCGCGCAGGATCTGCTGCTGAATCGCCGACAGGTGCACCGCGCCGAGACGGGCCAGCGGTGCGAGGCGCTGCGGCGGCACTTTCAGCGTGCGCGCGAGTACCACGAGCTGTGTCTGAGCTTCGAGTTCGGTTTCGATCATCAGCTGCCGAAGAGGATCTTGCGCGAGACCTTACGCAGCGGAGCGGGCATCGCGGTGAGCGCGGCGTCGATCGCCCGGCGCAGCGCCCGCACCTCGTTGGCCCGCGCGGCGCGGAACAGTTCGATCAGCTCCCTGGCCTCGGCCTCGGAGAGCAACTCGAACGCGTGCACCTCCCCGCCGACCTCACGCGCCAGCGCACGTCGATATTCCATACGGACTGACCATGCCCTATTCCATTAGGCCCGTATGCGATTCACCGGAACTTTGTGTGTTCCGACAACACGATGGCCCCTGTCTGCATGGAGCTGACAGGGGCCATCGGGCGAAAGTTTCCGGCTCAGCCGAGCAGGCGCCAGTCCTCGAGACCCTGGTAGAGCGGGACGCTCTGGGCCAGGCGCGACACCCGGCCGCGCAGGGTGTCGACGTCGGAGGTGCCCGCCAGGGCGGCGGCGATGATGTCGGCTACCTCGGTGAACTCGGTGTCGCCGAAACCGCGGGTGGCCAGGGCCGCCGTGCCGATGCGCAGACCCGAGGTGACCATCGGGGGGCGAGGGTCGAACGGGACGGCGTTGCGGTTGACGGTGATGCCGACCTCGTGGAGGACGTCTTCGGCCTGCTGACCGTCGAGTTCGGAGTTGCGCAGGTCGACCAGGACCAGGTGCACGTCGGTGCCGCCGGTCAGGACCGAAACACCCTTGTCCTTCACGTCGGCGCCGGTCAGACGCTCGGCGAGGATGCGCGCGCCGGACAGGGTGCGAACCTGACGGTCGGCGAACTCCTCGGTGGCGGCGATCTTGAACGCGGCGGCCTTGGCGGCGATCACGTGCATGAGCGGGCCGCCCTGCTGACCGGGGAACACCGCGGAGTTGAGCTTCTTGGCGAATTCCTGCTTGGCCAGGATCAGGCCGGAGCGGGGGCCGCCGAGGGTCTTGTGCACGGTGGAGGACACCACGTCGGCGTACGGCACGGGCGAGGGGTGCAGACCGGCGGCGACCAGGCCGGCGAAGTGCGCCATGTCGACCCACAGGTAGGCGCCGACCTCGTCGGCGATCTCCCGGAAGCGGGCGAAGTCCTGGTGGCGAGGGTAGGCCGACCAGCCGGCGACGATCACCTTCGGCTTGGCCTTCAGTGCGATGTCACGCACCTCGTCCATGTCGATCCGGTGGTCTTCCTTCGACACACCGTAGGAGTGGACGTCGTAGAGCTTGCCCGAGAAGTTCAGGCGCATGCCGTGGGTGAGGTGACCGCCGTGCGCGAGGTCGAGACCCAACAGGGTCTCGCCCGGGTTCATCAGCGCCATCAGCACCGCGGCGTTGGCCTGCGCGCCCGAGTGGGGCTGCACGTTGGCGAATTCGGCGCCGAAGAGCTCCTTGGCCCGGTCGCGAGCCAGGGTCTCCACCACGTCGACGGCCTCGCAGCCGCCGTAGTAGCGGCGGCCCGGGTACCCCTCGGCGTACTTGTTCGTGAGGACGGAGCCCTGCGCCTGCAGGACCGCGCGCGGCACGAAGTTCTCCGAAGCGATCATCTCGAGGGTGTCGCGTTCGCGGGCGAGCTCGCCCGCCATCGCGGCGGCCAACTCGGGATCGAGCTCACCGAGAGACTGGGTATTCACCGAAGCGGTCGTCTGCGTCACGCCGTCGAGTCTATTGCCGACCGTGTGCGCGCCGAGCACGGGGATACCGCAACACCGTCCCGGCCGCTACCGGAGAGACCGGGGTCACAGCCCGTCTGACCAGGTTCGATAGTCGTCGAACAGGCGAACTCGCTGTTCAACCCCGGCGGGTGCGCCGTCAGCCGGTAGCGACACTCATCCGCCGGATCGCCCCCGGCGTCAGCGGCTCGTCGAGCAGACGCCCGAACCGCTCGACCCGATCCTGGGCACCGGCCGCACCGTCGAGCCACCCACCGAGCAAGCGGTAACCCTCGACATAGGTGCTGATGTAGGCCCGCCACAGCGGCGAGGACAGAAATCGCAGCGACTGCCGCGCCCGTTCCGGCGTCGCCAGAATCCACCGTTGCAGGAACAGCGCCACCTCGTCTTCGCTGCGATGCTGGTCGTGCAGCAGCAGCGCGGCGTCCTGACGCACGTTCAGCAGTTTCGCCGACGCGGTCGAGAAGCGTTCGGCCCGTTCACCGTCGAAACGAAGGCCGAGGTCGGCGTAGATCTCCTGCGCCCAGACGCCCCAGCCGGGTCCGACGATCGACCGAAGGGCCAGGTCGGCGAGGCCCTCGGCCATCAGGCACTGCGGGGTGTTGACCAGGAACAGCGTCTGCTCGTCCTCGCCCGCCGCGACCAGTCCGGCCTCCTTGCGGCAGTGCTCGGTGTGATGACCGGGGTAGGCCTCGTGCGCGATGAGCGCGGGGAGGTTGCCCATGTGCTGTTTGAGGTCGGAGTTGATCGCGACCGTCGAGGCGAAATTGCCCAGGTAGTAGTTGAACCCGGACCACGGCTTGTCGCCGACCACCTCGTAGGTGACGTGCTCGTTGTCGGGCAGCGGATAGCGTTCGCGTACCCGCTCCCGCAGCGCACTCGAGAACGCTTCGACACAGGTAGCGAGCTTTTCCGGGGGGATCTCGTCACCGCGGCGGTAGGCGGCGGCGCGTTCGGCCAGCGGTCCGTCGCCGCCGAGCACCTCGTCCATCTGCCGGTGCGCCTCCCGATAGTCGTCGGGGTCGCCCGGTGCGATGTCGACGTCGAAGTAGGCGCGGACCTCGTCGACGAAGCCGATCTGCTCACCGGCGAACTTGCGGGCCGAGCACTCCATCGCCACCAGGTGGGCATCGAGGAATTCGGTGCGCTGAGCCGAGAGCCCGGCATCGGGCAGGGCGGCGCGCAGATCGACGGCACGGCGGGCCAGCTCCGAGGGCACCGGGACGGGCGCGTTCTCGATATCGCGGCGCAATTGCGGATCGCCGGTGTAGGCGTCGACGAACCCCTCTTCGAGGCGATCGAAAGCCAAACCAAGGCGCAGGTATTCGGTGACAAGTGGATGTGACCCCATCCGCCCGACATTACGTGGTCGATCGGAAAATGGCGTCTTACCTCGGTGTTGTCGCTGGTTACCGACCGGTAGCCAAACCCCCTGTTGCGCGCGGGCAGCGAGCACGGAGCACAATCTCGCTATGCGGTCAGAGTTATCCCGGATCTCACCAGACGGGCAGCCAAGCTGTGCGGATGCGCCCGGACGGAGGGTCGGGTAGGTGGCACGGATGAGTGAACCGAGCCCCTATGTGGAGTTCGATCGAAGCCAGTGGCGCACACTGCGCAAGTCGACTCCCCTGGTACTGACCGAGGACGAGCTGACCGGCCTGCGCGGTCTCGGCGAGCAGATCGACCTCGACGAAGTCGCCGAGGTCTACCTGCCGCTGGCCCGGTTGATCCATCTACAGGTCGCGGCCCGGCAGCGGCTGTTCGCCGCCACCGCCACCTTCCTCGGCGAGAAACATCCCGACAAGCAGGTGCCGTTCGTGATCGGTGTCGCGGGCAGTGTCGCGGTCGGCAAGTCGACCACCGCGCGCGTGCTCCAGGCGCTGCTGGCGCGCTGGGATCACCACCCCCGGGTCGACCTGGTGACCACCGATGGATTCCTTTATCCCACAGCCGAACTCATTCGTCGCGGCATCATGCACCGCAAGGGGTTCCCGGAAAGCTACGACCGGCGCAAGCTGCTGCGATTCGTCACCGAGGTGAAGTCGGGCGCCGAAGAGGTGTGCGCGCCGGTGTATTCGCACAAGTCCTACGACATCGTGCCCGACGAGAAGCACTGTGTGCGCCAGCCCGACATTCTCATCGTCGAGGGCCTGAACGTGCTGCAGACCGGTCCGCGACTGATGGTGTCGGACCTGTTCGACTTCTCCATCTATGTCGACGCCCGCATCGAGGACATCGAGAACTGGTACGTGCAGCGCTTTCTCGCGTTGCGCAAGACCGGCTTCGCCGACCCCGACGCGCACTTCCACCACTACGCGGCCTTCGACGACGAACAGGCCACCGCGGCCGCGCGCGATATCTGGCACTCGACCAACCGGCCCAACCTGGTGGAGAACATCCTGCCGACGCGCCCCCGCGCAACCCTGGTGTTGCGCAAGGACTCCGACCACACGATCAACAGGTTGCGGCTGCGCAAGCTCTGATCCGCCCGCGCCCCGACACCGCTCAGCCGGTGGCCGTCGGCGCACCGAGCGAGACGACCTGCTTCGCCAATTCCTCACGGGCATCGCCCTTGTGGACGACCAACACCCCGTGCGGTGTGCCGCGCGCGTCGGTGGGCTCACCGGCGACCACCTCGATCACCGACTCCTGCGTGTGCGGGAGCATGTCGACCACCGGGTACTCCCCGACCGGCGCCCACCCCTGCGCCGCCGACTGCAACCGGTCGACCATGCTGGGCGCGCCCAGGACATCGGCCCACTTGCGGGTGGCGATCGTGATCGAGCCGTCGGCGGTCCAGCGCGGGCTGTAGGCCGCCGAGCACTCACCCGGCAGCGTGGGCAGGGCCCGGACGCCGTTGGTGGCGGCGTCGATGGTCGCCACATTGCCACTGCCGCAGGTCGCGCTGCGCGCTGTCGCCCCGGCCAGCACGAAGGTGTGCCCATCGGGGCCGGCCGCGGCCGAGAGTCCGGCGTCGATGCCCGGCACGCGACCCAGCGGCAGGATGACATCGGCGCCGATCGCGTAGAGGTGGCTCTTCTCCCACCACAGGCCGCGCGATTCGACCCGGGCCAGCAGCACGAATTCGTCGGTGGCCGCTACCAGCTTGGCCCCGTCCCACGCGCCACCGGTCAGCGGGCTCGGCGAATCCGGCAGGACGATCTCCCGTTCGGCCGCGGCGGGTTCGGCACCGGCCAGGTCCATGCTCATGATCTCGCCCGGCTCCCGCCACCAGCCGACCACCGACCCACGCAGTGCCACCGCGTCGGTGCAGTCACACGGTATGCGCGTCACCGACCGGTCCCGCACCCCCAACGCGACGAGCGTCTTGCTGCTGGTCTCCACCGCGAAGGCGTATCGCCCGTCCCTGGTGAACATCACCGCGGCCGACGAATAGCCGAAACTGCCCGGTGCCCGCACGGTTTCGGCGCCGCGCACCACCGCCAGCTCGGCGTCGGTGCGATAGGCGAACACCGCACCCTTCGCGGCCTGCTCCTCGGCGGGCGTCAGTCGCGGCGGCGCGGGCTGGTCGACCCCACCGCAGCCAGCGACGACCGCCACGGCACCGCACACGGCGCCGAGCACCACGATCCGCGCCCGCCACCCGCTCGCCTTCGTCGCAATTCCCACAGCTCACACCCCTGCAATGTGTCGTCGGGCCCGGTCTCGCGCAGCAGCCTAGCGGGGGGTGGCGCCGGATCGGGTCTACTCCGCTACAACTTCCAGGCCGCGTCGAGCCTGGTCGCCACGTCGATATTGCGGACCGCCGCGATCTCGGGCTTGCGGATCTCCTGTGCGACGTACCGGGCGACGAACCGGCGGATCTCGTGGTCGACGCTGGCCAGCACCCGCAGCAACTCACCGCGCTTGGAGCTGCTGGCGACATTGACCCGCACATCGCCCGGACGCGGCTCGGCGATATCGATGACCACCCGCAACGGGTCGGCGGTGCGCGCGGTGAGATGCAGATGCACGGTGCCGTCGACCCGGAAACGCGACCGGTCGACCGCCAGATCGAGAACCAGATCCACGCGCAACGGGATGGTCAGTTCGAAGGAGATGAACGCGTCGACGAAACGCAGGATTCGTGGCTGCCCGAGCTCCACCTGCGCGGTGACCTTCGCCAGCCGACCGGGCCCCACCCCGATGGGCCCGAAATCGAAAGCGGCACCGGTGAGTTGGCCGAACGCGTCGGCGATGCGCTGCTCGGAGACGGCGTATTCCAGGAAACGCCTGCCGAATTCCTCATAGCTGATGTAAGAAGGCTGGTCGGGTTCCACTGACCGCAGAGTACGCGACGGTTACGACATCACACGCCGAAACGGCGGTGGCGCGCGGCGTAATCCCTTAGTGCGCGCAGGAAGTCGACACGCCGGAATTCCGGCCAATACGCCTCGGTGAACCAGATCTCCGAATAGGCGCTCTGCCACAACAGGAACCCCGAAAGTCGCTGCTCACCAGAGGTTCTGATCACCAGGTCCGGGTCGGGCTGACCGGAGGTGTAGAGATGCTGGCCGATCGCGTCGACCGTAATCGACTGCACCAGATCCTCACCCGACTCGCCCGAGGCGATCTCCTGGCGCACCAGCGACCGCACCGCGTCGGTGATCTCCTGACGGCCGCCGTAACCCACCGCGACATTCACGTGCACGCCGTCGCGCCCGCTCGTTCGCTCGGCGGCCACCCGCAGCCGCTTGGCGATCAACTCGGGGAAACCCTCGAGCGACCCGACGATCCGCACACTCCAGTTCTGCTCCGGGGCGGACAGTTCCTCGACGACATCGGTGATGACCTCGAACAGGGTCTCGAGCTCGTCGGGGTCGCGGCGCAGATTCTCGGTGGAGAGCAGGTAGACGGTGACCATCTCGATGCCCTGATCGGAACACCAGCCGACGAGCTCGGCGATCTTCAGGGCGCCGACGCGATGGCCGTGGCTCACATCGGTGAACCCGTTCTCACGCGCCCAGCGTCGATTGCCGTCGCACATGACGGCGACGTGGCGAGGGTGCTGCTTGTCTGCCAGCTGCTGCGACAGCCTGGCTTCGTAGATGCGGTACGGCAATCCACGCACCCGACCAAGAAACTCCACGCCCGCACCCTACGCTTGCCCGCCTCCCCGAGTATTTTGCCGGTCGTGAGTAGGGGGTGAGATCCGTCCCGGGCCGGCGGCACGGGCAAGGCCGGGTTTCGGGGTGGCCGGGAAGTTACCCATGTCCTCCCGAGATCAGCCGGTCGGGTTTTGTGTGGCCAGGGGCACGTTTGTGGTGTCGAGATGGGCGTTTGACGTACGGTTGGGGCACAACCTACGGTACCGTAGGTTCCGGCTCGGGAGGTTACGTGGACGATGTCCTGACTGAGATCGCCACGGTGATCAAGCCCCGTTTTCGTGGCTGGATCCATACGTGGGCGGTCGGCGTCGCCGCTGTCGCGGTGACGGTGCTCGTGGTGTTCGGGTTCCTCACGTCGTTGACCGCGGGGTGGTCGACGCTGCTCTACGGGATCTCGGTGTGCGCGCTGTTCGGGGTGAGCGCGGTGTATCACCGGGTCACCTGGGCCAGCGTGCGGACGCGGGTGCGGATGAAGCGGGCCGACCATTCGATGATCTTCCTGTTCATCGCCGGCAGTTACACGCCGTTCGCGCTGCTCGGGTTGCCCGGGCGGACCGGGCAGATCCTGCTGGCCGTGGTGTGGGCGGGGGCCGTCGCCGGGGTCGCGTTGAAGTTGCTGTGGCCTACCGCGCCCGCGTGGGTGGGGGTGCCGCTGTACCTGTTGCTCGGGTGGGCGATCGTGCCGGTGGTCCCCGAGCTGCTGCACAACGTCGGAGTGGCGCCGCTGGTGCTGCTCGCGGTCGGTGGCGTGATCTACAGCGTGGGGGCTGTTCTCTACGCGACCAAGTGGCCCAACCCCTGGCCCGACTTCGGGCACCACGAGTTCTTCCACGCCGCGACGGTGGTCGCGGCACTGTGTCACTACATCGCGATCTGGCTGGTCGTGCTCGGCTGAACGGCGCGTGCGCGTGGCCGCTACCCGCGCGCCTTCTATGCTCGGTAGTTGTGTCACCCGTCAGCGCAGCACGTGATGCCCGGGCGTCCTCGGGCGCCGGGCTCGGGCGTGCGCGGTGAACCGGCTGGTCCGGTGGGCGCTGCAGTCCTACTGGGGACTCGCGCTGGTGGTCATCACCGCCAACATGGTCGGGGTCGCGGCCATCTTCCTGGTCAGCTGGGCGGGTGGCGTGTTCACCCGGATCGGCGACGACTGGAGTGACGCGGCGGTACTGATCCTGATCTACCCGGTGCTCGCCTTCTCCCTCGGGATCGGGATCGCGCTCTACGACCGGCGCCGATATATGCGCTGGCTCGACGACAACCGCAAACCGACGCCGGAGGAAGCGCGGGTCCTGATCCGGCTGCCCGCCGCGATCACCCTGCGCGCGATCATCCTGTGGACACCGGGCGTCGCGTTGACCGTGTGGCTGGTCGACCGGTTCACCGACTATCACAACATCACCGTGCTGCTGGCCGGATTCACGCTCGGCGGGCTGGAGGCGGCGGGCGCGATCTACCTGATCCTGGACCGCCTGATCCGCCCGGCCGTGCCGATCATCACCGCGGTGCTCGGGCCGACGGTGCATCCCAGCTCGACCGTGCTGGTGCGGGTGCTCGTCACCTGGGCGGTATCCAGTGCGCTGCCGGGGCTGATCATCATCGTCGTCCTCAGTGACACGACCACACCGGCATCCGACCGGGTGCGTGCGGCGTGGTTGTTCTCCATCGTCGCGCTCGGGGTGGGCGCCCTGGCCACCGCGCTGCTCGCGCGCTCGGTGGCCACGCCGATGCGCACGATGTACCGGGCGCTGGACCGGATCACCCGCGGCGAACTCGATGTGCGGGTGCCCGTCAGCAGCGCGAGCGAGATCGGCCGCCTCGAACACTCGGTCAACGAACTCGCCGCCACCCTGCGCGACCAGATGCACACCGAGGACGTCTTCGGCAGGCACGTCGGATCCACGGTGGCCGAACGCGCCCTGTCGGGCAGCTCCGACCTCACCGGCGATGTGCGCATCGTCTCGGCGCTGTTCGTCGACGTCACCGGCTCGGTGCAGCTCTCCGCCGAAATGGCCCCCGAGGATTTCGTCCACAAACTCAACCGGCTGCTCGCCACCGTCGTAGCGGCCACCGAGGACAACGGCGGCCTGGTGAACAAGTTCGCCGGCGACGCCGCGCTGTGCATCTTCGGCGCGCCGTCCGCACTCCAGGACAACGCCACCCCTGCCCTGCGCGCCGCCCGCCGCATCCGCGACGAAGTAGTGGCCACCGGCGAGCTCGACGTCGGCATCGGCGTCGCCCGTGGCCAGGTCTTCGCCGGCGACGTCGGCGCCGACACCCGCCTCGAATTCACCGTCATCGGCGACGCGGTCAACGAAGCGGCCCGCCTCACGACAGTGGCGAAGGAAGCACCGCGGCGGGTGTTGGTCAGCGATGCGATCTGGCAGGCCGCGACCCCGGCCGAACGAGCCAAGTGGAAGCGCTACAAGGACTTACGGCTGCGCGGTATCCCCGGCCGGACCCGGACCTGGACAGACATCTCACCGAGAAAGTGAGACCCGGGTCCGTTACCGCCGCAGCGAAGCCGTCAGCGCGGCGGGATCGGTGACCGGGAGGTCGCAGACCGAGCCACGGCAGACATAGGCGGCGGGGGCGCCGTTGACGAGGGGGCGGTCGTTCAGAAGAGGTGCGGTGTTCGGCGGGGCCGCGAGGACGATCGAGCCGCCAGGGGCGCAGGCACGGGCAGCGGCCAGGAGTTCCATTGCCGTGGAAGACTTCTCGGTGGCCGCGATGGCCACCTGGTACGGGCCGCGGACCGATGCTTCGGCGACGGAGAGCCAGTTGCCCGCGGTGCGTGGTGCGCGGGCCAGCAGGATCGCGCCGAGGGCGAGGGTCTGGTCGGCGAGTTCGCGATAGCGGATGGCACGGTCGGGGTCGGCGACCGCCGAGGCAGTGAGGAGCGCCTCGGCCAACGCGGAAGCGCCGGACGGGGTGGCGCCGTCGACGGGGTCGCGGGGGCGGGCGACCAGGGTTTCGGCGTCGTCGGCGGTGTCGAACCAGCTGCCGGGGCGTTCGGGGTCGGCGAAGTGGTCGATCGTGTTGTCCAGCAGCAGCTGTGCGGCGGCGAGCCAGTCGGGTTCGCCGGTGGCCTGGTAGAGGGCGAGCAGGCCGGTGACGAACCAGGCGTAGTCCTCGAGGACGCCGGGCGGGGTGCCCGCGACACCGTCGAGGGAGGCGCGGCGCAGTCGGCCGTCGACGAGGTGGACGTCGAGCAGGTAGCGGGCGCATCGCACGGCAGCGGCGATCCACGACGGTTCTTCCAGTGCCGCACCGGCTTCCGCGAGTGCGGTGATGGTCATGCCGTTCCAGGCGGTGACCACTTTGTCGTCACGGGCGGGCTGTGGGCGCCGGGTACGAGCCTCGAACAACTGGGCGCGCAGTCGATCGAAACGTGACGACTGCTCGGCGTCGACGGGATCGCTGTGGCGGGTGAGCACCGAGGTGCCCTGTTCGAAATTGCCGCCGGTGCTGACGCCGAAAGCGTCGGCGGCCCACATGCCGTCGAGCGGGCCGAGTTCGCCGATCAGCTCGGCCGGCGTCCACACATAGGTCGCGCCTTCGACGCCGGGCCCGTCCGGTTCGAGGTGGGTGTCGGCGTCGAGCGCGGAGGCGAAACCGCCCTGCGCCGTGCCGAGATCACCGAGCAGGAATTCGACCGTCTCCCGGGTCACCCTGTGCGGCAACGACTCCAGCGGGGTCACGGGCGCGCGACGCGCGAGATGGGCGTAGGCGCGCAGCAGCAGGGCATTGTCGTAGAGCATCTTCTCGAAGTGCGGCACGAGCCACCCGGCGTCGACCGAGTAGCGCGCGAACCCGCCGCGCAACTGGTCGTAGATCCCGCCACGCGCCATCGCCTCGGCCGTGCGCTCGACCACGTCGAACACCGACTGGTCGCCGGTCCGCTCCCAGTGCCGCAGCAGCCCTTCCAGCAACGCCGACGGCGGAAACTTCGGCGCCCCACCGAATCCACCGTGCGTCGCGTCCTCGTCGGCGACGACGGCGGGCACGGCCTTGTCGAGAAGATCAGGGGCAATGGCGAATTCGGCGTCGGGCAGACCCGATGCCTGCGCCTGGAGCGCATCGGTCACCTGCCGCGCGGCCTTGTCCACATCGTCGCGCCGGTTGCGCCAGGTCTCGGTCACCGCGCTGAGCAACTGCGTGAACGACGGCATGCCGCCGCGCGGCTGCTTCGGGTAGTAGGTACCGCAGTAGAACGGTGCGCCGTCGGGGGTGAGAAAGCACGTCATGGGCCAGCCGCCCTGCCCGGTCATGGCCACGGTGGCGTTCATGTACACCGCGTCCAGATCGGGACGCTCCTCCCGGTCCACCTTCACGCAGACGAAGTCGGCGTTCATCTGCTCGGCCGTGGCGAGGTCCTCGAAGGACTCGTGGGCCATCACATGGCACCAGTGGCAGCTCGCATAACCGATCGACAGCAGGATCGGCACATTGCGCTCGGCGGCCTCGGCTAGCGCGTCGGCATCCCACTCCCGCCAGTGGACGGGGTTGTCGGCGTGTTGACGCAGATAGGGCGAGGTCGCACCGGCCAATCGGTTCACGAGTTCCACCCTGCCATACGCGACGAGCGCGGGGTTCGCCCCATGTGGTGGACGCGCCCTTCGCCCGGCCTGCGGTGCTCAGGCAATTTCTTCGCATCCCCCACGCGGCCCACCGCGCGGCCACGAATCCGCCATCGATTATTAACCTTTCCCGCTGAAATCAACGCGATCGCAACGGTGTTCGACCGCTTCGCCTGGCCGTATACCTAGAACTCGGATCCAGCATCCTGCGTGATTCGCTCGGCCATAGGGGAGTGCATTGTCTGTGCAAGCGGAAACCGGCGAAATTCCGGCTTCCGCGGCAACACGCCGAGCAGTTGTCACAACGGCATGTGTCGCGGTCGCGGTCGCCCAAATGGCGACCACCATCTACCTGCCGAGCATGCCGGCGCTGGGCGCCGACATCGGCGCCGGCGACAGCGTCCTGCAGCTGTCGGTGGCCGTGTTCGTGGTGTTCGCCGCGCTCCCGGTCGTCGCCTGGGGCAGAGCGGCGGAACGGTTCGGCCGGGTACCGGCCTTCGTCGCGGCCGGGCTGTGCTTCGTCCTCGCCAGCGCGGGCCTCGCGCTGATCACCAACGCGCCCGAGTTGCTCGGGCTGCGCGTGGTCCAGGCGATCGGGGCGGGCGGGATCGCGGTGGTCGGCCGGATGATGATCAAGGATCTGTTCACCGGCGCGGAGCTCGCGCGCCAGCTCGCGCTGCTGTCGATGGCGTTCGTCGTCGCGCTCGGTGGCGGGCAGGTGATCGGCGGCATCGTCACCTCGACGGTCGGGTGGCGATACGGGTTCGTCGTGCTGGCTGTGCTGGCCGCGGTGCCGGTCGCCTTCGCCCTGCGCATCTCGCTGCCCCGACGCGAACCGGGGCCGAGAGCCAAAGGCACAGCAAGACGCCTGTTCACCGACCGGATCTTCGTCGTCAGCGCGGTAGCGGGCGGCATCGGATTCGCCGTCATCGTGATGATCCAGCAGAAGTCCGCGTTCATCTTCACCGACCGATTCGCGCTCTCACCGTGGGTGTTCGGCCTGTTCGGCGTCTTCTACGGTGCCGCCTACCTCGGCGGCGCGACCTACGTCCGCCGGCGTGTGCGACAGGTGGGAGCGCACGCCATGATGCGGCAGGGCGCCGCGATCATGCTCGCGGGCTGCGTGCTCGTCACCGTCGTGTGGGCCGTCGATCTGCCCCGGGCGATCGCGCTGCCGGTCTTCCTCGCCGGGTACGTCACCACGACCTTCGGCCAGGCGACGCTGTTCCCCAACAGCGCCGCGCACGCTGTCAGCCACCTCGCCACCGGCGCCGCCATCGCCGTCTCGTGGTGCGCGCTGGTGCAGCAGGGCCTAGCGGGCATCGCCTCGCTGGCAGGCCCCACCCTGTCCGGGCTCCTCGCCTGGTCCATCGCCATCACCCTGCTCGCCGCGGTGAACGTACTCGTCGTCGCGGCGCCCGAGAAAACTGACGCACCCTCGCCAACAAAGGAATGAACGGAATGGCCAGAAACCAATTCGCAAATATCCGCAGGCAGTTGCAACTGAGCAACACATTCTGGGACGACAGCACCACGCACGGACTGGTCGACATCATCGCCGATGATATGCGCGAGGGAATTGTCCATTCCCGCGACGGTCGAACGATCGTCAACTTCTCGTCCTATTCCTATCTCGGTTTGGACAGCGATCCACGAATCATCGAGGGCGCCCATCGCGGGCTCGACGAAACCGCGACGATCAATTCTTCTATTTCCCGGATGCGCATCCGGCTCGGTCTGCTGGAGGAGGCCGAACAGCGGCTCTCCCGGACCTTCGACGCGCAGGCGGTCACCGTGTCGTCGTGCGCGGCCGCCGCGTGGGCGACCTTGCCGCTGCTCGCCTCCGGTGAGCTCACCGACGGGCACCCGCCGCTGGTGGTCTTCGACAAGAACGCACACTTCTGCCTGAACGCGATGAAGCCGCTGGTCGCCGACGAGACCGAGTTGGTCACGATCGAGCACAACGACATCGCCGCCTTGGAAGAGTTGTGCCGCAAGCATTCCCACGTGGCCTACGTGGCGGACGGGGTCTACAGCACCGGCGGTGGCGCACCACTGGCCGAGCTGCACCGGCTCCAGGATCGCTACGGCTTGTTCCTGTATTTCGATGAGGCGCACGGCATTTCGACATTGGGTAGCCACGGCCGCGGATACGTTCTCGGAGCCTACGAGGGCTGGCGCGAACGGACCCTCGTGATCGCCTCGCTCAACAAGGGTTTCGGCGCCAGCGGTGGCGTGATCTTCTTCGGCGCGGCGGGCGACGCGTCCCGCACACCCACCCTGTTGCGCACGAGCGGCCCGCTGATGTGGTCGCAGCGCGTCAACACCGCCGGACTCGGCGCGATCATCGCCGCCTGCGACCTCCACGACGACGGCACCGTCGACCGGCTCCAGGTCGCGCTCCAGGAGCGGGTCCGCCTGTTCGACTCGCTGGTCGACACCGACCTCGCCGGTGACGGCCTGCCGATCAGATTCGTGAGCATCGGCCAGGAGGACGTCACCGTCGCCGTGGCCAGGGACATGCTCGACGCCGGTTTCTACACCTCGCCGGTGTTCTTCCCGATCATCCGCCGCGGCAGCGCGGGCCTGCGCCTGATGCTGCGGGCCGACCTCGACCCCGACACGATCCGCCGCTTCGCCGACACCCTGAGCTCGAGTCTCGCCGCGCATCAGGACCGGGAGGAACTACCAGCATGACCGCCGTCATCGAGAACACCCTCGGATTCGAAGCCCAACGCGCTCTGCTGCGTGACCACACCGCCGAGATCGTGGCGCCGCGCCGGCGCCCAGGCGACGCGAAACTTCCGGTGCGCGAACGGGTCAACCGCATCCTGGATCCGGGGACGCCGTTCCTGGAGATCGGTCGCCTCGCCGCGCACGAGGTCTACGACACCGATCTGCCCGCGGCCGCGCTGATCGTCGGCATCGGCACCATCCACGGCAGGCCGTGCATGGTGTTCGCCAACGACCCGCACGTGAAGGGCGGAACCTTCTATCCGCTCACGATCAAGAAGCACCTGCGCGGGCAGAAACTGGCCAGGGAGTACCGGCTGCCGTGCGTGTATCTGGCGGACTCGGGCGGCATCTACCTGCCGTTGCAGGAGGAGATCTTCCCCGACGAGGAGCACCTCGGAAAGATGTTCCGCAATATCGCGGAGATGTCGGCCCTCGGCTTGCCGCAGATCTCGGCCGTGCTCGGCATCTGCACGGCGGGTGGCGCCTACATCCCGGCGATGAGCGACGAGACCGTGATGGTCAAGGATCTGAGCACCGTCTTCCTCGGCGGGCCGCAGCTGGTGGAGGCCGCCACGGGCGTGGTGGTCGACGCGCAGACTCTCGGCGGCGCCGATCTGCACGTCCGCGAAACCGCGGTGGCCGATCATCTCGCGGCGAACGAACTGGAAGCGCTGGCGATGGTGCGCGACATCGTGTCCCGTACCCCCGGTGACCGCGTGCATCCGCCGGCATTCGAAGTGCTCGAGCCCGCCGACGATCCGGCGCGGCTCCCGGATCTGATTCCGGCGACCACCAAGAAGGAGATGGACGTCCGCGCGATTCTGCGCTGCGTGGTCGATGCGGGCTCGTGGGTCGAATACCGCAAGGACTACGGCATCACGATCGTGTGCGCGACCGCCCGGATCGCGGGTTACGAGGTCGGGATCATCGCCAATCAGGGCGTGATCTTCCCCGACAGCGCGCTCAAGGCCACCAACTTCATCCAGATCTGCGAACAGCGCCGCATCCCACTGTTGTTCGTGCACAACGTGAGTGGGTTCATGGTCGGCGAGGAGTACGAACGGGCCGGGATCGCCAAACACGGCGCGAAGATGGTGAACGCGGTCTCGTGCGCCACGGTGCCGAAGATCTCGCTGGTGATCGGCGGCAGTTTCGGCGCCGCCAATTTCGCGATGTCGGGGCGGTCGATGGGCGGCCAGTTCATGGCGATGTGGCCGAATGCCCGCTCCACCGGGGTCGGTGGCGAGCAGGCCGCGGCGGTGATGGCGATCCTCAAGCGTGACCGGCTGCGCCGCGAGGGCAAGGAGCTCAGCGCCGCCGAGGAAGCCGCCATCAAGCAGCCGATCATCGACAGCTTCGAGCGCCAATCGCTGCCGACCTACATCGCGGCCCGCATGTGGATCGACGCCGTGGTCGAACCGGAGGACACCCGCTCGTGGCTGGCGCGCTGCCTGTCGCTGGCGCACGAGCGCTGGGACCGGCCGCAGCCCGCGGGTTCGAACTTCGGGGTGTTCCGGCTGTGATCTCTCGACTACTCATCGCGAACCGGGGCGAGATCGCCGCCCGGATCGCCCGTACCTGCGATCGCCTCGGCATCGAGTACGTGACGGTGAGCGTGGCGGCGGACCGGTCGCTCACCTATCACGCGGCGGCGGTGTCGACCGTCACGCTGCCCGAGGGGTATCTCGATATCGGCGCACTGGTGCACGCCGCCACCGAAACCGGTTGCGACGCAGTACATCCCGGATACGGATTCCTGTCCGAGAACGCCGATTTCGCGCGGGCGGTCCGTGCGGCCGGATTGGTGTTCGTCGGCCCGAGTTCGCGGGTGATCGAGACGATGGCCGACAAGTCCTCCGCGCGCCAGATCATGGCCGAGGCGGGTGTGCCCGTGCTGCCCGGCACCGTGCGGGCGAGCGAGGATCTCGATGCCCTGGTGGGCGCGGCGGCCGACATCGGGTACCCGCTGATCGTCAAGCCGGCGGGCGGTGGTGGCGGCAAGGGCATGTCGGTGGTGCGCGCGGCCGCCGGACTGCGCGAGGCGCTGGCGTCTGCTTCCCGCACCGCGACAGCGGCTTTCGCCGACGGCCGACTGCACCTGGAACGGTACGTCGAGCGCGCACGTCACATCGAGGTACAGGTCTTCGGCGACGAATTCGGCCACGCTGTCCACCTTTTCGATCGCGACTGCTCGCTGCAACGGCGGCATCAGAAGGTGATCGAGGAAGCGCCTGCCCCGCGGATTCCCGCCGCGGTGCGCGCGGCCATGTTCGCCGCCGCGGTCCAGGGCACGAAGGCTTTGCAGTACGTGGGCGCGGGCACTTTCGAGTTCCTGCTGGTCGGGGACGAGTTCTTCTTCATCGAGATGAACACCCGGCTGCAGGTGGAGCACACCGTCACCGAGGAGATCACCGGCCTGGACCTGGTGGAGTGGCAATTGCTGGTCGCCGCGGGCGAACCGCTGCCCGCCGACCAGGCGGCTATCGGGTACTCGGGCGCTTCGGTGCAGGTGCGGATGTACGCCGAGGACCCCTTCCGGTCGTTCCTGCCGTGCCCGGGCGAGCTCGAGGTCACCCACTGGCCGGATGTTCGCGTCGAACGCGCCTTCGCCCGCCACCTCGATGTCACCGGCGGGTTCGATCCGATGATCGCCAAACTCGTCGCCACCGGCGCCACCCGCGACGACGCGCTCGCCGCCGCCCGTCTGGCCTGCGAAGACCTTCGCTGGCAGGGCATTTCGACCAACCTCGGCTTCGTCTCACGTGTCCTGGCCGCCCCGATCGTCGCGGCGGCCGAGCACGACACCGCCTATCTGGACCGGATCGATCCGGTCGCCGAGTTCGGCGATCCCGACGAGCTCAGCGCCCTCGCGGTGGCCGCGGCGCTCACCGCCCCCGACCGCGCGACACCCTGGTCGACCGGCGCGCCCGGCGGTGATCGGTCCTGGCTCGATCCCACCGATCGCGACCTCGGCGGTCTCGACCTGTCGGTCGACGGGCGCGCGGTGACGGTGCGAGTCGGCGGCTACGAGGGCGACGCGGTGCTCGTGCGCGCCGACAACACCGCCGACCCGAGCAGCCCCGCTGTGCAGACCACCGGCCGCAGCGCCACCACCCGGCGCACGACCGAGGTGGGCGTCACCGCTCGACGAACCGACCGCGACACGATCACAGTCGGCTCGACCCCCTGCGTCGTACAACGCGTAGGCGAGGGCTGGATCTGCCAGGTAGCCGGGGTTTCCCGGCAGGTGCGCTACGCCGAATACCGCTCGCTCGGCACGACCGCGACGGATCCCGAGATCCGATCGCCCATGCCGGGCACCCTCGTGCAGCTCCACGTCGAATCGGGCAACCCGGTCGAGAAGGGACAGCTGCTCGGCGTGGTCGAGGCCATGAAGCTCGAACACGAACTGACCGCCACCCATGCGGGGATCGTCACCGTGACCGCGGCCGAAGGCGCCGTGGTCACCACAGCTCAATCATTGTTTCTCATCGAAGAGAGGGGCGCCGCGCTGTGATGCGACATCGGCGACTACTTGCCACAGCTCTGGTATCGGCGGTGGCCGTGCTGGCGACCGCGTGCGGTGGAACGGACACCGCGGCACGCGAATCGGCGCAACCGGTCAGCGGCGGCTCGTTGACGTGGGGGGTGGAGACCGAACCGACGACGTTGAACCCGCACCTCAACGGGCAGAGCAATACGCACCTGATGTTGCGCAACGTCTTCGAGTCGCTCCTCGCGCGCACCACCGAGGGCGGTTTCGTCTCGTGGCTGGCCACCGGCCACGAGATCTCGCCCGACGGGCTCACCTATACCTTCCCCCTGCGCGAGGGCGTGAAGTTCACCGACGGCAATCCGCTCACCGCGACCGCCGTGGCCCGCAACTTCACCACGATGCAGGACGTGTCCTATTCCGGCGGCTGGTCCGCCGGGCCGCTGTCACATCTGGCCGCGGTCACCGCCCGCGACGAGCGCACCGTGGTGTTCACCCTGAAGGACCCGTACGCGCCGTTCCTCGACTTCGCCGCCGGTTTCCCCATCATCTCCTCGGCCGCGTGGGACAAGCCGCAGCTCAAGGCCGGTGGGCCGGAGATCGCCGGTACCGGTCCGTTCATCCTCGACCGCTACGTGAAGGGTCAGGAACTGCACTTCCGCAAGAACCCCGACTACAACTGGGCGCCACAGAGCGCCAAGCATCAGGGTCCGGCCTACCTCGACGAGGTGACCTACCGTTTCCTGCCCGAGTCGTCGGTGCGCACCGGCGCGCTCACCTCCGGTCAGGTCGACCTCATCGAAGGCGTCTCCGGCAACGACGCCTCGCTGTTCCGGGACAACCCCGACTTCACCTATACGACCGGGCTGAACAACGGCAGCCCGTACACGCTGTACTGGAACGCGACCTTCGGCCCGGCCACCGATCAACGAGTCCGCAAGGCGCTCAACAACTCCGTCGACGTGAACGCGGTGCTGCAGTCGATCTATCGCGGTGAGCGCACCCGAGGCTGGGGCATCGCCTCCAGCGTCGACACCCTGTTCTACGACAAGAGCATCGAGGGCACCTACGGCGCCGACAAAGCCGCCTCGAACCGGCTGCTCGACGAAGCGGGCTGGACGGCAAAGGATTCCGAAGGGTTCCGGACCAAGGACGGCCAGCGGCTGACCGTCGAACTGGTGCAGGCCCAGTCGACGGTGCGCGACCAGCGTGAGGTGCTGTTGCAGGCGGTGCAGGCACAGGCCAAGCAGAACGCGGGCATCGATCTGAAGCTGTCCTACGTCGACCTCGGCACCTACAGCGAGCTCCGCAAGAAGAACGCCTTCGGGTCGATCGCCAACTCCGACACCATCACCGGCGGCATCGACATCGAGAACCACTGGTACCCGCCGACGCCGCTGGGCACCCTGAACTACAGCCGCGCCACCGATCCCGAACTGTCCACCTGGCTGCGGGCCGCCGCCTCGACCACCGACTCCGCCGAGCGGGCGAAGCAGTACGCGCAATTGCAGCGCTTCGCGATCGTCGACAAGGCCTACGGGCTGCCGCTCTACATTCCCGAGAACCAGATCGCGACGGGAGCCCACGTGTACGGCGCGGGATACCGTCCGTACAAGCAGCTCGCGGAGAACGCGTACGACATCTGGGTCGATCGTGGATAGCCACCGATGACGACGGAAGCGATCGCACCGGAGGTCGTGACCACCACAGTGGACAGCGAGGCTCGCGCCGGCACAGCCACACGGATCGCGCTGCGGGTGATCACGGGTCTCGGCGTGCTCTGGGGCGCGACCACGCTGTCGTTCCTCGGTGTGCGGCTGGCGCCGGGCGACACGGTCGACGTGTTGCTCGGCGAACAGCAGCGCACCCCGGAGGTCGAGGCGGCCATCCGTGCCGAATGGGGACTCGACAGCCCGGCCGTTGTCCAGTACGCCCGCTACCTGTGGAATGTGGCGCACGGGGATTTCGGGCGTTCCTACGTGTTGCAGCGGCCGGTATCGGAAGTCATCGGCTCGCAGGCCGGTCCCACCTTGGCGCTGACCGGTGCCGCGTTGGTGGTGGCGCTGGTGTTCGCGGTCGTCGTCGCGACGAGCACGGCGCAGCGGCGGCGATCACGCGCCATCGCGAATGCGGTGGAACTGGCTCTTGTCTCGACGCCCTCCTTCTGGCTCGGCATCGTGTTGCTGTCGGTGTTCAGCTTCCAGCTGAAGATCTTTCCGGTGGCGGCGAACAAGGGGCTGCCGGCCTTGGTTCTGCCCGCACTCGCCCTCGGTCTGTCGCTGGGCGCGGTGATCTCCCAGGTGCTGCGCGACGGGCTGGAGCGGGCGCTGGACGAACCGTTCGCGGTGACGGTGCGGTCGTGGTCGGTGAGCGAGAGTGTGTTGCGGCTGCGACACGGTCTGCGGCACGCGGCCCTGCCCGCGGTGACGCTGACCGGCTGGCTGGTCGGCGGATTGCTCGGCGGGGCGGTGATCATCGAAGAGGTCTTCGGACGACCCGGACTCGGACGGGTGACCGTCGACGCTGTACTGGCGCAGGACCTTCCCGTGGTGCTCGCGGTCGCGATCCTCTCCGCCTTCGTCTACGTCGTGATCAGCACGCTGGTCGATCTGCTCTACCTGTGGCTCGACCCGCGTCTGCGCCGCGACTCACGCAATGGAGGGAAACGATGACTGTCACCGCGACGCCGCGCGCGGCCGGTCGACTCGGTCTACGCGCACAGGGTTTCGCTGTAGCGCCGGGCGTAGCGGTGGCAGCGCTGACGGTGGGGCTGGTCGCGATCGCGGTGGTCGCCCCGGCCCTGCTGACCGGTGCCGACCCGCTCGCCGCCGATCCCCTTGCCGCCCAGCTGCCGCCGAGTGCGCAGCACTGGTTCGGCACCGACCACCTGGGCCGCGACGTTCTCACCCGGGTCATCCACGGCGCGCGCTACTCGCTGCTCATCGGCATCACCGCTGTCGCGATCGCGGTGGTCGCGGGCACGGCGCTGGGTTTGCTGTCCGGGTTGGCGCGCGGTCCGCTCGACGAGCTGATCACCCGGTTCCTCGACGTGGTCTCGGCGTTCCCCGATCTGCTGCTCGCGCTGGTCCTGATCGCGTTCACCGGCCCCGGCACCACGAACCTGATCTTCGCGCTCGGCATCGCCTCGATCCCCCGGTTCGCCCGGGTGGTGCGCGCGCAGACCCTCGTCGTGCAGGAGTCCGGGTATGTCGAACAGGCGAGGACTTTCGGGCTCACCAGGGCAACGCTGGTGCGGCGGCACGTCCTGCCGCACGCGGTCGCGCAGGTCCCGATCCTGGCCACCATCGGTCTCGGCACCGCCATTCTCGGCGCGGCCGGTCTGAGCTTTCTCGGGATGGGCCCGCAACCGCCGGAACCGGAATGGGGCGCGATGCTGGCCGAGGGACGCAACTATCTGCGCAATGCCTGGTGGATCGCGGTGCTGCCCGGCGTGGCGGTGACCGCCACGGTCATCGCGGTGAGCTCGCTCGGTCGGCACTGGCAGCGGCACTACGACGGAAGGCCATCGGTATGAGTCTGATCGCGGTCGAGAATCTGCGAGTCGGGTTCGCGGGCAAGGAGGTGGTGCACGGCATCGATCTGCGGATCGAGCCGGGCCAGGCCGTCGCCCTGGTCGGTGAATCCGGGTCGGGCAAATCGGTGACGGCACGCGCGCTGGTCGGCCTGGCCGGTCCGGGCGCGGGGGTGCGCGCCGACCGTCTCGAACTCTTCGGGCAGGACGCGCGCGGCCATCGCGATCGGCAGTGGCGGCGAATCCGGGGCAGCGACATCGGATTCGTCCTCCAGGACGCGTTGGTCTCCCTCGACCCGCTGTACTCGATCGGTAGCCAGCTCGCCGAAGCGCAACGCGCGCTGACCGACCTGCGCGGGCAGGCGCTCACCGCCCGCAGCGTGCGACTGCTCACCGATGTCGGCGTCCCCGAACCCGAACTGCGCCTGCGTCAGTATCCCCATGAGCTGTCCGGCGGGTTGCGTCAGCGTGTGTTGATCGCGACGGCGCTCGCCGGCGATCCTCGGCTCATCGTCGCCGACGAGCCGACCACCGCACTCGATGTGACTGTCCAGCAACAGATTCTGGAACTCCTTCGCGCCCGCAAGGCCGACGGCACGGCACTGCTCCTGATCAGCCACGACCTGGCAGTGGTCGCCGAGGTGGCGGACCGGGTGCTGGTGATGCGCGACGGGGAGGTCGTCGAGGAGGGCAGCACGCGCGACGTGCTGACCCGTCCGGAGCACCCGTACACGAAGAAGCTGCTCGCGGCCGTTCCGTCCGCCGCCTCGCGCGGTTCGAAGCTGACGGTTTCCGACCAGCTCGCCGAACCACGCCAGCCCACCGATCCGCCGATTTCATCGCCGGCTCCGGCATCGTCGCGATCGGAGCCGCTGGTTCGCGCCGAACTCCGCGAGCAGTCGCCACCGCGCTCGGTGGACAACACCCGGGTCGTGCTCTCGGTCCGCAACCTGCGCAAGACCTACGGCTCCGGATCGGCCGCCCGCACCGTGGTCGACAATGTCGACTTCGACCTGTTCGGCGGCGAGACTCTGGGCATCGTCGGCGAATCGGGTTCGGGCAAAACCACCACGGCCCGCCTCGCGCTGCGGCTCGTCACACCGTCGTCCGGACGGGTGGTCGTCGACGGCGAACCATGGAGTGAGCTCTCCGACAAGGCATTACGCCCATTGCGTGGCGCGGCGCAACTGATCGCCCAGGACCCCCTCAGCTCCTTCGACCCCCGCTACACCGTGGAGCGCGTCATCGGCGAAAGCCTCGACACCGTCGATCTGCGGGGCAAAGCCCGCACCCGGCGCGTCCGCGAAATCCTCGACGCGGTCGGCCTCGCCCGCGACCTGCTCGCCCGCCACCCCCGCACCCTCTCCGGCGGCCAACGCCAGCGCGTAGCCATCGCCCGCGCCCTCGCCCCCAACCCCGCCCTCCTGGTCGCCGACGAGCCGCTGTCCGCCCTCGACGTCTCCGTGCAAGCTCAGATCCTCGACCTCCTCGCCGAACTCCGATCCGAGTTCGGCACCGCCCTTCTGCTCATCTCCCACGACCTCGGCGTCGTGCACCACCTCGCCGACCGCGTCCTGGTCATGAAAGACGGCAGGATCGTCGAATCCGGCGAAGCGGATTCCGTCCTGCGCTCACCCCAGCACGAATACACCCGCCAACTCGTCGCCTCGGTCCCCCGCCTCCCCGAGGCCGCCGATCGCCGATGACCACCGCAGAGGCGCCGACCCGAATCCCCGGTCGCGGCGCACCCGGCGACACGTCGATACCCTGGTACGGGTGAGCGTCGATACCCGTTCGAAGGTCCGCGGTTCCGCGCGGATACCGACCGCGTGGGCACGGCCGGGCCACATCGGGTACATCGGGCCGGATCTGCGGCCCGATACGCACTCGCCGCCGGTCGCGATGCTCACCGTGGGCCTGGACGGACCGCTGATCGTGCACACCACCCGCGGTCTGATTCGCACGGGTAGTTCCTTCGCGCCTGCCCGCACCGCCCACCGCGTGGTTGCCACGCAGGGGTGGATCCTGGTGTTGTTCATCGACCCGTCGAGTGCGCCCGCGACCATGATTGCCGACGAGATGACTTCCGCGGCAGGTACTTTCGGTCTCAGCCACCGCCGCGAGCGCGAACTCGTCGAGCTGTGTGGCCAACCCGGCGTCGACCCGGATCTGCTCTACAACCGCGCCATCGCGGGCCCGGCCCTCGGCACGGACGCGCGCATCGCCAGGCTCGCCGCCGCGATCCGCGACCAGCCCGCCAACGCGCTGCGCGCCGACCAGATCGCCGCGAACCTCGGCCTGTCCACCGGCCATTTCCTGCATCTGTTCACCCAGCACTGCGGCACCACGTTCCGCGGCTATCAACGCTGGAACCGCATGGTCACCGCGATCGCCAACGCCGTCAACGGCCACGACCTCACCCGCTCCGCCATCGACGCGGGCTTCGCCACCCCCTCCCATTTCAGCGAATCCTTCCGCGCCATGATCGGCCTGCCCGCCACCACGATGCTCGGAGCAGGCATCCACTTCGACCTCGGCACCAGGGCCGTCCAGCGCGGGTGAGCAGATCGGCCGTCCGCGTTCGCGTCAGAGCGCAATGATCTCGAGCATCGACTCCAAGCCCTTGAAATCAGCCGAGTTGCGCGTGTAGAGCGGCAGATCATTCGCGGAGGCGATCGCGGCGATGAGTAGATCCATTCGCCGCGGACGCGGGTCACGGTTGGCGGCGATCGTCAAGGCGACCAGGGTTCCGTAGCGTGTCGCGGCCGCCTCGTCGAACGGCAGTGGATCGAACTCGACGATCGCGGCGCCGAGCTGCTCGGAACGTTCCGCACGCGAGACCGGATTCTTCGCCATAGCAACGCCTTGGTTCAGCTCCGCCAGGGTGATCGCTGTGATTTCCGGTGTTTCGGGCAATTTCTGAGGGTCGAGCACACCGAGATCGAGATAGGTGCAGGTATCGAGCACGCCTACCGGGTGACGACCGCTCATCGCCCACCCCACGGGTCGTTGTCGCCGATCCGATCCTCCGAGCCGAAGAATTCATCTACTTCCCGGCGCATCGACGCATAGTCCACGCGCGGTAGTGCGCGATGGCGCGCGACCAACTCGGCGGCGCTGCGCCGCCGTCGGCGGTTCACCGGCCGAACCTCCGCGATCTCGACGCCGTTTCGCGTGACCCGAATAATCTCGCCGGCCTCAACCGCGTCCATGATCGCCGCAGAATTGTTCCGTAGCTCGCGCTGGCTGATTTGCCTCATGCCCAAAGTGTAGCCCTGCGTGCTACACCGGACTACAGCTTGCGGGCAGGGACTGGAAATGGAGCCCTCCTGACCGCTCGGATCAAGGCCGGTGGCGACCGTCTCGGACTGACGAAAGGGCTGTTCAGCGAGCGTAGGTGGGGCATGATGGATGAAATCTCGTTTCGGTCGGTCGAATAGGAAGTCCCGTCGATGGTGCAGCTCACGCTTTCCGCGCAGCGGGCTGCGCTGGAGCGGGAGTGGGCGATGTGGGTACCGGGTGGGGTGGGAGTCTCGGGGGCGGGAGTACGCACCGAGGTGGCGCAGTCCTGGTCGCGCTCGTTGCGGACCGTCGATCCGGGGCGCGATCACGCGCCGGTCAGTGAGACCGATATCGGGCCACGGTGGGCGGAGTCGCCGCTGCGGGGGCCGGTGACCGAGCTGAAAGAGCAGTTGCACAGTGTCGCCGATGACGCGGGCTACGTCGCGGCGGTCACCGATGCTTCGGGGACGATTCTGTGGACGTATGGCGGACCCGTGATGCGCAGGCGGGCCGAGCAGGTGAACTTCGCGCCGGGTGGCCGATGGGACGAGGCCCACATGGGGACCAACGCCCTGTCGTTGGCGTTGCGCACCGACCAACCGCACACCGTGTTCTCGGCCGAGCATCTCGTCGCGGCCCTGCACGGCTGGGTCTGTTATTGCGCGCCGATCCGCGCCGCCGACGGAACCCTGCTCGGCGTGCTCGACCTGTCGACCACCTGGAAACGCTCACATCCGCTGGCCATGGCCACCGTGCGCACCATGACCAGCGCCATCGAATCGAAGTTGCACGCCGCCGTGCCCGCGCCCGCCGGGATGCGGCTGACCTGCCTGGGCACCGGCCGGTTGATGCGTGACGGTCAGCAGATCCGGTTGCGGCCACGCCATCTCGAGATCCTGACCCTGCTCGCCCTCGACGACGACGGCTACAGCCACGAGCGCCTGCACTACGCCGTCTACGGTGATCGCGCGGTCGGCGCGAGCACGCTCAAATCGGAGATGTCGTACCTGCGCCGCGCCACCGGCGGCGACATCACCAGTCGCGTCTACCGCTTCACCACTCCCCTGTCCTGCGACGCCGTCGACGTGCTGCGCGCCATCGAACGAGGCGACCTGGACACGGCCGTTCGCCTGTATCACGGCCCGCTGCTTCCCGATTCGGATACACCGGGCATCAGCGAATGGCGCGACTACCTCGAAGTCGCCATGCGTAACGCGGTTCTGAACAGCCCGGACGCGAATCACGCGCTGGCATACGGCGACTCCGCCCCCGACGACATCGCCGTCCACGAACACGCCCTCGCTCTGCTCCCCGCCCGCGACGCGCGCCGCGCCGTCGCCACCGCACGCTTGCACAGCGCCCTTCGCGCCTGATCGGTCCGGCTTCAACGTTTCATCAACCCTGAACAGGGATAGTGATGGGCGTCACGATTCACCGGAATCAGCGAGGAGCCACCGCACATGATCTACGCCAAGCCGGGCACCGAGGGCAGCGTCGTTAGCTACGCGCCGCGATACGACAATTTCATCGACGGCAAGTGGATTCCGCCGGTCGAAGGCCGCTATTTCGAGAACACCTCGCCGGTGGACGGGCAGCCGTTCTGCGAGATCGCCCGCTCGAGCGCCGCCGATGTGGAACTGGCGCTCGACGCCGCCCACCGCGCCGCCCCCGCCTGGGGTGAGACCTCGGCCGCCGAGCGCGCCAACATCCTCAACAAGATCGCCGACCGGATCGAGGCCAACCTCGAGGCCCTCGCCGTCGCCGAGACCTGGGACAACGGCAAGCCGGTCCGCGAAACCCTGGCCGCCGACCTCCCCCTCGCGGTCGACCACTTCCGCTACTTCGCCGGAGTGCTGCGCGCGCAGGAAGGGGGCATCAGCGAAGTCGACAAGGACACCATCGCCTACCACTTCCACGAGCCGCTCGGCGTTGTCGCGCAGATCATTCCGTGGAACTTCCCGATCCTGATGGCCACCTGGAAGCTGGCGCCCGCGCTGGCCGCCGGAAACGCGGTGGTGCTCAAGCCCGCCGAGCAGACCCCGGCCTCGATCATGAAGGTCGTCGAACTCGTCGCGGATCTGCTGCCGCCGGGAGTTCTCAACGTGGTCAACGGTTTCGGCGTCGAAGCGGGCAAGCCGCTGGCCTCGAGCCCGCGCGTGGCGAAGGTCGCGTTCACCGGCGAGACCACCACCGGCCGGCTGATCATGCAGTACGCCAGCGAGAACATCATTCCGGTCACCCTCGAGCTGGGCGGCAAGAGCCCCAACATCTTCCTGCCCGATGTGATGGCCGCCGACGACGACTACCTGGACAAGGCGATCGAGGGGTTCGTCATGTTCGCCCTCAACCAGGGCGAGGTGTGCACCTGTCCGTCGCGCGCGCTGATCGCCTCGTCGATCTACGACGAGTTCATGGCCCGCTGCGTCGAACGCACCAAGGCGATCATCAGCGGCAACCCGCTCGACGAGGCGACCATGATCGGCGCCCAGGCCAGCAACGATCAGTTCGAGAAGATCCTGTCCTACATCGACATCGGCAAGAAGGAGGGCGCCGAGGTACTCACCGGCGGCGCGGTCCGCAGCGTCGACGGGCTGTCCGACGGCTTCTACATCGAGCCGACGATCTTCAAGGGCAGCAACGACATGCGCGTGTTCCAGGAGGAGATCTTCGGCCCCGTCGTCGCGGTCACCACCTTCGACACCACCGAGGAGGCACTGTCGATCGCCAACGACACCCTCTACGGTCTCGGCGCCGGCGTGTGGACGCGCGATATGAACACCGCCTACCGCCTCGGCCGCGGCATCAAGGCGGGCCGGGTCTGGACCAACTGCTACCACGCCTACCCCGCGCACGCGGCGTTCGGCGGCTACAAGAAGTCCGGCATCGGGCGCGAGAACCACAAGATGATGCTCGATCACTACCAGCAGACCAAGAACATCCTGGTCAGCTACTCGGCGACGAAGCTCGGCTTCTTCTGATGGTGCAGCGCGTCGACCTCACCGAACAGGCGGCGGCGTTGCTGCGGGACTTGACCGGGCAGCACGGCCCGGTCATGTTCCACCAGTCCGGCGGGTGCTGCGATGGCAGCTCGCCGATGTGTTACCCGCGTGGGGAATTCCGGGTGGGCGGTTCGGACGTGCTGCTCGGGTACCTGCCGGGCGACACCCCGTTCTGGATGAGCGCCGACCAATTCGAGTACTGGAAACACACCCACCTCACCGTCGACGTGGTGCCGGGCCGCGGCGGCGGATTCTCGCTCGAGGCTCCCGAGGGCGTGCGGTTCCTGATCCGCTCACGCCTGTTCACCGACGAGGAAGCGGCCGCGCTCGAATCTGCGCCGCCGCGAACCGGGTGATCTGAAACACCCGTAATCAGTTCGTTTCCGCAGGTCAGCGGTGATCGATACGCACCGCTGACCTGACGGATCCACGGCCGTAACAGTCGTCAATCATTCTTCAACCTTCGACGAGCACCGTGGCCGGTCGAACGCGCATCTGTTTGTTGATGAGGAGCTCGAAGTGAGTACAGAAATCAGCCCCGCCACCGGCGAGGGCGCACCGGTCGACGACTATCTCGCCAAACGCACCCTGCGCAAGGGCTCGGCGGGCTGGGTGCTGCTCGCGGGCCTCGGCGTGAGCTACGTGATCTCCGGCGACTTCTCCGGCTGGAACTTCGGTCTCGCCGAGGGCGGATTCGGCGGTCTGCTGATCGCCACGATCGTCATCGCCGCGATGTATCTGGCGATGGTGCTCGGCATGGCCGAACTGTCCTCGGCACTGCCCGCGGCGGGCGGCGGCTACACCTTCGCCCGGCGAGCGCTCGGACCGTGGGGTGGATTCGCCACCGGCACAGCGATTCTCATCGAGTACGCGATCGCGCCCGCGGCCATCGCCACCTTCATCGGCGCCTATGTGGAATCGCTGAACCTGTTCGGGATCACCGACGGCTGGTGGGTGTATCTGGCGGTCTACGCGCTGTTCATCGGCATCCATCTGGCCGGGGCGGGCGAGGCGCTCAAGGCGATGTTCGTGATCACCGCGATCGCGCTGGTGGGTCTGGCGATCTTCGCCTTCGCGGCCGTGGGCAAGTTCGACGCGGCCAACCTGACCAACATCGCGGCCGATCCCGAGGCCACCGGATCATCGTCGTTCCTGCCCTTCGGCTACCTGGGCATCTGGGCCGCCATCCCGTTCGCGATCTGGTTCTTCCTCGCCGTCGAAGGCGTACCGCTGGCCGCCGAGGAAGCCAGCGAGCCGGAGAAGAACGTGCCCAAGGGCATCATCGTCGCGATGCTGCTGCTGTGCGTCACCGGCGCGGTGGTGCTGTTCCTGGTCACCGGCGCGCTCGGTGCCCAGAGCGCGTCCGCCTCGGGCAACCCCCTCGTGGAAGCGCTGGGCGACAGCTCGGCGGCCAAGGTGGTCAACTACATCGGCCTTGCCGGTCTGGTCGCCAGCTTCTTCTCGATCATCTACGCCTACTCCCGCCAGACCTTCGCGCTCTCCCGCGCCGGCTACCTGCCGACGGTCCTGTCGGTGACCAACTCCCGCAAGGCCCCGATGCTGGCGCTGATCGTGCCCGGCATCATCGGCTTCGCTCTCTCGCTCACCGGCAAGGGCGCGATGCTGCTGAACATGGCGGTGTTCGGCGCGGCCGTGAGCTACGTGCTGATGATGGTGAGCCACATCGTGCTCCGCCGGCGCGAACCGAACATGCCGCGCCCGTATCGCACCCCCGGCGGCATCGCCACCACGGGGTTCGCACTGGTCATCGCGGCCGCGTCGGTAGCCGCGACCTTCCTGGTCGATCCGACGGCCGCCCTGTGGACCCTCGGTGTGTTCGTGGCCTTCATGGCCTACTTCGGGCTCTACAGTCGCAAACACCTGGTCGCCAAGTCGCCGGATGAGGAGTTCGCGGCGATCGCCGAGGCGGAATCCGAACTGGAGTAGCACGCCCTGGATACACAGGCCGGCACATTCTTTCGAAAGGGACCCGATGACCGTGTACCGCAGCACAATCGGCGTCACGACCCACACCTTCGACGGTCTGATCGACCTGATGGCGAAGGCCACGCCCCTGCGCAGCGGCGACGAACTCGCCGGCTGCGCGGCCGCCACCGACGCCGAACGTGCCGCGGCGCAGTGGGCCTTGGCGGAGGTACCGCTGACCACGTTCCTGAACGAGGCCCTGGTGCCGTACGAAACCGACGAGGTCACCCGGCTGATCATCGACAGTCACGACCGGGTGGCCTTCGGGCCGATCGCGCACCTGACGGTCGGCGGGCTGCGGGACTGGTTGCTCGCCGTCGCCGCCACCGAGGATTCGGCGGCGACCCTGGCCGCGGTGTCGCCGGGGCTGACGCCGGAGATGGTGGCCGCGGCGAGCAAGATCATGCGCAATCAGGACCTGATCGCGGTGGCCAAGGCGGCCGAGGTGACCGCGGGATTCCGCACCACCATCGGCCTGCCCGGCCGGCTGAGCACACGGCTGCAACCCAATCATCCGACCGACGATCCGCGCGGGATCGCCGCCGCCACCCTGGACGGGCTGCTGCTCGGCTGTGGCGACGCGGTGATCGGGATCAACCCGGCCACCGATTCGCCGCAGGCCACCGCGGATCTGCTGCATCTGCTCGACGAGGTGCGATCGCGCTTCGACATCCCGACGCAGTCGTGCGTGCTCTCCCATGTCACCACGACCATCGGGTTGATCGAGGCCGGTGCGCCGGTGGACCTGGTGTTCCAGTCCGTCGCGGGCACCGAGGGTGCCAATACCGGCTTCGGCGTGAACATTTCGCTGTTGCGGGAGGGGAACGAGGCGGGACGATCGCTACAGCGCGGCACTGTCGGCGACAACGTGATGTACCTCGAAACCGGCCAGGGGTCGGCGCTGAGCGCGAATGCCCATCTGGGCGTCGGCGATCGGCCCGTGGACCAGCAGACCCTGGAAGCGCGCGCCTACGCCGTGGCCCGGGATCTGCGACCGCTGCTGGTGAACACGGTCGTCGGCTTCATCGGACCGGAGTACCTCTACGACGGCAAGCAGATCATCAGGGCCGGACTCGAAGACCACTTCTGCGGCAAACTGCTCGGCCTGCCGATGGGCGTGGATGTCTGCTACACCAATCACGCCGAGGCCGACCAGGACGACATGGACACCCTGCTCACCCTTTTGGGCGCTGCCGGTTGCGCCTTCGTCATCGCGGTGCCCGGCGCCGACGACGTGATGCTCGGCTACCAGAGCCTGTCGTTCCACGATGCCCTGTATGCCCGCCAGGTCCTGAACCTGCGGCCCGCACCGGAATTCGAGGCCTGGCTGTCGGGCCTCGGCATGCTCGACGCGAACGGCCGTGTGCGACAGGTGGAACCGCTGTCCTCACCCCTGCGAGCCCTGACAGCCACTCGATGAGCGCACCGCGTCAGCCGGACGAACCGCTCACGAACATCGACGCAGAAACGGAACCGCCTGTGACCCCACCTGTTCCGGCCCCACCGGTCGCTGCCGCGCACGAGACGCGATCGCCTGTCGCCGAAGACTTCTGGCGAGATCTCCGGGGCAGTACGCAAGCCAGAATCGGGCTCGGCCGCACGGGCGACGCGTTGCCGACGACCGACGTCCTCGCCTTGCGCGCCGCACACGCCGCGGCCCGTGACGCCGTGCACCTTCCTCTCGATGTCGCGACGTTCACCGAGCACATCGCCGCACTCGGCCTCGGCACTCCGGTCACCGTAGCCAGCAGGGCGGCCGATCGCGCCGAGTACCTGCGCCGCCCCGATCTCGGCCGGGTGCCCGACGATCTCACCCCCGTCACCGCCACCGGCGCGGACATCGGCTTCGTTCTCGCCGACGGGCTGTCCCCCTTGGCACTGTCCGAGCACGCCCCCGATCTCCTCGCCGCCCTGGCAACCGAACTCGGCGACCGCTACACCATGGCCCCACCGGTGATCGCCACCCAGGCCAGAGTGGCGCTGGGTGACCACATCGGCGAAGCCATGGGCGTGCGCACTGTTCTGGTCCTGATCGGCGAGCGCCCGGGCCTCTCGGTCGCCGACAGCCTCGGCATCTACCTGACCCACCTACCGCGCCCCGGCCGCGCGGACGCCGAACGCAACTGCGTCTCCAACATCCACCCACCAGACGGCCTCACCTACGCCGACGCCGCCCGCGTGGTGGCAGGGCTGGTCGCGGGGGCCCGCGCACTCGGCCGCTCGGGAGTCGACCTCAAAGACACCTCGCGTACCGACTCGCTGGCCGCGGCCGAAACGCTGACCGTCGACGCGCCGCCGCGGGCATCGTCTCGGTGAGCTGACCCAGACACCAGCGTGACGCGGAGCACGTTCGGCACGAGACGGGGCCGAACGCTCCCTAGAGTGATCCCCATGATCCGCACCGCCGCCCTCGCCCATGTCCGCGACCGCAGGCTGATTCAGACGCGTCCCGAAGGCAAAGATGTCTTCTACATGGCAGGCGGCAAGATCGACCCCGGCGAGACCCCTTTACAGGCGCTACATCGCGAGATCGAGGAAGAACTGGGCGTCGGCCTGGCCGGGGTCGCCGAGTTCGGCGTCTTCGAGGCCGAGGCTTTCGGGCACCGTCGCAACACCGGCCTGCACATGACCTGTTTCCGTGCCGAACTCACCGGCGAACCCCACGCCACCGGCGAAATCGCCGAATTCCGCTACTTCACCGTGAGTGAATACGCCGCGATGGAGCACGTCGCGCCCGGTTCGATGATGGTGTTCCGGCGCCTGCACGAACTCGACCTGATCGACTGGTAGTTCGCGCACGGCGTCGATTGGGTATCGGCAGAAACGAACCTGTGAACAGTGACGATCCCATAGTCGTGAACCTGCCGATAACCACCGCGCCGATGACAGTGTCCGAACGCCGCGCCGCCCTACGTCAGCTCGTCGCGCTGTTCGGCCTGCTGAACACGATGATCGAGTTGAGTGCCGGCGGCGCGCCGCGGTCGGTGGCCGAACACGCCGCCACCGCGCGCGACCTGGTCGGCGAACTCGTCGCCGACCTCGCCGCGGCGCGCTAGGAGTTCTGCTTCGGCTCGGATTCCTCGACGGCGATCACACCGGGCTCGGTGCCGTCGTCGGCCTTCTGATCCGGTTCCGGGTGCTCGGGTTCGAACGTTTCCGGCAGCCCCTTGAGATGCTTGTTCATCGAGCGGACCAGCAGCACCGTGCCTGCCAGCAGGATCAGGATGACCAGCAGGCCGAGCGGGGAGGCCTTGCCGAACTCGGGGCCCGTCGGTTGCTGTGCGAGGTAGACCAACATCACCGGTCGTTGTCCTCGATGCCGGCGAACAGGTCGGTCTCCGGGATGGCGGTGGACACGCGCGTCTTGGCCAATTCGAACTCCTCGGTCGGCCAGAGCCGCTGCTGCATCTCCAACGGGATCGCGAAGAACGCGCCGTTGGGATCGATCTGGGTCGCGTGCGCGCGCAGGGCGTCGTCACGCTGGGGGAAGTATTTCGAGCATTCGATCTGGGTGGTGACGCGGCCCATGATGTCGCCGCGCTCCGACATGTACTGCTTCATCCGGTCCAGCCACTCCTGCAGCGGGAACGGTTCACCGATGCGCTCGTACTCCTCGGCGAAGGCTTCCAGGCGCTTCATGCTGAAGCCGTGGTCGTAGTAGAGCTTGAGCGGCGTCCACGGCTCGCCCGCCTCGGGGAACTTCGTGGGATCGCCCGCCGCCTCGTACGCGGCCATCGAGACCTCGTGGCAGCGGATGTGGTCCGGGTGCGGGTAGCCACCGTTCTCGTCGTAGGTGGTGATCACCTGCGGCTTGAACTCGCGGATCACGCGCACCAGCGCCTCGGTGGATTCCTCCAGCGGCACCAGCGCGAAGCAGCCCTCCGGCAGCGGCGGCAGTGGGTCGCCCTCGGGTAGGCCCGAGTCGACGAATCCCAGCCAGTGCTGACGCACGCCGAGCGCGTGCGCGGCCGCGGCCATCTCCTCGCGCCGGACCTCGTTGATCCGGTCCAGCACGCCGGGGGTGTCCATGGCCGGGTTCAGAATGCTGCCGCGCTCGCCGCCGGTCAACGTCACGACGAGCACCTCGACGCCCTCCGCGGCGTACCTGGCGGTCGTCGCGGCGCCCTTGCTCGATTCGTCGTCGGGGTGGGCGTGCACTGCCATGAGGCGAAGGCCACTCACTTCTCGTTCACCGTCGCTCTCGCTCGCGGGTGTCAGATGTCGTTACCTATAGTTCCATCCGACCCCCTGTTTGTTCCGACCACCCCCGGGAGCGCGAAAACGATGACCGAGCCCGCACCGGACTCCGCCGCGGCCTCGGCCGCCGCAGCAGCGCGACACGCCGATCGATATGGCACGAAACCACCTGCGCGTCGCCTGTGGCTGATGGTTTTGCTCGGTGTCGGCGTGGTGGCGGCCGGCTTCGCGGTGGCCTATCTCGGCTTCCAGAAATATGGCCCGAAGGCGATCGAGACCGAGCAGCTGGGTTACGTGGTCGTCGACGACGCCACGCTGGACATGCGGATCAAGGTCACCCGCGACGACCCACAGCAGGCCGTGGTCTGCTTCGTGCGGGCGATGGACCGCGACGGCACCGAGGTGGGCCGGCGCGAAGTACTCGTACCGGGCTCGGACTCGACCAGCGTGCAGGTGAGCACTACGGTGAAGTCGTCGACACGCGCTTCGGCGGGCGATATTTATGGTTGCAGCGACCAGATTCCTGGGTATTTGCGCACCAGCGAATAGTGAGCCAGCACCGCGAATAGCCCGCCTGACTAGGCTGACCTGCATTTTTGTGAGACATGCTAAAATGGGCTGATACACGGTTCCGGGGTTCGGAGCCGTGTTTGCTGCATTGGCGGCCAGCGGTGCTGTTTGCGGGTATCGGGTTCACCCCCAGGATCGCTCCAGCCGTCGGGCTGGTGCATGCCCTCCTCCGGGAGGTTTCGCGCTGGTTTCAGGGAATCCCGGTGCGCCGGGAACAACTACTAGGGAGTGATCGAGATGACCGAGAATGTGACCTGGCTTACCCAGGAGTCGCACGACAGGCTCAAGGGCGAGTTGGACTCGCTCATTGCCAATCGTCCGGTCATTGCCGCCGAGATCAACGAGCGCCGCGAAGAGGGCGACCTCAAGGAGAACGGTGGCTACCACGCCGCGCGTGAAGAGCAGGGTCAGCAGGAGGCGCGTATCCGCCAGCTGCAGGAACTGCTGAACAACGCCAAGGTCGGCGTCGCCCCCACCAAATCCGGTGTGGCGCTGCCGGGCTCGGTCGTCACCGTCTACTACGACGGCGACGAGGGCGATACCGAGACCTTCCTGATCGCGACCCGCGAAGAGGGACTCGGCGCCACCGGCCTCGAGGCCTACTCGCCGAACTCGCCGCTGGGCGGGGCGCTGATCGACGCCAAGGTGGGCGAGACCCGCGAGTACACACTCCCCAACGGCAACACCATGAAGGTGACGCTGGTCAGCGCGGAGCCGTACCACAGCTGATCTCGCTGAACCCGTACGTTCAGAACCCGAACGCAAGCGGCCGCATCCGGATACCGGATGCGGCCGCTTCGTCATGTGTGTCGGGTCCCGCTCAGCTCAGCGCCTGTTCGACATCGGCGAGGAGATCGCTGATGTCTTCGATGCCGACCGAGAGCCGGACCAGGTCGGCGGGGACTTCCAGCGCCGAACCCTCGGTGCTGGCGTGGGTCATGGCACCGGGGTGTTCGATGAGCGATTCGACACCGCCCAGCGATTCGGCCAGCGTGAAGATCTCGGTCCGCGAGCAGAACTTCAGCGCCGCTTCCCGGCCACCGGCCAGGCGCACCGAGATCATGCCGCCGCTGCGGCGCATCTGCTTCTGCGCGATCTCGTAGCCGGGGTGCGTGGGCAGACCGGGGTAGATGACCTGCGAGATGGCCGGATGGTTGGTCAGGAACTCCGCGATCACCTCGGCGTTGTCGCAGTGCTTCTCCATGCGCACGGCCAGGGTCTTGATGCCGCGCATCGTGAGGAAGGCGTCGAACGGGCCGGGGACCGCGCCCGCGCCGTTCTGCAGGAACGCGAAGTCCTTGTCGAGGTCGGCGCTGTTGGTGATCAGCGCGCCGCCGACGACGTCGGAGTGTCCGCCGAGGTACTTGGTAGTCGAGTGCAGCACCACGTCGGCGCCGAGCAGCAGCGGCTGCTGCAGGTACGGCGTGGCGAACGTGTTGTCCACCACCAGCTTCGCGTCGGCCTCGTGGGCGATATCGGCCAGCGCGGGGATGTCGCCGATGCTCAGCAGCGGGTTGGTCGGCGTCTCGATCCACACCAGCTTGGTGTTGGGGCGGATGGCCGCGCGCACCGCGTCGAGGTCGGCGATGTGGGCGGGCGAGTGCTCGATGCCCCACTGGCTGAAGACCTTGTCGATGAGCCGGAAGGTGCCGCCGTAGGCGTCGTCGGGGATCACGATGTGATCGCCGGGGCGCAGCATGGCGCGCAGCGCACAGTCGGTGGCCGCCATGCCCGAGGCGAAGGCACGCCCGTAGCTGCCCGATTCGAGGGCCGCGAGGTTGGCTTCCAGCGCCGTGCGGGTGGGGTTGCCGGTGCGCGCGTACTCGTAGCCACCGCGCATGCCGCCGACGCCGTCCTGGGCGAAGGTGGAGCTCGCGTAGATGGGCACGTTGACCGCACCGGTCTGAGGATCGGGTTCGTATCCGGCGTGCACGGCCCTGGTGGAGAATCCCAGCTCACTCATCACCTCAGACTAGTTGGCCTGCTCCGGGTGCGATCGCGGGGGTATCGGGCTGGTCGAAGTGTCGGTTTCGGGGCTGGTACTGCGGTTAAGCTCACGCCATGGTCACTGTCGAAGAGTTGTTCGCCATCGATCCGTTGCTGTCGTCGGAGGAGCGCGAAATCCGCGACACAGTGGCGCGATTCGGGGAACGCAGGCTGCGACCGCACCTGGCCGACTGGTTCGAGGAGGGCACGTTCCCGGTCCGCGAGATCGCACCGGAACTGGGCAAGCTCGGGCTGCTCGGCATGCACCTCGACGGCTACGGCTGCGCGGGCGCGTCGGCCACCGCGTACGGCCTCGCGTGCATGGAACTCGAAGCCATCGACTCCGGCGTGCGCAGCATGGTGTCGGTGCAGGGCTCGCTGGCGATGGCGGCCATTCATTTCTTCGGTTCCGAAGAGCAGAAGCAGCAGTATCTGCCCGCGATGGCGGCCGGTGAGGTGATCGGGTGCTTCGGGCTCACCGAACCCGATTTCGGGTCCAACCCCGGCGGCATGCGCACGCGGGCGCGCCACGACGGTGACGACTGGGTCCTGAACGGGTCGAAGATGTGGATCACCAACGGGTCGGTGGCCGACGTCGCCGTCGTCTGGGCGTATGCGGAGGAGCCCGGCGCGGACAAGCCGCGGGTGCGCGGCTTCCTGGTGCCCGCTGGCACACCGGGTTTCACCACCCGTGAGATCCATCGCAAGCTGTCGCTGCGCGCATCGATCACCGCCGCACTGGATTTCGACGACGTGCGCCTGCCCGCCGATGCCGTGCTGCCCGAATCACGGGGGCTCAGTTCGCCGCTGGCGTGCTTGAGCGAGGCGCGATTCGGCATCATCTTCGGTGCGCTCGGCGCAGCGCGCGACTGCCTGAGCTCCGCGATCGATTACGCCCGCACCCGCGAGGTGTTCGACAAGCCGCTCGCGGGCTATCAGCTCACCCAGGCCAAACTGGCCGATATGGCGCTCGAACTCGGCAAGGGACAGTTGCTCGCCCTGCACCTGGGCCGATTGAAGGATCGGCACGAGATCACCGGCGAGCAGATCAGCGCGGGCAAGCTGAACAGCACGCGCGAGGCCATCGCGATTGCTCGCGAATGCCGGACCATCCTGGGCGCCAACGGGATCACCCTCGACTACCCGGTGCTCCGGCACGCCAACAACCTGGAGTCCGTGCTGACCTACGAGGGCACCGCCGAGGTGCACCAGCTGGTCATCGGCAAGGCGCTCACCGACGCCAACGCGTTCCGGTAGCTCAGGGTCGGGCCGACAGGCTCGGCCTCGGCGCGGGCCTGATCATGCCGCCGGCGAAAGCCGCGGCGAGCATCACGATCACCACGGTGAGCACCGTCAGCGCGATCGGCACGGTGATCGCTGTGGGAATGCCGAGCACGGTCAGCCCGGCCACACTGCCGCAACCCCAGAAGATCGCGGCGGCGAGACGACCGAGCAACGGCGCGTAGGGTGAGCGGCGCCAGGCGCAGGAAATCCTCGACTGCGCCGAATACCCTGCGCTAGCAGCGATTACCGTGCTCATGCCGAACAGGTGAACGGCCGGGTCGGTGACCTGCACTGCGGATCCCTTCGCTCGCCGAGCTGGTTTGCCGAAAGTTGTCTCGGAACGGTTATACCCATTCAGAGTCCATCGGACGCCCGGTTCACGCAAGTCCGCGATCTCGATCACATCTCGCCGGCTACGCCCTCGTCGCCGAGGTCGGCGCGGGCAGTTCCAGATTCTCGCGGTAGGTCGCGCCCAGATAATCGGTGTCGAGCAGCTTCCGGCGACGCAGCTCGGGCAGCAGACCGTTGACGACGAAATCGTGGGTGCGCTCGTCGGTGAATCCGCCGAGGGAGATCACGTCGAGCACATTCGCCCGATAGCGCTCCTCGATCGCGTCGGCCAGCTGTTCGGGCGTGCCCGCCGCCGCCCAGTGGCCGGTGTCCTTGGCGGCGATGACGAGTTCCCGCAGCGTCGCGCCGGAGGCGGCGAGCTTGGCGAATATCTCGACCCGCCCACGGCGCCGGTGCACCGAATCCAGTTGCGGCAGCAGCGTTTCCGGAATGGGTTTGTCCAGCGGCAGCTCGGACAGGTCGATGCCGCCACCCAGCATGTCGGCCAGTTGCCGGCGCCCCGCCTCGAAATCGGTGGCTTCCGCGGCCTCGCGAACCAATCTGCGGGCTTCTTCCTCCGTCGCTCCGTAGGTGGCGTGGAAGGAACTGAAGATGAGCGGAAGCCCGTCCGGCCTGCCCAACTCGGTGGCGCGGGTGCGGATCTTCTTCGTATAGGTGATCGCGTCCTCGAGCGTCGAGAGCGAGGTGAACACCACCTCCGCGAATCGTGCGCCGAGTTCGACGCCGCCCGCGGATTGACCGGCCTGGAACTGCACCGGCCTGCCTTGGGGCAGCGGCGGGATGTTCAGCGGGCCGCGGACGGAGAAATGCTGTCCGGCGAAGTCGATCGGCCGCACGAGCGTTTCGTCCAGGATCGCGCCCCCGCGCCGTCCGGCCGCAGCGCGCCCGGTCGCCAGCTGTCGAACAGCGCGTTGACCACCTCGATGGATTCCGTGGCGCGCGCGTAGCGCTGCTCCGGGCTCGGTAGATCGCGGTCGCCGTAGTTCTCCTCGCCCAGCGACGAGGTCACCGCGTTCCAGGCCGCGCGGCCATTGCTGATGTGGTCGAGCGTGCCGAAGAGCCGGGCCAGGTTATAGGGATGATGGAAGGTCGTGGACACGGTGGCGATCAGGCCGACATCGGTGGTCACCGCGCCGAGGGCGGCGAGCTGGATCAGTGGTTCCTGCGCGCCGATCGCCCCCTGGGCGCCGAAACCGAGCAGGTCCGCCGCGAAGATCGCACCGATCTTGTTCTGCTGTGCGATCCGCGCGATCCGGATACCTTCCTCGAGCGTGGAACGGGTCGGGTCCAGTGCCGCGGCGTACACATCGCGCGATCCGCTGACCCCGGTGACGGTCTTCAATTTCCGACGTTCGCTGCCCATGCTCGACAGTCCAGCAGGGTACTGGGCGAGCGACCATGGTTGCGCTCAACCGAATTCGATCGACCGCGGAAATGTTGCGCCCTATTCGCCTGGTCACGCTATTGATCTTGAATCGATCCAATTTCATCAGCGACGGAGAGATTGCTACCATATTGCAATGTTTGCGCCAGGTCCCGCGTTGCTCGAACTCTCGGCGCAACGACAATTACAGCAGTTGAACACCGAGTTCGGAGCACCCGCGGCTGCCGTCGCCGCGGTGGTACCCAGACTGTCCGCCCAGCTCGACCAGCATGCCGCCGCGGTGCGCGACATTCTCGATCTCGGCGTCGACGATTCGGCCCGGGTGCCGCTCATCATTCTGCTCGCCGGTTATGTCCGCGGACTGCTCGACCATTTCGCCGAGCGGGCCGACGGGTTCTTCGCGGGTGCGCCGGACAACTGGCACGACGCCGACTGGCTGCAGTTACGCCTGGCCGCGGTGTGCGCGTACGCCGCCGACTGATACCCCACCGACGACATCGGCGCACCGCCACCCGAAGGTGACGGTGCGCCGATGGCCGTTGATTACCGCACGTGATTACCGCACGGTTTCGCCGCCCCAGCCCGGCTCTCCTCCGGGGTAGGGCGCGCCGGGCGTGACCCGCGCCTGCTCGGCCGCACTCGGCGCCACCTGCTCGCCCTGCCGCAGGGCGTCCTCACGGCCACGCTGGTAGGCCTGGGCATGCCCCTTCATCGCGGGCATCTCCGATTCCAGGTTGCCGAGCCAATTGCTCCAGCGCTGTTCCATGGGCCTGACCAGGCCGCCACCGACGCCGACCACCAGGATGCCGCCGATGGTGGCGAGCACGGCGATCAGGACCGGGGTGGTCACCGAGGTCGCCACACCGATCTGGTTCAGCGCGGCGATGATGCCGATACCCCAGATGAACACCGCCGCGATCCGGCCGAGCATGTGCCCATAGGACAGCCCACCGAGCGCGTTGGAGACGAGATCGCTCACCGCGTGAGCGATCGCCGCGGCGATCACCACGATGACGATCGCGACCACAGCCTTGGGCAGCCACGCCACGATGCTGGTGAGCAGCGCACTGACCGGGTTCGGCCCGAACACCGCGAAACCGATCTGCAACGCGATCAACAGAATCGCGTAATAGGCGATCTTGGCGATGATGTCGGAGGCGTCATATTTACTGCGGGACATCATTTTCCGCAGTTCGCCACGTTCGACGAGCTTGTCGAATCCGACACGTTCCAGCACCGCGTTCACGATCTTGGCGACCACCTTCGCGATGATCCAGCCGACGAGAAGAATGGCGACGAATGCCACCGCTTTGGGGACGAACTGCGCGACCGAACTCCATGCGTCGGTCAAGCCCTGCTGGAAATCTATCGCAATGACGGAGGTATCCACGGCCTATCCTTTCGCTCATTCCGATCAGTGCGGCTGAATTGCCGATGCACCTGTTTTTGCTGTTTACCCAGGTAATTCTCATCGAATCCGCACAGTTGCGATAAATTTGCTCACGGCCGGTCAGAGCCACTGTGACCCACGGATCTCGGTGGGGGCTCGCGCTCGGCATGCCGGCGGCCGCACAGTTGCGCCGGACAGGGAGGCCACCGCGGCGGTGCTGGTCGGCGTGCCGATCGGCGCCGGTCCGAAATTCGGTTGCCCGGTTCTCGACCGCTTCCTAGAGTCGGTCGCATGTCGTGCCACTACTTCATTCGTCTCCGCTACAACCGGGCTCTGGCCCGCTAGCGGACGCGGATAACTTCATCGGCGTCCACCGGCGCGCCCAGGGCCCTTCGAGACTCATTCGACTCGAAGACCCGAAGGGGCAACTGCCGTGGCGCAGGATTTCGCACATCGAAACTACTCACACACTCAGCGCAAGGTCACCGGCAAGAGTGGCGGTCGGACCGCCCGTGACCACGCGAGAAGAACACTGTCCCAGAACTTTCTGGTGGATCGTGCCGCCGTCGACTCGATAGTGGCGGTGGCCGATCCGGCGGGAACAGTTCTCGAGCCCGGTGCGGGCGAAGGCGTTCTCACGCACGCACTGGCTCGCCGGGGCGCTCAGGTCACCGCGTACGAGATCGATCCACTGCTCGCGGCCAAGCTCTCGGCACGAACCCGGTCCGAGGACGGAATCCGCGTCGTCCGTGGCGATTTCACCAAGGCCAGGGCTCCCCGTGAGCCGTTCGCCGTGGTGGGCAACATCCCGTTCTCCGTGACCGCCGAGATCGTCGACTGGTGTCTGACCGCACCGGCCCTGACCTCGGCGACACTGCTCACCCAGCGCGAATACGCCCGCAAACGCACCGGCGACTACGGCCGCTGGAGCCTACTGACCGCGACGACCTGGCCGTGGTTTTGCTGGGAACTCCACGGGCAGGTACCTCGCCACAGCTTTCGCCCGGTCCCGTCGGTCGATTCGGCGATCTTGCGGATCACCAGGAGACCGGAACCACTTGTGCGACAACAGGATTCCTACACCGAGCTGGTGCGAACCGGCTACTCCGGTATCGGTGGCACGGTGCGCGCTTCGCTGCGTACCCGCTACCGAGGCGTCGACGAAGCGCTGACCGCCGCCGGCATCGACCACAACGCTGTCGTCGCCTATGTCCACCCGGACCAGTGGGTGGATCTGCACTCGATGCTCACCTGCTGACGGGAGTCGGTGCTGCCTTCACTGGTGCGGGCAGCACCGCTTTCCGCACGCCGCGCTGTCAGGGGATGACGACCGGTCCGGTGAGCGGTGACGGGTCGTCGGCCCAGCGGTGGCCGATCTCGCGGGGGGTGATGTGCTCGTCGGTCCATGCGATCAGCAGCTGTGCGACCTTGTCGTGCATGGTGGTGCGGAGCCGGTCGAAGGAGGTGTCCGGGGCGTCGTCCACTTCGCCGAGCAGTAACCACCACGCCCAGGCCACCGCACCGGCGTTGGCGACGAAATCGGGCAGTACCGGGACGCCGCGGGCGGCGAGCATCGCTTCGGCTTCCGGGGTGGTGGCGGCGTTCGCGGCTTCGACGACGACGCGGGCCCGGATGTCGTAGGAGTTGTCCGGCGTGATCGCATACGAGATCGCCGCGGGCACAAGGATATCGACGTCGGTGGACATCACGGCGCCGCGCGGCATCTCCTCGATGCCCGCGGGCAGGCGGGACCGGTCGATCTCGCCGTAGCCGTCGCGCAGTTCCAGCAGCGCCGGAATGTCGAGACCCTCGGCGCAGTACAGGGTGCCCGCGGCATCGGCCACCGCGGTGATCTTCATCCCGGCCTCGTGCAGGTAGTACGCCGCCGCCCCGCCCATGGTGCCCACGCCTTGGATCGCGGCCGTCGTGTCGGCAGGCGCCTGCCCCCACTGCACCGCCGCGGCCAGACAGGCGTGCGCGACACCGAAACCACCGATGACGTCACCGAGCAGGAAGCCGCCGTCGACCGCGGCGTTGAGCCCGCTGCGGACCCGCGCCAGCGTCGCCGCCGGGTCGGCGGAGCGCCGGATCGCGGCGTGGAAGCTCTGGTCGAGGTCGAGCTTGTCGAAGACCGTGTCGATCAGGTGCTGCGGAACCCCCAGGTCCTCGGCGGTCACCCAGTGCGTGTCTAGCCACGGGCGCATCGCCTCACAGAACCGCTCCAGCACGTCCACCGCACGCGGATCCTTCGGATCGAAGTCGATCCCGCCCTTGGCGCCGCCGATCGGGAGGTCGAAGGTGGCGGTCTTGTTCGCCATGCCGCGTGCCAGATCCTCGACCTCACGCAGCGTGCAACCGGCGCGCATCCGGGTGCCGCCGGTGGCCAGGCCGCCGCGCAGGGTGTGGACGACAAGGTAGCCGACCGCGTCGGTGAGCGAATCCGTCCAGTGCAGACGCAGGTACGGCTCGCAACGACGGTTCGCGGGAGTGATGGCCGGGTCCGCCGATGTGCCCGCAACGCCGTGCGTCACCTGCGGCGTACCTGTGGCCGGGTCCAGCATCGTCATGGTGCCCACCTCCTCATTCGTCGTGATCGCCCGTGGCGGACCTCGTCGTCCCCGGTAGCACCAAGCCTGCGCGGCCCCTGGCCGCGCGTCTATTTACGGTTCGTTCACGGCACCCTTCACGGTTCCTGCACAGTGCATACGCTCGGTGCTATGGACCTGTCTCTGGCCCGCTTGCGAATGCTGCGCGAACTACACCGCCGCGGCACCATCACGGCCGCCGCGGCCGCTCTGCACTACACCGCGTCGGCGGTCTCCCAACAGCTCGCGCAGCTCGAACGCGACGCGGGCACCCGGCTGTTCGAACGACGAGGGCGCCGAGTGCAGCTCACCGACCTCGGGATCGTGCTGGCCGAGCACGCCGAAGAGATCCTGGCCGCGGTCGAGCGCGCGACTCAGGCGCTCGAGGAAGCGGGCGGATCGGTGACGGCGAAGATCACCGCCGGAGTGTGGGCGTCGGTGGCCTCCGGCCTGCTCCCCGACGCGCTCACCACCCTCGCCGCCTCACACCCGGGCATTCTGGTGCGCACCACCGAACTCGCGCCGGAGTCGACGGCGGCCGCGGTCCGTGACGGCACGCTGGACCTGTCGTTCGTGCTCGACTACTCGAACTATCCGATGACCTGGGACCGTGGCCTGGAGCGGGCGATCATCGGCGTCGAACGGATCCACGCCGCCGTCCCGGCCGGCGCGGTGCCCGCCGCAGGCGTGACCCTGGCCGAGTTGTCCGAGCATCCGTGGATCATCGCGCCCGCCCGATCGCACTTCGGGCACGCGGCGCGGCTGGCGTTCCAGTCCGCCGGGCTGCGGCCGCGCATCGACCACGAGCTGGAAGAGCAGGCGACCTCGATGGCGATGGTCGCGGCCGGACTCGGTGTGACGCTGGTGTCGGATCTGGGTCTGGCGTTGCGCCCACCCGGGGTGGACATCGTCGCGCTCGGCGACGCCCTCACCCGCACGGTGTCGCTGGCCTACCGCACCAACTCGGCGGGCCGGGCAGCGCTGCTGCTGGTGGTGGACGCGATCCGGACCGCCGCGGCGAAGAAGGGACTCGCCCCCGATATCCGCACCGCACCCACCGTGCGCCGGACCTCAGATGCTGCCGGTGCTCAGGAAACCGAGTAGATCGTGGCGGGTGATGACGCCGACGGGCTTACCGTCTTCGACGACCATCAGCGCGTCGGAATCCGACAGTGCCTTGGTGGCGGTCGAGAGGGGCTCGCCCGAGCCGATCAGCGGGAACGACGGGCTCATGTGCTGGGCAACGGAGTCGGTGAGATTGGCGCGGCCTTCGAAAACCGCCGAGAGCAGGTCGCGTTCGGTGACGCTGCCCGCGACCTCGCCGGCCATGACCGGCGGCTCGGCGCCGACGACGGGCATCTGGGAGACGCCGTATTCGCGCAGGATCTCGATGGCGTCGCGCAGGGTTTCCGACGGGTGGGTGTGCACCAGGTCGGGCAGGGCGCCGGACTTGCCGCGCAGCACGTCGCCGACCAGCGGTTCCGGGCCGGCTTCCAGCGGAGTCTGGAGGAAGCCGTAGGAGCTCATCCACTTGTCGTTGAAGATCTTCGACAGGTAGCCGCGGCCACCGTCGGGCAGCAGCACGACCACCACGGCGTCGGGATCACGGCGGGCGACCTCGATCGCGGCGACCACGGCCATGCCGCAGGAACCACCGACCAGCAGACCTTCCTCACGAGCCAGGCGCCGGGTCATCTCGAAGGAGTCCGCGTCGGAGACGGCGATGATCTCGTCGGGGATCGACGCGTCGTAGGCAGTGGGCCAGAAGTCCTCGCCGACACCTTCGACCAGGTAGGGGCGGCCGGTGCCGCCGGAGTACACCGAGCCCTCTGGATCGGCGCCGATGATCTTGACCTTGCCGCCGGACACTTCCTTGAGATAGCGGCCGGTGCCCGAGATGGTGCCGCCGGTGCCGACGCCCGCGACGAAGTGGGTGACCTTGCCTTCGGTGTCGGCCCAGATCTCGGGACCGGTGGTCTCGTAGTGGCTGTCGGGGCCGCCCGGGTTCGAGTACTGGTTGGGCTTCCAGGCGCCCTCGATCTCCCTGACCAGGCGATCGGAAACGTTGTAATAGCTGTCGGGGTGCTCCGGCGGCACGGCGGTCGGGCAGACCACGACCTCGGCGCCGTAGGCACGCAACACGTTGCGCTTGTCCTCGCTGACCTTGTCCGGGCACACGAACACGCACTTGTACCCGCGCTGCTGGGCGACCAGCGCCAGGCCGACACCGGTATTCCCCGAGGTCGGCTCGACGATGGTGCCGCCCGGTTTCAGCAGTCCGTCCTGCTCGGCGGCGTCGATCATCTTGACCGCGATCCGGTCCTTGGAGCTGCCGCCCGGGTTCAGGTATTCGACCTTCGCGGCCACCAGGCCCGCGTTGGGGCCGACCACCGAGTTCAGCCGAACAAGGGGGGTGTTGCCGATGAGATCGACGACATGATCCGCGATGCGCATGGTGCCGAGGGTAGCCGAGCACTTGCGCCCGACGCCGAGCGGAGGGGCGCCCACCAGGCCGCAAGTGGCCGACATCTCCGTTCATCGCGATCTCCGTCGTAGAATTTTCGAATGTGAGCGCACCTCGAATCAGCTGGCGAACGGCGGCCGTGACCGGAGCGACTACGGTGCTCGCCGGATCGAGCGCCGGAACTGTCTCCTGGGCGACGTATCGATTGCTGATGACGCAGGCGGGTGCGGCGCGCGCGGTGATCGGCCGCGATACCTCCAAGCCGCCCGAGGCCGATGGCGTGTACGCGCCGGGCGCGAGCCTGCCGGAACCGTGGCGTAAGACGACGCCGGTCGACCTGCACCTGATGATCTTCGGCGACTCCACCGCGGCCGGGCTCGGCTGCCTCGGCGCCGCCGATGTGCCGGGGGTGCGGTTGGCCCGCGGGCTGGCCGAGGCCACCGGCCTGCGTATCCGGTTGAGCACCAAGGCCATCTCCGGCGCCACCTCGAAGGGCTTGGCCGGACAGGTCGACGCGATGTTCGTCGCGGGGCCGCCGCCGGACGCGGCGGTGATCCTGGTCGGCGCCAACGACATCACCAAGAAGCACTCCATCCGGGCCTCGGCGCGCAGGCTGGCCGCCGCGGTGTCGCGGCTGCGCGAGGCCGACGCGCTGGTGGTGGTCGGCACCTGCCCGAACCTGGGCACCGTCACCGCGATCCAGCAACCGCTGCGCACGATCGTCGCGAACTGGAGTGTGCGGCTGGCCAAGGCGCAGACGGTCGCGACCACCATCGCGGGCGGCATCGCGGTGCCGATGGGCTCGCCGCTGGTCGCCTCGGAGTTCCGCGCCGCGCCCGAAATCCTCTTCGCCACCGACGGATTCCACCCGTCCGCGGCAGGCTACGAACTGGCCGCCGCGCAGCTGCTTCCCGTGCTGATCGCCCAGGTGCGCGACCGCCCTGCTCTTCCCGTCGCGCAGCTGGAGACGTAGATTCGAGAATGACCGGCATGTAAACAGCCGTTCACGTCGAACAACGCGAAAAGGAGTCCTCATGCCCGAGGCCGTCATCGTCAGCACCGCCCGTTCCCCCATCGGCCGTGCCGTCAAGGGGTCACTGGCGGGAATGCGCCCGGACGACCTGACCACGCAGATGATTCGTGCCGCGCTGGCCAAGGTGCCTTCGCTCGACCCGACGCAGATCGACGACATCATCCTCGGCACCGGCTCTCCCGCCGGTGAGGGCGGCTTCGGCATGGGCCGCATCCTCGCCATCCAGCTCGGCCTCGACGTCGTCCCCGGCACCACCGTGCAGCGCTACTGTGCGTCGTCGGTGCAGACCACCCGGATGGCCTTCCACGCCATCAAGGCAGGCGAGGGTGACGTGTTCATCTCCGCCGGCGTGGAGACCGTCTCGCGCTACGCCCGTGGCTCCGCCGACAGCTCCCCCGACACCAAGAACCCCGAGTTCGCCGAGGCCGAGGCCCGCACCGCCGAGACCGCCCAGGGCGGCAAGGGCGCATGGCACGACCCGCGTGAAGACGGCCTGCTCCCCGACGCCTACATCGCGATGGGCCAGACCGCCGAGAACGTCGCGTCGCTGACCGGCATCTCGCGCGAGGACCAGGACCACTGGGGCGTGCGCTCGCAGAACCGCGCCGAAGAGGCCATCAAGGCCGGTTTCTTCGAGCGGGAGATCACCCCGGTGACCCTGCCCGACGGCTCGATCGTGAGCAAGGACGACGGCCCGCGCGCCGGCGTCACCTACGAGGCGGTCAGCCAGCTCAAGCCGGTGTTCCGTCCCGACGGCACCGTCACCGCCGGTAACTGCTGCGCGCTCAACGACGGCGCCGCGGCGCTGGTGATCATGAGCAACACCAAGGCCAAGGAGCTGGGCCTGACCCCGCTGGCCCGCATCGTCTCCACCGGTGTCTCCGGCCTGTCGCCCGAGATCATGGGCCTCGGCCCGGTCGAGGCCGTCAAGCGCGCGCTGGCGATCGCGGGCAAGTCGGTCTCCGACATCGACCTGTTCGAGATCAACGAGGCCTTCGCCGTGCAGGTGCTCGGTTCGGCACGTGAGCTGAAGATCGACGAGGACAAGCTCAATGTCTCCGGCGGCGCGATCGCGCTGGGCCACCCGTTCGGCATGACCGGTGCCCGCATCACCACCACCCTGCTGAACAACCTGCAGACCTACGACAAGCAGTTCGGCGTGGAGACCATGTGCGTCGGCGGCGGCCAAGGCATGGCGCTGGTCATCGAGCGTCTCAGCTGAGACAGCAGACCCAAAAAAAAGCGGCCCACCTCATTGAGGTGGGCCGCTTTCGTGTCGTCGATCAGTCGCGCTGGAAGTAGCTCAGCAGGCGCAGGATCTCGACGTAGAGCCAGACCAGGGTGATGGTGAGGCCGAGGGCGACACCCCAGGCGGCCTTCTCGGGGGCCTGGGCGCGGATCAGCTGGTCGGCGGCGTCGAAGTCGAGCAGGAAGCTGAACGCGGCGATGGCGATGCAGACCAGGCTGAACACGATCGCCAGGGCGCCACCGTCGCGCAGGCCGAAGCCGCCGTCGGTGAAGAAACTCGCGATCAGGTTGCCGACCATCAGCACCAGCACGCCGACCATCGCACCGATCAGCATGCGGGTGAAGCGGGGGGTCACGCGGATGGCGCCGGTCTTGTAGACGACGAGCATGCCGAAGAACACGCCGAACGTGCCGAGCACCGCCTGGCCGATCAGGGCGCTACCGCCCACACCGCCGAATTCGGTATCGGTGAACATCAGCGACAGCGCGCCGAGGAACAGGCCCTCGAAGGCCGCGTAGGACAGCACGATGGCCGGGTTGTCCATCTTGCGGCCGAAGGTCGCGATCAGCACGAGCACCAGGCCGACGATGGCGCCGCCGATGACGAACAGTGGCGCCAGCGACGGGTTCGCGCTGGACAGCGCGAAGGAGATGATCGCCGAGACGGTCAGCACCGCGAGGGTGATGCCGGTCTTGGTGACCACGTCGTCGATGGTCATCGCGCGGGTGGCAGGGGCCTGCTGGAATTGCTGGCCGTACTGCTGCCCGTATTCGCCGTACTGCTGGTTGCCCAGCTGGCCCGCGCCGGCTACGCCCGAACCGAAGTTCGCGTAACCGCCGACACCCTCCTGGCGGGGAAGGTTCTTGAACACCGGATTCGATGAGGTACGCACCGTGCGCCTTTCTTGGAGTTACGAGTCGCTGTACAAGCTCCAACTGCCCTGTTCAACGCGCCACGATCGGACAAAGTTCCCAGCGATCCGGTCCAGGACCACACCGCCCGCCCGATCGGACAAATCGGACTCTACCGCTTTCGGGTCGCCCTATCGTTGTACGTCGCGCAGACCACGAACGGACCGCGTGACGGTGAACTTCTGGTTCCGGCCGATCACATCGGTGCGCCCGACCATCCGCTCCACCACGCCGCGATAGTTCAGGTGCGAGTTGTATACCGTCCACAGTTCTCCGCCGGGCCGCAGCACGCGGCCGGTCTCCACGAACATCTTGATGGCCGAACCGGTGTGCACGGCCGCGCCGACATGGAAGGGCGGATTGCACAGCACCAGGTCGGCGCTGTTGTCGGCCGCCGAGGACATGGCGTCGTCGCGGACCACCGTCACCCGATCGCCGACGCCGTTGGCCTCGGCGGTGGCCCTCGCCGAGGCGACGGCGGCGGCGGACTGATCGGTGCCGACCACCCGGATGTGCGGGCGCGACTTGGCCAGCGCGACCGCGAGAATGCCGGTGCCACAGCCGAGATCGACGGCATCGCGCGCGTCGGGCTTCATCCGGTCCATGTGCTCGAGCAGGAAGCGGGTGCCGATGTCGAGGCGCGAGCCCGAGAAGGCCGCACCGAACGCGACGACATCGCCGTCGATCTCGATGACGTGCTCGCGCACCGGGAACCGGGGTTCGCCCACCGGCAGTGGTTCGCCGACCACGAGCACGCGCGACTTCTGCCGACCCCGACCCGCGCGGACCTGCGCGAAGAATTCGGCGAGTATCTCGTTCATGGCCGGAGTGAGGTACTTGTCGCGACCGCCCGCGAACACCACCACATCGTCGGCGGCGTAGCGGGCGATGGCCTCGGCGATCTCGGCGACACCCGACAGCATCCGCGGCAACCGCATCACGACCACGCGCGCCCCGGACAGCAGGTCGGCGTCGAGGGCGTGGGCGGTGTAGCGATCGGTGAGACCGAGGGTCTTGGCATTGGCCGCCAGCGCCGATTCGCCGGTGATCAGGTCCTGGTGCACGCGAATACCGGCGAGTCCGTGCTGCGCGGCGATCCCGAGGGTGAGCGCGCCGTAGGCGTCGCCGATCACCGCAACCTCACCGCTACCCGCGGCTGCGAGGGCATCGGCGGCTGTGTCGAGGATCAGTCGGTCGGCGGCGTCGACGGCATAGAGGTTCGGCGCCTCCACATCCGGATACCGGCGTAGTCGGTCGAATACGTCCTCAACACTGTCCACCCGGCAAGTGTGCTAGATCGTTGCCCCACCGTCACATCCGGCCCCGGTATCGACCGACGAGGTAGCTCCGGACGGGTCGTCGTGGGATGTATTTCACTGAGCACTAACAGGTTCCATCGATTCGCGACGGCCTGGCAGATCGCTCCGGATTCGCCGGCCTCACGAATTTCGTTGTTTCCCAATGCTTCGCCGAAGGCCACCACCCGGCCCGCGCCGGAACCGATCACCGCAGGTCGCGCTAACCGCGGAACTGGTACGCGTTCACCGAAAATCCCGGCCCCGACCTGCGCGCATCAACAGCAACAGCTCCTATTTCGAAGTAATCAGCAAACTTTCGGTAGCCCGAACACGCCCCGTGTTACTTCGCCCACCACGCCGCTGTCCCTGCGTAGCATCAGCCTCATGCGCAACGCCCTCGTGTTCGTGCTGATCGCCGCGGCCGCGGTGTCGGTATCCGGCTGCGGCACCGACGACGCACCGGCCGCCGCGCCGCCGACAACAAGCACCACCAGTACGTTCGCCGATGCCACCGGCGAAGTGCCGGCCGACGCGAGCCCGAAGTCCGGCGCGGCCTCCCCGGGCGCGGCACTGACCGTCACCGATATCCGGATCGGCAGGCAGCCCGGCTTCGACCGCGTGGTCTACGAGCTCGGCGGCACGGGGTCCCCCGGCTGGCAGGTGGCCTACACCGACAGCGCGGTGCAGGACGGCAGCGGCAAGACCGTCGACGTGGCAGGACGCGCGATTCTCGAGGTGCGCATTCTCGGCTCGGCGTATCCGTTCGACTCGACCGTCCCCCCGTTCGCCGGGCCCGATCCGGTGACCGATCCGGGCGCGCCGACCATCACCGGTGTCTACAAGAAGCTGGTCTACGAGGGCGTCACCCAGTCGTTCATCGGCCTCGACGCCGACCAGCCACCGTTCTCCGTCACCGCTCTCGCCGATCCCCCGCGCCTGGTCGTCGACATCGCCACCCCGTGATTCCTACCCCTACCGGGTATCACGCCGGCGATCGCTAGACTGGTCGGCGTGATGGACCAGCAGCCCGCGCGCGCACCCGGCATTGCCAGGGCGCTCGCCGTGCTGATGCTGCTCGCCGGGATCGTCGCCATGCACTCAGCGGTCTTCGGCACCGCGCACGCGAGCGACAGTGCGCACGGCCCGCAGGCTCCGGTCGCCACCGACCACTCGGATCCGCGTCCGGCGGCGGCTCCGACCGGCGAGCACGCCGGGGTCCTCGCGATCGACCACTCCGCGCAGGACATCGCGGTTCTCGCCGGAGCACCGTCGACGGACTCGACGGTGCTCATCGCCGCCCCCGCCGACCCGCACACAGGCTGCGGCGCGGCGGGCTGTGATGAGCACGCCGCCGTCCACGCCTGCGTTTTCGTCCTGGCCGCACTCGCCATCGCACTGACCCTGGTCCTGCTCTACCGCCTCGGCGACACCTCTGAAGCCGCTCGGCAACCGTCGAGGGCATGGCGCGGCCGACGCGAACGCCCACCACCATGGACCGTCCTCACCCTGTCCCAACTGGCGATTCTGCGGATCTGACAGGCACGGCACCCACGTGCCCTGCCAGTTTCGACACCTCACCCGAATCCCCAGGAGGATCACCATGTCCATCAGCCGTACCCACGTCCTCATCGCCGCTGCCGCCACCGTCTTGTTCGCGGCGGGTTGTAGCGACGACAGCACCACCACGCACACCACCCAGCACTCCACCACCACCACCGCGACCAGCGCGGCCGCGAGTACCGACTTCAACGATGCCGACGTCACCTTCTTGCAGATGATGTACCCGCATCACGCGCAGGCCGTCGAGATGGCGAAGATGGTGCCGAGCCACACCCAGAACCAGCAGCTCATCGCACTGGCCGCCCAGGTGGAGAAGGCACAGGCGCCGGAGATGCAGCAGATCACCGATCTGCTCGCCGGTTTCGGCAAGCCCGCGCCGAGCGCGACCGAAGGGCACGGCGGGCACGATATGCCCGGCATGATGACCGACGCGCAGATGAGCAGTCTGCAGGCCGCGAACGGCGCCGATTTCGACCGGCAGTGGCTGGAGATGATGATCGAGCACCACGAGGGCGCGGTCGGGATGGCCCAGACCGAGCTGAACGCCGGCGTGAATCCGCAAACACGCCAGCTCGCGACGGCGATCGTGGCCGATCAAGAGGCTGAGATCGCCACCATGCGCGGCATGCTCGGACAGAACTGACCGGGTGCGGCGCCGGGCCCGACACCCCGGCGCCGCGTCTCGGTTCGTCATCGAAATCGTCACCGCGACCTGACGTCACCCGGAAGTTGCCAGTACGGTCGATATGTTCGGCTCCGGCCCAACCGGTGCCTGCAATCTCGAGGCAGGAGAGAGAAATGCGAGTACTGGAACGGCTGGGGCTCGGAACCGCGTTCGCGGCCACCGCGACCGGAGTGATCTTCCTCGGCGCCTGCTCCCAGCAGGTGCCGGGCACCGCCGAGGTGAACCAGAGCGAGCTCGCCTCGTACACCTCCGAGGTGGCGGCGTCCTCCGCGGCGGCGTCGTCGTCGAAAGCGGCGAAGATCGAGGCGGCCAACGACACAGCGTGCGACGGCCTGCGCTCGGCCAACAAGACCTCGGTGACCTCGTTCAACGCCTACATCGCGGCGTCCAACGATCAGGCACCCGATGCCGACGCCAAGGCCACGGACGCGGTCACCACCCTGCGCAACAGCGCCAAGGACCTCGACCGCAAGATCACCGCCGATGTGATCACCGATCTGTCCGTGCCGCTGCGCGCCTACATCGAGAAGACCAATACCCTCGCCGACACCCTCGAACGCCGGGCGCCCACCGACGAACTCAACGGCGTGATCGATATTTTCAACACGTCCAAGGACGAAGCGATCGCGGTGTGCACGCCGTACGGCAGCTGAGTTCCCTCGTAACAAGAACGCGATCGTTCACGATTCCCCTCCGGACACACCATCTGGAGGGTTGCGTGCAGGGCTATCTGAAATACGTTGTGGCAGCGACGATTACCGCGATGACCCTGATTTCGGGGGCATGGCTCCCGAGTCCGGCGACGGCCGACCCGGTCACCGCGAAGCAGTGTGAGGTCACCACCGGCCGCACCCCGCAGTCCGCGACACCGGCCGAAGCCGCGCTCGACCCCGCCGTGCTGGCCGCCGCCATGGCGCGGGCCACCGACGTGACCCGCTTCAACATCCAGCTGTACCGCAACAACTGCCTGATCGCGACGGGCCCGCGCAACGCCGAATCCGGTGGGGTGGCGTGGAATCTGTGGAGCGGGACCAAGAGTGTCGTGGCACTCGTCGCCGGGGCCGCCGTCGACGAGGGGCTGCTGCGGATCGACGAGCCGATCGGCCGCTATCTGCCGCCGGGTCTCGGCGACGCCGCGCACCGGGAGATCACCGTGCGCAATCTGCTCACCGAGTCCTCCGGCATGGAAGTCGCCGTGGCGGCGGAGGGCGCGACAGGGCTGGCGCAACTCGATCCCAATGTCGTCGCCCAGGCACTCGCGATGCCGATCGAACGCCCGCAGGGCACGATGTTCCGCTACAGCCAGCGCGCGGTGGACCTGCTGGTCTACGTGGTGCAGCAGGCGGTCGGCGAGGATTTCCAGACCTTCGCGCAGCGAAAGCTGTTCGACCCGTTGGGCATCGCCCGCAGCGACTACTACTGGGCCCGTGACCGTGCCGGAAATACCTACGGCCACGCGCATTTGATCCTGCCGCCGGACGACTTCGCGAAACTCGGCCTGCTCGTGGGCAATCGGGGCCGCTGGAACGACCGGCAGGTGATCTCCGAGGACTACATGCGCGCGGCCGTGTCACCGTCGCCGAGCATGCCCTGCTACGGCTTCCTGTTCGTGATCAACGGCGCACCGTGCCGGCTCGAGTTCCCCGGACTGCCCGACGACGCCGTGAAGATGTCGGGCATGCTGCGCAACGACAGCTTCATCGTGCCCAGCCTCGGCCTGGTGCTGAATTGGACCGGTGTCGCGACGGTGGGCAGTTCGACCACCTACACCCACGACGTGATGCGCACGCTCGTCTCCGCGTTCCGCGACCAGCAGATCCCCGATCCCGGCGAGTATCGGGAACGTCCCGATGTGAGCGTGACCGATCCGATGATCGCCCGGCCCGATGCCTTCTTCGGCACGCTCGGCGTCGGCCCGTACGCCTACCCCGGTTGCAACTTCCTCGACTGCCTCGGCGAAACTCCGAAGGCCCCGTTCGCGGATTCGCCACCGGGATGCGTCATCCTGGGATGCGTCGGCACCGACCCGCGCACACCGGGAATCCGCTGATCCGGGTGTAGATCTCTGGGCACCTCGGCGCCGGTCGCGTATTCTCGTTTCCACCGGATAGGACCAGTAGGGACCGGTCGGCCTACCAGGAAAAAGGAGCCACTGGCGATGCCCGCACCGCTGCGCGACAGCGCAGTGCCCAAACACGAACAGCTGCGCGCGATCCTGCTGCAGAAGTGCACGCGCGAGCTGCAGCCGGGCGACCTGCTGACCAGCGAGCGCAATCTGATGCAGGACTACGGCGTCAGCCGGATCACCGTGCGCGAGGCGGTCGGTCAGCTGGTGAACGAGGGATATCTGGTCCGGGTTCGCGGCAAGGGGACTTTCGTCGCGCACCGGCCCGTGCAGTCGCGGCTGCACCTGGCCTCGTTCACCGAGGAGATGCGCGCGCTCGGCCACCATCCGACCACCCTGGTGCTCGTCGCCGAGGAGGCGATAGCGCCCGAGGCCACCGCCCGCGCGCTGCGTCTGCCGCAGGGCGTGCTCGCCTATCACGTGCGCCGATTGCGCCTGGCCGACGACGATCCGGTCAGTGTCGACGACGCCTGGTTCAACCCCGAACTGGTGCCCGGCCTGATCTCGCACGACCTCACCGGCTCGATCTACCGGACCACGGCAGACCGCTACGGCAGACCGATCGAACGCGCCGTGCAGACGGTCGACGCCCAAGCCGCCGAAGCCGGTATCGCGGCGCTGCTCGGTGTCAAGAAGGGCGCTCCCGTACTGCATTTCGACCGGGTGTCGTTCAGCGCGGAGGTGCCGATCGAGCACACCCAGAGCTGGTACCGCGCCGACCGCTACCGCGTTCAGATGGAAGTGGGCCAGCGGCCACAGGCGTAGCGGACCACGCCGATCTGGTGTGAAATCAGCGTATTTCAGTTACCGTCTGGGAGCTATCACAGCGAAGCTCTCGGAGGTATCACCCATGTCCATCCGTCAAACCACCGCCGCCAGGGCAGGCCTGCTGGCCGCGCTCGCCGCGGGAACCCTGCTCGGCGCCGCCGGCACCGCCAACGCGGTCGGCAGCGCCGACTGGGATCTGCTCCCCTCCGGTTCGGTCGTGATCGGCCCGCCCACCGGCAGCTCGATGGGCTCGGTCGACGTCGGTAGCGGCACCGGCTCGTTCGACGCCGACCTCGGCTCCAGCGCCCCGCCGCCGCCTTCGACGGGCTCGGCCGCGCTGCCGATCTTCGGACGCTGACCCGTCCCCGCGCCGCCGTGGCCGACTGATCGGTCACGGCGGCCGGTGCCCCGGTCGCTTGGGGCACAGCCTGTTTCGAATCGGGAAAACCGGGCATGCGGCTATTGTGGGTGCCCGCCGGCATTCCACAGTCCCGACACCGAACAAGGTGAGATCTGATGATTATTCTCGGCGCAATTCTTCTCATAGCTGGACTCGTTTTCGGCATCCCCCTCCTCACCACGGTGGGAGTCATCCTCCTCGTGGTCGGCTTGGTCCTGGCATTGGTCGGTAGCACCGGGCGTGTTATCGGCGGCCGTCGGCACTACTACTGACCATGCGCAGAATCCGTCGAACCAGAGGACCAGTCATGGCAGGCAGTAGTTCACGCATCATTTCGATCGTTGTGCTGGTGTGGTTACTGATCGGAATCCTGGCCGCGGGCCAACGCGGCTACTACACCGAACGCGATCAGAACTGCGCGACCCTCGGCACCATCGCGGTGACGATCATCGCGGGCCCCTTGAACTATGTGGGCGCCAATCCGAAGGTCGATAACTGCGACCTACCTCAGCCGAGCTGATGGATGCCGCCGTGGCCGAACACTCGGCCACGGCGGTCAATCCGGCTGACGCGGCCAGTGCTTTCCGCTGTCGGAGAGCGTGGCCGGATCCGTGCTGTACATACCACCCGCGCTCGGTCGCACCGGTGTGAATTCCGACCGGCTGTCGCCGGCTTCCACTTCGGCCAGCCCGACCACGATCACCAATCCGGTGACCACCAGCGACACCGTCGCGATCAACGGCAGCAGCAATTGCACCGGCGTGACACCGTCCACCACGGTCATCGGTTCACCATGGTGTACGCGCATCGCCGCCATCGCCGTGTAGTGCATGCCGCACACCGCGATTCCCATGACCAGCGCGGCGCCCGCCGTCATCAGCAGGCCACGCACGTGCAGCATGAACCACAGCGCCGCCGTGGCCGCTACCACCGCGATCACGAGCGACAACGCCATCAGCGCCGGCTCGTATTCGATGACAGCCTGGGTGCGCATCGCCCACATCCCCAGATAGTGCATGGCAGCCACCCCGAGCCCGGTGATGGCGCCACCCATCGGCAGCGTCACCCACTCGTTGCCGCCCCCCGTGACGACGGTGAGCCCGATCAGCACCACCACGATCGCGATGACCGCGCTGAGCAGCGTCAACGGCACGTCGTAGCGGATGACCGCACCGTCGATGCCGAACCCGAGCATGGCCGTGAAGTGCATGACCCAGATGGCCGCGCCGCCCAGCGCGACCGACGCCGCGATGAGCCACCCGAGCGGTGCGGACGACGCTTTGGCGTGCACCGCGCACCGTAGCCCCAATACCGAACCGATGAACGACAGGCCGAAGGCCAGTACCGGATTCATCCAGCCATTGTTGAAGTGCTCGATATGAAGCACACGCGTTCCCCTGATCTACCCAACGCATTTCGACAGTGGGCTAGAGACTAATCCACAAGCGCAGACAGAACGCGGAGACAGAGAATTCCACGAAACCATTGCAATGCGAAATACTCGCTATCGAGAAATACGAACCGGTCGGAATTCCTGCGAGTCATTCATTCTGCGAACGCGCACGGATCAAAGCAGCCAGCCGATCCAGGGATTCCTGGTTGCGTGCCGAGAAGAGCAGATCTTGCGCCAGGCCGGGGATCAACTGCGCGGGTCCGCGGGCGGCGCGTTCGACCATCCGGATCGTGGTGTGCCCCGGGGATTGTTCGACGAGCGTGAGCGTGATCCATGCCGAGCCGACCGACCACAGCCGCGCCTCCAGCTCCAGCCGGTGCGGCGGGTCGATCGCCCGCACCACCGTCGTATCGCTGATCAGCACCGGCCACAGCCCGAATCGGTAGTGGATGCGGCTGCCGATGGCGGGCCAGCCGGGGTCGACCTCGCCGATGTGCGAGGCGCCGACCACCCAGCTCGCGTAGAGCCAGCCGTCGGCCAGGGTCGCGAACGCCCGCTCCGGCCGCACGGGCACGGTCACCTGGGCTGTCAGCACGTCTGATTTCCTCGTCCGTCGCGGGAGTCCGGTCACCACAGCCTAATTGGTGTCGGGGTCCGCCGCCGGACGTGTTCGCACCGGCCCGGCGGGCACGGCACGCCGAACCCGCGACGATGCGGGAAAATTGCTGTCCGCCGTTTCGACGTGGGATCGTTCCCTTATGTCCACGGAAGAAGCACGGCTCGGCGACCCGCCGAGCCCCGCCGACACGGCGGCCGAACGCACCCTGTTCGGTCACCCCATCGGTTTGACCAACCTGTTCGGCGTCGAGCTGTGGGAGCGTTTCTCCTTCTACGGCATGCTCACCATCCTGGGCTACTACCTCTACTACTCCACCACCGAGGGCGGCCTCGGGATCGCGCAGAGCACCGCGCTCGGCATCGTCGGCGCGTACGGCGGCTTGGTATACCTGTCCACCGTGCTCGGCGGCTGGATTGCCGACCGGGTGCTGGGGATGGAGCGAACGGTCTTCTACGGCGGTGTCGTGGTCGTGGCCGGGCATCTCGCGCTGGCGGTGCTGCCCGGGCTCACCGGTGTCGGCGTGGGTCTGGTGCTGGTCGCGCTGGGCAGTGGCGGGTTGAAGGCGAACGCGTCGTCGTTGCTCGGCACGCTCTACGCGCCGACGGACGCGCGAGTCGACGGCGGGTTCACGCTGTTCTATCTGGGCATCAATATCGGCGCGTTCTGCGGCCCGCTGCTGACCGGCCTGTTGCAGCGCGAGTGGGGTTTCCACGTCGCCTTCGGCGCGGCGGCCATCGGCATGGCGCTCGGCCTGGCCCAGTACGTGATCTTCCGCCGCAATCTCGGCACCCACGGGCGCGAAGTGCCCAATCCCATCACCCGCCGCGAACTGACCCCGGTGCTGATCGGTGTCGCCGTCGCCGCGGTCGTGGTGCTGGTCGCCGTGCTGACGAAGCTGATCACCCTCGAGAATCTGTCCGACGTCACCACCGGCGTCATCGTGGTCGCCTCGGTCGTCTACTTCGCGGTGATGCTGCGCAGCGCCAAGGTGACCCAGGTCGAACGAACGAGGGTGGTCGCGTTCATCCCGCTGTTCATCGCCAACGCGGTGTTCTGGTCGCTGTTCCAGCAGATGTTCACCATGCTCGCGGTGTATTCCGACGAGCGCGTCGACTGGCGGATCTTCGGCTGGGAGGCGCCGGCCAGCTGGATCGGTTCGGTCGAGCCGGTGTGGATCATCGTGCTCTCGCCGCTGTTCGCGCTGATGTGGACCAAGCTCGGCAATCGCGCGCCCAGCACGCCGATCAAGTTCGCGCTCGGCGTCATCGGGATGGGCATCGCGTTCTGGTTGTTCGCGCTGCTCAGCGGGTTCGACGGTAAGACCGTGCCGGTGCTCGCGGTCTTCGCGATCCTCGGCGGCTTCGCGGTCTCGGAATTGCTGCTCTCGCCGATCGGTCTCGCGGTCACCACGCATCTCGCGCCCGCCGCGTTCCGCTCGCAGATGATGGCCCTGTACTTCTTCTCCGTCGGTATCGGCACGTCGATGGCGGGCACGCTGGCCCGCTTCTACAGCCCTGAGAGCGAAACCGCCTACTTCGGGTTCAGCGGTGCCGCGGCCATCGTGGCCGGTCTCGTCGTCGTCGCGTGCGCGCCCTGGATCAAGCGCCGCATGCAGGGCGTGCACTGACCTGGTTACGGGTAATCCCCGATTACGTTCGTGAGAAGAAGGAGAAATACCGTGCCGACACCGCAAGACGCTCCAGACGTGGGCCGATCGCCCGGCCGAGGGAGCGGGTTGTTCCGCACCAAATCCGTCGAGCAGTCGATTCTCGACACCGACGATCCCGATTCCAAACTCCGCAAAGATCTGACGGCCTGGGATCTCACGGTCTTCGGTGTCGCCGTCGTCGTCGGCGCGGGCATCTTCACACTGACCGCGCGCACCGCGGGCAATGTGGCCGGGCCGTCGGTGTCGCTGGCATTCGTTTTCGCGGCGATCGCGTGTGGGCTCACCGCGGTCTGTTATGCGGAATTCGCGTCGACCGTGCCGGTGGCCGGTAGCGCCTATACCTATTCCTACGCCACTTTCGGTGAATTGGTGGCGTGGATCATCGGCTGGGACCTGATCTTGGAATTCGCGCTCGCCGCGTCGGTGGTCGCGAAGGGCTGGTCGCAATATCTCGGCACGGTATTCGGATTCGATTCCGCCACTGTGCAATTGGGGTCGATCACCTTCGACTGGGGCGCGGTGTTACTGCTCGCTGTGCTCGGCGTGCTGCTCGCCGTCGGCACCAAGGTGTCCTCACGGGTGTCGGCCGTCGCGGTGGCGATCAAACTCGCCGTCATCGCGCTGGTGCTCGTGCTCGGTATCACCTATTTCAAGGCGTCCAACCTGAGCCCGTACATCCCGCCGTCGCAGCCCGCCGAGGAAAGCGCCAGCGGACTGCACCAGACGCTGTTCCAGTTCATCACCGGCGCGGGTGACACCAACTTCGGCTGGTACGGCCTGCTCGCCGCGGCCAGCATCGTGTTCTTCGCGTTCATCGGTTTCGACGTGGTGGCGACCGCCGCCGAGGAGACCAAGAACCCGCAGAAGGCGGTGCCGCGCGGCATTCTCGGTTCGCTGCTGATCGTCACCGTGCTCTACGTGGCGGTGACGCTGGTGCTCACCGGCATGGTGCCCTACACCGAGCTGTCCGGTGAGAACGCCACGCTGGCAACGGCGTTCCAGATCCACGGCGTGGACTGGGCCAAGAACGTCATCTCGATCGGCGCCCTGGCCGGCCTCACCACCGTGGTGATGGTGCTGTTCCTCGGGCAGACCCGCGTGCTGTTCGCGATGTCGCGCGACGGTCTGCTGCCCCGCGGGCTTGCCCACACCGGCAAGCGCGGCACGCCGGTGCGCCTCACCGCCATCGTCGGCGTGATCTGCTGCGTGCTGGCCGGTTTCGTCGACTTCGGCACGCTGGAAGAAATGGTGAACATCGGCACGCTGTTCGCCTTCGTCCTGGTCTCGGTGGGCGTCATCGTCCTGCGCCGTACCCGCCCCGACCTGCCCCGCGGCTTCCGTGTCCCCCTGGTCCCCCTCATCCCCATCCTGGCCGTCGCGGCCTGCCTGTGGCTGATGGTGAACCTCTCGGTGGAAACCTGGCTGCGCTTCGTGATCTGGATGGCCATCGGCTTCGCCGTCTACTTCGCCTACGGCCGCCGCCACTCGGTCCTCGGTAAAAAGGCCGCGAGTGACGACTGACCAGCCCCTTCGATGACATGATCGGTCCCGGCGTGGTCTGTTCCGACACGCCGGGCCGACCTTGTCGACCAACAGGATTCCGGTACACCCGTACGATTCGCTACGCTATCCGGGACGCCCCTATAGCCCAATTGGCAGAGGCAGCGGACTTAAAATCCGCACAGTCAGGGTTCGAGTCCCTGTGGGGGCACTCAAATACCAGGTCAAGCCCGGTCACTGGGCCTGAACCGCTCGCAAACTGCGGCTGTGACCAAAAATATGCCAAGAATTCCTGGCCAACTTCCTGTCGCTGATCCTCGAGACGGCGACCGACTGGGGAACGACCTAGCCCTTCGAAAGTGGCATGATGCTGAACACGGTAGCGACGCAGTGCCAGAACAATGGGACCGCCTCACCGACCGGACCTACTATCTGGCCGGGGTTGACATCCGAGAGGCACTCGACGATCACCGTGCCGTCGGCCACCTCGACGAGCGATCCCGGGGCACGGACGACCACTTCCTCGATCGGCGCTTCAGACACCGGCCGGGCCGTGACAATCAGATCGTGCATCGACATCGTCGCTGCCATGTCCCGATCACGGCCCGAGCGCACGACGCTATCCACGATGTCGGTCAGGTGCTGCATGTGGGGGTGCCGCTCGGACAACCCCCGATAGAAGCGCGCGATCTCGCTCCAGGGCACCTCATGGAAGTCCTCGGTCCACGCACTGAGCCCGTTGCTCCTCATACGTCCAACTATGCCCACCCGTAGGCCGTGAAAGCCAGTGTCCGAAAAGTCAGTTCAACTCGCGCACTCTGCAACCGCTCATCACCACGTTGACGATGTAGAGCGTTCCCGACGTTTGCCGAGAATGGTGGTCGATGGTCAGGCCACCTACCGGCTGGTTTAGGAGACGCGCACGATGGTGACGTTGGCGCTCGTCTGTACTGCTGCGTGGTTTCTGCGTACCCGCACATCCCATCTAGACCTGCGTGTCGTCTCCCACAACATCCCTGGATGGCAGTGAACCCGGACTTGCCTTCCGCAGGCGGCGTCGAGGTTGCTGTGCACGTCGCAGCCCTGGCGTTCGTTTCTGCTGATTCACATTTGCAGCCTGCGCCAAGGCCGCTGTGATCACTGCGTGGTACTGATCAATATGCTCTTCAGTGCGACCTGGCATTTGCCCGATGAGTCGTTCAGCACTCAGTAGGTAGCTCTGAACGAGTGGCTCCTGAAAGAAGTACCTCATCTGGTCCTGGGTGCTGGACTGGACTTTGATGAAGGTACTGGCGATGTAGCCACTTGTGGCAGCACATGTAGCAGTGACGATCGCCGCCGCGTACTTGCTCGCCGCGTCGCTGCCGAATATTGCTGCCGCGATCCCGCTCACGACGAGCAATAGACCGACAACCATGGCCCACGTGCTGGCTCGGTGAGAGCTAGACGCCTGGTCGCGTGCGATCTGGTCATAGGTTGACATCTGTTTGCGGTTCGCAGCGAGAAACCCCATCACATCGCTTGGGTCTTGGACCTGCTCGAAAGCCGAGTCCGCTGTCGCCTTCATTCGACCGATCCACTGGTTCGCGTAGGCAAACTGTGCAGTGGTGTAGGTGTACCAACCTATCCCAGCGACGATAAACCCACCGCCCGCAAGAATCATCGCTGCCCACCATCGCCCTGTCTCCGCCCACCACGTTCCTTCAGGCCGAGCGACGGACCAGGCGAGAACTCCGAAACCCAGCGGAACGAGCGCCCCAATGTAGTACCGAATTGCTCTTCGTAAAGCGTCGCTGCGCTCTTGCGACTGCAACCACATCCGCTGACGATCCGCGGACGCGAAATCCACCGTCTGCGGCAGACGACCCGAGGTTGGTTGACCTTCGATCACCTTCGCGTCAGCGATAGCATCTCGCCCCCTGCGCAGTCCGCTTGAGGCGCCTACGGGCGGCTTCGTACCGTCGGCCATATCGGGATCTTACGGTACTCGAACCGCGCTTCAGAAGGATTATAGGCATCAGCTACCATTAATCCTTACCCTCCTTGAACTGGTTGTTCGACGGCAGTTCCGCATTGAGGTTCCCCCGCTTTCTCGGAGGGCTCTGACGGTGGTCCGATAGGACCGGAAGCAGTCATTCGTGGCAGCACCGAAGAAGTACCCGGACGAATTGAAGGCGCGGGCCGTGCGGCTGTATCGGGAGTCGGAACCGAAGCCGACGATCCGGAAGCTGCCAACGCAGCCCGGGGTGCATCACGAAGCGTTGCGGCTGTGGATTCGCCAATCGGAGACTGATGGCGGCGAGCGAGACGATCGCCCGACGACCGACATGCTGGCCGAGAACCGAGCTCTGAAGAAGCGGGTCGCGGAGCTGGAGCGAGTCAATGCCGTATTGCGTGATGCGAGTGCGTATTTCGCCTCGGAGCTCGGCCAGACCCGACGGTGATCGTGGCGTTCGTCAGCGAACATCCACAGCACCCGGTCGAGCTCGTATTACGGGTTCTGGGCATCGCGTCCTCGACGTATTACGGCTGGTTGCGGCAGGCGCAGACGCCGTCACGGCGGCAACTGGCCGATCAAGAGCTGCTGGCCGAGATCGTTGACATCCATACCCGCTCCGGCGGAACCTACGGGTCACCACGCGTGCACGCGATGCTGGCTCGGCGCGTGTTCTCGGTCGGTCGCAAACGAGTCGAGCGGCTGATGCGGGGTGCGGGTTTGCAGGGCGCGTTCTCGCGCAGGGAGTGGCGGCTGGGCTCGACCCGGCATGATCGGCGTGCCACCCCAGCTCCGGACCTGGTGAATCGTGACTTCACTGCCGGGGAGCCGGACCGGTTGTGGGTTGCCGATGCCACTCGCATCGTCTGCGGTGAGGGTGTGTTCTGGCTGGCCGCGGTCCGGGACGCGTTCTCGAACGCCGATCGTGGGCTGGAAGTGTTCGACCGTTGCGACACCGAACTGGTCCTCGGTGCTCTCGAGTACGCGGTCTGGACCTGCGATGTCCGGGACGGGCAGCTGGTTCATCATTCCGACCGCGGGTCGACCTACACGGCGATCCGGTTCGCTAACCGGCTGGCCGACAACGGAATAGCACAATCCATGGGGTCGGTCGGTGACAGTTACGACAACGCCCTCATGGAGAACTTCTTCTCGACCTTGAAGACCGAGTTGGTGTATCGGAACAGTTGGCGGACAAGGGAAGACGCCGAGAACGCCTTGTTCGCCTACATCGACGGCTGGTACAACACCCAGCGGATCCAGAAGAAGCTCGGCTGGCGATCACCCGACGAGTACGAAGCCAGCTATCATCACCGGGTTCCTGCTGGAACCAGATAATCCGCTCTCCGGATTAGCGGGGCACCTCAGATGCTGGATCAACCCGAATCCCGGTCTCCTGTCACGACCTGGTGACCTCGATCTCGCCCTGATCGCTGACGATCTCAACGCGCGCCTTAACGGAACGCAGGTAATCCCATGTATCGCAATCGAACTGGTTACCGACGACGACCTGAACAGAACCGGGACAGGTCACCCGGCCCACTGGATTGTCTCCCACACCCTGCAGCCGGTTTGCCACCTGCTGCTCCAGCGCCGCCTGGTCCAGCACCCGCGGTGGTTCGGCGGGGTCGAGGTCAGCGACCGCCACCTTTACCGTCACCACCACCGCGCACACAGCGACTACAACCGACGAGACGGCAGTAACGATCCGGGCAACACTCTGTTGATCAGCCACCCGATATTCCTATCCGCCACCCATCCCGCTGACAAGAGCTGAGACGCTGCCATCAGCCCCGACGCGGTACGGCATTGTCTGTTCGGATTCCTCGGGGTACGGCAGAATATCGCTAGGCTGGACCCGGTTGGCGAGTTGAGAATTCGGGCCCGTGGGGCTCCGAAGTTCGTTCATCAGGCGACAAGGAGATGTTCGTGGCAGATCCATGTGAAGGCAAACGGCATATCGTCGACGAACTTGAGCAGCAGCTCTCCAGCATGCAGGATGTCCCTCTCAGCGACATTCCTCCCAAGCACAGGCCTGCATGGGAAGCGTCAATTACGCAGCTCCGGCGAGCACTGGATAGGGCTCGCGATGCCTTGGCTGAGTGCGAGCGACTCAATCCGTCTCCCCCGGAACCCCGAGCCTGACTTCGAGGACGGCACCGCGCGCATCGGATCGCTTCCCGTCAGTGCGCGGTCGCCCGACAGCCTGGCTTCCCTTTGACCCACTTATCGGGGGTCAGAAATCCGGCCATCGTGCACGGCGAGCGGCCACCTCAAGAACGTGCCGAACGGCTCGTGTCACGTCCGGTCGTCGCCCCGAACTGACCTGCGCGTGCCGACCGCCTTCGCTCTGGCAAGGTCAGGCAGCCGACACGCGCAGGCTTCTATCCGTGACGGTCTGACATGCACCCGACCGCCACGCTCATCCCCCGGAGGGAGTAGTCAGAGGTCCGCCGCTGTAGCCATCTGACCGGCACCGCCCGCCTGGCCGAACGTGCAGCCGGGCGGGCGGAGCTGTCTACGCGGCAGACAATGCGTCACTGCGGCGTGAGCTTCTCGGCCCACTGGTGGCACTCGTCCAGCGAGAACGCGGGACGGTTGACCGCAAGGTTGACCCCTGCTCGATCGCTAGTGAGCCACCAGAAGCCCTTGCGCCAGATCCCCCACATGCCGTTAGGCAGGGGATGCGGGCCCACAACGGAAGCCCACTGGCGACACCGGTCGAGAGTGGCGCCCGTGAATCGGCAGAACGTTTCGAGGGTGCCGTCTCGGTCGATGGTTACCCGCCACCATCCGTTCGACTTGTTCGCCCACATGCCGTTGCTGAGGACGATCGGTCCGATCATGTCGGCCGGTTCGGCTTCTGGTTCGGCCGGTTCGGGTGCGGCCGCGTTGATCGCCGCGGTTGTGTCTGCGTGCAGCACGGTCAGTTCCCGCGCCAAGTCATCGTCATTCACGACGCTCGGACCCTCCCCGGCTCGAGCTGCCCGGCGGATGGGCTCGGGGACATGATCCCGCGCTCCACCAGCAGCGCGAACGCCGCGCGTTTCGCTGGGCACTCGTCTCGCTGGCAGACCCGATGCTGCCGCATCAGAATGCGCGCATAGTCGACCGTGATCGGTCCGCGTGGTGCGGCATGGTTCAGGACCGGCGACGGGCGGCCCTCTGCTTCGTGCTCGCTGCTGATTCGGTCGATGATTTCCTGCACCGTGACCGCGTTCGCCGCGGAGCGTGGCTCCGGTGCTCGCGACTGCTCCGGCACTTCGTCCTGGATATCCCGCTGTAACCCCCACATGGCGGCCTTCTCTCTCCAGAGTTGGTGTGCCTCCGCCGCCGGGGGATGAGAGCCACCCGGCGGCGCGGCTGCAATCAGATTCGCGGCGTGCAAGAGCGCAGAGGGACAGCAAAAGGACAGTGACAACGCGCGACAAGGTGGCACACGTGCACGTACGCTCGGATACATGGGCACGCACGTAGGGCAGGCCATCGCGACGGAACGCAAAGTGGCCGGCCTGAATCAACGCCAGCTTGCGACCCGCGCCGCCTATTCGCTGTCGATGGTCAAAGCTGTCGAGCAGGGGCGAGAGATCGCGTCGCCGGGGTTCATCGCGGCCGTGTCCCGCGTGCTCGGCGTCGACCCCGACCGACTCATCGGCACGCCCTATGTGGACACCATCGAGGAAGAGGGCCCCCTTGCGGGGCTCGCCGAATTGCGCGCTGTCCTCGCCGAGGGCGCCTACGTGCAGCCGCTCGACCCGCCACCCGCCGCAGAGCTGGCGAACGAACTGGCCGCCGTCGAGACAGCGCTACGCAACGACCGCACCCGCCGCGCTCTCGCTGCCCTGCCCACCCTGCTGCGTATGGCACACGGCGCCGCGCACGCGGCCGCCGATGACGCCGAGCGGGAACGCGCGTATGAACTGCTGTGCGCCGCATACATCGCCGCCGAGGGTGCGTGCTGCCGACTCGGGTACTCGTCGCTGACCGCGCTGGTACTCGACCGGCTCGACTCTGCGGCGACGCACACCACGGACTCCGCCTACGCGGTCCGTTCGTTGGTGAAGCGGTCACGGCTGCTGATGGCGCACGGGTCCACTGATGTCGCAATGTCCTTGGTAGACAGAGGTATTGGACTCGTGCCTGGTGACACCGAGGGCGAACGAGTGTTGCGCGGGTATGCCCACTTGCGCGGCGCGATTGTTGCGGCACGCGGTCGACGTCTCGACGTTGCGCGCGACCACATCTCGGAGGCACGATCACTCGCACGCACGATGACCCACGAAAGCGACCTGTACACAACCGACTTCGGTCCGGGCAACGTCGAGATTCACGCGTGCGCAGTCGAGCTGGAGGCCGGCGACCCCGGCAAGGCTGCTCGCGACGGGGCCGCGTTGATTCTGCCCGGTGACATGGCCGCGCCACGGGCAGGACACCACTGGCAAGACAACGCACGCGCCTGGCTCATGGCGGGGAAGCAGGATCGCGCGTTGGCCGCGCTGAACAAGGCCCGCGCTGCCGCACCACAGCAAACCCGCCTGCACCCAGCTGTACGAGAAACGATGTACGGGATCGCCGCCGCGCAACGTCGCCAATCCGAAAGCCTGCTCGGGTTCGCACACTGGCTCGGCGCGAGTTTGTAGACCGGCGCGCTTCTCATCGGCCCCCGGTCCACCGAGGGCGGTTTGTTGATCTCCTGTGCGTTGGCGCCGCCGGTGCGGTTGCCTGGACCCAATCGACGCGAATCGGACCGCTGACAAACGGCGGGGGGAAGGTGGCGAGGTGACGGAACAGGACGACTCGGCGCGGCTGGCTCATGAGTTCTTGCGTGCCCGCAGCAAAGCATCCGGTGACCAGTTCGAGAACTTCTACCGCTCGCGCAATCTCGATATGGACGAACGGTATTGGACCGCTGAACAGCGCGCCGAGTTCAAGCAGGAGGCCGACAAGCTGACTGCGGAATGGAAGGTCAAGCAGGAGGAGCTGCTGGCCACGCTGCGCGCCGAGTACCCCGGCGGCGAGTGGACTCGAGACTGAGGGGGCGCACCCCGCGCCGCGGTTTGTTGATCTCCTGTGGGTTCGTTGATCTCCCGTGCGGTGACGCAAACCGGCGCGTTGATGGATCGCCTTGGCCGGTCCGAGTAGGTCGCCGTGCACCGTGCGCCTCACAATCCGAGGTATGCGCATCGTGACCCCGACACCAGCCACCGCCGACGAACTCCGCATCGTCCGTTCGTGGATGGCCTGCCCGGAAATACGTCGCTGGTTTCCCGGCCTCGACCCGCTCGCGTCAGCGTTCCGCTATAGCGACCTCGACGGCCAGCAGTTCGGGCACGTCCGGACAACCGAACTGGTTGTATGCGCCGGCCACTGGGCACCGGAGGTACCGGTACACCCGGAATGCAGGGGCCGCGCCGATGGGCGCCTAGTTGCTGCCACCCGGGCGACGCCCCCTTACTTTCCCCGCATAAACGACCGGACACACCCACATTCCGTCACACACAACCACACACGGACTAACCACCGAAACCCACTGTGGCACTACATATTCAGACTCAACCACACGCATCCACGAACGTGACGAAAGGCCCCCGCCGACACCCGCACAGTCAGGGTTCGAGTCCCTGTGGGGGCACTCAAATACCAGGTCAGGCCCGGTCGCTGGGTCTGGGGACGTGCAAAATATGGGCGATTCCCAAAAACACCAAGAATTCGCGCCGAAACTTCCTGTTGCCTGCCAAGCCCAGCCATCGTCATGCGGGACCGCCGCAGCGAGTAGATCCCCCAGTTCCGAAACATGCCCACCCAGCTCCTCTCACGTGAGTTCGGGCCAAAACCGACTCGTGTCGACTCGCGATGGTCAGGTAAACATCATGGCCACGGAACGAACCTGCCTGGCCGATGACACCCCCGGACGGATGGACGCTGTGGCTCTCCGCTGTGGTGGCCGGACGCACCAAGACATCCCGCTATGCGCCGACGAAGACCTGGTGCCGGTGTTGAGCGAATGGGCTGCCGATGACCGTCGGGTTCTGACCGACCTGGGCGAACCGACTTGCCGACTACGCCACCATGGCCTCTGCCCACGGCGAGATCGACGAGAGCGGCCTTTTCCAACCTGGTTGTATAGCAACCAGTTTCACCGAAAATGATCGCGGCTCAGGACTATGGATTCGGTCCTTGGGGCCCGATCAACTCGATCCGAACGACCGCTGGCCCGAAGCGATCGTTGCCCGCGCCGTCGGTGAGTTCTCCGCGCCCCGGCGATCTCGTCCTGGATCCGATGCGGCGGAATCGGCACCACCCTCGTCGAGTCGCTGCACCTGGGCCGCCGCGCGGTCGGTGTCGAATACGAGACCCGGTGGGCGGAGCTGGCACGCACCAACATCGGACTCGCCCGGGAAGCGGGTATCGGACTCGATGCGGCCGTCCACTCCGGTGATGCCCGCAAGCTGGGCGAGCTGGCCCCGCACGAGTTGCGGGGTCAGGTGGATCTGGTGATCACCTCCCCGCCCTACGGCGACAGCCTCCACGACCATGTTCGCGCCAACGGTGCCGACCCGGTCCGCAAAACCAACCACCGCTACGGCCGAGTCCTGGACCGCGGCAACCTCGCCAACGTCGGCCTCGGCCGCCTACTGTCGGGGTTCACCAAGATCCTCGCCGGGCCCCCTACTCGACGAGCATTCTATTCCATACGTCCAAGCCTCTCCCTACGCATAGCTTCCGTAGATTCGCGAATCCTCTGCTGGATACGCCAGGAATCCCGAAGGAATTCGATGAACCCATCTGCAAGCCTTTCCTCCTCGGAAGTACCCTCCTGGTAGCCATAGACTGCACCGGATCCACGCTTGAAGAAATACACTTTATAACCTTGATGATGACCGAAGAAAAAGCGGCCATCCAACGTTAACCCCTTGCCGGAGACATCTTCGGCCGCCTCTACCGCATCGAGCATTCGCGGAAAGAATAGGTCAGTTCCTCTAAAGAGGGTGCCAGCCTTCTTTCCCATCTTTTCAAGAAAGGCCTGATACTCATCAGGGATGGGGAAGCCTTCGGGGGCAATGGAATAAACCTGTGCGATCTCCGCCGAGTCACACCCTATTATCGTGTCGCTCGTTGCAAATCCGGACTCAATCAACTCATGACTGAACATCTCTATGTCGTGGTCACTACCGTCATCCACCATAGGTAACCTTCACCTGCACTCCAGGGTATTTCTTCATGAATTCTTCTACCACACTCTGGCAAGCATCGCAAGGTTCACGCTCAGTATATAAGTCGATTGTCCCCGTTGCGCCAGGCTCAAGCTGTTGCGCTAAGCTATCAAGAATTTTAAACTCGGAGTCCGTAGGCCGGACCGTTAGCTTATCGTCGGACTCTGGCTTTAGGACCGGGTTCTCCGGTTTTTGCACCGTGCCCGTTGGAGAGTCGTCGCCACTGACCGCGTCTAGGCTGATTTGCTGTCCGTTAATCTCGCCCCGCGCCACGGCGACATTACGAGTTTTCTTTATCGTTTCTCCGCTTGCAGCCAGGCGTTCGCGAACCTTTTCGGCTTCCTCTGCTCCATTGATTGGAGATTGTCCTTGGTCTGTGAGCGCTACGCCCTGCCTTTCAGTGATCAGTATTGGCAGTGCGACGATGGTCAGCAGCTGGCCGTTGGTCAGCTCTGCTGTGGTGAAGGTGAGGCCGCCGAGTGTAGCGAGGAAGGTGTTGGCAGGTCCGGCGATGGCCCCGGCGGCATCGTTGAGGAAGTCGATATCGATCTCGACTTTGTTTCCGTTGGGGTCGGATGATTGTTGCTTGCTTGGTGTTTTTGTTTTTGTTGGTGGCTCTTTGACGGTTACCGTCGAACGCCCAATCGAGATGGCGGTGACGACCACGACCATCGCGAACTGGGTGTTGATGTCCGCGCGCATCGTCGTCAGAGCAACCTTGTGGGCCTCGATCGCCGCTGCGATATCGCCGGCCGCGGTACGGATGTCGCGGAGGCTGTGAGCGAGCGTGCGAAGGTTGGTTGCGTGGTTCGGAATGTCTCTTGGGACCTGAGATCCGAAGCCGCGCTCCAGCCCGGAGGCGACCGTGAGTAGTTGTGCCACACCGTATTCAAGCGGGTCTGAATTGCCGAAGGTCTTCCATGCGGTTGCCGCGCGCTCGAGGTTTTCGGTGTCGCCGTCAGGGACTTGGCCGCCAGAGACAAGCGTGGTGACTTTGTCTTGTAGTTCGGTCCAGTCTGTTTGCAGTCCGTTACTGTATGTTCCCGATGAGGCGACACCAGCAGCTATGCCCGGGCCGTAGGGTAGTTCCGTGGGGAAGCCGGTGGGCAACGTTGGGGGGTCGCCTTTGTTGGGGTCGATGTTGGCGATGTATTCCCCGAGCGTCCAGTTGTAGTTGGACGCGGTCAGTATGTCGGCATATTTTCGCAGGGCGCGCGCGAAGTTGGTCGAGACCGTGGCCACTGCGGCGGCGCGGATATCGTAGGCCTTCGACCACGGCTGGACTGCTCTATATCCCCCGGCCATCGCGGGGGTGTCTAAAATAACGGTTTGCAGTGAGTTGTAGACGGTTTGGAATTTCTCCGATAGGTCGTAGCAGGCCTTGGCTGCGGTCTCATAGGACTGCGGGGAGATCGAGGCCACAAAGTTTAGCCGCCGCTCATTCTCAAGTTGATGTCTGATGCTTGGCTGTAGGCGTCGCGGGCAGTGACGGCGGCGTTGTACATCTGGGTGAGCCCGTCAACCACCGCTGCAGCCCCAGTTGCCCATTCTCGGTAGGCGTCCTCTTGAGCGGTGGCAGCAGCTCCGTGCCAGGTTTGTTGGATGGTGGCGATTCGGTGGTTGATGCCATCGAGGCTCTCGGTGAGGAATCCGATGAATCCATCGGCGCGGCTGATGAGCTTGTCTAGCTCGTCGATGTCGAAGGCGAAGTCGCGGGAGTGGTCGACCATCACAGGTTCAGTTCTGGTAGATCGAGCGAGCTTAGGGCATTAGAATTGGAGATGTCCTGGCTGACAATGGCTTTGCTCGCGTCACCCAAGAGTTCGCCCATGATGTTGAGGGCGTTCAACACGTCGGCGGCACCCTTCTTGGTTTCAGTCCAGCCTTCCCCGAAGGCGTCTGCCGCCGATCCTGTCCAGTTGCTGAGGACGCCAGATACCTCGCGGTCGAGCGAACTGAGTCCGTTGATCATCGACTCGGCGACTTGCTGGACGTAGTTACCCGCGTCGGTCACTTCTACTGGAACCATCGCGAAAACTGTTGTAGGCGTATCATTCTCACTTGACACGCGACCCCCTCATCAAGACAACGGGGCCCAGCCTATCCACGGCAGGGTTGGAACCGCAACAATCTGTCAAGCGTTGGCCGCACCGGCGCATCCCTCGTGCGCCGATCTGGCCGCAGAACCCATATCTGGCGGTCCCGCAGCGAATTCTGTTGCGTCGGCCGATGAGGTACAGCGGACTTGTCAACCCGAAATAGCTGTGCATCGTCTCGCGTCGAGGGTCTGCACCGTGGGCCCGCAGGTGCCCGTGATCATCCGGGACTGAACGTGCAGCACGCCTTGCCATCGCCGCAGGTAGACCGACCGCCGTGATCTGGTGGGATCGAATGTGAACACCGAAAACCCCCGAACGGTCAGGGTTCGAGTCCCTGTGGGGGCACTCAGCATGACCCATGGCGCTGGGTCGCGGCGTCTTTCGGTGGGCGTTGCGCCCCTCTCCCCCGCTTGAAAGCGAGGCGGATCACCCTGGGGTTCGGTGGGGTCCCGGCGTAGGTTCATGGGCAGGGAATCGTCGGCACGAAGGGGTGTTATCGATGCGGGTGGTCACGCGGGTTCGGGGATACATCAAGGTGCTGGGGCAGGCTCGGCGTCATCGGGGGGATCTGGTGGGGTGGCTCGGGCGGCGGCCGCAGATCGCGGCGGCGACCATGGGGTATGAGACGGCGTTGCTGTTCAGCAACAAGCTGGATCCTCGGCTCAAAGAGCTGGCCGAGCTCAAGACGGCGGGGCTGGTGGCCTGTCAGTTCTGTCTCGATATCGGGTCGGCGCTGGCGCATACGGCGGGGCTGACCGAGCAGCAGCTCGTCGATCTGCCTCGGTATCGGACCAGTGATGCCTACACCGAGCTGGAGAAGCTGGTGATCGCGTTCGCGGAGGCGATGACGGTGACGCCGGCGGTCGATATCGACGAATTGCGCGAAACTCTGCTCACCCATCTGTCGAAGGCACAGCTGGCCGAGTTGGCGGCGAGCATCGCGTGGGAGAACCAGCGGGCCAGGCTCAATCAAGGTCTCGGTGTGCAGCCGACCGGGATGGCCGACGGGCTGGCGTGCGCGATGCCGGAACCACGGCGAGCCCCGTAAACGGCGCGCTCCAGACGTCGACGGTCCCGCCTGGATATGGCGTGAGGTGGGGATACGAGTAGCCCGTGGGTGTTCGCTGCCATGCAGTGCACTACGTTGATCGCGAGCCGACCACGGTGACGTGGACGCGCGGGATTCTTCGACAGTTCGCCGGTTCGAGCGCAGCGAGGGGATCGTCATGCATTCGGTTGGGGCTTTGATCGTTCGCGTCGGTTGTGTGGTGGCAACGCTGCTGGCCGCGGTGGGGTTCGCCGCGCCCGCCTCCGCGGATCCGCCGGACTCGGCGCTGTGCGCATGGCGGTTCATGTCCAACAGCACCGTGCTGAATGTGGCTTTCCCCGATGCGAATTCGACGTATTGGCTGATGCCCTACGCGCTGGGACCGGGTGACTCGATCGAGTTGTCCGGTACCTATCCGGCCGCCCGGTATTTCTCGTTGAACACCTACGGGACCGACCTCGACACCGTGGACACCTTGCGCGACGACCAGATCGTCGCCGATCCGGGCAGCGCCAATCCGTTCGTCGACGCCGCCGCCGCATCGCTGCCCGCCGCGCAGCGGCGCTGGCACGCCACGCTGGTCAACGGGCCGGCCGACCACAGCCGCAACGAGATCCAGGCTGTCGCGAGTGGGCAGAGCACACCGATCGGCTTCGTCATCGTCCGTGTCTATGTTCCGACCGACCCGGCCTTGCTCAGTGGCGGCGTCCCGCTGCCCGATGTGAAGCTCTCGATCGCGGGCGCCGACGTGCCTGCCCAGCCCTGCGCGCAGCCCTTCGATCCAGCCACCTACACCGGCCCGGTCGCCGACGTCGCCAAGGCCGCCTTCGACCGGGCGATCGCCGGGGCGGCCTCGGGCGCGTTCCCCGGCAACACCCCGGAGGCGACATTCCGGAACCCGGCCAGCACCTCCGGGCTCTTCCCGAACGGCGACAACAAATACATCGGGACACGGATCAGCTATCAGCCCGGACGTCTGCTCGTGGTGCGAGGCAAGGCGCCGACTTACCCGAATACCCGTGCGGGACAATCGCCTACCGATCCGAACCAGCAGGTGCGGTATTGGTCGATGTGCCAGAACGACCTGCGCTCGCCCTACCCCGTTGTCGCCTGCGCGGCCGACTTCCAGACCGCGATCGACGCGTCCGGCTACTACACCTATGTGGTTGCCGCACCCGCGGACGTGCCAGCGAACCCCGACCCGAGCGTGACTGTAATCCCTTGGGGCAGCACCGACGTGGACAAAGTGCTGTTCCTGCGGAACATGACCCCGAGCGCCGAGTTCTATCCGAATTCGATCCAGGCGTCCCAGGACTCCGGGGGCGACCCGGCCGACACGATGGGCCCGTATTACCCGAGTACCACCTATTGCAGCACCGACACCTTCGCCGCAGGCGGCGCCGAAGCCTGCCTCGGCACCTGATCGAATCGAGCTACGTGCGAAAAGCGGCTACGGGCAGTCCGGGGCAGGGGCGTCCACGAACAGCGGTTCATTCGCACGGTTGACATACGCGACGTACAGCACCGCCGGCTCGCTGCCGAGATTACGGCCGACATGGACGTGATCCGGTCCGACAGTCTCGGACAAGCCCTGACCGGCGGAGTACGTCGTCCCCACGCAGTCCGACTCATATCGGGTCACCTGCCCCGCGGTGACCACAGCGAGAACATTCCCGTCGTGATAATGCCACCCGAGCGTCCCCCCGGGCTCGATGGTGATCCGCCGGAAGGTGAACTTGCTCGGCAACGAGGCGAATGGACTGAACGCACTGACATCGACCTGGCTCAGCGGTTCGACGCCCACCCCGGACGGCGGCGTACCCGAAGCCGACGGCGCTAGCGCGACGACCGCGGCGGCGATCACCACGGCGCCGGCATAAGCATTCCGATGGATTCGCATCTTCGCAGTATACGAGCCCACTACCTGCTCGAATAGCCGGAAAAACAAACCCGCAACCTCGCTCCCTCGTGCCGCACGGCACACACTGCGCAGATCTACACCGATCCCGCGCTCGTCCGCGATCTCTGCGGACCTTTCGAGCGCACGAACGGCTAGATCCGTAACCGTCCGCCTGGGTGCCCGATGGGCCGTTAGGGGCAGTCCATCTCGTAGCGGGTCACCTGGCTCGCGGTGATCACCGCGAGAACCTTGCCGTCGCGGTAGTGCCAGGCGCGTTCGGCGCCGGTACCGGCGGGCCGGGCCCGGAGAGCGAGCGGGCCCACTGTTTGAGAAGTGATTTTCGAGGCACTACCGGGGCAAGAGGCTCGTAGAAGGAGAAACCCGTGTCTTCCGGAATTCTGGTAGTTGCCATCGTCATCGTGGTCGCACTCGTAGGTGCGGCTTTTCTGGTGCCGCCATACCTACGCCGGAAGCGTCTACGCGACCGTTTCGGGCCCGAGTACGACCGGGCCGTCGAGCAGACCGAGGATCGCCGTGCCGCCGAACGCGAACTGGCGGAGCGAGAGCGCAGACACAACTCGCTCGACCTGCGTGAACTGACGCCCGAACGCAAGGAGGAGTTCACCAAGGACTGGGCGAGCGTGCAGGAGCGCTTCGTCGACGAGCCCGCCGACGCCGTCGGCGAGGCCGACCGGCTCGTGACGACTGTCATGGCCGAACGTGGCTACCCCACAGAAGGTTTCGACCAGCAGGTCGCCGACCTCTCCGTCGAGCACGCCTCGACGCTCGGGCACTATCGCGACGCTCACGGCATCGCGGTCGAGCACGCGAAGGGCAAGGCGAGCACCGAGGACCTTCGGACCGCCCTCGTGCACTATCGCGCCCTGTTCCTCGATCTGACGAACGGCCACACCACGCACAAGAAGGACACCGTGTCATGAGCACCGAATACGACCGAGCCGAAACCGATTCGCGCACCGACGATATCGAGCGCGACAACCTCGGCGAGCACGACCGCGTCGCGGCCGAGAAGCGTGGCGAGCACCACGTGATCGACGCCGAGGTCATCGAACCCGATTCCCGACGCGATCCCAAGACCTCCTCCTCCGTGGACGGCAGTTCCGATACGACCTTCATCGCGGGCAGAGGCGCGGATACCGCGGACGAGACGCGCACGGGTCACCGGCGCATCGACACCGCCGACGAGTCCGACATCGTCGCCGCGGGCGGCACCGAGCCCGAGCCGGTCGTCCAGCAGCAGAGCCCGGCCACCGACGCGGAGGATGACGTCGTCCCGCTGTTCGACGAGAAGTCTCTGGAACAGCTGCGCGGACGCTGGCGCGATCTGCAGGGCACCTTCGTCGACGATCCCCATGATGCCGTCTTCAAGGCCGACGAGCTGGTCACCGAACTGATCCACGAGCTCACCAGCACCTACGCCGCGCGCAAGGGGATCATCGCGGACCAGTGGTCGGAGAGCCCGGACACCGAGTCGTTGCGGCGCGCGCTGCGCAGCTACCGCTCGTTCTTCAACCAACTCCTCACCCCCACCGCCTGATCTCTTTCGTCGGCGACCGCTGAACCGTACGAGCACGACACACAGCCTCGCTCGTACGGTTCTGCCGTGTTCAAGGTGAGATCAGATGTGCGGGTCTGCGCGATTCGGGCGTTTACCCGCTGATCAGGCCCTTGGCGATGTGGGTGACCTGGATTTCGTTGCTGCCCGCGTAGATCATCAGCGACTTGGCGTCACGGGCCAGCTGTTCGACCTTGTATTCGGCCATGTACCCGTTGCCGCCGAACAGCTGCACGGCCTCCATCGCGACCTCGGTGGCGGCGCGGGAGGAGTAGAGCTTCATCGCCGAGGCCTCGGCGAGGGTCACCTTGTCGCCCGCGGCGGTGCGCTCGATGGCGTTGAACACCATGTTCTGCACATTGATTCGCGCGATCTCCATCTCGGCCAGTTTCAGCTGGATGAGCTGGAACTGCGCGATCTCCTTGCCCCACAGCGTGCGGGACTTGGCGTAATCCACGCACAGGCGGTGACATTCGTTGATGATGCCCAGGGCGAGGGAGGCGATGCCGATGCGTTCGGCCGCGAAAGATTCCTTGGCACTGTCTTTTCCGTCGCCCTTGGCCGGGTTCTCGGTTTCGCCGAGCAGCCGGTCGGGGGTGATGCGGACGTTCTCGAAGAACAGTTCGCCGGTGGGCGAGGAGTTCATGCCCATCTTCTTGAACGCGGGACTCTGCACGAAGCCGGGCATGCCCTTGTCCAGCACGAATGTCAGCACCTTGCGGTCGCGGCGGTCGGTGCCGTCCTCTTCGTCCAGCTTGGCGTAGACGATGGTGACGTCGGCGTGCGGACCGTTGGTGATGAACGTCTTGCGGCCGTTGAGGATGTAGTCCTCGCCGTCGCGGCGGACGTAGGACTTCATGCCGCCGAACGCGTCCGAGCCCGAATCGGGTTCGGTGATGGCCCAGGCGCCGACCTTCGCCATGGTGACCAGCTCGGGCAGCCAGCGCTTCTTCTGCGCGAGGGTGCCGCGGCTGCGGATGGTGCCCACGGCGAGACCGAGGCTCACACCCATGGAGGCCACCAGACCCAGGCTCACGCCGGCGAGCTCACTGTTGAGGACCACACCCATGCTGCCCGCGCCGCTGAAACCGCCGCCCGGTTTGCCCGAGCCGGTGGTACCCGCCTCTTCGCGGGCGAGCGCCTTCTCGAGGCCGTCGCGCGCCATCTCGTCGAGCCCGAAGGTGGCGTACAGCTTGCGGATGATGTCGAACGGCGGCAGCGCACCACTCTCCAGCTGGTCGACGTGCGGGGTGACCTCCTTGGCGATGAAGCCGCGCACAGCGTCGCGGAACATCAGGTCTTCGTCTGACCACTGGTACATATCTGGACTCCCGAGGGATCGCCGGAACTTTCCCTCGAATATAGAACACGTTCTAATTCGGTGAGGCGAAGGTGCGGGTGACGACCGGGGCGACGAACTCCTCGAGCATGGCGCGTTCGTCGGCAGCGTCGCGACCGGGAGCCGACAGCAGGGAGACGATGACGCGGGTGAGCCAGCGGGCCAGGCGGCTTCGCTCCGGGTCGGTCAGGTCCGTGGGGGCGAAGATGGTCGCGGCCAGGGACTCGATGACGTCGGAGTCCTGGCTGATCCGCCCCGCCGTGCCCGAGTCGGCGGGGCGGAACCAGGCGATGAGCAGGGGGTTGGCGCGAACTTCCTCGACCGCGCCGAGCATCGCGGCGACGATGCGTTCTCCCGGGTCGGTGATGTCGCGGAACCGCTCGTCGAGCTGGGCGACGATGCGGCGGGTCTCGCGGTGCACGAAGGCGAGCCGCACCGCGTGCCGATTGTCGAAGTAGCGATACAGGGTGGCGCGGGAGCATCCGGCGGCCTTGGCGATCTCGGCCATGCCGACCGCGGCCACCCCGTGTTCGGCGAACAGTTCGGCGGCCGCGTCGATGATGCGTTCGGCAGCCAGGTCCGCCCGATCGGCGGCCAGCCAGTCACCGCTCATACTGTTTCCCCTCCCACTGCCTCCGGCCGGTTCATGCCGAATCCTGCGCACGGAACGGCACCGAGACGGGCCAGCGCACGTAATTGCCCTGCGACCATTGCACCGCATCGAGGTCGACGGTGAAATTCGGGCACCGCGAGAGGAGTTCCTCGAGCGCCACGCGCGCCTGCATGCGGGCGGCGGCCGCGCCGAGGCAGTGGTGGTGGCCGTGACTGAAGGTGAGAATGCGCTTGGGATTGCGGCGAACGTCGAGTTCGGCTGCGGTGGCGCCGAACTCGCGCTCGTCGCGGTTGGCGGAGCCGTAGAGCAGCAGCACGCGACGACCGGCCGGGATGGTGGTGTCGTGCAGTTCGACATCACGGGTGGTGGTGCGGGCCAGACCCTGCACCGGGGAGGTCATCCGGAGGAACTCCTCGATGGAGTCCGGAATCAGGGAGGGGTCTTCGGCGAGCAGCCTGCGCTGGTCGGGATTCGCGGTGAGCAGCTGGACCGCGCCCCCCAGATTGCCGGTGGTGGTGTCGTTGCCGCCGGTGATCATCGTGAACGCGAAGCCGAGAATCGCGATCAGGCCGTCGTTGTCGCCGTCGGCGCCGAGGCCGGAGGCCAGCAGGTGCGAAATGGTGTCGTCGCCCGGTTCCACGCGGCGGCGGGCGATCAGTTCGGTGAAGTAGCCGACCAGTTCACCGACGGCGGTGAAGGCGTTCTGGTCGCCCGCGGCCAGCCCGGCGCCCGCGACCGCACCGCCGACGATGTTCTCGGTCCACTCGTCGAACTTGCCGTGATCGTGTTCCGGCACGCCGAGGTAATGCGCGACCACCATGGTGGGCAGCGGTTTGAACAGCTTTTCGACGATATCGCCGCCGCCCTCCGCGCGCAGTCGCTCGATGCGCTCGACGACGAATCGGCGCACTGCGGGCTCGACCGAATTCACCTGGCGTGGGGTAAATCCCGGCGCCACCCTGCGACGGAAGTCGGTGTGCTCGGGCGGGTCCATGAAGACGAACGGCTTGACGCCACCGAACCCGGCGGCCACCAGGTCGATGTAGTCGACGGTCAGGCCCGATGCCGAGGAGAAGGTCTCGGGGTCGCGGGCGGCCGCCCACACGTCGGGGTGCCGCGACAGCACGTAGAAGTCATTGGATTCCAGACCGTCGGGGATCACCCGATGGACCGGATCATGTTCGCGCAGTGCGGAATACATGGACCAGGGATCGCGCCAAGTGTCTCCGGAGCGAAGTTCGAACCGCACCGAATGAGACGTCGTTGTACTCATGACTCCATAGTGAGACATATAGTCTACTTTGTCTAGCATCGCTGATGAAGTGCGCGATACCCGCAGGTCGAACGCTTGCGCGCTACCGTGGACCGATGAGCAGTCGACAAGTATCCGGGGGCGTTGTGCACGAGTTGCCTGCCGATCTGCGTGCGGCGCTGCTCGGCAACCCGGTGGCGCTGGGTGCCTGGCAGGACATCACGCCGCTGGCCCGCAACGAGTTCATCTGCTGGGTCGAGGACGCCGAACAGGACGCGACCCGCGCACGGCGGATTCGGCGCACCCAGGAGGAACTCGAGGAAGGTCAGCGGCGGCCGTGCTGCTGGCCCGGATGCAAGCATCGCGAGCGCACCGGGAGCTGAACCGGGAGATTCCAAGAATCCGTCAAGCTTTCTGTCGGCGGCACCTGCGAACATCGCGGCATGGATGGGGAGGATTTCGGTAGCTGGGGAGCCGCGTTCATCTGGGCACTACTCGCCTGGTCGATCGCGGGGCCACTGTGGTTGTGGACCGGCGAGGAAGCCTGGCTGATAGTCCTGGTGATACCCGGCATCGGGTTCACGGGTGTCGGCCGGGGCATCGTGTGGATGGCACTGGCCACCCTGTCCGCTCGCGGAACCCGCTTCGCCGGATGGTTCTTCGTGTCGGTCGCCGTGGCGGACGCGGTGGCGATATCGGTGTGGAAGTTGTCGCCCTCGGGGTGGACCTGGCCGGTCGCCGCGGCCGGGGCGCTGTTCCTCGGCGCGGTGACCTATCTCGCGGTCGCCTCCGAAGTGGCCGACGGCTGGCTGCTCGCCCACGGCACCGCGCTGCGGCACGTCGAACAGGAGCTCGCATCGGCGCATCTGGAGCAGACGCCGCGTATCGATCGGTCGTCGATGTATGCCTCGGGGCCCACACTCGGGCTCCGGCCACCGCCCTTCGCGATCGGGGCGCACGGGATCAACGGCAAGCTCGGTGAATACCACGCCAGGATGGCGCGCCGATACTGGATCAGCGCCCACACCGACCTGGCCTTGATGCACGCGGCGGAATCGTCGGCGGCACGCCGCGAGATGGTCAGCGGCCCGCTGAGGCACGCGAAGATGCTCGACTTGGCGCAGTCGCTCTACGAGGAGGCGTTCTACCTCGACGAACTCCGCCGTAAGCGCGAAGCCGTCGAGCTACGGGCCGAAGAGATCGACCTGCGTCGTCAGCTCGTGCGCCGCTTCGACAAGCGGTTTCCGGCGCTGGTCGCGAAAGCCACCCGGCCCCGGGCGACAACCGCGACGAAACAGCGGGCGGTCGCGGTTCAGTTGCTCGGGCAGGGCTTGAAGGCGTCGCTCGTTACCGCGCTGACCACCCAGATCGCCGGATTGACAGCATTGGAGCGGACCGTCGAGGCGGCCGAACTCCGGGCCGAAGCCGAGACGCTCGCAGCCTCGGACACCTGACCCGGTTCGCGCCCACCCGCCGGGCCGAACCGGTGCCGATTCCCGCTCGTCGGGGAGTCAGGCGGGTGCGTCGAGGATCGACATGGCGATACCGTCGAGTATGTCGTGTTCGCTGACGACCAGTTCGGAAACTCCCGCGCGGCTCGACAATTCGTCGGCCAGCACTTCGGTGATCACCGCGCCGCCGCCGATCACATCGACGCGGCCGGGATGCATCGGGCCGAGGGCGGCGCGTTCGTCGTGGTTCATGCCGATCAGGCGGTCGCAGACCTGGTGCACCTCGGCGAGGCTCAGGCGGGTGAGATGCACCCGCGCGGAGTCGTATTCGGGCAGATCGAGGGCGACGGCGGTGATCGTGGTCATCGTGCCCGCCACCCCGACCCAGGTGTGCACCTTGTCGACAGGGACCTTCGCGAAGGCCTCGTCGAGCTTCTGCTGGGCGAATTCTCGTGCGGCAGCGACCTGGTCGGCGGTCGGCGGGTTGCCCGCCAGGCAGCGCTCGGTGATGCGGACGCAGCCGATATCCGCGGAATAGGCGGCCTGGACACCGTTCTCGTCGCCGACGACCAGTTCGGTCGAGCCGCCGCCGAGGTCGACCACGACGAAAGGTCCCGCGTCAGCGGACAATTCACCGACGGCACCGGCGAAGGACAGCCGCGCTTCCTCGTCGCCGGTGATCACCTCGGCGACCGCGTCCGGCACGACACGACCGAGTTCGGTGCGGGTCATCGAGAAGAAGTCGTCGCGGTTGGCGGCATCACGGGTGGCGGAGGTGGCGACCATGCGGACGCGCGAAACACCCTGCGCCACCATCACATCCACGTAATCGGCCAGGGCGAGGCGGGTGCGTTCGATGGCTTCGGGCGCGAGCCGTCCGGTGGCGTCCACACCCTGACCGAGCCGCACGATGCGCATCTCCCGATGCACGTCGGTGAGGCCGCCGTCGGCCCCGACCTCGGCGATCAGCAGGCGGATCGAGTTGGTGCCGCAGTCGACTGCGGCGATGCGCTCACTCATGGTGTCCTCCAGAGGTCTCGACCCACGTACGGGCACTGCCCGCGATTATGCCTGTTCGTCAGGTGCGGCGGGCCAGTCGGCGGGGATCGCGGTCCCACGGAAGCCCGCGGCGGCGGCCAGCGCGACGGCCTCGTCACCGAAGGGGTTCAGACCGGGCCCCTTGGCGAGGGAGTGCGCGATCAGCACGTGCAGGCACTTCACCCGGTCGGGCATGCCGCCACCGGTGAAATCAGTGCCGAGGGACTCGATCTCGTTACGTTCGGCCAGGTAGCTCTCGTGCGCGCGACGGTAGGCGGCGGCCAGTTCGGGGTCGGTGGCGAGGCGTTCGGTCATCTCGCGCATCACGCCGGCCGACTCCTGCCTGCTCGCCTCGGCGGTGAGCCGGGGATCGGTCAGATAGTAGAGCGTGGGGAACGGGGTGCCGTCGGGCAGGCGGGGCGCGGTCTTCACCACGGCGGGCAGGCCGTCGGGGGTGCGGTAGGCGACTTCGAGCACACCGCGAGGCTCGCGGCCCAACTGCTTCGCGATGATCTCGAGGTCGTCGGCGTTCGGTGTCGTCACCGTGGTCCTTCCGGGGCTGGTTCGGAGATGCTGCGCCACAGGTCGGTGTACCAGGGGTCGGGCGCCGCGGTGCGGGTGCTCATCGGCGGCGGCGCTGGTGCTTCGATGCCGGGAATCTGCACGATGTAGGGGGTTTCGCCGGGCATCACCAAGCGCAGGCGATCACGCGCCTCGGAGCGGATGTAGGCCGGATCCTGCTGTTGCGCACGACGATCGCGCAAGCCCGCCAGGTCGGCTTCGAGTTCGGTCCGCTGTTTGGCCAGTGCCACGGCCTCGGCGCGCTGACTGAAGTAGGTGCGCGTCGGCACGGCCAAGGTCAGCGCGAGGCCGCACAGCACCGCCGCCAGGATCACCGCTTTCCCGGTCGAGAGACCGAGGATGGTGTGTTCGCTGCGCTCGAGCTTGCCGCTGGGCTTGCGCGAGGTGGCCGAATCCGGGCGGCGGCGGGTGGGACGTTTGGCCGCGGTGGGGCGGCTCGGCGTGTCGAGACGGGGGCGGGAGCGCGCGGCCCGCGACGTGCGCCTGTCGCCTCGTCCACCAGGACTGGTTCCACGCGCACGTCGCTCGGTCATTCGCTACCGCCCCTGTACTGCTTTCAGAATTCGCCGGTGAAACGCGGGAAGGCCACGTCACCCGCGTAGCGTGCCGAATCACCGAGGGCGTCCTCGATGCGCAGCAGCTGGTTGTACTTGGCGACCCGCTCGGAACGCGCGGGGGCACCGGTCTTGATCTGGCCCGAGCCCACGGCGACCGCGAGGTCGGCGATGGTGGTGTCCTCGGTCTCGCCCGAACGGTGCGACATCATGGTCTTGTAACCGTTGCGGTGCGCCAGCTCGACAGCGTCGAGGGTCTCGGTCAGCGTGCCGATCTGGTTGACCTTCACCAGCAGCGCGTTGGCCGCGCCCTTGGCGATGCCCTCTTCGAGGCGCTCGGGGTTGGTGACGAACAGGTCGTCGCCGACCAGCTGCACCTTGTCGCCGATGGCGTCGGTCAGTGCGACCCAGCCGTCCCAGTCGTCTTCCGACAGCGGGTCCTCGATGGAGACCAGCGGGTACTTGGTGAGCAGGTCAGCGTAGAAATCGCCCATCTCGGCGGCCGTGCGGACCTTGCCCTCGAACTTGTAACCCTCGCCCTCGGTGTGGAACTCGGTGGCGGCCACGTCGAGCGCCAGCGCCACATCGGTGCCGAGCTTGTAGCCCGCGCGCTCGATGGCGATGCTGATCAGGTCGAGCGCCTCCACGGTGCCCGCGACGTCGGGGGCGAAGCCGCCCTCGTCACCGAGACCGGTGGACAGGCCCTTCTCCTTCAGCACGGCCTTGAGCGAGTGGTACACCTCGGTGCCCCAGCGCAGCGCCTCGCGGAAGGTGGGCGCGCCGATCGGGGCGACCATGAATTCCTGCACGTCCACGCCGGTGTCGGCGTGCGCGCCACCGTTGAGGATGTTCATCATCGGGACCGGCAGCACGTGGGCGTTCGGGCCGCCCAGGTAGCGGAAGAGCTCGAGACCCGAGGACTCGGCGGCACCGCGGGCCACGGCCAGCGACACACCGAGCAGGGCGTTCGCGCCGAGGCGGGACTTGTCGGGGGTGCCGTCCAGATCCAGCAGGACCTGGTCGACGGTGCGCTGCTCCACGGCGTCGAGGCCGATGATGGCGGGCGCGATCTCGTCGAGAACACCCTCGACGGCCTTGGTCACACCCTTGCCGCCGTAGCGGTCGCCGCCGTCACGCAGCTCGACGGCCTCGTGCTCGCCGGTGGACGCACCGGAAGGTACGTCTGCCCTGGTCAGGGTGCCGTCGTCGAGGGCGATCTCGACCTCGACGGTGGGATTGCCGCGCGAATCCAGAATCTCGCGAGCTCCGACCTGTTCGATAATGGCCACGAAAACTGCTCCTTACGACGGAAGGCACGGTAGGTATCACGGGAAGGGCCGTGCGGTGCCGAGCCTATCGTCTCGGCGGAGTGGGGAGTAACCGGCACTCCGGGCCGTGGGCAACTACACGCGGCGGCCGATGCTGTATATGGCGGCGCGATCGCGCACCACATGCATGTACTTGTTCGACTGGTTGTAGGCGAACAGGGCGCGCTGCCAGCCGTCGGCCGAGGTCAGATCGCCGCCGCGGGTGCAGAGGTAGCGGGCGGCGGTGAGGGCGGCGTCATCGATGTTCTGCGGGTCGGCCACGCCGTCACCGTTGGCGTCGACGCCCCAGCGCTTCCAGGTTTCGGGGATGAACTGCAACGGGCCGACGGCGCGGTCGTAGGTGGTGTCGCCGTCGAGGCTGCCGCCGTCGGTGTCGCGGATGTCGGCGTTGCCCTTGGTGCCGTCGAGGGCGACGCCGATGATCGCCGGGCGCACTGTCCCGTCGGCGTCGACGCCGGCACCACGGTGGGTTCCGTGTCCGCTCTCCACGCTGGCGATGCCGGCGATGGTGGTCCAGGCGATCCCGCATTCGGGCTTCGACTTCGCCAGCACGGCGGCGGCGTAGCCGTAGGCCTCCAGGGCGACCGGTTGGATGCCGATCGCGTCGGACTGCTCGTCGGCCCAGCCGCGTAACTGTTCGGCCGCGCGGCCGGGTGCGTCGACATCGATCAGCGGCAGCGCGACGCCCGGCCCCGGCGGCATGTCATCGGGGATCGACGCGAGCGAACTGCACCCCGCTAACAGGGCGCTGATCGCGACTGCGGCGGCCACGCCGACCTTCTGCACTGACATCTGTTCAATCATCCAGATCCGGCGCTGTTTACGCACATCTCACAGGGAGTTCTCAGAGAAAGCCACAGCAGGCCACCGACTCCGCGGCCCGCACCGGGCGTCAGCCGAGCAGGTCGGCGGTGGCCTGGTGCGAGGGTGCGGCGAGAACGGTTGCCGGGGTGCCTGATTCGACTATTCGGCCGTGATCGAGGACGAGAAGGTCGGTGCAGTGGCCGCGGACCAGGGTCATGTCGTGGCTGATCAGGATGATCGTGGTGGCTCGGTCGGCGCGGAGCCGGTCGAGCAGGGACATGATCGCCGCGGCGGTGTCGGTGTCGAGGGCGGTGGTGATCTCGTCGCAGATCAGGACGGCTGGGTCGGCGGCGAGGGCCCGGGCCAGGGCCACTCGTTGACGTTGGCCGCCGGAGAGTTGATGGGGGCGGCGGGCGGCGAGGTCGGCGGGGAGGTCGACAGCGGCGAGCAGGGCGGTGACGCGGGTGCGGATTTCAGGTCTGGGGACCCGTGCGATGCGGCGCAAAGGGCGAGCCAGGGTCTGCTCGACGGTGCGTCGCGGGTTCAATGCCGCGCGCGGGTTCTGGGTGACGAGTTGGATCCCGTTGGCACCGACCCCGATCCGCCGTCTGCTCCCCACCGGAACGCGCACACCACCGACATCCAGCGATCCGACGGCGTCGGTGTGCAAACCCGCGATCACCCGCGCGAGCGTGGTCTTACCCGCCCCGGACGGCCCCACGACAGCGAGGGCCGCGCCTGTGGGCAGGCTGAAACCGATGTTCTCGAGCACCCTGTGGCCGCCCGCGTCAGCGTTGATCGCCTCGGCGTGCAGGGCGATCTCCTCGCCCGCGACCGCCTGGCCTTCGGTGCGAGATGCTGTCTCGCTCCCCTGGACCTCGCCGGGCGGGTCGACAGGTCGACGTCCGGTCGCCGCCGAGTGCCCGTTGGACAGGTGTTCGGCTCGCACCGAATCAGCCACCACAGCGGCGACATTCGCCGAACGATCACCGGGTGGCTGGAGCTCGATCACCGTATCGGCGACGGCGTTGATCGCGTCGGTGTCGTGGCCGGAGAGAAGGACGGCCGTGCGGTTCTCGGTGGCGAGAGTCGAGATCAGCTGGGCTATTTCGGTGCGGAGAGTGCTGTGCAGACCTGCGAGTGGTTCGTCGAGGACGAGGATTCGGGGTCGGCGGAGAATGGCTCGGGCCAGGGCGACACGGCGTTGCTGCCCGCCCGAGAGGCGGGCGCAGCGACGGCGGAGATGGGTGCGCTCGAGGCCCACTCGCGCGAGGACGGCGAGGCGTTCGGCGTCGGAGGTGCCCGGCGCAGCCTCGGCCAGGACTGCCCGGACGCGAAGCAGCGGGTTGAGTTCGGAGCCGGGATCCTGGCCGACGTAGGCGATCTGTTCACGACGGAATGCGCGCAGCGCGCCCGCGTCGAGCGCGAACACATCTCGCCCCGCGACGAGCACGGTGCCCTGCCCGCGAGCGCCTGCGGGCAGTTGTCCGAGCAGCGCACGCATCGCCGTCGACTTTCCCGCACCCGATGCACCGGTGAGCGCGGTGACCGTCCCCGACTTCAGCCGAAACGACAACGGCGCCAGCAGCACCGCCCCGCTGTCAGCGACAACGCTGAACCCGTCCACCGCCACCGCCTCCCCCGAATCCACCACCGAGATCCCACATCCAGCTCCCGCCGGCGCAACCCCGCCCGCGTCGACCGCCTCCGGTGCGGTTGCCGGGGTCTGACGGGTCCTGGGCCCACTGGTCACCACCAGATTCACACCGACCGCCACGATGGCGATGGCAGCGCTCGGCGCCAGCACCGCCCAGGGATTCAAGAGCAGCCCGGAGGCATTGTCCCGGACCATGATCGCCCAGTTGTCGGGATCGAGCGCGGAGACGCCGAGGAAGGCGATGGTGCTCACGAGATACACGGCGACGACGAAGCGGAGGCCGAGCTGGGTGGTGAAGACGGCGCGGAGATTGGGCAGGATTTCGCGGAAGACCAGGTGGGACAGGGATTCTCCGCTGGCGACGGCGGCTTCGACGTAGCCGGAGGCCGCGACGGTCGAGGCGGAGGCCGCGAAGATCCTGGCGCAGTAGGGAACTCCGAAGATGAGCGACACCACGATCAGCGCGGTGACGCCACCCTGCGGCCATGCGGTGAGCACCAGCAGGATGCCCAGGACCGCGGGCAGCAGGATCACGAGGTCCCCGCAGAGTTCGATGACCTTGCCCGCGCGCGGGCGCACGGCGGCGATCGCGCCGAGCACGGCCGACAGCACGGTCACCGCCACCGCGATCACCGCGGAGACGGCCAGCAACTGCGTGCCGCCGGTGAGCAGATGGCTGAGCACATCCCGGCCGAGCCGATCCGTCCCGAGCAACGCTCCCCCACCCGGCTGCGCGAACGGCATCCCGACGGCTTTGTCCCCCGGGTAGGGCGCGAAGAGCGGCCCGGCCACCGCGAGCAGCACAACCAGCCCCACCCCGGCCGCCACCGAGTACGCGCCCCACCTGGACACCACCGTGCGACCTCCGAAGCCGGGCTTGCTCATCGCGCACTCCTCGACGCCCACGTCCGGACGATGTCGGCCATCGCGAGCAGCACCATGATGACGATCGCCGTCAGGGCGACCACCGCGGCGACCATGGTGGAGTCACGGTCGGCGACGGACCCGGCGAGAACGGCGCCGACACCGGGATAGTTGAAGAGCGTCTCGACCACCAGCGCGCCGCCGAACAGCATCCCGACAGAGGTGGCGTATCCGGCGACGATGGTCGGCGCCGCGAACGGCAGCATGTGCCGGAGCAGAATCGTGCGCGCCGGTAGTCCTTCCAGCACAGCACTTTCCACATGTGGAGCCACCGCGACATCGAGCAGCGCCGAGCGCACCACTCGGGCGTTCCAGCCGATCTGCGGAATCGCCAACGCCAGCACCGGAAGCACCAGCATCTCGGGGCCGACGGGAAACCCGGAACGGCCGGTAATGGTCACGGCCGGAAGCCATCCGGTGGCCAGGGAGAACACCAGGATCAGCATCGTGCCACCGACGAACTCCGGTACCGCCACGGCAACAGTGCTGACGGGCTGCAGAATTCGTGCTCCGAGCGCGGCCGGACGCATCGCCCACCAGCAGCCGAGTCCCAGCGACACCGCGATGGTCAGGAGCAACGCGATCCCACCGAGCAGCAGAGTCTGCGGGAACTTGTCGGCCAGCAGCGCACCGATCGAATTCCCGCGGGCGGTCTGCCCGAAGTCTCCGGTGAGCACCCCGGAGATCCAGTCCAGGAACTGCACCGGCAGCGCGCGATCCAGGCCGAGCTCGTGCTCCTTCGCCGCCAGCGCGGCCGGATCCGCGTCCCTGCCGAGCGCCGAACGTGCCGCGTTGCCCGGCAGCAGATCCACCGCGACGAACACGATGGCCAGCAATGTCACCAGGAGCGCGATCCGCCGCACCATCGGCAGGGCAAAGGTTTTCATGACATTCACGCCAGCCAGGCACGTTCCAGCTGGACGCGCGCGAAACCGCCGAGCGTCGGCAGATCACGCACCGTCGACGCGGCGATATCGATACCGTCGGCCATGCCCCACACCAGATAACCGCCACGCTCGAACTCGATGCGCTGCAATTCGCGCACCGCACGCGTGTAGTCCTCTCCGGACGCGGCAAGGGCTTTGGCGTCGGCCGCATCGAATTCCGGGTCGCGGAAGGCGGTTTCGTTGCGGTTGGTGCCCGAGGTCATCAACTTGTCGGCCAGGAACAGCACCGAGTCGTTGGTCCCCCACGACACCGTGTACAGCGGTGCGTTGAGCCAGGTCTGGTCGTAGAACGCGGCCGATTCGACCACCTGCACGTCGAGCCGGACGCCGATCTCGGCGAGCTGGGTGGCGATCACCTTCGCCGACTCGACCTCGCCCGGCACTTCGGCCTTCGTCACGAACGGGTAGCTGCGGCCGGTGTCGAACCCGGCTTCGCGCAGCAGGGTTTTCGCGCGTTCGACGTCGCGGTCGCGGCGCAGCGTGGTGTCGTAGAGCGGGTCGGCGGTGCCGAGAACATCGGCGGCGACGGTGCCGTAACCGGAGTGCACCTGGTTGACCAGCGCGGTCCGGTCGACACCGAGGCGCAACGCCGTGCGCACCCTGGCATCGGCGAACGGGCCGTCGGCGGCCCGCATCGCCACGCCGAGCATGGTGTCGTCGGCGCGCCGGATCACCTGCAGGTCGCCGCGTCCCGCCGCGGTGCGGCCTGCGATGGCGCCCACGTTGGAGGCGAGGTCGATCTGCCCGCCCAGTGCCGCGTTGCCCAGGGCGGTGACGCTGTCGAACATCGTCACCTCGATGGCGTCGAGCAGTGGCGGGGTGCCGTGCCAGCGCTCGTTGCGCACCAGCCGGGCATTGCCGCCCTGGTAGGACTCGAGCCGGAAAGGGCCGGTGCCGACCGCGGCGGTGAAGTCGGTGGTGCCCTTCGGCACGGTGAAGGTCATCAGCCGAAGCAGCAGCGGCAGTTGGGTATTGGGTGCGGGCATGGTGAACACGACGCGGTTCGGACCGTCGGCGACGATGTCGTTCTCGGCCACCGGCATCTTCGACGCGCCACCGACCGAGCGCAGGCGCCGCATCGACCACACCACGTCGTCGGCGGTCACCGGCGCACCGTTGTGGAAGGTCGCGCCGTCGGCGATGGTGAAGGTCCAGCTGCGGTTGTCCGCGCTGGGCTCCCAGCGCGAGGCGAGGCGCGGGGCGACGGTCGGATCCGCGCCGGGAACAGTGAGTGCGTCGTAGACGAGCGAGGCGATGAGGAAGTCGCTGTCGTTGCTGAGGTTGGCGTGCGGGTCGCGTTCGCTGCGAGCGGCGGTGCCGAGCGCGCCGACGCGCAGGGTGCCGCCGCGCTGCGCGGTGGTGGACCGATCATCGGTGCCGCACGCCGCCGCCAGTAGCAGTGCGGTGACGCCGACGCCGGATTGGAAGAGCTGCCTGCGAGTGAAACCCATCGTGTTGCCTCCTCGAACCGCGTGCGCCGAAACCCCTTTCCCGACGCCGCAAACTAGGCGAGGCTAGCCTAAAAGAGGTTCCGAGTGGGGAGCTTCACTTCGACCGTCACCGAACCGCAGCGACCCGCGACACCCCGGTCAGCGCTCACTTCGGCAACCCGGGCAGGAAGCTACGTTATATGGATCGGCTATTTCCCTCGCCTACGCATTAGGTAAGTCTTGCCTAATCACACGCCAGGCACTACCTTCGCACATCGAGCCTGAAGATCACCCGCTTTCGACCGATGCGAAGAAGGGAAACCGGTGAAAAGCGTTCTCTCCGAACGTATGACGATTCACCAGCACGACATCGAATACCGCGAGCTCGATCCCGACGCCGCGACGGCGCTCCGATCGCTCGCGACAGATATTCGCCACCGATTAGGTGACGCACCACACACCACGACCCTGCACGATCCCGCGTTGATCGCCCGGATCACCGAGCGCGTCGACGACCTGCCCGACAGCATGCGCCACGCCGTTCGACCGCCCGCCACCGCCGCGGGCGCGACCGTGGTGCGCGGGTTGCCCGTCGACGATGCCGATTTCGGTCCCACCCCGGCGCACTGGCAGGCCGCGGCCGAGCACGCGCATCCCGGCTCGCTCGAACTCGACATCGTGATGTTGCTGCTCGGGCGTTGTGCCGGTGAGCCGTTCGGCTGGCAGGGCCAGCAGAACGGCAGGCTGGTCAACAACATCGTGCCCGCCGCGGGCCACGAGGACGAACAGTCGGGCGCGAGCAGTTCCACCCTGCTCAGCCCGCACACCGAGGATGCCTTCCACCATCAGCGCGCGAACCTGCTCATGCTGGCCTGCCTGCGCAACCCCGACCGGGTCGCCACCACGGTCTCCTCGGTGCGCGAAGTGCGCCTGTCCGACGAGGACCTGCGGACCCTCACCGCCCCCACGCTGCCGATCCTGCCCGATGTCTCCTACGGCACCGGTTTCGATCAGCTCGCACCGTTGCCCACACTGTGGCTCGACGAAAATGGCGCTGTCACAGCACGTTACGATCCCGCCTACACCCCGATCGACGATGCGGACGCGGTCTTCCGCGCCGCCTACGCCAGGCTCACCGCCGAACTCGCCAGGGTCAGTCACGCCCCCGCGCTGGCGCCCGGCGAGCTCCTGCTGGTGGACAACGATGTGGCCGTGCACGGGCGCGTTCCGTTCCGCGCGCGCTACGACGGCACCGACCGCTGGCTCAAACGCATCAATATCCGGCTGCCCGAACGCCGTCGGCGCGCGCAGGAGTCGTCCGAGAATGGGTATGGCCAACGAGTGGTCGCGCCGTTCCGGGCGACCGCTGATCGGACAGCAGAGCGGGGCATTGCAGATGAACGAGGATCCGTTGAACAACCGTGACCGCGGGATCGGGCTGCGCGTCCTCTCCCGCAGCGACCTGGCCGACGTGCCGATCAGCCCCGCCGAAGTGGTGCGCGCCGTCGAGGAGGCCTATCTCGCCTTCGCGGCGGGCGAATCCGACAATCCACGCAAGCTGAGCGTCGCCGACCCCGGCGGCTCGTCGGTGTCCTACGCCATGCTGGGCCGCGACGGGCGCCGGCGCGTGGTGGCCATGAAGACCTCCTACAAATTCGATCCCGGTCACGACCGCAGCACCAAGCGGTACTACACGACCATCACGCTCTACGACGACACGACCGGCGCCCCCATCGCGATGATGGACTGCGCGCGGGTCGGCGCGTTGCGTACGCCCGCCGTGTCGGCACTGCTGGTGCGCGAGACGGTGCGGCGCGGGGCGGAGAGCGTGCTGCTCATCGGCACCGGTACCCAGGGACGTAATGCGTTGCCGCACCTACTCGCCGCGAACCCGCAGTTACGCAAGCTGATGGTGTACGGCACCCATCCCGAGGGATTGGCCGCCGTGCACTCGCACCTGGCCGACGCGGCGCCGCACGCGCTGCTCGATGTGGTCGACGACCCGTACGCGGCGGCGGCGTCCGCCGATGTGGTGCTGGCTACGGCCGGCCCCGGCACCGAGGTCGCCCTGGAATCCTCGCATCTGGCACCGGGTTCGGTGGCGGTGCTGGTGGGCTACGGTCTGGCACCGTCGACGCTGGTCGAGGCCGATCGGGTCGTCGCCACCAGCGCGGCGCAGATGGCACTGACGGGCACCGACATGGCCGGACCCGACGGAACGCTGCGTTCGGTGGATGCCGAACTGCCGCAGGTGCTCACCCGCAGCGCGGTGGCCCGCCGGACCGAGGACGAGAAGATCTTCGTCTACAACAGCGGACTGGTGCTCACCGATATCGCGGTCGCGCACGCACTGGCCGCCAGGGCGATCGCCGAAGGACGTGGCACGGAGGTGCCGTTGTGGGACTGACGGGTGCACAGCCCGGGGTCACCGGGGACAGCACCCCACCGGCCGCGCCGCGATCCGACGCGCGGGTGCCGCCGAGCCCGCCGCACATCGAGGACCGCGTCGTCGACCCGGCACTATCGGCAACCACCGACCGGCCGACGCACTGCGCACCACCGATGCCCGCTCACACCGACGTGGCGCAACAGCGGCTACTCGCCGATCCCTGCCTGCTCCGCGATATCGCCGACGCGGTCGGTGGACCGTTTCATGTGCTGTTCCCCGAACGGGTCGCGGTGAATATCAGGGCGTTTCAGTCGGCCTTCACCGAGGCGGGCGTCGACGGGTTCGTCTACTTCGGGAAGAAGGCGAACAAGGCGGCGTGCGTGGCTCGTGCGTGCGCGGAGAGCGGGGCGGGGATCGACGTCGCCGGCACCGGCGAACTCGTCGCGGCGTTGGGGCAGGGGGTGCGCGGCGAGGACCTGATGGTCACCGGGCCCGCGAAGTCCGACGAGCTGCTGTGGCTGGCGGCCCGGCACGGGTCGTTGATCGCGATCGACGCGCTCGACGAACTCGACCGGCTCGCCGCGCTCGAACTGCCGGTGCGGGTGTTGCTCCGGGTACTGCCGGAAGGCTCGACCAGCCGGTTCGGGCTCGACCCGATGGAGCTCGAACAAGCGATCCAGGCCATCGTCGAACCGATCATGCTGTCGGGCTTCAGTTTCCACCTGTCCGGCTACGACGCTGTCGCCCGCTCCGAACAGGCGGCCACGCTGGTCGGGCACTGCAGGCGCGCACGAGCCGACGGCCATCGCGCGGACACGATCTCGATCGGTGGCGGGTTCGGGGTCGACTACCTCGATGCCTCGACATGGACCGAGTTCCAGAACACCCTCAGCGACAAGTGGTTCCACACGAATCCGCCCGGCGACTACTACCCCTATCACTTCGCGGCCCCCGGCGCGGCGATGCTCGATGCCGTGCTCTCCCACAACGACCTCGCCGGGCTGTTGCGCGACAACGGAATACGACTCGCGATCGAGCCCGGCCGTGCCCTGCTCGACCAAGCGGGAAGTTCCGTCTTCCGGGTCCAGGGCGTGAAAACCCGAACCGCACAGGGAAACCCGTACGACATCCTCACTGTCGACGGCACCAGTCTCAGCCTGTCCGAACAGTGGTTCGACAGTGAATACCTGCCCGATCCCGTGCTGTGGCCCGAAAGCACCGGCCACCTCACCCCCACCTGCGTCGGCGCCACCACCTGTCTGGAGTCCGACCTGCTGAGCAGACGGCGCATCCCGCTGCCCCGTCGCGCACGAACCGGCGACCTGCTCGTCTACCCGAACACCGCCGGGTATCAGATGGACTCCAACGAGTCCCCGTTCCACGAACTCCCGCTCCCGCCGAAGGTGGTGCTGCGCGCAGGCGCGGACCGACTGCGCTGGAGTCTGGACAGCACTGCCCGCTGATCCACCCGAGCTCTCAATCCGATGGAGGAACACCCCATGGCTCTCGTCACGCGCGTGACGGACCTGATCGGCCGCACCCCCCTGTTCGAACTCGCCGTCACCGACACCGGCACGCGGCTGCTGCTCAAGCTCGAGCAGTTCAATCCGACCGGCGCCGCCAAGATCAGAATGGCCCGTTCGATGGTGCTCGACGCGGAGCGGCGAGGTTTGCTGCGCGATGGCGGGCATATCATCGAGTCGACGTCCGGCAACACCGGACTCGGCTTGGCGGTGGTCGCGGCCGAACGTGGCTATCGATTCACCGCCGTGGTCGACAACCACGCCTGTAAGGACAAGTTGCGCGCGATGCGAGCCATGGGCACCGACCTGGTGTTCGTCGCCGACGACGGTGACGACGAGCTGGCCACCTCGGCACGGGAAGACCTCGCCGAGGCCATGGCGGCCGCCCGGGACGACGCGTACTTCACCGAACAGCACAACAACGACGCCAACGCCGTCGGCTACTACGCCGTCGCCGAGGAATTGCTGGCTGAGGTCGAGCGGGTCGACATCCTGCTCTCCGCGGTCGGCACCGGCGGCTCCCTGTTCGGTACCGCCACCCGGCTGCGCGACCTCGGCCTGCCCGCCCGGGTGATCGGGATCGAGCCGGTCGGGTCCATCGCCTTCGGCGGCGAGGGCGGACCGTACTGGCAGTCGGGCACCGGCACCCCACCCGGCGCGACCATCGGCACCGCCGTCGACTACGCCCTGCTCGACGAGGGCGTGAAGGTGAGCGACGTCGACGCCTTCGCCACCACCCGCGCGGTCGCCAGGACACACGGTCTGTTGATCGGTGGTTCGGCAGGCGGTTCGGTGCACAATGCCTTGGCGCGGCTCGAGGAGTTCCCGGCCGGGTCCACCGTGGTGACCATCGTGTGTGATGGTGGCGAGAAATATCTCGACACCGTGTTCGACGACGACTGGATGAGCGCCCGCGACCTGCTCGATCCCGCCGCCGAAGCGGAAGTGACCACGCTGCTGCGCCGCTATTCACCGCTGCGGCGCCAGGACGAATTGATGGAGGTCAGGTGAGCGCGATCGCGCGCGAGACGAACCACGGAGCGGGCGGGTGAACGGCACGGCGACCGATAGCAGCGCGCTGGCCAGGCTGGCGACGCCGATCGCGCTCACCCAACTGGCGCAGATCGCGGTCTCGACGACCAATCTCGCGCTGATGGGCACGCTCGGTGTGCGCGAGGTCGCCGCGGGCGGGCTGGCGCTGGTGCTGTTCAACCAGATCCGCACGATGTGCGTCGGGCTGATCACCGGCACCGGCAATCAGATCGCGGGCGCGCTCGGCGCGGCCGGGAAGCGCGGCGGTTCGGCCGACGACGAAGTGCGCGCGGTGGTCCGGGCGGCGTTCGTCATCGCGACGATCGCCGGGCTGCTCGGCGGCGCGCTGCTGATCGGGCTCGGGTGGGTACTGCCGTGGCTCGGCCAGGATGCGGGCGTGCTCGACGCGGCACGGCCGATGATGATCGCCCTCGCGCCAGGGTTACTGCCGTGCCTGTGGTTCCAGGTGCTGCGCCAGTACACCGTCGGCATGCAGCGGCCCCAGGCGTTGCTGCTGGTCACGCTCGGTTCGGTGGCCTTGAATCTGGTGCTGGCGCTGGCCTTCATCCACGGTTGGGCCGGTATTCCGGCGATGGGCCTGACCGGTGTCGGCATCGCGACCTCGCTGGTCTTCCTGATCACCTTCGGGGTGTTCTGGGCGATGGTGCGCCGCGACGAGCAACTCGGCCGCACACTGCCCTCGACGCCGTGGCCGGTGCGCTGGGCGACCGTGCGCGAGGAGCTGCGCCTCGGCACGCCGATCGCGCTCACCTACGGTTCGGAAGCGGGCATGTTCTCGGTGCTCGCGCTGGTGATGGGCAGTTTCGGGCCCGCCGCGCTGGCCGCGCACAACGTGGTCTACCAGATCATCTACATCGTGTTCCAGATGGCGATCGGGCTGTCGCACGGAGCGTCGATCCTGGTGAGCGATGCGGTCGCGCGCGATGAGTTCGGCCACGCGCGGGCGCTGGCCTGGCTGGCGCTGCGGATGGCCGCGGTGATCGCGATCGTCACCGGCGCTGTCTACGTGCTCGCCCCGGACATCGTGCTCGCGCCGTTCCTCGATACCACCGACACCGACACCGTCGCCATCGCGCACACCCTGCTGCTCGTCGGCATCGTGCTGCAATTCTTCGACGCCGCCCAGAACATCGGCACCGGGCTCCTGCGCGGGCTGAAGGAGACCTCCGCGGGCTTCCGGCTGTCGCTGATTGGTTACTGGGGCGTGGGGCTGCCCTCGGCGCTCCTGCTCGCGTTCCCGCTGCATCTGGGCGCGGCCGGGGTCTGGTGGGGCTTGACGGCCGGCCTGGCCACCACAGCCGTACTGATGCTGCGCAAGTACTTCGCGCTGCTCGATCAGGCCGGCGTGGTCCCGCCACGACGGGTGCCGGTCACCCAATCACGATGACAGCGAGCACAGCAAAGGCGGGCGACGCACAGTCGCCCGCCTTTGCGGTCGTGTTTCGTCAGAGATTCACGCCGTAGTCGCGGGCGATGCCCGCCAGGCCTGAGGCGTAACCCTGGCCGACAGCGCGGAACTTCCACTCGTTGTTGTGGCGGTAGAGCTCGCCGAACACCATCGCGGTCTCCGTGGACGCGTCCTCGGACAGGTCGTAGCGCGCCAGTTCCACGCCGGTGTTCGCGTCGGTGACGCGGATGTAGGCGTTGCGGATCTGGCCGAACGACTGACCACGGGCCTGGGCGTCGTGGATCGACACCGGGAAGAAGATGTTGGTGATCGTCGGCGGGGTGGCGGCCAGATCGACGTTGATGATCTCGTCGTCGCCGTCGCCCTCACCGGTCAGGTTGTCACCGGTGTGCTCGATGGTGCCTTCCGGCGAACGCAGGTTGTTGTAGAAGACGAAGTGCTGATCCGAGAGCACCTTCAGGTTCGTGCCGGTCGCCAACGCGCTGGCGTCCAAGTCGTGGTCGGCACCGGTGGTGGTACGCACGTCCCAGCCGAGACCGACCGCCACCTTGGTGAGGTTGTCGGTCTGCTTCGACAGCGAGACATTGCCGCCCTTGGCGAGTGTGACGCTCATGAAAACCCTTCTGTCCAGATGGTGTGCCGTAGAGGAACTTACGCTGCGGGCCCGTTGTCGGCCCAGGATCGCAGGGTCTCGACCCGACCCTCGAGCGCCCGCAATTCGGTGTCGTCGAGGACGGTGCGCTGGATGCCACGGTCGACGGCGAACGCGGACTGTCGATGGTCGTCGATCACGTCGACGTCCAGCTGCACCGCGGTGTAATCCTGCGCCGACGGCATCTGCTCGGCGATGACAGTCGCCCGGCCGCGCGCGCACAGCGCCACATTGCCGCCACCCAGAATCAGCAACGCCACCTCCGGCTGTGCCCGCAATCGCGCCAGCGACCCGCGATCGGACTTCAAACTGAGGAGAATCCGCCGGTCACCCGCGCGCACCGGCCACGACACCGGGATCGCGTGCGGCCCCGCATCGGTGGTCACCAGCACCGCGATGGTTTCCTGCGGCCATACCGGCAACACGTCCAGCTCAGGGTGGTCGGTCATCACATCCTGTCCCGCCGGATCTACCTCTGTACCCATCAACCTCACCTCGACGATCGCCGGACCCCTGCCCCGCCGCGGACGGCGAGCTGCTTCGAGTCTAAAGCTGTGTGGCCCTTGCCCGCTGGCGCGCGCACGATTGTCCACAAGATCTCAGCAACGTCTCAGCCGCCGACGCCGTGCGCCGGCACCCGCGAAGCGTCGTTAGCTCAGCGGTAGCCGACACGGTCGGCGAGGGTTGCTCAGCGCGGCCAGAAGATGTGCCAGTCATCCGCGCTGAGCGGCGACCGAGCGCCTCGTTCGGCTTCGGCGGCGTCCTCGGCGGCGCGGATGGCGGTGGCGAAGTCGACGGCCGCTGTGCGGAGCCGTTCCTCGGCCGAATCAGGACCGCCCAGTTCCACCACGCGCAGAGTGTCCGGGACGAGATCGGCGGGCAGACCCGCGTTGGCGCTGCGGGTGCGGATCTTCTCGGCCAGAGCGAGGGCGGGCTGGGCCATGGCGATGCCGTCGAGGCAGGAGCGCCGGGCCTTCTCCGCGGATTTGCGCTCCTCCCACGCCTTTTCCTGCGCCGCGATCTTGGCGGCCACCGAGGTACCCGAGGAGAAATCGGCATCGGTGAGGTAGGGACTGCGATGGACGAGTTTGCCGACCAGGGTCGCTGCCACGTCGTCGACGGTGAACTCGCCCGCGTGTTCGGCGATTCGGGAGTGGAACAGCACCTGCAACAGCAGGTCGCCGAGTTCTTCCTTGATGGTTTCGGCGTCGCCCGCCTGGATTGCGTCGAGGAGTTCGTAGGTCTCCTCGAGGAGATAGGGGCGCAGCGACTCGTGAGTTTGGGTGCGCTCCCAGCCGCCGAAATGCCAGAGGCGATCCATCACCTCGACGGCGTCGGACAGTCCCGCGGCGACGACCGCGGTGTCGGCCTGTTCCTGGGACATCTCCTGGCTCATCGCGCCGCCGCGGCTTCCGTCGGCACCGAAAGATCCACCATCCCCTGGGGTTTACCGTCCAGCACCAGCAGAAGATCGGCGACGAATTGCAGCACTGCCACGTCGCGCACCCGGTCGGCGCCGACACTGTCGGTGATCCGGGGCAGCGGCAAGGTGATCAGCCCGCTCGCCGGGCGATAGTTGGCCGCGGGGTAGATGCGCTTGAGCCGAAGTTGTTTGGAATCAGGAAGATTCAGCGGGGCGATCTTGAGCGACGAGCCGGTGACCACGATCTCGGACACGTCGTACTCGCGCGCGAGCAGGCGCAGCTTGGCCACCGCCACCAGTCGCCCGACCTCCACCGGCAGCGGGCCGTAGCGGTCGACGAGCTCCTCGACGACTGCGGCCAGGGCCGAATCGTCCTGGGCGGAGGCGAGTTTGCGGTAGCCCTCGAGCCGCAGCCGGTCGCTGGCGATGTAGTCGGGCGGGATGTGCGCGTCGACGGGCAGATCGATGCGCACCTCCTTGTTCTCCTCGGTGACGATCGGCTTGCCGTCGGCGGCCGCGCGGTAGGCCTCCACGGCCTCGCCGACCAGTCGCACATACAGGTCGAAGCCGACGCCGGCGACGTGACCGGACTGTTCGGCGCCGAGCACGTTGCCCGCGCCACGGATCTCGAGGTCCTTCATCGCCACAGCCATACCCGCGCCGAGATCGGAGTTCTGCGCGATGGTGGCCAGGCGGTCGTAGGCGGTCTCGGTGAGCGGTTTCTCCGGCGGATACAGGAAGTACGCGTAGCCGCGCTCACGGGAACGACCGACGCGGCCACGCAACTGGTGCAACTGCGAAAGTCCGAGGGAATCGGCACGTTCCACGATCAGCGTGTTCGCGTTGGAGATGTCGAGGCCGGTCTCGATGATCGTGGTACACACGAGCACGTCGTACTCGCGTTCCCAGAATCCCTGCACGGTCTTCTCGAGCTGGTCCTCGTTCATCTGGCCGTGCGCGACGACGACACGCGCCTCGGGCACCAGATCGCGAATCTTCTTGGCGGCCTTGTCGATCGAGGACACCCGGTTGTGCACGTAGAACACCTGACCGTCGCGCATCAGCTCGCGGCGGATGGCGGCGGTGACCTGCTTGTCGTTGTAGGCGCCCACATAGGTGAGCACCGGATGACGTTCCTCGGGCGGGGTGAGGATGGTCGACATCTCGCGGATACCGGCCAGGCTCATCTCCAGGGTGCGCGGGATCGGAGTGGCCGACATGGTGAGCACGTCGACGTGGGTGCGCAGCGCCTTGATGTGTTCCTTGTGCTCCACACCGAAGCGCTGTTCCTCGTCGACCACCACCAGGCCGAGGTCCTTCCAGCGCACGCCGGTCTGCAACAGCCGGTGGGTGCCGACCACGATGTCGACCGAGCCGTCGGCCAGACCGGCCAGGATCTCCTTGGAGTCCGAGGCATCGGTGAACCGGGACAGCCCCTTCACCGTCACCGGGAAGCCCGCGACACGTTCGGTGAAGGTCTGCAGATGCTGCTGGGCGAGCAGCGTGGTGGGCACCAGCACGGCGACCTGCTTGCCGTCCTGCACCGCCTTGAACGCGGCGCGCACGGCGATCTCGGTCTTGCCGTAGCCCACGTCGCCGCAGACCACGCGGTCCATCGGCACCGCCTTCTCCATGTCCGACTTCACGTCGGTGATGGCGGTCATCTGGTCGACGGTCTCGGTGAACGCGAACGCGTCCTCCATCTCCTGCTGCCACGGGGTGTCCGGGGCGAAGGCGTGGCCCGGCGCGGCCTGGCGCGCGGCGTAGAGCTGCACGAGCTCGCCCGCGATCTCGCGAACGGCCTTGCGCGCCTTGCGTTTCGTGTTCGCCCAGTCGGAGCCGCCGAGCTTGGACAGGCTCGGCAGTTCGCCACCGACGTAGCGGGAGAGCTGGTCCAGCGATTCCATCGGCACGAACAGACGGTCGCCGGGCTGGCCGCGCTTGCTCGGCGCGTATTCGATCACCAGGTACTCGCGGCGCGCGCCGCCGATGGTGCGCTCGATCATCTCGACGAACCGGCCGATGCCGTGCTGGTCGTGCACCACCATGTCGCCCGAGGTGAGGGCGAGCGGGTCGACCTGGTTGCGGCGCTTGGCGGGCAGCCGCTTGCCCTCGGTGGGCGCGGTGACCCGGTTGCCGGTGAGATCGGACTCGGCGACGACCACCAGCCCGGCATCGTCGAAGATCAGCCCGTCGTGCAGTGAACCACACAGCACCCCGACCACTCCCGGCTCCGGCACCCCTCCGGCGGGCAGCAACGCGGCGGGCACTTCGGCCTCGCCGAGCCGTTCCAGCACACGCTGCGCCGTACCGTGACCGGTGACCACGACGACCGCGCGGCCACCGGTGGCGACGTGCGCGCGCAGCGACGCGAAGATGGTGGCGACCAGTTCCTCGGACCCGCGGGCGGTGGGCCCGGCGGCCAACGGCAGGTTCACCTCGATCGGGTCGCCGGAGCTGAGCGGGCTCAGCGTCCACCACGGCAGGCCGAGTTCGTCTGCGCTGGTGTGCAATTCGGGCAGGCTGCGGTAGCCGGAGGCCGCCAGGTCGAGGCCGTTGGCGCCCAGCGGCGCGTCGCTGCCGAACGAGGCGGCGGTCCATGAGGCTTCGAGGAACTCCTCGCCGGTGCGCACGAGATCGGCTGCGCGGGTGCGGATCTTCTCCGGATCGCACAGCAGCAACTGGGTGCCCCCGGGCAGCGCCTCGGTGAGCAGGCTGAGCTTGCCCGGCGCGAGGACCGGCAGCAGGGCCTCCATGCCGTCGACGGGGATGCCCTCGGCGATCTTGTTCAGCATCTCGACCAGGGAGGCGTCGGCCTCGTTGTCGGCGGCGACCGCGGTGGCGCGCTCGCGCACCGGCGTGGTGAGCAGCAACTCGCGACACGGCGGCGCGACCACCGTCTCGACGGTGCTCTCGGTGAGCGAACGCTGATCGGCGACCGAGAACGGGCGGATCTCGGTGACCTCGTCGCCCCAGAACTCCACGCGCACCGGATGATCCGCCGTCGGCGCGAACAGATCGAGGATGCCGCCACGCACCGCGAACTCGCCGCGCTTGCCGACCATGTCGACGCGGGTGTACGCGAATTCCACCAGGCGAGCGAGCAATTCGTCGAAATCGTGTTCACCGCCGACACGCAGCACCACCGGCTCGATATCGCCGAGCCCGGCCGTCATCGGCTGCATCAGCGAACGCACCGTGGTGACCACGACCCGCAGCGGTTCGGGGTAGACGGGGTCTTCGGGATGGGCCAGCCTGCGTAGTACCTCGAGCCTGCGCCCGACCGTGTCGGGGCCGGGCGAGAGCCGTTCGTGCGGCAGGGTCTCCCAGGACGGGAACATGGCGACCGACGGGCCGAGCATCTCGGTGAGTTCCACGGTCAGATCGTCGGCCTCGCGACCGGTCGCGGTCACCACCACCAGCGGACGCTGATCGGCGATCGTCGCGGCGACGAACGGCCGCACGGCCGATGGTGCGACCAATTCCACCCCGGATTTGCCGACCAGGTCGGTGACCATCCGCAGCGCGGCGTCACCCGCGACCACTTCGGCCAGACCGGCGAGCGGAGGACGAAGGGAGGACATTGTTCGCTCCTGAATACGCAGACGGGATAGGCGAGGCAGCCCGTCTCGAAGTCTAGATGAGTGATTCCCGGGGGTCGGCCCGCGGCTGACCCCGGCGAAACAATCCGAGGTCCGGCAGACAGTCGAGCAGCGTGTCGAAGACGGGGCTCGGCCGGGGGCCTGCTGTTCGCCGACAGGCTCGGCACCGTGGATGCCGCGACACGCGTAGGGTCGAGGCGTGAGTCTGGCTCGACGTGAACGCCACGCCCTCGTGGAAACGATGACCGAGGCCGGCCCTGCCGCGCCGACCCTGTGCGGCACCTGGACGGTGCACGACCTCGCGGCCCACCTGGTGGTCCGCGAACGCAGGCCCGACGCGTCGGTGGGCATCGTCTTCCGGCCGATGGCCGGCTACCTGGAAGCCAAGCAGGCGCAGATCGCGCAGCGGCCGTTCGCCGAGCTGCTCGAGCTGGTCCGCACCGGGCCGCCGTGGTGGTCGCCGTTGCGCCCGGTCGACGCGGTGGCCAATCTCAGCGAGATGTTCGTCCACCACGAAGACGTGCGCAGGTCCGAACCGGGCTGGGAGCCAAGGCAGTTGGCGGCGCGCGACGAGGACCGCCTGTGGACCGCACTGCGCGCCGTCGCCCGCGCGGCCTACCGCAAGTCACCGGTTCCGGTCGTCCTCGCGACGCCGCAGGGAGCCCGGATCACGGCGCACCGTGGCGACGGCACCGAAGTGGTGCTCACCGGCACGCCGTCGGAGCTGCTCCTGCACGCCTTCGGCCGCGACGAAGTCCGGATCACCCCGACCGGACCCGAGGCCGACGTGCGGACGGTGCTCGCCACCGACCGCAGCGTGTGAACTAGACGACGTAGCGGCGCAGCCTGCGCGCCGCGAACTCCCGGAAGTACGACAGCTTCTCCGGCGGCACCAGCGAGGGCAGCAGGAAGTACCAGGCCCGCTCCATCCGCGCCGCCATCTGCTCCATCGACTCGGTGCCGACCGCGACGATGTGCACGCCCGCGGTGAGCTCCTGGAGCAGCACACCGACCACCTCGGGATCGAGGTCGGCGATCAGGTCGCCCTGGGCGATGGCCCGCTCCGACAGCAACCGGTAGGTCTCGCCCCAGGTCTTGGCGATGTTGTCGCCCTGCGCGCCGCGATAGTCACCGATCTGATGGGTGAGCTTGAGCATCGCGCCCACCATCGGATCGTTCATCGACAGATCGGCCACCACATAGGTGATCCCGACGGCCGCCTCCAGCGCGGGCACCCGGGAATCGAAGAAACCCTGACAGGATCCGGTCAGGCGCTCGTTGCCCTGATCGACCACCGCCCTGGCCAGCTCCTCCTTGGAGCCGAAGTGAAAGTACAAGGCGCCCTTGGTCACATTGGACTGCGCGATGATTTCGCTGAGGCTCGCGTTGGCGTAGCCCAAACGGAGAAAGACATCGGCAGCGCCAGCAAGGACGGAGTCGCGGGTGATCTCCGCGCGTGCTTGCCTAGCCATCAGATCCGCCTGTCATCCAATAATCCAGCCATCCTGAAGTAGACCGACATCCCGAAATTTGCTCGACATACCGCCCGGCAGCACCCAAAAGGATGGGTGAACCGTACCACCAGGCGGCAAAGTGGCAGCCGAATCATGGATTCGGTCCACGCTGCTTGCGCTAACGTCCGGTTACCCCACCGCTGGTCGGCGCAGTCCCCGTATTCCATTCGGAGCTGAGCCCCGGTTCGGCTTCCAAATGACTCAAACCGTTCCAACACAGGTTGACCAGGTGCGCCGCGACCACCTCTTTGGGTGGGGTGCGCTCGTCGAGCCACCACGTGGCGGTGGTCGAGACCATGCCGACCAGAGCCTGGGCGTAGAGCGGGGCGAGGCTGGTATCGAGATCGCGACGGCCGAAATCACCGGCGAGCAGATGGGCCACCTGGTTCACGGCCTCGTTGAGCAGGCTCGAGTAGCGCCCGTCGGAGTTGGCGGCGGGCTGGTCGCGGACCAGGATCCGAAAACCGTCGGTCCGCTCCTCGATATAGGTGAGCAAGGCCAGCGCCACCTGCTCTAATCGCACCCGCGATCGATTGCGGGTGAGTGAGGAGGTGACCATCTCCAGCAGCATCGACATCTCGCGATCGACGACCACCGCGTACAGGCCCTCCTTGCCACCGAAATGCTCGTAGACCACCGGCTTCGACACCTGCGCCCGCTGCGCGATCTCCTCGATCGATGTCGCGTCGTACCCCCGCTCCGCGAACAATGCGCGGCCGATCTCGATCAACTGCTGCCTGCGCTGCGTACCCGTCATCCTGGGCCTGGTGGCCCGCCCCGGCTCACTGGACGACATGCGTGCCCCCGCCTCTCCGCGTTTCGACTCACGAGAAATCAGTACGTGCGTTCCAGAAGGCTAACAACGGCGTCCGAGCACGGACGCGACAGGCGTACACAAGATTCGCCCGAGGGCGGGATCGTGTGCGAGGATCACTGGCGTGCCGTAGCACAGTGGTGGGCTCCGAGAGCCCACTGGTGTGGCGATCCGCCGTAGTGTAATGGCAGCACCTCTGATTTTGGTTCAGATAGTTCAGGTTCGAGTCCTGGCGGCGGAGCACACGGACACACAGTGACGTATCGTCGGCCCGCACCATCTACCGACCGAACCCGCCACAGCACTCGCTGACAGGCAGCCGAGGGAGATCCATGCCACCGCAGACCGCCGTCGTCGTTCTCGCAGCAGGTGCTGGGACGCGAATGCGGTCGAAGACTCCGAAAGTGCTGCACCCGTTAGCAGGCCGGTCGATGCTCTCGCACGCGCTGCACGCCGCCGTCGAGATCGATCCGACCCACCTGATCACCGTTGTCGGGCACGACCGGGAGAAGGTCGGAGCCGCCGTCGCGGACGTGGGTAAGGAACTCGGCCGCGAGATCGTGTGCGCGGTGCAGGAGCAGCAGCTCGGAACCGGACACGCGGTGCAGTGCGCACTGGGTTCGATCCCCACGGACTTCGACGGCGACCTTCTCGTCACTTCGGCCGATGTGCCGCTGCTCGACGGGCACACTCTGTCCGCGCTGCTCGACGAGCACCGCAGCTACGCCGAACGGCCCGCCGTGACGGTGCTGACCTTCGTGCCCGACGACGCCAACGGTTACGGCCGGATCGTGCGCGACGACGACGGTCAGGTCGCCGAGATCGTGGAGCACGCCGACGCCACCCCGGAACAGGCCAAGATCAAAGAGGTCAACTCCGGCGTCTACGCGTTCGACGCGTCCGTGCTGCGCACGATGATCGGGCGGCTGTCCACCGCCAACGCCCAGCACGAGCTCTACCTCACCGATGTGCTGCGGCTGGCCCGCGAAGCCGGTCATCCGGTACACGGCGCGCGGCTGATCGACTCCAACAAGGTCACCGGCGTGAACGACCGGGTGCAGTTGTCGCAGGCCGGCGCCACCCTCAATCGCTACATTCTCGAACGGCACATGCGCGCGGGCGTCACCATCATCGACCCGGCGACCACCTGGATCGACGCGAGTGTGCGGATCGGGCGCGACGCCGTGCTGCGGCCCGGCACCCAGCTCTTCGGCAGCACCGAGATCGGCGAGGACGCCGAGATCGGGCCCGACACCACGCTCACCGACGTGCTCGTCGGAGTCGGCGCGAGTGTGATCCGAACGCACGGGACGCACGCTCAGATCGGCGACGGCGCGTCCATCGGCCCGTTCAGCTACCTCCGCCCCGGCACCGTCGTGGGCGAGGAAGGCAAACTCGGCGCGTTCGTCGAGACCAAGAACGCCTCGATCGGCGCGCACTCGAAGGTGCCCCACCTCACCTACGTCGGCGACGCGACGATCGGCGAGTACAGCAACATCGGCGCTTCCAGCGTTTTTGTGAACTATGACGGAGTGAACAAGCACCACACCGTGGTTGGTTCCCATGTGCGAACAGGTAGCGACACCATGTTCATCGCGCCGGTCACCGTGGGTGACGGAGCCTATACGGGTGCGGGTACTGTACTGCGCAGAAGCGTTCCACCGGGTGCACTTGCTGTGTCGGGTGGGCCACAGCGCACTTTTGAAAACTGGGTGCAGCGCTACCGTCCAGGAACCGCTGCGGCGCGCGCGGCGGCGGAAGCCATCGCGGCAGACGAGACGTCTTCGAAGACAATCGAGCAAAAGGATGGCAACCAGCAGTGACCGCGTTCTCGATCGACAACCAGAAGAACTTGATGCTCTTCGCCGGCCGGTCACATCCTGAGCTGGCCGAGCAGGTCGCCAAGGAACTCGACGTCGACATCACCCCGCAGACCGCGCGTGACTTCGCCAACGGTGAGATCTTCGTCCGGTTCGAGGAGTCGGTCCGCGGTTCCGATGCCTTCGTGCTGCAGAGCTTCCCCGCGCCGCTCAACCAGTGGCTGATGGAACAGCTCATCATGATCGACGCGCTCAAGCGCGGTTCGGCCAAGCGGATCACCGCGGTGCTGCCGTTCTACCCGTACGCGCGCCAGGACAAGAAGCACCGCGGCCGCGAGCCGATCTCGGCCCGCCTCGTCGCCGACCTGCTCAAGACCGCCGGTGCCGACCGCATCATCAGCGTCGACCTGCACACCGACCAGATCCAGGGCTTCTTCGACGGCCCCGTCGATCACATGCACGCGCTGGTGCAGCTGTCGGATTACATCCGCACCAACTACCCGTCGGACAACCTCGCGGTCGTCTCCCCCGACGCGGGCCGCGTGAAGGTCGCCGAGAAGTGGGCCGACGCGCTCGGTGGCACGCCGCTGGCGTTCATCCACAAGACCCGCGACCCGCTGGTGCCCAACCAGGTGAAGTCCAACCGCGTCGTCGGTGACGTCGAAGGCCGCACCTGCGTGCTGATCGACGACATGATCGACACCGGTGGCACCATCGCCGGCGCGGTGAAGGTCCTCAAGGAAGCCGGCGCGGGCGACGTGATCATCGCGGCCACCCACGGTGTGCTCAGCGATCCGGCCGCCGAGCGCCTCGCCAACTGTGGCGCCAGGGAAGTCGTCATCACCAACACGCTGCCGATCAGCGAGGACAAGAAGTTCCCGACGCTGACCGTGCTGTCGATCGCGCCGCTGCTGGCCCGCACCATCCGCGAGGTCTTCGAGAACGGCTCGGTCACGGGCCTGTTCAACGGCAACGCTTGAGCTGTTTCGCCTCTCCGTGACTTTTGGCCAGACTGAGGCGCGGGGTGGGTTGGGGACGCGGCAAGCCTTCAGAGGTTGAGGGTTAGCTCGTGCCCGGTGAGTTACCCATGTTCTCTCGAGACCAGTCGGTGCGTTTGTCCTCGGACAATGGCGCACCGGCTGGTCTTTGGTGCATGGTGGTCCTGTCGTAGTGCGGGACGTGACAGGGGGCGGCATGGGGACTGAGCCGGAGCGGCGGGTCGAACTCGGTAAGGATCAGGTTGTGCCGCGGGTGCAGGACGCGCCGGAGGTGGCTGATCCGGCGGGCGGGGAACCATGGGGTGGGATCGCCGCTCCGGTAACCCCGGGTGATGCGGTGCCGTATCCCCCACCGCCCGCCGCGCAGCCCTGGGCTGGGGTCGCGAATCCGGCTGTCGAGTTGCCGCCGTATCCGCCGCCACCGCCCGGGCCGATGTTTCCCGCGCCCGGCTATCCCGCTGTCGGCAATGCCGCGCCGATATATCCCGCTCCGGGCTATCCGCCGCCTGGTCGGGCACCTTACGGAGCGCCGCAATACCCGGGGCAGTTCCCGTCGCCGCCTCCGCCGGGGTACGGCTACCGGGACAGCACGCCGGTGTGGTCGATCATCAGCTTCTGCTGTGTCGCGGCGTCGGTGCTCGGTGGGGTGATGCTGTGCGGGCTGCCTGTGCTCGTGACCGCGCCGACGGGAGTCGTGCTCGGGCTGGTCGGACATGCCAAGGGTGAGCCGATGGGCAAGTGGGCGGCGATCGCCAATGGGGCCATCGCGGCGCTGGCCGCGGTTCTGGTTCTCGTGTTCGTGGCACTGATCGGCGGGGTTTGAGCCTCGGCGGGCGATACTGGTAGGCGGTAGCCGGCCCGGTCGCCACGCCGCCCCCGTCCCCGAACAGAACTGAGAAACGCCGCACCGATGGACGCTTTCACCGGATTCCCGCTCGCCGGACTCGACTTCTACGAAGACCTGGAGGCCGACAACTCGAAGGCCTTCTGGAACGCGCACAAACACATCTACGACGAGGCCGTGCGCGCACCGATGGTCGCGCTCGCCGCCGAACTGGCGGCGGAATTCGGACAGGCCAAGATCTTTCGGCCCTACCGTGACGTCCGATTCTCGGCCGACAAACTGCCCTACAAAACCCACCAGGGTGCGGTGGCGGGAGTGTCGCCCGGCGTCGGCTGGTACGTGCAGATCGGGGCGGCGGGACTGTTCATCGCGGGCGGCTGCTTCCGGCCCTCGCCCACCGCCTTGGCGGTCCTGCGGGCCACGATCGACGACGAGGTGCGCGGCGCGGAGCTGGAGAAGATCCTGGCCGCGACGACGGCGGCCGGTTTCACCCTCGGCGGCGACAAGCTCAAAACCAAGCCGAAGGGCTACGCCATCGACCATCCGCGCATCGACCTGCTGCGCCACAAATCACTGACCGTGCACCGCGAGTTCGGCGCACCGGAGTGGCTCACCACCCCGGCCGCGGCCACCGAGATCCGCCGCGCCTGGAACGACCTGCGGCCGCTCGTCGAATGGTTCGCCGCCGTCCTCCAAGGCGTCCCGGAGGACACCAGCGGCAGACGCCCGTAGCCGGCGACCGCCCGGCCCGGGCGTGGTTCGTGACGGACGGCCGTCGGAGGCCGATACTGGAAACCATGAGCCGTGAACCGTTGGACATGGACATGGGCGATGACGATCAAGCCGACGACATCGTCGAATACGAACGCTATGTGGAAGACCCACCGGCCGACTACGTGATCCGCAATCACGAAGCCGACGCCGACGGCTTCCTCGGCATCAACGAGGAAGTCTCCGAGGAGTACACCGAGCGCGGGTCCCGCCAGGAGGCGATGGCAGAGGACGAACGCCCCGCCGAGGTAGGCGCGATGCGCGTGGTCGGCGACGACGATGTCGACGGCGACCTCTTCGACGACGACGCCGTCAACGGCGAGGAAGGCGTCGAAAAGGACCTGGAGGGCGACGAGAACCTCACCAGCGGCGAATACCTCGCCGACGAGCTCGACCTCTGACCACACGTCCCGCTCGATGACGTCACCGCCGACGCACCCCGCTTGTCGTGACCGCTCGGTTGTCGCCCTCCTGACCTGACCGCCGGCGCGCTTTTCGTGGCCGGAGCCAGGACTCAGCGGCGTTCGGACAGGGACAAGATGAAGCGATTGTCGGGGTCGGTCCAGGTGTGCGTGGGGGTGAAGCCGGCTCGGTGCAGTTCGGCGGCGAGGGAATCGGGACGGAATTTGGCGGAGATCTCGGTGCGCATCTCTTCGCCCGCGGCGAAGTCGACGGTGAGGTTCAGGCCGGCGACGGTGGCTGTCATCGCCTCGGTGGCGCGCAGGCGCATTTCGATCCACTCGTTCTCGGCGTCCCAGCGGGCGACGTGGTCGAATTTCTCGGGGGCGAAGTCGGCGTCGAGACGGTTGTTGAGGACGTGCAGGACGTTGCGGTTGAATTCGGCGGTGACGCCCGCGGCGTCGTCGTAGGCGGGGACCAGGATCGCCGGGTCGATGACCAGGCCCGCGCCGAGCAGGAGCAACTCGCCGGGTTCGAGGACCTCGTTGATGCCCGCCAGGAATTCGGCGCGCTCGGCGGGGACCAGGTTGCCGATGGTGCCGCCGAGGAAGGCGATCATGCGGCGGCCACCGCGGGGCAGGTTGTGCAGGGTGTCGGTGAAGTCGCTGACCACGCCGTGCACGGACAGGTTCGGGTACTCCGCCGCGATCTCGGCGGCCGCGCCCCGCAGCGCCGAGGCCGAGACATCCTGCGGAACATAGGTTTTCAGCGAACCTTCGGCGGTGAGCGCATCCAGCAGCAGCCGGGTCTTGGCGGCCGAGCCCGAGCCGAGCTCCACCAGCACCTCGGCGCGAGCGGCCGCGGCGATCTCACCGACGACCCGCTCGAGCAGGGCTCGCTCGGTGCGGGTCGGGTAGTACTCGGGCAGTTCGGTGATCCGTTCGAAGAGCTCGCTACCGCGTGCGTCGTAGAACCACTTGGGCGGCAGCGACTTCGGGTCGGCGGTCAGACCGGTGCGGGCGTCGGTGCGCAAGGCCGCGGTGAGATCGTCGTCGGTGAGGTGGATGTCCAGCAGCGGCGCGGTCATGAACGGACCCTTTCGGTAGCGGGGAGTTCGAGTGCGGTGATGGTGCAGTGGCCGGGTGTGGCGGTGACCAGTTGGTGGTCGACGACGGATTGCCAGCGTGGGTCCGCGTCGTAGGGTTCGGACGAGAGCACGGCGTAGTCGTCGGTGACGAGCACCGACAGCGCGTGCCAGCAGGTGGTGGCCCACAGCTGGATTCCGTTGCCGAGCAACAGGTTCAGGCGAGCGCTCGGCTGATACCGGAGAACGGTCACGACCAGCAGCTGGAGGGCGTCGGCCGGGGAGGTGACGGGGCCGGCGGGGTCGATCGCCCCGAGCAGGCCCCGCAGCAGCACCCACAGCGCGGCGGAATCGGTGAGCGCCTCCGCCCGCAGCAGGACCGCGGGTGAATCGAACAGCGTTGCGGTGGTGCAGACTTCACGCAGGTCGGCGACGACGGCGACGAGCGTGGTTCGCCAGTCCGGGACGACGCCGTTGTGGCTGAAGGCCCAGTGTTCGTCGGTGAAAGGCGCGCAGGCCGAACGCTCCACCGGCATGCCGACGGTGGCCGAGCGCACGGCGGCGACGACCGAACGGGATTCGAGCTGCCCGAGCACCTCGGCGACGGCGGGGTCGGTCCAGATCGGGGCGTGGTTGCGGTAGCGGGTTACCGCGTCGCGGGCGCCCTCCGTTCCCACATCGGCGCGGCGCCACCAGGCCACGCCGAAGCCGTCGGCGTTGATGGTGCCGCCCGCGCGCATGTCGACCGGCGCCCAGGACTGGGTATAGAGCGAGTGGGGGCCACGCAGAATCAGCTCGCCGACCCCCACCGGTGGGCCGACGTAACCGAGGTGCCTACACATCAGAGTTCGTCCTCGCGCAGATCTCGGGCGAGCCGGAACCCGGCGAAGATCTGCCGCCGGATCGGGTGATCCCAGTTGCGGAAGGTGGCGCGGCAGGCGACCTCGTCGGTGCCGAAGGATCCGCCGCGCAGGATGCGGTAGTCGCCGCCGAAGAAGACCTCCGAGTATTCGCGGTAGGGGAACGCGCGGAACCCGGGGTAGGCCTCGAAACCCGAGGAGCACCATTCCCAGACGTCGCCGATGAGCTGGTGCACGCCGGTGGCCGACGCACCGGCCGGATAGGCGCCGATCTCGGCTGGTTCCAGGTGTCGCTGGCCGAGGTTGGCCAGGTGCGCGTCCGGTTGGTCCTCGCCCCACGGATAGCGCCGGGACACACCGGTTTCCGGGTCGAAGCGAGCCGCCTTCTCCCATTCGGCCTCGGTCGGCAAGCGCTTGCCCGCCCACCGCGCGAAGGCCTCGGCCTCGAACCAGCACACATGCACCACCGGCTGATCGAGCCGCAGCGGGGTGCGGACGCCGAATGCCGTGCGCGTCCACCCGTCACCGTCGCGCTCCCAGAACTGCGGAGCGACCAGGCCGGCCTCCCTGCGGTGCGCCCAGCCACGCTCCGACCACAGCTCGGACCGGTCGTAGCCCCCGTCGTCGAGGAAGGCGAGGAACTGCCCGTTGGTCACCGGCGCGACATCGATCGCGAAGCCGTCGACGTGCACCGGATGGGCGGGGCGTTCGTTGTCCAGCGCCCACGGATCGGCCGAGGTCCCCATCAGGAATTCGCCTGCGGGAAGGATGACTTCGCCACCTGCCGACACCTGGGCGACCGGGGCGGGCGGCGCTGACAGGACCGGCGCGCCGATTCGCAATTGATGGGTGGCGAGCATGGTCTCGTCGTGCTGCTGTTCGTGCTGAGCGATCATGCCGAATGCGAAACCGTTGTCCACCAGCGGATTACCGGACAGATCACTGGAATCGAGGACGTCGAGGACCTTTTCGCGCACCGAGCCGACGTAGCCGCGCGCCTGCTCGGGGTTGAGCAGCGGCAACGCGGGCCGGTTCGACCTGGCGTGCTTGAACGCGTCGTAGAGCTCGTCGATATCGGCTCGCACCGCATCGCGGCCGCCGACATCGCGCACCAGCCACAGCTCTTCCTGGTTCCCGATATGCGCCAGGTCCCAGACCAGCGGCGACATCAGCGGCGAATGCTGCGCGACGAGATCGGCTTCGTCCACGGCCTCGGTGAGCAGGGCGGTGCGGCGGCGAGCACGCGACAGGACCTCGGCGATGCGGGCCCGCGTCCGGTCGCGGTCACTGTGGTCGGCGGGGGCGGAAAGAGTCACGAGAGCTCCGAAACAGACAGGTCGGCAACGACTTCGGACAGAAGAACAGCGGCATGCCGGCCACGGGCGGCCGGCGGCGAGACCATCACGACCCGCCCGCGCCGTTGCGTGCCGAGTCGACCTCGGCGAGTGGACTGCGGCCCGCATTACATCGGCGGGCCGCGGCGGCCAATTCCGCGGCAGCGGAGGGTGTTCGCGCATGGGCGGCGGCCAGGTCGAGCACGTCTACGGCAGCGCGGCGCAAGTGCGGGTCGAGCAGGCCGCAACGCGCGGACGTCAACCACTCCCCCGCGGTGGGCGCGGCGAGGGCTGTCGCCTCGGCGACGACAGCGGGGGTCGACAGCAGCGCGTCGAACAGGTGGATCGGGGTGGTCCACGCTTCACCGGGCTGGGTGTCGAGGTAGCGGACCTCGAGGTGACCGGATGCTCGGACCGGGGGAAAGAGGGTGGTCAGGTGGTAGTCCAGATCGGCGCGGGTCGGGCGGCGGCCCACTTCGTCGTCGAGGGCGCCGGACAGCCAATCGGCGAAGGTGGCACCGGGGGGCGGGGACCAGTCGGCGTCGGCATCGGCGCACCGCACACACAGCAGCGGCACGTCGAGAGCCCAGTGGGCGTACGAGGTGATCGGGTCCGCCCAGTCGGCCACCGGGGGTCTGGAACGGGCGGGGTCCAGGCGCAACCAGGTGCGCATGCGCTGAGACGCCCAGTCGCCGCGCGGCACGCCGTGCAGGCGCGGTGAGCAGGCGAAGGCGGCGATGAGGGTGGGGCCGAGGGCGTAGAGGGCGGTCCAGCGCGCCCGCACCTCGGCGGGATCGGCGCCGGCGTCCACGCTGACCTGCGTGGCGGCGGTATTGCACATCATCAGGGTGCCAAAGGGGCCGACGCCGTCGAAATGACGTTCCATCGCCGCGTAGCGGGGCAAACGAAGCAAACGCTCGGCGGGACGGCCCGCATCGGCGGCGGCGGCGAAGACGCTGATCTCCTGGTCGGCGAGCAGGTCCCGCAAACGGGCCGCATCAGCGCGCAGATGCTGCGTCAGCGCGGCCGGATCAGCGAACGGTGCGCTGGAAAGTTCTATCTGACCACCGGGTTCGACGGTGACCAGGCTCCCGCCGGGCAGAGCAACCGCGGCGGAAGCGGGAGCGAGGGAGGTCGGTGCGTGCGGCCCGAGGGCCGCTGCCAGCTGGTCGAGCGAGGGCCGCGAACCGGTGGGACCGGCGGTGAGCCACTCCAGTTCGGCGCCGATCAGCGCAGGGGGACCGAGCTTGAAACAGACGCCGCCGACATAGGCCTCCGCCGCCGCCCTGGACGACATTTCTCCCTGGTCAGGAGCATAATCGGGCCACGATGAACGTTCCAGGGTGACCGCCATACCAACCTCCACGTGCTGCGTGCTGCCGGGGAACCTGCGTTTCGCTCATTCCAGAGTAGCGAGGTCCACCGACAGAGAAAGTGACGAAAATCCGAACGGCTCGGGGCGCTATCGTCGTCACCATGCTTGACCTCGCCGCGATCAGAGCCGACACCGCAGGACTTGCCGACGGTCAGGTCTTCCTCGACAGCGCCGGATCGTCACTGCCGCCGAAGATCGTCCTCGACACGATGATCACCCATTTACACCGCGAAGCGGAGATCGGTGGCTATCGGGCGGCTAATGAGCGTCTGGACGATCTCGCCGCGGTGAAGACCTCGATCGCGACGCTCATCGGCGCCACGCCCGACACCATCGCCCTCAGCGACAGTGCGTCCCGGTCATGGGCCGATTTCGCCTACTCGGTACCGCTGCACCCCGGCGACCGGATCCTGATCTCCGGCGCCGACTACGCCAGCAACGCGATCGCCGCGCTCCAGCGCGCGAAGCACACCGGTGCGGTGGTCGAGCGCATTCCCAGCGACGACACCGGCCGCCTCGACACCGACGCGCTCGCCGACATGCTCGACGAACGCGTGCGGCTGGTTTCGCTGCAACACGCCCCGACCAACGGCGGCCTCGTGAACCCGGTCGCCGAAGCCACCCGCATCGCCCACGAAGCCGGTGCGCTGGTACTGCTCGACGCCTGCCAGTCGACCGGCCAGCTGCCCATCGACGTCACCGAACTCGGGGTCGACGCCATGTCGACGACCGGTCGCAAGTGGTTGCGCGGCCCCCGGGGCACCGGGTTCCTGTACGTGCGTTCCGAATTGGCGCAGACGATGGAACCGACCCGCCTCGACCTGCACAGTGCCGCGTGGGTGAGCCCCGGCGAATACCGCCTGGCCGACGACGCTGCCCGGTTCGAATTCTGGGAGTGCGGTGTCGCCGCCCGCCTCGGTCTCGGCGCCGCCGTCGACTACCTGCTCGAACAGGGGCCCGACGAGGTCTACGCGGCCGTGGCCACCCGCGCCCAGTACCTGCGCAAGACCCTGCCGGAGCTGCCCGGCGTGACCGTGCGCGATCTGGGCACCGAGCACAGCGGCATCGTCTCGTTCACCGCCGACGGCCACGATCCCGAACAGCTGCGCGATCGGCTCGCCGAGCACGCGATCACCGTCACCGTCAGTCACGCGGGCTCCACCCTGCTCGACATGTCCGAGCGCACTCTGCCTGCCGTGCTGCGGGCCTCCCCGCACTATTTCGTCGGCCCGGCCGACTTGGACCGCTTCGTCGCGACGCTGGCCGACCTCACTCGCTGAGCCCCGCGAGGTGCTCGCGGACGATCCGGTCCACGAGCACCCGCGGGTCCTGATCGGGGGCAACGATCTCCAGCGTCCGGTTGACGGCGATCGTCGCCAAACCGTGCACATTGGTCCACAGGGCCAGCGCGCGCTGCGGCGCCGACTCCGGCGCCACCGCCGCGACCAGCTCCACCACCTGTCCGTACAGCGGCCGCGTCGTCGCCCGCAGATTCTCGCCGGAGCCCGCCAGCAGATCGTGGCGGAACATCAGCGTGAACATCTCGGGCCGCGACACCGCGAAATCCACGTAGTCAACGGCCATTCGACGTAACCGTTCCCGTGGGTCGTCGATCGTGGCGAGCACCGAGAACCGCTCGATCAGCTCCCCGAATCCGCGCGCCGCGATCGCCGCGAGCAGCGCCGCGTGCGTGGGAAACCACCGCCGCGGCGCGCCATGGGAGACGCCGGCGGCCCGCGCGATCGCACGCAGCCCGAGTGCGCCGAAACCGTCGGTTTCGAGCAGATCGACACCGACGTCAACCAGGCGCTCGCGCAACGATTCAGGCATACCGGCAATTCTGCACACCCGTTCGCGGACCTTCGCGGTCGCATGCGTAGACAGTGTCTACTAGTCTGCGTAGACACTGTCTACGAAGGGACTGCCCATGTGGTATCTGCTGTGCAAATACGTCCTCATCGGCCCGGCGCTGCGCCTGCTCGGTCGCCCGCACGTCGAAGGGCTGGAGCACATTCCACGCACCGGTCCGGTGATTATCGCGGCCAATCACCTGGCCTTCATCGACTCGCTCTACCTGGCCCTGGTGATCCCACGGCCACTCACGTTCCTGGCGAAGCAGGAGTACTTCGCCGGCACGGGGTTACGTGGGCGATGCAAACGCTGGTTCTTCACCGCCGCGGGCCAGGTACCGGTGGACCGCACCGGCGGCGACGCGGCCGCCGACGCGCTCGCGGCGGCCACCGCGATCCTCGACGGCGGCGGCGCCTGGGCAATTCACCCCGAGGGCACACGGTCACGGGATGGCAGGGTCTATCGTGGTCGCACCGGGGCGCTGCGCGTTGCCATGGCCACCGGGGCACCGGTGGTGCCCGTGGTCCTGGACGGTACCGATCGCATGAATCCTCGCGGTCGGAAACTGTTGCGTTTCACCAAGGTACGCATCACCGTCCACCCCCCGCGGCGCTATCCCACAGCTGTTCATCACGCCCAGGTCAGAGCGGCAACCGACCTGCTGATGCGGGAAATTGCCACGTTATCGGGTAGACCATACGTAGACCGCTACGCAGCCACCTTCGCTGTCCAGGGCGCAACAGCAGGGGTGCTGGGGCGTCAGCCCGGGTTAACACGCGCGGGGCGGGGCGGGATTTCTTGTTGGGAGTGCAGAGCACGGCCGTAACCGATCGTTGGCGTAAAGGGAGACCGACGTTGAGCAGGTTCACCGACGAAATGTTTGGCACAGCGTTGACCAGCTCCAAGGGGCTGGTCACCGGAGAGCCGGAGGCACCACTGCGGCAGACCTGGGGGGACATTCACAGGCAGGCGCGGCGGATGGCGGGTGGTCTCGCGGCCGCCGGGATCGGGCACGGCGACGCCGTCGGCGTGCTGGCCGGCCTGCCGGTCGACATCGCGCCTGCCTGCCAGGCCATCTGGATGCGTGGCGCTTCCATCACCATGCTGCATCAACCCACGCCACGCACCGACCTCGCGGTCTGGGTGCGTGACACCGAAACGGTGCTGCACATGATCGACGCGAAGGCGGTCGTACTCGGCGCGCCGTTCGCGGCCGCCGAGCCGGTGCTCCGGGAACGCGGGATCATCGTGGTGCCGGTCGAGGAGCTGCACCGGGGTGTCGACACCGATCCGGTACCGACCACCGAGGGCGATATCGCGTTGCAGCAGTTGACCTCCGGTTCGACCGGATCACCCAAGGCCGTCCGGATCACCCACGGCAACTTCAACACCAACGCGCACGCGATGTTCACCCGGGTCAAATTCCAGCTCGACGACGACGTGATGATCAGCTGGCTGCCGCTGTTCCACGACATGGGCATGGTCGGATTCCTCAGCGTGCCGATGCAATTCGGTGCCGAGGTGGTGTGCGTGACACCGCTGGACTTCCTGGCCAGGCCACTGCTGTGGGCCGAGCTGATCGACAAGTACCGCGGAACTGTCACCGCCGCGCCGAATTTCGCGTACTCCCTGCTGGCCCGGCGCCTGCGTCAGGCCGAACCCGGCTCCCTGGACCTGTCCAGCGTGCGATACATGTGGAACGGCGCCGAACCGGTCGATCCCGACACCATGATCGCCCTCGCGGCGGCGGGCGACCAGTTCGGGCTCAGCCCGATGGCACTCACGCCGGTGTACGGCATGGCCGAGACCACCCTGGCTGTATCGATTCCCGACCCCGGCAACGGGCAGGTGCTCGACGTGATCGATGCCGACCTGCTCGAGGTCGTCGGCAAGGCGGTACCGATCGCCGAGGACGGCCACCACGGCACCCCGCGCAGGCTGCCCACGCTGGGGCACCTGGTCGACGATCTGGAGGGTCGCGTCGTCGACGCCGAACGTCAGCCGCTGCCGGTCCGCTCGGTCGGCGTGATCGAATTGCGCGGCCCCGCTGTCACTTCGGGCTATGTCACCGTCGACGGCTTCCGCCCCGCCAAGGATGCCGACGGCTGGCTCGACACCGGCGACATCGGCTACTTCACCGAAGACGGCCTGATGGTGGTGTGTGGGCGCATGAAGGACGTCATCATCATGGGCGGGCGCAACATCTACCCCACCGACATCGAACGAGCCGCACTGCGCGTACCGGGCGTGCGCCCCGGCAACGCGGTCGCGGTGCGCCTGGACGCGGGGGAGAAACGCGAAAGCTTCGCGGTGGTGGTCGAATCCAACGATTATCAGGAGGCCGACGAGGTGAAGCGGATCGAGCGCGAGATCGTCCACGAGGTCTTCGCCGAAGTAGGCTCGCGCCCCCGCACGGTCGCCGTCCTCGGTCCGGGAGCCCTGCCGAAGACCTCCTCCGGCAAACTCCGACGCTCTGCCACCGCGGTGCACTTGCGATAGCTACTCACCGCACCCAGTCGCCCCCGTCTTCAACAACCCCCCAACCTACCCACCGCACTCCCGACCCCTAGGGAGGGACGGCCACGAAGTGGCCGGTCGCGGCCGGGTCGCCGGTTAGCCGCCGGGGCGTACGCGACGAAGGAGCAAGCCCCGGTGGCTAACCGGCGGCCCCCAGGGGCCGCGACCCGAGCGCGCCAGCGCTCCAACAAACACAGCCCAAACCGGCCTGGGACTACTTGACACAGGTAGTTCTGGGCCTCAATGCAGGTTGTTCTGGGCCGCTTCCAGCCCGACCTTCAACAGCAGCTCCACCGCGTCGGCGGCCTGCTCCACGATCACCGGAACCTCTTTGCGCTCCGGCGCGGCGAAGGGCTTGAGGACGTAGTCGGCCGGATCCTGCCGACCGGGCGGGCGCCCGATCCCGATCCTGGTGCGCAGATATTCCTTGGTGGTCAACGCCTGCGAGATCGACCGCAGCCCGTTGTGACCACCTTCGCCGCCGCCCTGCTTGAGCTTGAGCGTCCCGAACGGCAGATCCAGCTCGTCGTGGACCACGATCACCTGGTCCACCGGCACCGAGAAGAACTTCGCCAGCGCGGCCACCGGCCGCCCGGACAGATTCATATAGGTGCGCGGCTTCGCGATGAGGATCTGACGCCCGTCCAATCGCGCCTGGAGCAGATCGGCACCGGACTTCTTGTGCACGGCAAAACGGCCGCCGACGCGCTCGGCGAGCACATCGGCGACCAGGAAGCCCACATTGTGGCGGGTGCGCTCGTACTCGGGGCCGGGGTTACCCAGTCCGACCACGAGCGCGGGCCCGGAAGATTCGGTCATTGCCCGAATCGTAGTGCGCGGTCTTACTCGGACTCGGGAGCGGTCTCCGCGGTCTCGGTGTCGGCGGCGGTGCCTTCACCCTCGTCGTCCATCTGCGAGGCGGACGGCGCTTCGATCACGTTGACGATCAGCGCTTCCGGGTCACCGGCCAGGGTGACGCCCTCGGGCAGCGCGATGGTGCCGGCCAGGATCTGGGTGCCCGGCGCGATGCCGTCGACCGAGACCTCGATGGTCTCGGGCAGGTTCATCGCGTCGGCCTCGATCGACAGGGTGTTGAGTTCCTGGGTGATCAGGGCGCCGGAGACGGCATCGCCGACGACCACGACGTTGACGTCGGTGGTGACGCGCTCGCCACGCTTGACGATCAGCAGGTCGGCGTGCTCGATGTAGCGACGGATCGGGTGGACGACGACCGACTTGGTCATCGCCAGCTGCGGCTGACCGTCGATCTGCAGGTTCAGGATGGCGTTGGTGCCGTGCAGACGCAGGATCGCGGCGAACGCCTTGGCGTTCAGCGACAGGTGCTGCGGCTCGGCGTGGTGGCCGTACAGCACGGCGGGCACGTTGCCGTCGCGACGGGTACGGCGAGCGGCACCCTTACCGAATTCGGTGCGGACGGCGGCTTCGATCAGATTGGCGTCGGACATACTGAATGCGCTCCTACGGCTGGTCATGGGTGACCCAACTCCGGGGTCAAGGTCTACTCGTCGGACGAAAGAACGAACGAGGACGGCCCAAACAACTCAGCCGAGCCGCGTCGATCACGGTGTGCGCACCAAACGGGCACTCACCCTCGCCGAGACAACCCGCCAACCATACCGCATAGCAATCCGCGATCTAAAACCGCCATGACCGCACTCCGAACCCCCGCACCTGCGACCCCTAGGGAGCAGCGGCCACAGAGTGGCCGGTCGCGGCCGGGTCGCCGGTTAGCCGCCGGGGCGTAGGCGACGAAGGAGCAAGCCCCGGTGGCTAACCGGCGGCCCCCAGGGGCCGCGACTCGAGCGCGCCAGCGCTCCGAAAACACAGCGTCGAACCTCCTGGGACTACCGAACAATTGATCCCCCCTGTGACCACCCCTTCAGCCCCTCGTACCCTGGAAAGGCTGCCCCCACCGAAAGGCTCCCCTTTGTCCGAGTCCGGAGAGAACGTCGCCCCCACCCCCCGCGGGTTGCCCGCCGAGGTGGCCCGTCGGCGCACGTTCGCCGTGATCTCGCACCCCGACGCGGGTAAGTCGACGCTCACCGAAGCGCTGGCCCTGCACGCCAGGATGATCTCCGAGGCGGGCGCCATCCACGGTAAGGCCGGTCGCAAGTCGACGGTGTCGGACTGGATGGAAATGGAGAAGGCGCGCGGCATCTCGGTGAGTTCGACCGCGCTGCAGTTCAACTACCGCGCCGCCGGGTCCGATATCGACAATGTGATCAACCTCGTCGACACCCCCGGCCACTCCGATTTCTCCGAGGACACCTACCGGGTGCTCACCGCCGTCGACGCGGCGGTGATGCTGATCGACGCGGCCAAGGGCCTCGAACCACAGACGCTCAAGCTGTTCCAGGTGTGTCGCCACCGCGGCATCCCTGTGATCACCGTGATCAACAAGTGGGACCGGCCGGGTCAGGCCCCGCTCGAACTGCTCGACGAGATCAGCGAGCGGATCGGCCTCACGCCCACGCCACTGTTCCTGCCGGTCGGCATCGCGGGCGATTTCCGCGGCCTGCTGCGTCGCGGACCGGAAGGCGAGGCGGCCGAGTACATCCACTTCACCCGCACCGCCGGTGGCGCGACCATCGCCCCCGAGGAGTACCTGACCGCCGATGAAGCCGAAGCCCGCGAGGGTGAGGCGTGGACGACCGCGGCCGAGGAGAGTGAACTGCTCTCGGCGACCGGGCAGGACCACGATCAGGAGATGTTCCTGGCGGGCCAGACCTCGCCGGTGATCTACGCCTCGGCCATGCTGAACTTCGGTGTGCGCCAACTGCTCGAGACGCTGGTGCAGCTCGCGCCCGCGCCCGGCTCACGCGAGGACGTGACGGGCAAGGAACGCACGACCGGTGACCCGTTCAGCGCGGTGGTGTTCAAGGTGCAGGCGGGCATGGACACCGCCCACCGCGACCGGTTGGCGTTCATGCGGATCGTCTCCGGCGAATTCGAGCGCGGCATGGTGGTGACCCACGCGCAGACCGGTCGCCCGTTCGCCACCAAATACGCGCTGACGGTCTTCGGCCGCGAGCGCACCACGGTCGACACGGCCTACCCCGGCGATGTGGTCGGCCTTGTCAACGCCACCGCGCTCGCGCCGGGCCACACGCTGTTCGTCGAGAAGAAGGTGGAGTACCCGCCGATCCCGAGCTTCGCCCCCGAGCATTTCGCGACGCTGCGCGCGCAGAGCGCGGGCAAGTACAAGCAGTTCCGCAAGGCCATCGACCAGCTCGATTCCGAGGGCGTGGTGCAGGTGCTGCGCAACGACGCCCGCGGTGACGCCACCCCGGTGCTGGCCGCGGTCGGTCCGATGCAGTTCGAGGTGGTCACCGCGCGGATGCAGGGCGAGTTCAACGTCGAGACCCAGCTGGATTTCCTCCCCTTCACGCTCGCGCGGCGCACCGACGCGGAGTCGGCGCCCGAGCTGGATCGCCAGCGCGGGGTCGAGGTGTTCACCCGCACCGACGGCGTGATCCTGGCGCTGTTCAGCGACAAGTGGCGGCTGCAGTACATCGAGAAGGAACACCCGAAACTCACGCTGGAACCGCTGGTCGCCACCGCGGACTGACGCTGTCTGGGCCGGAGGTATCAGGCGGCCGGTCCGGGATTGCGTTCCACCGAGGAGATGTGGTTCTCCTGGGCGATCATTCCCCAGCGGCTCGCGGTGAGCCGCAGGCTGGGTAGATCGCTGAGCGAGAGCACTACTTCGTAGGTGCGCTCGTACCCGGTGTGGGAGATGCGCCAGTGCCCGTCCTCGCAGCGCACGTAGCTGTCGGTATAGAAGGCGGCGCCGCGCAGACACATGTTGTGTTCGGGGATGATCACCGTGTCGGCCAGGTACCAGGTGCCGCTGGCGGTGTCACCGTCGACATCGATCTCGGGGTGGTCGCAGCGATGCTCGGTGATCACGTGCGGTCCGAGGGTGTTGCGCAGGAAGGCCAGGAAGGCCTCGCGCGACTCGAATTGCAGATACTCGCTATAGGTGGCGGTCGCCTCGGGGACCAGGGTGTCGGCGAACTCGTCCCACGACTTGGTGTCCAGGCTGCGCAGGTAGCGGTATTTCAACCTGCTGATCGCGATGAGGTCGTCGGGGTGATCGGGCGGACGCTCGATCGGTGCGGGTTGTTCGTCGTCGTCCGACGGCGCTGTCGCCATCCACGCCTCCCCCGAGTCCGATCCGGCGACCAATGGCTCGTCCTCGCCGGGCAGCAACGGCACAGGGCCTGTCCACGCGGACGCGACAGGTTCGTCGACGTGCACGTTCGGCAATTCCGGGCCCTGCTCCATCTCTCCACGATCCCACCAGAAACGGCTCGCCGCCCGTTCTGTATCAGATCGCTATCACTGCCGACACCGGAGTGTGACCTCCGGCGCCGGCTGTCCCGGCTGTCTGAGCTACCCGATGGTGAAGCAGGTGCGGCAGAAATCCTCGCCGAATTCCGACAGACGCAGGCTCTTGCGCACGATCTTGGGCGCGCGGCCCGCCTTCTTGAGCGCGTGTTCCACGACCGGCTGCACTTCCAGCACCATGTACCGGCTCAGCACCACCGGATCGTCGGAGGTGAGCGTGAGTCCGAGGCGGTTGAGATTGATCAGGTAGGAGCGAGCGCGGTCCGGGTAGCGCACGCCCGCCTGTTCGGGGACCGAGGTCAGGTCGCCCTGCACCAGCTCCGAGCCGATGCCGAGCGGGCGGTTGGTGCGCACGTCGACCGAGGGTTGCGGACCGTTGAGGGCCATGAATCGCAGGATGCGGGCCTCGTCGGGAGCGACCTCGTCGAGGATGCGGTCGTAGGCCGGGTGCACGTCTTCGGTGAAGTACACGTCGGCCGAGCGGGCCAACAGCGCGTCGCCGCGTCGCCGCAGGTCATCGGTAGTGGCCGAGCGCAGGTACGGGCCGACGGTGATGGCCTGCTGCGACGCGCCGTTCGGCGTCGGCACATAGCTGACGATCTCGCGCACCGACCCCTCGGTGACGCCGAGTGCGCTGCGCGCGATGGAGCGCAGGGCATTGCCGGTGCGCTCGGCGATATCGGCGGAGGATTCGCCGTCCAGCGCCGCCTGCGCCAGTTCCTTGGTGACCTCATAGGTGGTGCCGACAGCCCATTGACTGCCGCGCACCGCGGTACCGGCGGCCAATCCGGCGGCGCGGAACACGCCACGGATCAACCGTGCTTCATTACTGATCTGTCGCTGCTCGACATCCGAGCTGCGCTCGACGGCGCGGGTACCGGCACGGGCCAGGTCCTGTCCGGTCCTGTCGTCTGTCACGTCCTACTCCGAAGTCTCGCCATGTGAACAGTGCCACCACCCACCGCGCGTCCCCTCTGCACGGTATTTGTGGCCTGTCACGAAAGGTGGTGGTGGTCATTGTGTCCGACTCGCCAAGGCGAGTACGCCATTCGGGACAGGTTCTGTGACTGATGTCTCAGACACTACCCTGTGGCCTGACACACGACGAATGGACCCAGTTCCTCATCTCACAGTAGGGTCACCTCGCCGCGGGGGTGATAAATTTTTGGTTCTCGGTGAGGCGGTGGTCACCGGGTATCGGCAGGAGGGCGTGTCGTGTTGGAGAGTGTGTTCGGGTTACACCCGACACTCCTGCTAGAAATTCTGACCATTCCTCTTTTCACAGGAATTATCGGTTACATAACCAACTGGTCCGGCATTCTCATGCTGTTCCAGCCGATCAAATTCCACGGATTCCGACTGCCCGGTCTGCGCGCGGTCTTCCCTTATCTGCCCAAGCGGATCCAGGTGTTGCCGCTGCTCAGCTATGACGGCCGGATCGGCTGGCAGGGCATCGTGCCCTCGCGTGCCGACAAGATGGCCAGCATCGCGGTCGACAAGGGCCTGTCCAAGCTGGGCAGCGTCGCCGACTTCTATCGCGAGCTCGACCCGGAGAAGTTGGCCGAACATCTGGCGGAGGTGGCCGACGCGCAGATCCGCGACATCGTCGAGGTGATCTTGCGCCGCGAGCATCCACAGCTCTGGTACAACTTGCCTGTTCAAGTCAGGGAGATGATCCATCAGCGGGTGCGTTCGCAACTGCCGGAGATCCTGCGCGACCTCACCATGGAACTCGGCGCCAATATCGATCAGCTGCTCGATGTGAAGCAGATGGTGATCCGGTACTTCCAGGCCCGACCCCAATTGCTCAACCAGCTGTTCCAGGTACTCGGCGCCAAAGAGCTTCGGTTCATGCAGAACTTCGGCTTCTACTTCGGCGCACCCTGCGGCCTGCTGCTGGTGCTCGCGCTGCACACCACCGGACTCTCGGCGCTGGTCGTGCTGCCGGTCGGCGGAATCATCATCGGCTGGGTGGTGAACTGGATCGGGATCAATATGATCTTCGCGCCCGCCACACCGAAGTGGTGGTGCCCGTGGCGGCAGGGTCTGCTGATCAAGCGCCAGCCCGAAATCACCGCGGGTTACGCGGCATTGGTGTCCACCGAGGTCGTCACGGTGGCCAACATCGGCGACGAACTGCTCAACGGACCGCGCTCGGACCGGACCCTGCAGATGCTCGAGGACACCCTGCGCCCGGCCGCCGACCGTGCGCTCGGGCCCGCGCGGCCAGCGGTGAAATTCATGCTCGGCAGCCGCGAATACGACTCGCTGCAAACAACTCTCACCACGCAGGCCATGACGATCGCGCCCATGGCCTTCGCCGACCCCGCGTTCAATGCTCAGCAGAGCAGGCAGGTCAACGATTACATCGCCCGGCAAATGTCCGCACTTTCCCCCCATGACTTCGTGGACATGCTGCGCTCGGCGATCAAACAGGACGAATGGTTGCTTTTCGTCCATGGCGGCGCGCTGGGACTGCTCGCCGGATACGCTCACATCCTGGTCTTCGGAACAGGAGTAGCGACGACATGGATGTAGACGACGGGACCCCGTCCACCGACATGGTGCGACGTTCGGTACCGCCGCTCGAGGTATCCACCGACAGGCGTGGCCTGCTGCCCGTCTCCCCGGTGCGCACGGTTCGGGCGGCGACCGGGGTGGCGCGCGTCGCGCTGACCGCAGCCTCGGGAATGACGCTGTGGACCCTGGACACCGCGCTCGGGGTGACCGTCACGGTGTTGCGCGGCAGCATGGCGGGCAACCCGCCCAACGAGGTGCTCGCGGAAGCGGAGACCGAAGTGCGCGACCGGCTCCGGCACGCCCTCGGCCTGCCGACGGGCGCGGAACACCACCACGAGGACGGCACGCCGACCCTGCGCGAGCAGGGCGCCGAACTGCTGCGCCTGTCCGCCAGCACCACCGCCGCACAGCCCGACACCCATCCGGCCTATCCCGGCATCCTCGCCGAGATCACGCCGGACGAAGCGCGGATCCTGCGCTTCCTGCACGTCGACGGGCCGCAGCCCGCCATCGATGTGCGCACCGGGCGGCAGCGGGCGTTCGGTGGTGAGCGGTTGATCAGCGGACTCACCATGCTGGGCGACCACGCCGGCCTGCGGTTTCCGAACCGGGTGCCGCAGTACCTGCCCAACCTGCGCAGGCTCGGACTCATCGAGTCCACCCGCGAACCCGTCGGCAACCCGCACCGTTACCAGGTCATCGAGGCGCAGGAACAGGTGCGGGAGGCGTTGAAGCGCCCCGGTTTCGGTACGAAGGTGAGCTACCGCAGCATCCTGCTCACCGAATTCGGCGCCGACTTCGTCCAGACGTGTTTACCGGTCGTCATCAACGACGGCCGAGAAACCACTGGTCCGCCTCCCCGCGACTTCGGGCCGGACTCGAGTGCGCGGTCACGGAGCGTCGGCGGCTGACAGCAGGACTCCCGCCGAGTCAGCCCGTACCCCGGGAGTTACCCATGTGCGTGCGAGATCACTGGTCGGCGGCTTCTGCCAATTCCATCCAGCGCTCTTCTGCCGCTTCTTTTTCGGCGACAACTTCCTTCAGCTCGGCTCCCAGCTTGACCAGCTTGTCCGGGTCTGTCGCGGCGTCGGCGAGGGCGGTATGGAGTTTCTGTTCGCGCTCGTCGAGTTTGGCGATGCTGCGTTCGACCTTCGACAGTTCTTTGCGGGCGGCGCGTCGGTCGGACGAATCCGTCGAGGTGCCACCGGTCTTCGCGGTGAGCGGCTTGGCGTTGCCCGCCATGGTGGCGCGCTTGGCGAGGTAGGAATCGATGCCGCCGGGGAGGTTGGTGAGTTTGCCGTCACCGAACAGGGCCCAGGTGGAGTCGCAGATGCGCTCGACCAGGTAGCGGTCGTGGCTGATGACCACCAGCGTGCCCGCCCAGTTGTCGAGCAGATCCTCGAGCTGCTGCAGGGTGTCGATATCGAGGTCGTTGGTCGGCTCGTCGAGCAGCAGCACGTTCGGTTCGGCCATCAGGATGCGGGTGAGCTGCAGGCGACGGCGTTCACCACCGGAGAGGTCACCGACCGGGGTGCGCTGGCGGGCCGGGGTGAAACCGAGCCGTTCGGCGAGCTGACCGGCCGAGATCTCCTTGTCGCCGAGCATGATTCGCTGTGCGACCTGCTGCACGGCCTCCAGCACCCGCATATCGGTGGGCAGGTCGTCGAGTTCCTGCCGCAGCCAGCCGATCTGCACGGTCTGGCCCTGGATCCGCTTGCCCTTGGCGGGTTCGGTCTCCCCGGCCAGCGCGCGCAGCAGCGTCGTCTTGCCCGACCCGTTGACGCCGACCAGGCCGACCCGCTCGCCCGGCGCGAGCCGCCAGGTGAGGTCGTCGACCAGCACCCGGCCGTCGGGGGTGGTGAGGGCGGCATCCTCGAGTTCGATCACCACGCGGCCGAGGCGCTTGCGGGCGAAGGCGGCCAGCGAGACCGAGTCACGCGGCGCGGGCACATCGGCGATCAGTGCCTCGGCGGCCTCGACGCGATAGCGCGGCTTGGAGGTGCGCGCCTTGGCGCCGCGCCGCAGCCAGGCCAGCTCCTTGCGGGCCAGGTTCTGCCTGCGCGACTCCGAGGCGTCGGCCTGACGTGCGCGTTCGGCGCGGGCGAAGATCCAGTCGCCGTAGCCGCCCTCGTAGACCTCCACCTTGCCGCCGACGACCTCCCAGGTGCGGTTGGCGACGGTGTCGAGGAACCAGCGATCGTGGGTGACGACGACGAGCGCGGTGCGCCGGGCGACCAGGTGTTCGGCCAGCCACTGCACACCCTCGATGTCGAGGTGGTTGGTCGGCTCGTCGAGGACCAGCAGGTCCAGGTCGCGCACCAGCGCCGCCGCCAGGGCGACGCGGCGGCGTTCGCCACCGGACAGGTTCGTGACGAGGGTGTCCAGGCCCAGATCGGCGATGCCGATGCCTTCGAGGATCGAGCGCACGCGCGAGTCGGCGGCCCACTGGTGGTCGGCGATGTCGGCGGTCGACAGGTCGTCGGACAGCCCGGCGAACACGATCGAACCGATGCTCGCGCCCTCGGGCAACACGCCGCGCTGGGTGACCACGGCCATCCGCAGCCCGCCCACCCGGCTCACCCGGCCCTTGTCGGGCGGCTCCAGTCCGGTCAGGACCTCGAGCAGCGTGGTCTTACCGCCACCGTTGAGGCCCACCACCCCGATCCGTTCCCCCGCGTGAATTCCGAGGGAGACGTCATCCAGCAGCGGCTTGACGCCGAAGCTCTTGGAGACCTGTTCCAGGTTGATCAGGTTGGACATAGGTGTAGCCTGTTCCGCCTCCCCGCGACTACTGGCCAGACTCAGGCGCGGGGAGGCGGTGCGTCGGCGGCCTACGTTGGCTTGCTGGATCAGTGGGCCCGTCCCCGGCGAGTTACCCATGTCCATACGAGATCTGTTGCTTGCGATCATAGAGGACCGGCCGTCGGCCGCTCTGGCCCGCCACCGCGGCCGGGCCCATCAGCGTTTGGACGATGCCTCGGCGTCGAGCACTCGCGCGCCGGGAACCGGCCCGCTCGCGGTGCGCACACTGCGACACACGCCCGCGCCTGCCAGCTCCGCGGCGACACCGATCGCGGCCTCCTCGGACTCGCAGAGGAAGGCGCAGGTGGGGCCGGAACCCGAGACCAGCCCGGCCAGGGCGCCCGCGCCGACGCCCGCGCGCAGGGTGCGGCGCAGTTCCGGCTTCAGCGAGAGGGCGGGGGCCTGCAGGTCGTTGCCCAGCAGCGGCGCGAGGGTGTGCGGATCGCCCGCGGCCAGCGCCTGCATGAGTTTCTGGGGGTCGCCGAGGCGTGGCGGTTCCCCTTCGGCGCGTAGCCGGTCGAGTTCGCGGAAGACCGACGGGGTGGACAGACCGTCCTTGGCCAGCGCGAGGACCCAGTGAAAGGTGTTGCGCGACAGCACCGGAAGCAGGCGTTCGCCGCGGCCGGTGCCCAGTGCGGTGCCGCCGTGCAGGGAGAACGGCACGTCGCTGCCGAGTTCGGCGGCGATCGTCGTCAGTTCCTCACGGGTCAGGCCGAGGTCCCACAGCTCGTTCAGCCCGACCAGGGTCGCGGCCGCGTCGGCGCTGCCGCCCGCCATGCCACCGGCCACCGGGATGCCCTTGGTGATCGCGATCTCGACCAGCGGGGCACGGCCGGCCAGATGCGCCAGGCGGACCGCGGCCTTCCAGACCAGGTTGGTGCGATCGGTGGGTACCTCGGCGGCGCCTTCGCCGCTGACCCGCACGGAGAGCGAGGCCGAGGGGGCCAAACGGAGGTCGTCGGCGAGGGACAATGCCTGGAACACGGTGGTCAGGTCGTGGTATCCGTCCGGGCGCAGATCAGCGACTCCGAGATGCAGGTTCACCTTCGACGGAGCTCGCACGACGACCGGGCTGGGCACAACTGACAGCACGATTACCCAGCGTAATAGGTTCCACCGACTAGTACGCACGCCGAATGCCCAGCACTCGGCCAAGGGGTTGCGTCGGGTACCCTTGGGGGGTATGTTCGTTCGTGTCGGGGACATACCCCTGGACCGTATGTTCGAAGAGCGAAGGAGCCTGCCATGGCCACCACCACCTACACCGTCACGGGGATGACCTGCGGACACTGCGTGAGCTCGGTCAAGCAGGAGATCGGCAAGATCGACGGCGTCACCGGTGTGGACGTCGACCTCGCCAGCGGCCTCGTTCGCGTCGACAGCGCGGGCGAACTGGCCGACGCCGATGTGGCCGCCGCGGTCGACGAAGCGGGCTACGCACTGAGCGCCTGACTCCACCCGTGCTGGGCGAGCAGGCGCCGCGCGCGTCCAGCTCGCCCAGCATCGACCCGGTCCGCGACAACGTCCCCGTTCACCGTGGGTTCACCCACGTCAGGACACGTCACGAATCATCCACAATGTCATCCACATCCCTCCCCGAACGTGGTGCGACACCGATTTCCCGGTTCCACCGGGAGCGTCACCCGCCGATCATGATCAACTCCGAACGCCGCGAAAACCGGTTGTCCACAATTGCTTTCACAGGGACACCACAACCCGCACCGGTGAACGGCCGGTGTACTGCGGGTTCTCCTGCGGGAGCCCACGATTCGCCGAGCGGGACGTACCGCTCGCGCCGCTCAGGTCGTCGCAGCCAACCGGACGAACGCCGACGTCTCCAGGGTCTCGCCCCGTGCCGTCGGATCGATCCCGGCGGCGATGAGCCGGCGCTCGGCCTCGGCGGGCGAGCCCGCCCACCCGGACAGCGCCGCCCGCAACGTCTTTCGCCGCTGCGCGAACGCCGCGTCGATCACCTCGAACACCCGCCTGCGATGCGCGTCGTCCATCGGCCACGGCGCTTCGGCGTAACGGTCGATCCGCACCAGACCCGATTCGACGCGCGGCACCGGCCAGAAGACCTGCGTCCCCACGTGACCGGCCCGCCGGACCTTTCCGAAGAAACCCGCCTTGACACTCGGCACGCCGTACACCCGGTTCCCCGGCTCGGCGGCGAGCCGGTCGGCCACTTCCGCCTGGACCATCACCAGCGACACCATGATGCTGGGCAACGTCGCGAGCAGGTGCAACAGCACCGGCACGGCCACGTTGTACGGCAGGTTCGCCACCAGCGCGGTCGGCACGGCGGGCAGCTGCTCCGGACGCACCCGCAGCGCGTCGGCCTCGACCACGCGCAGGCGCTCGACCAGGCCCGGCGCGCGATCGGCGACGGTTTCGGGCAGATAGTTCGCGAGCACGGGGTCGATTTCGACGGCGACCACCTGATCGACCACGTCGAGCAGTGCCAACGTCAGCGAGCCGAGACCCGGGCCGACCTCGAGCACGGTGTCACCCGCGCCGACACCCGCCGCGGACACGATGCGCCGCACCGTATTGCCGTCGTGCACGAAATTCTGTCCGAGCTGCTTGGTGGGTCGGACGCCGAAGCGCTCGGCCAGGGTCCGTACCTCGACGGGACCGAGCAAGGCGGCACGGTTACCTCGAGCGGAATTCTCTGGTTCGGACACTGCTAGAACCTACCAACCTCGTTGATCGGGCAGCTCAGCGCTGTGTCGGGGCGGCGTTGACCCGTGCGAGGAATCCGTCGATGGTGGCGAGCTGCTCGGGCGAGACCGAGCCGTGCTGTCCGTTGCCGAGGACCACCTGCTGGTCGACGCCGTTGGCCGCGAACTGGGCGACCAGCGCCGCGTGCAGCGGCGACGGCACGACCATGTCGGCGACGTTCATGGACAACAGGATCGGGGCATCGTAACCACTGGTCGGCAGCATCATGTAGGCCGCGAGCGGATCGCGCAGCGGAGCGAGCGGGCGGGCCAGCAGGTCGGCGGAGGTGACGCCCTTGGTTGACGCAAAGATCTCGTCCAGGCACTGACTGCCCGCGGCGTCGACAATTTCCTTGCCGCGCGGAGTCAGGTAGGAGTCGATGTCGAGCGCGGGGTCAGTGGCGCGCAGACCGGCCAGGATGCTGACGATGAACGAGGTGGTGGCGCTGGAAAGCCCCGGCACCATCGGCGTCGTCGGGCTGACGAACGGCAGGATCTTCTCCACGTCCGAGGCTGGGTCGATCGCGGCGACACCACGGAAGTCGAGCTCAGGGGCGTACTCAGCCTGCACGTGCGCCGCGCTCAGCGCCGCGTGACCACCCTGTGAAACGCCGAGCACGCTCCAGGTGCGCGAGAGGTCGTGGTTGGCGGCGCGGGCAGCACGGACCAGATCGATCGTCGCAGTTGCCTCGCTGCGCACCTCGAGGTACGGGTGCGGGCCGGTGTCGAATCGGCCGAGGCCGAGGTAATCGGGCGCGACGACGGCGAAGCCCTGGTCGACGAACCGCTTCAGCAGCCGGTCCTCGCCCCCGCGCTGCTGTTGGAAGGGCGCGCTCTCCGGATCGGCCTGACCACCGCAACCCGGGCCGGAGCCCGAGGTGCCGTGGTCGTATGCCAGGATCGGCCAGCCGCCGACCGGTGCGTCACCTTCAGGGAGGAACATCGCACCGCTGGCCGGGCGCTGAACGCCGGCCGAGTCGGTCATCCAGTACTCGACCGACGAGCCACGGCTGAGCCCGTGCCAGCCCGCGGGTTCGGCCTGCACCGAGATGAGCGAACCGGGAGCCTCCGCGACGGCCGGAGCGAACGCGGCAGCGGTCAGCGCACTCGCGACCAACGTGGCGACGGCCGTCGCGCGAATCGGGTTGTTCAGCACAACTCAGTCTCCCTACCAGGCGATCATGATCTTGGACGAGTGTACAGATCAGGGCGGGCCGGGCTCTGGATCGACCGAAATCCGTGCAGACCGATGGGCAGGGCCGGAGAGCGGCAGGCGATCAGCGAACCCGGGCGAGGAACTCATCGATCGCGGACCACATCGCCGGATTCAGCTCGCAGTGACTGCCCGTCCCGACCACCGGTGTGTAGTGCACGCCGCCCGCGGTGAACTGCGCGGCCAGTGCCGCGTGCAGCGGCGAGGGCACCGTGCGGTCGGTGGCGTTGACCAGCAGCAGGATCGGTGCGTCGTAACCGCTTGTCGGCACGGTCATGTAGTCGGCCATCACCGACCGCAACGGCTCGTCGCCGAGCGAGCGGCTGAGCATCGCGCCCAGCGTCAGATCAGCGACCCGGTCGTCGATGGCGTCCGAGCACAGGGCACCGATCTCGTCGAGGACCTGGCGTCCGAGCGGGCTGAGATAGCTGTCGACCTGCGCGTCCGGCCGGGCAGCGCGCAGTCCGGCCAGGATGCTGGCCGAGAACCCCAGGATCCCGCCGCTGAGGCGATCGGGATTGCCCGGACCGAGCAGCGTGGCCACCTTCTCCACGTCCGATTCCGGGTCGATCGCGATGGTCCCGCGGAAGTCCAGCTCGGGGGCGTAACTCGCCTGCCGGTGCGCGGTGCCGAGCGCCGCCTGCCCACCCTGCGACATCCCCGCTGCCACCCACACCGGCGACAGATCATCGCGCGCGGAATGCGCGGCCCGGAGCATGTCGATGGTGGCAGTGGCCTCGGTGTCGATCCCGAGATACGGATGCGGACCGGTATCGAACCTGCCGAGCCCCAGATAATCCGGCGCGACGACAGCGAACCCCTTCGACACCAGATACCGCAGGAAAACATCCTGCCCCACTTGCGATTCCGGCCACGGCGCCCCCGCCGGATCCGACTGTCCCCCGCACCCCGCCCCCAGCCCGGTAGTCCCGTGGTCATAAGTGACAACAGGCCAACCACCCGCAGGCGCGACACCAGTCGGCAGATACAGCGCACCGCTGGCGGGCTGCGACACACCGCCCACCCCGCGCGTCCAGTAGTCGATAACCTGAGCCCCCGACATCCCGTGGAATCCATCCCCCTGCGGAACAACCGCGATAACAGTCCCCGGAGCCTGCGCATGCGCCACCGGCAGCGGCACACACATCCCGACCCCCGCCGACAGAACCGCCGCGGCCACCGAACGCCACCAGGCCGAAACCCTACGCATCACAACCACCCGTCGACTCGTCACCGACCCGACCCCGCCGCACGAGCACAGCAGACCCGGCGAAACGAGAGCACGCTAACAGGCTGGGCTGTTCCGCCTCCGCGCATGTCCAGCGTGTCGCCCCGGAGCCCGAGTGCCAGTTCTCGGCCTCACGCCGGAGCGGAGGTGGCTGGGAGTTACCTACTGTTCTCGCGAAATCAGCTGATTCCCAGGCGTCCGGTGCACGCGGGCCAGGCACCCCAGCCCTGACGGGCCCGCGTCACCTCGGCGATCGCGATCTGCTCTTCGCGGCTGGCCAGGTCGGCGCGCGGTGCGTACTTCAAGCCACCCTGGCGTTCCCACGTGCTCTGATCGAACTGGATGCCGCCGTAGTACCCGTTTCCGGTGTTGATCGCCCAGTTCCCCGTCGACTCGCACTTGGCCAGCGCGTCCCACACCGCACCGTCACGCACCGGCGGAACCTCGGTCCCCGGCTTGGCGCCCTTGCGGATCGTCTTGTTCTGCGCGGGCGTGATCACATTCGAATGCACCTGCACGCGTGAGGCTTCGACGCCGTTCACCATCTTCACCGCGAACGTCGCCTCGTGCAGACCGGGCATCCCCGGGTTCTCCACCACGGTGCGGCTCATGTTCATGGTCACGTCCTCGATCACCGTTTCGGTGGGATCGAGCGGCAGGGTCTCGGTGCGCTGTTCGGTGCGCTGCCGGGTGACGACGACCTGCATGCCCTCCGCGAGGGGGGTCGTGGCGGCGGGCTCGGTGAAGTCCTCGTCCTTCAGCGGAACGCCCGCGGCCGTGAGGAATTCACCGATGGTCGCGGCGGCGAGGCGCACATCGACCGGGGCTGCGCCACCGTCGACCAGCGAGATGTTGCGCGGGGTGTACACACTCAGCGCCGCACCCGCGAGGGGCAGCTTCTCGGTGCGCGAGGGCAACACGTGGGTGTCGGACGGGATCTGCATCGACGCGAGCGCGTCGCCCGCGGTGGTGCCGGTGGTCCACACCTTGCGCTCGACACCGTCGACGGTGACCGTGATCTCGCGGCCCCGGTTGAAGGTGATGGTGGCGCCGTCGCCGACCTTGGCGCTCGCGGCGGGGATCACCTCGTCGTGTTCGGCGATCTCGTAGCCCGCGTCGGCCAGGATGGCGCGCACGTCGCGCGACATCGTCGAGAGCTCGGTCCGTTCGCCGTCGATGACGATCGCGACCGTCTTGTGGTTCACGATGGCCAGCGAGGCGCCGACGAGGAGAATCAGCAGCATGGCCGCCACCGCTGCGAACAGCAGCGGTGAACGTGACGAGTTGATCCGCGCAAAAGCTGACATGATTACAGGACGATAACGACGAGGTGCGCGCTAGACAACACCAGGCCGCCCGAACAGCGGGATCGTAGATCACAATTCGATATAGACAGCGCTGGTAGATAACAACGTGAGCGCACAAATGTGAGCCGACTCACGTTTAATGTCCAGCCCCCTGTCGAACAGACGAAACGGACTACCGAATCCGGTATAGCCTGCGCGCGTTGGCGGTGGTGATCTCGGCCAGCGTCTGCGGGTCCTGCTCGCGCACTTCGGCCAGCGCGCGAACGGTGTACGGCAGGCAGTACGGCTCGTTCGGCGCACCGCGATACGGGTGCGGTGTCAGATACGGCGCATCGGTTTCCACCAGGATCTGGTCGTCGGGCACCAGCTCGGCCGCCTCGCGCAATTCGTGCGCGTTCTTGAAACTCACCGTGCCCGAGAAGCTCAGCACATACCCCTCCGCCACACATGCCTCGGCCATCGTGGCGTCCGAGGAGAAGCAGTGGAAGATCACCGTGTCCGGCGCACCCTCGTCGAGCAGCACCGTGAGCAGGTCGTGGTCGGCTTCGCGGTTGTGGATCATCAGCGGTTTGCGCACGCGCTTGGCCAGGTCGATGTGCCAGCGGAAACCCTCGATCTGGGTTTCGATGTCGGCGCAGCCGTCGAGCTTGCCCGGCCAGTAGTAGTCGAGGCCGGTCTCCCCGACCGCGACCACGCGCGGGTCGGTGGCGAGGTGCTCGAGCTCGGCCTTCGCCTTGTCGTCGAGGGCGTTGGCCCGGGTGGGATGCAACGCGACCGCGGCGTACACCCGCGGATCCCAGTTCGCGGCCCGCACGGCCCACTGCGCGGCGGCGAGATCGTCGGCGACGGTCACCACGTGCCCGACACCGGCCGAGGCGGCCCGGTCGACGATGGCCGCGGTCGACGCGGCATCGGTTGCGCCACAGGCATCGAGGTGGGTATGCGCGTCGATCAGGGGCGCGAGCGGCGGCGGAACAGGCGGAGCCGGACGATTCGTATTTGCCACCCGGATTACAGTAATGGGCATCATGAGTGCAGCCGAAGGCGCCGAGGCGCCCGCCTTCTACGTCACGACGGCCATCGCGTACCCGAACGGTGCGCCGCATATCGGCCACGCGTACGAGTACATCTCCACCGACGCGATCGCCCGCTTCAAGCGACTCGACGGTTACGACGTGTTCTTCATGACCGGCACCGACGAGCACGGTCAGAAGATGCAGCAGACCGCGGCCACCGAAGGCATCCCGGTGCAGGAACTCGCGGCCCGCAACTCCGATGTCTTCGAGGCGATGGACAAGGCGCTCGACATCTCGTTCGACCGCTTCATCCGCACCACCGACGAGGACCACCAGGCCGCCTGCGTCGCCATCTGGGAGCGGATGCTCGCCAACGGCGACATCTACCTGGGCAACTACTCCGGCTGGTACTCGGTGCGCGACGAGGCCTTCTACAACGAGGAGGAGACCACCCTCCTCGCCGACGGCACCCGCGAGTCCACCGAGACCAAGACCCCGGTCACCTGGACCGAGGAGTCGAACTACTTCTTCAAGCTCTCGGAGTACCAGGACAAGCTGCTCGCCCTCTACGAAGAGCGGCCCGAGTTCATCGCGCCCTCGACCCGGCGCAACGAGATCGTCAGCTACGTCAAGGCGGGCCTGAAGGATCTGTCGATCTCGCGCACCACCTTCGACTGGGGCGTTCCGGTCCCCGGCGAGCCCGACCACGTGATGTACGTGTGGGTCGACGCGCTCACCAATTACCTCACGGGCGTGGGCTTTCCGAACACCGACTCCGCCTCGTTCGAGAAGTTCTGGCCGGCGAACCTGCACATCATCGGTAAGGACATCACCCGGTTCCACACGGTGTACTGGCCCGCGTTCCTGATGTCGGCCGGGATCGAACTCCCCGACCGGGTGTTCGTGCACGGGTTCTTGTACAACAAGGGCGAGAAGATGTCGAAGTCGACCGGCAATGTCGTCGACCCGCTCTCGCTGGTGTCCACCTACGGCCTCGACCAGGTGCGGTTCTTCCTGCTGCGCGAGATCTCCTACGGCCAGGACGGCAGCTACAGCAACGACGCCATCGCGGGCCGCATCAACGCCGACCTGGCCAACGAGTTCGGCAACCTGGTCCAGCGCAGCCTGACCATGGTCAACAAGAACTGCGACGCCAAGTCCCCCACGCCGGGTGAATTCACCGACGAAGACCGCGCCCTGCTGGACCGCGCGAACGCGCTCCTTGCCAAGTGCCGCACGGAGTTCGACGCTCAGCAGATGCACCTCGCCCTGGAAGCCATCTGGCTCACCCTCGGCGAGACCAACCGCTACTTCTCCGCCAATGCCCCCTGGGCACTGCGCAAGTCGGGTACCGAGGAGGACCTCGCCCGCATGGCGACGGTCCTCTACGTCACCCTCGAGGTGGTCCGCATCGTCGCCATCCTGGTCCAACCGGTGATGCCGGGCTCCGCGGGCAAGATCCTCGACCTGCTCGCCCAGGAAGGCCGTACCTTCGCCGACATCGCCACTCCCCTGGCCCCCGGGCTCGACCTGCCCGCGCCGGAGCCGATCTTCCCGCGCTACGTCGAGCCCAAGGAATAGTCGAACGAGCGGTGGCGCACGGCCTTTCGCCGTGCGCCACCGGTTCGGAACCGAGGGGCAGCTCAGCCCACCGCGGTCGGTAGCGTTCGCCAGGCCGGTCTGCGACCGATGGTCACCCATCGCAGGATCCATTCGGCGGGGCCGTATCGATGCCGGCGCAACCACAGCGCGCTCACCCAGAGTTGCGCCACGAAAACGAGCAGGGCCAGCGCCATCGTCGCCAACGGTGACAAGCTACCGGCCGCGCCGAATCCGACGCCGGTGAAGATCACCAGGCCTATCGCGGATTGCCCCAGGTAGTTGGTCAACGCGATCCGTCCCGCCGGCGCGAGCGCTGAGCGGATCCACGCGGTACGCGGACTGTGCATCATGCGCAGCACCGTCGCGACGTAGGCGGCGGCGAGCAGCGGCGTGGTGGCGACGCTGACCGCGACGGCGAGCGTGTGCCCGGTACCGCCGCCGAGCGTGAACACCGCGCTGCCCGCCAGTCCCACCGGAAAGCCGATCCACTGGACTCGCCGCAGGATCGGTTCGTCGCCGCGGACCCGCGCGAACAACTGCCGGCGACCCGCGACCATGCCGAGCAGGAACATCGCGAGCGCCGTCGGCCCCTGCAGAGTGAGGGCCTGCAGGATCAGCAACGGCAATCCGCCGAGGTGCTGGCCGATGATCTCGCCCCAGCCGCCCAGCATCGCCGAGGTGGCCTGTTCGGCGTTCGCCTGCGCCACCTCGGGAGCGGGCAAGAAGCTCGCGGTGTCGAGGAAGAGCCCGCTCAGCAGCAGGCTCGCCAGCACGAGGCCGTACAACGCGGCGGCCACCCGCAGCGCTGTGCGATCCCGGCACCGCCGCATCCAGAACAGCACCAGGCAGGCAGGCGCGTAGGTCGTCAGTACGTCGCCGCCGTACAGGAAGACGATGTGCAGCACACCGAGCACGAACAGCCCCGCGATCCGGCGCAGCATGCGCGGCTCGAAGGCCGCTCCGGCGGCGGCCGCCGATTCCATCTGCAACGTGAAGCTGTAGCCGAACAGGAACGAGAACAGCACATAGAACTTCATGTCGACGAACACCGACGACAGGCCACGCACAGCGTCGTCGAGGGGCGAGGTGAAGGCGGGGTCGATAACCAGGTTGCCCGGATATCCCGAGGCCATGAAGGTGATGTTGACGACGAAGATGCCGAAGAGCGCGAAGCCGCGCAGCGCGTCGACGTCGACGACTCGCGGTCTGGGGGCGACCAGTTGATCGGTCATGCGGGTTGCCAACCTCTCGGATAGCGGCAGCACTAATTATCCATGGGATACTATCCCAAGGATAGTAATCGCGTGGATAGTATGTGCCCGCAGCCGACCGACGCTGCCCGAACCCAGGAGGAAGTCTCCGCGATGACCGACGAGCCGGTGCCCGCCGACCTGAGCAGACTCTGGCGACTACCGGATCGAGCGCGGCTCGGCCGACCGGCGGAGCTCGACGTCGAACGCGTCGTGCGCGCCGCGGTGGAGCTGGCCGACCGGCGCGGCATCGGGGCGGTGACCCTGGCCGAAGTCGCCTCGACCCTCGGCTTCACGAAGATGGCGCTCTATCGCCACGTCGGCTCGAAGAACGAACTGTTCGAGCTGATGTCGGATCTCGCACTCGGCCCCGCACCCGGCATCGATACCGAACCCGGACAGTGGCGCACCGGCCTGCGCCGCTGGGCGCACGCACTGCGCGCGGAATTTCTCGCGCACCCGTGGCTCCCCCAGCTGCCGATCAGCGGACCACCGCGGGGACCCCACTCGATCGGCTGGCTGGACGCCGCGCTGCGCGCCCTCGCCGCGACCGAGCTCGATTGGGCGACCAAAGTGGGCATCGTGATGCTGGTGGACATGCATGTGCGGCAATCGAGTCTGCTCACCCAGCAATTGACGGACGCCAGGCAGGGCACCGGCCTGGACGAGGCCGCGGTCAACCAGAACTACGGCGCGGCGCTGGCCCGGCTGGTCGATCCCCACACGCTCCCGCAGGCAGCCGAGCTGTTCGCCTCGCCGTTGTTCCAGTCGCCGCCCGACGATCCGGCGGACGGCGACTTCGTCTTCGGCCTCGAACTGATCCTCAACGGCGTCGCCGCGGAGATCGAGAGCAAGGCCTAGCCGCTATTTCCAGGCAGCCAGCAGGGTGGTCGCCTCGGCGCCGAGGGCGGCCTGAAGGAACGGGCCGAAGCTGATGCGGGCGACGCCGAGGTCGGCGAAGTAGTCCTTGGCCGGGCTACCCGGCTGGCCGATCGCGTTGATCGGCAACGGGAGGTCGGTGGTGAGCCGGCGCAGGTCGGCGTCGGCGTGCTTGCCCACCGGGTAGAGAACGTCGGCACCCGCTTCGGCGGCCAGGGTCAGGCGGGCGATCGCGCGGTCGAGACGGTCGGCCTCGTCGCCGTCTTGACGCAGGAACAGGTCGGTGCGGGCGTTGACCACGACGTGCACGCCCGCCGCGTCGGCGGCCTCGCGCAGGCCGCGGACCAGGTCGGCGTGTTCGGCGGGCGAACGCAGGCGCTTGCCCTCGCTGTGCACCGTGTCCTCGATATTGAGGCCGACGGCGCCCGCGGCGAGCAGGCCGTCGATCAGTTGCAGCGGTTCGAGGCCGTAGCCGGATTCGATGTCGACCGAGACCGGGACCTCGACCGAGGCGGTGACCTGGGTGACGCGGGCGAGGAGTTCGTCGAAACTCATCCCCTCGCCGTCGGCGCGGCCGATCGAGTCGGCGACCGGGTGGCTACCCATGGTCAGGCCCGAAAAACCGGCCGCCACAGCGACATTCGCCGACCAGGCGTCCCAGACGGTCGGCAGCACCACCGGATTTCCCGGACGGTGCAGTTCGAGCAGAGTCTTCGCCTTGGCATCCAGAGAAGTCATACCCGCGATGATGCCCGAGGCGTCCGACAAGAGCTATACGCAGCCGGATTTCGGCGGGCAGTTCACCTGGACATCGAGCACGCGCGCACCGGGACCCTCCGCACCGAGACGGTCGTGCTCGTTGACGAGTTTGCACGAGCCGAGCGACAGACAGCCGCAGCCGATGCAGCCGGTCAGGTTGTCGCGCAGGCGCACGAGCTGGGTGATGCGGTCGTCGAGATCCTCGCGCCAGGTGGTCGACAGGTTCTCCCAGTCGCGACGAGTCGGGGTGCGCCCCTCGGGGAGCCGGTCCAAGGCCGAACGAATCTCACTGAGTGGGATACCGACCCGCTGCGAGATACGAATGAAGGCGACCCGGCGCAAGGTCTCGCGAGAATATCGACGTTGATTGCCACTGGTTCGACGGCTCGATATGAGACCTTCGCGTTCGTAGAAGTGCAACGCGGACACTGCAACTCCACTACGATCGGATAGCTGCCCGGGGGTCAGCTCCTTCGTTTGCCAATCGGCCATCGTCATCTATAGCTCCTCCCACTACCACCTAAACAATACTTCAGGTATTCGTGTCGTGTACGAAAAATGGGCGGAACACGCGCCCGAGCGGCGGACACCGACGAGCAGCCGCGGCCGAACCCAGCGCGTTGCAGCTCGCAGACACGCGGTCCTCGCATTACGGTTTGCAGATGGGAACCGCCCCCGACTCGCGCCTGACCGTCACCTCCGAGGTCGGCCAGCTACGGACGGTGCTGCTGCACCGCCCCGGCGCAGAACTACGCCGACTCACCCCGAGCAACAACGACCAGCTGCTTTTCGACGGCATCCCCTGGGTCGAGCGCGCACAAGCCGAACACGACGCCTTCGCCACCGTACTGCGCGAGCGCGGCGTAGAGGTGCTGTTACTGGCAGACCTGCTGACCGAAACCCTCAGCGCCAGTGGGGCAGCCAGGATCCAGGGCATCTCGGCGGCAGTCGACGCGCGCAGGCTCGGCCACGGCCTGGCCGACCAGCTCGCCGCCGAACTGCGCAAATTCGACGCCCCCGCGCTCGCCGACATCCTGATGGCCGGGATGACCTTCGACGAGCTGCCGTTCGGCCCCGATGCCACCTCGCTGGTGCGCCGCATGCACCACGGCGGCGATTTCGTCGTCGATCCGCTCCCGAATCTGCTGTTCACCCGTGATTCCTCGTTCTGGGTCGGCCCGAAGGTCGCGATCACCTCGCTGGCCCTGCCCGCCCGCAGCCGCGAGACCTCCATCACCGACCTCGTCTACGCGTTCCATCCACGTTTCCTCGGCGTGCGCCGGGCCTACGAGTCACACACCGCGCCGATCGAAGGCGGCGATGTGCTGCTGCTCGCCAAAGGTGTTGTCGCCGTGGGTGTCGGCGAGCGGACGACCCCCGCCGGCGCGGAAGCGCTGGCGCGCAGCCTGTTCGACGACGAGCTCGCGCACACCGTGCTGGTGGTGCCGATCGCGCAGAACCGGGCCACCATGCATCTCGACACCGTCTGCACCATGGTCGACACCGACGCGGTGGTGATGTATCCGGGCGTGCGGAAATCGTTGGAGGCGTTCACCATCCGCCGCGAAGACGGCTCCTCCGGACGCGGTGACCTCGAGCGCATCAGCATCACCGGACCCGAACCGTTCCTGCCCGCCGCCGCCGCGGCGATGGGCATCCCGAAGCTGCGCGTGATCGACACCGGCCGCGAGGGGCCCGACGCCGAACGCGAACAGTGGGACGACGGCAACAACACCCTCGCCCTCGCGCCCGGCGTGGTCGTGGCCTACGAACGCAACGAGATGACCAACTCGCGCCTGACCGAGGCGGGTATCGAGGTGGTCACCATCAGCGGTTCGGAGCTGGGCTCCGGCCGTGGCGGTCCGCGCTGTATGTCCTGCCCGCTGTCCCGAGACGAGGTGTGAGCGTCGTGTTCCACGTCGAGCTGTCCACCGATTCCGCCCAGCCACCCTACGAGCAGCTGCGCATGGCCGTGATCGAACAGGTCCGCGCGGGCACCCTCCCGGCGGGCACCAAGATCCCCACGGTCCGCGCGCTGGCCGCCGACCTCGGCATCGCCCCCAACACCGTCGCCCGCGCCTACCGCGAACTGGAATCCGACGGCGTGCTCGAAACCCGTGGCCGCCAAGGCTCTTTCATCGCCTCCTCCGGCGATCCCACCCGCGATATAGCAAGTCGCGCGGCCGTCGACTACGTGACCACCATCCGGCGGCTCGGCCTCGACGACGCCGACGCGATCGCCTTCGTCCACCGCGCCCTGGACTGACTGCCCGGCGCTACCGCCAGCTCGGCAGCCAGAGGTGGTCCTGCCAGTTCTGCGGCGTGATCGCCTGACCCGTGAGGATCGGCCACAGCCAGACGAAGTTCGCGATCACCAAGCCCAGATAGATGCTGACGATCAGCAAGCCGAGCGCGTACCGCTCGTTCACCGGGGCGGGGAGATAGGTACCCGTCGGGCTGCGCGGTATCCCGGCGGGTCTCGCCGACCCGAGAATGTCGCCGAGTGCCAGCGCCATCCCCATCACCAGGAACGGCGCGAGCACCACCGCGTAGAAGAAGTACATCTGGCGGTCCAACGTCAGGAACCACGGCAGCAGCCCGGCGCCGTATCCCACCAGCACCGCCGCGTAACGCCAGTCGCGGCGCACCACCGAACGCCACACCATCCAGCCGATCAGCGGCAGCGCCAGCCACCACAGCGCGGGCGTGCCGACGGCCATCACGGCCTTCACGCACTGCGCTTCGCCGCAACCGGTGACGGTGCCGTCGGCGTAGTAGTAGAGCATCGGGCGCAGGCCCATCGGCCAGGTCCACGGCTTGGATTCCCACGGATGGTGGTTGCCCGCCGAATTGGTGAGACTGGAATGGAAGTCGAGGGTCTCGCCCTGGTAGTACCAGAGCGAGCGCAGCGCGTCGGGCAGGAACGCGAACGCGCCACCGCTACCGACCTGATTACCCACCGCGTACCGGAACACCCCGTTCTCGCTGGCGAACCACGCCCAATACGAGGACAGGTACACCACCAGCGGAATCACCACCAGCGCGTACAGCGCGGGCCCCACGTCGCGCACCATCGCGCCCAGCCACGGTTTACGCACGCCGTACGCGCGGCGCGCGCTCACGTCGAAGGCCACGCTGAGCAGGCCGAAGAACATGATGTAGTAGATGCCCGACCACTTGGTGCCGCACGCGAGCCCCAGCAGCACGCCCGCGCCGAACCGCCACCAGCGCACGCCCAGCCGCGGACCCCAGTCCGAGACGCCGACCCGCCCGGCCAGATCCGCGCGAGCCATGCGCTCGCGCATGTCGTCGCGGTCGACTATCAGACAGCCGAACGCCGCGGTGACCAGCAGCGACATGAAGATGTCGAGCATGCCGATGCGCGAGGAGACGAAGGTCAGGCTCTCGGCGATCAGCAGCACGCCCGCGAACGCGCCGATCAGCGTCGAACGGGCCATCCGGCGCACGATCCGCACCACGAGCAGCACCAGGATCGTGCCTGCCAGCGCCGCCGTGCCACGCCAGCCCCACGCGTTGTAGCCGAAGATCGCCTCACTGAGGGCGATGAACTGTTTGCCGACGGGTGGGTGCACGACCAGGCCGTAGGCGGGGTTGTCCTCCACTCCGCCACCGGTGACCATCTGCCAGGCCTGTGGGGCGTAATGCTTTTCGTCGAAGACGGGAGTGCGCGCGTCGGTCGGATAGTTCAGGTTGATGAACCTGGTCAGCGCGGCGATGACGGTGAGCACCGCGGTGACCAGCCAGCCGCGCGCGGTGTCGAGCGGACCGAAATCGGGGGCCGGGCGCAGCGGCGCGGGACTGACCAACGCCGACACGGGACGCGACGGAGGCATCGCGCGCTCATCGGTCACCGGGATCACGCCCCGATCGTAGGCGGTGCCACCCACGAAGTCCGACCCGACACTTGTGCCCCCTCGTTTCCCCACCTACGCGCCCTCGGGCGCGGCTCCCCCGCCTGACAGAATGAACACGCGCCATCTACGCACGCGGCTTCCTGGCGACCGAATACCGCCTGGCCGCACTGCTCGCCGCACTCGATCGCCTGCGGGGAGAACTTACCGGAGAGGTCGGACAACACTGTGTTGGTCTTAGCGGCAACCCCCATGGGCGACATCGGCGACGCGTCGCAGCGACTGCGCGACGCGCTCGGTTCGGCCGACGTGGTCGCGGCCGAGGACACCCGCCGCACGAAGTCGCTCGCGAAGGCGCTCGGCGTCGAGATCACCGGCCGCGTCGTCAGCTTCTACGATCATGTGGAAGCCGCCCGCATCCCTGCCCTGCTCGACGACATCGCGAGCGGTCTGACGGTCCTGCTGGTCACCGATGCCGGCATGCCGTCGGTGAGCGACCCCGGCTATCGCCTGGTCGCCGCCGCCGTCGACCGTGATCTCCCGGTCACCTGCCTGCCCGGCCCCTCGGCGGTCACCACCGCGCTGGCCCTGTCCGGTCTCCCGGTGGAACGCTTCTGTTTCGACGGCTTCGCCCCGCGCAAGGGCGGTCAGCGGCGAGAGTGGTTGCGCACGCTGGCCTCCGAACAGCGCGCCATCGTCTTCTTCGAAGCACCCCACCGCCTGGCCGACTGTATGGCCGACGCGGTCGCGGTCCTCGGCCCCGACCGTCGCGCCGCCATCTGCCGCGAACTCACCAAAACCTACGAGGAGGTCGTGCGCGGCACGCTCGGCGAACTGGCCGCCTGGTCCGCCGATGGCGCCCGCGGCGAGATCACCGTGGTTCTCGAAGGCTCCCAACCGGTTTCGGCCGAGCCCGCCGAACTGGTCGACGAGGTCGAGACACTGGTGGCAGGCGGGATGCGGCTCAAGGACGCCTGCGCCGAGGTCTCCGCCGGCCGGGGCGCCTCCCGCCGCGAGCTCTACGACGCCGTCCTGGCGGCCCGCTCGCAGAGCTGAACCGGAACGCCGAGCCGGGCGGATCAGCGGCCCAGCACCGCGAGCATTCCCGCGACCGCGCGGGGCCAGCCGAATTGCTCGGCGCGCGAGCGGGCAGCTCGACGGCGGCCGGAGGTGGGCATGGCCAAGACGTCGGTGACGGCGCGCGCGAAGGCGCGGGGACGATCGGCGGCGATGGCCCCGCATTCGGCGGTGACGATATCGGCGAGGGCGGACGAGCGGCTGGCCACGACCGGAGTGCCGGCGGCCAAGGCCTCCAGTGCGGCGAGGCCGAAGGTCTCGTGCGGGCCCGGCGCCAGTGAAACATCGGCGGTGGCGAGCAGTTTCGCCACCATCGCGCGTTCGTTGATGAAGCCGGTGAAGTGGACCGCGGGTTCGCCACCGGGCAGGGCGGGCAGGGTGCGGGCGCGGCGTTCGAGCGACTCGCGCCGCGGCCCGTCGCCCGCGACGACCAGCCGGGCGGGTACGCCGGCGCGATGCAGGGCGCCGACCGCCTCGATACTGCGGTCGACACGCTTCTCCACCGACAGCCGACCGCAATGCACCAGCATCGGATGCCCGGCGACGCCGAGATCGGCGCGCAAGCCGAGGTCACGGCGTCGGGGACTGAACAGATCGAGGTCCACCCCGAGCGGGACCAGTTCCACGTTCGGCGCACCGATCCGCAGGAACTCCTCCCGCGCGAAGTCGGTGGTGCACACGACCATGTCGTAGTCGGCGGCCGTGCGCCGGTTGGCCACGTCGGCGCAGCGGCGCGCGGCGGGTCGGGGCAGGAACTGGCCGAGCAGCCGGTCGAGGCGCTCGTGCGAGATCATCACGCTCGCCACCCCGCGCCGCCCTGCCCACCGGCCGAAACCACGCAGCGTGAGCCGGTCCGACACCTCGAGCACGTCCGGCGACAACCCGGACAGCACATCGGCCACCCGCCGCGGATCCGCCGCGCGATACCCACCGGTCCACGGAATTCCCAACGCGGGCAGAGTAATTCGCAACGCACCGGTGGGCAGAACCTCTTCCGAACGCCGCGACCCCGGCACGATCAGCACCACTTCGTGCCCCGCCGCCACATAGCCCTCACCGAGGTGGTGCAGGGCAGTGCGCAACCCACCCGATCGCGGGCCATAGAAATTGGCAAGCTGCACGATGCGCACACGCCGATCGTCGCGCCGCGCGGGTTACCTCCGGGTCCTGCCCGAGGAACGGGAGGTGAACAGCGTCGAAAGATGCGGCTCAGTGCGCGACGGGCGCACCGTCACCGGCCGACCACACCCGCAGCAGCCCGTGCCCCGTACTCATGGCCACCAGTTCGGCCTGCGCGGTGATCCACTCCCCGACCGCGAACCGCACCCGCAGCTCCAGTCGCCTGCCGGTACCCGGAGTGCGGGCCAGGTCGTGACAGGCGCCCCGCAACGCGGCGAGATCAGCAGGATCGATGACGGGTCGCTCCACCAGCCAGCGATCCAGCGGGGCCAGCGGTGGTCCGGCCCATTCGTAGATCAGGGCGCTGGTCAGCTCGATGATGCCGACACCCACACCGCTGCTCTGCGAAACGGCGCGCAACATGGCCGTATCGGGATCGGCGGCGGGCTGGGCGGTGTCGAGCTCGGGGATGGCGTGCATCAGCGCGCTGATCCGGCGTTGCGCGGGTACCGCCCTGGTGATCATCTGGAAATGGCGGACCTCGTCGTCGTCGCCGGCCATGTCGACCTCGCCCTGCCACAGGCCACCGTCGTCGATGCGCGCGACCATCGCGAAGTAGTCGATGCGCCCGTCGAAGCGCGCCATCCGGCCGAACGCCTCGGGCGGCGTGCGGATCACCCGGACCTGCTCGGGGTCCCTGGCGAAGACGAGTTCCTCCAGACCGGGTCCGTGATGGGCGAGCTCGGTGTCGGCATCCCAGTCCCAGGCCGCGACCCGGCGCGGTGGCGGGATCGGGGTATCGACGGCTCCGGCCCACAGCCGCACCCCGTGGACGCCGCCGTACGCGCACGGCACCGGCTCGGTCACCACCAGCGAGTCCGCCTCGACCACGCGCTGCGCTCGCCCGTCCGCGTGGCAACGCCGCACCGCCTCCGTCGCGATCCGGGCGCGGGACGGGCCGAGAACGCGACGCAGCGAGCCGAGCCCGGACCAGTGCCTGGGGTGCGCGCCCGCGGCGACCACCGTCGGCTCACCACCGGGGAGAAGGGTCTCCACCAGGAGCCAATCGTCGGACGGCATCGCCGCGATTCAGCTCGACGCCACGCCACGGCCCGCGCGCGGCAGGTCGAGGTCCAGCGGAATACGTCCTTCGCGCAGGTGCGCCTCGACTTCCTCACCCGGCATCGGCCTGGCGATGAGGAACCCCTGCGCGCGGTAGCAGCCGAGACCGACCAGCGTTCTGGCCGCCATCGGCGTCTCCACTCCTTCGCCCACCACGCCGAGGCCGAACGACCCGGCCAGCCCGATGATCGACTTCACGATCGCCAGGTCGTCGTCGCTGTCGCCGAGCCGCTGCACGAAACCGCGGTCGATCTTCACGGCGTCGACGGGCAGCGCCTTGAGATGGGAGAGCGAGCTGTAGCCGGTACCGAAATCGTCGATGGCGATCTGCACGCCCATCCGTTTCAGGCCGCGCAGGGTGAGCCTGGTTCGCACGAGGTCCTGCACGACCACGTGTTCGGTGATCTCCAGGCAGACGGAACTGCCGTCGATCCCGTACAGGCGCAGAATATCCTCGATGCGCTCGACGAAATCGGCGCTCACCAGCTGGACCGGGGACACATTGATCCGGATCACCACATTGGCGGCCAGCCCGCGGCGGCGCCAGTCGGCGAATTGCGAGCAGGCCGACCTGATCACCCACCGGCCGAGTTCGCCCGCCAGGTTGGTGGCCTCGGCGACGGCGACGAACGCGCCGGGTGGCAGGAGTCCGCGCGTGGGGTGCTGCCAGCGCACCAGCGCTTCCAGCGCCACGATGCGTCCGGTGCGCAGGTCGACTTCTGGCTGATAGTGCAGCACCATCGACCCGTCGGACACCGCGCTGCGCAGATTGACCTCGACGTCGTCCTGTAACTCGAACTGGACCCGCATGGCGTCGGTGAACACCGCGATCCCGTTGCCACCACCGGATTTCGCCGAGAGCAACGCGTGGTCGGCACGGCGCAGCACGTCCGACACCGTCGTCTCGCCGGGCACACCGAGCGCCACGCCGACGCTGACCCCGCGGCTCACCGATTCCTGCCCGACCGAGACCCGGCGCCCGACCAGCTCCTGGATCCGGTTCGCCTCCAGTTCGGCGGCCACCGCGTCCATCGTCTTGGCGGGCACGATGACGAACTCGTCGCCACCCAGGCGCGCGATCATGTCCTCGGGGGCGAAGTTCTTGCGTAACCTGGCCGCGAGCGTGCGGATGAAATTGTCGCCCGCGTTGTGACCGAGGAAGTCGTTGAGCGCTTTGAGCCGATCGAGGTCGAGGAAGAAGGTCGCGACCGGACCCTCGTTCCCCGGCGCGAGCCGTTCCTCCATGTGCTCGAGCAGCGCGCGCCGATTCGCCAGGCCGGTGAGATCGTCGTGCGAGGCGATGTAGCGCAGCCGGTCCTCGGCCTCCACCCTGGCCTGGAGCTGGGCGAACAAGGCCGCGATCGCCTTGAGCACATTGACCTCGCGGGTGGTCCACGCCCGGTCACCGCGCCGGACGAAGCCGAGCGCGCCGGTGGACACCCCGCGCGAGACCAGGGGAACACAGGCGGTCACCATCGAGGGCATGCCGGTGGTCTGCCTGATCATCTCCTGGTAGTCGGGGTATTCGTCGCCTCGGCTGACGATGATCGGCTCGACGGCGTTCTCGCTGGCCAGGAACAGCGAGTCGGCCTCGGCGAAGTCGATGACGCGTAGGGGGTCGGGGTCGGGCACGTAGGGCCGACGCGGCCACTCGGCGATCAGCACGGTTTGGCGCTGCTCACGCACGGTGTGGCGCAGATAGGCGAACTCCACGTCGAAGTAGTCCACCAGGCTCGCGAGCACGCGCTCGCTGGCCACGACCATGGTCGTGGCGTCGACGCCCATCAACTCCGAGGCGACCTGCGTCACCAACGAGTCGAGGTTTCGCCGAGGCACCGTTTCTCCGATCGTGCTATCTGTCAGTTCCCTGAACCGAGTACCGGGAGCCTGGCGCTCCGTACTGTCGGCGCGGGCGCATAGCTCAGTCGTAATACTGCCGTGACCGTCTCGTGCCCGGGAATTCCCATCAGTGCGGAGAACCGTTTGTGGATCGAGGCCAGTGTATCTGTGAATCCTGCGGATACGTTGCGCAAATCGTTGTCGTCACGGACGTAGAGGAAAACCGGGGACATCGGCTGCACCGCGAGGCCCAGCTTCTGCGCGGCAATCCACACGCGCTCGACGGCGGAACCGCCACGCACATAATCGGTCAGATCGGCGTCGGCGCCGGCTGGACAGGTGACCGCGATCAGCGCCGAGCCGGACGAAATCCGCTGGTGCGCGTAGTCGCCCAGCGCCGCGCCGCCGGACCAGTCCCGCAGGTAGGCCATCACATCGGCACGCCCGCCGATGGCCAGTTTGGCGTACTCGTCGGAGGCCAGCTCCATGGTTCGCAGGTCGAGTCCGGTTCGTAAATCGTCAGCGGGCCAGCGCAATTCACCGAACATCTCCGCGTGCAGCCGGGGCGTCAGGTAGCGGATGCGGTCGGACTCGGCGAGGAGTTCCGCGACCTCGCCGAGCCCGGCGCGATCGGTGACCCCGCGCACGAAAGCGCCTTCCGCCGCAGCCGAAACAGCCAGTGCGTCAAGCACTTCCGGCGCCAAGGTGCGTCCGTCGCCGAGGTGCCGGTTGGTGGCACGGGTGAGCATTCCAGGGTAATCGGCGACCAGTTCGGGGTCGGCGCGCGCACCGAGGTGCAGCACAGCCGACACGGGAGCCGTACCGCCGAGCACGATCTCGTGGGTCCCCAGCAAACCCTGAGCGGCGGCGGCGACGCGGGCGTTGTAGAGGGCCGCGCCGAGAGCCACCGCGCTGCCACGGAATCCGATATCCATCCCGGAGGTACGCGCCGGGTCGACCGCGAGATGCACGGCGGAACCGTCGACCCGCACCACCCACGGCTGCGCGTTGCCGCCCGACGGCGCGCGTTCGATGCCGTGCAGGATGCGGGCGATCGATGTGCGCGGCTCGTCGAGCTCATCGAGCGGCACGGCATCGGCCGTGAATCTGCGGTCACCTGGATCGGGCTCGCCGAGGCTGTCGAGCTCGCGCTCGAGGTCGACGCGAATTCGCCCGGACGGCAGCGCCTGATCGAGGCCGATCCGGCGCACCGCCGTGGCGATGATGGCCGCGCCGAGCCCCACATCGCTGCCGAGCTGGGGCCACGTGGTGACCGTCTCGTCGATTTCGGTGAGGCTGGCGGCGAGCCGGGCCGAGAGCTGGTCCGGGTCGAGGATCCGCATCACGTGCGGGGCCTTGTCACGGTTCGACAATCCGCGCAGATCAGCTCTCGTCGTCTCGCCGAGCAGGCCGTGGAACGGCGGCCGATCGGGTTCGAGATCGAATCGCTCGACATCGAACAGACCTCGATCATTGGTCTCCATCAGCACCGGGACGCGGTGCCGCCTGGCCGCCTCGCGGGCGGCGAGTTTCACGTCGAGGGAATCGCAGACCTCGACCACCACCGACAGCCCGGTCAGGAATTCGTCCATCGAGGACTCGTCGACGCCCGCCGGGAAGATCTCGACAGGCAGGTACGGATCGAGTTCGGCGATCCGCCGGGCGGTGACGACACACTTGTTGAGCCCGATGTCGAACAGCCCACCGGGAATCCGATTCAGATTCGACAGCTCGACGGTGTCGAAGTCGGCGATCCGCAGCAGCCCGCAGGCACCTTCCAGCGCGGCGACGTAGGCGATCTCGTGCCCCGCGCTCTGCCCGATGACGCCGACCGACTGTCCGCGCAGCTGCCGTTGCTCGGCGATGGTCAGCTTGTTCCGGTTGCGGTCCTGCCGAACAGCGCGAAACGCGGTGGCGCCGACGATGGCGACCAGCGCGCAGCGCCACGGGTAGTACACCCAGCGATCATCGGCCGGGTCCGCGTCGGCCGCGGCTTTGAGCCGGGCCAGTTCCGATCGCATCGCGGGACGCAGATCGCTCACCGAGATACCGGGGAGCTGCCGCAGGCGTGCCAGCTCGGCCGCGTCGGCGGGGACCGCGTCATCGAGCACCGGCGCCCGGAAAACGTCGGTGGGTGCGAGGTCTCGGATCATGGGCGTCGCGCTTCGAGCAGTTGCGCGCGCTCGACGTCGATCAGATCGCGCTGGGCCGGTGTCGCCGCCGACAGATCGGTCAGGTCCCACCACACCGGCACGGTGGTGTACCGCTCGTCCGGGTAGGACACGGCGGGAATGCCGGGATCCTGGCGCGCCCCACTCGATCGGTAGGACTCGAGCTGATGCAGGGGGCTGACGCCGAACCCGTACCGCACGTCGAGCAACCAGGTGACATGGACGACGCCGCGGGCCACCAGCGCACCGAGTTCCGGCCTGCGCGGGACCGACCGTATCGACCACCCGCCCTTGGATTCGACGACTCCGTGCGGCACCTTGGCGTCGACGGAGGCACGCAGGGCGGCCTCGCCTGGAGTGCCGAGCCATGGGTGGAATCCGGGGATATCGTCGGCGGTCGCGTGCGGCCCGTGCGCGCGCAGTCCGGCCACCACCGACCCGTCGGGATCGATCGCGACGAGGAACAGCGACGTCGAACGGCCGTCGGCGAGGGTCTCGACATCGAGCGCGTCCTGAACTCCGTAGTGCCGGTAACCATTCAGCGCACCCTCGAGATACCGATCCCACAGAGCCGGATCTTCCTCTGGTGAACAGATGCGGACATGGCATCCGGAGCTGCTGTCGAGGTACCGCAACCCGCCCGCATTCGCACCGACCACCCGGTGATCCGAGCCGGTGTGAGCCGACACCCTCATACAACTCCGTACCTACACCCACGTCGGCTTTGTCCGACCAGCCAAAGATTTCCTACGCAGTATCCGTCATTCCGCAGGAATGCACCATACGAGTGGCTAATTTTCCGGTAACCTTCTGAGCCAGTTGAAATAACCCCAGGTCAGAACGGGTGAATGCACGGAAGGCGGTCGAGTCCAGACCGATCGGTTCGAATTCGGCTAACTTTCAGCTATCAACTGTGATCGACACGAACAGTTCCACCGTGTCGGGACCGTGCCAGACTTCGATCTCCTCGCGGTAGGCGCGGGAGATCTCGGCCGACGCCGTCGCGTCGTCGACCTGGGCCCAGACGTCTTCCACCGGGTCGTGATAGTCGCCGTTCGGCGCGAAACGGGCGTAGATGCCCTTGGGGACGCGCAGCATGAGATCGCCGACCGGCACGTCGTCCGGAGTCGCGTATTCGCGTGCCACCAGCGCGTTCCAGTTGCCCGCCGGGTCGGGCACGTAGACCGTGTGCAGCGGTTCGCCGCCGCCGGGGCGGTCGCGCAACCGGTCCTTGAGGAACTCGATCAGGTCGCTGTTGCTCACCTTGAAACTCGGGTGCACCTTCGGCACCGCCAGGCCGCCGTACAGCGCCGCGCCACGGACCACGATCGAATAAGTCATCGCGGGTCGACCGCCAGGTACAGGTCGATCTTGTACGCGTGCGGGTAGCACTCGAAATCGCCGGTGAAGGTGCGCTTGATCTGGTTGTGCTCCTCGGCGTAGGCGATCTGGGTCCACAGATCCGTCATCACCTGCGGGAAATTACCGACAGAGGAGAAACGAGCGTAGGTGCCGCGCGGCAACCGGGCCGCCAGATGTCCGCGAGTGACCTGATCGAGCGACTCGCACTGATAGCCCACGATCTGGGTGTTGTACGTACTCAGCTCACCGGTGTAGTCGGTATAGGCGCTGGCCAGTGGCCCGCCGAGATCCTGATGCAGAACCGCCGACCATGCCGCTTCGAGGTCACGGTCGCGGAGCTCACCGAGTGCGCGTTTGGGACTGCGAACCGGAAGACCGGCCACCCAGGTCTCGTCCCGCTCGACGATTTCGAACTGCAATTGACGACTCTCTCGAAGGGTCCTGCTCGGGTTGCGCCATGCTATCAAACCCCACCCTAACCATATCTGAGCTGGACAAACGTCCACCACTTCCGTACGGACACCCGGCGCTATTGTTCGATTCATCTCCATGCTCTAAGCTCCCGCGCTCGTGTGGGTACGCGCGGAGCTCGAACCGCGAAAACAAGTCGTGCGGTGGGCCGGGGTCGTCATCGCCGCGGTCCTGATCGGGTATCTCGCTGTGCTGCTGGGGGATTCGCGACACTTCTATACCGACGACACCGAGGCGCAATACGTGCCGATGTGGCAGTTGCTCGGGACCGAATTGCGGGCGGGGCGGTTCCCGGCGATGGTGCCGTGGGAATGGATGGCGGGCAACTACAGCCTCGAGGAAGCCGGGCTCTACAACCCCGCGCAGTTGCTGGTGTACCTGCTGGCGCCGTCGTTCGACAACCTCGCGCTGTACGCGACCGCCGTGAAGTTCGTGTTCTCCGCGATCGCCGCCCTCGGTGTCTTCCGCATCTGCCTGGCCTACGGCGCCCGCGCGCCATGGGCCGCGGTCGCGGGCGTGGCGTTTCCGTTCAGCGGATGGTTCCTGTTCTTCGACGAGGCCAGCTGGTTCACCTCGCAGACCGGCACCGCCTGGCTGGTGCACGCCTGGGCCTCCGCTGTCCTCTACGCGCGAGGCCGTACCGGGCCGATCCCGCTGTTCGTGTTCCTGTACCTGGCGCTGACCATCCAATACGCGTTTCCCGCAGTCGAATCCGGCTTGATGATCGCCACCGTCGCCGCGGGCGAATACCTGTACCAGCGCAGGTGGGCGCCGGTCGCGCGGCTGCTCACCGCGTCCGGGCTCGCGGTGCTCGCGTCCATGATCGCCAACCTGCCGATCCTGCTGTCCTCGCAGGCCACCTGGCGCGGTGACGTCTCCACCATCCACAACGACCCGTTCCTGACCGTCCCGTGGTCGGAATCGCTCAACGCGAGCCTGCCGAGCACCGTGCCCGCGTTCACCGCGTGGTGGGGGCATGTGCAGCCGCTACCGATGGTCTACATCGCGTGGTTCGTGATTCCCGCGCTCGCCTTCATCGATTGGAAGGCCGCGGCACGCCATGCCGCCTCGTGGAGTGGCATCGCCCTGTTCGCGGTGGCGACCCTGATGTGGACGGCGGGACCGGGAGCGATCGGTCCGCTACGGTGGCCGGCGCGCGTGTTGCCGATGCTCGCGATCGCGCTGCTGGTGCTGGTGTGCGTGCTGATCAGTCGCTACGGCGATTTCACCGCGTCGCGGCGACGGTACGCGGCGGCGGGTGCGCTGATCGCGTTGCTGTTCATCCGATCGTTCTCCGCCGCACCGAAACTCGTCGAACGCCACGCCCTCGCCGTGTTCGTGGTGGTCGGGCTCGGGGCCGGGGTGGTGTGGCTGGCGCGCACGCGCGGGATCGCCGCCGCTGCCGCGCTGACCATCGCCACGACCTTCCCGATCGCGTTCGTCCAAGTGGCGTCGGCGCCCCGGACCCCGATGTCGTACGGATTCGCCGAACAGCGCTCGGACATGACCGCCGCGTTCCCCGATTTCGGCGGTCGCACACTGCAATTGGCGGACCGGATCATGGTGCGCGACGAAGAGCGCACGCTCGCAGGCACTTACGGCTCCATCGCGCTGGGCAGCTATGCCAAGAACCTCGGACTGCAATACGTGAACGGGTACACACCCGTCGGGCACGCCGCCTTCGCGGGCTTGCTGTGCATGGCGTGGGACGGCGGCACCTGCCCTGACGCGTACAGGAGGGTCTTCGCTGTCGAGCCGTCGACCGACACACCGATCGTCGATCTGATGCGGCTGGATCGCATTGTCCTGCAACGCAGTCAGTATCCCCACGCGGGAAACGACCCCGCCCCCGCAGGCTGGAAGTTCGTCCACTACCCCGGCCACGAACACCAGATCTGGGTCCTCGAACGAGTCAACCCCCTACCCTCCCCCGGCGACCTGATCGCCCACGAATCCGGCGTCCACGCCACCGTCATGCCCGAAGCGGGCCTCACCAACCGCGCCACCGTCTCCTCCGGCACCGGTGGCCGAATCGTGCTGTCCCGCCTGGCCTGGCCCGGCTACACAGCCACCCTCGGCAACAGCGAAATCCCCATCCGAGCAGTAGCAGGCACCTTCGTAGCGGTAGACATCCCACCCGGCACCCACAACGCGACCCTCACCGTCACCTGGCGCCCACCCGGTCTCCCCATCAGCCTCACCACAGCCCTACTGGCCCTGATCGGCATCACGTTGCTGCAGTGGTGGTTCCGCAGAACCCGCCAGAACACCCCGTCCGAAACCCTCGAACCCGAACCCTCGACCAACCTCCCGGCCCCTGGGGAGGGACGGCCACAAAATGGCCGGTCTCACGTGCTGGGACCACTCATCCGATAGCCCCGGCCAAGTGCGGCCAAGCCTCGTGCAAGTCAGCCTGAAACTGCCCCCACGTATGAGACCCGGTCGGCCGGTGCACATGCACAGCAGGAATCCCCAACTGCCCCAACCGCCCAGCGAACGCAGCCGTACACGCCCCCGCGAGCGCTTCGATCGGCGGCATAGGCAACCCCCGGTCCTGCGCACCGGGAAACCCCGTAGCCGCAGACAGGAAAACAGTCTTCCCCGCGAGCCGCCCCGCGTTGGCGAAGACGTCGTGCTCCCGCCACCCCGGCCCACCAGGAATCCCCCACATATTTCCCGGATTCCCCCCACCACGCACCGCCTGCGCACTGGCCATCGCGATCCCCATCGGATCCGAAGCCCACGGGCAACCACTCAGCGCTGCCACCGCGGAAAACCGTGATCCACTCTGGATCGCCAGATCCAGCGCCGACGATGCACTCATCGACACCCCGGCGATGGCATTGCGCCCACTCGTATCCAGCGCACCATCGATAGCTTCGGGCAGCTCCTGCGTCAGATACGTCTCCCACCGCACCCGACCGACCCCCGGATCATCGGAAATCCAGTCGGTATACAACGTGAAGGCCCCACCGACCGGCATCACCACGTTCACGAACTTGTCGGCGAAGAAGCTGCGCACGTCGGTGTTGTCCCACCACGAGATGCCGTCCGCCCCACCGCCGGCCCCGGTGAGCAGATACAACGTGGGAGCCCCGGCCCCCGCCGCCTTGATCACTTTGTTCTGGATCACCCGCCCCATCGCGGGCGAGTACACATCGATCTGAGCGGACCTGCCACCCAGCGGCGCCTCCCCCGCCACATACGCCCCCGGATCGGCCGATGCCTTCGCACCCCCGAGAGCGGCGACAATCGCACACACCACAGCAAGCCAGGTTCTCGATGCAGTCACCTAACCGGTATACCCCGCAGCTCGGGGTCCACTCCGGGAAACACACCGGCGCGCCGTCGGCCGAGATCGGGCAGTGACCAGGCTCACGATCCAGTGCCAGACCGGCTTCGATATCCCCGGGACCTGCGCCTTTAGATACGTCCCTGTCGGCGCTAATCCGAAAAACCAGGTGATTTGTGTCGTACCCGCCCGGAATACTGACCGGCGCCCGATGAGTTGGACCGACGGAATCCGTCTCTTCTCTTGTGGTGCCGGGACGTCGTCGACTCGGCATCGGGCCACAGCTCACGCCCCGCCGTTTCCCATGTTTTCCGGAGGTTACCCCGATGCCAGCCGATCTATCCACGCCGACGACGAAGGGCAAGACACCGACCGTCATCCGCGTGCTGGTGCTCGCGACCTTCGTCGTCATCCTCAACGAAACCATCATGATCAACGCGATCCCGCGGTTGATGAGCGATCTGCATGTCACCGAGGTCGCCGCGCAGTGGGTCTCCACCGCGTTCATGCTCACGATGGCCGCCATCATCCCCACCACGGGCTGGTTCCTGCAGCGGGTCACCACCCGTCAGGCCTACGCGGCCGCGATGGGCGTGTTCATCGCGGGCACGGTGATCTCGGCGCTCGCGCCGACGTTCGCGGTGCTGCTGATCGGCCGCGTCATCCAGGCCGGTGGCACCGCGGTGATGATGCCGCTGCTGATGACCACCCTGATGACCGTCGTGGCGGAGCAGGACCGTGGCCGCGTGATGGGCAACGTCACCCTGGCCATCTCGGTCGCGCCTGCCATGGGGCCGGTGATCTCGGGCCTGATCCTGCAGATCGCCATCCCGGGAATCGACTCCTGGCGACTGCTGTTCGTGGTGATGCTGCCGATCGCCGGTCTGGTCACCTGGCTGGGTCTGCGCCAGCTGGAGAACGTCGGCGCGCCGCAGCCGGGCACGCTCGATCTCCCCAGCGTGGCACTGGCGGCCCTCGGCTTCGGTGGGCTGGTGTTCGGGCTGAGCAAGTTCCACGGTGACAGCTACTCCACCGCGGCACTGATCACCGCCGGCGGCGTCGCGCTGATCGCGGCGTTCGCGCTGCGCCAGATCAGCTTGCAGCGCAACGGAACCCCGCTGCTGGATCTGCGGGTCCTGCTGCAGGGCACCTACACCAAGGCGCTGGTCCTGATGTCGGTCGCGTTCCTGGCGATGATGGGCTCGATGATCCTGCTGCCGCTGTACCTGCAGAACCTGCGCGGTCTGAGCCCGCTGGAGACCGGCCTGCTGGTGATGCCGGGTGGTCTGGCGATGGGTCTGCTCGGTCCGACCGTGGGCAAGCTGTTCGACAAGTTCGGTGGGCGCGCCCTGGTGATCCCCGGCTCGATCGGTATCGCCGCCTCGCTGGCCGGTTTCACCCAGATCTCGATGGACATGCCGTACTGGCAGCTGCTGGGCCTGCACATCCTGCTGATGGTGTCGCTGGCCGCGGCGTTCACTCCGGTGTTCACCCTCGGCCTCGGCGCACTGCCGATGCACCTGTACTCGCACGGCAGCTCGATGCTGGGCACCATCCAGCAGGTGGCGGCGGCCTTCGGCACCGCGCTGGTGGTCACGGTCATGTCGGCCCGCAGCACCTCGCTCATCGAGGAGGGCACCCCGCCTGCCGTCGCCACCCTCGACGGCATGCGCCTGGCCTTCCTGATCTCGGCCATCCTGGCGCTGGTCGTGATCGCGATGGCGGTCCTGCTGCCGAACCGGGCGGCAACCGACCCGCACGCCGCGCCCGTGCAGGACGACGTGGATGCGCCGGAGCTGGTCAAGAACTGACTCCGACGACGAACCCCCCGGTCGCGCTCGCGGCCGGGGGGTTCGTCGTTCGCCTGTCAGCGAGTGGGCCGGGTGGTTGCCCGGTGGTCTCGCCAGAGGCCGAGGTCGAAGTACAGCGTGGTCATCGAGTCCCACAGGGTCGACCACTGCTGCTTCGGGCCCTTGCATACCCAGACGGCCGTCATGCGGTCGATACCGGGGATGCCCATGGGGTCGTCGAGGTGCACTACTCGCTCTACGTCGGTGAAGCGGGCGCGCAGTTCGGGCTCGGCGGTGTCGAGTCCGAGGTAGATCACCGAGGTCGCCGAGTCCGGCGGCGGCCCGAAGAAGCCGAAGCCCCGGCTCGGGCTGTAAGTGGCGGGCAGGTTGTATTCCCCACCGAATTGCTCGACGGCGCCCGCCTGCCAATAGCCCTGGGCGATCACGACCGCGTTGGACTGTTCCGCGAGCGTCAACGTGTCGTACCCGGTGTCGACGGCGGACACCATGGACGACCAGTTGGTGGTTCCCCAGAATGCCGACCGGATTCCGAGGTCGATGGCGTCCTCGGCCTCGCTGCGCCAGCTCGGCGGCAGCGGCGTCACCGTGAGCATCGCGATGAACGACAGCACCGAAAGCGCGGCGATCGGAATCATCGCCAGATTCATCCACCGTTTGCGGTCGTACTGCCACAGGCCGACAGCGCCGAGGGCGAACATGGCGGGAAAGAAACCGGTCGGGTAGTAAGGCCTGCCATGCGTAATGATGACGAATGTGGTCATGATCACCAAGGCGACCGCGATGAAACGATACGGACGCAGCGATTCCTGCTTGAAAACAGCCCAGAATCCGATCGCGATCAGTAATCCGCCGAGGAAGCCGGCCAAGCCGATCCATTGCGGCAGGAATCCCGGCGGACCGTAACCGGTGGCATCCTGCTCCGCGCCGATGATCGGACCCATCGCCAGCTGCGGCCAGTTGTTCTGCGACTGCCAATAGAGAATAGGGATCAGCGACAACGCGAGGATGCCGGTCGCCCCCCACAGCGCCGGACGGCGCAGAATGTCGCGCGGACCGCACAGGATGACGCCGAGGCCAAGGCACGCCCAGACGATCGGGATCATCCACTTCACCTGCATGTCAACGGCGGCAACAAGTCCCGCCACGATGAGCAGCCAGTCCTGACGGGTACGCACCCAGCGGATGAACAGCCAGGTGATCACGGCCGTGAGGGTGGCATCGAAGGAGAAGGTGCTCAGCACGACCTGGGTGGCCAGCAGGTACGAGGTCGCGTAAGTGGCCGCGGCGAGCAACTGGACGCGGTGGCTGCCCCGCAGTTCGTACGCGATCAGCGCCGACACCACGACCGCGCCCACGCCCATCACGACCGCCGGGAAGCGCAGCGCCGTCACCGATCCCGGTGCGAGCTGATCAGAGATCCAGGTGAACAGCGGCACCACCACGCCCTGATCGGCGTAGGTGTAGTCGAGTCGCCGTCCGGCGGAAAGGAAATAGAGTTCGTCGCCGAAGAAATCGTAGCGACCCGCCGTCACCGTCAGCGCGATCGCGGCGATCGAAGCGATCAGCGCGACGCCGCGAAAAGCGAACGATGGATGGGTATTCGGAATATCTTCGGGCTCGGTCCGAGCCTCGATGACCGCTGTCATGAACTGCCTCTGATGCTTTCCAACAGACGCATTCGACGCCCCCTCCCGTGGTGGCGTCACATCTGTTCGCTGGTGAAACGATTCCTCCCCGGCAGCGAACTTGGTGAGCGCGGGCGCTCGCGGTCCTGCGCGGATCATGTGCTTTACCGAAACGTTACTGCTATTCGGCAGGGTCCGCAAATGCATTGACCTGCACAGTAATAGCCATTTTCGGTGTATCGGCTACCACTTGGGCAGCGTTACCGATGTGACCGAGCTAACGGTTTAAGAAGTTTGCGAATGAGTTAATTCTGCTGCACAGCAAAGTGAAGCTTTCATAATGAAGGAAATTGAAAAGACTATTACTCACCAGTATTTAATCGATCGACGGATCATGCCAAAACAATTGGGGGCATGCATTCGATCGTTGTCGAGTCTAAGGTGCGTGCCGCCAGGGCGCGACGGCCGACGCCGGGCCGACACAGAAAAAGGGCCCGGTCGGTGACCGGGCCCTTCTGGGGGTGGAGCTAAGGGGAATCGAACCCCTGACCTTCTCGATGCGAACGAGACGCGCTACCAACTGCGCTATAGCCCCGTGCGGCTCTGGTGAACCGCGCTGTGACACTGTATCAGGGGTTGCGCCCCGATACCGAATCGGTACTCTGACCTGCTGTTTTGCGTGGTTACTACCAGCTACTCGCCGACGGCTTGACCGAGGTCTTCGACCCGGTTGCGGAGCGCGCGAGACGTGGCCGGATCGAAGATCTCGAGGAACTCGAACCTCGGATCCTCGTCGTCGGTGTCGAGCAGGGTGGAGCGGCGGCGCAGGGCACGTGCGGTGTCACGATCCATCGTGCGACGGGTGGTGGCCGCCTCCGGGGTGACTTCAGCGGCCTCGTGGCGCTTGCCACGGGTGAGGCGGGCAGCGCGCCTGCGGCGGATCTCCTCCTCCACGTGGACCTGCTTGCGCAGGTACGCGAGGTAGCCCGTGAGGACGGCAGCCGACAGCCCGAACGCCCACCAGAACATCGAGTTGAGCAGCAGCCCGAACGCGGCGAACAGGATCAGGCCGATGACCAGACCCATGACCGCGCGCTGACGGAAGCTGTAGCGGGCGGCGCGGGCGATGGCATCGGCCTCGGGGTCGTAGCCACCGCGACCACGGCGCGACGGGGTGAAGTCGTCGTCATCGTCGAATTCGGCGTCATCCTCGGCCACGAGGTCGTCCAGCCGGGCCGGCGGCGCGGGTGGGATGCGCGCGGCGACGGGTGGTTCCTCGGCGGCTTCCGCCGAGAGTGGTTCCGCCGCAACGTCTGCCGTCTCGTTGTCGTCGAGATCGGCTGTCGCGGTGGCCTCACCGATGTCGTCGGTGTCCACTTCGGCAACCGCCGCCTCGAGTTCGGCTGCGGGGGTCAGTTTTTCGTCGTCGTCTTCGGTGACGGGCTCTTCGGTCGTCATCCGATCCTCCGAATCAGTTCGGTGGGAGCGCTTACGCAGCACACGGGGTCGGTAATCGGGGTCACTCTCGTGACCGCCTGCCGCGCCGATGCGGATCCGTCGTTCGGCCCCGCCACGGTGCAGCACGCGTGTGGCGAGCGCGGCATCGGTGGTACGGCGGATCCGGGGATGCCGGTCCGCCAGGATCGGGAACAGGACGAAGACCCACAGCACAACCAGTCCGATCCACAGGATCGAATTCGGCATCGCGGTCATCACCTCCCGTCCCCACCTACGTGTTGTCCCTCTGTGGACGCACCACTGACGTCCGTAGGTTAATTCGGGCAGACGCGCCCGTGTGGCAGGCGCGCCGTGCACACCTGCCACATGAGTAACAGAAATTTCACGGCAGCGCCGCCCGACCCTCCCTGACCAGGCGATCCACCACAGTGCCCATAACCTCTTCGACGGTCAGCCCGACCAGAAGATGATCGCGCCACGCACCGTCGACATCGAGGTAGCGGCGCAGCAGGCCCTCTTCCCGGAAGCCGACATTGCGCAGAACCGCCTGGCTGGCATGGTTTTCCGGCCGCACTGTCGCCTCGACGCGATGCAGACCGACCGGCCCGAAGCAGTGGTCGAGCCCCAGCGCGAGCGCGGCCGTCGCCACACCCTGGCCGCCGAGATCCTTGGCCACCCAGTACCCGATCCAGCCCGACCGCAGCGCCCCGCGCACGATATTGCCGATGGTCAGCTGACCGCTGAACTGCCCGTCGACCTCGATGACCAGCGGGATCATCGCCCCGCGCCGGGCCTCGGCCTTCAAGCTCGTCCACAGCGACGGCCAGTTCGACGCGTGATTGCGCGCCTCCCAGCTGCCGCGCCCGGTCGGCTCCCAGCGCTCCAGGTGGTCACGGTCGCGCAGCCGGATCCGGCTCCACGCGGCGGCATCGCGAAAGCGCACCGGCCGCAGCGTCACCCTGCCGCCTGCCACCATCACCGGACCGAGCCGGGCGGGCCAGCCGGGATGCTGTCCGGCCCGGAATACGTTCATGGAGTCCACTGGTCAGCCGCGCTGCGCCAAGAACGCGACCTGCACTTCGTCACCGGTACGGAAATCGGTGTCGTCGGGTTCCACCACGATCAGGCTGTTGGCCTCGGCGAGGGTCGCCAGCAGGTGCGAGGAGCCCGCGTTGCCGTTGCCGAGCGGCTGCACCAGATAGTCGCCGGTCGCCTCGTCGCGCAGCAGTTGGGCGCGCAGATATCCCTTGCGGCCCGGCATCGAGGTAATGGGAGTGATGGTGCGCGCGCTCACGATCCGCCGCATCGGCTGACGACGGCCGAGCGCGATCCTGATCAGCGGACGGACCATCACCTCGAACACCACCAGCGCGCTCACCGGATTCGCGGGCAGCAGGAAGGTGGGCACCTCGTCGCGCCCGAGCCGTCCGAAACCCTGCACCGAGCCCGGGTGCATCGCCACCCGGTCGACCTCCAGCTCGCCGAGCCCGTCGAGGGCCTCGCGTACCTGATCCGAGGCCCAGCCGCCGACCGCACCCGCGATCACCACGACCTCCGAGCGCACCAGCTGGCCTTCGACCACATCGCGGAGCCGGCGCGGATCGGCGCTCACGATGCCGACCCGGTTCACATCGGCGCCCGCGTCGCGCGCGGCCGCTGCCAGCGCGTAGGAGTTCACGTCGTAGACCTGGCCGGGGCCCGGGGTGCGGTCGATGTCGATCAGCTCGCCGCCGATCGAGATCACCGACAGCCGCGGGCGCGGGTGCACGAGCACCTTGTCCTGGCCGACCGCGGCGAGCAGTCCCACCTGGGCCGCGCCGATGATCGTGCCCGCGCGCACGGCCACGTCACCGGGCTGCACGTCGTCGCCGACGCGGCGCACGTAGTCGCCCGAGCGAACCGGCTCGAAAACCTTGATCCTGGCCCGCCCACCATCGGTGAAGTCGACCGGCAGCACCGCGTCGGCCAGGGTCGGCATCGGTGCGCCGGTATCGACCCGCACGGTCTGGCGTGGCTGCAACCGGATGGGCTGACGCGAACCGGCCACCACTTCACCGACCACCGGCAGGGTGAGGTCGATCAGCTCGCCCTCCTCGTCGCGCACATCCACGCCCGCGGCGGTGACATCGACGCTGCGCACCGCGTATCCGTCGATGGCGGCCTGATCGAAGCCGGGCAGCGGCCGTTCGGTGACGACGTCCTCCGCGCACAGCAAACCCTGGGCTTCGGATATCGCCACCCGGACCGGCCGGGGTGCGACCGCAGCCGCGGTGACCTTGATCAGCTGATCCTCAACCGAGCGCATCGAGCTCCTGAATCTATGGCGGCGGCGTATCTACCGCGTTTAGGCGACGGGCGACTGTGGATCCCACTCCGGGCTGAGCCGGAACTTCAGCCACTCGCGCAACTGCGGGCCGTATTCGTCCCGCTCGAGGGCGAAATCCACAGCAGCTCGAAGATAACCGCCCGGGTTGCCCAAGTCGTGGCGCGACCCACGGTGGACCACCACGTGCACCGGATGACCCTCGGCGATCAACAGCGCGATGGCATCGGTGAGCTGCAGTTCCCCGCCCGCGCCCGGCGTGATCCGGCGCAGTGCGTCGAAGATCACCCGGTCGAGCAGATAGCGACCGGCGGCGGCCAGGGTCGACGGCGCGTCGGCGAGATCAGGCTTCTCGACCATGCCCTTCACGCGCAGCACGTCGGTCTCGGCGTTGTCGGCGCATTCCTCGACATCGAAGACGCCATAGGCGCTCACCTGGGACTTCGGCACATCGATGGCACACAGCACCGAACCGCCGCGTTCGCGGCGCACGCGGCTCATCGTCTCGAGCACGCCACACGGCAGCACCAGATCGTCGGGCAGCAGGACGGCGATCGCCAGTTCGTCGTCGTCGAGCACGGCTTCGGCCTGGGCGACCGCGTGGCCGAGGCCGAGCGGTTCCTCCTGGACGACCGAGGTCACATCGAGCAGGCCCGGCGCCTTGCGCACCTTCTCGAGCAGCGCGAACTTCCCGCGCTCGGCCAGGGTGCTCTCCAGCACCAGGTCCTCGACGAAGTGGGCGACCACGCCGTCCTTGCCCGGCGAGGTCACGATCACCAGGCGGTCGGCGCCGGAATCGGCGGCTTCCGCGGCGACCAGCTCGATGCCGGGGGTGTCGACAACCGGCAGCAATTCCTTGGGCACCGTCTTGGTGGCAGGCAGAAACCGCGTCCCGAGTCCGGCCGCGGGTACCACCGCAGTGCGGAAACCGGAAGTCTTGTCTGTCATGCGCATACCCTATCCATTCAGTGCCGTCCGATCGCCTCTCCGCGACGATCCGGCGTCGGCAAGAGCTTAGGCGTCCGCCGTGGCTCGGCCGTGCGCGCAAGACATCGGATCGACGCGCGCCTGTGCAGACTATGGTGGTCGCTGTGGATATGCCCGGTGAGCGCACCAAATATGCGTGGCGCGGCGAGATCCTGGCCACTCGCGCACAGGTGGGCTCCGCCGAACACGCCGTCGACGCGGCCGCGCTCGCAGCCTCGGCGGCCGGGCTGGCCACCGGCGATGACATCGTGTGCGCCTACGTTCCGGTCCGCGGCGAACCCGGCGATCTGCGCATGCTCGACGCGCTGCGCGAGCGCGGCGCCACGGTGTTGCTGCCGGTGACCGGCGAGCCGGGTCCGCTGAGCTGGGCGCGCTACGAGGGCGCGGATTCGCTGCGCAAAGCCCGCTACGGCCTGCTCGAACCGGCCACCGAGACCTTGCCGCCCGCAGCGGTGGCCGACGCCGCGACGATCCTGGTTCCGGCCCTCGCCGTCGATCGGCGCGGGGTACGGCTCGGGCGCGGCGCCGGGTATTACGACCGCACGCTGGGCGCCGCGCGGGCGGACGTGCGCCTCATCGCTGTTGTCCGGGATAATGAACTGGTCGACCGGCTTCCCGAAGAACCGCACGATCGGCGAATGGGTTGGGCGCTCACCCCGGGTGGCGGACTGGAACAGCTGGGCCGCGACCTCGCCGTTTCGCCGGAATGAAACCGCGATTCGCGACGTTGGCAGTGTCGGCGGTAGAGTGCTAGATCGACGAGAGACTTGCGGAGGATCCTGTGCCAACTTATTCGTACGCGTGCACCGAGTGTGACAACCGCTTCGACATCGTTCAGTCCTTCTCCGACGACACACTGACGGTATGCCCGCAGTGCTCCGGGAAGCTGCGCAAGCTGTTCAACTCGGTCGGCATCGTGTTCAAGGGCAGCGGTTTCTACCGCACCGACAGCCGTGGCGGCGCGTCCACCGCGAGCGAACCGGCGAAGACCTCGTCCGAGAGCACCAGCAGCAACGGGTCGAGCGGCAACGGATCCGGCGGCAACGGCGATTCGTCGTCGAGCACGTCGACCAGCTCCACTCCGGCCGCCGCCAGCTGACTTTTCGGCAGTTGTCCACAGCCCCGCGGTTATCCACAGGCGGGGCTTTCAGCGGCTTTTCCGCAGGGCCGCGGCTCTACGCTTTCGCCCATGACTCGCAGTCTCGCCGATCTGGGACGTGGCAGCTCCTGGCGTTTCGCCCTCGGTAATCGTCCGGCCTGGGCCGACACGTTGCTCGTCCGACGTATCGCCGCCGCCGTTCTTGCCGTAGCCGCCGTCGTCCTGTTCGTACGTGGCGACCCCGGCGGAACCAGGGTGGCGGTGGTGGTCGCCGCCCGCGATCTCGCGCCCGGCCGGTTACTCACCGCCGACGATCTGCGCGTGGACCATCACGAATCACGTTCGCTACCAATAGGTTCCGTCAGCGAAACCGCTCCCCTGCTCGGCGCGACGCTGACCGGCCCCATGCACGCCGGGGAGACCTTCACCGATCTGCGCGTCGTCGGCCCCCGGTTGGCCGCCGCGGCCGCGGGCAGCGCCGATGCGCGGATCGTGCCGATCCGGCTGGCCGATGCCGCGGTGGCTGATGTGTTGCGGGCCGGCGACCGGGTCGATGTCGTCGGCGTGGAGGATGCCGGCGCGCCAGGTGCCACCAAGCCCGCGCGGACGCTGGCCACCGACGCCGCGGTGGTACTCGTCACCGCGACGGGTGATCGGCGCGGCGCGGAACGGGTGGTCCTGCTCGCGCTGGATACCGCATACGCCGCCGCCGTGGCCGGTGCGTCGCTGCGGACGGCACTGACTGTCGTCTTCCACTGACGCCTTGCCGGTCGCCCACGGTGTAGTTCGCGAGAAATTTGCCCGAACTCTCGTTAGCATCACACAGGAACCAAGCACACCGTTTCGCAGCATTCGATATGGAGCGCAGCGCCCCGGGCCGGCTCCTGTACGAAGGAGACATCGGCAATGCTCAAAGGTTTCAGAGACTTCCTACTCCGCGGCAACGTGGTCGACCTGGCGGTCGCCGTCGTCATCGGCACCGCGTTCGTCGCGATCGTCACCGCGTTCAGCGAGGGAATCATCAATCCTTTGCTCGCGCTGTTCGGCGGATCGAACGAGATGGGGCTGGGCTTCCAGCTCGTCGCGGATAAACCGGCCACCTTCATCGAGGTCGGGCCGATCATCACCGCGGCGATCAACTTCCTGCTGGTCGCAGCGATCCTGTACTTCATCCTGGTGGTGCCCGCGACCAGGATGAAGAAGCGGTTCTCCCAGGCTGACGAGGAGCTCACCGAGAACGAGCTGCTCATCCAGATCAGGGATCTGCTGGCCGAGCAACGCGGTCGCTCGAACGGTAAACACGGCCTCCGGGCCGAGCCGGCGCAGCACACCGACGGCGACAACGCCTACTGATTCCTTACTGCCACAACGAGTTCGGGTCCTGCACTCCGCGGTGTGCAGGACCCGAACTCGATGGTGTCTTCGGTCAGCCGAGGCTGAACGGTGCGCCCCAGAGAGTCACCCAGCTGATGACGTTGTCGGTTTCCACCTCGACGCTCACAAAAGAACGAGCCTGGGCGTAGCCGCCACAGCCGGACAGGCCGATGGTCTCGTCGGCCCAGGTCACCGAGCCCGACCCGCCCTTGAAGGCATTGCGGGTCTTGTGGGATTCGTTGCCGTAGTCGTCGGGCATTTCGAGATCGAGGACGTAGAAGGACTTCGCCTGGCCGGGGCCGACGGTGAGCTCGCCGCCGGTGTTCACCTCGCCGAAGCCGACACCCTCCACGACCTCCCCGCCACTGTCTCCGAGCGCATCACCACCGGAGATATTGACCTGGCAACCCACGGTGTAACCGGGGAAGATCTTGCCACCGCCATCACCGGACACCGAGACCTGCGCACTACCGGAAACCCAGGCGTTGCGATGCGCCGGGGTGGACCCCATGGACGGATTGATATTGGCGGACTCGCCGACCAGGCTGATGTCCACGACAGTGCCGTCGGACAGCGTCTTGGTGATGTGGCCGCCCGGCAGCGGAACGAAGGTGTCGGCATTCGCCGCACCGGTGGACAGCAAACCCAATGCCACGGTCGTCGCCGCCGTGAATCCGGCTACGCGCGCCATGCTCTTACGGTTGATCATCACAGTGACCCCTCGAGGGTGAATTCGTGTGAACGAGAAAGAGTTTCGATTCGGCCGACGATCAGCCGATGCTGAACGGCGCTCCGTACAGCGTGGTCTTCGAGTAGTGGTCACCGATGATCTCGACCACCGAGTAGGACCGGGCCTGGGCGTAACCCGCGCAACCCTGAACCTCGATCTCCGCGTCCTGGTACTCCACCGAATAGACGCCGGGCTTGAGAATATCCTTGGCATCGATCTGCACGAAGGCGACCTGGCCGGGGCCGAGGTGGAGGCCGATCGCGCCACCGGCCGAGGGGCCATCGGTCGATACTCCAGCGGACAACCCGGCAGCGATCGCATCATCACCGATGCTCACCTGGCAACCGACGATGTAACCCGTATTCAGCTGCGACGCACCATGCGTCGAAGAATTGTTGGAGCCGGGACGGTTCGTCGGCCCGTTGTACGGCCCGACCTCGCCCTCCGGCGTGACCTGCACATCGGCGCGGGCATTGCCTGACACCCACACGACACGACCAGCACCGTTGGCGGCCAGCGACGGGGAGATCACGGCATGCTCGCCGGTTCGACTCACAGTGACACCGGGGCCCAGCTTCTGGCCGTCCGGCAGCGGTACGAAGGTGTCCGCGTTGGCAGCACCGGCCGACAACAGACCGATCGTCACGGCCACTGCGGCGCCCACGCTCCACGCGCCGCGACGCCCGCGGTTGGTGCGGTTCTCGCTCATTCTTCCCCTCGAGGTATACGCAAATCCGACCTCGACCATCGAGGCCGATATCTGTGTTGCGCCCGGACCCAGCTGGGGTGTGTCACGCAGGACAGGCACCGCTGGCAACAGGACCGATGCGCCCTGCCGGGAGGTGGATCGAGAAGCTGGTCGTCACCGGATCGGCGCGACTCTCAGCCGATCGGCGAACGAAAACGCAAGATGATTTCGACTGCCGGGGCAGTCGATTCGGGTTCAACATAGTGAGACTGACTCGTAATGTCCAGTGATACAAGGGTGAGCGCACAACAAAACGGGCCGGTCGCAGAGCGACCGGCCCGTTTTGAGTTCGGGATGCGAACAGATCAGCCGAGGCTGAACGGAGCGCCCCACAGGGTCACCCAGGAGATGACGTTGTCGGTCTCGACCTCGACGGACACGAAGGCACGCGCCTGCGCGTAGCCGGCGCAGCCGCTCAGGCCGATGGTGGTGTCGGACCAGGTCACCGAGCCGGAGCCGTTCTTGAACTTGTTGCTCTTGCTGTGCGATTCGCTGCCGTAGTCGTCGGCCTGCTCGCGGTCGAGAATGTAGAACGAGGACGACTGGCCGGGGCCGAGCGAGAGCTCGCCGCCGGTGGTGATGCCACCGGAGCCGTTGCCCTCGGGGTCGACCGAGACATCGCCGCCGCCGGAGACGCCGCCGCCCGAGATGTTGACCTGGCAACCCACGGTGTAGCCCGGGTAGATCTTGCCGGAGCCGCCGTCGGAAACGGTGACCTGAGCACTACCGGAGACCCACGAGTTGCGGTGCACCGGAGTGGAACCCATGGACGGGCTGATCAGGGCCGACTCGCCGACAAGGGCGATGTCGACGACGGTGCCGTCGGACAGCGTCTTGGTGAGGTGTCCACCCGGCAGGGGAACGAAGGTATCGGCATTGGCCGCGCCCGTGGAGAACAGGCCGACGGCCACGGTGGCCGCAGCGCTGACGCCCGCCACCTTCGCCATGAACTTACGGTTGATCATAGGATTTGTCCCTCGAGGATTGAGTTCGCCGCAGCGAGAAGAAGATTCGTGCCGGATCGAAGAACGTCAGCCGATGCTGAACGGCATGCCGTACAGGGTGGTCTTCGAGTAGTTGTCGCCGATGACCTCGACGACGGTGTACGCCCGGGCCTGCGCGTAGCCGGCGCAGCCCTGGATCTCGATTTCCGCGTCCTGGTAATCGATCGCGTAGGTACCGGCCTTCAGGATGTCCTTCGAGCTGATCTGCACGAACTTCACTTCACCGGGGCCGAGGTTGACGCCGATGGAACCGCCCGCGGTCACGCCGCCGGTGCTGATTCCGCCGGAGACACCGGCGCCGATGGCGTCATCGGCGATGCTCACCTGGCAACCGACGATGTAGCCGGTGTTCAGCTGGGAGGTGCCGTGCGTCGACGAGTTGTTCGAGCCGGGACGACCGCTCGGGCCGTTCCAGGGGCCGACCTCGCCCTCGGGGGTCTCGGTGACCTCGGCGACCGCGGTGCCCGACACCCACACGACGCGACCCGCGCCGTTGGCGGCCATCGACGGCGAGATCAGTGCGGACTCGTGGGTGCGGGTGATGGTCACGCCAGCAGGGCTGACCTTCTGGCCGTCCGGCAACGGCACGAAGGTATCGGCATTGGCGGCACCGGTCGACAGCAGGCCCAAGGCCACGGCGGCCGCGGCAGCGCCGACGCCCGCGGCACGGACGCCACGGCGCACACCGGTGGTGCGGTTCTCGCTCATACTTCCCCTCATCAGGTGTCTAACAGCCGACTTCGACTTTCGAAGCCGGACAAATGGACCTCACAGGGCCCAGATCAGTGTGTCGCCCCTTTGTTGCCGTTACGTAACTAACTGTTATTTCGACGATACGGCCAGGGCCGGTGTGGCGAACCCGAGCCAGGGTTCCACCGGGTGGTTCAACGCACAGAGGTGGGAGTACTGCGGGGACCGATAGTTGGTGGCTCGATGGCGAACATTAAACGCCGTTCCACGGATTCGGCAACGAAAGAGTTCGTAAATTTCACTGTGAAGCACAGCACACATTCGTACATCGCCACATGCCTTGACGTGCATTGATGCAGTCGCGAAGGCTCCTGTCATGCCTCCTTGACAGGAGATGGCCACAGGTAACGATCTGGATCATCGAACGACAAAAGACCACGCTTTCGCGTGGTCTCGAGTATTTGTCCGCAGTGCGCGTTCATGCCGTAATCGGCAATTCGAAGGCCGCTTATTACGTAGCGGCTACGTAGATAACGGGCTGATCACCCGTGGTGCGGTGGAACTTGCGACCGTAACCAATCGTCGGTGCCGGAGCCACGTGATCCCTCGCCGCGTTCGTCGCCGGTGGTCTCCGGGAGAACATCGCCGAAGATTCTCGCCAGTCGCGCCGCCTCGGCCGCTTTCCGTCGCAACTCCTGCGCCGCGGCCTGTTCCCGGCCCCGATCATCGGGGCCGGAAACCGCGTCGTGAGGGTCGGATGTCATTCGTCCAGACCGGACAGTTCGCCGATCACCTTGCTGGCCAGCGGGCCGAGGGTGGCCATGCCGTCGCGGACCGACGCGCGCGTGCCGGGCAGGTTCACCACCAGGGTGCTGCCGGAGATGCCTGCCACGCCGCGGGACAGACCGGCGTCGAGCGACCCCGCCACCCGGCCGGACGCGCGCAATGCCTCGGTGATGCCGGGCAGTTCACGGTCGAGCACCTGGGTGGTGGCCTCGGGGGTGATGTCGCGCGGCGACATGCCGGTGCCGCCGACCGAGATCACCAGGTCGACGCCGCCGATCACCGCGGTGTTGAGCGCGTTGCGGATCTCGACCTCCTCGGCCTGCACCGTCACCGAGGCGTCGACGAGGAACCCGGCCTCGTTGAGCAATTCGGTGACGAGCGGGCCGAGCGAATCCACGCCGCCATGAGCCGTCCGATCGTCGACGACAACAACCAGTGCGCGCCCTGCCACGGGAGCATCGATGTCCATGGTCATCACCGTAGCGCCTACGCACGACAGGTTTGCGTTCGAACGCATCATCGGCCGCCTTCCGCCGCCGCGGCGGTGAGCGTGACCTCGACGGTCTTGGAGTTACCGCCCTGTTCGTCGGTGTAAGTCACCTTCACCTTGTCTCCTGGCTGGTGTGAGCGGACGGCGGCGATCAGCGCGTCGCCGGAGTCGATGGGACGGTCGTCGAGGCGGGTGATGACGGCTCCCGCGGGGATGCCCGCCTTGGCGGCAGGGCCGTCGGGGGTGGCCTCGAGTACGCGTGCGGCGGTGTCCTGCGGGCGCAGTTTGATGCCGATCTGGGCGTAGGTGGCATGGCCGGTCTTGATCAGTTCGTCGGCGACCCGGCGCGCCTGATCCACCGGGATCGCGAAACCGAGGCCGATCGAACCGCTCTGGGTGCCGCCCGCCGCCTCGCCACCGAGGCTGGCGATGGCGGTGTTGATACCGATCAGCTTGCCCTGCCCGTCGACCAGCGCGCCGCCGGAGTTGCCCGGGTTGATCGCCGCATCGGTCTGGATCGCGTCGATCACCGGGTTCACCTGGCTCGGCGTGCCCTCGCCGCTGGTCGAGACCGGGCGATTGAGGGCCGAGACGATGCCGGTGGTGACCGTGCCCGCCAGGCCGAGCGGCGAGCCGATCGCGATCACCGGCTGGCCCACGGCCAGGCCGTCGGAGGTGCCGAGTTCGATCGGGGTGAGGCCGGTCTTGCCGCCGACCTTGATGACGGCCAGGTCGGACACCGGATCCGCGCCGATCATGGTGGCGGGCGCGGTGCTGCCGTCGCTGAACACCACCTCCATCTTCGCCGAGGCACCGGCGCCCGCGGCGACGTGGTTGTTGGTGAGGATCAGACCGTCCGTGGACAGCACGACCCCGGAGCCTTCGCCGGACGCGCGATTGCCCGCGACCTTGATCATCACGACGCTGGGCAACACCCGCTGCGCCACCGCCTGGGTAGACCCGGCGGGCGCGTTGGCGACGTTGTTGACCGCGGGCTTCGGCGCCTCGAGCGCGTTGGTCACCGGCGCGGAACCCGAGTCGGTGGCGAGCACTCCGACAACACCACCGACACCACCGCTGACCAGAGCCAGCGCCGTCGCACCGGCGATCAGGCCGAGCCGCAGTGGCTTTCGCTGTGGAACCGGCGTGGGACCGAATGCCTGGGGCTGCGCACCGTGCGGCGGCGGGCCACCGAATGCCATGGGGCCGGTATGGGGCGCGGGACTCCCGAAGGGCGCATGCTCGCTGTGGGCCTGCTGTCCGCCGTAGGGCGCCTGCCCGCCGAAGGGTGCCGGTCCGCCGTGGAACTGGTCGCCGTAGGGCGGCTGGTCGCCGTAGCCCGGCGCCTGCCCCTGGTGCCCGGCCGGCAGCCCCGACTCGGCGGGATGGCCCGCGTCGCCCGGTCCGGAAGCGGCGGGCCGGTCAGCGGGGTGCTGGGGATCGTCGGTCATGGTGTCTGTCTCCTCACGCTTGCTGACCAGCTTCCTGACGGCTACTGAGAGGCGCCTGAGATCGGACTATCAGTTCGCCGTGACTGACGGCGATCACCCGGCGTCGGACTCGTCGAGAACGGTCGGCGCCTCCCCCGGCAACACGATGCGCACCAGCGCGCCGCCCCGATCGGAGGTGTCCACCGCGATGGTGCCGCCGTGTTTGGTCACCACCTGCTTGACGATGGCCAGCCCGAGTCCGGAACCGGGCATCGAGCGCGAGGCGGTCGTGCGGTAGAAGCGTTCGAAGACCAGTTCGCGTTCGCCGGTGGGAATGCCGGGGCCCGCGTCGCCGACGGCCAGTTCGAGCAGTCCGGGACCGGCCGGGCGCATGGTGATCCGCACGACCGCGTCGGGCGGACTCCACTTGGCCGCGTTGTCGAGGACGTTGAGGACGGCCCTTTCCAGCCCCGCCTCGTGCCCGTAGACGAACCAGGGGGCCAGATCGGCCACGAAGGTGATGCCCACCCGTCGGCGGCGCGCACGCTCGAGCGCACGCTCGGCCACCTCACCGAGATCCACCCGCTCGTACACGGTCTCGGGGGCATCCTCACGGGCCAGGTCGACCAGGTCGCCGACCAGGGTCGACAGCTCACCGATCTGCGCGACCACATCGGCGCGCAATTCGGCCATGTCCTCGTCGGGCAGCCGGGGCGCGCCCGGCCTGCCCGAGGCGATGAGCAGCTCCATGTTGGTGCGCAGCGAGGTGAGCGGCGTGCGCAGTTCGTGGCCCGCGTCGGCGACGAGCCGGCGCTGACGATCGCGTGATTCGGTCAGCGCCCGCAACATCGTGTTGAAACTCTCGGTGAGTCTGGCCAATTCGTCGTCACCGGTCACCGGGATCGGCGTCAGGTCGTCGGTGCGGGCGACGCGCTCGGTGGCCGCGGTGAGCCGGGCGATCGGGCGCAGACCGGTACGGCCCACCGCGGTTCCGGCCGCGGCGGCGAGCACGACACCGCACGCGCCGACCACGAACAGCAGCCATGCCAGCTGATCGAGTACCTCGCGGGTTCGGTAGAGCTTCTGCGAGATGATCAGCGTCGCGCCGCTGTGCGTACGCGCGGCGAGTACCCGCTGGTCACCGACGGTGCGCAGGGAGGAATTGATCTTGCCGTCGGCCACCGCGAGCTCCTGGGCACCGACCGGTGGAATCGTCTGCTGGGGTGGCATATAAGGCTTGTGACCGGCATAGATCAGCGCGACGCCGACATCGTTGGAGAACAGCCCGGCCAGCACGATCGACTGGAAACCGGCGGTCTCGAAATTGTTGTTGATCATCGTCGCCGCGCGGGCCTCGAGCTGGGCGTCGACGTCGGCGTAGAGCGCGCGCGCCACCATCGCGTAGGCGGCGATCGAGGTGACCGCGACCGCGATCAGCACCACCGACGCGGCCAGCAGCGTCACCCGCCAGCGCAGGGACACCGAGCGCGTGAGCGGGGTCGGCGGACGCATCTCGCTCGCGTCCAGCGGCCTGCCGAGAACGGCGACCGCGGGTTCCTTGTGTGCCATCTCGCCCGCCTACGGAGGGGTCTCGCGCAGCACGTAGCCGACGCCACGCACGGTGTGGATCAGTCGTTCCTCGCCGTCGGCCTCGGTCTTGCGGCGCAAATAGCCGATATAGACCTCCAGCGCGTTGCCGGAGGTCGGAAAGTCGTAACCCCAGACCTCTTCGAGGATTCGTCCGCGAGTGAGCACCCGGCGCGGATTGGCCATCAACATCTCGAGCAACGAGAACTCGGTCCGCGTCAGGCTGATCGCGCGTTCGCCGCGCGAAACCTCGCGCGTGACCGGATCCAGCGACAAGTCAGCGAACACCATCGCCTCCGACGCTTCACCGGGATCGGGCGTTCGACGACGCAGCAACGCCCGTAAACGCGCCAGCAATTCCTCCAACGCGAAAGGTTTCGGCAAATAATCGTCGGCGCCCGCGTCGAGCCCGGCCACGCGTTCGGACACCGAATCGCGCGCGGTCAAAACGAGAATCGGCAGATCGTCGCCCGTACTGCGCAGCCTTCGGCACACTTCGAGGCCGTCCAGGCGCGGCATCATGACGTCGAGAACCAGCGCATCGGGCCTGGCCGCGGTCACTTTCTCGAGTGCGTCCAGACCGTCGACAGCCAGGTCGACGGTGTAGCCGTTGAAGCTCAGTGACCGGCGCAGTGATTCCCGCACCGCGCGATCGTCGTCGACTACCAGAATGCGCATGTGCTGTAGTTTGCCGTGAACGACTGAGAACGTACTGAGAGGCCTCGGCGCGCCGAACGTCGTGTTCTCACCGGACGTGTGTTGTAGGTCTTGACAAACCTCAACGAATCGTCGTTGTGTCAGCGCATATTCGGCGAATTACAGACCGTGTGGCCCGGATTGCCGATGCCCACTCGGCACGGTATCTTTCCTGCGGTAAAAGAAGACCTCCAGTTGGTTCTGCGCTCGCATCGCTCCGCGACCTCCCCGCGCGGGCCGGGGTCACACGTGGAAGCAGAGGCAACGCACGCGGATGGAACCTGCATCGCGCTCCTGGCAATTCAGCCTGTCCAACTGGTCGGTTACGCGCAAGGTCGGTGTGGTGCTGGTGCTGCCGGTGATGCTCGCGACCACCTTCGCCGTGCTGCGGATCAACAACGAACTGCAGACGATGACGCAGCTGGGTGCGGCCACCGAACAGGCCACCGTCATCCGTCCCGTCGTCAAATTCGCCACCGCCACCGAACAACTCGCCGTCGCCGCGACGGCAAACTGGGGTGCGATCGCCGACCCCCAGACCGACGCCGCGCTCACCACCTACGACCAGGCGCTCGCCGAGGTGCAGAGCGCGCTGCGCTCGGCCCGCATCGATCCCGGCGTCGCCAGTGAACTCACCGCGGCCACCACCACCGGCGCCACCCTGCGCAACACCGTGCGCGGCGGCTCCCCGGCGATGGTCGGCGAGCAGACCGACGAGATCGGCGAACGGATCGGCAACGCGCTGTCCAAGACCCCACAGGTCGAGGACTTCGTCGTGCAGCGCTACTTCCTGCAGCTGACCGCGCTGCACCAGGCCCGCCGGGTACTCACCCGTGAGCGCACCCTGGTCGTCTCGCCCGAGTCGGGTCGCAGTCAGAGCGCGCGGTCGAAGATGCTCGTCGAGCTCGGCTCCGAAGCGAACATGATCAAGACCTACGGGATGATCCTGCCCGAGCGCGCGGGCAGCCAGGCCGCGCTGCTCGACGCGGTGCAGACCCGGATCAGCGTGTTCAGCCAGAACAACGGTGATCCGACCACCAACGCGGCGGTGCTCAACACCCTCCAGGTGAGCGCCGACACCTACGCCTCCACGATCTCCGCGCTGCTCGACAACATCGACCACACCCTCGACAGCAACACCGCGACGGCACAGACCGGCGCCCTGCGTGAGACCACCCTGGTGCTCGGCATGCTGCTGGCGGGCCTGGCGCTCGCGCTGGCCGTGGCCCGCACCCTCGTGGTGCCGGTGCGCAGGCTGCGCCGCGACGCGCTCGAGGTCGCGCACGTGAAGCTGCCCGACGAGCTGGCCGTGGTCCGCAGCGGCGGCGCGACGCCGGAGATCATGCCGGTGGGTGTGCACTCCACCGACGAGATCGGCCAGCTGGCCCGTGCCGTCGACGAGATCCACGAGCAGGCGCTGAATCTGGCGGGCGATCAGGCCCGCCTGCGCCTGCAGATCGGCAACATGTTCGAGACGCTGTCGCGGCGCAGCCAGTCGCTGGTGGAGCAGCAGCTCGCGCTCATCGAGGAACTCGAGCACGACGAGGACAACCCCTCGCGCCTGCAGACGCTGTTCCGCCTCGACCACCTCGCCACCCGCATGCGCCGCAACGGCGACAACCTGCTGGTGCTCGCGGGCACCGTGCTGCGCCGCGGTCATCTGCCACCGGTGCCGCTGTCGGACATGCTGTGGAGCGCGGTCTCGCAGGTGGAGGACTACCAGCGGGTCGAGATCGGCAACGTGCCCGACGGCGTCGTGGCCGGTGAGTCCGCGGTCGATATCGAGCACCTGCTCGCCGAGCTCATCGACAACGCCCTGCGCTACTCCCCGCCGAGTACGTCGGTAGCGGTCATCGTCGGCCGGGCGGTCGACAGCGGCTACCTGATCGAGATCACCGACCGCGGCCTCGGCATGTCGGCCGAGGACCTGCAGACGACCAACGACCGGCTCGCCTCCGGTGGTGAGGTCACCATCGAAACCGCCCGTCGCATGGGTCTTTTCGTGGTCGGCAGGCTCGCCAAGCGGCACACCATCACCGTCAGCCTGCGCCGTACCAGCGGTGCGGCCCCGCAGCCCGGCATCACGGCCAGCGTGCATCTGCCCAGTGCGCTCGTCGCACCGTCGCCGCCCATGTCGTCGGGTCCGTCCACCGGGCCGAATCCGATCGTGCCCGCCGGCATCGGCCCGTACGCGCTGACTCCGGCCGACATCACCGGCCCGAATCCGATCATGCCGACCGGACCGCGCCCCTTGGTTTCGCTCGACACCGTGACCGGTCTCGACCTCCCCGCCTCACCGCTTCCCGCGCTGCCGATGTTCGCGGATCCGAATCCGCTCGTCCCGACCAACGGTGCGAGCACACCCAAGAACCCACTCACCAGTGTCGGTCTCCCGCAGCGTGTTCCGGCCGCGGTACCGCCGCCCCCGCCCGAACCGGCCGTCGTCGAACCCGACGAGGACGCGGCACCGGCGGGCATGTGGGCCGAGCACGATCACGACACCGACGATCTCCCGGTGACGACCGATCCGGCGGCACCCGCTCCCGACTCGTCGCCCTTCGGCTTGCCGCAGCGCATCCCCGCGAACGCGCTGGCCGAGCTCGCCGCGTCGTCCGCACCGGCCGCGCCCCAGGAGCCGGAACCCGTGCCGCGTCCCATCGACGTCGACCCGATGCCGACGACGAGCACCCGTTTACAGCCGGTCTCCGGCCCGGCGCCGACCCCGATCTACCAGCGGATGGTCTCGGAGTGGCTCGTCGAACCCGCCTCCGCCCCCACCGAATCCGGTAACGGCAACGGCGCGTCGTGGAGCGCTCCCGGCGACGCGGGCTGGTCGGCCGCCGCCGAGGCGGACCACCCACCCACGTCCTCGCGAACGAGCGGCGGGCTGCCGATCCGCAAGCCGGGCGCTCAGCTCGTGCCCGGTGGGCTCACCCCCGCGGAGGAAGCGGGCGCTCGCGACCCCGAGGAGATCCGCAACAACCTGACCAGACATCTCAGCGGCGTCCGCAGCGGCCGTGCCGAGATCCAGTACAACGACGGAGGCCTCGAATGAGCAACGCGCACCCCACAGACGAGAATCTGAACTGGTTGGTCGCCCGCTTCACCCGCGACGTACCCGGCGTCTCGCACGCGGTGCTCGTCTCGGCCGACGGACTGCTCCAGGCGACCAGTCCGCATCTACCCGCGGACCGCGCCGAGCAATTGGCCGCGGTCACCGCCGGTCTGGCCAGCCTGTCGATGGGTGCCGCGCACCTGTTCGACGGCGGCAAGGTGATGCAGTCGATCGTGGAGATGCAGCGGGGCTATCTGCTGGTGATGAGCGTCGGAAACGGTTCGCACCTGGCGGTTCTGGCCAACAAGAGCCACGACATCGGCCGCATCGGCTACGAGATGGCGTTGCTCGTCGACCGGGTGGGCTCGGCGGTTACCGCCACCGCCCGCTCCGCCGGCTGAGGTGAGATGTCGAGCCCTTACGGATCCGATCACCGGCCGACTACCCGGGTCAGGCCCTATGCGCTGACCTCCGGCCGCACCGAGCCCGCGATCGCGCTGCCCTTGGAGGCGGTCGTCGAGACGGTATCTTATACAGCGCACAACGACTGGTCCGCAGGCGATTTGCGGATCGAAATCGTGCGTCTTGCCACACATCGGCTTTCTGTCGTCGAGATTGCCGCATACCTTGGTCGCCCACTGGGTATGGTCCGGGTGATGATCGGTGATCTCGTAGTGGGCGGGATTCTTCGAGTGCATTCGACGCTGACCGAACAGGCGAGCTACGACGAACGCCGATCACTGATGGAGAGGACTTTGCGTGGACTCCGTGGCCTCTGATGGCATGCGCCCGCCGGCACAAGAACAACGGGTCGCGTCGACCAAGATCGTCGTAGCGGGCGGATTCGGCGCCGGTAAAACGACTTTCGTCGGTGCGGTGTCGGAGATCGTGCCGCTGCGCACCGAGGCGATGGTGACCCATTTCTCCGACGGCATCGACGATCTCGCCGAGACGCCGGAAAAAGAAACCACCACCGTGGCCATGGACTTCGGGCGCATCGTGCTGCCCGGCAACCTGGTGCTCTACCTGTTCGGCACCCCTGGCCAGAAGCGATTCTGGTTCATGTGGGACGACCTGATCCGGGGCGCCATCGGCGCGGTGGTGCTGATCGACACCCGCAGGCTGGAAGACAGTTTCGCCGCCGTCGACTTCTTCGAGGCGCGTGGACTGCCGTTCCTGATCGCGGTGAACCGCTTCCCCAACGCTCCCCGCTTCCCCATCGCCGAACTGCGCGAAGCGCTCTCGGTGCGCGAGGGCATCCCGATCGTCGACATCGACGCGCGCAATGCCGTCGAGGTCCGTCAGGCACTGGCGGCGGTGACCGAATACGCCATCGCCCAGCTCGAGCCGCAGCAGTTCGAAGGAGCGGGCAGGCGTGCCTGATCTGCTCGCCGCGACCGGTGCCGAGACATTCGCGCACGGCACCGGGATCGCGTGGCTCGCGTTGGACCTGTCGGCGCTCGGCGCGCTGGTGGCGTTCGCCTGTATCCGGCATGCGAAGTACTCGATCCGGTTCCGGCTGATCTGGCTGACGATGGCCGCGGTCTCACTCGGCGGGGTCGGGCTGTGGCTGGCGAATTCCGTCGCGCTGCTCGCGATGCGGGTGAACAACAGCACGATGCGCTACAACGTCGCGCTCGGTGCGGCGGCCCTGGCCATCGCGGTGGTCGGCGTCCTGGCCGGATTGCTGATCAGTGGCCGGACCCCCCAGGTGCCGCGGCTGATCATCGGTGGGCTGACGATGGGGTTGAGTGTCGGACTGTCGACCTATCTGACCCTCGACGCGCTCGCCGTGCAAGGCACCGTCGACGAATCGCTCGGCCTCATCGGGGTGTCGGTACTGGTGTCGATGGCGCTGTGCACCGCGACCCTGTGGGTATCGCAGGTGGTCCGGCGGGTGCCGATGCGGGTGCTGGTGTCGGTGCTGTTCGCGCTCGGCGTCGCGGCGGTGTACTACACGGCCATCGCCGCGCTGAGCTTCTCGATCGATCCGGGTATCCGGACACCGGCCGGGATGCCACTGTTCGACCTGGTGTTCCCGATGTTCGTGATCGGTGCGCTCGGCCTGACCGTGCCGATCACCGCGGTGCTGGTGGCGCCGGATCGACGGGATGTCGCGGTCCCGGCGCGTCAGCCCGTTCCGGCCCGTTGAGCGCAACCAGCTAACGTCCGGTTTGTCGGAATCTTTCCGGTCTTCCGCCCCGCTGATCCGAACTCACACAACCTGCGGCGAACTGCCGCGAAAACCGCCCCTGAAGTGGCGATGAGCGGGTTCCCCATACTCGGGGAACCCGCCCTCCCGCACGAGAGTACATACCTGTGAGGGACTCCGCATCAGTGGTTCGGGAATTTTCTTGTGGCGAAAAACAAACCGAGAGTTGGTAATTCGACCGTCAGCAAATGTTCCGCAAGCCCTTGCGCGCGTCCGTGCCAAGTGGTGTGCATCACACGGGTAACGGGGCGGTTGCCCCACACCCGCCGCAGGGCCCTGAACAGGCACAACAGCACCGCAGTAAGTCCCCTGGACAGATGGCAGGGCAGAACGAACCGCCGAGCCCTCGGAAGCCCACCACGTGGTGCGCCAACCGAGTTATGGTCGCTGAAGGGCGCATTCGTCTCGCCCGGCACATCCAAGGTTCGTTCGAAGGAGTTCGCATGGCCGTCAACGTGGTGCTCGACAAAGTCCTCGACAAGGAATTCGAGAACAAGACGCTCGCCGAAATTCTCGCCGCGCCCCCGTCGGCGCTGGCCGGTCTCACCGAGGCGCACGACAAGCAGCTGCTCGAGGCGCTGAAGATCAAGACCATCGCCGACCTGGGCAACAACAAGTTCTTCCAGCTCGCCGCGACCCTGGTAGCGCTGGCCGAGCGCGAAGGATGACGCGGGCCGCACACCCAGTGCGGTAGAGACAGGCAACGGCCTGCCGGGCGGTTCCGGCAGGCCGTTGTTGTCGGCGTCAGAGCCGGGCAGGGTCGATCATGCCCTTGCGGACGGCGTTGACGATGCGGCGTGGTACTCGGTACTCGACACCGCCCACTGTCACCGGGACCAGCTGCGGGACTTCCGCTTTCCACTGTGCGCGTCTGCTTCGGGTGTTCGAGCGCGACATTCTGCGCTTGGGGACCGCCATGATTCAGCCTTCCTTGCCCGCGCGCGAGCGCTTTCCGTACTTGCGCTCGAACTTCTCGACCCGGCCCTGGGTGTCGAGGTTGCGGGCGGTGCCCGTCCAGAACGGGTGCGAATCCGAGGTCACGTCGACCAGCATGAGCGGGTAGGTGTTCCCGTCGGCCCATTCGATCGTGCGGTCGCTGTTCGCGGTCGACCTGGTCAGGAACTGCTTTCCGGTGCTCGCGTCCTCGAACACGACGGGGTGGTAGTCGGGGTGGATGCCCGCTTTCATGCCGTTTCTCCTCTCGGGTTTGTGCGCTCGCTCGCCGAGGCCGTTGCCTCGGTGGGATCGGCGCAGGGATCTTGATGCCAGTCGCCGAAGGGGTCCTCCCACAACGCGACTCGTTCCGGCGCCCGGTCGACGAGCAGCAGTTCGTCGTCCTCGACCAGCGCCCAGTGCAGGGCGTGCCGGATCTCGGCGGGGTCCGCGTCGTGGGCCAGGATCACCAGCGACACATCGCGATCGCCGAACCGCTCGTCCCAGCCCAGCGCGCCCATCGCCCGCCGATCCGGGTCGGCGCCGGCCTGTTCCTCGGCGTTCATCGCGGCCAGCCAGCGACCGGCGCCGCCGACCCGCAGCCCGCCGCCGGCCGACTCGAGCCAGACCACGTGGTCGGGCTGGGTCGCCAGCCAGATCCGGCCGCGGGCGGTGACCACGCCGTCGAGGAGTACGTCGAGGGCCTCGTGCAGCCGCTCGGGATGGAACGGCCTGCGCGCGGCGAATTCGACGATCGAGACGCCGTAGTCGGTGCTCAGCGGCGGCTGCCCGCGCAGCAGCGGTGCGTGCGCGTCGAAGATCCGGCCCCGGCGTGAGTCCGCGGGCACACGGGTCAGCAGCGCACCGATCTCGATGGCGTCGAAGCCGGACAGCTCGGGCAGCCAGGCGACCGGCGCGGCGGGTGCGAGGCGGGCGAGCACGGCGGCCAGCCGCTCGTGATCGAGCGCGTCGGCGCCCGCGGTGAGTACCACCAGCGCGTCGGCGAAGTCGACCTGGCCGACGGCCACCTGCGCGACCGTGCGCTCGTCGTCAGCGGAGGCGAGCCCGCGATCGGCCAGCACCTCGTCACCGGTGGCATCGGCGAGCCACTGCTGCCCGTCCAGGCAGGTCAGCACGGCTTCGATCCGCACAGTGCGGCCCGCGGGCCCGTCGACGCGATCGGCCACCCCGCTGACCTCGACATGCTCGATCGCGTGGCACAGCGCCTCCGCCTCGATGCCGGGATCCAGCGCGAGCACGATCCGCTCGATGTGATCGCGGGTGGCGAGCGTGCACAGCATCGGCAGCAGATCGGCGCGCAGCGTGCACGACACGCACCCGTGCGCCAGTTCGAGCACCGTGGTGCTCACGTTGCCCGCGGTCCGCACTGTGCGCCGCACCACGCCCTCACGTAGCTCGGCGAGGTCGTGATGCACCACCACGGTGCCCGCCTCCTCGCTCAGCGTCGCCGCGATGTGCTCGACGCCGCCCATGGCGGGTCCGGAGAAGCCGGCCAGCAGCACCACGGGCGTTCTCCGGTCTGACTGGTCCAGCACCCGATACCCCTTTCGACAATGATTTTCATTTACCTCACGGCGACTGTACAGTGCGGAATAATCGTTGTCGAAAATGGTTGTCATAACCATGGAAGGAGGTCGCATGTCGGCCCACTGCCAGGTCACCGGTCGCAAACCCGGCTTCGGAAAAGCCGTCTCCCACTCGCACCGGCGCACCAACCGACGCTGGAACCCCAACATCCAGCACAAGACCTACTACCTGCCCAGCGAGGGCCGCCGCATCACGCTGACGGTCTCCACCAAGGGCATCAAGACCATCGACCGCGACGGGATCGAGGCTGTGGTGGCCCGCATCCGCGCTCGTGGGGACAAGATCTAGGAGCTGAACATGGCCTCGAAAGCGACCGATATCCGGCCGATCGTCAAGCTGAAGTCCACCGCGGACACCGGCTTCACCTACGTCACCCGCAAGAACCGCCGCAACGACCCCGACCGGCTGGTCCTGCGCAAGTACGACCCCGTCGTGCGCCGCCACGTCGACTTCCGCGAGGAGCGCTGATGGCGAAGAAATCCAAGATCGCCCGCAACGAGCAGCGGCGCGAGATCGTCGAACGGTTCGCGACCCGGCGCGCCGAGCTCAAGGAGATCATCCGCAAGCCGAGCACCGGCGAGGCCGAACGCTCGGCCGCCCAGGCCGAACTGCGCAACCAGCCACGCAACGCCAGTCCGGTACGATTGCGCAATCGGGACGCTGCCGACGGCCGCCCACGCGGCTACCTCCGCAAGTTCGGCCTCTCCCGTGTTCGTGTGCGCGAGATGGCCCATCGGGGTGAGCTTCCCGGGGTCCACAAATCGAGCTGGTAGAGACTCCCCAAACTGATTCGTGAGAAGGAATATCCCATGGCAGTGAAGCGAGCACCGTCCAAGAAGGCACGCGCCGACCAGGGGCGTAAGCCGAAGAAGAATCCGCTGATCGCCGCGGGCATCGAGTACGTCGACTACAAAGACGTCAACCTGCTGCGGACCTTCATCTCCGACCGCGGCAAGATCCGCAGCCGCCGCGTCACCGGCCTGACCCCGCAGCAGCAGCGTCAGGTCGCCGTCGCGGTGAAGAACGCGCGCGAGATGGCGTTGCTGCCGTTCACCACCACCAAGTAGCGCCGTGAACGCGAGAATGGCCCCGAAGCTGTTGCCTCGGGGCCACTTTCGTCTGCGCCTTACGGGATGGTCAGTACCTGACCGGCGTTGATCAGATCCGGGTTATCGATACCGGAGGCCGCGGCGATCTCCTGGTAGCGGTTGCCGTCACCGTAGAAGCGCTCCGAGATCGCCCACAGCGTGTCGCCCGACTCGACCGTGTAGGTCTGCGCGGCCGGGGGCGGCGGGACCTCCTCGGCGATCGGGGCGGCCGCGACCGGCTCCGGGGCGGGCAGCGGGTTGTCGGTATTGGTGGCGGTGGCCCACGCGACCGAGCCGTCGGTGCCGTAGAGCACCACGTTGCGGTCGGGCTGCACAACCAGCTTCTCGACGTTCTTGCCGCTGGTGTCGGTCGCCCAGATACGCGCGCCGCCACCGCTGTAGACGACGAAGTCGCCGTCGTGCTGCAGGGCCGCGCGCTGCGCGTCCTGCCCGTGCGTCATGGCGGCCCAGACGACGTTGCCGTCGGGCTCGGTCAGCACCAGGTTGCCATCCGGCTGCAGAGCCAGGGTGTAGGCACCGCCGGTCAGGGACTGCCCCAGTCCCAGTTCTTCGCCTACGCGCAGCGTGTCGGCCACGTTGTTCCTTTCGAAGATCGCCAATTGCTTCAGCCCAACAGAAGATGCCGGCCGATTGCCGCAGAGCCGCATCGAAGCCGAATGTAGTCGCCGCGGCACGGAAATGGAGGGGTTATGCGCAGGGTTCGCGGAAAGTTCACGGTCGGGCCGTGCCGTCTAGGGTTGACACCATGAGAACGATGTCGCGCTACACCGCCGCCGCGGCAGCCGTGGCCGTGCTGATCGCACCCCTCACCGCCTGCGGATCCTCGGATGACCCTGCGCCCCAACCGAATACGTCGACAACGAACGCCCGCCCCGAAGACCCGAACCCCGGCATCGGGCGGCCCTTCACCGCGGATCCGACCCTGGTGAACCCGCACCCGATCCCGTTCACGTCCTGGAACCGGCTGAGCGAGAACAGGATCAGCGTCAACTTCCAGACCGGCAACCCCGAGTGCTACGCCGTGGACGCCTCCGTCACCGAAACCGCCGAGGCGGTCACCGTGTCCCTGCGTTCCGGGACCCGAGCGGACTCCGCGAACAAGATGTGCACCATGAACGCCGTCTTCGGCACGCTGGAGATCCCCTTGGGTTCCCCGCTGGGCAGCCGCGAGGTACTCGACGCCGGATAGCCGAAAACGGGTGCCGCACCGAGGATTCGGTGCGGCACCCGTTTCGGGTTCGGACTCAGTGAGCGAAGTGGCGTGCGCCTGTCAGGTACAGGGTGACGCCGGCTTCCTTGCAGAGTTCGATGGTGTCCTTGTCGCGGATCGAACCGCCGGGCTGCACGATCGCGCGAACACCCGCGGCCACCAGGATCTCCGGCCCGTCCGAGAACGGGAAGAAGGCATCGGAGGCGGCGACGGAGCCCTTCGCACGCTCACCCGCGCGCTCGACGGCGAGCTTGCAGGAATCGACACGGTTGACCTGACCCATGCCGACGCCGACAGCGGCGCCGTCCTCGGCGAGCAGGATCGCGTTCGACTTCACCGAACGGCATGCGCGCCAGGCGAATTCGAGGTCGGCCAGGGTGGTGACGTCGGCCGGGTCGCCCGCGGCGAGCGTCCAGTTGACCGGATCGTCGCCCTCGGCGTCGAGAACGTCGCGGTCCTGCAGCAGCGCACCGCCGCTGATCGGGCGCAGCTCCACGCCCTTGCGCTGCGGCGCGTCGGCCACCAGCACGCGCACGTTCTTCTTGCGCTGCAACACTTCCACGGCACCGGGCGCGTACCCGGGGGCGATGATCACCTCGGTGAAGATCTCGGCGACCTGCTCGGCCATCTCGACGCTCACCTCACGGTTGGCCGCGATCACGCCACCGTAGGCGCTCACCGGGTCGGTGGCGTGCGCCTTGCGGTGCGCCTCGGCGATATCGCCTGCCACGGCGATGCCACACGGGTTGGCGTGCTTGATCACCGCGACCGCGGGCTCGTCGAAGTCGAACGCGGCCCGCCAGGCGGCGTCACCGTCGGTGTAGTTGTTGTACGACATCTCCTTGCCGTACAACTGCTTCGCCTGCGCGATCCCGACCGTGCCGTCGTTGCTGGTGTACAGCGCGGCGGCCTGGTGCGGGTTCTCGCCGTAGCGCAGCACCGCGGCGCGCTCCCACGAACCGGCGACCCAGCCGGGGAACTGCTCGGTCTCCTCGGCGACGGCGGGCACGGCGACCGAGCCCATCCAGCTCGCGACGGCCACGTCGTAGCTCGCGGTGTGCTGGAAGGCCTTGGCGGCCAGCGCGGTCCGCTCGGCGAGGGTGAACCCGCCGGACTTCACCGCGGCGAGCACGTCGTCGTAGTCGGTGACGTCGACGACCACACCCACCGACGGGTGGTTCTTCGCTGCGGCACGCACCATCGACGGCCCGCCGATGTCGATCTGCTCCACACACTCGTCGACGCTCGCGCCGCTGGCCACGGTCTGGGTGAACGGGTACAGGTTCACCACCACCAGCTGGAACGCCTCGACGCCCAGCTCCACGAGCTGGTCGACGTGCTCGGCGCGGCGGGTGTCGGCCAGGATGCCCGCGTGCACGCGCGGATGCAGCGTCTTGACCCGGCCGTCGAGGGTCTCCGGGAACCCGGTCAGGTCCTCGACCTTGGTGACCGGAATCCCGGCCTCGGCGATCTTGCCCGCCGTCGACCCCGTCGACACCAGTTCCACACCGGCCGCGTGCAGCCCGGTGGCGAGCTCGACGAGCCCGGTCTTGTCGTAGACGCTCACCAGCGCCCTCTGGATCGCCTTACGTTCACTCACCGGCGTGCTCGCTCACTGGTATTTCTGCCTTTCGTCCGTCGGAGACAATGCCTCGCGTCGCGACGGCGGCGATGACCTCCGCCAGTAACCGTCGCTCGACAACCTTGATGCGCTCCTGCAGCGTGTCCTCGTCGTCGCCGGGCATCACGGCGACCGCTTCCTGCGCGAGGACCGGGCCGGTGTCCACGCCCGCGTCGACCAGGTGCACGGTGCAGCCGGTGACCTTGACGCCGTAGGCGAGGGCGTCACGCACCCCGTGCGCGCCCGGGAACGACGGCAGCAGCGCGGGATGGGTGTTGATGAGACGACCACCGAAACGTTCCATGAACGCGGGGCCGAGGATTTTCATGAAGCCCGCCAGGACCACCAGATCGGGCTTGTGCGCGTCGACGGCCTCGGTGAGGGCGACGTTCCAGGCGTCCCGGTCGGAATAGTCTTTGAGCCCCACCTTGAAGTGCGGCACACCGGCGGCCTCGGCGTGCGCGGTGGCCGGGCAGTCCCGGTCGACCCCGACTGCCACGATCTGCGCCGGGTAGCCGGGCTCGCGTGCGGCGGCCAGCAGTGCGTTGAGCAGCGAGCCGGTGCCCGAGGCCAGAACGACGACGGTGGCCGGTGTTCTGGCGGGCTTCCACGGGGCAAACGAGGACGTCAGCGCTCTACTCCTGCGTGTGATCGGGCGGCGGCGATGGCGATAGGCGCCGGGTCGAGCTTAGCGACCGGGGGTCTTGTCCTCGTCCGGCAGGTCCGACTCGACCACTTCGACGTCGACGATGTCGTCGGCGGGCTCGTCGGTCGAGCCGGGTGCGGCGATGCTCACTTCGAGGTCGTCGTCGAAGTCCTCGACCAGTTCGCCGTCGACTTCTACTGCGGGATCGTCGTATTCGACAGCGTCGGCGTACTCGTCGGGATCGTCGTCGTCCTCGTCGTCGTACTCGTCGTCGTCGTAGTAGTCGTCGTCCTCGTAGTCGTCGGCGTCGTCGTAGTCGTCGTACACCTCGGCAGGCGCGGTCGGTGCCAGGAAGCGGCGGGCGAACACCATGCCGACGAAGCCGCCGAAACCGAACCAGGTGACCATCAGCACGACCAGCATCAGCAGATCGACGCCCACCCACCCGACGGCACCGAGCTGACCACTGCCGAGGATCGCGAGCATCAGGAACGTCAGCGTGGACAGCGCGGCGCAGGTGAGCGTGGCCCACGGCGCGCCGGGCCGGTCATCGCTGGTGCGGCCGAGTTCGATCCCGCCGAGCACGCCGACGGCGAGCGGGACCAGCAGCAGCGCCGCCCACCACGGGGACGCGGGCCCTTCCGGCACGGGGATCAGCGCGGGCAGCACCGGCATGTGCCCGCCGGTCACGCCGAACAGCCCGACCGAGCCCGCTCCGAACAGCACCGCGGCACCGCTGAGGATCCCCGCCGCGCCGATCACCACATTCGGCAGATAGAGCAGGGAAAGCAAGGTCATACCCAGCACGTCGGTGACGTTGTGGGCCTGCTGGAAGGCACCGTCGAGCCGGGACAGATGCACGGAGAAGGAGATCACGGTGGCCAGCACGGCGCAGCCGAGCATGCGCAACACGGTGCGCCGCGCCGCGCGGGCGCCGAGGACCGCCCATTCCGGGATCTCGATCGGCACCAGCGCGCACAGCGAACTCCACGCCCGGCCGGCGATCCCGGCGGCGGCCGCGAACAGATACAGCACGAACACCCAGCCGAACGCCGCGATCGGACCCGACGATTCGAGCGGGGTGACGCCCGCGGCATCGCCGGTGACGGCGAGGCAGACGGCCGTCATCAGCAGCGGTCCGGCCAGCACGGCACCGGTCAACCAGCCCAGTTCGACGGGAGTCGGGCGGTTCGGGACAGCCCGCGCGCATTCGCGGGCGGCCAGCCAGATCAGCACGGCCGTCGGCGCCAGCGGCAGCAGGCCGAGTGTCGTCCTGCCGACCGTGAGCGGAACCTGGTGGGCGGCAAGCCACGTCGCGGCGACCGCGGCGGGCGCACTGGTGAGATCGGTGCCGGTGGTGAGCATGACCACGAGGACGAGCAACACCGTCGCCGCCAAGGCGGTGATCGTCGGCCTCGCCGCGACCAGCAGCAGGGTGCGCGCTCGCTCGGGCGAGAGCGACCACCAGCCGGGCTCCTGCCCGGGCGGTGATGCGGCGACTGTCTCCCCGGTGCCGCGTGACCCGGAGGTCCGGCGCACAAGGGCGTTACGGGAGCTCATGACAATTCAGCGTGGCAGCTTCCCCGGCGGCCGGGGGTCAGGCGCGCCGCGAGCCCACAGGCGTACCTGTGGGCTCGCGATCGAACCTGAACCACCGTGCGGCAGCCGTCGGTTTTACTTGTTGTCGTCGTTCGGACGGAACGCGGTGGTCGCATCGGCCGCCGGGTCGGCGGTCTGCTCGCCACCGAAGGGCTGCGGCTGACCGGGCGACGACGGCTGCGCGCCACCGTAGGTCGGCGCACCGAACGGCTGGCCCTGCTGCTGCCCACCGAACGTCTGCGTCGCGCTCTCGTCGGGACGCGGCTGTGCCTGCGGCGCCGCACCATACGGCGAGGGCTGCTGCGCCTGCGGGGCACCGTACTGCTGGCCGTACGGCGACTGCTGTGCCGGCTGACCGTAGGACTGCTGGCCCGGCTGGCCGTAGGACGGCTGCTGCGCCTGCGGCACCGACGGCTGACTCTGCTGGCCGTACGGCGACGGCGACTGCGTCGGGTACTGCCCACCGGTCTGGGCCTGGCCGTAACCGGTCTGCCCGTAGGGCTGCTGGCCGGTGCTCTGGCCGTAGGCCTGCTGGCCGTAGCCCTGCTGCGCGTACTGGCCGTACTGGTTCTGCTGCTGTTGTGGCTGGGCCGGTTTCGGCGCGGGCACCTTGATGATGCCGAGCCCGAACAGCAAGGCCAGCACCATCAGCACAGCGACGATGAACGAGAACGCGGCCACCGCGAACGCGCCCCACTGCAGTTCCATGCCCTCGCCCACGCTGATCAGCGAGACCACGACACCGACGAACGAGGCCACGGCCAGTGCCGCGGCGACGCCGAGAACGTTCTGCTTGGGCAGCAACGACAGCCCGGCGAGCAGGGCGGCGGCCAGGATCAGTGTCGCGAGGGCGCCGCTGCTCGACTCGAACATGCTGCCGGTGGTGGTCTCACGCAGCGCGGTGAAGCCGACGTACGGCGCGAAGCCGAGAAGGAAGGTGACGACGCCGAGTCCGGCGGCGGCCGCGGTCAGGATGAACGGCAGTCCTTTGCCATCCGAACCGGTCGCGGTCGATGGCGAAGCCGCGGCGGCTCCGGTACTCGGGCCCTGAGGCGCGGCGGGTGTCGCGGGTGTGTTGTACCCGGAGCCCCCGGTCGGGTATGACATGTCTCGTCGTCTCCTTGTCGAGTCGTGCGCATCGGTCGCGTCGAACTGACTGGTGCCTGATCCGATACCTGACGCTACTGCACGCCACGGCCCCGGTCATCACCTACCGATGCAGGCTGTGGATAAACCACCGCCTGTGGATGAATCGACGAAGGCCGCCCAGGTTAAACCTGAAGGCGGCCTTCGACAGTGTGAGATTTCAGATCACGCAGAAGCGATGGACGCCTTCTCCAGGATCTCGCGAGCGAGCGCGGCGGTGGCGGACGGCGTCTTACCGACCTTCACGCCTGCGGCCTCGAGCGCTTCCTGCTTGGCCTGCGCGGTGCCGCCACCACTGGAGACGATGGCGCCGGCGTGGCCCATGGTCTTGCCCTCGGGCGCGGTGAAACCGGCGACGTAGCCGACGACCGGCTTGGTCACGTTGGCCTTGATGTAGGCGGCCGCACGTTCCTCGGCGTCGCCACCGATCTCGCCGATCATGACGATGATCTTGGTCTCGGGGTCCTTCTCGAACGCCTCGATGGCGTCGATGTGGGTGGTGCCGATGACCGGGTCGCCGCCGATGCCGATCGCGGTCGAGAAACCGAAATCGCGCAGCTCGTACATCATCTGGTAGGTCAGGGTGCCCGACTTCGACACCAGGCCGATCGGGCCCTTGCCGGTGATGTTGTTCGGGGTGATGCCGACCAGCGCCTCGCCGGGGGTGATGATGCCGGGGCAGTTCGGGCCGATGATGCGGGTCTTCTCGCCCTTTTCGACGTTGTAGGCCCACGCGAAGGCGGAGTCCTGCACCGGGATGCCCTCGGTGATGACCACGAGCAGCGGGATCTCCGCGTCGATGGCCTCGATGATGGCGTCCTTGGAGAAGGCGGGCGGCACGAACGCGATGGAGGTGTCGGCGCCGGTCTTCTCGATCGCCTCGGCGACGGAGGCGAACACGGGCAGCTCGATCTCGTTGCCGTCTTTGTCGGTGTGCTTGACCGTGGTGCCGGCCTTGCGCGCGTTCACGCCGCCGACGACGTTGGTGCCCGCCTTCAGCATCAGCGCGGTGTGCTTTGTGCCCTCGCCGCCGGTGATGCCCTGGACGATGACCTTGTTGTCCTTGTTCAGGAAGATGGACATGTTCGCTGTTCCTTACTTGGCGCTGAAGGCGAGTTCGGCGGCCTTGTCGGCGCCCTCGTCCATGGTCTGGGCCAGCGTCACCAGCGGGTGGTTGGCCTCGGCGAGGATGCGGCGACCCTCTACGACGTTGTTGCCGTCCAGACGAACGACCAGCGGCTTGGTGGCCGCGTCACCGAGCACCTCGAGGGCGCCCACGATGCCGTTGGCGACCGCGTCGCAGGCGGTGATGCCACCGAAGACGTTGACGAACACGCTCTTGACCTGCGCGTCGCCCAGGATGACGTCCAGGCCCGCGGCCATCACGGAAGCCGAAGCGCCGCCGCCGATGTCGAGGAAGTTGGCCGGCTTCACGCCGCCGTGGTTCTCACCGGCGTACGCGACGACGTCCAGGGTCGACATGACCAGACCGGCGCCGTTGCCGATGATGCCGACCTCACCGTCGAGCTTGACGTAGTTGAGGTCGTTTTCCTTGGCCTTGAGCTCGAGCGGGTCGGTCGCGTCGACGTCGGCGAACTCGAGGTGGTCGGGATGCCGGTACTCGGCGTTCTCGTCCAGGGTGACCTTGCCGTCGAGGGCGAGGATCTCGTCGTTGGGGGTGCGCACCAGCGGGTTGACCTCGACCAGGGTGGTGTCCTCGTTGACGAAGACCTCCCACAGCTTCTGGATGGTCACGGCCGCGGCGTCGAGCACGTCGGCGGGCAGGTGGCCCTTCTCCGCGATCTCACGGGCGAAGGCCAGGTCGACACCCTTGACGGCGTCGACGGCGATCTTGGCGAGGCGCTCGGGAGTCTTCTCCGCGACCTCTTCGATCTCCATGCCGCCCTCGACCGAACACATGGCCAGGTAGGTGCGGTTGGAGCGGTCGAGCAGGAAGGAGATGTAGTACTCCTCCGCGATGTCCTTGGCCTCGGCGACCAGGAGCTTCTTGACGATGTGGCCCTTGATGTCGAGGCCGAGGATGTTCTGCGCGTGCGTGAACGCGTCTTCCGGGGTGGCCGCGTATTTGACGCCGCCAGCCTTGCCGCGGCCGCCCACCTTGACCTGCGCCTTGACCATCACGGGCTTGCCGATTTCCTCGGCAATGGCGCGTGCTTCTTCGGCCGTGTCGCAAACACGACCCTCGGACGAAGGCACTCCGTGCTTAACGAAGAGCTCCTTCGCCTGATATTCGAAGAGATCCATGTACTCACCGTCTCGTCTGCGTTGCTATGACAACGTCTTTGTTGGCGGCCCGACGTCGGTAGCGGGTCGGATCGGACTGTAGCTAGTCACGGGGAGGGGTAAACGACCACGTTCATAGTAAGTGGCGCAGGTCACGACCCATAACGGGAGCCCCGGAAAACCGCTGGCCAAGGCTACTGGCGAGTAGTTTTTGGACGTTTCACAACGCCTTGGCAGGTCGGGCCGCCTAAAACCGGAACCCCCCGGCATCTACTACGTTATGTCGTCGACAGACCTCACCCGGGATGCCGGAAAACGGTGAGATATTCCCTTGCGTTACGGTGACGAATGTCACACACGCGTGTAGGTTTTCGACCAGCGCTTGCCACTCTGCAATCGCTTCGTTACCGTCAATGCGGTCGAAGTCACAACCAGGTCACGACAACCAGGTCACGACTGGCAAGTCAGGACTGAGGAGGACGACAAGCTTGAGGTACTTCAGTACTCGCTTGGAACAGCTGGCGAATCGGCACGGCCGATGAACCACCGCTCCACCCTTCCAGTCGAAAATCGCACCAACTCCGGCCACCGTTACCGGTACGCCGACGAATACACGTCGCATCCGCAGGCCCGCCGGGCCCCCGCCGCCGCATGGCCGCAGACCGACGACGCGTGGCGCGACCAGAACTCGTGGTCCGAAGACGCGGCGTGGACGCCCGCCGAGGACGAATGGACCGCCGACGAGTCCTATGACACCGGCACCTACGGCGCCGACTGGGCGCCCGCGGCCGAAGAGACCACCGCGGAAGAATCCCCCGCGCCGCGCCGCGCCGAACGGCGTGGTGGCGCACACCGCGTCCCCGCACCGCCCGCCGCGCTGAAGGGCCGCGCCGCGGTCATCGCCGTCGCCGCCGGTGCGGTTGTCGCCGCGGGTCAGGCGGCCATGGCCGATCCGGGCCAGCCCGCGCACGGCATCGATTACGAGGCAGCGGGTCAGGTCCACGAGATCGCCGCCCAGTCGATGAGCACGGCCGATATCGGCGACCCCGGCACCGGCGCGGCTCCCCAGGTACTCGACGCCACCGCCATCGCCGACAAGAACCACTTCGACGACATCCTCGCCAAGGGCGCCAAGTTCGCCGAAGACCTCGCCGCCCAGGAATCCGCCAAGCTGCGGCCCCTGTTCGCCAAGTTCACCTCGGGCAACTACACCTCCGGGTTCGGTGCTCGCTGGGGCGTCCAGCACCTCGGAATCGACGTCGCAGGCCCGATCGGCACCCCGATCTACGCGGTCGCCGACGGCACCATCATCGAAGCGGGCCCGGCGTCCGGTTTCGGCATGTGGGTCCGTGTCCTGCACGACGACGGCACCGTCACCATCTACGGCCACATCGACACCGCCACGGTCTCGCAGGGCGAGCGCGTGATGGCGGGCGACCAGATCGCCACGATGGGCAACCGCGGCTTCTCCACCGGCCCGCACTGCCACTTCGAGGTCTGGCTCAACGGCACCGACAAGATCGATCCGGTCCCGTGGCTGGCCACGCGCGGCATCAGCCTCGGCGCCCAGCGCGATTAGTAATCACCGCCTCGTGGATTCAGGCCAGATCTGAGCACTGGTCAGCTTGCTTCGGCTGCCGTCGAGATGGTGACGCGGGCGTTCGCTGCGTCGATGAGTGACCGACGATCGATTGTTTGCCCGGCTGTTGCGTAATCGAGGCAGCTTGTGGTCGGTCTTGTTGCGTGACCAGCGGCACGCTTCCCCTGAGCAGGTGGCGGGGTTAGCGTTTCGGCTATGGCTGGTACGACGAAGTACACGCAGTTCATCGGGCTCGCACCGGAATTGGTGTGGGGAGTGCTCGGGGATCTCGAGCAGTGGCCGGAGTGGAACCCCGGGGTACGGTCGGTGCGGATGCACGGACCGGTTGCCGTCGGCGCCACCGGCGACTACCTCCCCGACGGCAAGGTCTCCGCGCGAATCCACGGGCGGTTCGCGGAACCGTTCACTGTCACCGTGTTCGAGCCGAATCGTGAGCTCGGCATCGAGCAGCCCGAACCCGCGGGCACCATGCACCTCACCTGGCGGTTGACTCCGCGCGACGGCGGCACCGAGATCACCCAGGAACTGCGGTTCACCGGTCCTTCCGCCGCCGCGGCGCGCACCGTCGTCCGTCCGTTCATCGAAACCGATGCGCGCGTGAACTTCTCGCGGCTGGCCCGGCTGGCCGGACTGGCTCCCGTCGACGACGCGCTGAATGTCGTCATCGCCGGTGGCACCGGCGCGCTCGGTCTCCAGATCGCCGCCGATCTGACCTGCCGCGGACAACGTGTCACCCTGCTGACCCGCCGCCGCAACCCGGATCTGCCGTTCCGCCAGACCGAATGGGACGGCCGCTCAGTCGGCTCCTGGTCCGCCGAATTGCGCGAACCCGGTCGGCTCGCGGTGATCAACCTCGCCGGGAAACTGGTCGACTGCAGGCCGACCGAACGCAATGTCGCCGAACTGCGCTCCAGCCGAGTCGATTCCACCACCGCTCTCGTCGCCGCGGCCCGCCTGCGCGACACCCCCGTCGACTACTGGGTCCAGGCCAGTACCACGGCCATCTGGTCGGACGCGGGCGAAACCCGGTGCACCGAAACAACTCCCCTGCCTGTCGGCCTCCCGCAGATGACCGGCGTCGCCCAGCCATGGGAGGAGGCGTTCGACCCTGCCCGCGCCGACCACTGGACGATCCTGCGCACCTCCATCGTCCTCGACCCCGACGCCCCCGCCCTCAAACGCCTGGGCCAGCTCACCAAGGCAGGTCTCGGCGGCCGCGTAGGCCCCGGCGATCAGTGGTTCAGCTGGATCCACATCGAGGACTGGCTGGGCATCGTCCGCGCTTCCCTCGGCCTCGACCCCACCGTCACGCTCCCCGACGGCGTCCTCGTAGCCGCGACCGAATTCCCGGTCCGCAACACCGAACTCATGGCCACCCTCCGCCGAATCCTGCACCGCCCCCCATCACCCCCGACGCCGTCGGCGATCCTGAAAATTGGCGCGGTAGCCCTTCGCACCGACCCCGCCCTAGGCCTCACCGGCCGCCACGCCACCTCCGAAGTCCTCCACAAGGTCGGCTTCGACTTCCGCTACCCCACCCTCGACGAGGCCCTGACAGACCTGTTGCCCCACTGACCCGGCCCCCGCCCACGCTCCGTATGCCGGGAGCCTGGGCGGGGGTCCACCATCACAACTTCACAATCGTCCGGCTGAACTGCGGAATCAGCCGGATCTTCCCCGCGGACCCGAAGTCGATGGTCACCGTGGCCAACGGCCCCACCCCATCGGCGGCCACGACCCGCCCCAGCCCGTACTTGTCATCGGTAACCCGGTCCCCCACGGCAAGAACGAGTTCGGTGTTGTTCCGCTTCACCGCCCCGCCGGGCGCAGGCCGGCGCTCGCCGGATCCGCCACGCACGCCGGGCCGCTGATCCCACCCACTCCCGCTGGTCCAATCCCGATCGAAGCCACTGTCCTCACCCCGGCGCCGCCCGCGCTGCACCGGCGAGATGACCGGCTCCAATCTGCGCCAATCCAGCAGATGCTGCGGAATCTCCTGTAGGAAACGGGATTCCGGGTTCGACACCGGCTGCCCCCAGCCGGACCGCACCACGGCGCGCGAGAGATAGAGCCGCTGGCGAGCCCGCGTGATCCCCACGTAGGCCAGACGACGTTCCTCGGCCAGCTCGTTCGGATCCCCCAGCGCCCGCATGTGCGGGAATTGCCCGTCCTCCCAGCCGGTCACGAAGACCACCGGGAATTCCAGGCCCTTGGCCGTGTGCAGCGTCATCATGGTGACCACGCCGGTGCCCTCATCGGGGATCTGATCCGTATCGGCGACCAGTGACACCCGCTCGAGGAACGCGGCCAGCGACCCCGGCTCGGGTTCGCCGTCGCCCGCCTCCGGCACCAGCCCTTCCTCACGGGCGGCCTCGGCGTTGTTGAAGGCCTCGGAACTGAATTCGCGTGCGACGCTGACCAATTCGTTGAGGTTGTCGAGCCGCGCACCGTCCTGCGGATCGTCGGAAGCTTCCAATTCACCGCGATATCCGGTGCGGTCGAGCACCGCCTCGACGACATTGCCCACATCGGGATAGTCGCTGTCGGCCCGCTTTCCGGCCACCCGGATCTCGTCGAGCAGATCGAGGAATCCCGCGATGGCTCGCTGCGCGCGGGTGTTCAGCAAGGCGACTCTGCCCTCGGCGGCATCGCGCAGCGCCGCGGCGAAACCGATACCGCGCTGTTCGGCGTGCACTGCCACGCACGCCTCCGCACGATCGCCGATCCCGCGACGTGGAGTGTTGAGAATGCGGCGCACGCTCACCGCGTCCTCGGGATTCTCCAGCACGCGCAGGTAGGCGACCACGTCACGCACTTCTTTGCGCTCGTAGAACCGCACACCACCGACGACCTTGTACGGCAGGCCCATGCGGATGAAGATCTCTTCCAGCGCACGCGAATTGTTGTTGGTGCGATAGAACACCGCCACGTCGCCGTAGTTGGCCTCGCCCGTGTCGACGAGCCGATCGATCTCCTTGGCGACGAAGGACGCTTCGTCGTGCTCGTTGTCGGCGACGTAGCCGGTGATCAGTTCACCTTCGCCGGAATCGGTCCACAGCTTCTTCTCGCGCCTGCCCTCGTTGCGCGCGATCACCGCGTTGGCGGCGGACAGAATGTGCTGGGTGGAGCGGTAGTTCTGTTCCAGCAGAATGGTTTCCGCGTCCGGGAAGTCGCGTTCGAATTCCTCGATGTTGCGGATGGTGGCGCCACGGAAGGCGTAGATGGACTGATCGGCGTCGCCGACCACGCACAGCTCGCTCGGCTCGACCGCCTGCTCGTCGGCCGCACTGTGGTGCCCGACCAGCTCACGCACCAGCACGTACTGGGCGTGGTTGGTGTCCTGGTACTCGTCGACCAGCACGTGCCGGAACCGGCGCCGGTAGTACTCGGCGACCTGGGGATGGTTCTGCAGCAGGGCCACCGTCTCGCCGATCAGATCGTCGAAGTCCATCGCGTTGGCCGTGCGCAATCGCCGTTGGTACTCGGCGTAGACCCGGGCGACCAGCGCGGGCAGTTCGGTGTCGTCGGCTTCGGCGTCGGCGGCGGCCTTTTCCGGACCGATCAGTTCGTTCTTCAGATTCGAAATTGCGGTCGCCAGCAAACGCGCCGAATACTTCTTCGTATCGATCTCGAAATCGCGACTGATCATCGTGAGCAACCGACGAGAATCGTCGGCGTCGTAGATCGAGAAATTCGAATTCAGGCCGGGCAGCAGGGCCGCCTGCATCCGCAGAATGCGCACGCAGCTGGAATGGAAGGTCGACACCCACATGTTGGCCGCCCGCGGACCGACCAGCCCGGCGACCCGTTCCCGCATCTCGGCGGCAGCCTTGTTGGTGAAGGTGATGGCCAGGATCTCCCCAGTGCGTACGCCGCGCGCCGCGAGCAGATAGGCGATCCGGCGGGTGAGCACGGCGGTCTTGCCCGAGCCCGCGCCCGCCACGATCAGCAGGGGGGAACCCGCGTGCATCACCGCGGCACGCTGGGGCGGGTTGAGCCCGTCGAGGAGACGCTCGATCTCCTCGACGCGCTGTTGTTCACGCTCCTGACGACGCTGTGACTGGTCGGCGCTGTTTCTGGCCGCCGCCTGAGCCAGCGCGGACGCGCCGGTGCCACCCCCGTCCCGAGGCGCCGGCACGGCACCCTCCGGCGCGGGCGCGGGTTCGCTGGGATCGGTGGCTGAGGCGTGGGGAGCGACCGTGATATCCATCGTGTGTCCACGCTACCGGCGGGCACCGACAAGCCGCGAACCGCCGCTGCCGCGATGACCGGGCGGCGACAGCTGGGCAAACTTCCGGTGAACCCGGCCAGGTCGACGCGGGCGACTCTTGGTGAACGTTCTCAGCGAATTCACAAACAGAACTGTTTTGCCTACCTAGCGCCCCGTGGCAGACTGAGCCACATGGTCAGCGCTTCTCCGCATGTCCGGGTCGGCAGCCGATCCGATATCGTGGCGGGGAGTACTGATCGCGCACTCCCGGGGGGATCCAGTACTGCCCATCGGGAAAAGTTTCAGGGTGACGGAACAGATCGGGTAACAGGCCGTTCGGTTTGACCGATCCAAGTTCTGACACGAGGAGATGAATGATGAGCACCCCTGCTACGACCACCGGCTCCGATTCGGCCTTGCCGCAGTCCGAAGCTGAGATCGACAAGCTCCGCCTCGAGATCGATCAGCTCGATGCCACGATCCTCGCCGCGATCAAACGCCGCAGCGAGATCTCCCGGATCATCGGCCGCACCCGGATGGCTTCCGGTGGTACGCGCCTGGTCCACAGCCGTGAGATGAAAGTCCTCGAGCGCTTCAGTGAGCTGGGCCAGGAGGGACACACCCTCGCCATGCTCCTGCTCCGCCTCGGCCGCGGCCGCCTCGGGCGCTAGCCCCCAGACCACAAACCACGCGGCGGACCAGCCAGTTCGCCGCTTCCGAAAAGCCGCCCCGGGTGCGACACCATCCCCGGGGCGGTTATTTTTCTGTCCGGCTCAGGTCAGGGCGATGTACTTGGTGTTCAGGTATTCCTCGATGCCCTCGGTGCCGCCCTCGCGACCGAAGCCCGATTCCTTGACGCCGCCGAACGGGGCGGCGGGGTCGGAGATGACGCCGCGGTTCACGCCGACCATGCCGCTCTCCATCGCCTCCGAGATGCGCAGCGCACGGTCGAGATCTCGGGTGAACACGTAGCTGACCAGCCCGTATTCGGTGTCGTTCGCGGCGGCGACGCCCTCCTCGTCGGTGTCGAACGCGACGATCGGGGCGACCGGACCGAACACTTCCTCGCGCAGGATGCGGGCGGACGGCGGGACATCGCCCAGGATCGTGGCGGGGTAGTACCACCCCGGCCCGCCAGGAACCTTGCCGCCGATCAACGCTCGCGCGCCCACGGCGACGGCATCGTCGACCAGGTCGCTCACGATCTCGCGCTGGTCCTCGCTCACCAGGGGGCCGAGGGTGGTCGCGGCGTCGGTGCCGGGGCCCATCACGACGGTGTCGGCCATCGCGGCGACGAACTTCTCGGTGAACTCGGCGACCACGCCGCGCTGGACGTAGAACCGGTTGGCGGCGGTGCAGGCTTCGCCGCCGTTGCGCAGCTTCGCCTGCATCGCACCGGCCACGGCGGCGTCGACATCGGCATCGTCGAACACGACGAACGGCGCGTTGCCGCCCAACTCCATGGACGTGCGCAGCAGCCGGTTCGCGGACGCCGCAACGAGCTTCTTACCGACTTCGGTGGAGCCGGTGAAGGTGAGCTTGCGCAGCCGCGGATCGTCGATCAGCGGACCCGTGACGGCCCCGGAACGCTGGGTGGTGATCACCGACAGCACCCCGTCGGGCAGGCCAGCCTCGCTACAGAGCTTGGCCAGCGCCAGCATGGTCAGCGGCGTCGCCGAGGCGGGCTTGACGATCATCGTGCAGCCCGCCGCCAGCGCGGGCCCGATCTTGCGGGTGCCCATGGCCAGCGGGAAATTCCACGGTGTGATCGCCAGGCACGGACCCACCGGCTGCTTGGCGACCATGATCCGCCCGGTTCCCGACGGCGCGTTCAGATACCGCCCGTGGATCCGCACGGCCTCCTCGCTGTTCCAGCGGAAGAACTCGGCGCCGTAGCGCACCTCGTTGCGGCTCTCGGACAGTGCCTTGCCCATCTCGAGCGTCATCAGCAGCGCGAATTCCTCCGCTCGCGCGGTGAGCTGCTCGAACACCGTCCGCAGGATCTCGCCCCGCTCCCGCGACGGCGTCGCCGCCCACGCCTGCCCCGCCGCGACGGCCGCGTCCAGCGCCCGCATCGCGTCCTCGGGAGTCGCGTCGGCCACCTGCGCGATCACCGTCCCATCGGCCGGATTGCGCACGTCGAAAGTGCCACCCCCGGTGGCCTCGACGGGTCCGGAGCCGATCCACAAACCCTTGGGTACGAATTCGAGTACATCGCGTTCAGACACCATGCCGCCAGCCTAAGCCCGGTGCCGCGGCCACCACCCTGAACCCGTCGACACACAGCGCCGCTCGATGGCCAACGCGGTACCCTCGGCTCGTGAGCAGCGACATCACCGAGTCTTCGGCCTGGCAGGCACTGCACAGCAATCACCGCACCGTTGCGCCGATGCACCTGAGGCAGCTGTTCGCCGATGACCCGGCACGTGGTCGCGAGCTGACGATGCAGGTGGCGGACCTGCACATCGATTACAGCAAACATCGCGTGACCCGCGAAACCCTGCGCCTGCTCGTCGATCTCGCGCGCACGGCGGGTGTGCCGCAACGCCGCGACGCGATGTACGCGGGCCAGCACATCAACACCTCCGAGGATCGCGCGGTCGGCCATATCGCCCTGCGCCTACCGGTCGGCGACCAGCTCTGCATCGACGGCACCGACGCCGACGCCGAGGTGCACGACGTCCTGCGCCGGATGGGCGAATTCGCTGATTCCGTGCGCTCGGGCGCGTGGCGCGGCGCGACCGGCGAACGCATCGAGACCATCGTCAATATCGGCATCGGTGGCTCGGATCTGGGCCCCGACATGGTGTATCGCGCATTGCGCCACTATGTCGACGCGGGTATCGGTGCTCGTTTCGTCTCGAATGTCGACCCCGCCGACCTGGTCGCCAAGCTCACCGGCCTCGACCCGGCCACCACCTTGTTCATCGTCGCGTCCAAGACGTTCTCGACGCTGGAAACCCTCACCAACGCCACCGCCGCGCGCCGCTGGCTGGTCGACGCGCTGGGCGAGGAAGCGGTCGCCAAGCATTTCGTCGCGGTGTCGACCAACGCCGAACGCGTGGCTGCCTTCGGCATCGACACCGCGCATATGTTCGGCTTCTGGGATTGGGTCGGCGGCCGCTACTCGGTGGATTCGGCGATCGGCCTTTCGGTGATGGTGACCATCGGCAAGGAGCAGTTCGCGGAATTCCTCAGCGGAATGCACGCCATAGACAAGCATTTCGCCACCGCGCCGCTGGAGGAGAACGCGCCGGTATTGCTGGCGATGCTCGGTGTCTGGTACTCGAATTTCTTCGGCGCGGAATCCCGTGTGGTCCTGCCCTATTCGAATGATATGGCCCGATTCCCCGCCTATCTCCAGCAATTGACGATGGAGTCCAACGGCAAGTCGGTACGCGCCGACGGCACCCCGGTCACGTCGTCGACCGGCGAGATCTTCTGGGGCGAGCCGGGTACCAACGGTCAGCACGCCTTCTACCAGCTCCTCCACCAGGGCACCCGCCTGATCCCCGCCGATTTCCTCGGCTTCGCCAGATCCACCGACGACCTGCCGACCCGCGACGGCACCGGCAGCATGCAGGACATCCTGATCAGCAACCTGTTCGCGCAGTCGAAGGTGCTGGCGTTCGGCAAGACCGCCGAGGAGATCCGCGCCGAGGGCACCGACCCGGAACTGGTGCCGCACAAGGTGATGCCGGGCAATCGGCCCAGCACCACGATCCTGGCGGCGGAGCTCACGCCGTCGGCGCTGGGTCAGCTGATCGCGCTCTACGAGCACCAGGTGTTCGTCGAGGGCATCATCTGGGGTGTCGACAGTTTCGACCAGTGGGGTGTCGAGCTGGGCAAGCAGCAGGCCCTCGCGCTGATGCCGCTGCTGAGCGGATCGGAAAAGCCGGTGTCGGTGGGTGATTCCTCAACCGACGAACTCATCGAGTGGTATCGGGCGCATCGCCGCTGACCTTGTGCGCGGCACGGGTCGCGGCCTGAACCCGGCCGGTCACGCTCGTGGTGATGATGGTGAGCAGCGTGCCGAACACCACCAGATCGAAAATGATCTGCACCATTGTCGCGATGCGCGCCCCCTGTCCGACAGCGTGGACATCGCCGTAACCGATGGTGCCGAGGGTGACCAGCGTGTAGTACAGCGCGTCGGTGCGGGTTTCGAGCCCGACGAATTGATCCGGACGTAGCTGCTGCAAGCGGTAATAGAACAGCGCGAACACCACGCCGACGATGCACACGAGGAGCAGGAGCCCGTCCACCCGCCCGCCCGCGGCGGTCGGCGCCTGCAGGTAGGTCTCGATCCGCCGCCAAACCAACCAGCCGAGTCCGGCAACGCCGGCGAAGAAGCCGATCACGCCCACTATCCGCCCCGGCCACGCGTCGAGCTCGAACATCCACCCCACCGGCACGCTGTAGTAGAACAGCACCGCGCACAACGCCGCCGCACCGTTGCGCATCGCATGCCCGGGGAATCGCCGACCTCGCGTCATCCCTCCATGATTGCCCCGGCGCTGTCGATTTCCGGGCCACACGCGCCGGGCGGCCGCGCCGAAAGTCGCGCATCCCCTGGGTTCAGCTCACGCGATAGCCACGGTCCGACGCGGTCAGCACCTGGTCGGCGCGATCTCTGCTCGCGGCGACGAGGTCGGCGTTGCGCAAGTCGCTACCCATCACCTTGTCGCTCGCCTGCTCCGGTGTCCGGCCTCCCGCGGTGTGCCGGTCGAGCAATCGTTCGGTGAGCACCGGTCGTGGCGCGTCCAGGTACCAGCATTCGTCGAGCAGTCCGCGGACCCCGGCCCAACCGGGCGCCTCGGCAGCGGTCAACAGCAGGTAGTTGCCCTCGACGATCACAATGCGCTCGTCGCGCACGACCACGCCAGCGTCGGTGGGTTCATCGATCGCCCGGTCGAACAGCGGCCACGGCACCGGGTCACCGATCGGTGTGTCGCGCAGCAACCGCAGATCGGCGACGAACCCCGGCGCATCGAAGGTATCCGGCTCGCCCTTGCGCCCCCACGCGTTCCGGGCCCGCAACACCTCGTTGCGCAGGTGATAGCCGTCCATCGGGGCCACCACCGCGGGCCGTCCCGACCCGCTCAGCTCGACGCTGAGGCGATGCGCCAGTGTCGATTTCCCGGCTCCCGGCGGCCCGGCGATCCCCAGCAGAAAGCGCTCCTGGCGCACCGGGACCCGTTGCGCCAGTTCGCCCACCGACAGCACCTCGTTCGCCCAGGTCACGGGCCCACCCTACGCACCGGGTGTGAGCGGGCGAGGACAAGGCGCACTCAGCGCACGTCGACGAAACCTCGCTCGATGATCGCGCCGGTGTCGACGCCGACGGGCAGGGTGCCGAAGGCGATGCCCCAGTCGGCGCCGAGGCGGGTCGCGCAGAAGGCGTCCGCGACGGCGGGATGTCCGTGCCGCACCAGCTGTGCGCCCTGGAGGACGAGTGCCATCAGTTCCACGACGCGGCGGGCGCGGTATTCGATATCGGACAGGTCGGTGAGTTCCTTGCCCACCCGGTCGATCGCGTCGTCGAGGCGCGCATCGGCGCCGCGGGCGAGCCCGACCTCGGCGAAGTAGGCCTCGACCGTCTCGGGCTGACGTCCCATGGCACGCAACGCGTCCAGCGCCGCCACATTGCCCGACCCTTCCCAGATCGACATGAGCGGCGCCTCGCGATACAGCCGCGGCATCCCCGATTCCTCGGCATAGCCGTTGCCGCCCAGGCATTCCAGCGCTTCGGCGGCGTGCGCGGGAGCACGCTTGCAGACCCAGTACTTGGTGATGGCGAGCGCGATCCGGCGCAGCGCGGCCTCGGCCGGATCGCTGCCCGCGCGGTCGGTGGCCCCCGCCAGCCGCATCATCACCGTGGTCGCGGCATCCGATTCGATGACGAGATCGGCCAGCACATTGCGCATGGCGGGCTGGTCGATCAGCTCGGCGCCGAAGGCCTTTCGGTGGCGGGCGTGGTGGATCGCGGTGACCGCACCGAGCCGCATGCCGGTGGCCGAGCCGATCACGCAGTCGAGGCGGGTCATGTTGACCATCTCGATGATCGTCTTCACCCCTGCCCCCTCGGCGCCGACGAGCCAGCCGGTGGCGTTCTCGTATTCGATCTCCGAGGACGCGTTGGACTTGTTGCCCAGCTTGTCCTTCAGCCGCTGGATGCGGATGGGGTTGCGGGTGCCGTCGGGCAGTACCCGGGGCAGCAGGAAACACGACAGGCCGCCCGGGGCCTGCGCGAGCGTGAGGAACATGTCCGACATGGGCGCCGAGGTGAACCACTTGTGCCCGACGATGCGGTACGAGCCGTCGGGTTGTGGTGTGGCGGTGGTGGTGTTGGCCCGGACGTCGGAGCCGCCCTGCTTCTCCGTCATCGACATGCCCGCGATGAGACCTGCCTTGGCCGATGGTTCGCGCAAGCCGAAATCGTAGGTGCGCGAGCCGAGCAGCGGCTCGAAGCGGGCCGCCAGTTCGGGGTTGTGGCGCAGCGCGGGCACCACCGCGTAGGTCATCGAGATCGGGCACATGTGTCCGGCGTCGGCGGCGCCCCAGGTGTAGAACTTGGCGGCGCGCGCGGTGTGCGCGCCGGGCCGCTCGTCCAGCCACGGCGAACCGTGCAGCCCATGTGTGACCGCGACATTCATCAGGTCGTGCCAGTGCGGGTGGAATTCCACCTCGTCGACACGATTGCCCCACCGGTCGTGGGTGTGCAGCACCGGCGGGTACTCGTTGGCGAGCCTGCCCCACTCCTGCGCCTCGAAACCGCCTGCCAGCGCGCCGAGTTCGCGCACTTCGGCTTCGGCCCAGCCCGCGCCTTCGCGGTGCAGGCCTTCCAGCAGCGCGGGGTTGCGCGCGGCATCGAAGGGGATCAGTGGTGGCGCCTGGTTGAACACTTCGTGGGTCGGCATGTCCGGTAACTCCTTCGACTACGACGTTTCCGTGCGCGCACCGAGTGCGCGCACGGCGAAAGCGACCAATTCGGGGATGACGGTCTCGGCGTGCGGCGCGGCGGCCAGCGGACCGACCAGCACCTCACCGATCGCGCCGACGAGGGCGGCGGCGGTGAGGCTCGAGTCCTGGGCAGGCAAGCGGCCTTCGGCGACGCCGTGTGCGATCGCGGTCTCGAACGACGCGGCGAACGCCCGGCGGAATTCCAGCCGCTGCGCGTCGACGGCGGCGTCGACGGGCTCGGCCAGCAGCACGTAGGCCAGTTTCGGATTCTTCATCGCGCGCCCGGCGAAGGTCTCCACCGCGGCAGTGACCCGCCCCACCACGTCACCTTCGGCCACGGCGGCGCGCACCGCGTCGACCTCGCGGGCGACGACCGTCTCGAAGACCGCCGCGACCAGTTCGGCCTTGTTCTCGAACTGCTTGTACACGGTGCCGGTCGCGATACCGGCCTCCGCCGCGACCGCTGCCATCGACAGCCCGGCGAACCCGTCACGCGAGAGCACGCGGGTGGCGCCGTGCACGATCAGCGCCCGTTGCGCGTCGAGCCGGGCCTGTACGGCCGGGGTCCTGCGGTACACCATGTGAAGAAGTGAACCATTGATTCACCTCTTCACACAAGGGGTGCCGTGGCCGTATGGTCGAGGAATGGAAACAGGTTCACCCGCCGAAACCAGCGCGCCCGGTCCGGCGAATTCGGTGCGCGTCGAACACGCGGGCCCGGTCACGACGGTGATCCTGGATCGCCCACACGCCCGCAACGCGGTGGACGGCCCGACCGCTCACGCGCTGGTGAAGGCGTTCCGCGCGTTCGACGCCGACCCCACCTCCTCGGTCGCCGTGCTGTGGGGCGAACACGGCACCTTCTGCTCCGGCGCCGACCTCAAAGCTCTCGGCACCGAGAACAGCAACCAGGCCACCGAGGACGGTGACGGCCCGATGGGCCCGACCCGGCTGCGGCTGTCCAAGCCGGTGATCGCGGCGGTGTCCGGGTACGCCGTGGCGGGCGGTCTCGAGCTGGCCCTGTGGTGTGATCTGCGAATCGCCGAGCAGGACTCCACCTTCGGCGTCTTCTGCCGCCGCTGGGGCGTCCCGCTGATCGACGGCGGCACCGTGCGCCTGCCGCGCATCGTCGGTGAAGGCCGCGCACTCGACATGATCCTCACCGGCCGCCCGGTGAGCGCGCCCGAGGCGCTACAGATGGGCCTGGTCACCCGTGTCGTGCCCACCGGCGAGGCCCGCCGCGTGGCCGAGGAGCTGGCCGCCCAGCTCGCCGCGCTCCCCCAGACCTGTCTGCGCACCGACCGCGCCGCCCTGTACGACCAGTACGGACACACCGAGGAGGAGGCGCTGCGCGTCGAATTCCGGCACGGCATGACCGCCCTGACCGGCGGCGCACTCGACGGCGCCGCCCGCTTCGCCGCGGGTGAGGGCAGGCACGGTAGCGCCGACCACCGCTGATGGACCGCCTCACGGTCGTCGACGAGATCTTCCTGCGGACCCACCGCGGGATGGGCACCCCCATCGCACTACAGGGTCTGTGGCGTACTCCCGATGCGATGGAACCCGCGCTGTTGCAATCGATTCACGATCGCTTGCGTGTAGGCAGGCTCGGCCGCAGGGTGGTCGACTCCCGGGTTCCCGGCGCCCGCAGAGGCTGGCAGCCCAACACCAGCGCCCACCCCCTCGACCTCCTGCCGAACCGGACCGCGATCGCCGAGACCGACTGGCCGGCAATGCCGATCGCCCACCGCGATTCCGGTCGCGGTGCCGGCCCACTCCCCGCCCACGCGGTCCTGCCATGGGCCGACAGCCTCGGCACCGATCTGGACCCGGAGTTCGCGCCCGGCTGGCGTCTGTCCGCCGCCCGCCTCGACGACGGCGGAACCGTTGTCGCCCTGACCTGTTCGCATGTCCTGGCCGACGCCCGTGGCCTGATCCACGCCGTCACCGCCGCCCTGCGCTCGCTCGATCCGGCGCACGCCTCGATCGGCCTACTGCCCGCCGGTGAAACGCAGTACCGAACAACGTCTTCGGAGTGGACGGATGCGGTCTCCCAGTGGGTCACCATCTTCGGCGGCACGACCCGTGCGCTGTTACGCAGGTTCCCCCGGCGGTCGGCACGACCGGCCACGGACCACGTTCCGCGCGAGCCCGCGTCCAGCGGCACTCCGCCGGCGAATCCAGGTTCCCCCAGCGACCGGCACCTGCGCCCCCTCCTGCTGACCTTCGATGCCGCCCACTGGGACACCACCGCGAACACCCTCGGCGGGACCCCGAACAGCCTGTTCATCCACTTGATCGCGAATATCCTGTGGCAGAACGGCTTCCCGAACCCGATCATCACCGCGAGCCTGCCCGTCGACACGCGCGACGAACCCCGAGTCGACAACGATCTCGCGGTGACCGAGATCGCCATCCACCGCCTCGACACTCCCGCGACCATTCGCGACAAGGCCAGGTCCGCCTATCAGCACCGAATGTCGAGCCCCGCGGGCCTGCCCGAGGAGATCCTCCAGGTGATCCCCGACCGCTGGGCCTACACCCTCAGCAAGGGCGCGGGCGAGCGAGACATCCTGTGCTCCAACATCGGCACCCTCCCCGACGCGGTGCGAAGAGTCGGCCCACACGACTGCACCCGGGTGGCCGCCCGCGCGATCCACCCCGGCATCACCACCTTCCCCCGCACCCAGCTCGCGGGCTACCTCTCCCACCTCGGCGATACCTACACACTCGCCCTGGTCAGCCTCGCCGCCGACAACGATTCCCTGTCCGACGCCGTCGACAAGACCTGTGCGGCAACGGGATTACATCCCGCGCCCTGGTAGTCAGCCGGCGGCTATCCCCGTGAGCAAGGCACGCAGCCCCCACACGAACTGATCCTCGGAGTTCCACGCCGCCATCGCGTCGACCTGCGCGGCCGAGCGTGGCCAGCGATCGCCGTCGAGCAGGGCCAGCCCCTCGCGACGTTGCGCGACCCGCTCGGATTCCGGGGTGAGCGGCGGCTTTCCGTCGGTTTCGGCCACCGTGAGCGCTATGCCGCCCAGCACCTGCACGATCACCGCGTACACGCCGTTCGCCTGCCTCGCCTCCGACAAACCGCCCCGAGCCAGGCACCCGAACATCGCCTCGCCGACATCGCTCGCCGACGGCCCGTCCATCGGCCCCGACATCATCAACAGCGCGACCGCCGGATGCGCGAGCAGTTCCGCGCGCAGGCCGAGCGCGAACCGGATCACCGCGTCGGCCCACTCCACGCGGGGGTCGCGCAGGGGTTCGAGGGCAACCGCCGAGAGCACGCGTTCGATCACGGCACGCTCCAGATCGGCCCGGCTCGCCACGTAGGTGTACACCGCGTTGGGGTTCACCCCGAGCTTGCCCGCCACCGCCCGGATCGACAGCGCCCCGGTCCCGCCCCCATCGAGAAGCTGTAGCGCGATGTCCACCACCTGCTCTTCGGTGAACGAGCGCCGCGCCGGCCGCGCCGCGCCGCCACCTGTTGACTTCGCCTTCGACATGCGGTGAACTGTACCCCGTACAGCTACCTGTACTCCGTACAGCCAGAATGGATTCTCATGCGAACCAAGCCATGGACCGCCATCACGCTGCTGATCAGCGCCCCGATTCTGATGAACCTCGCCTTCGTCGGCCTCGGGATGACGTTCGACTACCCCGACGTCCTGCAATTGCCCGCCACCGAGGTCCTCGCCCGATTCCGGGCCGAGCAGACCACGATCGTCACGCTGTTCGCCCTCCTCGCAGCCGCGGCGTGCGCTTTCGTCCCGCTGTCCGTCCTGATCGGGCGCCTGGACGACTCCCCCACGATGCGCTGGGCGGTGCGAGCCGGCGTCGCCGCCGCCCTCGTGCAAACGATCGGCCTGCTGCGCTGGCCGCTACTGGTCCCCACCCTGACCGACGCGGACACCTTCGAACGACAGCACACCCTGCTGGGCACCCTCCTGGGCGAAACCGCCGGGTACACCCTCACCGCGATCTGGACCGCGCTGGTCATCGCGGCCCTGCGCACCCCGCGGTGGTTCGCCGCCCTCGGTTACACCAGCGCCGCCGCCATCGCGACCGGCGTCGTCATCCCGCTCGGCATCGAGCCCGCCGCCGTCGTCAACTTCCTCGGCTACGTGTTGTGGAGCGGGTGGCTGCTGAGCTTCGCGGCCCTGCTGGGCCGCGGCGCGTTCGCGCGTCAGGTCGCCGTCATCCCGACGAGCAGCACGCGAAGCCCCCAGACGAACTGATCAACGGAGGTCCAGGCGGCGATCTCCTCCCGGTGCGCCGCGGTACGCGGCCACCGGGTCGGATCCAGGTCGCGCAGAGCCGCGCGGCGGGCCGCGATCCGCTCGGATTCCCCTGGCAGCGGTGGCTTTCCGTCGGTTTCGGCCACGTCGAGGGCGATCGAACCGAGGACGTACACGAACACCGCGTAGACCCCGTGCGCGCGGATGGGCGCCTGGAGGCCACCGCGTGCGAGGCAGACGAACAGCGCCTCGGTCATATCGCGCGCCACCGGCCCGTCGGCCGACGGACTGTCCATCGGCCCCGACATGATCAACTCCGCCACCGCGGGGTGGTCGAAGAGCCGACCGCGCATGCTCAGCGCGAACTGGATCACCGCCGCGGTCCACTCCACACCGTCGTCGGTGAGCGGCCCGAGCGACACCGACGACAGCACGTTTTCGATCACCGCGCGTTCGAGGCCGTCCAACCCACCGACGCGGGCGTGCACCACGTCCGCGTCGACCCCGAGCCGTCGCGCCACCGCCCCGACGGACAGGGCCACCGCGCCGTCCTCGTCGACGATGCCGAGCGCGGCGGCGGCGATCTGTTGCTCGGCGGGCGGGCCACCGACGTCCGTACCTGGGGTTTTCACCTCGGACATGCGTCGAACTGTACTCCGCGAACCCCCGCGGAATCCGGCACCGATCAGGGTGTCAGGCCGAGCCGGGTGGCCAGCCACGGCAGCTGATCACGCAGCCCGAACTCCCACAGCGCGAAGTTGTGGCCACCGGGGAGAATCCGCAGCCGCACATCCATCCCCGCCTCCTCGGCCGCCTGATACATCCGCTCCACCTGCGGCCGGTACATCTCGTCGTCGGCGCCGACGACGAACGCACCGGCGGAATCCGGATACGCCCGCGTCCGCAGCAGGTCGAGCGGGTTGACCCGTAACAGCGCCTCGGTATCCCCGCCGAACGCGGCGTCCACCGTGCGCCGGCGGTCGCCCAGGGTCGGTTCGTCCTGACCGGACATATCGAGGAAGGTGGGATAGACCGCCGGATAATTGGTGGCCAGTTGCAGCGCGCAGGTGCCGCCGTAGGAGAGTCCGCCGATCGCCCAGGAACGCGGATCCGGGTCGATCTGCAGATTCGCCCGCGTCCAGTTCGGCACATCGACGGCCAGGTAGGTGGCGACATTGCCGAGCTTCGAGTCCAGACACAGCGGGTTCGCCAGCTGGGAGCCGGTCCCGTCGGCCACCACGACGACCGGCGCGAGCCCGTTGTGCGCGCGGGCGAACGAATCCATGGTCTCGGCCAGCTGCCCACCGACGAACCAGTCCTGCGGCGCGCCCGGCTCACCGGCGAGCAACACCAGCACCGGCAGCAGCGGACGCGGATCCGCGAAATAGGCGGGCGGCAGATAGATCTGGGCATCACGCGCGGCGAATCCGGACGCCGTCGGCGGCACCGTCGCGGTCAGTACTCGCCCGCCGTCGGGCAATCCGCCCGGCGCGTGCCAGGCCGGCTCGAGCGGACGCGCGCTGATCACCTGCTCGCGCCGCGTCAGCTCACGGGCGTCGATCCGGTCGACCTGTTCCACCCCGAACGCCGCGCCCACCGTCGGATACGACGCGTACTCCCGGTTGATCCCGACTCCCACCGCCACGAGCACCGCCGCGGCCGCGAGCACGGTCACCACACCGGTCCACACGGTCCGGCGCACCAGAATTCGCGGGACCACCAGCAGCACCGCGGCGACCGCGATCCCGATCAGCACGTACACCGACACGGCGATCGGATCGGGAAACGGCCGCCACACCTCCTCCACGAACAGGTACAGCGCCACGGTGAACACCACCGCGGCCAGCACCACGATCGGCATGATCGTCGTGACATATCGTCGTACGCGAGGTAACAGCAACCAGACCGCACCCAGGGCGCCCAAGATCGTCAACGCCACCGGCAGCCATCCGGTGAGCAACGACAGATCGGTGATTCGCGTCATCCCTGACCTCCGCAGATGCCACCTCGACCGCCCTAGCGCACGCATCGCGGTCGTGGTGCGGCCGCGATGACATACGGTACACAGACGACCTCACCGCGCCGGTGCGGCGCACTCGCAGCAAAGGGTGGTTCTATGAACGACAACGCGGCTGCCCCCGAATCGGCGCCCTCGCGCGGCGTCGCCTTGGCGCACACCGTGATCCGCCGGATGCCGTTCACCCTCGGCTTCCTCCTCGTGGTCGCGATCCTCGGCGTCGCCAGCGGTGGCTTGTGGCGCAGGCTCGACGAACGTTCCTGGTATCCCGATATCGCCTACGGCTGGCCCCCGCTTACCGAGGGCAAGTGGTGGACGCCGCTGTCCGGCTGGTTCTTCGGACTCACCCCCTTCCAATACTTCTGTATGGCAGTTATTTTCGCGGCGGCGGTCGGCTGGACGGAGTGGCGGCTCGGCACCGTGCGCACCGCACTGGTCTGTCTGTCGGGCCAGCTGATCGGCATTCTCGGCGCGTCGGTGACGGTCGGGCTGCTGGCCCACACCCATCTCGATTGGGCCGACCGGCTTTCCGAGGTCCGCGATGTCGGATTCACCACGGCCGCGTTCGCGGCGCTGGCCGCGGTCTCGGCGACGCTGCGGTCGCCGTGGCGCCTGCGGGTGCGCGCCGTGCTGATGGCGCACGTGGCGCTCACGTTCCTGTTCGAGTCGACCTTCGCCGATCTCATGCACCTCATCGCGATCGCCGTCTGGCTGCCCGCGGGCGAAAAGCTGTTCAGCCGCACCGAACACGGCTTCTGGCCACGTACCCGACGTGAGGTCCGCATGCTGGCCTTCATCGGACTGCTGGTGATCGCGACAGCCTCGGTGGCGGTGTACTTCTTCCCCGGCAACAGCCTGCTCGGTCCCACCGAGAACGAACGCGGCTCGCTGTGGAGCACGATCCTGACCGTGGTGGTGATCACGGTGGTGGCCGAGCAACTGCGGAAAGGCAGGCACTGGGCGTGGTGGGGCACTCTCGCCTACGGCCTGCTGCACGTGGTGTTCACGCTGGTGCTGCTCGGCGTGGCCATCGGCACCGACTTCGAGACCGAAGGCGCGGTGACCTTCGGAACAGGTCTGCTGTGGGCGGTCGAGGTGGCGCTGCTCTACAGCGGCCGCGGCGCGTTCCGGGTGCCAGTGCGGCGCAAGATCACCGACGGCGCGCTCACCGGCACCGATCCCGGACAAGCGGTGCGTGCCCTGCTCGCCCGCTACGGCGGCAGCACCATGTCGTGGATGGCGACCTGGCCGGAGAACAAATACTGGTTCGCCGCCGACGGTGAACGCTGCGTCGCCTATCAGCGTCACGCGGGCACCGTCATCGTGCTCACCGATCCGATCGGCCCCACCGATCTGCTCCCCGCCACCATCGCCGGATTCACCGATCGCTGCGAAGCCGACGGACTCGTCCCGTGCCTGTTCTCCACCACCGAGGCGGTCGCCGAGATCGCGGGCGAACTCGGGTGGCGCAGTGTGCAGATCGCCGAGGACACCATCGTCGATCTGCCGCAGCTCGAGTTCAAGGGCAAGGCGTGGCAGGACATCCGTTCCGCGATCAACAAGGCGAACAAGGAGGGCATCGAGTTCCGGCTCGTCGAGCTGGCCGACGAACCGTTCGTGGTGATCGCCCAGGTGCGCGCCATCTCCGAGGAGTGGGTGGGCGAGAAGGGGCTGCCCGAAATGGGATTCACCCTCGGCGGCGTGGAGGAGGCACTCGACCCGGCCGTACGGGTGGGGCTGGCCGTCGATGCCAAGGGCGGCGTACACGGTGTCACCTCGTGGTTGCCCGTCTACGGCCCCGGCGACGAGATCCGTGGCTGGACTCTCGACGTGATGCGCAGGCGCCCCGACGGGTTCCGGCCGGTGGTGGAATTCCTCATCGCCTCGTCCTGCCAGGCGTTCAAAGAGGAAGGTGCCGAGATCGTTTCGCTGTCGGGCGCACCGCTGGCACGCAGTGCGGGTACCGACGGCGCCGAGCCCATCGATCGTCTGCTCGAGGGGCTCGGCGCCGCGATGGAGCCGTATTACGGCTTCCGGTCACTGCATTCGTTCAAGGCCAAGTTCCAGCCCCGCCACGAGCCGGTGTACCTGTGCTACCGCGACGAGGCCGACCTGCCCCGTATCGGCATCGCCCTGACGAAGGCATACCTACCGGAGGTCTCCGCCAAGGATCTGATGACACTCGGGGCGTCCGGCAAATAGACGCCGACGCGCGGATCTCAACGCACGGGCACCGCGACCGGCGTGACCCGCGCACTGACGTCAGCGGGCACGTCGATGCCGGGTTCGAGGTTGCCGGCCGGGATCGGCTCGCCCCACACCTGTCGCAGCGGCAATACCCCCGCCCACACACCGCCGGTCGCGATGTCGCCCTCGTCGTCGTTCGGCCCGCCCGAACGCACCTTCACCGAGGCCTCGGTGAGGTCGAGCGCGAGCACCATCGTCGCCGCCATCTCCTTGCGGTTGGGCGGGCGTACCCGATCCCAGGCTCCGGGCGCGGAGTGCTCGACGATCGCCCGCAGCGCGCTGTCGCGCTCGGCCTCGTCGGTGACCAGCACCGCCCTGCCCCGGATCACCGCGGAGCGGTAGTTCATCGAGAAGTGCATGGCCGAGCGCGCGTACACCAGCCCGTCGACGTGGGTCACCGTCAGGGAGATATCGGTGTCGATCGCGGCGCGCATATTGCCCGCGCCGGTGGATCCGTGCAGGTAGAGGGTGTCGCCGACGCGTCCGTAGATGGTGGGCAGCGCCACCGGCGATCCACCGAGCAGCACGCCGAGGTGGCACACCAGGCCCGCGTCGAGCACCGCGTCCAGTGCCGCGCGGTCGGTGACGCCGCGTTCCTTGGAGCGCGTCAGCGTGGTGCGCGGGGTCGGTGACAGGGGGTTGCGGTTGACGTCGTGCGTGCTCATAAGATGAGCTTCGCCGAAGAAGTGGACTACGCGTAGATCCAATTCAACAGAATTTCAACAGGCCAATTCGAGGTGGGCGATGCTCGACGACCTTCCGATCCCGCTCGACCGCACCGCCCCCGAACCGCTGTCGGTGCAGGTGGCCGATGCCCTGCGCGCCGCGGCGACCGATCGGGTGCTGCGCATCGGCGACCGGCTACCGTCCTCGCGCGCCCTGGCACAGCGACTCGGGGTGAGCCGGGCGGTGGTGGCCGTCGCCTACGACCAATTGCACGCGGAAGGCTGGCTCACCGGCAAACACGGCTCCGGCACCTACCTCAGCACCGCCCCCGCCACCGCGCCACCGTCCACCGGCGCCGGCGACGGTGCCGATCCCGACGCGGGCCTGCTCGATCTGGGTCCGGGTGCACCGTGCGCCGAAGCCGTCGACTCCGCCGCTTGGCGCCGCGCGTGGCGGGCGGCCGGCGACCAAGCTCCCGAGGCCCGCAAGAACCGTGCGGGCGAACCGGACTTCCTGGCGGCGGTCGCCGACCACCTCCTGCGCCATCGGGGCCTGGCGGCCGGCGCCGGATCGGTGGTGCTGGCCACCGCCGGTACCAGCGCGGCGGTGGGTGAGCTCGCCACCGCGCTGCTCCGTCCGGGCGACACCGTCGCCATCGAGGATCCCGGCTACCTCCGCGCCGTCGGCGCCCTCCGAGCCGTCGGCATCGAGGTGCTGCCGGTGCCCGTCGACGCCGGGGGTTTGTGTGTGGATCGGATTCCGCCCGGCGTTCGCGCGGTGTATTGCACACCGGCACACCAGTTCCCGATGGGTGCGATGATGCCCGCGGCGCGCCGGGTCGAGCTCATCGAATTCGCCAGAAGAACCGGCGCTTTCATCATCGAAGACGACTACGACGGCGAATTGCGTTACGACACAGCGCCGTTACCACTGCTCGCGGCGATGGCACCTGATGTCGTCGTCCATCTCGGCACCACCAGCAAGATCATTGCCACCACCCTCGGCGTGGGCTGGCTCGTCGCCCGCCCCGACATCACCGACGCGGTGCTCACCCACCGCGCGGAGATCGGCAGTTACCCGAGCCCCGCCGGGCAGCGGATCCTCAGCGAATTCGCCCGCCACGGCGACCTGTCCCGGCACCTGCGCCGGCTCCGCAGAGTGGTCCCGCCACGACGCGCCCTGGTCGTCGACGCGCTCACCCGCCGCGGGCTCCCCGTCATCGGCGACGACGCGGGCTCGCACGTCGTCGTCGAACTCCCCGGCCCCGCCGCCGAGCGCCACGCCGTCGACGCCGCCCGCGCCCGCGGCGTCCTGCTCGACGGTCTGGCCCGCCACCACCTCGGCGAACCACACCACTTCGGCGTCGCCATCGGCTATACCGCGCTGAACAGCACCGACCTCGCCCGCGCCATGCCCGTCGCGGCCGACTGCCTCGCCGAAGCAGCACGCTCCGCCGGACCCGCGCGGTCGTAGCATGGACCAGGAACCGGCACGACCCCTCCGACTATCGAAGTGGTGAGAGCATGACTGATCAGGACATTCTGGCGCGGATCAAACAGCTGGTCGACGACGAGCACTCGCTGCGAGCCAAGGCCACCGCGGGCGAGATCGACCCGGTAGCCGAACGCAAGCAGCTGGCCGAACTGGAAGTGATGCTCGATCAGGCCTGGGATCTGTTGCGGCAGCGACGCGCCCGCAGCGGCTCCGGCGAATCTCCCGAGGACACCGGGCTGCGTTCCCCCCGTGAGGTCGAGGGCTATCTGCAGTGACCGAGCTCGAGTACGACGTCATCGTCATCGGTGCCGGCCCGGCGGGTGAGAACGCCGCCGCCTACGCCATCGCGGGCAGCGACCGCACCGCCGCCCTGGTCGAGCGGGAACTGTTCGGCGGCGAATGCAGCTACTGGGCGTGCATTCCCAGCAAGGCACTGCTGCGCCCCGGCGCCGTACTCGACCTCGGCGAGGCGATGCCGGGGGTGAGCGCGAGTGGCCCGCAGGTGGCCGACATCCTCGCCCGCCGCGACGCCTTCGTGCACGACCACGACGACAGTTCCCAGGTCGAGTGGGCGAAATCGACCGGCATCGACACCGTCCGTGGGGCCGGCCGTCTGGTCGGCGAACGACTCGTCGAGGTAAGCACCGACGACGGCGTGAAGCGCTTGCGCGCCCGGCACGCCGTCGTCCTGGCGACCGGCACCACCGCCACCATCCCGGACATTCAGGGCGTGCGCGAGGCGCTGCCGTGGACCTCCCGCGACGCCACCAACCTGACCGTCGTCCCGCGCCGGGTCGCCATCATCGGCGGCGGTGTCGTCGCCTGCGAAACGGCGACCTGGCTGGCCGAACTCGGCGCCGAGGAGGTGACCCTGCTGGTCCGGGGTGACCGCCTGCTGCCGCGCAGCGAGTCGTTCGCGTCGGAGCTGGTGCTGCGGGGCTTGCGTGACACCGGAAACGTCGAGGTGCGGTTCCACACCGAACCGTTACTGGTCTCGCGCCGCGATCCCGAGGACACCGGCGTCGGCCGCCTCCACGGCGGTCCGGTCACCCTGGTGCTCGGCGACGGCGAACTCGAGGTCGACGAACTCGTCGTCGCCACCGGCCGTGGCCCCGCCACCGCGGATCTCGGTCTCGACGCGGTGGGGCTGCCCGCCGGCTATGTCGAAGTCGACGACCAGCTGACCGCGCGTGCAGTGTCCGGCGACTGGCTCTACGCCGTCGGCGATGTGAATCATCGTGTGGCGCTGACACATATGGGCAAATACCAGGCGAGGGTGTGCGGTGACGTGATCGCCGCCCGCGCGGAGGGCAGGCCACTCGACGGCTCGCGGTTCACCGCGAGCGCCGACCATCAGCAGGTTCCCCAGGTCGTCTACACCGCACCGGAACTCGCCTCCGTCGGCCTCACCGAACACGAGGCGCGCACCGCCGGACACGCGGTGGACACCGTCGAGCTCGACATCGCCGTCGCGGGGTCCGCGCTCTCGCGTGACGACTTCCACGGCCGCGCGAAACTCGTGATAGATACCGCCGCCGACCGTATTCTCGGCGCCACCTTCGTCGGTCCCGATATGGGTGAGCAGTTGCACGCGGCCACCATCGCGGTGGTGGGACGGGTGCCCATGGAGGCTCTGTGGAACGCGGTGCCCGCCTTCCCCACCGTCAGCGAATTCTGGCTCCGGCTGCTGGAAGCCTGGCGCGAGAAGACTATTTGAGCAGCCGCGACATCCGCCGGTCGGCGAGCACCTTGCCGCCGGTCTGGCAGGTGGCGCAGTACTGGAAGGACCGCTCCGCGTAGGACACCTCACGCACGGTGTCACCACAGACCGGGCACGCCTGCCCGGTTCTGGCGTGTACCCGCATGCCCGAACGCTTTTCGCCCTTCAATCGGGCCGCGTCCTGTCCCACCGAACGATCGACCGCGTCGAGCAGCACCGTGCGCATCGCGATGTACAACTGCGAAACCTTTTCCGCGGACATCGTTCTGGTGTTCGCGAACGGGGAGATCTTCGCGGTGTGCAGGATCTCGTCGGAATAGGCATTGCCGATTCCGGCGATCAGAGTCTGATCCACGATCGCGGTCTTGATTCGCTGCGATGTGCTTTTCAGCAGCGCGGCGAATTCGTCCTCGGTCAGTCCGAGCGCGTCGGGTCCGAGCCGTGCGATCCCCGGCACCGCCATCGGATCCTCGACGACATACACCGCCAGCCGCTTCTTCGTCCCCGCCTCGGTCAGGTCGATCGCGGGCGTGGCGCCCTCGGGCGTGAAGAAATGCACGCGCAGCGCCAGCGGGCTCTTACCGCCCGGCTTGGGCGGCAACGGATTCGGCTCATCGACCCAGCGCAACCATCCGCCGCGCGACAAATGGGTGATCAACCACAGTCCGCCACAATCCATTCCGAGGAATTTCCCCCACCGCCCCGCACCGGTGACATCGCGGCCGGACAACGCGGTGACCGGCGGATCGAATGTCTTCACCGCACTCAGGGCCGCCACATCCACACGGCCGACCACAGCGCCGACGGCATGATCCCGAAGGAACTGCGCCAACGCCTCTATTTCCGGCAGTTCGGGCACGGTTGCCAGTTTAGCTATTCATCGTGCGTCGGCGTGGGATCCGTCGCGGAGCAGATAGACATCCATGATCCAGCCTTTTTCCGCGCGCAGTTCCGCGCGGCGGGCCACGATGCGGCTTTCGACTTCGCGCAGATCGCCTTCGATCAGGATTTCGTCGGGCATGCCGAGGTAGGCGCCCCACCAGATATGGATGTCGTCGCCACGGACCTCGGTGAACGAGCATTCGCCGTCCAGCATCACCACGGTCGACCCGGGTCCGAGCCCTTCTTCGCGCAGTCTGCGCCCTGTCGTGACGTGGACGGGCTCACCGATCCGGTGCAGCACCATGCGGTGGCGGGCGGCGAGCGCGGCGATGCTGGTGACGCCGGGGATCACCTCGTAGTCGAAGTCGGCGCGCCCGCGCGCCAGCACGTGCTCGACCATGCGCAGGGTGCTGTCGTAGAGCGCCGGATCTCCCCACACGAGGATCGCGCCGACGCCGTCCACCTGGTCGAACGCGGCTTCGAGGAGTTCGGAACGCCGTTCGTGCCAATCGACGACGACACCGGCGTAGTCGGCGGGAGTGCGCTCACGCGGCGGATCGGTGATCTCGATGATCCGATGCGGCGTGTCCACGTGTTCGGCCAGGATCGTGGTACGCACGTCGACCAGTTCCTGTTTCTCGGCGCCCTTGCCGATCACGAAGAAGGCCTCGGCCTTTCGCATGGCCTTGATCGCCTGCATCGTCACCTGGTCGGGGTCGCCGGCGCCGATGCCGATCACGTAGAGCTTGCGCATAGCCGAAGAGCTTGCCAGGTGCCGATCCGCAGAGCCGACCCCCGTAGAATCGCAAGACGTGGCCACCCCTGATACGCAGTACGAGGATCTGCTCCGGCACGTTCTGGAGCGAGGCACGCCCAAGGCCGATCGCACCGGCACCGGAACCCGCAGCATCTTCGGTCACCAGCTGCGCTACGACCTGGCTGAATCCTTCCCGCTGATCACCACCAAGCGGGTCCACATGAAGTCCATCGCCTACGAACTGCTGTGGTTCCTGCGCGGCGACTCCAATGTCGCCTGGCTGCGCGAGCACGGCGTGACCATCTGGGACGAATGGGCCGACGCCAAGGGTGAGCTCGGCCCCGTCTACGGCGTGCAGTGGCGCTCGTGGCCCACCCCCGACGGCACCCACATCGACCAGATCGCCCAGGTGCTGCACACCCTGCGCACCGACCCCGACTCGCGCCGGATGATCGTCTCGGCCTGGAACGTGGCCGACCTGGACAAGATGGCGCTGGCCCCCTGCCACGCCTTCTTCCAGTTCTATGTCGCCGACGGCAAACTGTCCTGCCAGCTGTACCAGCGCAGCGCCGACCTGTTCCTCGGTGTGCCGTTCAATATCGCCAGCTACGCCCTGCTCACCCTGATGGTCGCCCAGCAGACCGAGCTCGAGCCGGGCGAGTTCATCTGGACCGGCGGCGACGTGCACATCTACGACAACCACGTCGACCAGGTCCGCGAGCAGCTCAGCCGCGAGCCCTACCCGTTCCCGACGCTGCACCTGCGCCCGGCGACGAGCCTGTTCGACTACGCCTACGAGGACATCGAGCTGTCCGATTACAAACATCACCCCGGCATCAAGGCGCCGGTGGCGGTGTGAAGCAGATCGGCCTGATCTGGGCGCAGGCGAACGACCGGGTGATCGGTGTCGACAACACCATTCCGTGGCGGGTGCCCGAGGATATGGCGAATTTCCGCGACACCACCATGGGGCACCCGGTGATCATGGGCAGACGGACGTGGGATTCGCTGCCCGCGAGCTTTCGTCCGCTGTCCGGCCGGCGCAACATCGTGGTCACCCGCCAGTCCGAGTGGGCGGCCGACGGCGCCGAACGCGCCGCCTCCGTGCCCGACGCGCTGACGATGACCGGCGAGTCCGACACCTGGGTGGCGGGCGGCGGCGAGATCTACCGCGCCGCGCTGCCCTCGGCGACGACGCTGCTGGTCACCGAGGTCGACACCACCGTGGCAGGTGATGCCTTCGCCCCGGTCATCGGCCCGGAATGGCATGCGGACGACGCCCCGTGGCTGACCTCGAAAACCGGTCTGCGCTACCGCATTCGCCACTACACCCGCGGCTGACAACACACAGCTAACGGTCGCGGCAAAACGCCCGAACGCGTGGGCGCCGTCGGGCATACTCCTGGCAAGACCTGCCCGCGAGATGCCTGCGAAAGGCCCGATCCATGGACAAGAAATCGCTGACCGCGGTGGCCCGTCAACAGCTCAAGCTGGCGGCCACCTCGACGAGCGGCCGGAGTTCGCAAACCCTCATCGGTGGCCATACCCATGCGCTGCGCCAGACGGTCGTCGCACTCGCCGAGGGACAGAGCCTGGCCGAACACGACAATGCGGGTGATGCCACCATCCAGGTGCTCTCCGGCACGCTGGTGCTGATCGCGGGCACCGACGAGTGGAAGGGTTCGGCAGGCGATCTCATCGTGGTGCCGCGCGCCCGCCACAGTGTCAAAGCTGTGGACGACGTCACATTTTTGCTGACCGTCGCGAAATAGCAGGTCGATCGCCCGAAAACATCTGACACCTCGAGGCGTTGATCGGACCTGTCGGTGCGGAGCCGTACTGTGGACGCCATGGGTGAGCCACAGCCGATCCTCGATCCACTCACGCCGTCCGCGATCTTCCTTGTCGCCACCATCGATTCCGGTGGCGAATCCGCGGTCCGCGACCTCTTGGCAGACATCTCCGGATTGCGCCGTTCGATCGGTTTCCGGGTGCCCGGTGAAGGATTGACCTGCGTCACCTCGATCGGCTCGGCGGCCTGGGACCGGCTCTTCGTCGGCCCGAAACCCGCTGAGCTGCACGAGTTCCCGGGTTACAACGGCCCGATCCACAGCGCCCCGGCCACCCCTGGCGACCTGTTCTTCCACATCAGGGGCGAGACCCAGGGCCCGTGCTTCGAACTCGCCATGGTGATCGGCGCCCGCCTCAAAGGCGCGGCGACCATCGTCGACGAGACGGTCGGGTTCCGCTATTTCGAGCAGCGCGACCTGCTCGGCTTCGTCGACGGCACCGAGAACCCCGAAGGCCCGGGCGCGGCCTCGGCGGCGCTGATCGGCGACGAGGATCCCGAGTTCACCGGCGGTAGCTATGTCGTCGTGCAGAAGTACACCCACCCGCTCGACCAGTGGAACGCGCTGTCGATCGAGGAACAGGAGCGGGTGATCGGGCGGACCAAGCTCGCCGACTACGAACTGCCCGACGACGTGAAACCCGCCGACTCGCACGTCGCGGTGAACACGATCACCGACCCCGACGGCACCGAGCGCCAGATCGTGCGCGCCAACATGCCGTTCGGCACCATCGGCGCCGGCGAGTTCGGCACCTACTACGTGGCCTATGCCGCCACCCCGAGCGTCACCGAACGCATGCTCGAACGGATGTTCCTCGGTACCAGCGAGGCGGCTTACGACCGCATCCTCGACTTCTCCTTCGCTGTTACCGGCACGCTCTTCTTCACTCCCACCGTGGATTTCCTCGATGACCTGCCCGACGCACCCGACACGGCAGCCACCGAGGTCGAGCCGGCGACACTGTCCGAAATCGTCCCCGTCGAACGCGCGAACGCGGCGGCAGCCGCTCGCTCGGACGGCTCCCTCGCAATCGGCACGATGAAAAGGAGTAATTGAATGAACAACCTGCATCGCGAACTCGCGCCGATCACCGGCGAAGCCTGGTCGCAGATCGAGGAGGAGGCAACCCGCACGTTCAAGCGCAATATCGCGGGTCGCCGGGTGGTCGACGTGTCGGGACCGCACGGCTTCGACTTCTCGGCCCGCAACCTCGGCCGGGTCACCTCGATCGCCTCGCCCGACGACGGCGTGCAGGCTCATCAGCGCGTGATCCAACCGGTCATCGAGCTGCGGGTGCCGTTCACCCTGCAACGCTCCGAGCTCGACGACATCGAGCGCGGAGCGGGCGACGCCGACCTCGACAACCTCAAGGACGCCGCGCAGAAGATCGCCTTCGCCGAAGACCGTGCGATCTTCGAGAGCTACGCCGCCGCGGGCATCACCGGGATCCGCGAGGCCGCCTCGAACTCCCCCGTCGCCCTTCCGGGCAATGTCGTCGACATTCCCGATGCCATCTCGCACGCCCTCACCGGCCTGCGCCTGGCCGGCGTGCAGGGCCCGTATTCGGTGGTGCTCAGCGCCGAGCTGTACACCCAGGTCAGCGAGACCTCCGATCACGGTCACCCGATCCGGACCCACATCGAGCGGCTGATCGACGGCGAGATCATCTGGGCGCCGGCGATCTCCGGCGGTTTCGCGCTCACCACCCGCGGCGGCGACTTCGAGCTCGCGCTCGGCCAGGACCTGTCGATCGGCTACCTCAGCCACGACGCCGAGACGGTGCAGCTGTACTTCCAGGAGACCTTCACCTTCCTCGTCGAGACCTCCGAGGCAGCGGTGTCGCTCGGCTCGTGAGCCCACGGCGGTGCGCACCGCTAGGGTGAGCCACGAATCGTGATTCGCCGATCGGCGCGAGCATCGGGCCCGGCGAGCTGGAGAGGGAGGTCCGCATGTCGGTCGTGCGTGCCGGTGTGGTGTCCACCAGGCGGAGTCTGTTCTATTGCTTGATCGCGGTCCTGGTCACCACGGGCGTCGTCGGGTTGTTCCTGGCGATGTTCGGGGTGAACCGGGTGATCACCGGGCTGCTGGTCGGGGCGGTCGGCGGCTTCGCGGTGGGTGTCGCGCTGTTCGTCCGTGACGTCATCGAGTTGCACGAGCACGCGATCTACGCGCGGACCCCGTTCCGCTCGTCGACCGTGCCGTGGGACCGCGTCGTCGCGGGCCGCTTCACCCTCGACGAGCACGCCCGCTGGGCACTGGCACTCGACCTGAACGGCGAGTCGGCCGACGAACTGGTGCTGCTGTCCATCCCACCGGTGATCCGCCCCGTCACGGGCGCCTACGACATGCGCAAGCGCGAACAGGTGAGCGAGATCCGGGAAATGCTGCGCGCCAAGCGAATCCCGATCACCGTGCTGCCCGAGATCGCGGGCGCACTCAACCAGCACTGGCAGATCGCCCCGCCGACCGCCCGCTGAGACCGCTACGCACTCGCCTCGGATTCGAACCTGCGCCGGTAGTCCGAGGGCGACACCCCGAGCCGCGTGACAAAGGCCCGGCGTAGTGCCTCGGCGCTGGCGAAACCCGCGCCGGAGGCGGCCCGGCTCACCGAACTGCCGGCTTCGAGCTCGGCCCGGGCGAGATCGAACCGCACATTCGCCGCGTACTCGGCCGGGCTGAGCCCGGTCTCCTCGGTGAACAGGCGGGTGAGGTGACGGACGCTCACATTGACGTATCGCGCGAGGTCGCCCACGCTGTGCCGCGCGGCGGGGTCCCTGGCGATCAGGTCGGTGACCACGCGCACCGGACCGGGCGGCAGGGCGACGGCGCGCATGGGCGTCGAGAACTGGGTCTGCCCGCCGGAACGCTGCAGATAGACCAGAAGCCCCTGAGCGACCTGGCGAGCGATGTCGGTGCCCAGATCGTCCGCCACCAACGCGAGCGCGAGGTCGATGCCCGCCGCGACGCCCGCCGAGGTCGCGATGTCGTTGTCCCGCACGAAGATCCGGTCCGCCTGCACGTCGATCCGGGGATACCGGCGGGCGAGCTCGGCGGCGAATTTCCAGTGTGTGGTCGCGCTTCGGCCGTCCAGCATCCCGAGTTCGGCCAGCACGAAGGCGCCACTGCAGATGGACACGACCCGACGGCTGCGCGCCGCGAGAACGCGGGCGGCCTCGACCAGATCGGGACGCACGAACTCGGCGGGGCGCACTTCGCTGCCGGGCACCACGAGCGTGTCGAGCAGGGGCGCATCCGCCACGGAAGTCGTCACAGCAACTCCCTGGCCCACCGAGCTGTGCACCGGTGCGCCAGTGGGCGAGATCAGCACGATCTCGTAGGCATCGGCGAACTGATTCGCCTCGACGAATACCTCTGCGGGACCGACGTAGTCGAGTGCCTTCACCCCGTCGAACAGGAGAAACCCGATACGCCGTGTACCACTGGAAGTAGTGTGATGTAGGCGATTCCAGGGTGTAGACATGCCGATAAATCTACTGTTTGGCCGGAATGGCGGGATCTTCGGCCGTTCCGGTGGGCGACAGCGCACCGGCGCTCGACAACTATGGGCAACCTACTCGTCCGCATCTCCGACAGGAGCACAGCACAATGCCCTACTTCACCACCACCGACGGCACCGAGATCTATTTCTCCGATTGGGGCACCGGACAACCTGTCGTCTTCAGCCACGGCTGGCCGCTGAGCTCCGACGCGTGGGCACTGGAGCGCAAGACCTTCGCCGACGCGGGCTACCGCGTCATCGCACACGACCGCCGCGGTCACGGCCGGTCCTCGCAGCCGTGGCAGGGCAACGACATGGACACCTACGCGCGCGATCTCGCCGAGCTGATCGAGTCACTCGACCTGCGCGATGTCATCGTGGTCGGGCACTCGACCGGAGGCGGCGAAGTCGTGCGTTACGCCGCCCAGCACGGTGTGGACCGGGTCGCCAAGGTCGTCACCATCGGCGCGGTACCGCCGATCATGGTCGCCACCGAGGCCTATCCCGACGGCTTGCCGATGGAGGTGTTCGACAATATCCGCGCCGGGGTGCTCAGCGACCGCTCCAGCTTCTATCAGGAGCTCGCCCCCTCGTTCTTCGGCTTCAACCGCGAGGGTGCCGTCGTCTCGAAGGGCGCGCAGGACGACTTCTGGCGCCAGGGCATGCTCGCGGGGATCCAGGCCGCCTACGAGTGTGTCGCCGCGTTCTCCGCGACCGACTTCACTGAGGATCTGAAGGCGCTGCGGGTGCCGGTCTTCATCGCACACGGCGACGACGACCAGATCGTGCCGATCGCGAATGCCGCGCTGAAGTCGATCGAGCTCGTCGAGAAGGGAACGCTGAAGGTGTACGCGGGCGCACCGCACGGCGTCTTCGGCGCCTATCAGCAGGAGCTCATCCAGGACATCCTGGCGTTCATCCGAAGTTGAGGTATCGCGGCGCTCCTCGCCCACCGGGTACCGCGCCGGCCTCTCAGGCGGGAGCGATCTCGCCCAGCCGTGCGAGGAGCGCCGCGGCCGATGCCCGCACCGCACCCGTGTCGCCCGGGTAGCCGACGATGCGCAGAACGGCGTCCGGGATGACGCGCTCGGTGTCCACGCCCGCCGCCCCCTCGTCGTACCTGATCGCGATCACCGTCTCCACCAGACGGAACGGCAGGATCCGCGCGTCGCCGGATTCCCCCGCTGCCGTCGATGCCGCGGCGGCCAGACGCTCGTAGTGTCCGCGCAGTTCGTCACGTCGTCGCCGGAACGCGACGAAGCGTTCCGTGCGCAACTCCGGCAGCAGATACAGCGCGCCCAGATTCCACCGCGCCGTCCGCAATTGGCGCACGTCGAACAGGGCAAGAGCGTAGAGCTGGGTCGCCGCGCCGTCCGGTTCGGTCATCATCCGCTGCGCCAGTTCGACCGGTCCCGCCACAGTTTCGGCCAGTAGCGCGTCGAGGATGTCGTCCTTGGCGGCGAAGTGGTGATACAGCGATGCCTGCCGGATGCCGACCGCGTCGGCGACTGCCCGCGTCGAGGTGTTGGCGTACCCCTTGGTGGTGAAGAGCTCCGCCGCCGCGTCGAGGATCTCCGCGCGCGGCGTAGTTCCCTGCCTGCGCCGCTGTTCCAGCCGGGGACGCCCGGGACCGAGATTCGCCACACCGAAGATTCTGTCATCGGGCCACGACCTGCACCGCAGCGGGCAGCTCACCAGCGAGAATGCCCGGCCGTCGAATTTCTGTCATTTGACAGAAACTCACGCAACGCAGAAGTTACCGCGGGGCGTCCAGTCGATACACGCACGACACCGTTCGAGCGATCGCGCGCGCAAAACTATCGACTGATAGATATTGGCCGAACCGCTGAAGGACACCGACATGGCCACGACATTCGAATCCCCCGCCGCCCCACCCGAACTCGGCCGCGACAGCGCCGATCTGGCAGCCTTCGGCTACACGCCGGTCCTGCACCGCAAACTGGGGCGTTACGCGTCCTTCGCGGCAGGTTTCTCGTTCGTCTCCATCCTCACCACGATCTTCCAGTTCTTCGGCTTCGGCTATTCGTTCGGCGGCGCCGCCTTCTTCTGGACGTGGCCGCTGGTGTTCGCGGGCCAGTTCCTGGTCGCGCTGAACTTCGCCGAGCTCGCCGCCCGCTACCCGATCTCCGGCTGTATCTATCAGTGGTCACGTCGGCTGGCCGGCGGGCTGATCGGCTGGTTCGCCGGCTGGATGATGGTGATCGCGCAGGTCGTGACCGCCGCCGCGGCCGCCATCGCACTCCAGGTGGTGCTGCCCTCGATCTGGAGCGGATTCCAGCTCATCGGCACCGACACCGCGCTGACCTCCCGCGACGGCGCGATGAACGCGGTGCTGCTCGGCAGCGTGTTGCTCGTCGTCACCACCACCATCAACGTGATCGGCATCGACCTGATGTCGAAGATCAATTCGGTCGGTGTCACCGTCGAGATCGTCGGCGTGCTGGCGATCATCGCGCTGTTCTTCGCCAACACCGAGCGCGGCCCCGATGTGGTGTTCCAGACCGACCAGGCCTCCCCCGGCCCGTACTGGGCGGCGTTCCTGGTCTCGGGCCTGATGGCCGCGTACGTGATGGTCGGATTCGATTCCGCCGGTGAGCTTTCCGAGGAGACCAAGAACCCGCGCAAGGTCGCTCCCCGCACCATCCTGCTCGCGCTGGCGGTCTCGGCACTGGGCGGTGGCCTCATGCTGCTCGGCGCGCTGATGGCGGCTCCGAGCCTGTCCGACGGCGAATTGTCCACCGGTGGACTGGCTTACGTCATCACCTCGAAGCTGAACAGCCCCGCCGGTTCGGTGCTGCTCGGCTGTGTCGCGGTCGCCGTGATCGTGTGCACCCTCGCCATCCAGACCGCGGGCTCGCGCCTGATGTTCTCGATGGCCCGCGACGGCAAACTGCCCTTCGCGAAGGCCCTGTCCACCGTGCACCCCCGCTTCGGCACCCCCGTGTGGCCCGCCGTCGCGATCGGCGCCCTCGGCATCGGCCTGCTGGTCCTGAACCTCGGCAACCCCGCCATCTTCGCCACCCTCGCCAGCGTCTGCATCGTCAGCCTGTACCTGGCCTACCTCCTGGTCACCGTGCCACTGCTGCTGCGCCGCATCCAGGGCCTGCCCGCCCCCGACGACAAGACCCTGTTCCACCTGGGCCGCCTTGGCATCCCCATCAACGCCCTCGCCGTCGTCTGGGGCATCGCCATGGTCATCAACCTGGCCTGGCCCCGCCCCGAGGTCTACACCCCCGCCGGCGGCAGCTGGTGGCAACTCTGGGCAGGCCCCCTGTCGGTAGCCGTAATCCTCACCACCGGCGCCATCGTCTACCGCTCGGTAGTAGCAGCCAAAACCCCCACTCCCCGCATCGAAACCGCCCCTGCCACAACCTGATCCGCCACACCCGGCCCGTCCCCGTCTTCAACAACCCACCCAACCCAGCCACCGCACTCCCGACCCCTAGGGAGGGACGGCCACGAAGTGGCCGGTCCGCGGCCGGGCCGCCGGTCAGGCGCCGGGGCGTAGGCGACGAAGGAGCAAGCCCCGGTGCC
>NZ_JBHURA010000008.1:236521-252262 GCF_042674185.1 Nocardia sp. NPDC056952 | reverse complement strand
AACTCCTTCAGCGACCGACCCACCAACGGATCCACCACCGCACAGACCTCGTCGAACACCGACGCGAACACCGGGAACGCCGCATACAACTCGCGACCCATCCCCACCCGCTGCGAACCCTGACCCGAGAACAACACCGCCACACGACCTTCCGGCACGATGGCCGTGGTCTCCCCGGTCACCACTCGCCGCAAACCTGCGATCAGATCGTCCCGGTCCCGTCCCGTCACCACGGCCCGGTGCTCCAGTGCCGCGCGGCCGGTCGCCAGTGACCAGGCCAGGTCGGTCATGGCCACGTCCTGATCGTTCTCGATCACGGACAAGATCTGCAGCGACTGCGCCCGTAGTGCCGCAGCGGTCTTGCCCGCGAGCAGCAGTGGCGTCATCGGCAAGTCGGCAGACGTCCCGGGCTCGGTCCGTGGTCCCTGTTCCAGCACCACATGCGCGTTGGTCCCACTGAATCCGAACGACGACACTCCGGCTCGGCGCGGCCGGCCTTGCTCGGGCCAGGCGCGCGCCTCGGTCACCAGTTCCACGGCGCCCACCGACCAGTCGACATGCGGCGTCGGCTCATCCACATGCAGTGTCGCGGGATGAATTCCGTTGCGCATCGCCTGGACCATCTTGATGATTCCGGCAACACCCGCGGCAGCCTGCGTGTGTCCGATGTTCGACTTGATCGACCCCAGGGCCAGCGGACGAGTGCGTTCCCGACCATAGGTGGCGAGCAACGCCTGTGCCTCGATGGGATCGCCCAGCGTGGTTCCGGTCCCATGTGCCTCCACCGCGTCCACGTCTGCGGCGGACAATCCCGCATTGGCCAGCGCCTGCTGGATGACGCGCTGCTGTGCGGGTCCGTTCGGCGCGGTCAGCCCGTTGGAGGCGCCGTCGGAGTTCACGGCGGTGCCCCGCACCACGGCGAGCACCGGATGCCCGTTGCGCTGTGCGTCCGAAAGCCGTTCCAGCAGAAGCAGTCCGGCGCCTTCGGACCAGCTCGTGCCGTCCGCGCCACCCGCGAACGACTTGCACCGGCCGTCGGGAGCCAGCCCCCGCTGCCTGCTGAATCCGATGAACGACGCCGGGGTCGACATCACGGCGACACCACCGGCGAGAGCGAGCGAGCATTCACCGTTGCGCAGCGCCTGCGCCGCCAGATGCAAAGCGACCAGCGACGACGAGCACGCGGTATCGACGGTCACCGCCGGGCCTTCCAGCCCGAAGGTGTAGGCCACCCGCCCCGACACGACACTGGCGGCGGTGCCTGCGCCCGCGTGCCCGGACAGCTCGTCGGATCCCTCCTGGAACACGCCGGCGTAGTCCCCGTACATCACGCCCGCGAAGACCCCGGTGTTACTGCCACGCAAGGACGACGGGTCGATTCCGCCCCGCTCGAAAGCCTCCCAGGTGGTTTCGAGCAGCAACCGCTGCTGGGGATCCATCGCGATCGCCTCGCGCGGGGAGATACCGAAGAGTGCCGGATCGAAATCGGCCACGTCGTCGAGGAACCCACCCTCGCGCGTATAGCTGGAGTTGGGTCGTAGGCCGGTCGGGTCGTACAGCGCTTCGATGTCCCAGCCGCGGTCGGCCGGGAATTCGGAGATGGCGTCACCCTCGGCGACAAGCAGCTCCCACAAGTCCTCCGGTGACCGCACGCCACCCGGATAGCGGCAGCTCATCGCCACAATGGCGATCGGCTCGTCCACCGGTGTGGCGATGGCGCGCGACGGTGCGACGGCAATGGTCCGGTCGAGCAGCGTGTCGAGAACGAAGTCGGCGAGGGCACTCGGGGTGGGATGGTCGAAGACCAGTGTGGGCGGTAGACGCAGATCGGTCACCGAGCCGAGCCGGTTGCGGAGTTCGACCGCGGTGAGCGAATCGAAGCCGAGATCGGCGAAGGGGCGACTCGGATCGATCGCGCCGGCGCCGTCGTGTCCGAGCACGGCCGCGACCTGGGTCCGTACCAGGTCGGCGACCCGGCGCCGCTGCTCCTCCGGGGGCGCGCCCGCGATCACCAGTGACGAGTACTGGGACACGCGGCGCGATGCGACGCCGGTCAGGGACCGCAGCAGCGGTGTCGGATCCGACCGCAGCACCGTGAAATCGAGCCTCACCGGTAGCGGGGCCGGATCGTCGGCTCGCATCGCCAGGTCGAACAGCGTCGTGCCGAGGGTCGCCGAGATCGGCTGGACACCGGCCTGCCTCGAGCGCCGGGTATGGGTTTCGTCGAGCGTCGCCGCCATTCCGGCGTCACCCTCCCAGGGACCCCATCCCAGCGCGGACGCGGGCAAGCCCTGCGCTCGTCGCCAGGCGGCGAGCGCGTTCAGGAACGCGTTGGCGGCAGCGTAGTTCGCCTGCCCGGCTCCACCGAAAGTGCCTGCGGCCGAAGAGAACAGCACGAATGCATCCAGATCGAGGGCGCCGGTGAGCTCGTGTAGATGAAGCGCGGCATCGACTTTCGGGAGCATCACCGCGTCGAGTTGACTCGGGGTAAGGCCGGCCACCACGCCGTCGTCGAGCACGCCGGCGGCGTGAACGACCGCGGCCAGCGGACGGTCGGCCGGAATACCGGCGATCAGCGCGGCGAGCGCGTCCCGGTCGGTGACGTCACAGGATGCCGCGACCACTTCGGCTCCGAGTTCGGTCAGCTGGGCGACCCTGTCCTCGGACACGCCGCCACGGCTCACCAGAATCAAGTGGCGCACTCCGTGTTCGGCCACCAGGTGCCGGGCGATCTCGGTACCGAGGGCACCGGTGGCACCGGTCAGGAGCACGCTGCCGTTCGGGTTCCATTCGGCCGGTGAGACGGCCGCAACCTCAGCACGTTTCAATCGCGGGACCCGGATCGCACCGCCCAGCAGGGACAGTTCCGGTTCATCCTGCTGTGCCAGCGCAGCGGGCAGTGCGGACTCGGTCTGCTCGTCGACATCGACGAGCAGCAGCCGGCCGGGGTACTCGGCCCGGGCCGCACGGACCAGACCCCACACCGCGGCATTGCGCAGGTCCACCGTGTCGTGGTCGCCCGCCGCGCCACGCGTGAGGAAGGCGATCCTGGTCGTAGCGAATCGGTCGTCGGCCAGTAGTGATTGCAGGTCGTCGAGGGCTCGTGCCGTCTGCGCGCGCGCCGCCGACGCGATATCGGTAACCGACGTATCCGGTAGATACGCCAGCACTACCAGATCGGGCGCCGATTCACCGGCGTCGACCGCGGCGACCAGCGCCGCGCGGTCGAGGTAACGACGGGCCTGGAGCTCCGGCACATCGCCGACGGCCGCCATCGAGAAGCTGTCCTCGCCCGCTCGGACCGGCAGCTTCGTGGCGATCCACTCCACCCGGAAGAGCGCATCGCGAACGATCGCGGGCGGGCCACTCACGAACGGTCGCGTGACGAGTCCGCCGATGGAGACGACACGACGCCCGGACCGGTCGACAGCCTCGACAGCCATGCCGTCGCCGACCGGAGACAATCGGACGCGCAGCAGATCTGTGTGTGCGGCGTGCAGTCGCACATCGCGCCACGAGAACGGCAACTCGAGCGCGCCGTCACCAGGGGTGAGCCCGAGTGCGTGCAGAGCCGCGTCGAGCAGCGCCGGATGCAGTGCATAGCGATCGAGATCGGAGACTTCTTCCACGGGCAACGCGACCTCGGCGAACAGATCGTCGCCGCGCCGCCATGCCGCCCGCAGTCCCCGGAACGACGGACCGTATTCGAGTCCACGGTCGGCGACCCGGTTGTAGAAGTCGGTGACGTCGACGGCGGTGGCGCCGCTGGGCGGCCAATCCTCCTCGGCGAAACCCGGCCCCATCACGCCATCGGCGAGTGTGCCGGAAACATGCTGCGCCCATGTCGAATCCGCTGCCGCCCGGGAATGGATCGTGAACGAGCGACGGCCTTCGGAGTCCGGCGGACCCACCACGACCTGCAGCTCGACCGGGCCGGAGCCTGGCAGCTCCAGCGGTGCCTGGATGGTCAGCTCCTCGACGTAATCGGAACCGACCTGATCCGCCGCCTGCAACGCCAGCTCGACGAACAGCGAACCGGGCACGAACGAGTCGTCGAGTACACGGTGCTCGGCGATCCAGGGCACCACGGCCGGATCGAGGCTGCCGGTCATGAGCAGGCCGTCGGAATCTGCCAGGGTGACGACCGCCCCGAGCACGGGATGGCCGGTGCTCGTCATCCCCACCGCGGTCCGCGACCGCTTCGGCCAGAATCGGCGTCGCTGGAACCCATAGGTGGGCAGGTCGGCGCGTTGGCGCGGATCGCCCGGCAGTACGGCCGCCCAGTCCGTCGGGAACCCCCGGGTCTGCAAGCGCGCCAGCGCATCGACGAAGGACTCGGCCTCGGAGCGGCCGGCGCGCATGGCCGGTACCACGCAGATGTCGGAGGGGGCGACCGCCTGCGCCAGCGCAGTCAGCGTGCTATCGGGTCCGAGTTCGAGCAGCCCGGTCACGCTCGCCCGGACGAGCGAGTCCACGCCGTCGGCGAAGCGGACCGCCGCCCGCGCATGCCGCACCCAGTACGCGGGAACGCCGAACTCGTCGAGCGAGATCGCTTCGCCGGTCACATTCGAGATCACCGGCACCTTCGCGGCGGAGAATTCGACCTCGGCACACACCGCGGCGAACTCGTCCAGCATCGGATCCATCAGCGGGGAATGGAACGCGTGCGATACCCGCAAAGCGCGTGTCTTGCGCCCGAGCGCGGCGAAGTGCGCGACGATCTCGTCGACCCGCGCCTCGCTGCCCGAGACAACCAGGGCGGCGGGACCGTTCACGGCGGCGACAGCTGTCGAATCGGACAGCAGCGGGACCACCTCGGCTTCGGTCGCCTGAATCGCCGCCATCGCGCCGCCCGCGGGCAGCGCCTGCATCAAACGGCCGCGCGCGACCACCAGGCGGCTCGCGTCCGCGACAGAGAGTCCTCCCGCGACACATACCGCGGTGATCTCACCGACCGAATGACCCATCACGACATCCGGTGCGAGGCCGAAGGATTCGACCAGCCCGAACAGCGCGTATCCGATCGCGAACAAGGCTGGTTGCGCGAATTCCGTGCGGTTCAAGGTTTCCGGATGCTCGGTGTCGAACACGATGTCGCGCAACGACGTTTCGAGCAGCGGATCGAGGTGCGTGCACGCCTCGTCGAACAGGGCGGCGAACACCGGGAACGCCTGGTACAGGTCCCGGCCCATGCCCGCACGCTGTGACCCCTGTCCGCTGAACAGGATTCCGAGCACGGCCTGGCTGTGCGCCGATCCCGCGATCGCCCCGGGGTCGCCGTCCACGATCGCGGTAAGACCGCGCACCAGCTCCGCCGTGTCGCGCGCCAGAACAACCGCGCGTTGGTCCAGTGCCGCGCGCCCGCGCAGCAGGGTCCAGGCCACCTCGGTCAGCGCGACATCGTCGGTGTGGTCGAGATAGGCGGCGAGCCTGGCGGATTGCGCCGACAGCGCCTCGGGGTTTCGGCCCGACAGGACGAACGGCAGTGGCATGTCGATCGGATCGACGGTCGGCCTCGGCTCGACCGCATGTGGCGGCTGTTCGATGATGACGTGCGCGTTGGTGCCGGTGACGCCGAAGGAGGACACACCCGCCCGTCTCGGACGATCGGTGACCGGCCACGGCACGGCCGCGGTCGCCAACTCGACGGCTCCCGCCGCCCAGTCGACGTGTGGACTGGGCGCATCGATGTGCAGCGTCTCGGGCACCACACCGTGGCGCATCGCCTCGATCATCTTGATGATGCCCGCCACCCCCGCAGCTGCCTGCGTGTGCCCGATATTCGACTTGATCGATCCCAGGATCAGCGGACGCTCGGCATCCCTGCCCTGCCCGTAGGTCGCGATCAGAGCCTGCGCCTCGATCGGATCACCGAGGACCGTGCCGGTGCCGTGCGCTTCCACCACGTCGACATCGGCGGTGTCGAGCCCAGCTGTCTGCAGAGCATGGCGGATCACCCGCTGTTGCGCCGGACCGTTGGGCGCGCTGAGCCCGTTCGACGCGCCGTCCTGATTGATCGCAGAACCTCGTACCACCGCCAGAACCGGATGCCCGTTGCGCCGTGCGTCCGAAAGCCGTTCCACCAGAACGAGCCCCACCCCTTCGGACCAGCTGGCGCCGTCCGCGGCGGCGGCGAAGGACTTGCACCGACCATCCGGTGCCAGGCCCCGCTGCCTGCTGAACTCGATGAACGATGTCGGCGTCGACATGGTCGCGACACCGCCCGCCACCGCGAGTGTGCAGTCTCCGCTGCGCAGCGCCTGCACCGCCAGGTGTAGTGCGACCAGAGAGGACGAACATGCCGTATCCACCGTCACCGCAGGCCCTTCCAGGCCGAAGGTGTAGGCGATGCGCCCGGTCGCCACGCCACCGGAGGTGCCCATCCCGATGTATCCGACCAGGTCCTCGGATACATCGGTGAGGCCGAGCGCGTAGTCGTGGTTCATCACACCCGCGAAGACGCCGGTCCGGCTGCCCCGCAACGACAACGGGTCGATTCCAGCCCGTTCGAACAACTCCCATGACGTCTCGAGAAGCAAACGCTGCTGCGGGTCCATCGCCAGTGCCTCACGTGGCGAGATGCCGAAGACATCGGCATCGAAATCCGCCACGTCGTAGAGGAATCCGCCCACCTGGACATAACTGGTATCGGAACGGCCGGAGTCGGTGTCGAACAGCGCTTCGAGATCCCAGCCCCTGTCGGTCGGGAAGTCGGAGATCACATCGGCGCCTTCGGCGACAACTCGCCACAGTCCCTCGGCGTCGCTGATGCCGCCCGGATACCGGCAGGAGACCGCCACGATCACGATGGGGTCGTCGTGGTCGGCCACCACGGCCGAGGACCGCTGCGTGGCGCTGTCGTCGGTCCCGGCCAGCTCGGCCTTCAGATGCCCGACCAGCGTTTCGGTGTTGGGGTAGTCGAAGATGAGCGTCGCGGGCAGCCGCAGCCCGGTCGCTGCGTTGAGCCGGTTACGCAGCTCGATCGCGGTGAGCGAGTCGAAGCCCAGCTCGAGGAACGTTCGGCGCGGTTCGAGCACACGCGCCGAGGTGTAGCCCAGGATCACGGCGACCTGCGCACTGACGATGTCCAGCAGCGCCCTGGCACGTTCGCGCTCGGGCAACCCGGCCAGACGATCGGCGGAGGTACCGGAGCCTGCGGCCACGCTACGCCGCACCACGGTTCGTACCAGCCCGCGCAGGACTGGCGGAACCCAGCCGGTCCCAGCGACCCGGGCACGCAACCGCGACAGGTCGAGACCGATCGGGACCGCGACGGCATCCTCGCCCGCGAGAGCGGCGTCGAACAGAGCCAGGCCCTCGGCATTCGACAGTGGCACCACTCCGCTGCGCTCGCCGCGCTCCCGATCGGCGTCGGCCAGCTGATCGGTCATTCCGCTCGTCTGTGCCCACATGCCCCAGGCCAGGGTGGCCGCGGGCAGGCCTGTTCCGCGCCGCCATTGTGCGAACGCGTCGAGGAAGGCGTTCGATGCTGCGTAGTTCGCCTGCCCGGGGCTGCCGAGAATTCCGGCGGCGGAGGAGAACATGACGAAAGCCGAGATCGGCTGATCCCGGGTCGCCTCGTGCAACGCGAGCGCGGCATCCACTTTGGGCCGGAATACCCGGTCGATCCGATCGGCCGTGAGGGACATCAGCGTGCTGTCGTCGATGACGCCGGCAGCATGGACCACTGCCGTCAGCGGACGCTCCGCGGCAATCGCGGCGACCATGGCGGCCACCGCCTCGCGGTCGGCCACATCGCAGGCCACCGATGTCGCCGTCACGCCGAGATCGACCAGTTCGGCGCACAAGTCCGCTGTCGCGCCGCTGCGACTGGCCAGCACCAGGTGACCCACCCCGTGCTCGGCAACCAGGTGCCGGGCCACGAGTCCGCCGAGGGCACCGCTCGCACCGGTGACCAGCACCGCGCCGGATCCGAAATCGGTTCGGCCCGACGTTTTCTCGCCGGAAATGTGCTCGAGCCGCGGGGTCCACATCGTATCGCCGCGTACCGCCGCCTGCGATTGCGCGATGGCGGCCCCGGCCCAGACGATGCCCGCAGCGGGGCCTCCGTCGACATCGAGCACTGCGATCCGGTCGGGATGTTCGGACTGTGCGGACCGCACCAGACCCCAGACCGCGGCATGCGCCAACCGAGTGGGGCTCTCGTCCGCGGCGACCGCGACCCCGCCGTTGGTCACCAGGATCAGGACTGTGTCGGCGAAACGGTCGTCGATCAGCCAGGCCCGCAACAATTCCAGCACGTCGTGCGCGGCCCGGTGGACACCATCGACCAGGTCGTCGCCGGTGTCTTCCGGCACGGCCGCGATGACCACAGCGGGCAATTCGAGGCCGTCCTCGATCGCCGCCGCGAGCGCGGGCAGGTCCGGAAACGTCAGGTGCCCTGCCTGTTCGACACTACTGTCGCCGAGCAAGACCGGTACGGTCGGCAGTGCCTCCGGCACGGTTGCGACGGCCTGCCAGCCCAGCCGGTACAGCGAGGCCGACGTGCCCCGACCCGACAGACCCGCGGCGCTGATCGCGCGGACCGCGAGCGACTCGGCGATCACCACCGGCCGACCGGCGCCGTCACACGCCAGTACCGAAATCGCGTCTGCGCCGATTGCCCGCAGGCGGACCTTCAGCGTGGTCGCACCGGTCGCGTGCAGCGTCACCGCCCGCCACGAGAACGGGAGCCTGCCCTCGCTCGCGGAAGCCCAGGCGGGCAGTAGCGACGACGCGTGCAGCGCCGAGTCCAGCAGCGCCGGGTGCATGCCGAACCGATCGGCATCCGCGGCGACATGCTCGGGCAGGGCGACCTCGGCGAACACCTCGCCGTCCCGCAGCCACGCCGCGCGCAGTCCCTGAAATGCGGCACCGTAGTCGAAACCCGCCGCGGCAGTGCGCTCGTACAGGTCCGTCACGTCGACCTGGACCGCGCCCGCAGGCGGCCATTCGGTCAATTCGGCCGCCCCGACACCTACTCCCCCGACCCCTAGAACCCCTGTCGCGTTCCGCACCCAGGACTCGTCGTCGCCGTTCGGTGGCTGCGAGTGAACCGAGAACTCACGCCGTCCAGAAGCATCCGCCGCGGCGACCTCCAACTGCACCGCGACGCCGCCGTCGCGCGGGATGATCAGCGGTACTTCGAGCGTGAGCTCCTCGATCTCGCCGCAACCGAGCTGATCGCCCGCGCGCCATGCCAGTTCGACCAGCCCGGTTCCCGGCACCAGTATGCTGCCGGCCACAGCATGGTCCGCGAGCCAGGGATGCGTCGCCACCGACAGCCGACCGGTGAACAGCAGTCCCCCCGAATCGGCCAGCACCACCGCGGCGCCCAGCATCGGATGCTCTGCCGAACGGAGACCGACGGATGCGACATCACCCGCGCCCGCTGCCATTTCGAGCCAGAACCGCTGATGTTCGAACGCGTAGGTCGGCAGGTCGACTCGCGCCCCCGGCCGCTTCTCGAAGCTCGGCAGCCAATCCACCGCCGATCCACCGGCCCAAGCCTGTGCCAACGACTCCAGCAGCCGTCGGGGACCGTCCTCGTCGCGCCGCAGTGTCCCCAGCGCCACCGCGGTCGTCTCGGCGCCATCGATCATCTGCTCGATCGCGGGCACCAGGACCGGGTGAGTACTCACCTCGATGAAGGTCCGGTGCTCGGCGGCCAGGAGAGTCTCGATCGCCGACCGGAGCCGCACCGGCTCACGCAGGTTCTCCACCCAGTACGCCGCGTCCAGGTCGGCACCATCGACTACCCGGCCTCGCACGGTCGAGTAGAGCGGGATCCGGCCAGACTGTGGAGTGAGGTCGGTCAGCGCGTCCAGCAGTTCCGGGGCGATCGAGTCGACCTGTGCCGAATGCGACGCGTAATCCACGTCGATGACCCGCACACGCACCCCGCGATCACGGCATTCGGCCACGATCTCGTCGAGAACGGTGCTGTTTCCCGAAATCACCGTGGCCGTGGGGCCGTTCTCGGCGGCGATCGAAACCTGGTCCCCGAACGGGGCGATCAGCGCACCCACCTCGCCCTCGGGCAACGCCAGCGACACCATCCCGCCATGGCCCGCCAGCCGATGGGCGATCACTCGGCTGCGCCGGACCACGACGTCGACCGCGTTTTCGAGAGTCAGTGCGCCCGCCACGCAGGCCGCCGCGATCTCGCCCTGCGAGTGGCCGACCACCATGTGTGGTGTGACACCACGGGACTCCCACACCGCCGCCAGCGACACCATGATCGCGAACGACACCGGCTGGACGACATCGACCCGCTCCAGCAAGCTGTCGTGCTGTCCTGCCACCACATCGAGCAACGACCAGTCGGTCGCCGGGTCCATCACCACCGCGCACTCACGCATCCTGGCGGCGAAGACAGCATCGGTTTCCAGCAGGTCGCGGCCCATCCCCACCCACTGCGCGCCCTGCCCCGGGAACACGAACACCGTCGGGCCCTCGAGCACCTCGCCGACTACGACACCCGGCGCCGACTCTCCCGCGGCCAGAGCCTCGAGCCCCCGCACGAACTCGTCACGGTGGGAGCCCAGCACTGCCCCGCGATGTTCGAGTGCCGCGCGGCCCGTCACCAACGCCGCGCCGACATCCGCCGGCGCGAGATCCGGGTTCGCAGTGATGTATTCACGCAGCCGGTGGGCCTGCGCACGCAATCCGGCCGCGGTTCGGGACGACAGCACCCAGACATGCGGGGATTCCGCAGGCAGATCCGCGGTGGTGAAGCGATCGGATTCCGGCGGCGCCTGTTCCAGGATGACGTGCGCGTTCGTACCGGACACCCCGAATGACGACACTGCGGCTCGGCGCACCCGACCCGCATTCGGCCACGGGCATTCCTCCGTGACGAGCTCGACCGCACCGGATGACCAATCAACCTTCGGGCTCGGCTCGTCCACATGCAGGGTGGCGGGCACGATCCCGCGCCGCATCGCCTCGACCATCTTGATCACGCCGGCGACACCCGACGCGGCCTGTGTGTGCGCGATGTTCGACTTGATCGACCCCAGCAGCAGCGGCTGTCCGGTGGGCCTGCCCTGACCATAGGTCGCCAGCAGCGCCTGTGCCTCGATCGGGTCACCCAGCACGGTGCCGGTACCGTGTGCCTCGACCACATCCACATCAGCGGTTGTCACACCCGCGTCCTCCAGCGCCTGGCGAACAACCCGCTGCTGAGACGGACCGTTCGGCGCCGTCAAGCCATTGGACGCGCCGTCCTGATTCACCGCCGAACCCCGGATGACCGCCAGCACCTGGTGACCGTTGCGCTCGGCATCGGAGAGCCGCTCCAACAGCAGCAGACCCGCTCCCTCACCCCAGCCGGTGCCATCGGCCGCCGCGGAAAACGATTTGCACCGGCCGTCGGAGGAGCCGCCGCCTTGCCGGGACATGGTGACGAATGCCGCCGGTGTCGCCATCACCGTGACCCCGCCCGCGAGGGCCATCGAACATTCGCCCGACCGCAGCGAACGCATGGCGAGATGCATGGCCACGAGCGAGGACGAACACGCCGTATCGATCGTCACAGCGGGCCCTTCCAGCCCGAACGTGTACGAGACCCGCCCCGACGCCACACTGCCCGCGACAGCGGTCGCGAAATGACCTTCGAGTTCGGCAGGCAGTGCCGTCTTCGACGCGTAGTCGTGGTACATCAGACCGGCGAAGACTCCAGTCTTGCTGCCGCGCAATGACATCGGGTCCAGGCCCGCTCGTTCGAAAACCTCCCAGGACAGCTCCAGCAACAACCGCTGCTGCGGATCCATCGCCAGGGCCTCACGGGGCGAGATCCCGAACAGCGCGGGGTCGAAGTCACCGGCGTCGTGCAGAAACGCACCCAGGTTCGTGGACGAGGTGCCCGGGCGGCCGGAGTCCGGGTCGAACAGGGTCGCCACGTCCCAGCCGCGGTCGGTGGGGAACTCGGTGACCGCGTCTTCGCCTCGGGTCGTCAGATCCCACAGTCGCGCAGGGGAGTCGGCGCCACCGGGGAACCGGCAGGACATGCCGACGATCGCGATGGGCTCGTGCTCGCTCGCTTCCATGTCCTCGATACGGCGATTGGCCTGCCGTAGATCCGCCGTCATCCGGCGGAGGTATTCGACAAGCTTCGCTTCGTCCGCCACGGAGGCCCCTTTTCATTACTACCGGCACTGTGTATTTCGACGAGACACAGCTCCAACAAACCGTGAATATTCGAAAGATAGGCCCGAAACACCCCTAAGCCCAACCCCTAACAGGCCCCTGTCACAGAACACGGCCGAAGCGCGCTATTGAAATGGATCCGCTCCCCGCACCATACGGCGCGGGGAGCGGATCCACAGATAACCAATGATATCGGCGAATTAAGCGCTGTCGGCCGGATACATCCGGAGAACTAGGCCGATCTCCTTACGCCCATTGACGCCGAGTTTTCGGTAGACGCGGGTGAGATGCTGTTCGACAGTGCTTACGGTGATGTTCATCTTTCTGCCGATTTCGCGATTTGTGTGCTCCAATGCAGCCAATCGTGCGACCGCCATTTCCGAATCGGTCAGGGTGACGATCTCGTCGGATTCGGCATCCTCGACAACATGCAGATGTGCTGTCAAGTCGGACGGCAACTGCTTACTGCAGAGCGCTTCGAGACCAGAGGCTTGGGCAGCCTTCCATGCCTTCCACACCGTGGATCTGGCCCGCCCCGACAAGCCGAGCTCGCGAAAGACCTGACTCAGGTCGGTCAGCACCCGAATCGTCTCGATCTTGTGTTCCGCACCGGAGAGCTGCACAAGCGCCTCCTGCAGCAACGCAGGCCGGTCACGCAGCGGCCGGGTGGTGGCGGCGACACGCAAGGAGACCGCGCGAACCCAGGGCACGTTCGCACCCGGTCGACAGCTCTGCTCATCGAGGTAACTGCGTGCTCCGGCAGCATCACCGAGCGCGAGACAGGCCCGAGCGGCTGAAGCCCTCCAGGGCACACACGCAGGCATGTCGATGCCCCAGCGGACCATCAGATCACCGCAAGCCAGGAAATCCGCCAGTGCGGCATCGGCGCGGCCGACGGCGAGATGATATTCACCCCTGGCATGCAGGTATTTAATACCGAAGAATGTCTGGAAAAGTGTATCGGGCACGGGATGGCTCAGCCACCTGGCCGCCATGTCGGTCTTCCCCATCGCCGTATTGGCCGAAATAAGGATCGCCAGAACCTCACCGATTCCGATACCCCAGCCGTTTCCCGATAGACGATCGAGGGCCTCGCGCGCATTACGTTCCGCAGCTATCGGATCACCTTGATATCCGGCGATCAACGCCCGAATACAGATCAAGAACGCCTCCCAGCTGGAGGCGCGCCGGGCCGCAACCATATCGAGTAGAGAATCGCAGCGGCTCTGTGCGATATCCAGCCTGCCCGCATACACAAGCGCTAGGAGGGCGCTACAGGAGGTCTCTACGAATTCGGCATCGAAGGAGCATCCTTCGATGATCTCCTCGGCGATGGCGATCGTTTGTTCCTGCGCACCGCTTCTGAGCACAGTCAGCAGCAGTTCCGTGGCCCTGGTCTGCCTGTCGAGCAGAACCAGCGATGATCCGGACTGGGATGCGAACAGCTTTCTACCCGCCTCCGAATCGACCAGTGCAGGACTGACGAATTCGGCCCACGCCCGATACGAGCGCATCGCCGCGGCGGCACGCCAATCACCGGGGTCGAGGGTTGCGGCAAGCACCCCCAAACTCGCAGCGGCATCGTCGAGTCGTCCGTGCCAGGTGAGGTTGTGCATCAACTGCAGCGCATCCGCGCCAGGCAGATGCCCTTCTTTGAACGCGGCAACCAGTGGATCGAGCCAGCGCACAGTGGCCGCCGGATCCTGCCAGCTCGCGACGACGACCCGGGTCAGCCGGATTGCGTTGCGGTCCCGCTCCGCCGTGCACGCGGTTCCGGCGAGGTGCAGGGTTGCGCGTGCGAACTCCATGTCATCAGCCTGTACCGCCTGGATCGCGGCGTCCCTCAGTACCTGAAAAGCCCATGGCTCAACAGCCGTACCGGCAGCGACGAGATGGCGGGCGATCTTGATGGAGGGCTGACCCTCGTCATACAGCAACCACGCCGCTCCCTGGTGCGAGTGGAGCCGTTGCTTCGCGGGCATCTGCTCGATGACAGACCCGGCCAGCAGTGGACTCCGAAAACGCGCGCCCACCACCAGCCCTGATTCCGTCAAGCGCTGGATCGTCTCGTCCGCCATGTACGTCGGGATACCGGTCAGCCTCGCCACCCGCTCAGGGGTTGCGTCTTCACCGAGGACAGCGAGCCCGCAGGTCACCTTGACATGGTCTGTACCGCCGTGGAGACACGCCAATACCGCCCCTCCCAGTACACCGCCCGCCACGAATCCGGAGATGCCGTCGGCACGAACACCGCGTTCCCCTTCTTCGGCCTCGATATGTCGGCAGAACTCCTCCACAAGCTCCCTGACCAGGAGTGGACTACCACCGGTAACCGCGTAGGCCTCATCCGAGATAGTTTTCGATCGGACATCACCGACATAACCGGCAATTGTTTGAGCAACCCCTTCCCGAGTCAGCGGACCGAGTCGGATACGGGAAACATTGGGATGGCGCATCAGGTCGGATTGGAATGGCGACTGCAGAAGCGACGAAGCCAGCGGATTTGCCACAACGATCAGCGCACGCAATACGGCCATTCGCCGGAGCAGGTATGAAAGGATTCGCAGGGAAGCCTGGTCCCCGAAGTGACTGTCATCAATCGAGACAACAACTGTTCGCTCTCGCATTACTTCCGCGAAAGCGCCGCCCAATCTAATTACAGCGGAATTAGAGACATTTTCCGGATCATCACTATGCCGTATTTCAGACAATACTTCGAGTACCGACCCCCATCGATCCGACCGCGCATCCGACGGCGAACTCTGCATAAGCTGCCCGATCACGCCGAATTGCAGCGGTTGTTCATCGAGAGAACATGTCGCCGATAAGAAATCGATCTCGCTCGGTATCTGCCTACTGAACTCCTGGAGAAGTGTCGACTTTCCTATTCCACCGGCACCGGAGACAACCACCAGCTCGCCGCCCCTGCCGTTGGAAACCCCAGCCAATGCTGTTGTCAGAGAACGTAGCTCCCCGCTGCGTTCGGCAATATGATTCGAAAGCATATACCCCACCCATAAAACTCGAACCGAAACCACTCAGAGAGGCATATCTGCCGTTTTCCGATCGAGAGGAGTACGGAGATATGCCTATAGAACTCTCGCTGAATCAATAAGGCCGGACACGAACTCCGCGCGCCGGACACTCCAGTTAGACAAGGAAATAGGTAATTCGACCGGACTCACTCTTGATCAATCCGACAATTAACCCCGTGAGGATATCGTCGATGTACTATCGCCCCCACCACAACTCTCGTTGTAAACATGCATACAAACGACAGACAGCTGTTTTGATTGAAGTGCCGAGCCTGAAAGCTCAACGACTTGAATTATCAACTTCCAACTCGAGGCTATCCCAAGTAGAAGTGGCCCGCAACCCATTGACGCGACAAATAGTCATCGCCTATCGCCAAATCCCCAGATGATCCATGTCACCAGCGCGAGAGTAAGATAAATCACATTACAGGCGGGATCAGTTGGGCCCCAACACAAACGGGCGGTGGGGGGAGTGGGAATACACTTGAAACCCCCCCCCCGGGCCCCGGGAGGTTGTGTTGAATGGGGCCGTTGGGCACCCCCGGGCCATGGCCGA
>NZ_JBHURA010000008.1:97700-236511 GCF_042674185.1 Nocardia sp. NPDC056952 | reverse complement strand
TTTTATTCCCCCCCCCACCCCCAATATAAAAAAAATTTGTTGCGGCGCCCCCCTATTTTTTTAAAACCCCCCCCCCCAAACACACGGGGGGGGTGTTTACTTCTTATCCCCCCCCCCCCCACCGCCCGTGCTCTCGGATCGGATCAGTCCTTGGCGGCCTTGGCAACCGCGCGGACCTGGCCTTCGGCCTTGGTCCTCGCGGATGCGCTCGCATCCGGATCAGCGAGGACGGCCTTGGCAGCCGCCTCACCGATATCGCCTGCGAACTCGGCGGATTCGGCCAGCACCCGCACCGTGGAGCCGGTGACGGAGAAGAACCCGCCGTGCACAGCCGCCACAATGCGCTCACCGCTGTCGGACACGATGGTTACCGTGCCGCCCTCGGCCAGCTGACCGAGCAGCGGCTCGTGGCCGGCCAAGATGCCGATCTCGCCCTCCGTGGTCTGGGCGGAGACGAACGACGCCTTGCCCGACCACAGCTGCCGTTCGACGGCGACCAGGTCAACAGACATATCTGCCATGTTGGACTACTTCCCGAGGATCTTCTTCGCGGCTGCCTCGACGTCGTCGAGACCACCGCAGGAGTTGAACGCCTGCTCCGGGTAGTGGTCGAACTCGCCCTTGCAGACACGGTCGAAGTCGTCGATGGTCTGCTCCAGCGGAACGACCGAGCCGACCTGGCCGGTGAACTTCTCGGCGACGATGAAGTTCTGACCGAGGAACTTCTCCAGGCGACGGGCGCGACCGACGAGGACCTTGTCCTCTTCGGAGAGCTCGTCCATGCCGAGGATGGCGATGATGTCCTGCAGTTCCTTGTACTTCTGCAGGATCCGCTTGACCTCGTTGGCAACCCGGAAGTGGCGCTCGCCGACGATCGAAGCCTCGAGGATACGAGAGGTCGAGGTCAGCGGGTCGACGGCCGGGTAGATGCCCTTCTGCGAGATCGGGCGCGAAAGCTCGGTCGTCGCATCCAGGTGGGCGAAGGTGGTCGCCGGCGCCGGGTCGGTGTAGTCGTCGGCGGGGACGTAGATCGCCTGCAGCGAGGTGATCGAGCGACCCTTGGTCGAGGTGATGCGCTCCTGGAGCTGACCCATCTCGTCCGCCAGCGTCGGCTGGTAACCCACGGCCGAAGGCATGCGACCCAGCAGGGTCGAGACCTCGGAACCGGCCTGGGTGAAACGGAAGATGTTGTCGATGAAGAGCAGCACGTCCTGGTGCTGGACATCGCGGAAGTACTCCGCCATGGTCAGCGCCGACAGGGCCACGCGCATACGCGTGCCCGGCGGCTCGTCCATCTGGCCGAAGACGAGGGCGGTGTCCGGAAGGACGCCCATCTCTTCCATTTCCAGACGGAGGTCGGTGCCCTCACGAGTACGCTCACCGACGCCCGCGAACACCGAGGTGCCCGAGAACTCGCGAGCGATACGGGTGATCATCTCCTGGATCAGAACGGTCTTGCCGACACCGGCACCACCGAACAGACCGATCTTGCCGCCCTTGACGTACGGGGTCAGCAGGTCGATGACCTTGACACCGGTCTCGAGGATCTCGGTCTTGCCCTCGAGCTGGTCGAAGCTCGGCGGCTGACGGTGGATGCCCCACTGCTCGCCGTCCCGGCCGAGGCCGGGGGTGTCGAGGCAGTCACCGAGGGCGTTGAACACGTGGCCCTTGACGATGTCGCCGACGGGCACCGAGATCGGCTTGCCGGTGTCGGTGACAGTCGCGCCACGGACCAGGCCGTCGGTCGGCTGCATCGAGATGGTGCGCACGATGTTGTCGCCGAGGTGCTGGGCGACCTCGAGGGTGAGGGTCTTGGCCACCGACGGGAGCTCGATGTCGGAGTTCAGAGCGTTGAACAGCTCGGGGATGGCGCCACGCGGGAACTCGACGTCCACGACGGGGCCGATGACACGGACGACGCGACCAGCGGTTTCGCCCGCCTTCTTCGCGTTGTCCTGAGTGACAGCTGCGGTCATTAGATTGGTTCTCTTCCTGCGCTACTTAGTCGCGGTCCGAGCTCGACGCCAGCGCATTGACGCCGCCGACGATTTCGCTGATTTCCTGCGTGATCTGGGCCTGACGCACCGAGTTCGCCTCGCGCTGGAGCACATTGGCCAGCTCGTTGGCGTTATCGGTCGCCGCCTTCATTGCGGTGCGCCGAGCCGCGGACTCGGATGCCGCTGCCTCGAGCAACGATGCGTAGATACGCGTGTTGATGTACTTGGGCAGCAATGCCCCGAGCAGCACATCGGCGTCCGGCTCGAACTCGTACTGTGGCGACACCACCGCGTTCGGCGAGTCCGACATGATGTCGTCGCCGAGCTCGTAGTTCTCGTCGACGTAGCTGACCTGGATCGGCGCCAGGCGGCGCACCTCCGGGTTCTGGGTCAGCATCGAGACGAACTTGGTGTACACGATGTGCAGCTCGTCGACACCCTCGATGGTTCCGGTGCCGTCCAGCGAGGGGACCTCGCCGGCGGAACCGGCCATGAAGGCCTCGACCAGGTGCTGGCACGCGGCCGAGGCATCGGTGTACTTGGGCTGCTGGGAGAAGCCGAACCACGACGCCTGGAAAGGACGGTTGCGGAACTTGTAGTACGTGATGCCCTTACTGCCCATCACGTACAGAACGGGTTCCTTGCCGTCGCCACGCAGCGTGGTCATGAGCTCTTCGGCGCGCTTGAGCACGTTCGAGTTGTAGCCACCGCACATACCGCTGTCACTGGTGATCACCAGGACGGCGGCCCGACGAGCGTTGGGACGCTCGGTCAGCAGCGGGTGCGACAGGTTCTTCGAAGCGCTCGCCAGTTCGCCGAGGACCTTGGTGATCTCCTCGGCGTACGGCTTGGCAGCCGCAACCCTGGCCTGGGCCTTGGAAATTCGCGAGGTCGCGATCAGTTCCTGAGCCTTGGTGATCTTCTTGATCGAATTCACACCACGAATGCGGGAGCGCAATTCGCGCAAACTTGCCACTAGCGGTTCACACTCCCTTCATTCGCCAGATCGGAAATTGCCGACATCATGGACCCGGCTTACTTGTCGACGTGCTTGCGGGTGACCGACAGCGACTCGACCTCTTCGTGGTCCAGCTCGCCCGCGGCAGCCTCGTTCACGATGCGATTGCCGTTCGAATCGAGGAAGCCCTGCTTGAACTTGTCGGTCTCGGCCTTGATCGCGTCGGCGGCCTCGCCGGCGAGCGGCTTCTTGCCACCCTCGAGCGCGTCGAACGAGCTCTGGGTCGCACCGTGCAGGTACTCGAGCAGCTCGGCGGTGAAGCGACGCACGTCTTCGACGGGCACCGACTCGTAGTAACCGGCGTCGACCAGGAAGATCGAGACGACCTGATCCTCGACCGAGACCGGGGAGTACTGATCCTGCTTGAGCAGCTCCACCCAGCGGGCACCACGCTCGAGCTGCGCCAGCGACGCGGCGTCGAGGTCGGAGGCGAAGGCGGAGAATGCCTCCAGCTCGCGGTACTGCGCCATTTCCAGACGCAGCGAACCGGCGACCTTCTTCATGGCCTTGGTCTGGGCGGCGCCACCGACACGGGAGACCGAGGTACCGACGTTGATCGCCGGGCGTACGCCCTTGTTGAACAGGTCGGACTCGAGGAAGACCTGGCCGTCGGTGATGGAGATGACGTTGGTCGGGATGAACGCCGAGACGTCGTTGGCCTTGGTCTCGATGATCGGCAGACCGGTCATCGAGCCCGCACCCATCTCGTCGGACAGCTTCGCGCAACGCTCCAGCAGACGGGAGTGCAGGTAGAAGACGTCACCCGGGTACGCCTCGCGGCCCGGCGGACGACGCAGCAGCAGCGAGATGGCGCGGTACGCCTCGGCCTGCTTGGTCAGGTCGTCGAACACGATGAGGACGTGCTTGCCCTGGTACATCCAGTGCTGGCCGATGGCCGAACCGGTGTACGGAGCCAGCCACTTGAAGCCGGCGGAGTCGGAGGCCGGGGCCGCGACGATGGTGGTGTACTCCATCGCGCCGTGCTCCTCGAGCGCGGTCTTGACGCCCGCGATGGTGGAGCCCTTCTGGCCGATCGCGACGTAGATGCAGCGAACCTGCTTGTCGGCGTCGCCGGTCTCCCAGTTCGCCTTCTGGTTCAGGATCGCGTCGATCGCGACGGCGGTCTTGCCCGTCTTGCGGTCGCCGATGATCAGCTGACGCTGGCCGCGACCGATGGCGGTCAGCGCGTCGATCGCGGTGATACCGGTGGCGAGGGGCTCTTCGACCGGCTGACGTTCCAGCACGGACGCGGCCTGCAGCTCCAGCACGCGGCGCTCGTCGGACTCGATCTCGCCCAGGCCGTCGATCGGCTGGCCGAGCGGGTTGACGACGCGACCGAGGAACTTGTCACCCACGGGGACGGAGAGCACGTCGCCGGTGCGACGGACCTGCTGGCCCTCTTCCAGCGAGGCGTACTCGCCGAGAATGACGGCACCGATGTTGGTGTCCTCGAGGTTCAGCGCGACGCCGAGAACCCCGCCGGGGAACTCGAGCAGCTCGTTGGCCATCGCCGAAGGCAGGCCGCTGACGTGCGCGATACCGTCGCCGGTATCGGTCACGACGCCGACTTCTTCGATGGAGGTTTCCGGGGTGTAGCTCTGGGTGTAGCTCTCGATCGCGCTACGGATCTCGTCGGAGGAGATCGTCAGCTCCGCCATGTTGTTCCTGCTCTCGCTGTGGTCTCGAATGTCGGGGATGGGGGAAGTGGAGTCAGGGCCTTGTCGATTACGACAGAGCCCGACGCAGCTTCTCCAGTCGGCCGGTGGCGCTGCCGTCGATCACGTCGTCTCCGACGCGCACGACGACGCCGCTCAGCAGCGTCGGGTCGACCTGCACGTGCACGGTGACCGCCTTGCCGTAGATCCGCTGCAGGGAAGCCGACAGCTTCTCCTTCTGCTGATCGTTCAGCTCGACCGCCGAGTTCACGTGGGCGACGATCTGGTCACGACGGGCCGCCGCCAGATCGGACAGGGCGTCGAAGGCGACGCCGATGTTGTTGGTCCGCAGCCGGGTCGCCGCCTGCTCGGCCAGCGCCAGGGTGACCGGCTCGACCTTGCCGGTGAGCAGCCGCTCGATCAGTTCGCGGCGCGCGTGCGCGGGCTTTCCCTGATCGGACAGTGCCTGCTCGAGCTGCGGGTTGTCGGCGATGATGCGTCCGAGCCGGAACAGCTCGTCCTCCACCGCGTCCTGTCGGCCACCGACGGCGGCAGACTCCAGCAGAGCCTCCTGCCCGAGCAGCACCAAGGTGTCGACCAGGTCGCGGGTGCGTGACCAGTCCTGCGCCACCGCGGTGGTCAGCACTGCCTGCGTGGCAGCGCTGACCTTGCCGCCGAAGACCCGTTCACTGAGCTCAGCGCGCGCCGAACCCGGTACCGAGGCGTCCGCGAGCGCCACACGCAGCGAACGCTGGTCGTCCAGCACGGCGACAACGGCGAACAGTTCCGACCCCGTTGTGGCCGCAACAGTTTCGCTTCCGGTCAGAGCGACCCGAAGCGCCTCGCGAGACCGGGTACTGGCCTCGCGGCTCGCTGCGTACATGCTTCTCACTTTCGCGTCGCTACCTTCCGACCCCGATGGCGTCGGTGTCGTCGAGTTCGCGGAGGAACTTGTCGATCGACGCCGCCTGCTTGGCTTCGTCCGAAACAGACTGACCGATGATCTTCTCGGCCAGATCGACGGCCGTACGGCCGACCTCGGAACGCAGCTCCGTCAGGATCTGCTGGCGCTGGGCTTCCAGCTGGGAGTGACCGGCGGCGACGATGCGGTCGCTTTCGGCCTGGGCATCCGTGCGCATCTGCGCGAGGATCTGCTGACCCTGGGTGCGTGCTTCCTCGCGGATGCGCGCGGCCTCGAGCCGGGCTTCGGCAAGCTGCTGCTGGTACTGCTGCAGCGTGTGCTGTGCTTCTTCTTGAGCTGCTTCGGCCCTGGCGATACCGCCCTGGATCTTTTCAGCACGCTCATCGAGCACCTTGGTCAGGCGCGGTGCCACGAACTTGTAGAACAGGACCGCGATGATGGCGACGCAGATCGCCGACCACACGATGTCGTATGTGGCTGGGATCAGAGGATTGACGGTCTCTGCTTCCTCTGCAGCCAGCAGTGTGTACTGAGGCATGGGAATCAGAAAATGAAGCCGGCGACGAGGCCGAGCAGGGCAAGGGCCTCGGTCAGCGCGATGCCGAGGAACATGGTGGTCCGGAGCTGACCGGCCAGCTCGGGCTGACGGGCGATACCTTCGATCGTCTTACCCACGAGGATGCCGATGCCGACGCCGGGGCCGATCGCGGCCAGACCATAGCCGATGGCACCGAAGCCCTTGTTGGTGGAGGTGGTGTTGACGGCTTCCTGGGCCAAGTACGAGAGGCTCATGAGTCTTCCATTCCTTTCTGTTGCTCACCCGCCGGACGGCGTGGTGCAGCAGGGGTTTCGTGTAAGTGGCTAGTCGGATCAGTGTGAATCGACGTGCTCGGCTTGTCCGATGTAGATCGCAACCAGCAGCGCGAAAACGTAGGCCTGCAGCAGGACGACGAGCAGCTCGAAGAGCGTGAACGCGATGCCCGCGAGGAGCGAGAACGGTGCGAAGACCTTCATCCAGTTGTCCGCGTCGAACAGGAAGAACTGCGTCGCGGCGAAGAACATCACCAGCAGGATGTGACCCGCGAGCATGTTGGCCATGAGTCGGACGGTCAGCGTGAAGGGACGCAGCAGGAAGGTCGACATGAACTCGATCGGGATCAGAAGCACATGGAGCGCAGGCGGAACACCCGGAACCACGATGCTGCTGCGCATGTACTTGATGAAGCCGTACTTCCTGATGCCGACGTAGTTGAACGCGATGTACGCGATCACGGCCAGGACCAGAGGCATGGCGATCCGGCCGTTGGTGGAGATGTTCAAGCCGGGAACGACGCCCGAAAAGTTCAGGAAAAGGACCGTGAAGAAGATCGTCGCGATCAGCGGGAAGAACTTCCGCCCGGATTCCTTACCCAGCACCTCGTCGCAAATCTGCTCCTTGACGAAGACCAGACCGAACTCGGCGATGTTCTGCAGCCGGCCGGGAATGATCCGCGGGCTCCGAAATGCTGCGAGCATGAATCCGAACAGCACCGCGGTCATCAAGACGCGAACGAGCACCAGGCGGTCGATCTCGATGAACGTGCCCTCGAACAAGATCGCTGGAGGGAAGAAGTCGATTAGTGATGGCGTATGGAACTCGCCCGCCCATGTTGTGGCGCTCAGCGTTCTCTCCCGTGTTCGGGCCGCGGGAACATCATCCCGTCGGTTCGATCGGACATTGACGATCAGGTGCTATCAACTCAAACGCTCGAACGTGGCCACAACGGGCTCCGCGGCAAAAGTCCGCATAGCACCTGCGCGGTGTCGGCGACATCGTCGATATGCCTCCGCCGGGCAATCAGCCCGGACTCGGCAGTAAGCATAGCGGCACCAGGCGGGATCGCGACGATCCCCCCAAGTAGTGGGGTTCGGCCCCAGCTTGGCTGCTTGCTTACCAACACTTTACCAAGCTATCTACGACAGTGTGTAGCTGGGTGGGATTATTCCTGCTCGGAAGCCGTTTCGCCGTCCCCCGCGCGTGTCGTCACGTACGGAACCTTCTGGCGCGCAACTCCGTACACCTCGGCACCCAGCACGATGACCAGAGCACCGACAACGGTGAAGAACAGTGCGGGCCTGCTGTAGAAGTCGAACTGCCGCAAAACGGCGATGACCAGCAGTCCGACCAGCATCTTGCCCACCCAGCCCGCCAACATCGCCAGGCCCGCGGTGCTCGGCGGCAGCTTCGCGCCGAGCAGTACGACCACGACTGTCGTCAGGATGAACGCGCCGCCGATCGCCGACCCGAGCACCGCGCCCCATATTCCCGGTGCGCCCGCCACCGCACCGGCGATGGCGATCGAGAGCACGACGAGCACACCGAGGCCGATCAGGCCGTAGCGCAGCGCGGCGCGCAGGGGGGCGTCGGGGCCTGGCACGGTTTCGGGTGTAAAGCTCACGCGCCGAACTTTACCTTGCGCGCCGTTGTCAGCTCTTTGCCGACTCGGTCCTGCGCACCGACGGGATCGCGGTCACCAGCAGCGCGAACACCAATCCGCCCGCTACCAGCAGAACAACGAGTCGCCGGTCCATCAGGGAAGTTCCCACCGCGCCGAACGCGAGTACGCCGACCCATAAATAGATCAGCAAGACCACGCGACGGTGCGAATGTCCGATCTGGAGCAATCGGTGGTGCAGATGCATTTTGTCCGGTGTGGAGAAACTCACGCCGGCGCGCACCCGGCGCACGATCGCCAGCAACAGGTCGAGCACCGGAATGAACATCACCGCGCCGACCAGCAACAGCGGCGACAGCAAACCGACAATGTCGCGCGGGCCGTAACCCTGTAGGGGAATTCGGCCGGAGGCGCCGGTGGATACCGCGGCCAAGATCAAACCGATCATCATCGAGCCGGTATCGCCCATGAATATTCGCGCGGGCGAGAAATTGTGCGGCAGAAATCCGAGACAGGCGCCTGCCAGCGCGGCGGCCAGCAACGCGGGCGGATAGGTGTCGACCGATCCGCCCTGGTCGTAGAGCAAACCGATGGAGAACACGAAAACCGCGCTCGCGCAGATCAAACCGAGACCGGCGGCGAGACCGTCCAAACCGTCGACGAAGTTCATCGCGTTCACCAGGGTGACGGTGATGCCGACGGTCACCAGGCCGCCCTGCAACGCGTCGAGCACAACGGTGGTGTCGTTGAAGGGGTTGTAGATCACGTACCAGCTCAGGCCCATCACGGCCATCACGCCGGCGGCGGTGATCTGACCGACGAATTTGGTGAGCGCGTCCAATCCCCACCGGTCGTCGACGATGCCGACCAGCACGATGATCGTCGCGGCGACCAGCACCGCCGGGATATCCGGGGCGTAGTCGAAACCTCTTCGCAGCGCGGGCAACTGGTGCGCGAACAACACCGCGGCGACGACGCCGACATACATGCCGACACCACCCATCCGCGGCACCGGCTTCACGTGCACATCACGCTCACGTGGCACCGCCACGGCGCCGAACGCGATGGCGAGCACCCGCACACCTCCGGTGGCCAGGAAAGTCACCGTGGCGGAGACGAGCAGCACGAGTAGTAGCTCGCGCAGGGGAACGACTGAGCTCATCAGCGGCGTGCGATCACCGCTGTGCGGAGCTGATCAGGGCTTCCGGCACCATCCCGAGCACCTCCGCGATATCGGCCACCGGCACAGCACCCTCCCGCAACACCCGCGGCTGATCCGCGGTGAGATCGACGATCGTCGAGGCCACAGCGTGTTCGGCCGGACCGCCGTCGAGATACACGCTCGCCAGCGACCCCAGCTGCTCGCGCGCCTGCGCGGCGGTGGTCGCGGGCGGCTGCCCCGACACATTGGCGCTCGACACCGCCAGCGGCCCGACCTCACGCAACAATTCGAGCGCCACGGGATGCAACGGCATCCGCAACATCACCGTGCCACGGGTATCACCGAGATCCCACGCGAGCGAGGGCGCGGCCTGCACGACAAGACTCAGCGCACCGGGCCAGAACGCGCGGATCAGCTCCCGGGCCTGCGGACGCACCGAGAAAACCAGACCGTCGATCGTGTGCCACGACCCGACGAGCACCGGCACCGGCATATCCCGCCCGCGCCGCTTGGCGGCCAGCAGATCACTCACCGCGGCGGAATCGAACGCGTCGGCGGCGAGGCCGTAGAGCGTGTCGGTCGGCATCACGACCAGACGACCGGACTTCAACGCGCTGGTAGCCGCCGTAATCCCCGCGGCCCGCGAATCGCTCTCGGCACAGTCATAGACGGTACTCACGCTGTTCCGCCTCTCCGAATATTTAGCCGGTCTTAGGTGCGGCAAGAGTGTAGCTCTCGAGCCGACGGCAAGATGTAGGGGGACTTTTGGCCGTCCCCGGCGAGCTGCTCCTGCCCGTGCGCGGATCAGCAGTGGCATCAGATGCCCGGAGTGTGCTGGGTGACACCGCGCTCGCCCGACCATGCGATTCGGCGGCGTTCGATGTTTGCCGGTCACGAACAGCAGACGCGGCGTCGCCGTCGAACTCGGTCAGGGATGATCCGTGCCCGCGACGACGAAGCGGGGCTTGTCGGCCAGGTCGGTGTGTTCGACGATGCCGGTGAAGCCGGCTGCCGCGAGCAGAGCCGCCACTCCCCCGCCGTTGGTGTCGTCGTGCTCGATGGCGGTCGCGCCGCCGGGGCGCAGCAGGCGGGCGATGGTGGGGACCATCGCCCGAATGATGTCGAGGCCGTCCTGGCCGCCGAAGAGGGCACGGTGAGGGTCGTGGTCGGCAACCTCGGGGTCCAGGATCGCCGCGTCGGGGATGTAGGGCGGGTTGGCGACGACCAGGTCGACGCGGCCCGTCAGCGGGGTGAGCAGGGCCGGGTCGGTGACGTCGTCGGCATACAGGGTGATCGGGGTGTCGCCCTCGGCGATGCGGGTGCCGGCATTGCGACGGGCCCAGGCGAGGGCGTCGGGGTCGAGTTCGACGGCATGGACCTCGGCGTCGGGGCGAGCGTGCGCGATGGCCAGCGCCAGGGCGCCCGAGCCTGTGCACAGGTCGACGACGATCGGAGTGTGGTCGTGGGTGAGTGTCCCGAGATAGCCCAGCGCCCACGCGAACAGCAGCTCGGTCTCCGGGCGCGGGACGAACACACCGGGGCCGACGGCGAGGTCGATCTCGCCCATCGCCGCCGTTCCGGTCAAGTGCTGCAAGGGAATTCGCGCGGCCCGCTGCTCGATCAGCGCGCGGTACCGATCGGCGACCCCGAGCTCGACCATCGGGATCAGCGCCAACCGCATGCGCTCGGTGCCGAGCACATGGGCCGCGAGGTTCTCCGCGTCCGGCAGTGGCGAACCGACGCCCGCCTCTGCCAGGCGCGCGGCGGCTTCGACGATCAGCGGACGCAACCGGAGTCGTTCGGTCACTGGATCACCCCGCGCACTCGAGCGCCCCGCATGCCGATTACTCGGCAGCCATTCGGGCGTCGCGGTCGGCCTTGCCGAGCGCGTCGAGCAGCGGGTCGAGGTCACCGTCGAGGACGGCATCCAGATTGTGTGACTTGAAACCGATGCGATGGTCGGCGATCCGGTTCTCCGGGAAGTTGTAGGTGCGGATCCGCTCGGAGCGGTCGACCGTACGGATCTGGCTGGCGCGACCGGCCGCGGCTTCCTGGTCGGCCTGCTCCTCGGCCAGCGCTTGCAGCCGGGCGGCGAGTACCTGCATGGCGCGCGCCTTGTTCTGTAGCTGGGAGCGTTCGTTCTGGCAGGTCACCACGATGCCCGAGGGCAGGTGGGTGATGCGGACCGCGGAGTCGGTGGTGTTGACGCCCTGACCGCCCTTGCCGGAGGACCGGTAGACGTCGATGCGCAGGTCGGTCTCGTCGATCTGCACCTGCTCGACCTCGTCGGGCTCGGGGTAGATCAGCACGCCCGCGGCCGAGGTGTGAATGCGGCCCTGCGATTCGGTCACCGGCACGCGCTGCACCCGGTGCACCCCGCCCTCGAACTTGAATCGCGACCACACCCCGTCGCGCGCGGCGTCCTTGCTCTTGATCGACAGCGTCGCGTCCTTGTATCCGCCCAGGTCGGAATAGGTGACGTCGAGCGTCTCGACCTTCCAGCCGTGCCGCTCGGCGTACCGGATGTACATGCGGGCCAGATCGGCGGCGAACAGCGCGGATTCCTCGCCGCCCTCGCCGGACTTCACCTCGAGCACCACGTCGTCTCCGTCGTGCGGGTCGCGCGGGGCGAGCAAGTCGGCGAGAGCCTGTTCCAGCTCCACCAGCTGCGTCTCCAGGCCGGGCACCTCGGCGGCGAACGACGCGTCGTCGGAGGCCAGTTCCCGGGCGGCTTCCAGATCGTCACGCACGGTCTCGAGTTTGCGATAGGTGCTCATCACCGGCGCCAGCTCGGCGAACCGCTTGCCCACCCGTCGCGCCGCACCCGCGTCGTTGTGCAACGACGGATCGGCGAGCTGCATCTCCAGGCCGGCGTACTCGGCCAGGATGTCGTCGATAGCGGACGGCTGCGTCACAGAGAGTTCCTTATGTGTGGGAAAGCGATTACCTCGGGCAGAGAAACCACCGACGCCCGGCCTGCTGATGCAGTACCGGGCGTCGGGAGAGGTAACTAGGAGGCGTCTTCGGCCTTCTTGGCACCCGCGCGCTTGCCGTAGCGAGCCTCGAAGCGAGCCACGCGGCCGCCGGTGTCGAGGATCTTCTGCTTGCCCGTGTAGAACGGGTGGCACTGCGAGCAGACCTCGACCGAGATCTGGCCGGACTCCTTGGTGGAGCGAGTCTGGAAGGTGTTGCCGCAACCACACACAACGGTGGTCTCGACATACGTGGGGTGGATTCCTGCCTTCATGGGCGTCCTCTCGATAATGGTCGCCGGGTCGTAGCCCCATGGAGTGGAGTACGTGAACCGGAACCGACTAGGCGGGATGTCTGCGAACTCGCAGACACACAGTTGTCCAGTATGCCAGAGCAGACCGCACCCTCTCAGAACACCCCCCACCTCCGCTTTGTTCCCTGGGGAAACAACAAGGGCCCCGCCGAAGCGAGGCCCGTGCCGGTGGTTCTAGACGATCACTCGTCGAGAGCGCTCGGTGCGGTCTTGGAGACCGTCATCAAGAACTCGAGGTTGTTCTTGGACTTGCGCAGACGATCCATCAGCAGATCGATCGCCTGGTGCGAGTCCAGACCCGACAGCACGCGCCGCAGCTTGTGCACCACAGCCATCTCGTCGGGCGAGAGCAGCAGCTCGTCGTGGCGGGTGCTCGACGGGTTGATGTCCACCGCGGGGAACACACGCCGCTCGGCGATCTTGCGGTCGAGCTTGAGCTCGGCGTTGCCGGTGCCCTTGAACTCTTCGAAGATCACCGTGTCGCCGGTGGAACCGGTCTCCACCATCGCCGTGGCGATGATGGTGAGCGAGCCACCGTTCTCGATGTTGCGGGCCGCGCCGAGGAAACGCTTCGGCGGGTACAGCGCGGTCGAGTCGACACCACCGGAGAGGATGCGGCCCGAGGCAGGCGAGGAGTTGTTGTACGCACGGCCCAATCGGGTGATCGAATCGAGCAGCACCACAACGTCTTTGCCCATTTCCACCAGGCGCTTGGCACGCTCGATGGCGAGCTCGGCGACGGAGGTGTGGTCACCCGGCGGGCGGTCGAAGGTGGAGGCGATGACCTCACCCTTCACCGAACGCTGCATATCGGTGACCTCTTCGGGACGTTCGTCGACCAGGACAACCATGAGGTAGCACTCGGGGTTGTTGATCGCGATCGCGTTCGCGATGTCCTGCATGATCGTGGTCTTACCCGCCTTGGGCGGAGACACGATCAGCGCACGCTGGCCCTTACCGATCGGCATGATCAGGTCGATCACGCGCGTGGTGAGCTTGTTCTGCGCGGTTTCCAGGCGCAGCCGCTCGTTCGGGTACAGCGGGGTGAGCTTCTGGAAGTCCGGCCGACGACGCGCCGCTTCGAGCTCGCCACCGTTCACGGTGTCCAGGCGAACCAGCGGATCGAACTTCTGCCGCTGGTTGTTCTGCTCGCCGTCACGCGGGGCGCGCACCGCACCGGTGATCGCGTCACCGCGGCGCAGGCCGTTCTTGCGCACCAGGTTCATCGACACGTACACGTCGTTGGGGCCGGCGAGGTAGCCGGAGGTCCGCACGAACGCGTAGTTGTCGAGGACATCGAGGATGCCCGCGACCGGCTGGAGCACATCGTCTTCGCGGATGTCGTAATCGCGCGCCTCGGACTGGCCGCCACCGGCGGGACCACCATCGCGGTCACGACCACGACGACGCTCGCGGAATCGACGACCCCGGCGACCGCGGCCGCCTTCCTCGTCGTCACCACCGCGGTCGTCGCGGGGTCCGCGATTGCCGCCGCTGTTGCCGTTCTGGCTCTGGTTCTGGTTGCGCTCGTTCTGATTACGGTCGCCACCGGTGCGCTCGCCACGGTCGTTGCCGTTGCGGTCGCCGCCACCGGTGCGCTCGCCGCGCTCGGCGCCGTTGCGGTCGCCACGCTCGCGGCGACGCTCGCCCTGGTCGCCGCCCTCGGCCTTGTCGGCCTGCTTGGTCTCCTCGGCGCGGTTCTCGGCCGGGGCGCGGTTCTCGGCGGGGGCGTTGTCGCCACCACCGGAACGGGCCTGGTCACGTCCACGACGCTGCCGACCGCGGCCACGCTGACCGCCGTCGCGACCGGAATCCTCGCCGGCGTCGGCGGGGGCGTCGGTCTTGACCTGCTCGGTCGCGGCCTGCTCGGCCGGAGCCTCGACGGTCTTGGCCTCGGGAGCCTTGACCTCGACGGGAGCCTGCTTCTCGACGGGAGCCTGCTTCTCGACGGGCGCGGCCTGCTTGTCGGCCTTGGCGGACTTCTCCACCTTCGCGGGCGCTTCGTTCTTGACGGGCGCTTCGTTCTTGGCAGGCGCTTCGTTCTTCGCGGGCGCGTCGTTCGCGACGGGCGCGGCGGCGGGCTTGTCCCCCTTGGCGGGCGCTCCGGATTGATTTTCCTTGATAGCGGCGATGAGATCGCCCTTACGCATTCCGGAGGTACCTCGGATACCGAGCTCCCCCGCCAGTGCGCGCAACTGCGGCAACAGCATTCCAGTCAGCCCCGATCGTGCGACGTCGGTTTGTTCGCTCATTTTCGAAATCTGTCCGGATTCACTTTCGCGGCTGCCCGAGTTCGTAGGGTTGGAATCCACCCCGGGTGTCGCGAGCAGGTCCGTTTCTGTCACGGAAGTCCTTTCCTTCCCTCGAATGCCGTGTGCTGATTCGAGGGTTCCGTTCCGTAGACCGGCAACATATGCCGAGCTCGGATTATGCGTCCATGTTCGACGCCTGTGCCGTACTACCCGCCGCGGGAGGACCGGAGGCCTTCGCCACCAGAAGACAGTGGTGAGGGGAGCGATTGCCCTGATGAAGCACCGGCGTCTGATGCGCACGATGTACGGACTTGCTCAGAATAGCTGCCTATTGCGAACAACGGCAAGGCAGGCACGCCGTCAGTCGATCGATACACCTTCGGCAATGCCGGGTTCGACCACGCGCAGACCGTCCGCTTCAGCCTGTTTACGCAGGTCATCGGGGAATTCCTCGGTGGTCAGGGCAAGAACGGTCGGGCCCGCGCCCGAGACGGTCGCCGCGATACCCGCGGCGCGCAACAGCTCGATCCACTTCGTGGTGAGCGGTAGCGCGGGGGCACGCTGGGTCTGGTGCAACCGGTCGGCGGTGGCCGACATCAGCAGATCGGGACGTTCGGTCAGCGCGACGACGGCCAGCGCCGCCCGGCTGACGTTGAACGCCGCGTCACCGTGGGGCACCTGCTCGGGCAGCAGCCCCCGGGTATGCGCCGTGGAGGAGCGTTCCTGGGGGATCAGCACCACCGGGCGCAGCGCCGACGCCGGGGTGAGCCGCACCGCCCGGTAGGCGCGGGCCCGCTCGGCATCGGTTTCGGTCCACGACACCACGATTGCGCCGAGTACGCTGGCCGCGGCATTGTCGGGATGGCCTTCGAACTCCGAGGCGAGCTGCACCAGCCGTTCGTCGTCGACGCGCAGCTCGGGGTCGAACTTCGCGGCCAGCCCGACGCCGGCGGCGAGCCCGCCGACCACGGCCGACGCGCTGGAACCCAGGCCACGCGAGTGCGGAATCACGTTGCGGCACACCACGTCGAGACCGTCGGCCCACACACCCAGCGATTCCAGTCCACGCTCGATCGCGCGGACCACCAGATGTGTTGGGCCCCAAGGCACGTCGTCGGCGCCTTCACCCTCGACACGGATATCGAGACCCGATTCGGTGGTGCGTACCACGATTTCGTCGTAGATGCCCAATGCCATTCCCAGACAATCGAATCCGGGACCGAGATTGGCCGTGGAGGCGGGAACACGCACGGTCACTTCGAGACCGGCCGGCAACGTCGCTGTCATCAGCGTGGGCTCGGATGCGGCCAACTCAGGCCAGCTCGAGTTCACGGGCGATCGCGACCGGGTCGACGGCGATCGGCTTCACCTCGGGCATTCCGGCCAGCGCGTTGTCGGGGTCCTTGAGACCGTTGCCGGTCACGGTGCACACGACGGTCAGGCCCGAATCCAGCCAGCCTTCCTTGCGCGCGGCCAGCAGACCGGCCACGCTCGCGGCCGACGCGGGCTCCACGAAGACGCCCTCCTTCGCGGCGACGAGGCGGTAGGCGGCCAGGATCTCGTCGTCGGTGGCCGCGCGGAACGCGCCACCGGACTGCTCCTTGGCTTCCATCGCACCGTTCCACGACGCCGGGGCGCCGATCCGGATGGCGGTCGCGATGGTCTCCGGGTCCTTCACCGGCGCGCCGTTGACCAGTGGTGCGGCACCCGCGGCCTGCACGCCGAGCATGCGCGGCAGCACCGAGGTGATGCCGTCGGCGTAGTACTCGCGGTACCCACGCCAGTAGGCGGTGATGTTGCCCGCGTTACCGACCGGAAGCACGTGCACATCGGGCGCCTTGCCGAGGACGTCGCAGATCTCGAACGAGGCGGTCTTCTGGCCTTCGATCCGCGCCGGGTTCACCGAGTTCACGAGGCCGACCTGCGGGAACTCCGCGGTCACCTTGCGCGCCAGCTCGAGACAGTCGTCGAAGTTGCCCTCGACCTGGATGATCTTGGCGCCGAGCATCACGGCCTGGGCCAGCTTGCCCATCGCGATCTTGCCCTGCGGGATCAGCACCGCGCATTCCATGCCCGCGCGGGTGGCGTACGCCGCGGCCGAGGCCGAGGTGTTGCCGGTCGACGCGCACAGCACGGCCTTCTGGCCGCGGTACTTGGCGTCGGTCATCGCCATGGTCATGCCGCGGTCCTTGAACGAACCGGTCGGGTTGGCACCTTCGACCTTGAGATACACCTCGCACCCGGTGAGCGCGGACAGGTGCGGCGCGGGGACCAGCGGGGTACCGCCCTCGAACAGGGTCACCGGCTCCCAGTCGGCCGCACCGGCCAAGCGGTCGCGGTAGGCAGCGATCAGACCGGGCCAGCGCGAGTGCACGCCGGTCTGGGGGGCGATGCCGTTCGTCATTCTTCGGTGCCTTCCAATCTGAGAACGCTGGTCACAGCGGTGACGGATTCCATGTCCGCCAATACGGCGACAGTATCTGCCAGCGACGACTCCACCGCATGGTGGGTGACGACCACGAGCCGGGCGCCGTCGCCGTGGCCCTGCTGACGCACGGTCGAGATGCTCACCCCGTGCTGGGCGAAGGTGTCGGCGACCGCGGCGAGCACGCCGGGACGGTCCTCCACCTGCAGGTTCACGTGGTAACGGGTGGGGGTGTCGCCGATCGGCGCGATCGGCAGCTCAGCATAGACCGATTCGCCGGGCGCGCGACCTCCGTAGAACTTGTTACGCGCGGCCATCACCAGGTCACCGAGCACGGCCGACGCGGTGGGGGCGCCACCGGCACCCTGCCCGTAGAACATCAGGCGACCGGCGTTGTCGGCTTCCACGACGACAGCGTTGAACGCGCCGTTCACCGAGGCCAGCGGGTGCTTGCGCGGGATGAGCGCCGGGTAGACGCGCACCGAGACGCGATCCTTGCCGCCCTCTTCCAGCGTCGGCTCGCCCGGACCGGCCGAGACGCGCTCGCAGATGGCGAGCAACTTGACCGTGCAGCCGACGGCCGACGCGGTCTCCAGGTCTTCGGCGGTGATCTTGGAGATGCCCTCGCGATAGACATCGGCCGCGGTCACACGGGTGTGGAACGCCAGCGAGGCCAGGATCGCGGCCTTGGCGGCAGCGTCGTAGCCCTCGACGTCGGCGGTGGGGTCGGCCTCGGCGTAGCCGAGCGCGGTGGCCTCGGCGAGGACGTCGTCGTAGGCGGCGCCGGTCTCGTCCATCGCGGAGAGGATGAAGTTGGTGGTGCCGTTGACGATGCCGACAACCTTGTTCACCCGGTCACCCGACAGCGACTGGATCAGCGGCCGGACCACCGGGATCGCACCGGCGACGGCGGCCTCGAAGTACAGGTCGGCGCGGCTGCCCTCGGCGGCGGCGGCGAGTTCGCCGGTGTAATCGGCCAGCAGCGCCTTGTTGGCGGTGACGACGGACTTGCCCGCGTTGAGGGCGTCGCCGATCAGCTTGCGGGCGGGGTCGATGCCGCCCATGACCTCGACGACCAGGTCGACGTCGTCGCGAGCGACGAGCGCGGAGGCGTCGGTGGTGAGCAGCTCGGCGGGCAGACCGCGGTCCTTGCTGATGTCGCGCACCGCGACACCGCGCAGCACGAGCGGCGCTCCGACGCGCGAACGCAGGTCATCGGCGTGATCGCGCAGCACGCGAACCACCTCGGTGCCGACAGTGCCCATCCCGAGCACGGCTACGCCGAGCGGACGTCCCGCGTCTTTGGTGCCGTTCATTCTTCCACCTCCAGGCTGAGCAGGTCCGCCACCGTTTCCCGGCGCAGAATCAGTCGCGCCGCACCGTCACGCACCGCGACCACGGCGGGCCGGGTGAGCAGGTTGTAGCGGCTCGACATCGAGTAGCAGTACGCACCGGTCGCCGCCACGGCCACCAGGTCACCGGGGGCCGCATCGGCGGGCATCCACGTGTCACGAATGACGATATCGCCACTCTCGCAATGCTTTCCGACCACGCGCGCGACGACCGCATGGGCGTCCGAAGAGCGCGAGACCAGACGGCAATCGTAGTCGGCCTGATACAGCGCGGGGCGGATATTGTCGCTCATCCCGCCGTCCACGCTGACGTAGCGACGGCGCGCGCCACCGTCGAGTTCGACATCCTTGATGGTGCCGACCTCGTACAGGGTGACGGTGCCGGGACCCGCGATGGCGCGACCCGGTTCCACGGCGATGGTCGGCTCGGGCAGCCCGGCACGGGCGGCCTCGGCCGCGACCAGCGCGCGCAGGTTGGTGGCGAATTCGCCCAGCGGCGGCGGGTTGTCGCTCGGCAGGTACGAAATGCCGAGACCACCGCCGAGATCCAGGGTCGAGATCTGGGCGGTGCGGTCGATGCCGAACTTGTCGATGGCCTCGCGCAGCAGGCCGAGCATGCGGCGCGCGGCGATCTCGAAGCCGTCGAGTTCGAAGATCTGCGAGCCGATGTGGCTGTGCAGACCGACCAGACGCAGGTTGTCGGCCTCGAAAACGCGCGCGAGCGCTTCCATGGCGTCGCCGCCCGCGATCGAGAAGCCGAACTTCTGGTCCTCGTGCGCGGTGGAGATGTACTCGTGAGTGTGTGCCTCGACGCCGACGGTCACGCGGACCAGCACGTCCTGCACCACGCCCGCCGCACCGGCGACCGCTTCGAGCCGCTCGATCTCGTAGAGCGAGTCGACGACCACGTGCCCCACACCGGCCGTGACGGCCGCTTCGAGCTCGGGCACCGACTTGTTGTTGCCGTGCAGCGCGATGCGCTCGGCCGGGAAACCGGCGTTCAGCGCGACCGCGAGCTCGCCGCCGGAGCACACGTCGAGGGAAAGGCCCTCGTCACGGATCCAGCGCGCGATCTCGCCACACAGGAACGCCTTGGACGCGTAGTGCACGCGGGCGTTCGGCCCGAACGCGGCGACCATGTCGCGGCAGCGCGAGCGGAAGTCGTCCTCGTCGATCACGAACAGCGGCGTGCCGTACTGCTCGGCGAGCTCGGTGACGGGCACGCCGGCCAGCGCGACCACACCGTCGTCTCCGCGCGAGGCATTGCGCGGCCAGACGTTCTCGGGGAGGTCGATCATCTCCCTCGGGTCGGTCGGGCGCTCGGCCAGACTCGGCGCGTGCGGGATCTCTGCGTGCCGGGGACCGGCCGGGTGTGCACTCATCGCGGTGCGTCCTTCCTGAAAAGCTTGCCGGTGTTCACATGCGCTCCGGTGCGCTCACGCCGAGCAGGGCGAGGCCGTTGGCCAGCACCTGACGGGTCGCCTTGACCAGTTCGAGGCGAGCCGCGTTGAGCGGGGTGACGGCGTCGTCGCCCTTGGGCAGCACACGCATGTCGTCGTCGGACTGGAACGGGTGGTAGACCCCGGCCAGTTCTTCGAGGTAGCGGGCGATGCGGTGCGGTTCGCGGGTGTCGGCCGCGGTGGCGACCACGCGCGGGAAGTCCCCGAGGGTGCGGATCAGATCACCTTCGCGACCCGAGGTCATCAGCGCGAAATCCGGTTCGGCAGAAGCGAATTCGGGGTACTTCGCGGCATTGCCGATGATGCTGCTGGTCCGCGAGTGCGCGTACTGGACGTAGTAGACCGGGTTCTCGCTGCTCGCCTTGGTCCACAGGTCCAGGTCGATGTCGATGCTCGAGTTCACCGAGGAACGCACCAGCGAGTAGCGCGAGGCGTCGACACCGATCTGTTCGACCAGGTCGTTGAGAGTCACCACGGTGCCCGCGCGCTTGCTCATCTTCACGGCGACGCCGTCGCGCACCAGGTTCACCATCTGCCCGATCAGCACCTCGACGGTGTCGGGATTGTCGCCGAACGCGGCGGCGGCGGCCTTCAACCGGCCGATGTAGCCGTGGTGGTCGGCGCCGAGCATGTAGATGGCCAGGTCGAAGCCGCGGCCACGCTTGTTCTGGAAGTAGGCGATGTCACCGGCGATGTAGGCGGCGTTGCCGTCGCTCTTGAGGACCACGCGGTCCTTGTCGTCGCCGTATTCGGTGCTGGCGATCCACCACGCACCGTCCTTCTCGTACAGGTTGCCCGAGTTCTTCAGCTGCTCGACGGCCTGTTCGACGGCGCCGGAGGCGAACAGTTCGCTCTCGTTGAAGTACACGTCGAAATCGGTGCCGAACTCGTGCAGGTCCGCGCGGATCTGGGCGAACATCTGCTGCACGCCCTCGCTGCGGAACACCTCGTGCCGCTCGTCGGCGGGCAGGGTGAGCACATCGGGATGCGCGGCGACGATGCTCGCGCTGATCTCGGCGATGTACTCGCCCGCGTACCCGTCCTCCGGAGTCGGTTCGCCCAGCGCGGAGGCGACCAGCGACTTCGCGAAGCGGTCGATCTGCGCGCCGTGGTCGTTGAAGTAGTACTCCCGGGTCACGTCGGCGCCCTGAGCGGCCAGGATGCGACCCAGCGCGTCACCGACGGCGGCCCAGCGGGTACCGCCCAGGTGCACCGGACCGGTCGGGTTCGCGGAGACGAACTCGAGGTTGATCTTGGTACCCGCCAGCGCGAACCCGGTGCCGTAGATCTCCCCCGCGGCCAGGATCTGGGTGACGATGGCGCCCTGCGCCGAAGCGGCGAGACGGATGTTCAGGAAGCCGGGCCCGGCGATCTCGGCCACATCGATACCCTCGGTGGCCGACAGCGCCTCGGCCAGCCAGCCTGCCAGCTCGCGAGGGTTGGTTCCGACCCGCTTGGCCACCTGCATGGCCACATTCGTGGCATAGTCGCCGTGTTCGGGGTTGCGCGGACGCTCCACTGTGACCTGCTCGGGCAGGACCGACGAGTCCAGTCCGCGTTCGACAAGCACCTTCGCCGCGGTGGTACGAAGGAGATCTGCAAGGTCAGCTGGAGTCACGAGTCTCTATCCTATTGGCTGGGCCCCTTGCAACCACGACCGCCCGCCACGAACCCACCGATCCACACGTCGAAAGAGCACAACGAGCGATGCCTAGCAGGACCAGCGCCACATCAGCCAAGGCCGTGCGGGCCGCGGGGAAGTCGTCTCCGTCCCGCAAGACCCGCAAGGGCAACCTTCCGGGCAAGAAGCGCGACACCCCATGGGTGCTGCTCGGCGCGGGCGTCGCCATCGTCGCGCTGATCGGGCTGCTGGCCTACAGCCTGGTGCCCAAGTACATGGACCAGGCCGCGATCCGCGAAGCCCAGACCGACCTCAAGGAATGGGTCCCCTCCAAGGAGAACCAGGACCCGTCGGCGAAGATCGACGGCGTCGTGAAGTCGGAGTACCCGGCCGGTCTGCACGTGACCGCCAGCCAGCGCGTGGCCTACGACAAGGCCCCCGCCTTCGGTGGCCCGCACGACGGCGCATGGGCGAACTGCACGGGCACCGTGTACGCCAAGCCGATCCGCATGGAGAACGCGGTGCACTCGCTCGAGCACGGCGCGGTCTGGATCGCGTACAACCCCGACAAGGTCGACGCGGCCGGTGTCGAGAAGCTGTCGAACTTCGTCAAGGGCCGTCAGTACTCGCTGATGTCGCCGTACCCGGGTCTGGACTCGGCGATCTCGCTGCAGTCGTGGGGACACCAGCTCAAGCTGGACAACGCCGACGACGCGCGGATCAAGCAGTTCATCTCCGCCCTGCGCGAGAACCCCTACGCCTACCCCGAGGTCGGCGCGAGCTGCTCTAACCCGATCTTCGACGCGAACAACCCGCCGCCGTTCGACTCCTCGCCCTATGGTCCCGAAGCGGTCCCGATGGACGGCAAGGGCCTGACGCAGGACCAGACCGAACTCGGTGGCGGCGGCACGGGCTCGGGCATCCCCGGCCTGCCGAACATCCCGATGCCGGGCGGCCTGCCCGCGGGTCAGTAGTGAGCGCGGACGAGAGCGCGGTCGAACCCGACGACACCGCGCCCGAGTCGAGCGCGCGTCGCCCGGCCGGGGCGGTGCTCGTTCTCGGCGCGATCGGTCTGCTGCTGCTCGGCGCGGTGGCGGGCGTGCTGTTGCGGATGCCGCTGGAGAAGAACGCCGAACCGGAGCCGAGCGCGGTCGACATCGGTTTCAGTCAGGACATGTCGGCGCACCACGCTCAGGCCGTCGACATGGCCGGGGTGGCGCTGATCGCCTCGACCGACAACGACGTGCGTCGCCTCGCCTACGACATCCTGACCACTCAGCAGAACCAGATCGGCCGCATGCAGGCGTGGTTGCAGCTGTGGGGCGAGTCCAACCAGAACGTCGACGGCTACATGGGCTGGATGAGCGACGACCACGGCAACACCGGCCACCACGGCGGTTCCACCGCCGAGCCGGCGATGCCGGGCCCGATGCAGTCCATGCCCGGTATGGCGAGTCAGGAAGAGATGACCGCGCTGCGCCAGTCGACCGGCCCCGCGCTGGACACGATGTTCCTGCAACTGATGCTGCGCCATCACCAGGGCGGTGTCCCGATGCTCGACTACGCCGCCGAGCACGCCGACACCACCGCGGTCCGCACCCTGGCCGCCACGATGTCGAAAACCCAAGAGGGCGAATCGCAGCTGATGACCACCATGCTCGCCGCCCGCAACGCCACCCCCCTCCCCCTCAGCTGACAACCACGGCCGGACCGGCCCCAACCCCCGGTCCGGCACAGTTTTTGGCGCACCGCACTCGATGCGATACGCTGTCGCTGCCCGATCGCCTCACCGCGACCGGCATCTATCCCGCCCTCGTAGCTCAGGGGATAGAGCGTCTGCCTCCGGAGCAGAAGGCCGCAGGTTCGATTCCTGCCGAGGGCACCGAAGAAGGCCCCGACCGCTTGGTCGGGGCCTTTCTCGTTCGCGAACCAGGACGAGGTTCTGATCGGCCATTTCCGCCCCCGCCTCCGCGTATCCAGCCAAGTCCGCAGCGTCCGTCGACAAGGCGGTGGTCAAGATCGCGGCATAGTAGGGCGGAGTAGTTCCGCGGGCGAAGGGCAAGCCCTCACTCGACGCCGTCATGGCTTCATCTTCCCTCCACGAAGGCAGCCAACCCCGCGTGAGGTCGAGTGGAACGCGAAGGTTATGGTTCGCCTCGTTTGTTCGATATTCAGGTTTGATCTCGCACGGTTCCATAGGTTTTGGGGGTCAACGCCCCCGATGACATCAGGAGCGTTGCCATGACGAATCCGCCCGAGGGACAACAGCCTCCCTTCGGTCAGCAGCCGCCCGTCGATCCGGGGATGCCGTCCGGGCCGCCGGGGTATCCGCATGCGGGGTTCGGGGCCGGGGGGCCGCCGGGGCCCGAGTATCCGGGTGGGCCCGATGTGTTCGTGCCGCCGCCCGCGCCGAAGAAGAAGCGGACCGGGTTGTTCGTGGCGTTGGGGATCGTCGCGTTGGTGGTCGTCGGTGTGCTGGTGACGGGGGTCGTGCTCACGTTGCAGGGGCGTACGCCGTTGTCGTCGGACGAGAAGCAGATCGATGTCGCGGTGCGCGACTTCTACGACACACTCGATGCCGACGGTTTCATCGCCGCCGCGCAGCTGGCCTGCCAGGCGGATCGTACGGAGATCGACAATCTCACCCCCGAGCAGCGGGCGCAGTTCGAGCGGGCGACGGTGCAGGTGACGATCGACGAGGTCAAGGACATCGTCATCACCGGCGACGACGCGAAAGCGACGGTCACCGGTCAGCTGACGCTGTCGGTGGAGGGCGAGGAGCCCGATACCGAGTCGAGTACCGAGGAGCACCTCACCAAGGAAGACGGCACCTGGAAGATCTGCTCGGCACCGGCCAACAAACACTGACCGAACAGCCGGTGACGCCTCCCGGTATCGCCCTGAGCCGCCGTTACGCTCGACACCATGGGCTGCTGCGGAGCGTCGCGCCGAACCGTACTGGCCGCCGCGGCGGGCGCGGCGCTCGCCGCGGCGATACCGGGTTCCGGCGGGGCGCACGTCGATCCGCTGATCGCGCTCGATCTGGAAATCGTCACCGTGACCGATCGTGGCGTGGTGCTGACCTGGACCACGTTCGGTCTCGATCCGGGAGGCCGTCCGTTCCCGGTCCCCGCCGATACCGAAGTGCGCCTGGCCCCGGCGGATTCGCCCCGCGAGCCGGTCACCGTCTACCACGACGACTCCAGAACCCCGTTCCATCACGCCGAGATCGACGACCTCGAGCCCGGCCGCCCGTACCGATTCCAGGCCCTGTCCAACGGAATTCGCGCGCTCCCCGCCCCGACGCTCACCACGGCGGCACCCGGCGCTCCCGAAGCGCGTGGCGAATTCACCACGCTCACACCACCTCCCGGACGCCTGCTACACACCATCGCCCTGGCCAACGACGTGCACTACGGCGAAACGGTGAGCGGCATCGTGATCGCCGGTTTCCCACCCGGATACCAGAGTGACCCGCCCTATCCACGGTTCATGCTCGACGGCCTCCTCGCTGATATCAGCGCCCGCGACGCCTCGCTCCTGCTGTTGGCCGGCGACCTCACGAACGAGGCCACCGTCGACGAATCACGTTCTGTCCGAGCACATCTGGACACATGGGGGACTCTCGGCACCGATTACCTGGTCGCCCGCGGCAACCATGACCGCCCGCACGACTATCCCGACTGCGCCGACTGCTGGGGCGATCACTTCCTGCCCCGGCAGCAATTGACCGAACACCACCTCGGTGACCTGCGCATCCTCGGCCTCGACACCAGCGCCCCGGATGCCGCGGGCGGCACCGTGGACCGCCCGCAACTCGACGCCCTCACCGAAACGCTGCGCGCCGACCCGGACCGGCCGACCATCGTGTTCGGCCACCACCCCGTCACCGCCGAGGCGGGCTTCACCAATATCGGCGGCCCCGGCTTCATTCTCGACCGCGCGGTCGCCCTCGAACTACAGCGCCTCTACCAGCGGTCGCCGGGCGTGTTCCTGCACCACAGCGGTCACACCCACCGAACCAGGCGCACCCGGCCCGACCTGCCCTGCGCGGTGGAATTCCTGGAAGTCGGTGCGGTGAAGGAGTATCCGGGTGGTTACTGCCTGCTCCACGTCTACGAGGGCGGCTACCGGGTGAACTTCTACAAGACCCGATCCGAGGATGCCCGCCGCTGGAGCAGCCTGACTCGCGGCCAGTATTTCGGCACCGCACCGGACTATCTCCTCGGCACGATCGAGGACCGCAATCACGCCGTCACCCGGGATCTCTCCGGACTCTGATTCGCCGGTCGTCCGCATCCGCGCATGTCACGCGGGGTATCTTCCTTAGGCAAGCCTCATCATAGGATGGGGACCCTTGGTGGAAGGACGCGAATGACCTCGCGCAGTTGGAAACCTCTGGCCGGACTGATGGCGGTCGCCGTGGCGACACTCGGCCTGAGCGGCTGCTCCTCCTCCTCGGGCAGCGCCGACGAGATCACCGTCTACAACGCCCAGCACGAGTCGCTCACCAAGGAGTGGGTCGCGGCGTTCACCGAGGAGACCGGCATCAAGGTCACTCTGAGGCAGGGTGGTGACACCGCGCTGGGCAATCAGCTCGTCGCCGAGGGCGCCAACTCCCCCGCCGATGCCTTCCTCACCGAGAACTCCCCGGCCATGGCGCTGGTGGAGAACGCGGGCCTGTTCGCCGATGTCGACAAGGCCACCCTCGACCAGGTGCCGGAACGGTACCGTCCGTCGACCGGTAAGTGGACCGGAGTCGCCGCTCGCGCAACGGTTTTCGTCTACAACAAGGACAAGCTCAACACTGCGGGGCTGCCCGCCTCGCTGCTGGATCTCGCGCAGCCGCAGTGGCAGGGCCGATGGGCGGCGGGCACGTCCGGCGCCGACTTCCAGGCGATCGTGGCCGGTTTGCTCGCCCTGAAGGGCGAGGACGTCACTCGTGCCTGGCTGCGCGGCATGAAGGCCAACGCGACCAGCCTGCAGAACAATGTCGCGACCATGAAGGCGGTCAACGCGGGCAATCCCGACGGCGGCGTGATCTACCACTACTACTGGTACCGCGACCAGGCCAAGACCAAGGAGGGCAGCGCGAACACGGCGCTGCACTACTTCAAGAACCAGGACCCCGGCGCCTTCGTCAGCGTGTCGGGTGGCGGGGTGCTGAAGTCGAGCAAGAAGCAGGAGTCCGCGCAGAAGTTCCTGGCCTTCATCACCGCGAAGAAGGGCCAGGAGGTGCTGCGCGACGGCGATTCGATGGAGTACCCGGTGGCGAGCGATGTCGCCGCGAACCCCGCGCTGCCCCCGCTGGCCGACCTGCAGGCGCCGGCGATCGACCCGAGCAAGCTCGACGCGAAGAAGGTCACCCAGCTGATGACCGAGGCCGGGCTGCTCTAGGTGCGCACCACCCTCGTGAGGTCGGCACCCCGGGTCGGTCGGCCCGGGGTGTTCAGCACGCTCGTCGCGCTGGTGCTCACGGCGGCGACGTTCGTGCCGCTGGGCTATATCGTCTCGGTGCTGTTCGACACCGGGCTGAGCGAGGCTGCCGCGCTGGTGTTCCGACCCCGGGTAGGTGAGCTGCTGACGAACACGGCACTGCTGGTGGTGTGCACGGTGCCGGTCTGCGTGGTGCTCGGCATCGGGTCGGCCTGGCTCGTCGAGCGCACCGATGTGCCGGGACGGGCGTGGTGGGGGCCGGTGCTGGTCGCCCCGCTCGCGGTGCCCGCGTTCGTCAACAGTTATGGATGGGTAAGCGTTTTCCCGTCGATGCACGGGCTGTCGGCCGCGGTGATCGTGGCGACGATGTCGTATTTTCCGCTGGTGTACCTGCCGGTCGCGGCCACGCTGCGCCGACTCGATCCAGCGATCGAGGAATCGGCGCGTGCGCTGGGCTCGGGGCCGGTAGCTGTGTTCTGGCGAATTACGCTGCCGCAGTTGCGATTAGCGATTCTCGGCGGCGGCCTGCTGATCGGCCTGCATCTGCTCGCCGAATACGGCGCGTTCGTGATGTTGCGGTTCGACACCTTCACCACGGCGATCTTCGAGCAGTACCAGAGCAGTTTCGCCGGACCGGCGGGCAGCATGCTCGCGGGGGTGCTGGTGCTGTGCTGTCTGGCGCTGCTCGGTGGTGAGTCGCTGCTGCGCGGCGACGCGCGCTACGCCCGGCTGGGTGGTGGTGCGGCGCGGGCGGCGCGGCCGATCGCGTTGGGTGGGCTGCGGGTGCCATTGTTCGGGGTACTCGTGGCGGTGGTTGCCGGGTCGCTCGGCGTGCCGCTGTGGACGATCGGGCGCTGGCTGTGGCTGGGTGGTTCGGCGGTGTGGGATTCCGTGGAAATCGGTGCGGCGCTGAGCCAGACGATCGGCCTTGCGGCCGCGGCCGCGCTGGTCACCACGCTGTGCGCGTTCCCCGTCGCCTGGATCGCGGTGCGTTCGACGAGCACGTTCGCCCGGCTGATCGAGGGCGCCAACTACATCACCAGTTCGCTGCCCGGCATCGTGATCGCGCTCGCCCTGGTGACCGTCACCATTCGCTGGACACCGCCGCTGTACCAGACGGTGTCGCTGGTGGTGATCGCCTACGCGCTGATGTTCCTGCCCCGTGCACTGGTGAGCGTGCGAGCCGGGCTGGCGCAGGTCCCGGTCGGCCTCGAAGAGGTGTCGCGGTCACTGGGCGAATCGGCCTCGACCACCTTCTTCCGGGTCACCCTGCGGATGACGGCACCTACCGCCGCGTCGGCCGCCGCACTCGTCTTCGTCGCGGTATCAACAGAACTCACCGCGACGCTACTGCTGGCGCCCACCGGCACACGCACCCTGGCCATGCAGTTCTGGGCGAAGTCGGGCGAACTCGATTACGCGGCCGCGGCGCCGTACGCGTTGATCATGATCATCGCCGCCGTCCCGGTGACCTATCTGCTGTTCACCCAGTCACGAAAGGCGGCCGGGATATGAGTCGGCTTGTTGTCGAAGGTGTTTCGAAGAGTTTCGGTGGCACCACGGTGCTCGATCACATCGACCTCGACGTACCGAACGGCACGGCAACGGCGGTGGTCGGCGCGTCGGGCTGCGGCAAGACCACCTTGCTGCGGGTGATCGCCGGATTCGAGGGCCCGGATACAGGTTCGGTGCGGCTCGGCTCGGACACTGTTGTCCACCAAGGTATTTGTGTACCGCCGCAGCGCAGGAGAATCGGTTACGTGGCCCAGGACGGCGCCCTGTTCCCGCACCTGAGCGTCGCCGACAATATCGCCTACGGCCTGCACACCGGGCTGCGCGGCGCCGTCGACCGCCTGCGCCCACACCGCGACCGCCCCCGTGTCATCGAACTCCTGGCCATGGTCTCCCTCGACCCCGACTACGCCGACCGCAAACCCCATCAACTCTCCGGTGGCCAGCAACAGCGTGTCGCCCTGGCCCGCGCACTCGCCCGCAAACCGGATCTCATGCTGCTCGACGAGCCGTTCAGCGCCCTCGACACGGGCCTGCGCGCCACCACCCGACAGGCCGTGGCCGACACGCTGCGCGCCGCGGGCATGACCAGCATCCTGGTCACCCACGATCAGGAGGAAGCACTCAGCTTCGCCGAGCAGGTCGCCGTCATGCGCGCGGGGCGGTTCACCCAGGTCGGGCCGCCGCAGCAGGTCTACCACCGGCCCGCCGACCTGTTCACCGCCCGCTTCCTCGGGGACTGCGTGCTCCTCGACGCCCTCTGTGAAGCCGACACCGCCAAGTCGGTCCTCGGGCCCGTCCCGGTGCAGCCGGGCGCCCCCACCGGCGAAGTGACCCTGATGATTCGCCCCGAACAGCTCGCCGCCCAGGTGATCGCCGACGACGAACCGCATTCCGGTCACGTCACCGCCGTCGACTTCCGTGGCCCCGACGTGATCGTCACCATCGACCTCGCCGAGGGCGCGGGCACCGTCCGCGTCCGCCGCACCGGCATCGACGCGCCCGCCACCGGCAACCGCGTCCGCCTCACCGTCCACGGCCCCGCCGTCGCCTACTGACATTGTGATCACGCTGATCCCAACCCTCAGCGCGGCTGAGTGGTTTACAGCATGTCCGGAAACCAGAGAGTTTCCGGACACCGCCTTTCTCGGGCGTCGTCGGTTCACGCCACAATTGTTGCGTGAACGTCTGTTTCCGCGTCAATCGGAACGGTTTCACCAACACCCACAAAGTGTCGGTCAGCGCCTTCCCGTCGGCGGACATTGTTTACCCGGCCTCCTGCTCGGGGGTCCGGGGATCGCGAAAAGTCCTGTGCAATCGCCGGCCATTGGGCGAGGTTGATCGCCGCGTTATGGTCACGATCAGCACGAAATCCACACTTGCAGAGGAATACTCGATCCGCCAACGACAAGACGGGGTTGATCGCCCCACAGGCCGAGCACCGCTTACTCGATGGATACCAGCGATTCGCGAGGGTGACCGTGCCACCACGCCATGCCTGTTTATAAGTCAACAGCCGAGCGAAGTCAGACCATCCAGCATCGCTGATCGCGCGTGCCAAGCGATGGTTGCCTAGCATCCCCACCACGTTCAGGTCTTCGACAACAATCCGGTCGTGGGTTTTGACCAGCCTGTTAGCGATCTGATGGGTGAAGTGACGGCGAATATCGGCGACTCGATGGTGGTGGCGTCGCAGCCGGGCGGCTGCCTGTCTGTGGTTATGAGAGCCTTTCTGTTTCCGAGACAACGATTTCGCCAGACGGCGTTGCTGGGCAAGTTCAGTAGCCAAGGGCTTGGGAGCGGTGGCGACGCGCGCGACTTCGGCCCCGCCGGCGGTTGCCGCGACGGCGAAAACGGTCAACCCTCTGTCGATCCCGACCCAACCACCGTCATCGTGGTGTTCCCGCGGCCGGTGATGGTGAGCCGGGTGCAGATCGGATGCCTCTGCAGCCAGGCTGATCCACCATCGTCCCGCCCGGAAAGAGACGGTGGCGTAGAGGATCTTCGCCCGCCCTTTGGCGAGCATCCGCCGCAACCGGCGGGTGTCCTCGCGCACCCTGACCGCACCGATCCCTGGCAGGGTCACCGACCGTGCGATCAGGTCGTCACCGATTCGGATCGCCGTCCATCCTGTCCTGGCACATTTGTTGCGGATCCGAAACGCCGGGACAGTGTTGGTCTTTTTCTTGAATCGAGGAAACCCGATCCGCCTACCTGTGCGTTTACCCGTCCTGGAGTCCGAGAACGCGGCCAGGGCGCGACCGCAGTCGACGGCGGCTTCCTCGAAGACTTGTTGGCATACCTGGGTACGCCACGCCAACCCGGTCACGAGGACCTCGGCGACCCCGTCCGTGTCGACAGCGAAGACCCGTCCAGCGCCTTCGGACTTCTTCCAGGTGTTGAACGTGTTGATCAGATCGAACCGGGTCCACGGCACTGGATGTTCCCGAGAGATCTTGCGTTCGGTGAGCGCGACCTTCACAAAAGCCAGGCTTTGGTTGAACGCAAACCGAGCCGCACCGGCATGACGGGCGAGCACGACGGACTGCTCGACCGTGGGATCGAGGCAGTATCGAAAAGTCGTGTGACGGCTCATCACCGACGAGTGTGACACAGGCCACCGACATCAAGTTTCGCTGGATTGATCGTTGAGATCACGCTGATCCCAACCCTCGCCGCGAGCACCGGAGCACGGCACTATCAATGGCGAGGCGGGCGTGGCTGAGTGGTAAGGCAACGGTCTGCAAAGCCGTCTACGCGGGTTCAATTCCCGCCGCTCGCTCTGTGGGAAAGCGGCTGGGTCGTGGAATGATCGTTTTCATGTCACGGCCCAGACCGCTTTCCCAGGACCCTATCGCCGAGGCTTACCGGCAGTGGGTCGCCCACGGCTGGGAGTCGGTCGCCGATGGGATGGCCCTGGTGACCTCGCTGGTTCGGGCGCAGCAGATCGTGATGGCGCGCGTCGACGAGGCGCTCAAACCGTCCGGGCTGACGTTCTCCCGCTACGAACTCCTGCAGCTGCTCAGTTTCAGCCGCACCGGCGCGCTGCCGATGGCCAAGGCGAGTGCGCGTCTGCAGGTGCATCCGACGAGCGTGACCAATACCGTCGATCGGCTCGAAGCCGCGGGGCTGGTGGTCCGCGTCCCGCACCCCAGTGACCGACGGGCAACTCTCATCGAAATCACCAGCGCGGGAAGGAAATCCGTGGCCGAAGCCACGGCGGCACTGAACGCCGAGGTGTTCGCCGAACCCGGCCTGCCCGCCGACCAGGGCCGCGACCTGTTACGACTGCTGGCACAATTCCGTCACGACGCGGGCGATTTCGCGGTCGACGACCCGGAAAACCTCGCATTCCACGCGACCTGGCAATCGACCGGAGAATCTTCTGCCGATCCCCTTGGCAGCTAGCCCGAAAAGGTTCACGATGTAGCGCATGGTGCTGATCCTCGGGGTGTCGGCGGGCGCGGGTGGAGCCCGTGCGCTGCTGACCCATTCCGATCAGCCCCACATGCCGCCCATCGACCGGATCCACGTACCGCGCCGGGCGGGCGGATCGGTGGAGGAATCGGTACTCACCGCGATCCATCGCATGCGCGCCGCGGCCGCCGAACGCGACGAGTACATTTCCGGCACCGCGGTCACCTGCCGCAGCGAGTTACAGGCCGATGCGATCAGAGCGGCAGCGGGCCAGGCCGACTTCGCGATCGTCGACGAACCACTGGCCCAGTTACGCTATCTGCGTTTCAGCGGCCTGCTGCCCGCCACCGACTCGGTGATGCTCTACGACCTGGGCAATTCCGGTTTGACCATCACCCACGCCGATTGCCGTACCGAAACCATCCTCGCGGGCAAACGCAGCACCGTCATCAGCGGCAACGGCTACGACGCGCTGCTGCGCCGGCAACTCGCGCGCAGTGGCGTCTCGGCCGACGCGCACGCCAGCCGCGAACATCGGGAATCGTTGAGCCGCACCAGAGTTGTCACCGCCGCCGATGCCGACACCGGCGGCCGTGCCGTGCTCACCCGCAGCGATCTGGCCGCTCTCTGCGAAGCGGGACTGCATCATTCGGCGTCGTTCGTGCGCCTGCTGATCGAGGAGACCGGGGTGCAGCCGGGAGCGCTGGCACTACTGGGCGGCTGCACCCGCAACCCGAGCATGCGCGCGGATCTGGCCCGGCTGATCGGCCTGCCGATCGTGTACGACCCTGAGCCAGAATATGTTTCGGCGCGCGGCGCGGTGCTGCTGTGCGCCCGTCGCCCCTCGGCGCGGTTACGGATGCCGCGTGGAGGTGCGGGGGTCATCGGAGTGCCGCCGCGCCAGGGTCGCCGAAAACTTCTCGCGGCGGTCGCGGTGACGGCCACCCTCGGTGGCACGGTCGCCGGCCTGCTCAGCAACGACAACCCCTCGGCGCGGTCCCCTGAACAGGGCACCGCGCCGAGTACCGCGCACTTCATCGACGGTGCGCCGCGCTGGAAACCGAACTAGCGGTTGGTGAAGTTCGGCGGCCGCTTCTCGACGAAGGCGGCCATGCCTTCCTTCTGATCCTCGGTCGCGAACAGCGAATGGAACACCCGGCGTTCGAACAGCAGCCCCTCGGCGAGCGTGCTCTCGAACGAGCGGTTCACCGCTTCCTTGGCGACCATCGCGACCGGCAGCGACATCGACGCGATGGTCTGCGCGGCCTCCAGCGCGGTGTCGAGCAGTTCGTCGGCGGGCACGACCCGCGAGACGAGCCCGGAGCGCTCGGCTTCCTCGGCACCGATCATCCGGCCGGTCAGGATCAGATCCATCGCCTTGGCCTTGCCGATCGCGCGGGTGAGACGCTGCGAGCCGCCGATGCCGGGGATGACGCCGAGGGTGATCTCGGGCTGGCCGAACTTGGCGTTGTCGGCGGCGATCAGGATGTCGCACAGCATCGCCAGCTCACAGCCGCCACCGAGCGCGTACCCGGAGACGGCGGCGATGGTGGGCTTGCGGAAGTTGGCCAGGCGGTCCCAGCGGGCGAAATAGTCGGCCAGGAACATGTCCATGTACGACTTGGGCGCCATCTCCTTGATGTCGGCGCCCGCCGCGAAGGCCTTCGCCGAGCCGGTGATCACGACGGCGCCGATGGAATCATCGCGGTCGAGCTCGTCGAGCGCGGCGATGACGTCGTCGAGGACCTGGGCATTGAGAGCATTGAGTGCCTTGGGCCGGTTCAGGGTGATCCAGCCGACCCCGCCCTTACCGTCGGTGCCGCCCTTGCGCTCCAGCAGAATCGTCTCGAATTCGGTCACAGCCACCCTCTTGTCAATCAACGGTCACGGATGGTGCAGACCATACCGAGCCGCGCCGCTCTCCGGTGACCTGGATCTGAACTGTGGCACGCCGTCTGTGACGCATTCCACCGCGCCCGATTTGCGGCACAATCGTCGCCATGGGCAGCGACCACTTCGTGCGGATCACCCGCCTGCGCGCACTGATCGACCACGAGAACACCGGCGCGGGCGAGCGCGCCACCGCGGAGCGGATGCTGGACCGATTGCTCCGAAAAGCCGCGGACCACACTGCTTCGGGCGCCGCGCCGGACCGCGTCTACGGTTCGCGGCACCACCGTGCGGGCAGGCACGCGAGCACCGCCTCGATCGTGGAATCGGTCCGCGAAGACATCGCCTTCGCCCGCACTTTCGTCGCCGCGGGCGCGCCCGGCGAGGTCACCGTCCACAGCCCCCTCGCCGCGGCTCCCGCCGAGCTCACCGTGGCCGTGACGACCCCGTTCGCCGACCAGATCGTCGTCACCATCACCGACATACCCCCCGCGTGGGGCTGGGAACCCGACGAATTCGACCGCATCACCGCCACCGAGGACCTGCGCCGGCTCGCCGACGAGCTCGCCGAGATCATCGACAGCTACAACCACGACGGCGCCGATGTGGGTCCCCGCTTCTTCCGCACGATCCGCGCCCAGGAAACCACCCTGATCCGCTGACCTGAACCGACCCGCCCGAGGCCCACCGCAGGTCATCGCTGCTTGCCGACCACGACCACCACCCCCGCGGTGAGCACCAGCGCGCCGATCCCCAACACCACGCAGGCGACGACCGGCCCACCAGCGGTGTAGTCGGCCACCACCTGCACGACCGCGATCGCGATCCCCGCCGCCCCACCGAGCACCAGCACGGCGTCGCGGCGCAGCACGTACAGCACGAAGCAGAGCACCCCGATCAGCGCGGTCAGGCAGGGCCGCCACAGCGATTCGCCGAACGTCACCGATTGCGCCCCGATCACCGCGATCACCCCGCCGAGGACATATCCGGCCCATTCGGCCACCAGCAGGCGAGCCGACGCGAGTCCGAACCACAGCGCACCGAATGCCATCAGCGCGATCCCCTGCCACGGCGACCGGACATCGAACAGCTCCGAGGTGACGCTCAGAATGCTCGCGACACCGAAGCAGGCCACCGCGACCGTTCCGAGCACGCTCGGCACCAGCAGATATCCGAGAACGGCGGTGAACAGTCCCGCGATCGAGGCCGCGACGGCCGTCGCGTCGCCATGATGCCCGTCGAACGCCGTCGCCACCGCACCGGTCACCGCCACCGCCGCCAGCACGAGCAGCACCGCCGCCAGCCGCACCCGCCCCGCCGACGCGATCGGCACCCGGCGGAACACGCCCACACATCCTTCGGCCAGTACCACCGCTCCCCACATCGCGCACCCGGCGACCACCACCAGCAACACCACCCGCCCCGATTGCGCCACCTGCGCCCACGCCTTGTCGATGAACAGCCCCAAACCCGCGGCTACCAGCGCGGCCCCCAGGTACGTCACGATCTCGGCGGCCACCCGTCCCCCGCTCGCGCGCCCGGCCCGCTCCTGCTCGTCGACCGCCCGTAGCACCGCTCCCCGCTGCTCCCCACTGATCACCGCGGACGCCACCAGTCGCTCCAACGCCACATCCACCCGGTGCTCGCGAACCATCCGTCGAGTATGTCGACCTGCGGTGATGATTCCGCCGCAAGCCGGGCGGGGCGTTTCGCGGCCAAGTGACGCGGTTCACAGTAGAATTACTTTGATGTCCTAGTATCGGGCGATCTATCAATGGCGGAGGCAGTCATGAGCCTGCATGTTCCGGTGAATCCCGTGCGCTTCGTGACCTCGGCGGCACTGTTCGACGGGCACGACGCGGCGATCAACATCATGCGGCGGATTCTGCAGGCACAGGGCGCCGAGGTGATCCATCTCGGGCACAACCGGTCGGTACGCGAGATCGTCGACGCGGTGATCGAGGAAGACGTGCAGGGCGTCGCGGTGAGCTCGTATCAGGGTGGGCACATCGAGTTCTTCGAATACCTGGCGCGGGCACTGCGCGAGGCGGGCGCCGGTGAGGTGCGGATCTTCGGCGGTGGCGGCGGGGTGATCGTCGCCGAGGAGATCGAGCGACTCGCGGCGAGCGGCGTGCGGATCTTCTCCCCCGAGGACGGCCAGCGCCTCGGCCTGCCGGGCATGATCAACGAACTGATCCAGCTCTGCGATGTCGACCCCGCGCGCACCGCCCCCGATCTCGACGCGCTCTACACCGGCGATCGAAACGCCCTGGCGCGCACCATCACCTGCCTGCAGCAGGGCTCGCTGCCCGAATCCGATCGGGCGGCGATCCTCGCGGCCGCGACCACACGGCGTGTTCCCGTGCTCGGCATCACGGGCACCGGCGGGTCCGGAAAGTCCTCCCTCACCGATGAATTGGTGCGCAGGCTCCGCACCGACCAGCAGGACAAGCTGCGCATCGCCGTGCTCGCGGTGGACCCGACCCGCAGGCGAGCCGGCGGCGCCCTGCTCGGTGACCGGATCCGGATGAACGCCCTCGACGGCGATCACGTGTATTTCCGGTCACTGGCCACCCGTGGCAATCACGAACTGCCCGACGATATCGACGCCATGATCGCCGCCTGCCGGGCCGCCGGTCACGACCTGGTCATCCTCGAGACCCCCGGCATCGGACAGGGCGACGCGGGCATCGTCGACCACGTGGACGTGGCGCTGTATGTGATGACGCCGGAGTTCGGCGCCGCGTCCCAGCTCGAGAAGATCGACATGCTCGACTACGCCGATGTCGTCGCGATCAACAAGTACGAGCGCCGTGGCGCGGCCGACGCGGTCCGCGATGTGGCGCGCCAATTGATCCGCAACCGTGCGGAATTCGGCGCGAGCCCCGCTGACATGCCAGTCTTCGGCACCAGCGCGGCGACGTTCGACGACGACGGGGTCACCGCCCTGTACCAGCACCTCACCGGCCTGCTCACCGAACACGGCCTGACGCTCGAGCCCGGCGTCCTGCCCCGCGTCGACACCTCGGTCTCCACCCGCTTCGCCCAGCTCGTGCCCCCGTCACGGGTCCGGTATCTGGCCGACATCGCCGACACGGTCCGCGGTTATCACGCCGACACCCAGCGCGAAGCCGCTGCCGCCCAACGGATTCAACGACTGGCACTGGTACACGACGAGCTCCCCGACGACACGGCCGTCACCGACCTGCTCACACAGGCCCGTCCCGCCCTCTCCGCGGCCTCGACCGCGGCACTGGCCGAATGGCCGGCGGTCGCGGAGAGCTACCGCGGCGACGAACAGGTGGTGCGTATCCGCGACCGCGAACTGCGCACGCCGCTGCGCCGCGAATCCCTGTCCGGGACCAGCATTCCCCGTGTGGCCCTCCCCCGCTGCACCGACGACGGCGACCTCCTGCGTTTTCTGCGCGCCGAGAACCTGCCCGGCCGATTCCCGTTCACCGCGGGCGTTTTCCCGTTCAAACGCGAGAACGAGGACCCCGCCAGGATGTTCGCGGGTGAGGGTGATCCGGCCCGCACCAACCGGCGATTCAAGGTCCTCAACGCCCATGCCGAAGCCACCCGCCTGTCCACCGCGTTCGACTCCGTCACCCTCTACGGCCACGACCCGGCCGAACGCCCCGACATCTACGGCAAGGTCGGCACCTCGGGAGTCTCGGTGGCCACCGTCGAGGACATGCGCACCCTGTTCGACGGTTTCGATCTCGGCGCCCCGACCACCTCGGTCTCGATGACCATCAACGGCCCCGCCCCGACCATCCTGGCCTTCTTCCTCAACACCGCGATCGATCAGGCGCTGCAGCGCTTCTCCGATGCCGAAGGGCGCGAACCGACATCGGCGGAAGCCGCCGATATCCGGGCACGCACGCTGTCGACCGTGCGCGGCACGGTGCAGGCCGACATCCTCAAGGAGGACCAAGGCCAGAACACCTGCCTGTTCTCCACCGAATTCAGCCTGCGCATGATGGCCGACGTCCAGGAATGGTTCGTACGCAACGACGTCCGGAACTTCTATTCGGTCTCGATTTCGGGATATCACATCGCCGAGGCAGGCGCGAATCCCATCAGCCAGCTCGCTTTCACCCTCGCCAACGGATTCACCTATGTGGAGACCTACCTCGCGCGCGGGCTGGCGATCGACGACTTCGCCCCGAATCTGTCGTTCTTCTTCTCCAATGGCATGGATCCCGAGTACACGGTGATCGGCCGGGTGGCCCGCCGGATCTGGGCGATCGCGATGCGCGACCGGTACGGTGCGGGCGAACGCGCCCAGAAACTCAAGTACCACGTGCAGACCTCGGGTCGATCACTACACGCGCAGGAAATGCAGTTCAACGACATTCGCACCACCCTGCAGGCGCTGATCGCCGTCTACGACAATTGCAACAGCCTGCACACCAATGCCTTCGACGAGGCGGTGACCACCCCGACCGAGGATTCGGTGCGCCGCGCGCTGGCGATTCAGCTCATCATCGCCAAAGAATGGGGCCTCGCCGTCAACGAGAATCCGCTCCAGGGCAGTTTCATCGTCGACGAACTCACCGATCTCGTCGAAGAGGCCGTGCTGGTCGAATTCGAGCGGATCAGCGAACGCGGCGGAGTGCTCGGCGCGATGGAGACCGGCTATCAGCGCGGCCGCATCCAGGACGAGTCGATGCGTTACGAGCAGCGCAAACACGACGGATCTCTGCCGATCGTGGGGGTGAACACCTTCCGCGGCCGCGACGACGGCGCCGAACACGCCCCGCTGGAACTGGCTCGCGGCACCGAAACCGAACGCCGCTCCCAGCTGGACCGGCTGCACAGTTTCCAGGCTGATCACGCCGAGGAATCCCATCGCGCGCTGGCGCGGCTGACCGAGGTAGCGCACACCGACGGAAATATTTTCGAAGTACTCATGGACGCGGCGCGGGTGTGCACATTGCAGCAGGTCACCGATGCCTTCTTCGCGGTGGGCGGACAGTATCGGCGCACTGTGTGAACCGCGTAATCCGTCGCGGCGCGCCGTTGGCGTGTGACAATCGCCGTGAGCTCTGCCAGCGGCGGCGATGGGACGCACAGCATGGATCTGACCGACTTCGACATCATCGATGCCCATATTCACCAGTGGGATCCGCATGCCACCCCACGCGAGTTCAGCAAGCTCGCGAAATTGATGCGCTATCTGCCTTTACCGGTCGATATCGCGGCGAAGCTGGCCCCGCTGCGTGACCGCCAATTCGTCGGCGAGCCCAGCGCCTACCTCCAGCCTTATCTGCCCGCCGACTACCGCGCGGACCGGGGAAATACGCCGGTCGAATCCGTGGTGGAAATCGAGGTGCAGTGGACGGGCTGGAAGCCCGACGAGACGCGCTGGGTGGCGAGCCTGCCGTTCGGTGTCGACACGCCCGCCTTGGCCACGATCATCGGCTCGGCCGACCCCGCCGGCGCGGATTTCGGCGCGGTGCTCGATGCGCATCAGTCCGCGTCGCCGCTGTTCCGTGGTATCCGGACGATGGTCGCCCACCACCCCGATCCCGCCGTGAAGTCCTTCGCCGCCCACGACGGCGCACTCACCGCCCCGGCGTTCCTGCACGGCTTCGGGCAGCTCGCCGAGCGTGGGCTCTCGTTCGACGCCTGGGTGTACTCGGGGCAGCTCCCCGAGGTGACGGCGCTGGCCGAACGGTTCCCCGAGGTACCGATCGTGCTCGATCATCTGGGGACGCCCGCGGGCATCTTCGGGCCGGTCGGCAAGGACACCGGGCACACCGCCGGACAGCGGGAGGTCCTGTTCGATCAGTGGCGCGAGGACCTCACCGATCTGGCCGCGCAGCCCAACGTGGTGGCCAAGGTGAGCGGGCTGATGATGCCGGTGCTCGGACATCCGGTGCCACGACGCGGTGCTCCGACACCTGTCCCCACACTGCTGAGACGGGTGGGGCCGCTGCTGGCGCACGCGCTGGCGGTGTTCGGCGCCGACCGGCTGATCTGGGGGTCGAACTTTCCGGTCGACAAGCCGATCACGAGCCTCGGCGGCGCGGCCGAGACCGTGGCCACCGCGCTGAGCGAGGCGGGCGCGAGCACCGACGACCTGCGGAAGGTGTTCGGCGGCAATGCCGTCCGGTTCTACCGGATCGAACCCACCGCGTGAATCGCCGCGTCCACGAGCCGGTTTCTGTCGGTGGCCGGGTTTAGCATCGGCGCATGAAAGCCATCGGCACCTTCGAGGTCACCGCGTTCGATCCCACCGAGCTGACGCCGCAGCCGCCCATCGTCACCGGGATGCCGGTCGGCATCTCGACCATGACGAAGGCCTACGCGGGCGAGATCGAAGGGCTCTCGGCCACGCTGTTCACCGCCGCCTTCGACATGAGCACCGGCGCGGGCACCTATCTCGCGATGGAGTCCTTCGAGGGTGCGCTGAACGGCAAGGCCGGTGCGTTCAACTTCGTCCACTCCGCCACCACCGGTGGTACCGACCGCACCGACGAGTTCTTCCACATCGTCCCCCGCAGCGGCACCGGGGAACTGACCGGCATCGCCGGTACCGGCGCGCTGTACGTGGATGCCGAAGGCGGACACCATATCTGGTTCGAGTACGAGCTGGGCTGATGCCAGGTCCAACAGCAGACCGGGCCGAGCCGTCGACTCAGTCGTCGAATTCGGTATAGAGCGAGCGCAATTCGCGTAAACCGGTTGCCGCGGTCGGTTCGTCCTCGGCCGACATCCGCAGCGCGCGACGCAGCGGAATCGCGTCGAGGTCGTCGATGACGGCGTGGAATTCGACGCGGGGCAGCTCGGGTAGGACCAGCTCGTCGCCGTAGGGGTCGTCGGAATCGGCGGTGCGCGAGGACTTCTCGACACCGCCGATGAGGGTGTCGAGGTCGAGCCCTCGCAGGGTGAGGATCTCGCTGGGCTGCTCGTCCAGGCGCTCGGCGAGCAGATAGCAGACCGCCGCCACGTGCTTGCACGGCCAGCCCATGTCCGGGCAGCTGCAGGCGAAGTCCAGTTCGGAGGCCGTGGTCGGCAGTAGGTGCGGGCCGAGCGCGGGTGGGAGCGCGCCCGAGGCGATCTCGGCCAGCATGCCGGGCGCCTCCCTGATCTCGGCGAGCAGCAGGTCCACCTCGTCCTCGCGCAGCGGCCGGATCGACAGCACCGAGGTGAACGGGCTCGGTTGGCTGCCCTGCACCTCCGCGGTCACCGCGCCGCGTTCGATCCGGTAGTTCACCACCTGCCCGACCCTGGCGTAGGTGCGTCCGCGCGAGAGCCTGCCCGCGTCGGCGACCTTCTCCACCGCGTCGAGCAGCGACTTGCCCCACCAGGTCCGGCCGAAACCGCCGCGAGCCTGGGCACCGCCGCGCACCGGTTTGCGCGGACCGAACTGGCTGAAGTCGGCCATCTACTCACCCACCGCCTCGGCGCCGAGGGTGAACAGCTCGCGCAGTTCGTCGGTGCTCATCTCGGTGATCCAGTTCTCGCCCGCGCCGACCGCCAGATCGGCCAATTGCTTCTTCCCGTTGATCATTTCGTCGATCCGCTCTTCGATGGTGTCGACGCACACCAGCTTGCGGACCTGCACCGCGCGCTGCTGGCCGATCCGGAACGCGCGATCGGTGGCCTGGTTCTCGACGGCCGGATTCCACCAGCGGTCCAGGTGGATCACGTGATTGGCGGCGGTGAGGTTCAGCCCGGTGCCGCCCGCTTTGAGCGAGAGCAACATCAGCGGCGGGCCGTTCTCCCCTTGGAAGCCGGTCACCATATCGTCGCGGCGCTGCTTGGCCACGCCGCCGTGCAAGAACGGGATCGGGGTGCCGAACCGTTCGGTGAGGTAGGGCTGGATCAGGTCGCCGAACTCACGGAACTGGGTGAAGAGCAGGGCCTTCTCGCCGTCGGCGAGCACCGCGTCGAGCACGTCCTCGACCAGCGCCAGCTTGCCGGAGCGGTGGCCGCCGCGTCGCAGGATCGGCGAACCGTCGCCCAGATAGTGCGCGGGGTGGTTGCAGACCTGTTTGAGGCGGGTCAGCGCGCCGAGCACAGCGCCCTTGCGCGCCATGCCCTTCGCGTCTTTGAGTTTCTCCAGCATGTCGTCGACGACGGCCTGGTAGAGGGCGGCCTGTTCGACGGTGAGGTTGGCCCGCACCGTCATCTCCAGCTTCTCCGGCAGGTCGCTGATCACCGCCGGATCGGTTTTGAGCCTGCGCAGCACGAACGGATCGGTGATCAGGCGCAGCCGATCGATGGCCTGCTGATCGCGTTCGCGCTCGATCGGCACCGCGAACTTGGCGCGGAACGATTGCGGGCTGCCGAGCAGTCTCGGCATGGCGAAGTCGAACAGCGCCCGCAGTTCTTCCAGCCGGTTCTCGACCGGAGTTCCGGTGAGCGCCAGCCGATGTCGCGCGGTGAGCGCCCTGGCCGCACGCGCCTGCCGGGTCACCGCGTTCTTGATGTGCTGGGCTTCGTCGAGCACGATCCGCTCCCACTGCTGTTCGTTCAGCAGCGTGATATCGCGGGCGAGCAGTGCGTAGGTGGTGATCACCAGATCCGAATCAGCCACCGCCGCAGCGAATTCCGAGCCCTGGAGCCGACCTGGACCGTGATGCACGAGCACCCGGAGATCTGGCGCGAACCGTTGCGTCTCCCGCTGCCAGTTGCCGACCACCGACATCGGACACACCAGCAGCGTCGGTCCGACCCACGCCGCGGCGTCGTAGGTCGCGAGAGCGGCGAGCTCGTCGACCACCGCGGGCTGCGTCTTCTCACGCGCCACGGCAGCTGCGCCGACCTCGCGCTCGTGTACGAGCAGCGCCAGCACCTGCACAGTCTTGCCGAGGCCCATGTCGTCGGCCAGGATCGCGCCGCAGTTCAGCCTGCTCATCGTGGCCAGCCAGCTCAGGCCACGTTCCTGGTAGGGCCGTAGCTGGGCTTTCAGGCCGACCGGAACCGGAACCGGCTCGGGTTCGCTTTCCCTGGCGAACAATTCGGCCGCCCAGCCATCGGCGGTGACCTCGGTGACCGGGACATTGTCGACCCGCTCGGCGGCGAGTTCACCGATCATGTCGGCCAGGGTGATCGGGCTGTCGTCGGCATGCTGCGCGACATAGCGGGCAGCGGCGGCCAGTGCTCGATGGTCGGCCTGCACCCACTCGCCGCGCAGCTGGACCAGGTCGGATTTGCTGCTGATCAGCCGTTCCATCTCGGCCTGGGTGAGCACCAGATCGCCGAGCGCCAACTCCCACCGGTAGGAGAGCAGGCCGCTGAGGCCGACGGTGGATTCGGCGGCGGCGGGACTGCTCACGCGCAATCGCATGCTCGGTTCGGCGATGTTCCAGGCCCGTGGCAGGAGCAGCCGAATACCGGCTTCCTGCAAGGCATGTGCACCGTGGGCCACCAGGTCGGCCACCACCTCGGTGGGGAGCAGCAGGTCGAGGCCGCGCGGATCGGTGGGGAGGTCGCGCAGGCGCGGGTAGGCCTTGCGCGCCTGGCCGAGTTTCTCCGCCGCCGTGCGTACGAGCACCGGATCATCTTCGAAGACAACGGGTTTGGGTGCGCCGTCGACCGGGCGCAGGCACACCTGCAGTCGCCACAGCGCCACCGATTCGTCGGCCGTGCCGAATTCGCCGTCGGGTTCGCACAGGCGCAACACCAGTTCCGGCTCATCGGCGGCATAGCCTTCCCGCCACTGCGTCAGCGTTTCCGACAGGCGGTAGGAGCCGGCGTCCAACGGGGTGTCGGCGACCAGCGCGGCCAGCAGCGGGTGCGTCATCGTGCGGTGCGCGAGATATTCGCGGGCGATCGGGTCGGTGAGATGTGCGCACAGGTCGTCGAGCACGGCGGCGGGCGGGCCCGCCACCCGCAGCGCCGACGGCATCGCGGCGGCCAGCTCGGCCAGCCACGCTCGTTGACGTTGTCCGCCGACAAGCCGCCAGCGCACCCACCACTGGCCGTCGGCCCGCTCGATCTGGGGCACCACGCGCCCGGCCCGCACCCACCGTTCGATGCCGCGCGCGACGTGCGCGAGGAACCGCAGATCGCCGGAGATGTGCTCGCGCGGCAGTCGGCTGCGCAGCACAACGGCCGCCGTCGGTGGCGCGAGCGCGTGCGCGCGCACCTCGGCGGTCCCGGACTGTCCCTCGGCATCGACGACGAGCACCTGGGCCCGGTGCCGGAACCTCGCGCGATCCAGGATGTCGCCGAGCACCGACCCCACGGCGACCGGCTCCGCGTCGTGCCACAGCAGTAGGCCCGATTCGGGGGACCACAGACCGTGCAGCATGAGCTCCATCCAAGCAGGCGGCACCGACACCGATCACGGCCGCCATACCCCTGGATTTCTCGCCGCAACGAGAACATAATGAAATAACCCCAGGTCACGGGCCGGAACACCCACCGGCGACAACTCCATATGGACCCAGGCGGACCGGACGATCCGGTTCGACCGATGACCCCTTGTAATTCGTGCGGAGGGCAGCGATGACGATTCTGCTCCAGGTTCTCGAGCAGAGCTACACACCCAACACCCCTTGGGAACGGCGCAAATTCACCTTCATCGACACCACGAAGATCCTCGGCATGCGGCTGGACGGCCAGGCAGGCGTCTGGCTCGATCTGTCGCGGCCAGGCGAATCCCAGCGCCTGGCGCACACCATCGACCCCAGCGAATCCATCACCTTCCTGCTCACCGTCTTCGCCAAGATCGCCGAATGCGAAGACCGTGGCGGTTCGTGGCTGGTCGGCCATGACGGCGCGCACGTCTCCTCGATAGCAGCCACCCGATTCCCGCCCAACCCGGCCGAGCAAGCCGCGGACGACCTGCTGGCCCGGGCGTGGTTATAGGCCACATCGTCGACTGAGGCGGCCTTCCCCGAGCCCGGCGCCGCTCGAAGCGCGATTGTTGTCGGTACCACCGGCTACAACATGCGGGTATGGGGAAACCGGCGTGGTTGCTCGTCACAGTGCTCGCGGTTGCCGGGTGCGCGGTGATCGGACCGGAACAGCCGGTCACACCCGCACCCGGTAGTCCGACGCGCGCCGAGCTCACCGCTTTGCTCGACACGGTGCGCGTGATCGCCGCGCGTCCTCGGCCCGGCGGCTACGAACGTGGGTGCAAGGCGGGTCAGGCCTGCGTGTTCGGCCCGGCCTGGACCGACGATTCCGACGCCCCCGGCAGCCACGACGGCTGCGATACCCGCAACAACGTGCTGGCGATGCAGCTGCGCGAGGTGGTGCATCGGGGCCGCTGCGTGGTGGTGGAAGGCATCCTCACCGACCCCTACACCGCCACCGATATCCGCTTCAGCAAGTCCGACGGCGGCCGGATCCAGATCGACCATGTCTACCCACTGGCCGCCGCCTGGGATATGGGCGCCGCGACCTGGACCCCGGACAAACGTCGCCGCTTCGCCAACGACCTCGCGGTGAACCTCCTCGCGACGGGCGCCGCCACCAACCAGGCCAAGGGTGACGACACCCCCGCCGCATGGCTGCCGCCCGCGCGACCCAACCACTGCTTCTACGCCGCCAAGTACCTCACCGTGGCCCTCGACTACGACCTGCCCATCACCGCCGCCGACAACGCGACTCTGCACGACATCGCCCGCGGCTGCCCGTGAGCACCGCGAGAAGGCGTTCAGTCCAGGACGTTGATCCGCGCGCCGGCGCTGAGCAGATCAGTCGCGGAGAGCCCGCACATGGCGTGGAAAGTGTCGCTGAAGTGTGAGGGGCTGGCGAATCCGGCGTCGGCCGCGGCGGTGGTGAGGTCGGCACCTTTGGCGACAGCCCGGCCGACGGCGAGCATGCGCGCCCAGACACGATAGCGGCGGAAGGTGGTGCCCGCGTGTTCGGTGAACAGGTGCAGCAGCCGGGATTTCGACAGCTGCACCTCGGCCGCGAGTTCTTCCGCGGTGATCGATCGGGTCGGGTGCGCGCGCACGATCGCGGTCGCGGCGGCAATCCTCGGATCGAGTCGGATCCGCGCGGGACCGCACGCGATGTCCATCACCTCGGCCGGGTCCATGTCGTCGCGGGCGGCGAGGCGGATCAGGGCGGTTTCGTGGTGGTGGTGGACGCCGAATTCGTGCACGCGCTCGGTCATCTGCTCCCAGCACCCGTGGGCGCGGGGCGACCCGGGGTCGATGTAGCAGAACAGCATTCGGGTCTGCTGCGCGACTACCTGGTGCAGCGTGCGTGGGGGTATCAACGCGCTGCGAACGGTGCGCCGACCGAACGAATCGGCGTGCAGGGCGAACGGGCCGTCGACGCCGACAGCGAGGCAGTGCACCGACCCTGAGTGGCGGTCGAGCCGCAGCGAAGGCCCCCGGTAGACGGCGTGGCCTATCCACAACCACACGTCCGCGCTCGCTGCCGACGGGTAGCACGTTTCTGGAAGCGGTCGCTGACCCATGCCCGCCATGCTTGCACGAGATCAACCGGGATGAACGAGCACCGCATCGTGCTCGCGCTGCGATCGAACAGGAAACGTGATGAGTGTTGTCTCCGAACTCGGCGAGTCTCGCCTTGTGCACCTGCCCCAGGGCACTGTCCGGATCTACGAACGCGGGCAGGGTGAGCCGGTGCTGTTCGTGCACGGCTTGTTCGCCAATGCGGCGGCATGGCGCAAAGTTGTTCCACGACTGGCCGATTCATATCGGTGCATCACCGCCGACTGGCCTTTCGGAGCGCACCGGATACCGATGACTCCCGATGCGGATCTGACCCCGCTGGGCATCGCCGAGACGATCGCCGATGTGATCGAGACTGTCGATCTGGATGCTGTGACGCTGGTCGGCAACGACGGCGGCGGCATGCTCTCCCAGCTCGTGGTGACCCACCGGCCCGAACGAATCGCCCGGCTGGTGCTGACACCGTGCGACGCCTACGAGAACTTCCCGCCACCGCTGTTCGACTACCTGTGCTGGATGGCCCGCACACCGGGGGCTGGATCACTCACAGGCTTGCTCCTTCGGTTCCCCACGGTTCGGCAGACGTACGCACGCTCGCGGTTCGGATTCGGTGGCCTGTCGAACAACCCGATCTGCGGCGAGCTGATAGACCACTACCTGCACGGAATGACACACGATCGCGCGATCGTGCGCGACAGTCTCAAATTCCTTCGCGCCGTAGACAACAAGTACACCCTCGATGCTGCCGCTCGCTTCAGGTCGGCCACCCTTCCAGTGCTCATCGCATGGGCCGAGCAGGACCGATTCTTCCCGTTCGAACACGCGCGACGACTCGCGGAAGACTTTCCGAACGCCCGCCTCGCATCGATCACGAACTCGCTGACCTGGGTCGCCGAGGACCAACCCGCGCGCACCGCGGCAGTGATCGATCAGTTCATCGGCACGACACCCCTGCACGCCGACCGGCCCTCGTAGGCGAATCGCACCGCAGGCGCTCATTCTCCGGTCGCCACGGCCCGTTTCGGATCGTTCGACCACTGCGAGTACGAACCCGGGTAGAGGGCGGCGTCGATGCCCGCGACGGCGAGAGCCGCGATCTGGTGGGCGGCGGTGACGCCGGATCCGCAGTACACCGCGACCGGGCCTTCGCCGAATCCGGCGAAACGTGCGCGCAGCTCTTCGGCGCTCCGGAAATGCCCTGTGCCGTCCAGGTTTTCGGCCGTCGGCGCACTGATCGCGCCCGGTATGTGTCCGGGACGCGGATCGATCGGTTCGACCTCGCCGCGATACCGCTCGCCCGCGCGAGCGTCGAGCAGCACTCCCGACCATTTCGCGGCGGCGTCGGCGTCGATCACCGGCAGACCGCCTGGCCGTACCACCAGGTCACCGTCGAGGGGGTCGGCTTCGGTGCCGGTCGCGATCGCGCCACCGGCCGCGATCCACGCGGGCAACCCGCCGTCGAGGATGCGCACGTTGTCCACACCGGCCCAGCGCAGCAGCCACCATGCCCTCGCGGCCGCCGTTCCCCCGGTCGCGTCGTAGACCACTACCGGATCCCCCGCGCTCAATCCCCAGCTGCGCGCGCATTTCTCGAAGGTGCCCGGGTCGGGTAGCGGATGCCTGCCACGGGCGGGCGATGGCGCGGCGGCCAGTTCGGTCTCCAGGTCGACGAACACCGCGCCCGGGATGTGTCCGTCGAGATAGTGCTGCGGGCCGTTGGGATCGCCCAGCGCCCACCGCACATCGAGCAGATGAATCGGCTTGTCGGCCAGCTCTTCCCGCAGCTCGCCCGAGGAAATCAACACCGCGCCCAATCCCACTCCTACTCCGAGCCCCCGCCTGCGAAACCGTTCTCGACACCCTACGCATCGAACCGGCGCAGCGGCACCCGTGCACGCAATTTCGCGGCCGAACGCCAACCCGGACGGCCTGCCGCGATGGCCGGCATCGATGCCCGCAGGACGTATCGCCGGGGGGGAGCGTTCGCGGGCCGATCACCCAACTGGACCGGCTCGCACCCAGCGCGAATCAGTCCACTTTCGCGAGACTGGCAGGCGACGACCCCTGCTTCGTCGGGCATTATCGGCACAATGTCGCAGGTCTCCACCACTTCGCCCGATATCGCCGACAAACCGGCGGGCATCGCACAGCCGCTCGGTGCGGGCGCTATCACCGCGCTGGTCGGCTTCACGAGCTCGTTCGCGGTGGTGCTGAGTGGTTTGCGCGCGGTGGGGGCGAGTCCGGCGCAGGCCGCGTCGGGCCTGCTGATCCTGTGCTTCACCCAGGGCATCGGCATTCTGCTGCTAAGTGTGCGGTACCGGATCCCGATCACGCTGGCCTGGTCCACGCCGGGTGCCGCCCTGCTCGCGAGCACCGGACTGGTCGCGGGCGGCTGGCCGGGCGCGGTCGCGGCCTTCGCGGTGACCGGCGTGCTGATCGTGATCACCGGGTTGTGGCAGCGGCTCGGCTCGCTGGTGGCCGCGATCCCCGTGCCGATCGCGCAGGCGATGCTGGCCGGTGTCCTCGTTCCGCTGTGCCTGGCCCCGGTGCAGGCACTGCGCACCTCGCCCGCCGTGGTCGTCCCGGTCATCGTGGTGTGGCTGGTCCTGCAACGGTTCGCACCCAAGTGGGCGGTGCTCGTCGCCTTCGCCGCGGCGGCCGTCGGTACGGGCATCGACATCGTGGTGAACAACCGGCACCTGGAATTGTCCGCCATGGTTCCGACTGTGGAATGGACTGTCCCCCAGTGGCATTGGCAGGCCGTCGTCGGCATCGCCATCCCGCTCTACGTCGTCACCATGGCCTCGCAGAACATTCCGGGCGTCGCGGTGATGCGCTCGTTCGACTTCCAGGTCCCGTGGCGTCCCGCCATGCTCGTCACCGGTATCGGCACCATCCTCGGCGCGGCAGCGGGCGGCCACGCGATCAACCTCGCCGCGATCAGCGCCGCCCTCGCCGCCGCACCGTCGGCGAGCCCCGACCCCAAACGGCGGTGGATCGCCGCGGCGACAGCGGGCGCCAGCTACCTCGTCCTCGGCCTCGCCTCCGCCGCCCTGGTCACTCTCATCGCCGCCGCGCCGGAGGGAACCATCGAAACCGTCGCGGGCCTTGCCCTGCTCGCCACCCTCGCCGCCGCCCTGACCGGCGCCCTCAGCGACCCCGCCCACCGCATGGCAGCCCTGGTCACCTTCCTCGTCGCCGCCTCCGGCACCACTCTCTTCGGCATCGGCGGCGCCTTCTGGGCTCTCGTTGCAGGCCTCGTCGTGCGCCGTTTCCTGCCCACCGGCACCTGAGGGTCCGGCGGCAGGGCCGAGTTCAGTTCGGGCCTGCCAGCCGGTCGAGCAACGGGCCGGTCCGCGGTCCCACCAGCTCACGCATGACCAGGGCCATATTGGTGCGCTCCACGCCGGGGATCTTCAGGATTCGGCCCGCGATGCGGTAGAGGTCGTCGGCGTCGCGGGCGACGATCCGGACGGTGAGATCGGTGGCGCCGGTCATCCCGCAGACCTCGGTGACCTCGGCAACATCGGCCAGCTCGTCCACCACGCTGTCGAGTCGGTGCTGGTCGACCACGACCGCGACGAACGCCGCCAGTGGGTAGCCGAGGGCGCGCGGTTCCACCCGGCGTTCGAAGCTGCCGAGCACCCCGCCGCTGTCCCAGCGCGCCAGACGCGCCTGCACCGTGTTGCGCGACAGGCCGAGGCGCGCCGCGAGCTCCACCCCGGTCGCACGGGGGTTGGCGTTCAGCTCGCGCAGCAAACGCGCGTCGGTGGCGTCGAGTGTCACGTCCGGTTCGCGACTGGTCATACAACGCAGTATGACAGCGCACCACCCCCTCAGACCATGCATTCTGCTCATGTGCGCATGTACCACTTGCGCACACCGCATTATGGTGGATGCTGAGTGATACACATCGCACTCAGCGGAGTGGCGTACCTGCATCGGCCCACAAGGCGCGGTAGCGAGGAGGCGATCACGATGTCGCAGAAGCAGACCTACCCGGTCCAGCTGGTTCAGCCCGACGGCCGTCGGGTGTTCGACAGGGAGCACGGCGCGCTGGTCGCCGACATCGATGCCGAGCGGTTGCGGCAGCTGTATCGGGACATGGTGATCACCCGCCGGATCGACATCGAAGCGACCGCATTGCAACGCCAGGGCCAGCTCGGATTGTGGCCGCCGCTGCTCGGCCAGGAAGCCGCGCAGGTCGGCTCGGCGCACGCGCTGCACCCCGACGACTACGTGTTCTGCTCCTACCGCGAAACCGCCGTCGCCTACTGCCGTGGCGTCCCGCCCGAGCAGCTCACCGCCCTCTGGCGCGGCGTCTCGCACCACTGCTGGGACCCCCACGAGGTCAAGATGACCAATGCCAATATCGTCGTCGGATCCCAGGGGCTGCACGCGACCGGTTACGCCTTCGCCGCCCACCTCGACGGCGCCGATATCGCCACCATCGCCTACTTCGGCGACGGCGCGACGAGCCAGGGCGACCTCGCCGAGGCACTCGGATTCGCCGCGGCGTGGAGCGCGCCGGTCGTGTTCTTCTGCCAGAACAATCAGTGGGCGATCAGCGAACCGGTGGCCGTGCAGAGCCATACCCCGCTGGTGCGCCGAGCCGATGGCTACGGGATTCCGGGCGTGCAGGTCGACGGCAACGATGTGCTCGCGGTCCTCGCGGTCACCCGCCAGGCCGTCGAACGCGCGCGCACCGGCGGCGGCCCCACCTTCATCGAGGCGATGACCTACCGGATGGGCCCGCACACCACCGCCGACGACCCGACCCGCTACCGCACCGCCGCCGACACCGAGTACTGGGCCCAGCGCGACCCCATCGAGCGCGTGCGTCTACTCCTCGACGGCGAAGGCGACCTCTCCCCCGAATTCGCCCGGCAGGTCACCGACGAGGCCGACGAGGTCGCCCGCCGGCTGCGCACCGCGACAATCGAGATGCCCGACCCCGATCCCGTGCGGATGTTCGACAACGTCTACGCGACCGAGCATCCACTGATGACCGAAGAGCGCCAACAGCTCTCGGCCTACCTCGCCGAAGGAGCGCAGTCATGATCACCACCTTCGCCGGCGCCCTCAACGTCGGCCTGCGCAGCGCGATGGAAGACGACGCCAAAGTCGTCCTGCTCGGCGAGGACATCGGCCGGCTCGGTGGCGTGTTCCGCGTGACCGACACCTTGCAGAAGGATTTCGGCGACAATCGCGTCATCGACACACCGCTGGCCGAATCCGGCATCGTCGGAACGGCTTTCGGGATGGCGTTGCGCGGATACCGTCCCGTGGTGGAGATCCAGTTCGACGGTTTCGTCTATCCGGCCTTCGACCAGATCGTTTCGCAGGTGGCCAAGATCCACAACCGTACCGGCGGAAAAGTGAAGGCACCGTTGACGATCCGCATTCCGTTCGGCGGTGGCATCGGCGCGGTCGAGCACCATTCGGAATCACCCGAGGTGTATTTCGCGCATACCGCGGGCCTTCGCGTTGTATCACCGAGTACGCCCGCCGACGCGTATTCGATGATTCGCCAGGCGATCTCACTGGACGACCCGGTCATTTTCTTCGAACCGAAACGTCGCTATTGGGACAAGGCCGACGTAGATTTCGAAGGCGAACCGGATCTGCCCCTGCACAAGGCCAGGGTCTGCACCCGCGGCGCCGACGCCACCGTCGTCGCCTACGGCGGCACCGTTGCCACCGCACTCACCGCGGCGAAGATCGCCGCCGAGGAAGGACATTCGCTCGAGGTGATCGACCTGCGCAGTCTCTCGCCGATCGACGTCGACACGATCGCGGAATCGGTGGACAAGACCGGCAGGCTGGTCATCGTGCACGAGGCGCCCGTGTTCGCCGGGCTCGGCGCCGAGATCGCGGCCCGCGTCACCGAACGCTGCTTCTATCACCTCGAGGCGCCGGTGCTGCGCGTCGGTGGCTACGACATCCCCTACCCCCCGGCTAAGCTCGAAAAGCACCACCTGCCCGACCCCGACCGCATTCTGGCGGCGGTCGACCGCTGTCTAGCCGCGTGATGAAAGGTGCCCTCGTGCCGGAACCAGCCGCCGACGACGACGGTCATGTTCTCGAGTTCCGCCTTCCCGACCTGGGTGAAGGCCTGGCCGACGGCGACCTGGTGTCCTGGGCCGTCGCGGTCGGCGACACGGTGGAACTGAACCAGACCATCGCCGAGGTGGAGACCGCGAAGGCGGTGGTCGCGCTGCCGTCGCCGTTCTCCGGGGTCGTGGTCGAACTGCTGGCTCAGCCCGGTGACACCGTCCCGGTCGGCGCGCCGCTGATCCGGGTGCGCAACGATCTCGAGGTGTCGGCCCCACCGACCGCGGAGCCTCACACGAACGTGCTGGTGGGGTATGGGCCCGAGGCCGAATCGACCTCGCGGAGAAGGAAAGCCACGCCGTCCATGGCCTCGAGCACGCCGAGCTCCCATCGCGCCGCCGCGACCCCCGCGGCACGCAAACTGGCCAAGGAACTCGGCATCGACCTGTGGTTCGTCGCGGGCTCGGGGCCGGAGGGCGCGGTCACCGTCGACGACGTGCGCTCGGCCGTGCCGGTGACCCAGCCGCGCACCCCCGCCCGCCTCGGCGATGTCGTGCCCGCTCCGTCGAACGGCCACGTCACCGACGGGGACGGCCTGATCGAGCCCACCGCCCGCGAAGAACGCACGCCCATCGCGGGCATCCGGAAGCGCACCGCCGCCGCGATGCAGGCCAGTTCGCGCACGATTCCCCAGGCCAGCACCTTCGTCACCGTCGACTGCACCGCGTCGATGGAGCTGCTCGACCACCTGCGCACCACCAAGTCCTTCGAAGGACTCACGCTCACGCCACTGGCGCTGGTCGCCAAGGCCACACTGGCGGCGATCGCGGAGTATCCGGGGATCAATACCGCGTGGGACGAGCAGAACCAGGAGATCGTCACCAAGCACTATGTGAACCTGGGGATCGCGGTCGCCTCGGATCGCGGCCTGATGGTGCCCAATCTCAAGGAGGCTCAGTCGCTGAGCCTGCGTGAGCTGTGCCGCGAGATCAGCTGGGCGGCCGACACCGCCCGCTCCGGCAACGCCACCCCGAACGACCTGCGCGGCGGCACCTTCACCCTCACCAACGTGGGCGTCTTCGGTGTCGACAGCGGCGTCCCGCTGGTGAATCCGGGCGAGGCCGCGATCCTGTGCCTCGGCTCGATCCGCAAGCGCCCCTGGGTCTTCCGTGACGAACTGGCCGTCCGCTGGGTCACCACCCTCGGCCTCAGCTTCGATCACCGCATGGTCGACGGCGAGCTCGGCGCCCGCTTCCTCGCCACTACCGCGGGTTTCCTGGAGGACCCGTTGACGCTGCTCAGCCGCATCTGAGCACGCGACGGGACCCGGCCGTATAGTTCGGGCCGGTGCGCGTCCGACCGGACCGCGCACCGTGCGAACGAATTTCGGCAGGTGTATCCGAGGAAAAAGGGGGCGTCATGGGGTATCCGTATGGGCAGCAGCAAGGTCAGGGCTATCCGCCGAACGGCCAGCAGGGCTACCACCCGTACGGCCAAGCCGCACCCGGGTACGGAGCACCGGGCCCCGGCGTTCCCGGGTACGGCGCTCCTGTGCCCGGCTATGGCGCTCCCGGATACGCGACGCCCGGCCCCGGTGCCCCCGGATACGGCTATCCCCAGCCTGCCGCCTCGGGCGCTACCGGGATCATCGCTGCCGTTCTAGCCCTTCTGCTTTCGCTGGTTTCCCTTGTTGGTGCGGTGGTCAGCTATAACGCCACACGCGCTTACGAATGCTCCGGCAAATTCGTCCAGAAGCCGGACGGCAGCTTCGAGTGTTCGAGCACGTCCGTCTCGCCGCTGGTGATGACCTTCGTCGTCACCGGCGCCGCGCTGGGCCTGTTGCTCCTCACCGGCTCTATCCTGCTGTTCCTCCGCAAGACAGCGGGCCGGGTGATCGTCATTGCCGTGGCGGCGCTCAGCGCGCTCGGCAGCCTCCTCTCCCTCGCGACCTCCGCGTCATCCTCGGTGACATCCGGCGCGAGTGTGGCCATCGGGCTCGTCCAAGCCGCGGTCGCGGTCTTGATGCTCAGCCTTGCCGCGGCATCGTCGACCGGGCGCTGGATCCGGGCAGCACAGCAGCAACCGAACTACCCGCAGGGCGGTTACCAGCGGTATTGAACCCACCGGGTGATATATCCGACCCGCAACTCCGACGAAACACGGCGCTCACTCACGGTAAAAAACGGGGACTACAACCTGTTACATGAGTGAGGCGCATCCCGTCGACACCCGGTTGCCGTTCGCTCGGCAACTGGCTTTCGGCATCCAGCACGTCCTGATCATGTACACCGGCTGCATCACCGTGCCGCTGGTCTTCGGCGCGGCCGCGGGGCTGGACCGGGCGACGATCGCGCTGTTGATCAGTGCGGATCTGCTGGTCGCGGGCATCATCACGCTGGTGCAGAGCCTCGGTGTCGGCAAGCTGGCCGGTGCGCGGTTGCCGATCGTCTGCGGCGCTACGTTCGTCGGGCTCAACCCGATGATCCTGATCGCCAAGGAGTACGGCCTCGACGCCGTGTACGGGTCGATGCTGATCGGCGGTGTGGCCGGTGTCGCGCTGGCGTGGCCGTTCGCGCGGGTAGTGCGGTTCTTCCCGCCGCTGGTCACCGGGACCGTGCTGACGGTGGTGGGCGTCTCGCTGATCGGGGTCGCCGGGGGCCTGATCATCGGGACCGACCCGAAGTCGGCCGGCTTCGCCTCGCCCTCCAATATCGGCCTGGCGGCGGTGGTGGTGCTGATCGCGGTGGGCTTCGTCTGCCTCGGACGCGGCGTGTGGTCGCAGCTCGGCGTGCTGATCGCGCTGGTCGCGGGCATCGTGATCGCGCTGCCGATGGGACTGATCACCACCGCCGGGATCGGTACCGCCGACTGGGTAGGGATCCCGCAGCCGTTCCACTTCGGGTCGCCACAGTTCCCGGTGACCGCCGTGGTGGCGATGAGCATCGTGATGGCCGTGGTGTTCGCCGAGTCGACCGCGAGCATGCTGGCGATCAGCGAGATCACTGGAAAACCGCTGAGCAGGGGCGATCTCGCGCGCGGCCTGGTGGGCGACGGCCTGTCGGGTGTGCTCGGCGGCATCTTCACCGCGTTCGTCGACACGATCTTCAATCAGAACGTCGGCGCGGTCGCCACGACCAGGGTCTTCAGCCGGTATGTCACCGCGGTGAGCGGCGCGATCCTGGTGGTGCTCGGGCTGGTGCCCCGCATCGGCGAGGTGGTGGCGGTGATTCCGAAGCCGGTGGTCGGCGGGGTCGGGCTGGTGTTGTTCGCGACAGTCGCCGTCGTCGGCATCACCACGCTGCTCAAAGCCGATCTGACGGACCGGGTCAACGCGACCGTCGCGGCCACCGCCATCGGCATCGGCCTGCTGCCGGTGTTCACCAAGGACATGTTCGACAAGTTCCCCACCTCCGCCCAGATCCTTCTCGACAGCGGCGTCACCCTCGGTGCGGCCACCGCGTTCCTGCTGAACCTGGTCTTCAACCACACCCGCCTGGGCACCCTCGCGCGCGGTTCGACCACACCACCACCGTCACCGGCTTCCCTGCCCACCACGCCGAAACCCGCCGCCGCTATCTGATCGAGCCGAGAGCACCAGGCCGGCGGTCACCGCGCAGCCGGCGCCACATTCCCAGCCCACACATCCCGACCCCGAGGAGGGATCGCCGACGAAGTCGGCGGTTCGCGCCCGTCCCGTCGATCAGGCGCCGTTGCGTAGGCGACGAAGGAGCAAGCAACGGTGCCTGGTCGACGGGACCGCCAGGGACGCGAACTCGAGCGCGCCAGCGCTCCAATAGTTACTGTGCGGGGATGGAGATAGCAGGCAAGGTCGCGATCGTCACCGGCGCGGGTGCGGGTATCGGTGCCGCACTCGCCTATCGCCTCGTCGCCGGCGACGCGCGGGTCGTCGTCGCCGATCTCGATGCGAACAGCGCGGCGAAGGTAGCGGCCGACCTCGGCGACAACGCGATCGCGGTCGGTGGCGATGTGGCCGACGAGCAGGTCGTGGCGGAATTGATCGCCACCGCCGACCGCGAATTCGGTCCGGTTGACCTATATTTCGCGAACGCGGGCATCGGCGGCGGTCCCGGTCTGGACAGTACAGAGGCCCAGTGGGCGAGCACCATCGAGGTGAATGTGATGGCCCACGTGCGGGCCGCGAAACTACTCGTTCCCGGTTGGCTCGAGCGTGGCAGCGGCTATTTCGTCTCCACCGCCTCCGCCGCGGGGCTGCTCACCCAAATCGGTTCCGCCCCATACTCGGTGACCAAGCACGCCGCGGTGGGCTTCGCGGAATGGCTCTCGGTTACATACGGCGACAAGGGAATTCGCGTGAGCTGCCTGTGTCCGATGGGTGTGGACACCCAGCTGCTCACCGGCGCGCTCATCCCCGACGACCCGGAGGCGGGCGCGCTGGCGATCAAGGCCGTGAAGACGGCGGGCGCGGTGCTCTCCCCCGAGGAGGTCGCCGACACCGTCGTCGAGGCGATGGCCGCCGAACACTTCCTGATCCTGCCGCACCCCGAGGTACTGCAGATGTACCGCAACAAGGGTTCGGACTACGACCGGTGGATTTCCGGTATGCGCCGGTTCCAGACCATGCTGCGCGCGTGAACAGCGGACGGTGCGCCCGAAAAAATTCGGCGAGGTAGCGGCGAGATCGCTCGATTCCTGCCACGATGGTCCCTAGCTGCCGGTCACGATCCGCTGATCGGCGGAGGTCTACGCGGAGATCCGGCGATGGCGCACCTGATGTACTTCAAGAAGATTCGCGACGAGCTCACCGAGGTCGAGTACCTCTGGGGGCCGAGCCGAGAACAACTCGACTCGTCCCTGGTGATCGACAAAACGACCTTCGCCGCCCTACCCGGACCACCCGACTCGCCCGCCGGCCAGATCATCCTGCGCGCCCGGCGCGGCAGCGAGTGGCCCGAGGTAGGCGTCATAGCGTCCTGAACGCTGTACCGCGACGGGCTTTCCCTAGTCGGTGACGAGCTCCGCGGCCGCGGTCCGCACCACCTCGGGGATCGCCACCGGTTTGCGGGTGTCGGCGTCGACATAGACGTGGACGAATTCGCCGGTGGCGGCGAGCTCGGGACCGTCGTCGCCCGCACGGAAGATCGCCAGGTCGTAGGTGATGCTCGAGGTGCCCAGGCGGGCGATCCGCAGGCCCACCTGGAGCTGGTCGGGAAAGCTGACCGAACCGTGGAATCGGCACGAAGTCTGCGCGACGACGCCGAGCGCGGGCAGCTCGGTGATGTCGGTACCGGTGGCGCGCATCAGCCAGGCGTTCACGGCGGTGTCGAAGTAGGAGTAGTAGGTCACGTTGTTCACGTGGCCGTACTGGTCGTTGTCGGCCCACCGGGTCGGCATCGGCCACAGGACGGGATAGCTCATCGGGCCATCATGCCGCGCTCCCCTGCCGGTGATCGCGCGGGCTCACCCCGAAGTGCCGTTTGAAGGCGGTGCTGAGGGCGAAGGCGCTGCCGTATCCGACCTGGTGAGCGATGGATTCCACGGTCGCGTCGGATTCGGCGAGCAGATCGGCGGCGAGCGAGAGCCGCCATTCGGTCAGGAAGCTCATCGGTGGTTCCCCGACCAGCTCGCTGAACCGGCGGGCCAGCGCGGCACGGGACATGCCGACCGCTTCGGCCAGGGCGACCACCGTCCACGGATGGGCCGGATTGTGCTGGAGCAGGCGCAGGGCCTTGCCGACCAGCGGATCGCTGTAGGCGTGGTACCAGGCGGGGGCGTCGTCGCGGGCGAACCAGGCACGCAGGGCGGCGATGAGCAGCAGGTCGAGCAGGCGGTCGAGAACGGCGGTTTGCGCGGGCAGGTCCTTGGTCGCCTCGTCGACGAGCAGATCGAGCAGGCGGGTATCGAGCTCGCCGCGCGGCAGCACCGCGACCCGCGGCAGCGCACGCAGCAATCGTCTGCTCACCGCGCCCGCGGATTCGTAGGTTCCGGTGACCATCAGCGTCTCACCGTCGATATCGGTGCCCCACTGGCGGACACCGAGACTCAGTGTCTCGCACAGGATCTCGCCCTCGGGCGTGGTGGTGACCTGCCCCGGCTGGATGACGACCTGGGGTTCGGTCGCCGGATCGTCGGCCACCGTATACGGCTGCGGCCCACGAAAGACCGCGACATCACCCGCGCCGAGTTGCCGCGGCGGCATGGAATCGGTACTGACCCAAGCCTTTCCGCGGATCATCGCGAGCACCGTGAGCGGGGCTTCGTCCTGCACGCGCAGCGACCACGGTGGGTTCAGCAGCGAACACATGAGGAACGCACCGCGGGCGCGTGGACCTTCGAGCAGACCGGCTAACGCATCCACCACTCCACAGTAGACGACAACCCGTAGACGACAACGCATGTTCGTGAGCGGCATGACGATGTCGCCGCGGGCCGCGCGACGGTGTACTTATCTCATGACAAACACCGCTTCTCACCAGCAGCTTTCCCTCATCACCGGCGCTACCGGCAAGACCGGCAGCCGGGTGGCGGCCCTCCTCGAAGCCGCGGGCCGGCCGGTCCGCCACGGCTCGCGCACCGCGGCGATCCCCTTCGATTGGACCGACCGGCAGACCTGGGCGCCCGCGCTCGCCGGTGTCGACTCCGTCTATCTCGCCTTCCAGCCCGACCTCGCCGTGCCCGGGGCCCCGGACATCATCCGCGCGTTCACCGCCGCCGCCCGAGCCGCGGGCGCGCGCTCGGTGGTGCTGCTGTCCGGTCGCGGCGAACCCGAAGCGCTCGAATGCGAAGAGATCGTGCAGAATTCGGGTCTGAGCTGGACCATCGTGCGCTGCGCCTTCTTCGCGCACAACTTCAGCGAAGGCGCCTTCGTCGACGACGTGCTCGCCGGTGCGGTGGCGCTGCCCAACGGTGATGTGCCGGAACCGTTCGTACACGTCGACGACATCGCCGAGGTGGCGGCGGCCGCGCTCACCGACTCGCGCCACGCGGGTCAGCTCTACGAGCTCACCGGCCCGCGCGCCCTGACCTTCGCCGACGCGGTCGGCGAGATCGCCGCGGCCACCGGTCGCGAGATCGCCTTCGTTCCCGTCTCGAGGCCGGAATTCGTTGCGGCCCTGAGTGAATACCAGGTTCCCGATGACGTGATCAGCCTGCTCGACTACCTGTTCGGCACCATCCTCGACGGCCGCAACACCCCCACCGCCGACGGTGTCCGCCGAGCCCTCGGCCGCGAGGCGCGCGACTTCACCGACTACGCCAAGGAGACCGCCGCCACCGGAGCCTGGACACCCCAGCCGTAGCAGTCGACCACCAGGGCCCGGTGATCTCGAAATACCGGGATCTCGTGGCCGGTACCGTCGAAGTGGTGAGTGCAGCGACGATCGACCGCGGGTTTCTGCCGGCCAGGGCCGCGGTATTCGCGGCTTTCACGCTGAACGGGTTCCTGCTCGCGATGTGGGTGGTCCACATTCCGGCGATCACCGACCGGACCGGGGTGTCACCCTCGACGCTCAGCGTGCTCGTGCTGCTGATGTCGGGCTCCGCGCTCGTCGGCATGCGGCTGGCAGGCCCCGCCGCCGACCGGTTCGGCAGCCGCACGCTGGTCGCCCTGGCCGCATCGGCCATCTCCGTGACAGTGATCGGCCCGGGCCTGGCGACCGGTCCGATCACCTTGGCGATTGCCCTGGCCTGCTTCGGGTTCGGCATGGGCGCGCTCGACGTGTCGATGAACACCCAGGCGGTCCACGTCGAACGTGCGTACCGCCGACCGATCATGTCGGCGTTCCATGCGATGTTCTCGGCGGGCGCGTTCGCCGGTTCGCTGGTGGGGGCCGCCGCCCAGCACGCGGGGTGGGCATCCCAGCTGACGCTGCTCTGCGCCGGAATCGGCGGATTGTGCGTCACCGCACTGCTGGTGCCGCACTTGCTCGGCCACAGCGAGGCCGAATCACCCTCGCATGCAGAGCATTACGACAGTGCCGACAGCCGAGCCGTTGACAGTGCGAGCCAGGGTGCGACATCCGCCGTTCCCGCCGACACGACTCGCCTCCGCATCGATCAGCGGAGCGAGCGGCGCCGGCGGTCACGCAAAGTGTTCTCGCTCGGGTGTATCGCGTTCGTCCTTCTCCTCGCCGAGGGCGTCGCGGCCGACTGGAGCGCGCTGCAGGTACGCGAACACCTCGACGCGTCCGAGGCGAGCGCCGCCCTCGCCTTCGGCGCCTTCTCCGCCACCATGACCCTCGGCCGATTCATCGCCGACCGGATCAGCGCGGCCGTCGGCCCCGTCGCGATGGTTCGCTACGGAAGCCTGCTCGCCGCAGCGGGATTCGCGGTGGTCATCGGATCGCCGTGGTTGCCACTCACCCTTCTCGGCTGGGCGATGTGCGGCCTCGGCCTGGCGGGCGGCGTCCCCCAGATCTTCTCCACCGCGGGCAATCTCGGCGGCACGACAGCGGCCACGGATATGTCGCGCGTCTTCACCATCGGCTACCTCGGCCTGCTCGCGGGCCCCGCGATGATCGGCTGGCTCACCGCCGTGATCCCGCTCACCGCGGCACTGGCCGTTCCGCTGGTACTCACCCTGGCCTGCGCGGCCACAGCGAAGGTCGTCAGTCGGTGAAGGTGATCCGGACCGAGACCGGCGTGCTCTGCAACGCGCGGAAGCTCGCCGCGGTCAGCCCGGCGAACACCGGATTGGGCGCGAAGGCGCGAGCCCGCGCGACGACATCGTCGTCCGGGCGCAGCTCAGCGGTCCCGGTTCGCCACCGCTTCCCCTGGCGGACCCGTACTTTCGGTTCCGCGCCGATATTGGCGGCCCACCCCGACCTGGTCCCGTGCTGGCTGATCACCCACGCGCCGCTGTCGTCGAACGCCACCGAGACCGGCACCACCCTGGCCTGCCCGGACTTGCGTCCGATCGTCTCGAGCTCGGTCGCGAACGAGGTGCGGATGCCGATCCGGCTCAGCGCGCGGACCGCCGGGTTGGCGACATAGCGACCCACCGCCCGCTCGACCTCGAACTTGCGCCGCTTCGGGTCCTTGTTGTTCATTGTCGATCCCCTTCTGCTACGGAACGCGTCGACGCCGTGATGTTTCAGCATGGCCGCTACCGTGAGCCACGGTGTGCGGTCGGGGTCGGGCTCGTCGCCCGCCCCGAGCAGATGCAGCTGATCGGTGTGCCACTGCAGGTCGAGGGCACCTTCGAGGCTCTTGACGTTGGACAGTGTGGACACGCGCGCGGGCAGGCGCAGCGAGATCTGCGGCGAATGCAGCCGGGCTGTGCGCGCGTGCAGGATGTCGCCCGCGGCGTCGGGTGACACCGCGCTGGGCCTGCCGAGGCCCACGACATCGCATTCTCCCGACTCGACCGCGTCGACCATGGCCACGCGGGAACGGAATCCGCCGGTGACGGCCAGCGGCACCGACCCGGCGGCCGCCCGGACCGACTCGGCGTACTCGAGGAAGTACGCCTCGCGCGCGACGGTGCTCGCCGAACGCGCCGCCGGCCTGCCCATCATCGCGGGCGATTCGTAACTGCCGCCGCTGATCTCGATCAGATCCAGCTGCTCGGCGGCGAGGCGGCGCACCACCTCGCGCGACTCGTCCTCGGTGAAGCCGCCGCGCTGGAAGTCCGCGGAGTTGAGCTTGATCGCGACGGCGAACGACGTCGAGACCTCGGCCCTGATCGCGCGCACCACCTCCAGCACGAATCGTGCGCGCCGTTGCGGGTCACCACCCCAGCGGTCGTCGCGCTGATTGGCCAGCGGCGAGAGGAACTGTGAGACGAGGTAGCCGTGCGCGCCGTGGATCTGCACGCCGTCGAAACCCGCGCGCTCGGCGATCCGCGCGGTGGTGGCGAATCGGTGCACGATGTCGACGATCTCGGCGTCGGTGAGCGCGCGCGGCGCCGGGATACCGGGCAGACCCAGCCCGATCGCCGAGGGCGCTACCGGCTGCGACCGGGTCGCGAGCGGATTAGCTTGCCTCCCGGGGTGATTGATCTGCATCCAGAGCCGGGTGCCACCGTCCTTGGCGGTTCGTGCCCAGCGGCGCAGGTCGTCGAGGTGGCGTTCGTCGGCGATCACGACATTGCCGGGCTCACCGAGATGGTCGTGGTCGACCATCACGTTGCCGGTGACCACCAGACCGAAACCGCCGGTGCCCCACCGGCTGTAGAGCCGCTCCAGCCGTTCGTCCGGCGCGCCGGCGGCGGTACCGAGCCCCTCGCTGAGCGCGGCTTTCATCAGCCGGTTGGGCAGTACCTGGCCGCACGGCAGGGCGAGCGGATCGCTCAGGGCTGTCATCGTCGGCTCCTCCGCGGATCACGTCGAGTACACCGATCGGTGTACTTACCCGACGGTAGTACACCGATCGGTATACTTCAATCGGACCGATCGAAAGGATGTCGATGGCAGCACGCGACGGACTCGTCCAGAGCACGATCGACCTCGTGCGCCGCAACGGCGTGGCCGGGACCGGTGTCGCGAACCTGCTCGACCACAGCGGGCTCTCCCGCCGGACGATCTATCTGAACTTCCCCGGCGGCAAGTCCGAGTTGATCACCGAGGCCACCCGGGTCGCGGGCCGGGCGATGACCACGCTGATCGAGACCTTCAGCAAGAACACCAAGCCGGAGGAGACCATCGCGTCGTTCGCCGACGCGTGGAAACAGGTCGTCGAGTCCAGCGACTTCCTCGCCGGCTGCCCGATCGTGGCCGCGGCACTCGGACGCTCGGAGTCACCCGCCGCGGCCGACGCGGCAGGCGAGGCGTTCGACGACTGGGAGCGGACACTGGAGACCCGGCTGCGCGCGGAGAACATCGACCCCGACACCGCCAGCTCCTTGGCGACGACCGTCATCGCCACGATCGAGGGCGCGGTGGTGATGTCGCTGGCCAAGCACAGCACCGAGCCGCTCGACCGCGTCGGCCGTCACCTCACCGAGCTGGTCAGGGCGCACATCCGCCCGGTCGGCACGCCCTGACCAGCACGCCCGCAGCGCTACAGGTACATGCCGACGTCGGTGGAGTGGTCGATGGTGGATCGGATCTGGATCCCACCGTCGCGGTGGGCGACCAGTTCGGCGAGGGTCGCACCGTCCGGGAAGCTCGACTCGACGGGAGCGCCGTTGTGGCGGGCCAGCCACTCGTGGGCTTCCGTCGCCGAGAGGCGGCCGACCTCGAGCTGGGCCAGGCAACGGCCCGGCCGCACCACGGCGGGGTGCAGCCGGGAGAGGTCCTCGTTGGTGGTGATCGCGATCAACACGTTGCGGCCCTGGCCCAGCATGCCGTCGGTGAGGTTGAGCAGACGCGAAAGCTTCTGCCCCGCTGCTTCTTTCGCCTCGCCACGGATCAGTTCGTCGCAGTCCTCCAGCACCAGCAGCCGCCAGCGTCCGTCCTCGTCGTCGCCGTCGGCGCCCGCCGCGACCTCCATCAGGTAGCCGGGATTGCTGAACAGTTCTTCCGGATCGACGACACAGTCGACCTGACACCACGGCGCCCACGACCGCGCGAGCGCACGCAGCGCGGTGGTTTTGCCGGTGCCGGGCTCACCGTGCAGCAGCACCAGCCGTCCCTTGATATCGGCGACGCCGAGCCCCATCAATCGCTCCATGCTCGCCGACACCGAGCCGGTGTAGTTGCCACGGATCTCCGCCCACGCGGGCGCCGCGATCTGGCGTCGTCTGCGCGCGGGGCGCCGGACGTCCATGTGCCAGAATCCCATCTCGACCGTGGCTTCACTGTCACGTGACAGTGAAGCCCCATCGGTGGCCTGTGCCAGCACATCGACGGCGAGTTCGTCGCTCACCGCGGTGACCTCGATCGTGGCCGAACCGCTCGCCCACCGCACTGCCCGCAATGCCCAGCCGTCACCGGCCGCGAGCAAGGCACTGCTGTCGTCGTCGGCGACCGAGCGCACGATCCGCGAGTCGCCGGGCCGCAGCGCCGCGTCGGGGCGCACCCGGTCGAGATGAGCCTGGCGGGCGAACGGCTGGTCGCCGCGCAGGAACGGGGCAAGAGCGAGCGCGTCGATCGCATCGCGGGTCGAATAGGTGGAGTCGATGGTCGCCGACCACGGAAACGGCTCGCCCTGATCCTGCGGCTGACGCGGCGAATCGACGAGCCTGAGCTGTTCATTACGTGTGGACACCGAGCCCATGATCGTGGTCGTCGGCCCGGAATGTCCAATGACTTACGGCGAGCACCGCCGGAAACTCGCTGGCATCGAAGGCGAATCCGTCGGTACCGTCGTAGTGTGACGTCCACCCAGCACGACCAGTCCCCGCCGGAATCCACCACGACGGCCGGGATCAAGGAGTGGATCGGACTGGCCGTCCTCGCCCTGCCGACGCTGCTCATCTCGATGGACCTGAGCGTGCTCTACCTGGCGATCCCCAGCATCAGCGAAGCACTCGAACCCAGCAGCTCCCAATTGCTGTGGATCCTCGACATCTACGGCTTCCTGGTCGCCGGCTTCCTCATCACCATGGGCACCCTCGGCGACCGCATCGGCCGGCGCAAACTCCTGATGATCGGCGCATTGGCCTTCGGCGTCGCCTCCGTGATCGCCGCGTATTCGACCAGCGCCAACATGCTGATCGGCACCCGCGCGCTGCTCGGCATCGCGGGCGCGACGCTGATGCCGTCCACGCTGGCGCTGATCCGCAACATGTTCCACGACGACCGCCAGCGCACTGCCGCGATCAGTGTGTGGATGACCAGTTTCATGGTCGGCATGGTGATCGGACCGCTCGTCGGTGGTGCGATGCTCGAGAACTTCTGGTGGGGTTCGGTATTCCTGGTGGCGGTGCCCGCGATGGTGCTGCTGCTGGCGACCGGCCCGTTCCTGCTGCCCGAGTACAAGGACCCGAATCCGGGCAAGCTCGACATTCTCAGCGCGGTCCTGTCGCTGCTGTCGGTGATGGGCGTCATCTACGGCATCAAGGAGCTGGCCAAGGACGGCTGGTCGATCGAGGCCGTCGGCGTGCTGGTGGGCGGTCTGGTACTCGGCACGGTGTTCGTCCTGCGTCAGCAACGCCTGACCAATCCGCTGATCGACCTGCGCCTGTTCGGCAATGTCCGGTTCAGCGGCTCGCTGGTCGCGTTGATGGTGGCCATGCTGGCGATGGGTGGGCTGTTCCTGCTGCTCGCGCAGTATCTGCAACTGGTGCTCGGCCTTTCGGCGTTCGAGGCCGGTCTGTGGACCGTGCCGCAGGCGGCGGCGATGGTCGTGGCGGCCGGGGTGGTGAGCGCGCTCGCGCCCAAGATCCGGCCCGCCTACCTGATGACCGGCGGCCTGATCATCGCCATGGCCGGGTACGCGCTGTTCACTCAGCTCTCCGGCGCCGACGACCTGGCGTTGATCGTCACCGGCATGGTGGTGTTCTCCCTCGGCCTGAGCCCGATGTTCGTCCTCGGCCTCGACCTGATCGTCGGCGCGGTCGACCCGGCACGCGCCGGTGCCGCCTCGGCCATCTCCGAAACGGGTCAGGAATTGTCGGCGGCGCTGGGCGTGGCGGTGATCGGCAGCATCGGCACCGCCGTCTACCGCGGGCAGATGTCGGAGCAGCTGCCCGCCGGACTCCCACCGGAGGTCGCGCAGGTGGCCGAGGACACCCTCGCGGGCGCCCTGCACGTCGCGACGACACTGCCCGAAACGCTGGGCGCCGAGTTGTCCACCGTCGCGCGCGAGGCCTACACCCAAGCGCTGCAGGTGAACTCGGTGGTCGGCATCGGGCTCACCGCCGTTGCCGCCGGGCTGGTCATGGGACTGCTGCGGCAGATCCCCGCGCCGAACGAGAAGACGTCCGACACCGACTGACCGAAGTGGTTCGGACACAACGAATCCCGCCCGATGCTGACCGGGCGGGATTCGTCTCTCGCTGAGTTGTCCCCTCCGCGAGGTTCGTATTCGGCCGATTCGGCCGAGGTCCTGATCGCCTACTTGGCAGCCGGGGCGGGGTTGTTCGGCATCGGCGAGTTGATGGTGGTGAAGTACTGCACCGCGGCCATGATCGCGACGGGGGCGGTGATGAAGATCTGGCCCGCGAGGGTACCGAGCGCGCCGATGGCCATGATGCCGGCGACGCAGCCCACGGCCGCGGCCGGGATGAACGGGCCGAACATGCCGACGATGGTGGCCGAGGCGATGGTGGCGCCCGCGATGCCGCCGAGCACACAACCGACCGCGCCGCCGCCGAGGCCGCCGACCAGGGTGGCGATGCTGGCACCCAGGGAGATGGTGCCGGTCATGCGGCTCCAGGCGGCCTGCTCACGGTCGTACTCGCTCTTCCACGGCGCCTTGTCCTCGAAGGGCAGCGCGACCGGCTTGTAGGTGGCGTGCGCCAGGTCGAACTGCGGGGTCAGCGTGGCGGTGCGGCCGGAGATGTCGGCGGCGATCGGGAACACGAATTCGTCTACGCGGAAGGCCAATTCGGTACCCGCGACGGTGGTGCCGTTGGCGGCCTTGATCTTGAAGACGCCGTCCTCGACCACCATCGAGCCCGCGTCGGTGCCGATGATCGTCGAGGTCTCGGTGGTGGTGGAGGTGAAGTTGATCGGCTCATCCGCGGCAGGTGCTGCGTGGCTGGTTCCGGCAGCGATGCCGAGGGCAACGCTGACGGTGGAGGCCAGCAGGGCGAACTTGGTGATTTTCACGGGGGTGAACCTTTCGTGTTCCTCGTGGCGAGATGCGCGGCGCACAAGCTGCGGTCCGGGCGAGATGTGACCATAGCGAGGTAAGCCTCACCTATCAAGACCTTGCTTAGGCTAACCTCCAAGACGACCCAGTTTCGCCGCGAGAGAGAACCCTGATGAGAAATCCGCGTTGGTGCGGGTGGCTTCTTGCCGCATTCGCGCTGGTCGCAGTATGTGCTCTCAGCCTGCTGGTCGGCACGAAAGCCATTGCGATCGGCGATGTCTGGCAGGCACTGTTCGGCGTGAGCACTACTCCCGATCACGTGACCGTCACCGAGTACCGCGTGCCACGCACTCTGCTCGGGCTGCTGGTCGGGCTCGCGCTCGGCGTCGCGGGCTGCTTGATGCAGGGCCTGACCCGCAACCCGCTGGCAGACCCCGGCCTGCTCGGCGTCAACGCGGGAGCGGCCTTCGCGATCACCATCGCCGTCGCGATGTTCGGCGTGAGCGAGATCACCTCGTACGTCTGGTTCGGATTCCTCGGCGCCGCGCTGGTGTCGGTGGTCGTCTACCGCGTGGGCACCGCCGGACGATCCGGCACCGACCCGGTGCGGCTGACGCTGGCCGGCGTCGCCGCCACCGCGGTTCTCGGCGGCCTGACCAGGGGCTTGATCCTCATGCACCCCAAGGCTTTCGACGAAATGCGTCAGTGGGATTCCGGCGGACTCACCGGACGCGGATTCGAGATCCTCTACGGCGCGGCCCCGTTCATCGCGGCGGGCCTGATCATCGCGGCGCTGTGCGCGCGCTCGCTCAACGCGGTCGCGCTCGGCGACGATCTGGCGCACTCGCTGGGTGTGCACGTGGGCCGCACGCGCCTGTTCACCGCGCTGGCGGTGGTGCTGCTGTGCGGCACCGCCACCGCCGCGGTGGGCCCGATCGCGTTCGTCGGTCTCGCGGTTCCGCATGTGGCCCGCTGGCTGATCGGACCCGACCAGCGCTGGATCTTCGCCTATTCGCTGGTGCTCGCACCGATCCTGGTGCTGTCGGCCGACATCGTGGGCCGCCTCGTCATTCGTCCCGATGAAGTCCCCGCAGGCTTGGTCACCGCGTTCCTCGGGGCGCCGGTACTGATCTGGCTGGCCCGTCGCGCAAGAGTAGGTGCCGCCGCATGAGTTCGACGATCGATTTCGGCCGCGCGATGCTGGTGGTCCGGCCGCGCGGAACACGTTTCTCCGCCCGGATCGGCGTGCGCACCCTGGTGGTCTGCGCTGTCCTGCTCACGATCTCGGTGGTGACGGCGGTGCTGGCCCTCGGCAGCGGTGACTACCTGATCCCGCCACTGCGGGTGTTGCGCGCGCTGGTGATCGGCGACGAGCGGTTCGACCGGCTGGTGGTGTGGGACTGGCGGCTGCCGCGCATCCTGCTCGCCCTGATCCTCGGCGCCGCGCTGGGCGTGAGCGGCGCCATTCTGCAATCGGTGACCAGGAATCCGCTGGGCAGCCCGGACATCGTCGGGTTCAACACCGGCGCCTACACCGGCGCGCTGATCGCCATCCTGACCCTGGGCGGTGGGCACCTGCAGACCGCGACCGGTGCGGTGATCGGCGGGCTCGGCGCCGCCCTGGTCATCCACCTACTCGCGTTCCGGCACAACGTGGCCGGGTTCCGGCTGATCATCGTCGGCATCGGCGTCAGCGCCATGCTCGCCTCGATCAACACCTGGCTGATCCTGCGCGCCGACCTGGACGCGGCGATGTCGGCGGCGGCCTGGGGTGCGGGCACGCTCAACGGACTCTCGTGGCCGCAGGTCGGTCCCGCGGTGGTGATCCTCGCGCTGCTGGCGATCGCGCTGATCCCGGCGGCACCCCGCTTGCAGATCCTCGAACTCGGTGACGACACCGCCCGGGCGTTCGGTCTGAATGTCAGCCGGGCGATGCTGTGGCTGATCGTGCTCAGCGTCGCGTTCACCGCGGTGGCGACGGCGGTCGCGGGCCCGATCGCGTTCGTCGCCCTCGCCGCACCGCATCTGGCGCGCAAGCTGGCCCGCACACCGTCGATCGCGCTCGCGCCCTCGGCGGCGATGGGAGCGATGTTGCTGATCACCTGCGACTGGATCGCCCAGCACGCGTTCGCCCCGACCACCGTGCCGGTCGGCCTCGTCACCGTCTCGGTCGGTGGCCTGTACCTGGCATATCTGCTGGTCGCCGAGGCGCGACGGAACTAGGAAAGCGAAAAGATGAACGACACTTCACGGCTACGCGCCGACCGGGTCCGCCTCGGCTACAAGGGCACCACGATCAGCGACCAGCTGTCGGTGGATATCCCGGACGGCAAGTTCACGGTGATCATCGGCCCGAACGCGTGCGGCAAGTCCACGCTGCTGCGCGCACTGGCCCGGCTGCTCACCCCCGAGTCGGGAACCGTGCTGCTCGACGGCAAACCGATCAGTTCCTACCCGGCGAAGCAGGTGGCCAGGCAGATCGGTCTGCTGCCCCAGACCTCCACCGCGCCGGACGGCATCCGGGTCGCCGATCTCGTTGCCCGCGGCCGCTATCCGCATCAGACGCTGCTGCGGCAGTGGTCGAAGGCCGATGAGGAAGCCGTCACCTCGGCGATGGCGGCGACCGGTGTCACCGAGTTGTCGGCGCGGATGGTCGATGAGCTCTCGGGCGGTCAGCGCCAGCGGGTGTGGATCGCGATGGTGCTCGCCCAGGACACCCCGCTGATCCTGCTCGACGAGCCGACGACCTATCTCGACATCGCCTATCAGATCCAGTTGCTCGATCTGTGCCGGTCACTGAACCGCGAATCCGGGCGGACCGTCGTGGCCGTGTTGCACGACCTCAACCACGCCTTCCGCTACGCCGATCACCTCGTCGCCATGCGCGACGGGCGGGTGGTCGCGACGGGTGCGCCCGCCGACATCGTGACCGCCGAGCTCGTCGACGAGGTCTTCTCGTTGCGGTGCCGAATCGTCGACGACCCGGAAACCGGTACGCCACTGGTGATTCCGCTGGCACAGGATGCCGCCAAGGTGCGCTAGACCTGCGGCGATGCGGCAGCCGAACATAGGTATTCCGCAATTAGTTAAGTTAGGCTAACCTAACTGATTGTGAATGTGACGAGGGAGGGAGTTGCCGTGACAGATGGTCTCGAGTTGCCGCTGACCGGACCGCAGCTCGGCATCTGGAACGCCCAGCGCTTCGATCCCGAGTCCGGGCGCTACCTGGTCGGCGAGGTCCTCGAGATCACCGGGGACGCTCCGATCGATGTCGGCCTGCTGAGCGAGGCGATCCGTCGCACCGTCACCGAGGCCGAGAACATGCGGCTGCGGTTCACCGAAACCGCTGACGGGCCAAGGCAATTCGTGAGCAATGCCGAAGCGGTGCTGCGACCGACCGTCGATCTCCGGGCGGCTGCGGAGCCGATGGCTTTGGCCTACGAGGCCGTCGCGCTGGAGCGCGAGCAGGCCGCGCAACGGTGCCGGGGCATGGTCGACCGGCAACTCTACAACTACACGCTGATCCGGATCTCCGACTGCGTGGTCTGGTGCGTGCAGCTCTACCACCACCTCATCGTCGACGGTTACAGCGCGGCGCTGCTCTCGCGCCGGGTCGCCGCCCACTACACCTCCCTCCGACGCGGAACACCCTCGCCGAAACAAACTTTCGGAACCATCGCCGAGTTGGTCGCCGAGGAGCAGGCCTATCGGTCCGGCCCCGAATTCGAGGCCGACCGCGCCTACTGGCGCGACCAGCTCACCCCCTGGCCGGATCTCGACGGTCGCGGTCGCCACCTGGGCGGTGCGGTCGAGCGGACGATCCGCGCCGAAGCCATCCTGTCCACCGAACTGCTCGCGGCACTGCGCGAAAGCGCCGAACGGCACGGCATCACGTGGGCCGACGCACTCGTCGCCTGCTACGCCGCGTTCCTGCACCGCCAACTCGGCACCGCCGATGTGGTGGTGTCGATGCTGCTGATGGGCCGGGTCGGCCGTGCCGCCCTGCGCACACCCGCCATGGCGGTGAACGTGCTTCCCCTGCGGGTCACGGTGAGCGCGGGTGACCGGCTCGGTGAACTGGGTCCCCGCATCGCCGACATCCTGCGCGAGGTCCGCAAGCACCAGCGCTACAGCGGCGACGACCTCGCCCGCGACTTCCACGGCCACGGCGCGGGCGAACTCCTGCACGGAATCGGCATCAACCTCAAGGTTTTCGACTTCACCCTCGATTTCGACGGCGCGCGTGGTGTGCTACGCAATGTGGCAGGCGGGCCACCGGAGGACCTCGGGCTGACCGTCACTCCGCTGCCCGACGGCACGGTGCTGCTCGGATTCGAATCCGATGCGCGAACCAACGACGCGGACACGGTGCGCGGGCGGATCGGCCGGTTGGTCCGGGTGATCGAGTCCTTCACCGGGTCGGACAAGATCGCGGTGGGTGCGCTCGAACTGCTCGATCCGGCCGAGCGCACGCGGCTGCTGGCCGCGCGCTCGACGGCAATGCAGCTGCCGGACACCGAAACCCGGGCTCTTCACGACGACGAGCAGTCGGTCGCGATGGTCCCCGACCTTCTCGAACAGGTGCTCACCGAGCAACCGGACGCCGTGGTGCTGAGTTCGGCGCAGGCCGAGTACACCGCCGCCGAACTTCGGCTCCGGGTGAACCGGCTCGCGCGCTTGCTGCGCGAGGCCGGGGTCGGGCCGGACGCGATCGTCGGCCTCGCGTTACCCCGCGATGTGGAATTCGTCGTCGCGGTGCTCGCCGTCTGGCGGGCCGGTGGCGCCTATCTCCCTCTGGATCCGGAACATCCGGTCGCCCGGCTGCGCGCCACGATCGCGGACGCGGGCCCCGCCGTGGTGCTCAGCGCCGGTGAGTTGGCGGCCCAGCTCGGCGCCGACGCCATCGCGATCGACGACGCCGACTTCCGTGCGCGGCTCGACGACAACGCGGACACCGATTTCGCTCTCGCGGTGCGGCCCGAGCACGCGGCCTACGTGATCTACACCTCGGGCTCGACCGGACAGCCGAAAGGTGTTGTCGTACAGCACGGCTCCCTGGCCGCACTCGTCGCCGCGCACCGCGCCGGGATCCACGCCGCCGCCGCGAGGCGCGCGGGCGACCGTCAGCTGACCATCGCGCACACCACCTCCTTCGCCTTCGACGCCTCGCTCGACCCACTGCTGTGGATGACCGCCGGACATCGAATCCACGTGTACGACAGCGATACCCGGCGCGACCCGGCCGCCCTGGTCGAGGCTTTCGCCCAGGACGGCATCGACGTCGTCGACGGCACTCCGTCGTTGGTCGCCGCCCTGCTGGAACACGGCTTGACCAGCGAACTACCGTCGTCGGCACAGTCGAGCCCGGTCGGCCGGAAGTCGGCGACAGCGAGCACCGAGGTGATCGGGCAGATCTCGACAGCGACGGATCTCGCGAGCGCCGATGGGACAGCGCGCCCGCCGCTGACGCTGGTGATCGGCGGCGATGCCTGCTCGGCGGAGCTGTGGGGCGCGATCGATCGCGGCGGGTTCGCGGCGGTCAATCTGTACGGCCCGACCGAGGCGACGGTGGATGTGATCGGGGCGCCGATCGACGGCGCTGGTCCACGGATCGGGATGCCGGTCGCGGGCTCACGGGCTCACCTGTTGGACAACGGATTGCAGATCGTCGCCGACGGACAGGTCGGCGAGCTGTACCTCGCAGGTCCGCAGATCGCGCGGGGCTACCTCGGCCGATTCGCCACTACCGCGCAGTCTTTCGTCGCCGATCCGTACGGTCCGCCGGGAGCACGGATGTACCGCACCGGCGACCGGGCGCGCTGGGTTCCCGGGCTCGGCTACGAATACCTGGGCCGGGTCGACAACCAGGTGAAGATCCGCGGCCACCGCGTCGAACTCGGTGATGTGGCAGCGGCACTCGAAGGTCTGACCGAGATCCGCACCGCGGCAGCCGATATCCGGGACATCGCCGGGCGCCCCACCCTGATCGGCTACGTCGTCGCCGCGACGGGCGAGCTCGATACCTCGGCCGCCCGCACCCGCCTGGCCGGCCTGGTCCCCGAGCACATGGTGCCTGCGCGACTCGTCGTCCTCGACGCCCTGCCCACCACGGTCAACGGAAAACTCGACCGCACGGCGCTCCCGGACCCGGCAACGGACGAGTCCGGACGCGCGCCGGCTACCGCTGCCGAACATGCTGTCCACCAGGCGATCTCGACCACCCTCGGCCTCGACACCGTCAGCATGGACGACGACTTCTTCGCCGTCGGCGGCGACAGCATCACCGCCATCACCGTCAGCAGCGGCCTGCGCGCCGAGGGCCTCACCCTCCTCCCCCAGCAACTATTGACCCGGCGCAGCCTCGCCGCGCTGGCCGCGGAGGCGGCCCCCGAGCCGCACCATCCCACGACCGCCGTGGGATTCGAGTCGGCACCCGCTGTCTCGTCGTCGCTCCCGACAGCGCCCGGCCGCCTGATCGCAGCGCTCGCGCAGAGCGACGTGGACGAGTTCAGCGCGACCTACGGACCGGTCGCCGACGTGCTCCCGCTGTCCCCCTTGCAGGAGGGATTGCTGTTCCACGCACTGCGCGACGGCGCCGACGACGTGTACACGATGACGGCCCGCTTCAGCCTCGACGGCGTCGTCGATCCGGAGCGCATGGGTGCGGCGTTCGCGAGCATGCTGCGGCGGCATCCGAACCTCGGCGCGGCATTCAGCTATGAACAGTTCGACCAGCCGGTGCAGATCGTGCCGCGGGCACCGGGGGTCTCGTGGCAGGTCGAGGATCTGCGCGAGACACCTGATCCCGAAGCGCGAGCACGGCTTTCGGTGCGGCGCGCCGGCTCCGAACCGTTCGATATCGATCAGCCGCCGCTGATCCGCGGCCTCCTGATCCGCCTCACCGACACCTCGCACTGGCTGGTTCTGCTCGCCCATCACCTCCTGGCCGACGGCTGGTCGGTACCGACGATGGTCCGGGAAACCCTCGCCCTCTACACCGGCGAGCCCCTCTCGCCCCCCGCCTACTTCGGCGACTACCTCACCTGGCTCGCCACCCGCGACACCACAGCGACCCTGCACTGGTGGACCGAAAGCCTCACCGGCCTGCGCACACCGACCCTGCTCGCCGCCACCCCTACATCCGCAACCGATCCGGTGGATTCGACGACGGCCCAGCGACAGCGTCCGGTCGGACTGCGGGTTCCGCTCGCCGCCGACGTGGCGACAGCCTTGGCCGAGAACGCCCGGCGGCACGGGCTGACCGTGAATACCGTGCTGCAGGGCGCGTGGGCGATGGTGCTCGCGGATCACTTCGGGCGCACCGATGTGGTGTTCGGGACCGTGGTTTCCGGGCGTCCCGCTGATCTCGCCGGTGTCGGCGGGATGGTCGGATTGTTCAGCAATACCGTGCCGGTGCGGGTGTCGCTCGGGGCCGGCAGGCCGGTGGCCGAGCAGTTCGGGCAATTGCAGCAGACCTCGTTCGACGGCCAGGCCCGGGGATACCTCGGGTTGGCCACCATCGAGCGGGCGCTGGGAATCGGACGGCTGTTCGATTCGCTCGTCGTGTTCCAGAACTTCCCGAAAGCCGGTCTGTTGCAGCCGGATCCCGGTGGTGTTCAGGTGGTGGACGTCGATGTGGACGGGCTGACCGACTTCCCGGTCACGGTGACCGCGTTGCCCGGTGCCGAGTTCGCGCTGATGCTGCACCACGATGCGGCCGCAGTGCCCGGCCCGGTCGCCACCCGGCTCAGTGATCGCCTCGGCGCCGTATTGTCCACGCTGGCCGCCGATCTCGACGGTTCCGTCGAGGAAGCCATGGCTGCCGCGATGCCGTCGGAAACACGCGGCAGCACGCTGGCCGACTGGTCGGTGACGGCGACGATCTCCGCCGACGCGCCCGCCGTCACCGCGAACGGCGTGACGCTCTCGTTCGGTGAATTCGACAGCCGGGTCCATCGGCTCGCGCGCTGGCTCATCGACGAGGGCATTCGGCCCGAAACCGTGGTCGCGGTGGCGATGACGCGTGGCATCGAGTCCATCGTCGCCGCGCACGCGGTGTGCCGGGCCGGCGGGGTCTACCTGCCGCTGGATCCACACAGTCCCGCGCAGCGCGCCGACAGGATCCTCGGAACATCGCGCGCGGCGCTGGTTCTCACCACCGCGGCCGACGGCTTCACGACCGATCGCGCACCTGTGGCGCAGGTCGAAACATTGGATCTGTCCGGTTTCGCCGATACCCCGGTCTCCGACCTCGACCGACTCGCGCCACTGCGCCCCCGCAACGCCGCGTACCTGCTGTTCACCTCGGGCTCCACCGGCGAACCCAAGGGCGTGAGCGTCTCGCACGAGGCCATCGCCAACACCTTCGAATGGATGCAGCGACGGCACCGGTTCGGCGCGGGCGACACCGTCTTGTACCGCACCGCGGCGACGTTCGACGCCTCCCTGCTCGAACTGTTCCTGCCGCTGCTGGTCGGTGCGCGCGTCGTCGCGGCACCGGTGTCGGGTCGACTCGACCGCGACCCGCACTACCTGACCGACCTGATGGCGACCGAGCGGGTCGGCATGGTCCAGCTCACCTCGTCGATGCTCACCGTGCTCGCCGAGGAAGCCGATCTGAGCGGCTGCACCGCGCTGCGCTGCGTGATCACCGGCGGCGAACCGCTACCGCCGCCGACCGCGGCGCGGATCAGAGCGCTCACCGGCGCCCGCGTCCACAACCTGTACGGGCCCACCGAGGCCGCGGTCTGCATCACCCACCACGAGACCTCCGACGCCGACCGCGGCAATGTCCCGATCGGTCTGCCCGCCACCGGCGCCGATGTGCGTGTTCTCGACCCCGAACTGCGCCCGGTCGCGGTCGGTGTGATCGGCGAGCTGTACCTCACGGGAACGCAGTTGGCGCGCGGCTACCTCGCCCGCCCGGCCCGGACCGCGGGTTCGTTCGTCGCCGACCCGCTGGGACACGGCGAACGCATGTACCGCACCGGCGATCTCGTGAGCTGGGGCCCGCACGGCGAACTCGACTACGTGGGCCGCGCCGACAGCCAGGTGAAGCTACGCGGTCAGCGCATCGAACTCGGCGAGATCGAGGCAGCCCTGCTGAGCTGCCCCGGCGTCGCCCACGCGGCGGTGATCCTGCGCGAAGACACCCCCGGCGATCAGCGCCTCGCCGCCTACCTGGTGGCCAAGGCGGACACCGGCATCGACATCGTCGCGGTCCGTTCCGGCTTGCGAGCACGGGTGCCCGCCTACATGGTCCCGGCCGCGTTCGTCGTGCTCGACCACATCCCCCGCACGACCAGCGAGAAGATCGACCGCAAGGCCCTGCCGATCCCGGCCTACGACGCCGACCCGAGCAGTGGGCGGGTAGCCGAAACGAACACGGCCAACGGTGCTGTCGGCTCCCACTTCGCGGTCGGCACCGCGACGGCGACCGGCAGCGGCCCGCGCCAGGACGCCGAGCTGATCAGCGCCATCCGTTCGGCGATGGCAGCCGTCCTGTCCATTACCGACATCGGTGCCGACGCCGACTTCTTCGAGGCAGGCGGTCACTCCCTGACCGCCGTCCGCGTGATGGGCAGGCTGCGGCGGGCAGGTCTGGCGGTCGTCCTCGACGATGTCTTCGAGGCGCCGACCCCACGGGCACTCGCCGAGCGGATCGCCCAGAGCGACAATGCCTCTCGCGCGTCTTCCCGAGCACACGACGCGAAGGCCGACGATGCCTGGGGTTCCCGGCTCGATCATGTCCTCGAACTCCGCACCACCGGTTCGCGCGAGCCACTGTTCTGCGTTCACCCGGTCGGCGGCACCGCCTGGCAGTTCGGCCCCCTCGCCACACTGCTGCGAGCCGACCGCCCGCTCATCGGCCTACAGCTCCCGACTCTGAGCGACACCACCTTCCGTGCCGAGACCATCGACGACCTGGCCGCGCACTACGTGGCCACCATCCGCCGAATCCAACCGCACGGCCCCTACCACCTGCTCGGTTACTCCCTCGGCGGCACCGTCGCCCACGCCATGGCAGCCGCACTGACGGCCGCGGGCGAGCAGGTCGCCTTCACCGGACTGGTCGACGCGTTCGCCCTGTCCGATCTCACCGAACAGGCGACCCGCGCCCTCACCGACCCCGCCGATCTGGACCGGTTGCTGCCCGGCATCCCGGACGACGCACCAGAACTGGCGACGAAACTGCGCGAGGCCGCGACAACCCTGCTCGGCATGGTCACCGCGTCCACCGCGGCCGACTACGACGGCCCGATGGCGCTCTACGCCGCCGACACCGGAACCACACCGGGCCGCACCGAGGCGCAACTGGCGGGCTGGCGGTCCGCACGGGCCCGGCTCGTGGTGCGCCGACTGCCCTACTCCCACTTCGAGATCGTGTCGCCCGCCGGCTGGGCCGAGGTCGCGGCACTTCTCGACACAGACCCGGTGATCGGCGGCTGAGCATGCAGCGCACCGCTTTTCACCGTTCGAAAAGAAAGATGAGGACAACTCCTTCCATGTTCACCACACGATCATCGGGCAGGCTCCGCGCCACCCTCGCCCTGCTGGTTCTCGCGCTGATCGCAGCGCTCACCGGCTGCAGCACCTCTTCGGGCGACACCGCCGCACCCAGCGGCCCCCGCGAGGTCCAGACCCCGAAGGGCCCGGTCTCCGTCCCCGCGGATCCGCAGCGCATCGTCGTGCTCAACGGCACCCTGGCCGGCTACCTCTACGACCTCGAGGCGCCGGTCGTCGCCGCCGACCCGCGGCTGCTCGGCGTCGCCAGCAAGCCGGGTGAGTTCCCGTCCGGCTGGGCCGAGGACGCGGCGAAGCAGGGCACGAAGGCCCTGCCCACCGGTGAGAACATCAACCTGGAGTTCATCGCCGCCCAGCGCCCCGACCTGATCATCGGCGGCGGCCAGGGCTACCCGGCGCAGCAGTCGGTGAACGCCTACGACCAGCTCAGCGCGATCGCCCCGACCGTGCTGGTGCCGACCGAGACCACCTACTGGCAGGACCAGCTGCGAGTGATCGCCGACGTGGTCGGCAAGCCGTCCAAGGTCGACCAGCTGATCACCAACTACAAGGACAAGCTGGCCAAGGCCAAGGCCGCCATCAAGGCGCCCGCGGGCAACACCGTCATCATGCAGTCGCTCAAGAGCCAGAAGCCGACCGCGTTCGTGCCCACCGCCGCACTGCCCACGCTGCTCTCGGAGGTCGGGTTCACCCTGGACCAGCAGCTCGAAGCCAAGGCGGGCAACCCCGCTCGCGAAGGCAGCGCCGATTTCATCAGCTTCAGCCCGGAGCTGCTGAACACCGCCGTCGACGCGCCCGTGCTGTTCATGATCCCGCTCAACGGCGGCCGGAGCCTGGCCGAGCTGCGGGCCGACCCGATGTACGCGTCGCTGCCCTCGTTCAAGGCGAACACCGTCTTCGAGCTGCCCGCGACCAGCTCACGTCCTGACTACCGCACGGTCATGACCACGCTCGATCTGCTCGTGGAACGCTTCAAGTGACAGCGGTCGGCGGCCTGCTCATCGACATCAGCCCGCTGCGGACCTCGCGTCCGTTCCGGTGCGCGTTCGCGGCGCGGCTGGTGTCGGTGCTGGGGCTCGGGCTGCTCATGGTGGCCCTGCCGTTGCAGGTCTATCAACTGACCGGGTCGACCCTGCAGGTCGCCGGCATCGCGACAACCACCGCTGCCGCGTTGTTCGCCGGCAGCCTCGCGGGCGGTGTGATCGCCGACCGTTACGACCGGCGCAACGTGATCCAATGGTCGCGCAGCGCCGCGGGTTTCGGGTTCCTGATCCTCGGTATCAACGCGGTGCTGCCGGATCCGATGCTCTCGGTGATCTATCTGGCCGCCGTCATCGACGGACTCGCGGGCGGCGTCAGCGGCTCCGCGTTGATGGCTCTGGTCCCGATGTTGGTCGGTCGCGAGAAGATCGCGGCGGCAGGCGCTTTGACCGCGCTCACCACCGACCTCGGCACCATGATCACGCCCGCGATCGCCGGTGTGCTCGTCGCGCAGGCGGGGGTGTCGGTCGCGTTCTTCCTGTGCGCGGGCGCCACCGTCGCCACGGTCGGGTTGATCACCGCGATCGGGCCCGCGCCGCCACCGGCCCGCGACCTGCAGAACCCGGTGCGCGAGCTGGCGATCGGCATTCGATTCGCGGTGCAGCACAAAACCATTCGCATCATCCTGCTCACCGGCTTGCTCGCCATGCTGGTCAGCGGCCCGCTGGTGCTGCTGCCCGCCTTCGCCGAAGTCGAACTCGGCGCGGGCCCCGGCACCCTCGGCCTGCTCTACGCCGCGCCGGGCGCCGGTGCGGTCATCGGCTCGCTCACCAGCGGCTGGATGAGCCGCACCCGCTACAACGGGCTCGCCTTGCTGATCTCGCTGGCCCTCATGCCGCTGGGCGTGATCGCCGCCGGGCTGTGGTCGCACGCGGCGCTGGTGTTCCTCGGACTGGCCGGCTTCGGCCTGGCCAGGGCGGTGAACATCGTGCTGCGCTACACCCTGCTGCAACAGCAGGCGCCCGAGGAACTGCGCGGCCGGATGGCCGGACTTCTCATGGTGCAGTCGGTGACCGGCACCGCGATCGGTTCGATGGCCGCCGGACTCGTCGGCCAATTCTTCGCACCGGGTTCCGCGCTCGTGTTCTACGGCGTCGCGGTCCTGGTTCTCACCGGCGTGGTGGCGCTTGCCGCCGGGCCGCTGCACGGAAAGGAACAGCAGTGACAGATCGCAGTGGCTATGCCGCGCGCATCGCCGAAGTGCTCGCCGGCGAGCACGGCGCGAAGGTCCCGTACCCGATCGGATTGCAGGAAGTGGAGGTGATCCGCACGGTCGCGATCGGGGCCGGCCTGCTCAGGATCACCTTCGGCGGGCCCGATATCGCGTCCTTCCACAGCTATGTGCCGGATGAGCATGTGCGCCTGGTCTTTCCGTGCGAGGACGGGGTACTGCGGCTGCCCGCGCGCGACGGTCAGTCGCTCGAGTGGGGCAACCCGCGCCCGGTGTCGCGCGAGTACACCGTGCGCCGCCACAGCGTCGCCGACAACGAACTCGATATCGATTTCGCGATCCACCCCGGCGGCTTGGCCTCGGAGTGGGCGAGCGCGGCGACCCCGGGCACCAAGATCCACATCGCGGGCCCTCCCGGTGGCGTCGTCGTCCCGGAGTCCTACGACAAGTTCCTCTTCGTCGGTGACATCACCGCGCTGCCCGCCATCGCGCGCTGGCTGGAACGACTGCGGCGGAGCGCGCAGGGCTGGGCGTTCATCGAGGTGACCGGACCAGAGGAAGAGATCGAGATCGATGCGCCCGCGGGTATCGAGGTGCGCTGGCTGCACCGCGGCGACCTCGAGCCGGGCACCGGTGACGCGCTGGAGAAGGCCGTACGCGGTGTGGAAGTAGCTGCCGGACAGCGGGTTTACGCCTGGGTCGCCGGCGAGGCCGGCTGTCTGCGCGGCATCCGCAAGGTGGTGCGCGGCGAACTCGGGATCGGGCCGAAGGACTCACTGATCGCCGGTTACTGGAAGCGCGGCGTCGCCGACTTCGATCGAGAGGAATGAGCGATGACCGACGAACAAGTCATCACAGATGTGGCAACGGCGCTCGGCGTCGACCGCTCGGAACTGGCCACCGACACCGACCTGCTCGACGCGGGGCTGGACTCGGTTCGCATCATGTCGCTCGTGGAGAAATGGCGGTCGGCCGGACATGCAGACATCGACTTCCCCACGCTCGCAGGTGATCCCGTGCTCGGGTCGTGGATCGAACTTCTGGCCTGATCGCGTGGTGCGCGCCGGGGGCGGCTCGAAATCCGCGCCGCCCCCGGCTCGGTCAGTTGCCGTGCGCACCGTCGGCGAGTGCCTGCCGCAGATCCTTGCGGCTGGTCTTGCCGACGCCGGTTTCCGGGAATTCGTCGACGACCACGACCGTGTCGGGCATCTTCCACGCCGCCACGCCGCGCGAGCGGACGAACTTGCGCACCGAGATCAGCGTGGGCCGCTGTGCCGGGTCGATCGGCTGAATGAAGGCGCAAATGCGCTGACCCAGCACAGGATCCGGCGTTCCCACGATGACAGCGTCGCGGACCGCGGGGTGTTCGAGCAGGTGCGCCTCGAGCTCTTCGGCCGATACCTTCTCGCCGCCCCGGTTCACCCAGTCGCCCGCGCGGCCCGCGACCACGAGATTGCCGTCGGGGCGCACGGACACGATGTCGCCGGTGCGGTACCAGCCGTCGGCGGTGAAGCTGCGGGCATCGGCGGCGGGGTTGTCGTAGTACCCGCGAATGGTGTACGGGCCCTGCGTGATCAGGTTGCCGGTGGAACCCGGCGCCACCGCGGCACCGTTGTCGTCGACGACGGCGAGCTGGTCGTACTCCGACATCGGCCGGCCCTGCGTGCTGACCACCACGTCGATCGGGTCGTCGAGCCGCGTGTAGCAGACCAGCCCCTCGGCCATGCCGAACACCTGCTGCAAGGTCACACCGAGCGCGGGACCGATCCGGCGGGCGAGCTCGTCCTGGCACCGCGCCCCGCCCACCTGGAGTACGCGCAGACTGGACAGATCCGCGGTCTCGCCTGCCTCGGCGCGCTCGGTCCACAGCCGCGCCAGCGGGGGGACCAGACCTGTGATGGTGACGCCGAATCGCTCGATCAGCGGAAAGGCCGTCGCCGGAGTCGGATCGGGCGTCATCGCGACCGCACCACCCGCCCACAGCGCACCGAGGATGCCCGGCGAACTCATCGGGAAGTTGTGCGCGACCGGCAGTGTCGCGAGATAGACAGTGGCGCTGTCGAGTTCACAGATCTCGGCGCTACGGCGCACGCTGTAGAGGTAGTCGTCGTGGGTACGCGCGATGAGCTTCGGGATACCCGTACTCCCGCCGGACAGTTGCAGGAACGCCACATCGCTCGGCGACGGGCCCGCCAACTCGGTGGGAGTGTCGCGGAATTCGTCGATGTCGTGCGCGTCCTCGGGCAGCGACTCACAATCGACCAGCACCAGGTGACGCAGGCTCTCGACCTCGCCGCGCACCTCGGCGGCCAGCGCCGCGTAGTCGAAACGCTGGTGAGTGCCGCAGGTGATCATGGCCTTCGCCGCGGCGGCATCGGCGATCGGCACCAGCTCGGCCTTGCGATGGGCGGGCAGACAGAACACCGGCAGCGCGCCGAGCTCGAACAGCGCGAAGATCACCTCGACGAACTCCGCGCGATTGGGGAGCTGCACCAGCACCCGGTCACCGGGCGCGATGCCCAGGCGGGCCAAACCGGTGGCGAGCGAGCGGGAACGATGCTCGAGCTCGGCGTAGGTCCAGCTGTTCGCGTCGTCCATGACCGCGATCCGGTCCGGCGCCGCGACCGCGCGCGCGGTGAGCACATCGCCGAATGTCTCACCGGTCCAACAGTTCTGCTCTCGATATCGTTGTGCCAGCTCAGCGGGCCACGGAGTGAATCCGGGGAGCACGGGATCGGTCAAGTCGAGCACCTCTTTCCAGCGGATCTTCGAAGTTCCTCGCCGGAAGCTGTAAGGGAAGCTAACCAACCGACGACGAAATCAGGTTAGGCTAACCTCATGCATAGTGGTGAGTCCAGAGGGCGAATCGTTGTCGTCACCGGCGCCGCCGGGGGAATCGGCGCCGCGATCGCCGCCCGTTTCGCCGGCGAAGCGGGAGTTCTCTCGCTGTGGGACCGCGACCCCGCCGTCCACAAGGTCGCCGCCGATCTGACGGCACGATCGGCTCATGGCATCGAACTGGATGTCAGCGACGGCGCCCAAGTACAGGCCGCCTTCGACCGGCTCACCACGGAATTCGGAACACCCGATGTCGTCGTGCACGCGGCCGGGCTCATGGTCGGCGGCTCCGCACTCGAACTCGACCCCCAGGACTGGGCACGCTGCCTGACCGTCAACGCCACCGGCACGATGCTGGTCACCCAGCGCGCGGCCGCCGAAATGGTCCGCGCCGGTCGCGGCGCGATCGTGGTCGTCTCCTCGAACGCGGCCGCCACGCCACGCGTCGCGATGGCCGCCTACGGCGCCGCCAAGGCCGCCGCCACCGCCTTCACCCGCTCGCTGGCTCTGCAAGTCGCGCCGTTCGGCGTGCGGGTGAACCTGGTCTCGCCCGGTTCCACCGATACCCCGATGCTGCGCGAGATGTTCGGCGGCACCGTCGACGACGCGGCCGAGAATGCGCTGCTCGACGGCGATCCGAGTGTCTACCGCCTCGGAATTCCGTTGCGCCGCATCGCCGCTCCCGCCGATATCGCGGGCTCAGTCCACTTCCTGGCGTCCGAGGACGCCCGCCACATCACGATGCACGACCTGCGGGTCGACGGTGGCGCAACGCTCGACATGTGACCGAGAGGAATGATCACCATCAGTACCGACAGCTCAGACCCCGCTTTCCTGCTGTCCCGCCCGCAGCGGACCGTGTCCGCCACCGCGGGCGGGACCGTCTTCCGCTCGGCACACGACGCGATCACCGCACTGCGCAGCGGCCGGATCAGCCACATCGTCGGCGCGCTACCGTTCACCCCTGGTGCTCCGACGGCGCTGTGGGCGCCGGACTCGGTGACGATCACCGAGGCGCCGCACCAGCCTAGTTCGCGAGCGCTCCCCCGCTTCGAACTCGATGCCGCGCTGCCCGCGCCGGAGGAGCACCGCCAGCGCGTCGCCACCGCTGTCGAACTGCTCGCCGATCCCGCGCATCCGTTGCGAAAGGTGGTGCTGGCCCGCGCTGTTCGCGCTCGGGCGCCGAAAACTGTTCGAGCACTGGATATCCTGGACCTGATGGTCGCCTCGGACCCGATGTCCAACGGATTCCTGGTCGACCTCTCCGCCGCGGGCGGGCGCTATCCCGGCCGCCACCTGGTCGGCTCCAGCCCCGAGATCCTGGTACGCCGCACCGGAAGTCAGGTCCTGAGCCACCCGCTGGCAGGCTCGGCCCGGCGAATCCTCGACGACAGCGGCGCCGACCGCGCCGCCGCCGACGCACTGCTCGCCTCCACCAAAGACCATGCCGAGCACCGCTTCGTGACCGACCAGGTTTCCGCCGTCCTGCGTGACCGGTGCGCCGAAGTACAAACTCCCGCACCAGAACTCACGGCCACACCGGCGATGTGGCATCTGGGCACGCCGATCACCGCGACAGTCCCGCTCGCCGGGCCATCGGCACTGGAGTTGGCAGTAGCACTGCACCCGACCCCCGCGATCTGCGGCACACCCACCGCGGCGGCCGCCCGCGTGATCGCCGAACTCGAGGGCGAACGCGGCTTCTACGCCGGTGCGGTCGGCTGGTGCGACGCCGACGGCAACGGTGAGTGGATGGTGAGCATTCGCTGCGCCGAGCTGTCCGCCGACGGCACCACCCTGCTCGCGCACGCGGGCGGCGGGATCGTCGCCGCCTCCGACCCCGCCGCCGAATTGGCCGAGACCACCGGCAAATTCCAGCGCATCCTCGGGCCGCTCGGTATCGCCGATCTGCCCGTCACCGTCGGCTGACCCCGCCGACCCAACGCTCAACGGAGACTCCCCATGCCCATTCCCCCGATCGCGCCCTATCCCATGCCGACCGCGGACGAGTTCACCGCCGACCAGGTCGACTGGACCGCCGAGGCCGGCCGCAGCGCACTGCTGATCCACGACATGCAGCAATACTTCCTCGACGCCTACGACCTCTACCGCGATCCCGCGCGCACCCTCATCGCCAACATCGCCACTCTGCGCGATCACTGCCACCGGTTCGACATCCCGGTCATCTACACGATGCAGCCCGGCGACCAGCATCCGTCACGGCGCGGAATACTCGCCGACTTCTGGGGCACCGGCATGTCCGAGGGCGCCGATACCGAGGTGATCAACGCCATCGCCCCCGACCCGCAGGACATCCAGGTCACCAAGTGGCGCTACTCCGCCTTCCAGCGCACCGATCTGCGTGAGCTACTCGGCTACTACGGTCGCGATCAACTCCTCATCACCGGCGTCTACACCCACATGGGCTGCATGCTCAGTGCCGCGGAAGCGTTCATGGGCGACGTGCGCCCCTTCCTCGTCCACGATGCCACCGCCGATTTCAGCCGCGACGAACACATCATGGCGCTGAACTACGTCGCCCGCCGCTGCGGTGCCGTCACCAGCACCGACGATCTGATCCGTCAGCTCGACACCACGAAGGTGGAATCCACCGAACGCCGATCCGCCTGATCGGTACCGACCAAAGGCCCTGCCGTTCCGATCAACGGCAGGGCCTTTTGCCCGCCGAGTCACCCCTGAACCTGCCCAAGAGAAGTAGAAGGAACACCTTTCATGTCAGTTCATCGAATGACGGCGCGCATGCGCGCCGCCGTCGCACTCCTGATCGTCGCGGTGGCCGCGACGGCAGCGGGCTGCGGCAGCTCCACCGCCGACCAGGCCGCCGGCGCAGGCACTCGCCAGGTGGACACCGCCAAGGGCCTCGTCACCGTGCCGGCCGACCCGCAGCGCATCGTGGTCCTCAACGGCGCTCTCGCCGGCTACCTCTTCGACCTGGATGCCAAGGTGAAAGCCGCGGACCCCCGCATTCTGGGCATCACGCTGAAGCCCGGCGAGTTTCCCCCGTCCTGGGCGGCGGATGCCGCGGAGCAGGGCACCGAGGCGGTGCCCTCCGGCGAGGACCTGAACCTGGAGTTCATCGCCGCCCAGCGGCCGGACCTGATCATCGGCGGCGGCCCCGGCTTCCCGGGCATGCAGTCGATCAAGAACTACGACAAGCTCACGGCCGTCGCGCCTACCGCGCTCGTACCCTCCGACGCCGCCAACTGGCAGGACCAGTTGAAGTCGGTGGCCGATATCGTGAACCGCCCCGGCAAGGTGGACAGCATGATCGCCACCTACAACGACAAGGTCGCGAAGGTGAAGTCCGGCGTGAAGCTGCCGCAGGGCGCGACGGCCGTGATGCAGTCCCAATCGGACGGCAAGCCCATCCTGCTCGCCCCCAACACCCCGCTGGCCACACTGCTCGCCGACGTCGGATTCACCATCGACGACAAGATCGAAGCGAAAGCGGGCAACCCGCCCCGGCCCGCGGCGGGCGACTGGGTGACCTTCAGCCCCGAACTACTGAGCACCGTCGTCGACGCTCCGGTGCTGTTCGTGATCTCGGTCGACAACGGCCGCGATATCGCCCAGCTGAAGGCAGATCCGGCGCTCGCGATACTCCCGGCCTTCCAGAAGGGTCAGGTCTACGAACTGCCCGCGGACAGCAAACGGCCGGACTACCGGGTTGCCATGGCGACCCTCGACCTGTTGGCCGAGCGCTTCAAGTGAGACAGCCGTCGGCGGCCCGCTGACCTAGCGCGCCGACGAAGCCCAGGGCTCGGTGGCCCGCACCGTCTGGTCGTCGACGCGATCACCTGACTGCTCGGCAGAGTGGGTGATCGAAGTCGGGATCTTGGGAAACGCGTGGGCGTGGTGGCGCCCGATCCAGGTGAGCAGCTCCTCGCGGACCGCGCAGCGCAGGGTCCACGCATCGTCGGCATCGGCGGCCGACATCGTCGCGCGGACGACGATGTCGGTCGGCGTGCTGTCGGTCACCAGCAGGTTCCAGTTGCGGCCGTCCCATTCCCGGCACTCGCGCAGGTAGGTGTGCAGGTGCTCACGCAGCGCGGGCACCGGGGTGCTGTGGTCGAGGTGCAGTAGTACTGTGCCGGTGACCTGTGAGCCGCCCCGCGACCAGTTCTCGTAGGGCTGGCTGTTGAAGTAGGACACCGGCATGGTGAGCCTGCGGTCGTCCCAGATCCGCACGGTCAGGAAGGCCAGGGTGATCTCCTCGACAGTTCCCCACTCCCCTTCCACGACAACGGTATCGCCGATCTTGACCGAGTCGCCGAAGGCGATCTGCAACCCGGCCATGAGGTTGCTCAATGTCGACTGGGCGGCAACACCGACGATGATGCCGATCACGCCCGCCGAGGCCAACATCGACGTGCCGAGGGTCCGCAGACTCGGGAACAGCAGCAGGATGGCCACCGCGGCGGTGGTGACCACCAGCACCGAGGTGACGATGCGACGCACCAGTCCGAGCTGGGTGCGCAACTGGCGCACGCGCGAAACCTCGCTGGCGCGTTGGGCATAGCGGCCCAGCAGGCTTTCGGCGACCACATCGGTAGCCCGGATGACCAACCACACCGCGGCGATGATGGCCGCCGTCGCCAGGAAGCTCCGGATCACCACGTCCTGGCGCAGGTCGAGCTCGGCAAGCGGGTAGACCGCGTGCAGGGTGACCGTCCCGAGCAGAACCTGAAGCGGCAGTTGCAGTCGCCGCAGCGACGGCAGATGGACGCTGGGACTGCGGCGCGCCGCGTAGCGCAGCACCCGCTCTACCAGCAAACCCACCGACACCGTGATCGCCACCGTAGCGAGCAGCACGATGATCGGCCGTAATATCTCCTCCACGAGATCGAACTCCTCTCGTTGCCGGCTTGCCTCAGCTGCGGCATACCCACACCCGCCGGCCACAGACATGACCGTCTGATTGCGAGTCGTAGGGTCGGCACAACGACAAGAGGCTCCGCTGTTCAACGCGAACAGCGGAGCCTCTTGCGGTTGTATTCGGCTGTCTTACAGCGCCTTCAGTTCCTCGGTGACCGCACCGACGGACTTCTTCGCATCGCCGAACAGCATCGAGGTGTGGTCGGCGTAGAACAGCGGGTTGTCGATACCGGCGAAGCCGGAGTTCATCGAGCGCTTGAGCACGATGACGCTCTTGGCCTGGTCGACATTGAGCACCGGCATGCCGTAGATCGGGCTGGACTTGTCGTCGCGGGCCGCCGGGTTGGTGACGTCGTTGGCGCCGATGACCAGGACCACATCGGTACGGTTGAACTCACCGTTGATGTCGTCCATTTCCTTCATCGCGTCGTAGGACACCTCGGCCTCGGCCAGCAGCACGTTCATGTGACCGGGCATGCGACCGGCGACCGGGTGGATCGCGTACTTGACCTCGACACCCTTGCCCTCGAGCAGCAGCGCCATCTCCTTGACCGCGTGCTGGGCCTGCGCCACGGCCATGCCGTAGCCCGGGACCACGATCACCTGGTTGGCGTAGGCCATCTGGATCGCGGCGTCGGCGGCGGAGGTGGCCTTCGCGGTCTTGGCCTCACCGTCACCCGCACCTGCCACAGCGCCGCCGCCACCGAAGCCACCGGCCACGATCGCGGGGATGGAGCGGTTCATGGCCTTGGCCATCAGGTTGGTGAGGATGGTGCCCGAGGCGCCGACGATCATGCCCGCGACGATCATCGCGGTGTTGTTCAGCGCCAGACCCGCGGCCGCGGCCGACAGACCGGTCAGGGCGTTGAGCAGCGAGATGACGACCGGCATGTCCGCGCCACCGATGGGCAGCACGACCATCAGGCCGAGCACACCGGCGAGCACGAGCAGGCCGATCATCCACAGCTGCGAAACGCCACCGTTGTCGGCACCGAGGCCGATCACGACGGCGCACACGATCGCGCCGACGAGCAGGATCAGGTTCAGCGGCTGCTGCAAGCGGCCGACGCTGATCGGCTTGCCGGACAGGAGTTCCTGCAGCTTCGCGAAGGCGATGATCGAGCCCCAGAAGGAGATCGAGCCGATCACCGCGGCGAACAGCGAACCGATGATGATGTGGATGGTCGGCTCTTCGTGCAGCTGCGAGAAGCCCGCGCTGTCGACGAATTCGGCCCACGCGATCAACGCGACGGTGCCACCACCGACGCCGTTGAACGCCGCGACCAGCTGCGGCATCTCGGTCATCTTGGTGCGGATGGCGGGCGGAACACCCAGTGCCACACCGACGATCAGACCGGCGGCGATGAGAATCCAGTTGAGCAGGGCCGCGTGCCGCACCGAGATCAAGGTGGCGACCACCGCGATACCCATACCGACAGCGGCGATCTGGTTGCCGCGCACGGCCGTCTTCGGGCCGGTCAGGCCCATCAGACCGTAGATGAACATGGAGAAGGCCACGATGTAGAGGCCGTTGACCAGGTAGGTCATGTTGTCGACTGCGTGCATCACTCGGCCGCCTTCTTCTTACCCTTGAACATGCCGAGCATGCGGTCGGTGACCACGAAGCCACCGATGACGTTCAGTGTTCCGAACACCACCGCGACGAACAGGATCACCTGTACGAGCAGCGAGGGGTCCTTCACATTGCCCAGGGTCACCAGCGCACCGAGCACGACGATGCCGTGAATGGCGTTGGTGCCCGACATCAGCGGGGTGTGCAGGGTGTTGGGGACCTTGGAGATCACGGCGAAACCGACGAAGCCGGAAAGCACGAGGATCGCGATGTTGGCGAGAAGTTCGGTGTACATCAGGCTTCCACCTCACGGGTGACGCAGGAATCCGCCAGGACCTGATCGTCGAAGTCGGGGGCGAGCTTGCCGTCGACCAGCATCAGTTCCAGCAGCGCCGAGATGTTCTTCGAGTACAGCTCGGAAGCGTGCTCGGGCATCGTGGCGGGCAGGTTCAGCGGCGAGGCGATGGTCACCTCGTGCTTGACCACGACCTCGCCGGGCTCGGTGAGCTCGCAGTTGCCACCGGTCTCACCGGCCAGGTCGACGATCACGCTGCCGGGCTTCATGCCCTCGACAGCGGCCGCGGTGACCAGGCGCGGTGCGGGGCGACCCGGCACCAGCGCGGTGGTGATCACGACGTCGAAGCCCTTGATGGCGTCTTCGAGCGCCTTCTGCTGCTGGGCCTTCTCCTCGTCGGTGAGTTCGCGGGCGTACCCACCCTCACCGGCGGCGTCGATCCCCAGATCCAGCCACTGCGCACCGACCGAGCGCACCTGATCGGCGACCTCGGGACGCACGTCGTAACCGGTGGTCCGCCCGCCGAGCCGCTTGGCCGTGGCCAGCGCCTGCAGACCGGCGACACCGACACCGAGCACCAGCACGGTGGCCGGCTTCACGGTGCCCGCGGCGGTGGTCAGCATCGGGAAGAACCGGGTCGACTCCGACGCGGCGAGCAGCACGGCCTTGTACCCGGCCACGTTCGCCTGCGAGGACAGGGCATCCATCACCTGGGCGCGCGAGATACGCGGAATCGCCTCGACGGCGAAAGCCTGCACACCGGCGGACTTCAGCGCGCCGATCTGATTCTCGGCATTGCGCGGCGCCAGGAAACCGATCAGGGTCTGCCCGGAGGACAGCTTGCCCACCTCGGCATCACTGGGCGGGGCGACCTTGACGACGACCTCGGCCGACCATGGGTCACCGATGGTCGCGCCTGCCTCTACATAGGCAGCGTCGGGAATGAGAGCGCCGAGGCCGGCACCGGCTTCCACGATCACCTCGACACCCTGCTTGGACAGGGCGGGGATGATCTTGGGCACCAATGCGACTCGCCGCTCACCCGGGCCGGACTCGCGAACGACTCCGACACGCGCTCCGCGCGGCGAACCCTCGCCCACGTTTTGCGTTGTCTCCACTAGTCAGACTTCCTTTTCGTGCTGGCTTCGAGCCTGGGAACAACGGGGCGCCGAAGTTACCTGTGAGTAAGTTCGACTGAAATCCTGGCAACTGTACTCGGCTCGCGGTGAGCCTAGCGGAGATGCCCGTCACAACGGAGAACTGGACTGACGACCACAAAACGGACACCGCGGCCCTCGTCAGCAGTGACAACCAGCTCCCGGCCCGGCAGACACCGGGCGGTACCCGCACCGAGATTCGTCGCCGCAGGTGGGACACGCAAGAGCGCACATCCACGTCGGTTACTTACCTCGACGTCCGACTCCGGGCCGGACGCCCGCGCATCCGACGAGACGTGATGCGCGTCATGGTAGTGACCCGTTCGGGCTGTTGCGCGACCCAGATCACACCGTAGGGTCGAGGCCGTGAACGACTGCGCCTTCTGTCTGATCGTGGCGGGTGCCGCACCGGCAACCATGGTCTACTCCGACGACGCGGTCTGCGCGTTCCTCGACATCCGTCCCATCACCCGTGGCCATACCCTGATCGTTCCCAAGGTCCACGCGACCGAACTCGACGATCTCGATCCCGACCTCGGCGCCCGGATCTTCCGCACCGGCCACCGTCTGGCCCGCGCCCTGCGCCTGAGCGGGCTGGCGAGCGACGGCGCCAACCTCATCCTCAACGACGGCACCGCCGCGTTCCAGACCGTCGGCCACGTCCACCTGCACGTGGTCCCCCGCAAGCACGGTGACAAACTCACCTTCGCCAAGGGTTTCCTGCTGCGTCGCCCGCACGAACCGAATTCGACCGCAGCGGCGATCCGCGCCGGCCTCACCGCGCTCGACCAGAGCGAAGCAGAAGGAGCACAGGGATGATCGAGACGCCGGGGCGCGAACAACTCACCGACCTGCTCGCCGAGCAGTGGGAAGCCATCGCGCTGCTGGTCACCGACCTCGACGAAAAGGCTTGGCGCCGAACATCTCCACTGCCCGGCTGGACCCTGTTCGACGTGGTCGCGCACGTGATCGGCACCGAGTCGTGGTTACTCGGCGAGACACCGCCGCCGCACGATCCCCTGCGTCCCAAGACCGACGTGCGAACCCTGCCGCATGTCCGCAACGAAGTGGCCGTGCTCAACGAGATCTGGGTCGACCGGTTGCGCCCGCTCTCCGGCAAGCGGCTGCTCGCGCTGTTCGACGAGACCACCGAGCGTCGCCGGGCGGCACTGGCCGCCATGGACGACGACGCCTGGCAGGCGCCGACCGTCTCGCCGGTGGGGCAGGTCCCCTACGGGCGGTTCATGCGGGTGCGGCTGTTCGATTGCTGGATGCACGAACTCGACCTCGCCGACGGGATCGGGCGCAGCGTGCCCGAGGGTGGCGCGCGGGCCGAGGCCGCGTTCGCCGAACTGACCATCGGTCTCGGCCGCGCGGTGGTGAAAGGCGCCAAGGCGCCGGATGGTTCGCTGATCACGCTGGACCTGACCGGTCCGGTGACCAGGCAGGTGCACCTGTCGGTCGCCGGTGGGCGCGGATCGGTTCTCGACGAGGTTTCCGACGAGCCGACCACCGTGATCCGCGTGGACTCCGGGCTTTTCGCGCGACTGCGCGGTGGGCGCACCACCGCCGACCGGCACCCCGGCGAAGTCGTCGTCGAAGGCGATACCGCGCTCGGTGAGCGGCTCGTACGGAATCTGGCGTTCACCATCTGATGCGGCTTTTCCTGGCGTCGTACAGGTTCGGTGGTTTCGCCGATCGGCTCGTCGGGCTCGTCGGTGCGCCGGGACGCGTCGCGGTGATTCCGAACGCGTGTGACGCGTGGCCCGATGCCTGGTCGTCGGCGGTGACGAGCGATGTGAAACCGCTGGAGCAACAAGGCTATTCGCCGGACGTGCTGGATCTGCGCGAGTACGCCGGGCAGCCGGAGCGGCTGGAACGGCACCTGCGCGGGTTCCCGATGGTCTGGGTGCGCGGCGGCAACACGTTCGTTCTCCGCGCCCAATTCGCCCGCAGTGGAGCCGATTCCGTGCTGCCCGCGTTGTTGCGCGAGGACGCGCTGGTCTACGCGGGCTACAGCGCGGGCGCGTGCCTGCTCGGACCCGATCTGCACGGGCTGGAAACCATGGACGACCCCGCCGAGGTGCTACCCACCACCGGCATCGAACCACAGTGGGACGGACTGGGTTTGGTCGATCGTCGCCTGATCGTCCACCTCGACTCCCCCACCGACCCGGATGGCGACTCTGCCGCGATGCTGGCCCACTGCGTCGCCGAGGACATCCCGCACTGGGCGCTCACCGACAACGACGTCGTCCTGGTCGACGGCGATCGCACCGAGGTGCTCCGGGGTTGACGCCGCGGGCACACCGACGCGCGATCACGCGGCGGTCGTCGCCGCCACCGCTGACCGGCGGCGGAAGACGAGCCAGCGCATCGCGCAGTACATGTACACGGCCTCGCAACCGCCCGCGAGCAACCTGGCCAGGTGATACTCCAGGCCGAGCGCGGTGAGACCCGAGCCGACGCCGAGGATGAACGCCAGGTAGTTCACCAGGACCACGACCACGTACACCGCCGCCTGCTTGCCCATCGGCGCATGGGAGTGGAAGTTGAACGTGCGGTTGAGCAGGAAGCTCAGCCCGAACGCCACAATGTAGGCGAGGGTGATCGACAGCCAGACGGGCACACCGAAACCGCCGTGCAGCAGTGTGAGCAACAGCAGGTCGACACCGAAGGTGAAGCTGTTGATCAGCGCGAAGCCGAGGAACGTCGCGGGCACATACCGGTCGAGCCCCCACGGCAACCGGGCGACGACCGCCTCACACCAACGGGTGAATCGATCGGCCACCGATTCGGTGACGCTCGCCTGATGCTCCACGCGGCCAGCCTGCCAGCGGCAGATGAAGCCAGGGTGAGCAACCGGCAAACGGGTGGGCCGAGCAGCTAGCGGCTGACCGCCGCGATCGGGCGAGTATCGAACGAGGCCCACGCGGCGAGGCAGCGGCGGCGGGTGAGCTCATCGGCCTCGGCGAGCAGAGCGTCCCGCAGCAACGCGGGGTCGGCCGCCCAGCGCGCGGCGATCTCGGCCAGCGCCCGGGCATCGAACATCCCGGTCGATTCCAGCGCGGACAGCCATTCGTGATGTGCGCCGGTGTGCACACAACGCATCACCTCGGTGTCGATGCCCGCGTCGGCGAACTCCGCGGCCAGCAGAGCACCCACCAGCTCGCCGCGGTCCTGCGGTTCCTTCATCATCGCCAGTCCTCCCTACGAAAAGCGGTGCGGCGCAACAACGTCGCATGATCGATGCGCGCGGAGCGCACCCGTGGAGCAGAACTCGAAACACGCTGGGCGGCGAGGCGATTCACCGTCGAACACACCCTGTCAGGGCATTGTGACGGATTGGACGGCGTATATACCAACGGGGCGCGCCAGATCACACCTATGCGTGGATTTCCTTGTTCGGGCCCACATCACATCCGGTCGATCACCAGGCATTCTTCTGCCCTGGCGTGGTTCACGTGCGCGCCCGGTCCGCGATCGGCCAGGACGAACTGCCCGCGACGGACGGGGTGCGCGGGTTAGCGTGAACAGGTGGACGAGCGCAGCGGTGACCTCGATTCGTTGATTTCGGCGTTGTCGGACGGGGCGGTCGTCATCGACCCCGATCTGCTGGCGGGCTACCGACAGGACTGGGCGCGCGATCCCGACGCGGGCACGCCGCTGGCGGTGGTGCGGGCGCGCGGCACCGCCGATGTCGCCGCCACGCTGCGGTGGGCGCACGCGAACAAGGTCCCGGTGGTGCCGCGGGGGGCCGGGACGGGCCTGTCCGGTGGGGCCACCGCGGTGGACGGCGGGATCGTGCTCAGCACCGAGCTGATGCGGGAGATCCACGTCGACGCGGTGACCCGGATCGCGGTGGCCCAGCCCGGGCTGCTCAACGCCGAGGTGAAGCGGGCCGTCGCCGCGGAGGGGCTGTGGTATCCGCCGGACCCGTCCTCGTTCGAGATCTGCTCGATCGGCGGCAACGCGGCGACCAACGCCGGCGGGCTGTGCTGCGTGAAGTACGGCGTGACCACCGACTATGTGCTCGGCATGGAAGTGGTGCTGGCCGACGGGACCGTGGTGCGGCTCGGCGGGCCGCGACTCAAGGACTCGGCCGGGTTGTCGCTGACGAAACTGTTCGTCGGGAGCGAGGGCACGCTCGGCGTGATCACCGAACTCACCCTGCGCCTGCTGCCGGCGCAGCCTCCGCAGTCGACCGTCGTGGCGAGTTTCGGCTCGCTCACCGCGGCGACCGACGCGATCCTGGCGATCACCTCGACCCTGCGCCCCGCCATGCTCGAATTCATGGACACCGTCGCGATCAACGCCGTCGAGGACGAGATGCGGATGGGGTTGGACCGCACCGCCGCCGCGCTGCTGGTCGCCCGCTCCGACGCCCCCGGCGAATTCGCCGGGCACGAAGCGCAGGTGATGGTGGGGCTGTGCGAGAAGGCCGGTGCGACCGAGGTTTTCCACACCGCCGATGCCACCGAAGGTGAGGCCTTCACCGCCGCCCGACGATTCGCGATTCCCGCCGTGGAGAAGATCGGGCCGCTGCTGCTCGAAGACGTCGGCGTGCCGTTGCCCCGGCTCGGCGACCTGATCGCCGGCGTCACCGCCATCGGCGAACGCAACGACGTGCTCGTCTCGCTCATCGCGCACGCGGGCGACGGCAACACCCACCCGCTGATCGTGCACGACCCCACCGACCCCGACAACACCGCACGCGCCCACCGCGCCTTCGGCGAGATCATGGACCTGGCCATCGCCCTCGGCGGCACCATCACCGGCGAACACGGCGTCGGCCGCTTGAAAAAGGCCTGGCTGCCCGACCAGGTCGGCCCCGACGTCATGGCGCTGACCCGCCGCATCAAGGACGCACTCGACCCCGAAGGCATCCTCAACCCCGGCGCGGTCCTCTGACCGGGTTAGCATCCGAGGCATGACCACCAGGCTCGAGCACAACGTCGCCGACACCCGCTACGAGATCTACCACGACGATGTCCTCGCGGGATACGCCGACTACGCCGAACGCGAAGACACAGAACTCCGCGACTTCCACCACACCATGACCTTCCCCGAATTCCGCGGCCGGGGAGTAGCGGCCGAAGTCGTGAAATACGGGCTCGACGACTCCCGCGAACACGGCTACCAGATCATCCCCACCTGCTGGTACGTCGAAAAATACATCGCCGAACACCCCGAATACGCCGACCTCGTCCCGTAATAGCTACACGGCGCTGCCCGCCACATTCGTGTTGTGTACCGAACTGACCCACCAGGTGTCGTTGTGTTCGGTGAAAACCCATGTGCCGCGGTTGGTTACCGAGAAATTCGGGGTGCGCAGTGTCTGCTCGACAGTGACGATCGCGTGCCCGCCGGAAAGGAAACGCGCGGCGAGAATCGTGTAGCGCGCTTCGGCGTCCGGGCTGTTGCGCATCGCCGTCCGGTGATAGGCGTGCAGTTCGTCCCAGCCCAGAAAGACAGTGCCCGCCGGGTTGACGAAAGCGACGTCGTCGGTGAAGACACTGTCGAAGGCGTCGGCGTCTTTTGCCGCGAGTGCGGCTTCGAGACTTCCGAACACGCTGGTGATCGCGGCCAGAGCGATGTCTTGATCCTGTGCGACTACGGCAGCCCTCGGGCGCGCGCCAGATGCGTCAACAGTCATCGTTCCAACATACGTATGTCGCCGTCTGCCGACCCGAATCCGCGTGCCCCGCACAGCAATCGACCGGGTGTTCCGGCCTGCCCCTCGTAAACGACCTGGACGAGGAGAAGCAGGCGATGTGGAACACCCGGTCGGGTGCGGGAATCAGCCCTTGAGCAGGTTACGAGCCATCACCAGGCGCTGGATCTGGTTGGTGCCCTCGTAGATCTGGGTGATCTTCGCGTCGCGCATCATGCGCTCGACCGGGAAGTCGGTGGTGTAGCCGGCGCCACCGAAGAGCTGGACGGCGTTGGTGGTGACCTCCATGGCCACGTCCGAGGCGAAGCACTTGGCGGCGGCGGAGATGAAGCCGAGGTTCTTCTCGCCACGCTCGGCGCGGGCGGCCGAGGTGTAGACCATCAGGCGGGCGGCCTCGATCTTCATGGCCATGTCGGCCAGCATGAACTCGGTGTTCTGGAAGCTGGCGATGGTCTTGCCGAACTGCTTGCGATCCTTGGTGTAGGCGATCGCGGCGTCCAGCGCGCCCTGGGCCAGGCCGACGGCCTGCGCGCCGATGGTCGGGCGGGTGTGGTCGAGGGTCTGCAGCGCGGTCTTGAAACCGGTGCCGGGCTCGCCGACGATGCGGTCGCCGGGGATGCGGCAGTTCTCGAAGTACAGCTCGGCGGTGGGCGAACCCTTGATGCCCAGCTTGTGCTCGAGCGGGCCGACCACGAAGCCCTCGTCGTCCTTGTGGACCAGGAACGAGGAGATGCCGTTGGCGCCCTTGTCGGCGTCGGTCACGGCCATCACGGTGTACCAGGAGGACTTGCCGCCGTTGGTGATCCAGCACTTGGAGCCGTTGAGGATCCAGTCGTCGCCGTCGGCCTTGGCGCGGGTGCGCATCGCGGCGGCGTCGGAACCGGCCTCACGCTCGGACAGCGCGTAGGAGGCCATCTCGCCGTTGACGATATCGGCCAGGACCTTGGTCTTGAGCTCTTCGGAGCCGTTGAGGATCAGGCCCATGGTGCCGAGCTTGTTCACGGCGGGGATCAGCGAGGACGAGCCGCAGACGCGGGCGACTTCCTCGATCACGATACAAGTGGCGACCGAGTCGGCGCCCTGGCCGCCGTAGGCCTCCGGCACGTGCACGGCGTTGAAGCCCGCGGCGTTCAGCGCGGTGAGCGCCTCCTCCGGGAAGCGGGCGTTGCCGTCGACGTCCTTGGCGTAAGGAGCGATTTCCTTCTCGGCGAGGCCGCGGATGGCGCCGCGCAGCTCGTCGTGGAAGTCCTCGAGCTTGAACAGATCGAAATCGGGGTTACCAGCCATCGGGGGCACACTCCTGGTCGTGGTCGTGATCGCTGCGGTCTCACAGCGCGTGTGGCGTCGGCACGCAGTGCCAATCTACCGAGGATTATACGCGCGGCACTCTATCGCTACATGCGGATATATGGTTGGCACTCAGTGTCACTGTCGAGCGCTTCGGCTCAGGTGGCGCTCACAGGTTACCGAGGCGCGCGGTGAGAAGATCGGCCACCTTGCGCGGCGGCATGTCGCGGGGGAACACGGCGAGCACCATGTCGTCGGACTCGCTCGGCGCCCTGCGGCCGCGCGGGATCATGGCCAGTTCAGTGCGCAGATCGGCGACCGCCGCCCCCGATTCGCCGCGCACCATCCGCCGCAGCAAGTAGTTGTGCGTGGCGGTGACAGCGGCCGTGTACTGCACCCGGACCAGATCGGGCACCTCCGGCAACCGGCCGCGCAGGAACTCGGTGAACAGCCGCTCGTACCGGAACACCGTGACGATCTCGCGCTCACGCAACGCGGGCACCCGCCGCACCACCTGATACCGCCGCGCCGCGATGTCGCGCCACTGCGTGAACCGCTCGAACACCCCGATCACGGCCTCGCACACCGCTTCCCACGGATCCCCGTCGCCGACCCCCTCGAGAAATTCCTGCGCCGAGGCCAGCTGGAACTCGTGATCAGCGAAGATCACATCCTCTTTGGACCGGAACTGCCGAAAGAAGGTCCGCCGCGAGATCCCCGCCGCCACCGCGATCTCATCCACCGTCGTCGCCTCGTACCCCCGCTCGGCGAACAATCGCAACGCCTGATCAACCACCGTGAGCCGAAACTGCGCCGCGTCATCGTGTGCCACGGGGGTCAACCGTAGTCACTGCTCCGCAAGCGCCTCACCTGACGTCGGGAACGTCGTCAGCCGAGGAGTTTGGTGCGCAGGGCTTCGTCCTTGTCGAGGACCATTTTCTCGAGGCCGGCCTGGAACTGTTCCATGCGGGTGCGCAGGGAGTCGTCGGAGGTGCCGAGGATGCGGGCGGCCAGCAGGCCCGCGTTGCGGGCGCCGCCGATGGAGACGGTGGCTACCGGGACGCCTGCGGGCATCTGGACGATGGAGAGCAGGGAGTCCATGCCGTCGAGGTACTTCAGGGGGACGGGGACGCCGATAACGGGCAGGGGGGTGGCCGAGGCGACCATGCCGGGGAGGTGGGCCGCGCCGCCCGCGCCGGCGATGATCACCTTCAGGCCGCGGCCTGCGGCCTCACGGGCGTAGTCGAGCATGCGCTGCGGGGTGCGGTGGGCGGAGACGACGCCCACTTCGAAGCGGATGCCGAATTCGGCGAGGGCCTCGGCGGCGGCTTCCATGGTGGGCCAGTCGGAGTCGCTGCCCATGATCAGGCCGACCTGGGGTCCGTTGGTGCTCACGTGGGTTCCTTAAAGTGGTCGAAAGCGTTGTGGTCGAAGCGGTTTCACGCGCCGTGCGGGTCCCAGCCGTCGGTCCAGACGGCATGCGACATCCAGTGCGCCGCCCGCTCGGCCTTTTCGCGGACCTCGACGGCGTCGTCACCGAGGATATTGAGGTGACCGATCTTGCGGTCGGGCCGTTCGCCCTTGCCGTAGAGGTGCACCTTGGCCTCGGGCAGGCGGGCGAACAGGTGGTGCAGGCGCTCGTCCATCGACATCTCGGGAGCCTCGGCCGCACCGAGGATGTTCGCCATCACCGTCACCGGGGCGAGCGGTGTCGTATCACCGAGCGGGTAGTCCAGGACCGCGCGCAGGTGCTGCTCGAACTGGCCGGTGCAGGCACCGTCCATGCCCCAGTGACCCGAGTTGTGCGGGCGCATCGCGAGCTCGTTCACCAGGAGTTCGCCGTCGTGGGTCTCGAACAGCTCGACGGCCATGACGCCCACCACACCCAGACCCGCGGCGAGCTCCAGCGCCATGGTCTCGGCGCGCGCGGCGAGGTCCTCGTCCAGGTCCTGGGCAGGGGCGATCACCACGGCGCACTGACCGTTGCGCTGCACGGTCTCCACGACCGGCCAGGTCGCGGCCTGGCCGAACGGCGACCGCGCGACCATCGCCGACAGCTCCCGCTTCAAGGAGACCTTCGACTCGGCCAGCAACTGCACACCGTGCGCGAGCTGGTCGGTGACCAGCTGGGTGGCCTCGGCCGCGTCGGCGGGCATCCACACGCCACGACCGTCGTACCCGCCGCGCACGGCCTTCAGCACGAACGGCCAGCCGTGTTCGTCACCGAAGGCCACCGCGTCCGCGGGCGCGGCGACCTCGACGAACGCCGGAACCGGCAGACCCAGCGCGGACAGCTTCGTCCGCATGGCCAGCTTGTCCTGGGCGAAGATCAGCGCCTGCGGCGGCGGCGCCACGTTCACGCCCTCGGCGACCAGCACGTCGAGGTGCTCGGTCGGCACGTGCTCGTGATCGAAGGTCAGCGCGTGCGAACCACGCGCGGCCTTTCGCAGCGCGGACAGGTCGTCGTGGCTGCCGAGCACGACGTCGGGGGTGACCTGGGCGGCGGGGTCGTCCGGCCGCTCGGCGAGCACCCGTAGACGCTGGCCCAGGGCTACCGCGGCCTGGTGCGTCATACGCGCGAGCTGGCCCCCACCGACCATCGTGACGGTGGGCATGGCTGACGGATCGAATGAACGTGCACTCACGTCGTGCAATGTTGTCATGTCGAATGCGAATGTTTGCGACCGGTACACTCAGAACTCGTGTCAATCGTCGACGACGTGGTCAGCGTCCTTCCCCCGCGCCTGCGAGAAATCGCGATCAGGCATAAAGAGCTGATCAAATTCGCCCTCGTCGGCGCCACGACGTTCGTGATCGACAGCGGCCTGTACTACCTCCTGAAATGGACGATTCTCGCCGACAAACCGCTCACCGCCAAGATCATCTCGGGCGTGGTGGCGGTGATCGCTTCCTACATCCTCAACCGAGAATGGTCGTTCAAGAATCGGGGCGGCCGGGAGAAGCATCACGAGGCACTGCTGTTCTTCGCGGTGAGCGGGATCGGGGTGGTTCTGGCCAATATCCCGCTGTGGATCTCGATCTATGGACTCGACCTCCGCGAACCGCATGTGAGCTTCGTCGTCGCGAACGTGGCCGATTTCTTCAGCGCGTTCATCATCGGCAACCTGCTGCAGATGGCGTTCCGCTTCTGGGCGATGCGGCGCTGGGTGTTCCCCGACGAGATCGACGAGATCGTCGCCGAGTTCGAGGAACTGATCGAAGAAGAGCCCCTCGGTCAATCCTGAGTCGGCCAATCCTGAGTCAGCGCGGCTCGGTCAGGGTCGCGTTCTGCGGGCCTTTGAGCTTGGAACCGAGGAACACCGCGAACAGGGCCGGACGGCGACGCTGCAACTCGAGCCGACCACCGTCGGCCTCGACCAGCGCGCGGGCCAGCGCGAGACCGACACCGGTCGAACCGCCCGCGGAGAAACCACGATCGAAGATGTGCGGCGCCAGTTCGTCGCGCACCCCCTCACCCTCGTCGGACACCTCCACACAGATCAGCGGGTCGCGAGAGCTCATCGTCGGGACCGTGCGCACCGAGATCGTGCAGGTGCCGCCGCCGTGCATCAGGGCATTGTCGACCAGCACCGCGACGGCCTCGCGCAGCCGCGAACCGGTGATCGGGGCCTGCAGGGACTCGTCGCCGAGCAGCAGCAGTTCGCGCCCGGTCTCGTGGAACGGGTGGGTCCACTCGGTGACGACACCGCGCAGTTCCGCCATCACCGGCACCGGATCGCGGTCGGTGGCGTCTTCGTCGCGGGACGCGCGGACCAGGTCGTCGATGGCATCGGTGAGCCGGTCGACCTGCGCCATCGCCTCCTCGGCCTCGTGCACCACCTCCGGGTCGGCGTGGGTGGACAACTCGTCCAGGCGCAGGCGAACGGCGGTCAGGCGGCTGCGTAGCTGGTGGGAAACGTCGGCCACCAGCGCGTGCTCGCGTTGCAGGCGGCCCGCGATCTCGACGGTCGCCGAATCGAGCACATCGGAGACCCGGTCCAGTTCGGCGATGCCGTGGCGGCGCGGATCGGGCCGGAAGTCACCCATCGCCAGCCGGGCCGCCCTGGCGGCCACATCGCGCAGCGGGTCGGCGACGCGGCGCGCGGTCACCACCGCGACCGAGAACGCCGCACCCAGCGAGGCGAGCACGGCCAGCGCCACCGCGGCCACCGCCTGCTCCTGGCGGGAATGCATCGGCCCGGCGGGCACCTCGAGCCGCAGCGAACCGGACGTGCCCATCGACAGCGATTCGACCAGCGGATCCGCCACCTCCGCGACGCCGATATCGGTGCGCGCGGCATTGTCGTGCGGCGCCGGATAGACGATGGTGAGCTTGCCGCCCTCGGGCACCAGCGCGCTCATGGCGCGCACGTCGAGACCGTCGTGGACGGTCCCGTCGACCCGTTCCTGGGCGATCACCTCGGTCGAGATCCGGTCGAGGCGACTCTGCAGATCGTTGCGGGTGATGTCTTCGACCCACAGCCACGCGGTGTAGATCAGCGGCACGCCGAGCACCACCGTGGTGATGGTCAGCACGGTCAGGATCGAGCGCAGGATGCGACGGCGCACGCCCGTCAGCCTCGGTGCGAGGTGGGTCCGTCGGTATTGAGCCGGAACCCCACACCGCGCACGGTGACGATGCGACGCTCCGCCATCGGGCCCTCGTCGCCGATCTTGCGACGCAACCAGGACATGTGCATGTCGAGCGTCTTGGAGCCGCGCAGGTCGGCGTCGCCCCAGACCTCGCGCAGGATGGTCTCGCGCGCCACCACCTGGCCCGCCCGGTCGATGAGGACCTTGAGCAGCTCGTACTCCTTGTTGGCCAGGTTCACCTCGGCCCCGTTGACCAGCACGCGCCGCGCCGCGGGTTCGAGCCGGATCGCGCCGACCTCCACCGCGTCGTCCCCGATCCCGCTGCGCCGCAACAGAGCTCGCACGCGGGCGAGGAGTTCGGCCAGCCGGAACGGTTTGCCCACGTAGTCGTCGGCGCCCGCGTCGAGACCGACCACGAAGTCGACCTCGTCGGTGCGGGCGGTGAGCATCAGCACGGCCAGATCGGCGCCGCTCGCACGCACCTGCCGGCACACTTCCAGCCCGTCCATGCCGGGCAGGCCGAGATCGAGGATCAGCAGGTCGTGGTTGCCCTCGAGGGCGCGGCGCAACACCGCCGGGCCGAAGCGTTCGACGGTGACGGTGTAGCCCTCACGCCCCAGTGCACGCGACAGGGGTGCGGCGATCGCCTCGTCGTCTTCGGCCAGCAGAACAGCGGTCATCTGCACAGGTTAAATGTTTCTGATCAGCGAGGACGGGCAGCTCACCGGTAGCCGCCGCCCCAGTGCTGCTCGTTGGCGGAACGTCCCGCCTCGAAGACCTGGTGGTAGAGCAGCGAATGGACCTGCTGGACCTGGGGCACGTCGTCGTACTCGAGCGGCTCCTCCGACGAGGAGCCGATGATCAGGGTGCCGGTGCCGAGCGCCCGGTCCAGCAGACCGTGGCGGAACTGCACACTGGAGATCCGGCTGAGCGGTATATCGATGCCGGTGTGGGTGAGCACGCCCTGGCGCACCAGCACCCGCCGCCCGGTGACGATGAAATGCGTCGACTTCCAGGCGATCACGCGCGCGACGACCCGCCACGCGACCAGCCCGAGCCAGGCCAGCCCGATCAGGATCAGCAACACCGTGCGCACGTGACCGGTGGTGTTGCGCCAGGCCAGGCCGCCGAGGAAACCGGCGATCGCGGTCACGACGATGAGAGTGACGATGGGCCACACCAACATTTTCCAGTGCGGGTGGCGGTGCAGGATCAACTGCTCGTCGGGCGCGAGGACATCCTCCGGGTAACCCATGATGCGACAGTACCGCGCTGGCACATCGAGTCCGGTGACAGTCACACCGCATTTCTCGATGCCACTGCCGAGGCGATACTGTGGATTACACGCTAGATGCCAGGTTTTGTCCTTATCTGCTTGCTCGACACCGACAGTGGAGGCACGCGTGACCGAAGATCTGACTCAGCTCGAAATCCTCACGGCCCTCGAACCTGTGGCCGAACAGAACCTCAACCGGCACCTTTCCATCGCCAAGGACTGGAATCCGCACGATTACGTCCCGTGGGAGGAAGGCCGCAATTTCGCCGCGATGGGCGGAAGCGATTGGGAGCCATCACAATCCAGGCTCACCGATGTCGCCAAGGCGGCGATGATCACCAATCTGCTCACCGAGGACAACCTGCCGTCCTACCACCGCGAGATCGCCGAGAACTTCTCCCTCGACGGCGCGTGGGGCACCTGGGTGGGCCGCTGGACCGCCGAGGAGAACCGCCACGGCATCGTGATCCGCGACTACCTCGTCGTCACCCGCGGCGTCGACCCGGTGGCGCTGGAGGAAGCGCGGATGGTCCACATGACCCAGGGCGCGCACGCACCGGCGAACTGGGGTGGATTCCTGGTGAACGTCGCGTATGTGACGTTCCAGGAGCTGGCCACCCGGGTGAGCCACCGCAATACCGGTCGCGTGTGCGACGACCCGATCGCCGACAAGATGCTGGCCCGCGTCGCCACCGACGAGAACCTGCACATGATCTTCTACCGCAACCTGTGCGCGGCGGCCCTCGACCTGGCTCCCGACCAGGCGATGCCCGCGATCACCAAGGTGCTCACCAATTTCCAGATGCCGGGCGCGGGCATGCCCAACTGGCGGCGCAACGGCGTGCTGATGGCCAAGCACGGCATCTACGATCTGCGCCAGCACCTCGACGAGGTGGTACGGCCGGTGCTCAAGCAGTGGAACGTCTTCGACCGCAACGACTTCGGTGCGCGTGGTGAGACAGCGCGCGATGAACTCGCGCTGTTCATCGACAAGCTGGAGAAGGACGTGCTGCGGTTCGAGGAGCAGCGCGACCGGCTGCTGGCGCGCGAGCGCGAGGTGGCCGAGCGCGCGACCGCGGGTGCGGGCGCACACTGATCCGTCTCGGCGACGGGCCCGGCTGCGGGCCCGTCGTCAGTACTGTCCGCGCAGGTGGGAAACGTCGCCGGCCGACACCGCCCGCTCACCGATGAGCAGCCGCCCGGTGTCGTCGACATCGCTCGCCACCCCGGTGAGCACCGTCCCGCCGGGGAGTTCGGCTCGCACTTCCATGCCGATGGTGGCGCACCGCTCACGGTATTCGGCCACCAGATCGACGGTGTCCCAGCCCGACCGCTCCCACGCGGTGAAGCGGCGCGAGAACTCGGCCAGGATCGCCGCGACCAGCGCGGTGCGGTCGACGTTCTGCGCACCGGCCAAGCTCAGCGAAGTCGCGTGGGCGACAGGCAGTTCCGATTCGGCGAGGTCGACGTTCATCCCGATGCCGACCACCACCGCGGGCGCGATTCCGGTCGCGGCGACCTCGGCCAGGATGCCCGCGAGTTTGCGGCCGTCGAGCAGGACATCGTTGGGCCATTTCAATTCCGGTGCGACACCGGCGGTGCCGCGCAGCGCGTCGACCACCGCGATGCCGGTGAGCAGCGGCAACCAGCCGAGCGCGGCGGGGTCGATGCCGGGCAGGCGCACCAGGATCGACAACGAGATCTGCGCGCGGGGCGGACTCACCCACGCGCGGGCATGTCTGCCGCGACCGCTCACCTGTTCCTCGGCGAGCAGAGCCTGACGGTCGGCGGACGGGTCGGCGGCGCGAGCGACCAGGTCGGCGTTGGTCGATCCTGTCGATTCGACTACATCGATCCGGTCGTAGAACGACAGTCCCTGCGAGCTGCGCAGACGCGGTACATCGATGGGTGCCCTGTTCATTCTCGGCACGTTACTGGAGTTCTCTGTGAACGATCATGACCGTACCGAAATGGCGCTGTGGGCGTAGCCCATCCTCAGACTGCGCATGGCCGGAGCGAATGCGGAGGTACGCCTAGCTGGGGTTTCTCTACTGGCCGGTAAGCGAGACTGCCGTGGTGCGCGGAGGTGTCACTCGTTACACTCGCAACCCATGACGAGTGTCCAGCAGCAGCCCGCATCGGAATCGGCGGGCGCCCCCGATATCCACACCACCGCCGGGAAGCTGGCTGATCTGCGGAATCGGCTGGAAGAAGCGCAACACCCGATGGGTGAGACCGCGGTCGACAAGGTGCACGCCAAGGGCAAGATGACCGCGCGTGAGCGCATCCTCGCCCTGGTCGACGAAGGCTCCTTCGTCGAACTCGATGCCCTCGCCAAGCACCGCAGCGTGAATTTCGGCCTGGAGCACAACCGACCGCTCGGCGACGGCGTCGTCACCGGCTACGGCACCATCGACGGCCGCGACGTGTGCATCTTCTCCCAGGACGTCACCGTGTTCGGTGGCTCCCTCGGCGAGGTCTACGGCGAGAAGATCGTCAAGGTGATGGACCTGGCGATCAAGACCGGCCGTCCGCTGGTCGGCATCAACGAGGGCGCGGGCGCGCGCATCCAGGAGGGCGTCGTCTCCCTCGGCCTCTACGGCGAGATCTTCCACCGCAACGTGCAGGCCTCCGGCGTGATCCCGCAGATCTCGCTGATCATGGGCGCCGCCGCCGGTGGTCACGTGTACTCCCCCGCGCTCACCGACTTCGTGGTGATGGTCGATCAGACCTCGCAGATGTTCGTCACCGGACCCGACGTGATCAAGACCGTCACCGGTGAAGAGGTCTCGATGGAGGACCTGGGTGGCGCGCACACCCACATGGTGAAGTCCGGTGTGGCCCACTACGTGGCCTCCGGCGAGCAGGACGCCCTCGACTACGTCAAGGACCTGCTGAGCTACCTGCCGAGCAACAACCGCGCCGAGTCCCCGCGCCACGCGCCCACCGACCCGATCAACGGGGCGATCGAAGATTCGCTGACCGACGAGGACATCGAGCTCGACACGATCATCCCGGACTCGCCGAACCAGCCCTACGACATGCACGAGGTCATCCGTCGTCTGCTCGACGACGACGAGTTCCTCGAGGTCCAGGCCGAGCGCGCGATGAACATCATCTGCGGCTTCGGCCGGGTGGACGGGCGCAGCGTCGGCATCGTCGCCAACCAGCCGACCCAGTTCGCCGGCTGCCTCGACATCGACGCCTCGGAGAAGGCCGCGCGCTTCGTGCGCACCTGCGACGCCTTCAACATCCCGATCATCACCCTGGTCGACGTGCCCGGCTTCCTGCCCGGCACCGGCCAGGAATACAACGGCATCATCCGCCGTGGCGCGAAGCTGCTCTACGCCTACGGTGAGGCCACTGTGGGCAAGATCACGATCATCACTCGCAAGGCTTACGGCGGCGCCTACGACGTCATGGGTTCCAAGCACATGGGTGCCGATGTGAACCTGGCATGGCCCACCGCCCAGATCGCCGTGATGGGTGCCTCCGGCGCCGTCGGATTCGTCTACCGCAAGCAGCTGCTCGAAGCCGCCAAGAACGGCGACGACGTCGACGCGCTGCGCCTCGAGCTGCAGAACGAGTACGAGGACACTCTCGTGAACCCGTACGTCGCCGCCGAGCGCGGTTACGTGGACGCGGTCATCCCGCCCTCGCACACCCGTGGCCAGATCGTGTCGGCGCTGCGGCTCCTCGAGCGCAAAATGGTGACCATGCCGCCGAAGAAACACGGCAACATTCCGCTCTGAAAACGCGATATCCCGGATAGGCCGCGCACACTTGTTGTGGAACACAACTATTGATCAGCGCGGCCGCACCGGGAATGATCGCGGCAACCGCGCTGTGAAGCGAAGTAAGTGCAGGAAGGATCTGGCACTGTGACAACTGTGGCAGAAGAAGACGTGTTGACAGTCGCCGAGCTCGAGCTCGTCGTCGAACCGCTCGTCGAAGAGGTCGAACTGCCGGCGGGCACGGAGGCGCAAGCCCCCGTCGATGCCGCGGGGGAACCGCTGTTCCGCATTCTCAAGGGTTCGCCCACCGATCAGGACATCGCGGCGCTGGTCGCCGTCCTGAGCGCGGCGGCCGCCAGCGCACCCGTCGGCGGATCGAACGGACCGGCCGACGCGTGGGGCACATCGACGATGATGCATCGGGGCACGAACCCGTTCTCGCCGTACGTGTACCCGATGCTGTCGCACCTGCGCTGAGGTGACCGAAGCTGGTGCGGCGGTCACCGGAGCTGATGCTGTGGTGACCAGGCTGGTTCTGGCGTCGGCCTCGCCTGCCCGGCTCGGGATCCTGCGCACCGCGGGCATCGACCCCGTGGTGCGGGTCTCGGGCGTAGACGAGGACGCGGTGTCGGCGGCACTGCCCGCCGGTACCTCCTCGCACGATGTCGTCGTCGCCCTGGCTCGCGCCAAGGCGGCCGACGTCGCCGCGTCGATTCCCGAATTCAGTGCCGACTGTGTCGTCGTCGGCTGCGATTCGATGCTGCTCGTCGACGGGCAGCTCCAAGGCAAACCGCACACCCCAGAGGTGGCGCGCGAGCGCTGGGCCACGATGGCGGGCCGCAGCGCGGATCTGATCACCGGGCACTGCGTGTTGCGGCTGCGCGACGGCGAGATCGTCGCCGAGTCGGCCGAATGCAGCAGCACCACGGTGCATTTCGCGAAGCCGACACCGGACGAGCTCGATACCTATATCGCTTCCGGTGAGCCGCTGAAGGTCGCCGGCGCGTTCACCCTGGACGGGCTGGGCGGCTGGTTCGTCGACCGGATCGAAGGCGATCCGTCCAGCGTCATCGGGATCGGATTACCGCTGTTGCGCCGACTGCTCGAAGACGTCGGCGTCGGTGTCACGCAACTGTGGCGGGACCCGCGGGACTGACGGCGCGACCACGTGCTGATCCCCCGGCTCCACGGCCGGGGTGCGGTCGGGCGCGGTCATCGTCAGATCGAGCCGGGCCGTGCACAGCTCGGGCTCGACGAAGGGGTGCAGCTGCACGTCCACCCGGCCACGGGCGCCGTTGCGTTCGAGCACCTCCCGCATGAGGCCCATGTGCACACCGCACACCACCTCGGCGTGTGAGCGGGCCAGTTCCCGCAGCGGGCAGGCCGTCAGGTTGATCTGGACGTGCTCCGAGGTCTCACCGGCGGGTTCCTTCTCGGGTGCGAACCCGAGCTCCGACATCAGCGACATGGTGATGTCCCTGGCGTCGGCGAGGGTTTCCACCGGCTGGGTACCGATGTCCATCCGGGCACCCCAGGCGCGACCAGCGGCCACGGCGGCGGCGGAACGGGCGACCGGGTCGGGACCGAGATGGTCGGCCAGTACCTGCGCGAGCTCCTGATATCCCACCGAGCGCTGCACCGCGCGATAGCCGATGCGCGGGCGGCCGCGGCCGCGTGGCGGTTGCTGGAACTGACGGACCAGCGATTCACGGGTGAGGACGTCGAGGTGGAATCGGACGGTGGTGACGTGCTGTCCGGTGATGCGGGCCAGTTCCTGGGCATCGAGGGGCTCGGTGGCGCCACGTAGGATCGCGAGCAGTCGCCGTCGCGGCCAAGAATCGGACATAGCTCACCCCTCCTCTCCAGAGACTTTATCGGACATCCGTGCGCTTTATTCGCCCATTGTGTCGATTCGTGATGTGCCACCACACACTTACCATCGGCTGCGACCACACAGTGGTCGCACCCACCCAACTCGCGTGAAGGACCACACCGTGCCCGTCGCCCCGGATCCGCACCCCGCCTTCGGTTCCTACGCAGTCCCGCATCGATTGGTAACCACAGAATGGCTGTCCGCAAACATCGGCGTGCGTGGTTTACGAATCATCGAGTCCAACGATGACATCCTGCTCTACGACATCGGCCATGTTCCAGGCGCGGTCAAGATCGACTGGCGCGGCGACCTGAGCGACCCCGTGACCCGCGATTATGTCGACGGCAGGCGCTTCACCGAGCTGATGCGCGCCAAGGGTATCGAGCGCGACGACACGATCGTGATCTACGGCGACCGCGGCAACGCCCAGGCCGCGCACACCGCCTGGATCTTCACCCTGTTCGGCCACGAGGACGTACGCCTGCTCGACGGCGGCCGCGACGCCTGGATCTCCGAGGAGCGCGACACCACGTTCGACCAGCCCTACCCCACGCCCAGCGACTACCCCGAGGTCACGCGCGACGACACGACCGCCCGCGCGTTCCGCGAGGACGTACTGGCCAGACTCGGCAAACCCCTCGTCGATGTGCGCTCGGCGCAGGAGTACTCCGGCGAACTCGAGGACAAGCCGCTCAACCAGGAGTACGCCGCCCTGCGTGGCGGGCACGTGCCGACGGCAGTGAACATCCCATGGACCGAGGCTGCCACCAACGACGGCCGCTTCCGCTCACGCGCCGACCTGGACGAGGTCTACGGCGCGCTTCCCGCCGACGACCTGGTCGTGTACAGCCGGGTGGGCGAGCGGTCCAGCCACACCTGGTTCGTCCTGACATTCCTGCTCGGCCGCAGGTCGGTGCGTAATTACGACGGATCGTGGATCGAATGGGGCAACTCGGTGCGGGTACCGATCGTGACGGGCACCGAACCAGGTGTCGCGAATCGGATCATTTGAAACATGTTCACATCACTGGACGCCGCGTAGTGTGACCTGCGACCTACTCGACAGTAGGGCTAGCCGAGTTCGAGCAGGGTTGGCACACTGCCTACACTCGCCCGAGACGAAAGTTGTCGATACCGGGCACGGGGCCTAACCGGCGACCCGTTCCCCGACGCGACCAAAGATTGCACACAGGAGGCTCAGTGCCCAGCCATGCCAGCGCACGGATCACGAAGGTACTCGTAGCTAACCGCGGCGAGATCGCGGTTCGCGTGATCCGGGCTGCCAAGGACGCGGGAATCACCAGCGTCGCGGTGTACGCCGAGCCCGATGCCGACGCTCCCTTCGTGAAGCTCGCCGACGAGGCGTTCGCCCTCGGCGGTCAGACCTCTGCCGAGTCGTACCTCGTGTTCGACAAGATCCTCGACGCCGCGGCCAAGTCCGGCGCCGACGCGATCCACCCCGGTTACGGTTTCCTCTCCGAGAACGCCGACTTCGCCCAGGCCGTCATCGACGCCGGGCTGATCTGGATCGGCCCGTCGCCGCAGTCCATCCGCGACCTCGGTGACAAGGTCACCGCGCGCCACATCGCCGAGAAGGCGAAGGCGCCGATGGCCGCGGGCACCAAGGACCCGGTCAAGAACGCCGACGAGGTCGTCGCGTTCGCCAAGGAATACGGCGTCCCGGTGGCCATCAAGGCCGCCTTCGGTGGCGGTGGCCGCGGCATGAAGGTCGCCCACACCATCGAGGAGATCCCCGAGCTGTTCGAGTCGGCGACCCGTGAGGCCATCGCCGCCTTCGGTCGCGGCGAGTGCTTCGTCGAGCAGTACCTCGACAAGGCCCGCCACGTCGAGGCGCAGGTCATCGCCGACCAGCACGGCAACGTGGTCGTCGCCGGTACCCGCGACTGCTCGCTGCAGCGCCGGTTCCAGAAGCTCGTCGAGGAGGCGCCCGCGCCGTTCCTGTCCGACAAGGTGCGCGCCGCGATCCACGAGTCGGCCAAGCGCATCTGCCGCGAGGCGGGCTACTACGGTGCGGGCACCGTGGAGTACCTGGTGCAGGGCGAGACCGTGTCGTTCCTCGAGGTGAACACCCGCCTGCAGGTGGAGCACCCGGTCACCGAGGAGACCGCGGGCATCGACCTGGTGCGTCAGCAGTTCGCGATCGCCAACGGCGACGAACTGTCGATCAAGGAAGACCCCACCCCGCGTGGCCACTCGTTCGAGTTCCGGATCAACGGTGAGGACGCCGGTCGCGGCTTCCTGCCCGCTCCCGGCCCGGTGAACGTCTACCGTGAGCCCTCGGGCCCCGGTGTGCGCGTCGACTCCGGTGTGGTCCAGGGCAGCGTCATCGGTGGTCAGTTCGACTCGATGCTGGCCAAGCTGATCGTCACCGGCGAGAACCGTGAGCAGGCGCTGCAGCGTGCCCGCCGTGCACTGGCCGAGTTCGACGTCGAGGGCCTGGCGACGGTGATCCCGTTCCACCGCGCGGTCATCGAGGATCCGGCCTTCATCGGCGACGGTGAGAAGTTCGACGTCTACACCAAGTGGATCGAGAACGAGTGGAAGAACACCGTCGAGCCGTACACCGCCGGCGGCGCGTCCGACGATGACGACGACGATCTGCCCCGGCAGAAGGTTGTCGTCGAGGTCGGTGGACGTCGCGTCGAGGTGTCGCTGCCCGGTCAGTTCACCCTCGGTGGCGGTGCGGCCGGTTCGGCCGGCAACGGTGTGGTGCGCAAGAAGCCGAAGGCGCGCAAGCGTGGCGGCGCCGGTGCCGGTGCCGCGTCGGGTGACGCGGTCACCGCGCCGATGCAGGGCACCGTCGTGAAGGTCGCGGTCGAAGAGGGCCAGACCGTCGAGGCGGGTGACCTGATCGTGGTGCTCGAGGCCATGAAGATGGAGAACCCGGTCAACGCGCACAAGGCCGGTGTCGTCACCGGGCTCGCTGTCGCGGCGGGTGCGGCGATCACCCAGGGCACGGTCCTGGCGGAGATCAAGTAGGTAACAGCTGTACACAACGGGCGTCGGTCTCCACGGACCGGCGTCCGTTGTCGTTCGTCGAGCGGCCCGAGGAACTGAGCTGACGGATTACCGCCCGGCAGCGTGAGACGAATCAGTGAACGGGCGCGGAAGATCATGCGTCTCGCCCGGCTGAGCGACCGGCTTCTGTCGTATCGTGGATCGGGTGACCAGTACTGCGCACACCGATCTGGACCCGCTCTCGACGCCGGGTTCGGCAACGGTGGCCGAGGTCATCCAGGCTCGCCGGGAAACCGGTAGCCGCACCGACGGCAATCGTCTCGCGCTGGTGATCGAGGGCGGTGGCAGCCGCGGTGTGTATTCCAGCGGCATGGTGCAGGCGCTCGAGGAGCTGGGTCTGGCGAAGGTGTTCGACGCCGTGTACGGCACGTCGGCCGGGGCGATCAACGGCGCCTGGTTGCTGTGCGGGCGCGCGGCGACGGGGATGCGTTCGTGGACCGATCCGGCGATCATGCGCCGCGTGGTCGATCCGGTACGCATCTTCCGCGGTCGCCCCGTCTTCGATCTGCACTATCTCGTGCATCGCGTGTACGACGGCATCGAACCGATGGACTTCCCCGCGATTCTGGCGAACCCCACCACCTTCCACCCCATCGCGACCGATATCCGCACCGGGCAGTCGGTGGACCTCGGGCCCTACATCACCGACAAACAGAGCCTCATGACGGCGTTACGGGCCTCTGCGGGCCTTCCCCTGCTGGCGGGACCACCGGTCGCCCTCGCGGGTGGCAGCTATTTCGACGGCGGCCTCACCGAAACCGTCCCGATCCGCACCGCCGTGGCCGCGGGCACCACCCACGCCCTGGTCCTGCGCACCCGCCGGACCGATGAGGTCCGCCCGCCCGCGCCGCTGCTGCATCGGGTGGTCGGCGGCGGTTACATGCGTGCCATCGCCCCCGGTGCGTTCCGGGCGTGGAACAAGCGGCCGGGTCAGCAGGCGATGGAGGACAGCTACCTCGACGGCCTCGGCGACCACGTCCTCCAGATCCACCCACCCGCAGGTTCCCCGGCCATCGACAGCGCGGCCCGCGACACCGACCTGCTCACCCGCGCCCTCGACATCGGCCGCACGGCCGTTCATTCCCTGCTCGGTGGCGGCACCCTCCGCACGGCATGACCCGGCGGCCGAACCACTAGGCTGCTCGCGTGGAACCGATCGAGATCAACGCAGGGTCCTGGTATCTGCGCGCGCTGCGCGCCGACGAGCGCATCGACGACCGACCCGCGCTGGCCGACGGCGGCATCACCGATCCCGGCTACGTGGCCACCCGGTCGGCGCAGTGGGCGGACGAGTCGCACTTCTCCTGGGCGGTCTGCGTTCCGACGACGGCCGAGATGGTCGCCGAGATCGGCGTGACGCCCGGCCCCGACGCCACCGCGGCGGTGACCGGCTGGGCTCGTCCCGGCGAGGACGAGGCACTGGCCGCCGGCCTGGCCTCGGTCCACCGCTTCGTCACAGGCGCGCTCGGACTGACCGCCGTGTCCGCCTGATCACTGCGCCGCATCTGCCGACCGGGTCCTGCGATCACGGACGAGTGAAGACGGAAGTGGGCCGACGGCAATCGTGCCGCCGGCCCAGCCCGGAAATCCGGTGAGTTACCGGCGTTCTCGCGTGAGCACCGCGTCGAGGGCGTCGACGGCCTGACTCAGCTCGTCCTCGGTGACAGTCAGCGGCGGACGGAAACGGATGCCGCGCTCCCCTGTGCCGAGCAGCAGCACATGCTCACGTTCGCGCAGTTCCGTCACCACCCGATCGCGCAGCTCCGGCGTCGCCAGCGTCACCGCGCACATCAGCCCACGGCCACGCGCCTCACTGACCATGTCCGGGTGCGCGACGGCCAGTGTGCCGAGCCGGTCGAGCAGGAACGCGCCGAGCGGTTCCACACCCTCGATCAACCGATCCCGTTCCAGCACTTCGAGAATGCGCCGGGTGCGCACCATGTCGGTGAGGTTGCCACCCCAGGTGGAGTTGAGCCGTGAGCTCACCCGGAAGACATTGTCGACCACCTCGTCGACCCGGCCGCCCGCCATGATTCCGCAGATCTGGGTCTTCTTGCCGAAGGCCACCACATCGGGCGCGACATCCAATTGCTGGAAGGCCCAGGTGGTTCCGGTCAGGCCGACGCCGGTCTGTACCTCGTCGAGGATGAACAGCGCGTCGTTGGCGTGACACAGCCGCTGCATGGCGGCGAGGAATTCCGGCCGCAGATGACGGTCACCGCCTTCGCCCTGGATCGGTTCGGCGATGAAGCAGGCGATGTCGTGCGGGTTGTCGGCGAAGGCCTGTTCGGCCTGGGCCAGCGCCCGCGCTTCGAGGGCTGCGATGTCGGCACCCGCGAAAGTGTGCGGTGTGTCGATGCGCGGCCAATCGAATTTCGGGAATCGCGCGGTCTTGACCGGGTCGGTATTGGTGAGCGACAACGTATAACCGCTGCGCCCGTGGAAGGCGCCGGTCAGGTGCAGCACCTTGGTACCGAGTTCCGGTGCGCGGCCGTGCGATTCGTTGAGCCTGCTCTTCCAGTCGAAAGCGACTTTCAGCGCGTTCTCCACCGCGAGCGCGCCACCGTCGACGAAGAACAGGTGCGGCAAGCGCGGATCACCGAGCACGCGAGCGAAGGTGTCGACGAAGCGTGCCATCTCGACGGTATAGATATCGGAGTTGCTCGGCTTGTTCAGTGCGGCGTTGGCCAGCTCGGCGAGAAAGCCCTCGTCGCCGGCCAGCGCGGGATGGTTCATCCCCAGTGCGTTGGAGGCGAAGAAGCCGAACATGTCGAGATAGCTGGTGCCGTCACGTTCGTCGACGAGCGTGCGACCGTGCGATTCGTGTAGGTCGAGCACAAGCTCGAAACCGTCCGCGAGGATGTGCGAGGACAGGATCTCGTGGACCCGGTCGGCGGGGATGACCGCCGCGCCAGGGCGCTCCAGTTCGATGGTCATGAAACCGACGATACGCAAATATTTACGGAAGTTCTACGGAATCACGAATCAAATTACGGAAGATCACTACCTGTCATAGAATGTCTGCAGGATGATGGTGCTGCGGGTGTGCACGTTGGCCGTGGCCCTGATCTCCTGCAGCAGATGTTCCAGATGCCGAGGCGAGGCCACCCGCACCAGCAGGACGTAGCTCTCCTCGCCCGCCACCGAATGGCACCCCTCGATGCCGGGGATGTGCTGCAGTAGGGCGGGCGCGTCATCGGGCTGGGACGGGTCGAGAGGAGTGATCGCGACGAACGCCGACAACAAGTGCCCGAGCGCTTCGGGGTCCACCTGCGCCGCGTATCCGCGGATCACGCCGCGCGCTTCGAGCCTGCGCACGCGCGATTGCACCGCGGAGACCGAGAGACTGGCCTTCTCCGCCAGATTCGACAATGTGGCGCGGCCGTCTGCCATCAGTTCTTTGATCAATAGTCGATCGATGTCATCGAGCTGGGGTCGAGCCGGTGTATCCGCCATCAGCGAAGGCTAACGCAGCGTGGGGCTCGCGCGGGGAAAACTTCTTTCCGTTCCCCACCGAATTCTCCCGAACTTTTCCGTGAGTCGTACCAAACAGCAGAAGGTGAGCAGAGTACCGATGACGCAGACCGTGAACTTCTCCGAGCAGCTCTCCCTGCGAGCCAGGGCGCTACTGCACGGCCTCGGCGCCGCTGCGCCGGAGCCCGGCCCGCTGCTGGCGCGCACGCCGATCTCCGGCGGTGTCCTGTTGCCGCTGGCCGTCGACGCCCCCGCCGACGTGGATGCCGCGATCGGCCGCGCCGCAACCGCGTTCGAGGCGTGGCGCACGGTCCCCGCGCCGGGGCGGGCGGGCCTGGTGCGCAGGCTGGCCCAGTTGCTGGTGGCCCATCAGGACGAGCTGGCGGAGCTGGTGACCCTGGAGGCGGGCAAGATCGGCCCCGAGGCGCTGGGCGAAGTGCAGGAGATGATCGACGTCTGCGAGTTCGCGATCGGACTCTCGCGCCAGCTCTACGGCGCCACCATGCCTTCCGAACGTCCCGGCCATCGGCTCATGGAGACGTGGCATCCACTCGGTGTCGTCGGGGTGATCTCGGCGTTCAATTTCCCTGTCGCGGTATGGGCTTGGAACACCGCGATCGCCCTGGTGTGCGGCGACACGGTGGTCTGGAAGCCGTCGGAGACCACACCGTTGACGGCGCTGGCCTGCCACACGCTGCTGCGTCGCGCGGCGGTCGACGTGGGCGCGGATCCCGAAGTGCACCAGCTGATCCAAGGGGACGCGACCGTCGGCTCGGCGCTGGTCGACGACGGCCGGGTCGCCCTGGTGAGCGCGACGGGCTCGGTGCGGATGGGCGCCACCGTCGCCCCGCGGGTGGCCGGGCGTTTCGGTCGATGCCTGCTCGAGCTGGGTGGCAACAACGCCGCGATCGTCGCGCCGAGTGCCGATCTGGAACTGGCGGTGCGTGGCATCGTCTTCGCGGCGGCGGGGACAGCGGGCCAGCGGTGCACCAGCCTGCGACGGTTGATCGCGCATCGTTCGATCGCCGACCAGCTGGTCGAACGGCTGGCCGCGGCGTACAGCCAACTGCCCGTGGGTAATCCACTCGACAACGGCGTCCTGGTCGGGCCGCTGATCAACGAGCGCGCCTTCGCCGGGATGCAGAAGGCGCTGGTCGGGTCGGTGGCCGAGGGCGGCGACATCATCTGCGGCGGTGAGCGAGTCGAGACGCTCGGACCCGGCGCCTACTACGTGCGGCCCGCCCTCGTCCGCATGCCCGCGCAGACCGAGCTCGTGCGCGAGGAAACCTTCGCGCCGATTCTGTACGTGCTGACCTACGACGAACTCGACGAAGCCATCGCCTTGAACAACGGTGTGACCCAGGGACTTTCCTCGTCGATCTTCACCCTCGACCAGCGCGAGGCCGAACAGTTCCTCGCCGGTTCCGACTGCGGCATCGCCAATGTCAACATCGGGACATCGGGCGCGGAGATCGGCGGCGCGTTCGGCGGGGAGAAGAACACCGGCGGCGGCCGGGAGTCGGGCTCCGACTCCTGGAAGGCCTACATGCGCCGGGCCACCAACACCGTCAACTACTCCACCGAACTCCCGCTCGCGCAAGGCATCCATTTCGGCTGATCAGGCAGGCGATTTCGCCTTCCGACCCACCCCGTGTAAAGTGGTATTTGCAACGCGGGATGGAGCAGCTCGGTAGCTCGCTGGGCTCATAACCCAGAGGTCGCAGGTTCAAATCCTGTTCCCGCTACTACGAAGAAGGCCCCGGAGTTTCGACTCCGGGGCCTTCTTCGTTATCCGTTGCCGAGTCGCAGGGTCCAGTTCCCCCGGTAGTGCAGCCGGGTAACGCTCGCGGGCGGAACATCCATGCGCCAGAACGACTTCGCCGGTGCGTCGAGCACCACGAGCAGCGCGGCGCGCACCACGGCGGGGTGCGTCACCGCCACGGTGTTACGACCCGACGAGGCGATCTCGGCCAGCCAGAAGCGCACCCGCTCGACCAGATCGGTGATGGATTCCCCACCGTGCCCACGGAATTCGGGGTCGGTGAGCCAGGCGAACAACTGGTCCTGAGCGAGTTTGCCCATCTCACTGCCCCGCCACGACCCGGCATCGAGGTCCCGTAATCGCACGTCCTGTTCGCCGACCAGGCCCAATTCCTCCGCCGTCTCGCGAACCCGCCGCTCCGGTCCTGTCCGCACCAACGCTTCATCGAGCGGCACACAGGCACGCACAGCGGCCCGCCCCGACTCGTCAAGGGGTTCATCGACAGGAAATCGCGCCTTACGTACCGCCTCGGTAAGGCCATGGCCGACAAGGTCGACTCTCAGCACCGTTTGCACGAGAGTCGAGGGTAGCGACGAATGCGATCCACGCCACAACCCGGGCCGGGCGCCTCCCCGGTCATCGGCGTGTTCGCGCTGGTCGGGGCGCATGATGGCGACGAAGTTGTCGGTGGGTCGGTGCACACTTGGTGCTATGGATCGGTTCTCCCCCGCGACAGCACAGTGGTTCGACGGCGCCTTCCCTGCTGCCACGTCGGCCCAGCTCGGCGCGTGGGACGCGATCGCCGCAGGCGAGAACACACTGGTGATCGCGCCGACGGGGTCGGGCAAGACCCTGTCCGCGTTCCTGTGGGCCATCGATCAGCTGGCTCACCGGGACCCACCCGAGCCGGGAGCGTCCCGGGGCACGTCGGTGCTCTATGTGTCGCCGTTGAAGGCGCTGGCTGTGGATGTGGAACGCAACCTGCGGGCGCCCCTGGTAGGAGTGACGCAGACGGCGAAACGGCTGGGGCTCGACCCACCGGATATCTCGGTGGGGGTGCGCTCCGGCGACACCCCGCCCGCCCAGCGCCGGGCGATGTTGCGCACCCCACCGGACATTCTCATCACGACCCCCGAGTCGTTGTTCCTGCTGTTGACCTCGGCCGCTCGCGAGACGCTGGCCCAGGTCAACACCGTGATCGTCGACGAGGTGCACGCCATCGCCGGGTCGAAGCGTGGTGCGCACCTGGCATTGTCGCTGGCCCGGCTGGATCAGCTCACCGACAAGCCCGCGCAACGGATCGGGTTGTCGGCGACGGTGCGCCCGCCCGAGGAGGTCGGGCGATTCCTGGTCGGGAACGCGCCTATCACCATCGTGCGGCCGCCCGCACCGAAGACCTTCGACCTGTCGGTGCGGGTGCCGGTGGCCGATATGACCGATCCGGGAGGCGACTCCGATCAGCCGGGTTCGATCTGGCCGCATGTCGACGAGGCCATCGTCGACCTGGTGCTCGAGCATCGGTCCTCGATCGTGTTCGCCAACTCCCGGCGGCTCGCCGAACGGCTGACCGCGCGGCTCAACGAGACCTATGCCGCCCGTCTCGGCGAGCCGGTGGAGACCGAGCACAAGCCACCCGCCCAGCTCGGGCCGTCCACCGAGGTGATCCACGGGGCCGAGCACCTGTTGGCGCGCGCCCATCACGGGTCGGTCAGCAAGGAACAGCGCGCCATCATCGAGGACGACCTCAAGACCGGTCGGCTGCGCTGTGTGGTGGCCACCAGCAGTCTCGAGCTCGGCATCGACATGGGCGCGGTGGACCTGGTCGTCCAGGTGGAGGCGCCGCCCTCGGTGGCCAGTGGTCTGCAACGGGTCGGTCGGGCCGGGCACCAGGTGGGTGAGATCTCGCGGGGCGTGCTGTTCCCCAAACACCGCACCGACGTGATCCACTGCACCGTCGCCGCCCAGCGCATGCTCACCGGTGAGATCGAGAAACTCCAGATCCCCGCGCACCCGCTCGACATCCTCGCCCAGCAGACGGTGGCGGCCTGCGCGCTCGAATCCATCGACGTCGACGCCTGGTTCGATCTCGTCCGCTCCACCGGCAGCTACGCGAATCTGCCCCGCTCGGCCTACGAGTCGGTGCTCGACCTGCTGGCCGGGCGCTATCCGTCCGACGAGTTCGCCGAACTACGTCCGCGCGTGGTGTGGGACCGCGACGCGGGCACCATCACCGGCCGTCCCGGCGCCCAGCGCCTGGCGGTGACCTCCGGTGGCGCGATCCCCGACCGTGGGATGTTCGCGGTGTTCATGGTGGGCGAAAAGGCTTCGCGGGTGGGTGAACTCGACGAGGAGATGGTCTACGAGTCGCGCGTGGGCGATGTGTTCGCGCTGGGTGCGACCAGTTGGCGGATCGAGGAGATCACCTTCGATCGGGTGCTGGTGTCACCGGCGTTCGGGCTGCCCGGCCGGCTGCCGTTCTGGCACGGTGACGGGTTGGGCCGGCCCGCTGAATTGGGCGCCGCGCTGGGCGAATTCGTTCGCACGGCCGGTCAGGTATCAGCCGACGAGTTGTCTCGGATCGTGGCGGACATGGGCTCCGGCACCGTGCTGACCACGGCCGACGCCACGTCGAAAGTTCCCGAGCCACTGCCCGAACCCACGAAGCCGACCCCGAGCTCGAAGAAGGCCGGGCGCACCGCCGAGCAGAGCAAGCCCGCGGTACGGCTCGAGCAGTTGGTGCGCACCGCCGGACTCGATCAGAACGCGACAGCGAATCTGGTCGGCCTGCTCGAGGAACAGCGCAGTGCCACCGGCCAATTGCCGACCGATCGGACGCTGGTCGTGGAACGATTCCGCGACGAGCTCGGCGACTGGCGCCTGGTGCTGCACTCGCCCTACGGCACCCCGGTACACGCACCGTGGGCGCTGGCGGTAGGTGCGCGCCTGCAGGAACAGTTCGGCATCGATGCCGCCCCGACCGCCTCCGACGACGGCATCGTGGTGCGCCTACCCGATACGACCGACCAACCACCCGGCGCCGAACTGTTCGCCTTCGAACCCGACGAGATCGACGACATCGTCACCGAACAGGTGGGCGGCTCAGCCCTTTTCGCGTCCCGCTTCCGCGAATGCGCCGCCAGAGCGTTGCTCCTGCCTCGCCGCGACCCCGGCAAGCGCGCACCGCTGTGGCAGCAGCGGCAGCGCTCGGCCCAATTGCTGGACGTGGCACGCAAATTCCCGCAGTTCCCGATCCTGCTGGAAACCGTCCGCGAATGTCTGCGCGACGTATACGACCTGCCCGCCCTGCGCGACCTGCTCACCAAGGTGGCCCGTCGCGAGATCCGCCTGATCGAGGTCGAGACCGCGAGCCCGTCGCCCTTCGCCGGCGCTCTGCTGTTCTCCTACATCGGGCAATTCCTCTACGACGGCGACAGTCCACTGGCCGAACGCCGGGCAGCCGCGCTGGCTTTGGACTCCAGCCTGCTCGCCGAACTCCTCGGCCGCGTCGAGCTGCGCGAACTCCTCGACCCCGCCGTCATCACCCTGACCGAGCAAGAACTCCAGCGCCTCACCCCCGAGCGCCTGGCCCGCGACGCTGAAGGTCTGGCCGACCTGCTCCGTCTACTCGGTCCCCTCACGCCCACCGAAGCCGCAGCACGCTGCGTTCCCCGCCCCGGCACCGCGTCCGCCGCGCGCCACGCCGAAGCGATGGACACCGGCGCCCACTCACCCGACGAACCCTCACACAGCACGCCGGATGAAAGACTCGAGTCCGCCCGCGGCGACCTGCTCGCCGATTCCGACGCACCGGCGTGGTTCGCGGAACTGCGGGATTCGCGACGGGCGCTGGAGGTTTCGTTCGCAGGTCGTACCTGGTGGGTGGCGGTCGAGGACGCCGCTCGGCTGCGGGACGCGCTCGGCGTGCCCTTGCCGATCGGAGTGCCCGCGGCGTTCATCGAACCGGTCCCCGATCCGCTCGGCGACCTCGTCGGGCGCTACGCGCGCACTCACGCACCGTTCACCACCGCCGCGGTCGCCGACCGCTTCGGCCTCGGAACGGCCGTCGCCGCGACAGCGCTGCACCGCCTGCTCGCCGAGAAACGCGTGGTGGAAGGTGAATTCACGCCGGACACCGCCGGCGGCGAGTGGTGCGACGCCCAGGTCCTTCGCCGTTTGCGCCGCCGTTCACTGGCCGCCGCGCGGCACGAGGTCGAGCCGGTGTCCACCGCCGCGTACGCGCGGTTCCTGCCGTCCTGGCAACACGTCGGGTCCGGCGAGCTACGCGGTGTCGACGGCGTGGCCACAGTAGTGGAACAGCTTGCGGGCGTACCGATCCCGGCCTCGGCGTGGGAGTCGCTGATTCTGCCCACCCGAGTGCGCGACTACTCCCCCGCCATGCTGGACGAGCTGATGGCGACCGGTGAGGTGGTGTGGTCGGGCCACGGCGCGATCACCGCCCGCGACGGCTGGGTCGCCCTCCACCTCGCCGACCAGGCGCCCTTCACCCTGCCTCCCGCCGACGAGATCGACCCCACCGACATCCAGCTCGGTCTCCTGGCCGCACTCGGCGCGAATCTGGAACCGTGGCCGATGGTCGATCTCGACGCACCCGATCCCGGCGCCGCGAACCGTGTCCAGCGGCTGCCATCCACCTTGCGCGGCGGCGGCGCCTATTTCTTTCGCCAACTCGCCGACTCCGCGGGCTTGCTCGACGACAAAGCCGCCGGGGAGGCCCTGTGGCAGCTGGTCTGGGCCGGCTATGTCTCCGGTGACACCTTCGCCCCGGTGCGCGCCCTGCTGTCCGGCACCGCCCGCGCCACCACCGCGCATCGCACCCCGCGCCGCTCGCCCCGCGGCCGCGCGTACCTGCCGCGACCGGCGATGCCGACCCGGTCCGGTCCGCCCACACTGGCGGGACGCTGGTCGATCCTGCCCGAACGCGTGCAGGACAACACCGTTCGCGCCCATGCCACCGCCGATCAACTGATCGAACGCTACGGCGTGCTGACTCGCGGTTCGGTACAGAACGAAGGGATAGCCGGCGGTTTCCAGCTGATGTACCGCGTGCTCACCGAGTTCGAGGATCGCGGCCGGTGCAGGCGCGGCTATTTCGTCGACACGCTCGGCGGCGCCCAGTTCTCCACCACCGACACCGTCGACCGCCTGCGCTCGTTCGACACCGACCGTGACACCACCAGAGCGGGCGTCGCGCTCGCCCTGGCGGCATGCGACCCCGCCAACCCCTACGGCGCCGCGCTACCGTGGCCGAAGGGCGACGCCGAGGGCGGTCATCGGCCGGGCCGCAAAGCGGGCGCGTTGGTGGTTCTGGTCGACGGCGAACTGGTGCTCTACTCCGAGCGCGGCGGCAAGACTCTGCTCAGCTTCACCGAGGACGTCGGCCTGCGCCGGGCGGCAGCGTTCGCGCTGGCCGGGCTGGTGCGCGATCGCCGGGTCGACAGCTTGGTGATCGACAAGATCAACGGAGACACTGTGCACGGCAACCTCTTCGCCGAAGTACTGATCGAAGCCGGTTTCTCGATGACCCCCAGCGGTCTGCGGCTGCGCAGGCAGGTGTAGCCGAATGCCAGAGGGCGACACCGTCTTCCGCGCCGCGCAGCGCCTACGCACGGCGTTGGTCGGTAAAACGCTCACCCGCAGCGATTTCCGGGTTCCGCGGTACGCCACCGTGGATCTGGTCGGCGAACGGGTCGAGGAGGTCGTGAGCTACGGCAAGCACCTGTTCATCCGCACCGACCGCGTGAGCGTCCACACCCACCTGAAGATGGAAGGCGTGTGGCGGGTGTTCCACCGCGGCCAGCGCTGGACCAAACCCGCGGTCACCGCGCGAGTGGTGCTTGCCAACGACGAGGTCGAGGCAGTCGGCTTCTCACTCGGCAAGGTTCAGGTGCTGCTGCGCGCCGACGAACACACGGTCATCGACCACCTCGGCCCCGATCTCCTCGGCCCGGATTGGGATGCGGCCGAGGCTTTGCGCAGGCTCACCGAGTACCCGCGTCGCGCCGTCGGTCTCGCCCTGCTCGACCAGCGCAATCTGGCGGGCATCGGCAACATCTACCGCAGCGAGATCTGTTTCCTGCGCAAAGTCCACCCCGTTACCCCGGTCGGCGACATCCCCGATCTCGTGGCGCTCGTCGACGAAGCTCACCGTGTTCTCGGCAAAGCCGCACACCAACCACCATGGCGCGCCATGGTCTACGGCCGCACTCGCCGTTCCTGCCCCCGCTGCGGCACCCCGATCGCGTCCCAGTTGCTCGGCGAAGACGACCCCGCCGACCGCATCACTCAACGCGAACGTGGCATCTTCTTCTGCCCACGCTGCCAGCCCAGCCCGTGAGCTCACCTCGCCCGTGTGTGCTCACAGCCCGCAGCGCCCCGGTCCGATGGCTCAGCGGTCCTGCGGCACCGGTTCCAGCAACTGCGGACGCGGCTCCGGAGCGGCTGCCCGCAGCGCGTCGGCCGATGTGTCGTCGGGTTGGGTCTGCGATTCGATCTCGGCCCGTACGCGCGCCTGGTACGTGGACACCTCGCGGTCGATATCCTCCGCGTCCCACCCGAGAACGGGCGCCACGAGGTGGGCGACCTGCTCGGCGCAGTTCGCGCCGCGATCGGAATATTCGATCGAGATGCGGGTGCGACGGGCCAGGATGTCGTCGAGGTGCAGCGCGCCTTCCGCGGCCGCGGCGTAGACCACTTCGACCTGGAGGTAGGCCGGTGCGTCGGTAATCGGTTGCAGGAGTTCGGGTTTGCCCGCCGCCATCGCGAGCACCTCGTCGACCAGCGAGCCGTAGCGGTCGAGCAGGTGCGTCATCCGGTACGGGTGGATGCCGTAGTGCTCGGCGAGCTGCACGGTCTGGTTGACCAGCGCGAAGTAGCCGTCGGCGCCGAGCAGCGCCACCTTCTCGGTGATCGACGGCGAGACGCGTGCCGGAATGTCTTGTGCGGCTTCGTCCATCGCGTCCGCCGCCATCACCCGGTAGGTGGTGTACTTGCCGCCCGCGATGCTCACCAGTCCGGGCGCGACCCTGGCCACGGCGTGCTCGCGCGAGAGCTTGGACGTGTCGTCGTTCTCCCCCGCCAGCAGTGGGCGAAGGCCCGCGTAGACGCCGTCGATATCGGCGTGCGTGAGCGGGGTCACCAGCACTTCGTTGACCCGGTCGAGCAGATAGTCGATATCGGCCTTGGTCGCCGCGGGATGGGCGAGGTCGAGATTCCAGTCGGTGTCGGTGGTGCCGACGATCCAGTGCGCGCCCCACGGGATGATGAACAGCACCGAGGTGGTGGTGCGCAGGATGATCGCGGCATCGCTGACGATGCGGTCGCGCGGCACCACGATGTGCACACCTTTGGACGCGCGCACATGGAATCGGCCGCGTTGCCGCGACAGACTCTGCACCTCATCGGTCCACACACCCGTCGCGTTGATCACCACATTCGCGCGCGCCTCACCGGTGCGCCCGTCCTCGGTGTCCCGCAGCTTCACCCCCACGACCCGGTCGGCTTCGCGCAGAAACCCGACGACCTGCGTGGAGGTGCGGATGACCGCACCGTAGTGCGCGGCGGTGCGGGCGACCGTCATGGTGTGGCGGGCGTCGTCGACGACGGTGTCGTAGTAGGTGACGCCGCCGATCATCGAATCCCGGCGCAGGCCGGGGGCGAGCCGCATCGCGCCGTGCCGGGTCAGATGATGCTGTCCTGGAACGGATTTCGAGCCGCCCATGGTGTCGTACAGGGTCAGACCCGCGGCGACGTAGGGCCGCTCCCACACGCGATGTGTCAGCGGATAGAGGAACCGCAGCGGCTTCACCAGGTGCGGTGCGAGCGTCGACAACGCCAGCTCACGCTCCTTCAGCGCTTCCCTGACCAAGCCGAATTCGAGCTGTTCGAGGTAGCGCAGGCCACCGTGGAACATTTTGGACGAGCGGCTCGACGTGCCCGACGCGAGATCGCGGGCCTCGACCAGCGCGACCGACAGCCCCCGTGTCGCGGCATCGAGCGCGATACCGGCGCCCACGACGCCGCCGCCGACGACCAGGACGTCGAACTGATCCTTACCCAGCCGTTCCCAGGCGGTCCGCCGATGTTCGGGCCCCAGATCGCCGGGTCCGAGCCGATCCCTTTTCCCGCCCGCGACCAGCTCTCCCGGGTGCAGGAACGGAAACTCCGGTGTCTGCGACATGCTCGACTCCTCGCCGCCGGCCGATTCCGGCCGGTCCCAGCCGACAGTTGGGGCAAACGCCGCGTTCCCGGCGCCGCTGCGTACAGGCTAAACGTAGTCCGCACTCGTCGCTGGGGACGTGCGCGGCGAGGCGTGGGCCCGAAATTCGTCGCCGACCACAAATCTTGCGGTCGCCGGCTCCGCTTTCGGTAACCTGCATCAATGCGTCGCTATGTGGCTGCCATCGATCAGGGCACGACTTCGAGTCGGTGCATCATCTTCGATCGGCAGGGTCGGATCGTCGGAACCGCGCAGCGCGAGCATCGGCAGATCTTTCCCAAGCCCGGCTGGGTGGAGCACGATCCGGCGGAGGTGTGGCGCAATACCGAGTCGGTGCTCGGCGCTGCGCTGGGCAACAGCCGGTGTTCGGCCGGGGATCTGGCCGCGGTCGGGATCACCAATCAGCGTGAGACCACCGTGGTGTGGGATCGGGCGACCGGCGATCCCGTGTACAACGCGATCGTATGGCAGGACACGCGCACCGATCAGCTGTGCACCGAACTCGCGGGTGAGCAAGGGCCGCAACGCTATGCGGACCGCACCGGCCTGCCGCTGTCGACCTATTTCGCCGGGCCGAAACTGCGCTGGATCCTCGACAATGTCGACGGCGTACGGGCGCGCGCCGAGGCAGGCGACCTGTGTTTCGGCACCATGGACAGCTGGGTGCTGTGGAAGCTGACCGGTGAACACCTCACCGACGTCACCAACGCCTCACGGACCATGCTGATGGATCTTCGCACCCTGCGATGGGATCCACAGATCTGCGCAGATTTCGACATTCCGATGTCGCTGCTCCCGCAGATCCGCAGCTCGTCAGAGGTCTACGCCGACATCACCGCCGGTCCGTTCGAGGGCATCCCGGTCGCGGGCATTCTCGGCGACCAGCAGGCGGCCACCTTCGGCCAAGCGTGCCTGTCCCCCGGCGAAGCCAAGAACACCTACGGCACAGGCAATTTCATGTTGCTCAACACCGGCACCACACCGGTGTTCAGCAAGCACGGCCTGCTCACCACCGCCTGCTACCAACTCGGTGACACGCCGGCGGTGTACGCCCTCGAAGGCTCGATCGCCGTCACGGGCTCCCTGGTCCAATGGCTGCGCGACAACCTCGGCATCATCTCCTCCGCCGAAGAGGTGGAACCCCTGGCCCGCAGCGTCGACGACAACGGTGGCGCCCACTTCGTCCCCGCCTTCTCCGGCCTGTTCGCCCCCCGCTGGCGCCCCGACGCCCGCGGCGTCATCGCGGGCCTGACCCGCTTCGTCACCAAGGCTCACTTGGCCAGGGCGGCACTGGAATCCACCGCCTTCCAAACCCGCGAGGTAGTCGACGCCATGCGCGCCGACGCCGCCGCCCAGCACCTCGACCTGGAACTCACCACCCTCAAGGTCGACGGCGGCATGACCGGCAACAACCTCCTCATGCAATTCCAAGCCGACATCCTCGACGTCCCCGTAGTCCGCCCGGTGGTCCGCGAAACCACCGCCCTCGGCGCCGCCTACGCCGCCGGCCTGGCCGTCGGCTACTGGTCCGACCTCGAAGACCTCCGAGCCAACTGGATAGCCGACCAGACCTGGACCCCTTCGATGTCCGAAGAGGAACGCACCCACCGCTACGCCGACTGGAACAAGGCCGTAGAACGCACCTACAACTGGGTCTGAGGATTCCACTCGACCGCGACTTCCGCGAAATCTCGAATTTCAGCCACCGCCCAATGCCCGGTCATCTGAATCGAGCTACGCGATCCAGGCTTCGCGCCCATCACCGGACCGGAGACCGCGCCGAGGGATCATTCTCCGATGACGTAGGACCTCGAAAGTGTGTTCTGGTCATCGACGGTGATGACGTCGCAAATACGAACCAAACGCTCAGGAACCTCGAGACCGAAATGATCTCGACGAGGAGTGATGACAGCCTCGGCCTCGGCCCGCCGTGCGACGTCGATCAATTGGGAGATCGGATTCTGAGTCCCTCCGCTGAACACGATCGTCTTCGCGAGGTCGTAGCCGTACCGCTTCGCCAGTGAGCGGATTCGAATCTCGTCCCAGTTCTGTGCCGGGCCGGAGATGTCGGAGCGTAGGTATCCGATCGCGATTGCCTTCATTCGGCGAGCGCCGAGCGGGGAACGTCGAGCATGGCCCGACCAGCAGGCGTGGTCACGTACGCGCGTCCACAGGGCGACAGTTCCCAGGCCTGCCGTGAGACCTGTCGGAGTAGTCCGTTGCCGTGCAACGTGCGCAAAGCGCGTCGCGTTCGACGGAGGGGGACAGCGGTCTCGGCGGTGATCTGGCGGTCGGTGAGCTGTCCGCCCGGGTGCAGGATTCGCAGGACGAGCGCTTGGTCGAACAATGTTGTCATCTGTCATTCCTTCGCTGGGATCAGGTCCGCGCTGAAGCCGAAACTATGGGAATACGGTGCGCACCTGAACCACGCCTAGGACGGTTCAGTGGACATTTGAAAGGTCCTGCACGTCCCGAAAATGCGCCGTATGGTTCAGGAATGACCCAGCGTTTGCACTCGGCGATGCTGCGCGCGCGGATGGACTCGGCCGCGCTGGCCGAGGCCGTCGACGTCGACGCGAAGACCGTCAACCGATGGCTGTCGGGCAGGGTTCCGCATCGTCGTACGCGAGCAGCTGTCGCGCGGCTTCTCAACGAGTCGGAAGACCTCCTGTGGCCGCAGACACGGCCAGACCTCACACCCGGGGCCTCGGCCACCGCCGAAGTTCAGTCTGCCTACGCACATCGGGCCGACATTCCCAACGAGCTGTGGACTTCGTTGCTGCTCGGCGCCGACGAACAGATCGACATAGCCGGGTACGCCTACCCATTTGTGCTGGAACTCCTTCCGAACGCCGCGGACATACTCGCATCGAAGTGCCGCAACGGAACTCGTATTCGAATGGCCTTCGCAGACCCTGACTGCCCCCATGTCGCCGAACGCGATGCGCTGGAGCAGATGAGCGGGACGCTCCCCGGCCGGATCCGCAATGCGCTGAACATGTTGGGTGAGCTGACCGACACCCCCGGGTGCGATATCGGTCTGCACACCGCCCATCTCTACAACTCGGTATTCCGGTTCGACGACCAGATGATCGTGACCCCCTACCTCATTCGAGCCCGCGGATACCAACACCCGGCGCTACACCTCCGGAAGCTTTCCCCCCACGGAATATTCACCTCGTTCGCCGAGCAATTCGAACAGATCTGGGGTTCGGCGACCCATTACCCGGAAGGACTCTCGCGTGGGCTCTCGGCGTGACTACTACCGCGATCCCCGCGCGCCGAAAGCGAACAGCCTGGCACCCGGCGGCTCCATGCTTGTCGCAGATAGCAAAGGCCGAATCCTGATGCAGCGTAGAGGCGATTCCGGCAATTGGTCACTGCCGGGTGGCGTGATGGAGATCGGCGAGACGCTCGAAGAGTGCGCCGTACGCGAGACGAAAGAGGAGACCGGCCTCGACACCGAGATCACAGGATTGCTGGGCATCTACACCGACCCGGAGCATGTCATCGAGTACTCGGACGGCGAGGTGCGACAGGAGTTCGCCGTCACCTATTTCGGTCGAGTGGTGGGCGGCGAGCTCGCTGTCAGCAGCGAATCGACGGAGGTCCGCTTCGTCGGACCGGACGAGCTGAATGATCTACCGATGCATCCCACCGTCCGCCTGCGACTAGAGCATTTCGCCGAACGACGGCCACGCCCGTACCTCGGTTGAGTCACCGGGTGTGGGAAGTTCTGTTCCGGTGCGCGCCGGTCGCTAGCCGATCGCCGACGACAGCCTGTCGACCGCTTCGGTCAGGGTGGCCTCGTCGGAGGTGGTGAAGCACAGCCGCAGGGAATTGTCGGCGGTATCGGTGACGGCGAAGGCTGCGCCGGGGACGTAGGCGACGCCGGAGTCCAGGGCGGCGGGGAGGAGGGCGGCGGTGTTGGTGTTGTCGGTGAATTCGGCCCAGATGAACATGCCGCCGGTGGGGTCGGTGCACTGGAGGCGGTCGGCGAAGGTGGCACGGAGGGCGGTGGTCAGGGCGCGGGCTCTGGTGCCGTAGGTAGCGCGGATCGCATCGATGTGGGCTGCCAGCCACGTGGTGTCGGTCAGCAGGTCGGTGGTGATCTGCTGGGTGAGCGACGAGCCGCAGAGGTCGGCGCCTTGTTTGAGGAGTTCCACTGCGCGGGAGACTCTTTCGGGGGCGATCATCCAGCCGACGCGCAGGGCGGGAGACAGGATCTTGGAGACGCTGGAGAGGCGGATCACCTGGGGCGAGTACGAGGCCACCGGCGCGGGGGCGGGCTGGTCGAACCACAGTTCGCCGTAGGGGTCGTCTTCGATGACCCAGAAGCCGTGCGCCTCAGCGAGTTCCGCGAGCCGGCGGCGGCGTTGCGGTGCGAGGGTGACGCCGCCGGGGTTGTGGAAGTTCGAGACGGTGTGGACGAGCGCGGGACGTTCGCCCGCGGCCAGCAGGTCCTCGAGGATGTCGAGCCGCATGCCGCCGGAATCCAGAGGGACGGCGACGATTCGGGCCCCTGCGGCTCGAAACACTTGCAGCGCACCGACATACGCGGGATCCTCGACGATCACGAGGGCGCCGGGGTCGAGGAGCACTTCGGCCAGGAGCGAGAGCGCTTGCTGGGAGCCGTGGGTGATGAAGACTTCGGCGACGGGCACCGAGCGGCCGATCGCGGCGGATTCCCGGGCCGCGATCACCTCGCGCAGCGCGGGCCAGCCGGACGACTCCGTGTACTGCAGCACGGCGGGGTCGCTCAGTGCGGTCTCGGCGGCGAGGGCGATGCGGTCACGCGGCATCAGCGCCGCGTCGGGCAGCCCACCGGCGAGGCTGATGATGTCGTCGCGGGCCGTGAGTTTGAGCAGATCCCTGATCGCCGAGCTCTGTAGACCGGCGAGCTTGCCCGCCAATGCTGGAATTGTCAGCGACATGGGAACCTCCGGGGACGCCGAGAGAAGCAATCATCCTACGATTGCATATCGTCCACCAGAATGTGAAATTGTTGTCTCATACAATGAGACACTACCGCGCGGTGATGGACTTGACCTGCCACTTTCCGTCGGTGTTCGTGGTGATGATCTCCTGCTTGTAGACCACGGCCGAGCCATCGGGGTGCATCTCGCGCAGTTCGACGTCGTAGCGGCCCACGCTGGTTTCGCGCATCTTCACGCAGTGAGTGGTGCCCGCGGGGATCTGACCGTCGATCGCCTGCTGGATGGTCTCGGCGGGTGAGATGTTCTCGGCGTCGGGCGCCACGAACTCACGCACCTTCGCCCCGGAACGGTCGGTATAGAAGGCGTACTGGAAGCCGAGGATGGCCCTGGCGCCGGTGCTGGTGTCGCCCGGTCCGTTGCCCACGGTCACCGACTGTTCGGCGACGGACTGGCACTCGGTGCCCGACGCGATCGAGGGAACCGGCGCGGCCGTGACACCGGGATCGGCGCCGCCACCGCGCTTGACCAGCCCGATCGTCAGGACCAGCGCCACCACGAGCAGAACCGCCGCGGCCACACCGCCGATGATCCAGCGCAGGCGCTTGTTGTCGGGTTCCTTCTCCACCGGCGCCGGGGTGGCCGGCGTCTTCGGCGCGAGACGGCGCGCGATCGGGTCGTCGGCCCACGACAGGCCGGGTTCGGACGGCGGCTTGGGAATCCCGCCGTCATCGTCGGGGTTGTCCCACCACGCCTTGTCGGCGGCGGGCCTCGGCTTGTCGGGAACCAGCGGAGTGCGGGAGCCCTCGGGCGGCCGCACCGTGTCCGCGGCGGGACCGCTATCGCGTGACGGCGGCTGCGGCGCAAGATCTTTGGAGCCGGGGCGACCGCGACGGATCACCTCGGTGAGTTCGCGACCGGACGTCACCGGCACGGAATCACCGAAGACCGAGTCGCCGAAGACCGAACTCTCACCGCGCGGCGGCTCACCACCGAAACGCACAGTCGAGTCGGCGGCGGGCGGACCACCGGGAGTGGGTCCGCCGAACGGCGCGGGAGGACCCGGACGAGCGGGCGGTGGCGTCGCTACCGCGTCACCGAAGACGGAGGTCGGCGCGGAACGGCGACCATCGGGCAACCGAGGCGGCGCTTGGCCGCTCCCCGGCACCGGGCCTTGATCTGTCGGCGTGGAGCCCGAAGGCGGAGCCGAGAGCCGCGCGGGCGGACCGGGCGGCACCGGGCCGGCGAACGGACCGGCAGGCGGCGGAGCGACGGGCGGCTGACCGGCGACGGGCCCACCGAACGGACCCGGCGCGGGCGCACCGGCCGGCGGACCGAACGGGCCCGGCGTGGGTGCGCCGGAAGGCGGTTCGGCCGGTCGCCAACCCCGCTCCGGAACCCCGGACGGCGCGGGCGGAGGCGTGGCGGGAACGGGCCCACCGAAGCCGGCGTCATCGACCGGCGGCCCGAAATCTCCTACGGGAGAGCCGAAATCCGCGGCCGATCGTTGTCGATCGCCGCGTTCGTTCTCGTCGCCCTCGGTGCCCAAGTCCAATCCTTTCCCGGGACACACGTGTGGGGCGGTCGAAGGCGACCGCCCCACACGACATACTGCGTGTCAGTACTGGATCGAGCCACCCCACTGGGTGTTCACACCCGCGACGTTCACCGTCTGAAGCAGCTCCCCCGGCACGGGCAGTGTAGCCTTCGCGGCCGCATCGAGCGCGGCGTTGCCGCCCGGCTGCGCCTTGATCCAGTTCTCCACCGCGGCCTTGGCCAGGTTGGCCTGCGTGGTGTCGAGCACCGTCACGGTGGTGTTGTCGCTGCGGCCGTCGCCACCGTTGAAGGTGGTGACCTTGACCTCGTTCGCGCCGACGTACTCGACCGAGATACCGGCGTCACCGAAACCGCCGCCCGGCGTCCGGTAGCCGACCGTGCCGACGTAGCCCGAGGCGTTGTTGTAGTGATGGGTGTTCGCCAGGATTCCGGCACCGTCGACGGTGACGCCGATTTCCTGACGCGGGCCCTCCATCTCGACGACGGGCGCGGCGGGCGCGTTGGCCAGGCGCGGCGCCTGCCAGGCCGGCTCCTTCGGCTCCTGGACGAGGGTGTCCGGAGACTCGACCTCGGCCTCGGTGCCGGTCCCGGTGCCCTGACCGGACGGCACGGTGGGCTGCGTCTGCTGCTGGCCCGGCGTGGCGCCCGGCTGGGTCGGCGTGGTGCCCGTCTCCGGCTTGGTGGTGCCCGGCTGGTCGGGCGTCGCGCCCGCGCGCTCCGGCTGGACCGCAGGCTGCGCCTGACCGGGGACCGGCAGCGGCGCGACACGGGGGCTGGTGACGCCCGGCTGGCTCGGCGTCGGCTTGGCGGGGGTGCCCTGCTCCGGCTGACCGGGCGCGGGGCTGGTGACACCCGGCTGGGCCGGCGTCGGCTTGGTCTCGCCCGGCTTCGTCTGACCCGGCTTGACGTTCTCCGGGGTTTCCGTTTCCGGGGTCTCCGGAGCTTCTACTTCACCCGAAGGCTGGCCCGGCTGCGCAGGAGCCGGAGTCGCGGGCGTGGTCGGCTGGTCACTGGGGACCGCGCCGGCCGGAGCCGCGAGGAGGGTTGCCACGGCTGCCGCGGCGGCCAAAGGCAACGACGTGCTTGCCATCGCTCGCTGCGCCCGACTCGGCTTACGATGCTTCACTTTTCGTAATCCCTTTCCCGGAGGGAATCCCCCACTGCTCCACCACGCGATCACAACTGATCGCGCCTCGGCGGTGAGTCAACCACATGAGCGCGGGACAGGCAACGCAGCACCAGGTTTCGCTTTCACCGGGCTCCGCCTGCGCAAACACCTGGTGTGGCGGTTGCCGAGAAGCGACGAGCGCCGTTGGCGAACAACACAATTCGAAACCTGAAACGCGTTGTGATTCGTTTCACAATACGGTGTCAGGGGCTCAGTCGAGGTCGTCGTGGCGCATCAGCAAACGTCCGGCTTCGGTGAGCGAGCCGGTGAGCGAGGGATACACCGAGAACGTCTGCGCGAGATCGGTGACCGTCAGATTGTTCTGCACCGCCAGCGCGATCGGCAGGATCAGCTCCGACGCGATCGGCGCGACCACCACACCGCCGATCACCACACCGGTCGCCGGGCGGCAGAAGATCTTGACGAAGCCGCGCCGCAGCCCCGACATCTTCGCGCGCGGATTGGTGTTGAGCGGCAACATCACTGTGCGCGCGGGGACCTCACCGTTGTCGATGGCGGTCTGGCTGACACCGACGGTCGCGATCTCCGGGCGGGTGAACACCGCCGAGGCCACCGTCTTCAGCCTGATCGGGCTCACCCCCTCGCCGAGCGAGTGATACATCGCGATCCGGCCCTGCATGGCGGCCACCGAAGCCAGTGGCAGCAGACCCGTGCAGTCGCCCGCGGCGTAGATACCGGGCACCGACGTGCGTGAAACCCGGTCGACACGAAGGTATCCGCCGCGGTCGAGTTCGATACCGACCCGGTCCAGGCCCAGGTTCTCGGTGTTCGGGGTGGAACCGACGGTCATCAGGGCGTGCGAACCGGTGACGGTGCGGCCGTCGGACAGCTTCACCACGATGCCGTCGGCGGTGCGCTCCACCGCGTCGGCGCGAGCGTGCTTGACCAGCTCGACGCCGCGTTCGGCCAGGGCTTCCTCGAGCACGAGGGCGGCGTCGGCGTCCTCGCCGGGCAGCACGCGGTCGCGGCTCGACACGAGCTTCACCCGCACACCCATCTCGGTGTAGGCGGACACGAATTCGGCGCCGGTGACACCGGATCCGACGACGACCAGCGTCTCGGGCAGCTCCGGCAGGTCGTAGAGCTGGCGCCAGTTCAGGATCCGCTCACCGTCGGGCTCGGCGCCGGCGAGCACCCGCGGGCTCGCGCCGGTCGCGATCAACACGACCTCGGCCTCGAACTCCTCGGAGCTCCCGTCGGCCAGGTTCGCGCGCACGCGATGCGCCAAACCCGGTGCGGGCCCGACCAATTCGCCATAGCCAGGAAGTAGTTGCACCCCCGCGGCCTGCAATTTGGCGCGGATATCGGAGGACTGCGCCAGCGCGAGCGCCTTGACGCGCGCGTTCACCTCGGGCAGATGCACCTTGGCCTGGTCGGCATCGATATTGATGCCGAGGTCGCGCGCGCGACGCAGATCGGTGCGCAGGCCCGTCGAGGCGATGAAGGTTTTCGACGGCACGCAATCCCACAGCACACAGGCGCCACCGATACCGTCGGCGTCGACCAGGGTCACCGTGGCCCCGTGCTGAGCGGCTACCAGCGCCGCCTCGTATCCGGCCGGTCCACCGCCGATGATCGCAATCCGTGCCACCAGTCACGCTCCTTGTGCTCGCCTGATCGGACCTGCCCCTTGTGAGGGCTCGTCCGTGCTGTCGCCCCATCATTTCAGGTGCTCTGTGACGTGCCCGGGTCGGATCGGTGAACAACGGTGCGCGTGTTCTGTGCCACGTTCGGCACCACCGGCAAGTGTGACCGTCAGCCGATCTGGGTGGGAGACAGGAATTCCACCGTGGTTATTGGCTACAGTTCCATGGTGCCGATCTATGCCGCCTACGGGTCCAACATGGACTCGACGCAGATGCTGGAACGCTGCCCGCATTCGCCCATGTCCGGGACCGGGTGGCTGGAGGGTTGGCGCCTGACCTTCGCCGGTGACGACATCGGCTGGGAAGGGCCGTTGGCCACCGTCGTCGAGGATCCCGGCTCCCGGGTGTTCGTCGTGCTCTACGACGTCTCCCCCGAGGACGAGGACAGCCTCGACCGCTGGGAGGGCTCCGACTTCGGAATCCACAAGAAGATCCGGATCCGGGTCACCGGCACCCAGGGCGAGTCCCGCCTGGCCTGGCTCTACGTCCTGGACGCCTACGAAGGCGGCCTCCCGTCGGCCCGCTACATCGGCGTCATCGCCGACGCGGCCGAAAAGGCAGGCGCCCCAGAGGACTACGTCCACGCCCTCCGCACCCGCAACAGCAAGAACGTCGGGCCCGGCGCCTGAGCTGTTCCGCCTCCCCGAATATTCAGGCCGGACTCGCCGGCCGCCGACATCATGTCGGCGGCCGTGAGTCGGCTGGGTCAGCCCGTACCGCTATGCCTGCAGAACGATGTTCGTCAGCGTCCGGACACCCACAGCCAAAGCGCGCTCGTCGATGTCGAAGGTCGGCTGGTGCAGGTCCAGCTGCTCGCCGACGCCGGACCAGACACCCAGCCTGGCCATCGCGCCGGGCACTTCCTCCAGGTACCAGGAGAAATCCTCGCCGCCGCCCGACTGCGGGGTGTCGGCCAGCGCGTCCTCACCCAACCCCAGGATGGCGTTCTCGAACATCAGCGCCGACGTCGGATCGTTGACCACCGGCGGCACACCACGCTTGTAGTTGAGCTGGTAGCGCACGCCCGTCGGCGCGAGCAACCCGTCGACGATCTCGCGGACCAGCGGTTCCAGCAGCAGCCAGGTGGCGTGATCACCGGTACGCACGGTGCCCGTGAGCATGCCCGTCTGCGGAATCGCGTTGGGTGCCTTGCCCGCGCTCACCGCACCCCAGACCATGATCGTGCTGGTCCGAGGATCGACGCGGCGGCTCAGCAATCCGGGCAACCCCGTGATGACAGTTCCGATCGCGTAGACCAGGTCGCTGGTCAGATGCGGCCGCGAGGTATGCCCACCGGGCGAATCGAGCACCAGCTCGACAGTGTCGGCCGCCGACGTGATGGCCCCGGTCCGCACCCCGACCTTGCCGACCTCCAGACGCGGATCGCAGTGCAGCGCGAAGATCCGGTCGACCCCGGTCATTCCACCGGCCGCGACCACATCGAGCGCACCACCGGGCATCACTTCCTCGGCAGGCTGGAACACCAACCGCACCCCGACCGGCAGCTTGTCCTGCGCCTCGGCCAGCGCGAGACCGGCACCGAGCAGCACCGTGGTGTGCGCGTCGTGCCCGCAGGCGTGCGACACGCCGGGCACCGTCGAGGCGAAGGTCAGACCGGTGAACTCCTGCATCGGCAGCGCGTCCATGTCGGCGCGCAAGGCGATCCGCGGCCGATCGGTGGGGCCGAAGTCACAGATCAGCCCGGTGCCGCCCGGCAGCACCTCCCAGGTCAGCCCGGCCTTGGTGAGCCAGCCCGACACGAACTCGGTGGTGGTGAACTCCGCCCGCGACAACTCGGGGTTGGCGTGGATATGCCTGCGCCATTGCACCAGGTCGCCGGTGTGCTCGGCCAGCCATGCGTCAACGATCTCGGTTCCCGACATCAGAGTTGGTTCGGTGTCCGGCGTGGTCGGACACGCTGCGGTCTCGCGCGCCATCGAGTGGGTGCCCACACCCATCGATAGCGCGTCGGAGCCTGCGCGTGCGGTGCCCGGATGGCCGGAAATGGTCACCGAATGTCCTCCTGTCGTTCGATCAGCCGTTGCAACAACCTGTCCCTGTGTACTTCATCGCCCGCGATAGCGACAGCGGTACGCGCCAGCGCCAGCGCTCCGTCGAGCACCGCCCGGTCCGCCGAGGCGTTCACCGCGGCGGCGGCGAACGCAGGCTGGTGGGTTGCCGCACCGCCCGCGTCGATGCCGATCACCGGGTGGATACCGGGGATGACGTTGGTGACGTTGCCCATGTCGGTGCTGCCGAGCGGTCGCAACACCTCGAGCTCGGGCGCGATCGGCACCCGTCCCAGTCCGGTGATCTGCGCGCGGTAGGCAGCGGAAAGAACCGGATCGGGGGTGAGCTCGGTATAGGTGGGCGCGAGCGTCCGTATGTCGTGGGTGCAGCCGGTCGCCAGGGCGCCCGCTTCGAAACACGCCTTCGCTCGCCGCATCAGGTCGTCGAGGGAGCCGGAATCCGCCGCGCGGAGGTAGTACAGCAACTCCGCGCGTCCGGGCACGATGTTGGGGGCTACGCCACCGTCGGACACTATACCGTGCAGCTGCTGGCCGGGACGCAAATGCTGACGTAGCAAGCCGACAGCAACCTGGGTCAGGGTCACCGCGTCGCCGGCGTTGCGGCCCAGTTCGGGCGCGGCGCTGGCGTGCGCCTCGCGGCCGTGGAAGACGATGGCGAGGTCGGCCAGTGCCAGTGAGCGCGCGCCGACGATATCGGTGGGCCCAGGGTGGACCATCATCGCCATCGCGATGTCGTCGAAGGCGCCCGCTTCCAGCATGAGCACCTTGCCGCCGCCGCTCTCCTCCGCGGGCGTGCCGAGCACCACCACGGTCAGGCCCAGCGCGTCGGCCACGGCGGCCAGCCCGATGGCCGCGCCGACCGCGGACGCGGCGATGATGTTGTGCCCGCAGGCGTGCCCGATCTCGGGCAGCGCGTCGTACTCGGCGCAGATACCGACGGTGAGCGGGCCGCTGCCGTACACCGCGCGAAACGCCGTCGACAGCCCGGCGACGCCCGTGGTGACGGCGAATCCGCGCTCGACCAGCGGCGCGAGGACCTTGGCGACGCTACGCGTTTCGGCGAAGGCCAGCTCCGGTTCGGCGTGAATCGCGTGCGAGAGCCCGATCAGCTCGTCCGAGGCAGCCACAATCGCGGCGTCGGAGGCGGTGGCTGTGAGTTCGCCGGTGCGCGAGGGTGCCATACCCCCAGTCTTGCATCAGTGCCCGACAGCGGCGCACCGGCGAGCGAGGTCAGTTGCCGAAGGGAAGGTTCTCCGGGGTGACCGGCGTGGCCAGCGCGGCGAGAGTCTCGGCGTGCAGCGCGGTCTTGATGATCGGGGTGATCGGCTTGCGCAGGCTGGTGAGCGCGGCGGCGCGGGCGATCGCGGCGGGCAGCACCTCGTCGGCGTCGGCCTTGGCATCGGCGATCCCGGCGGCGATGGCCTCGTCGGCACCGAAACGGTGGCCGGTGGTCATCGCCTGGACGCACACCTGGTTGCTCAGGCGACCCTTCAGCAAGCCGTTCATGCCGATCGTGAACGGCATGCCGAGGTGCACCTCGGGCAGCGACCAGAAGCCGCGGTCACCGCGCATCACGCGGAAATCGTGGGACGTGGCCAGCATGGCGCCCGCGCCGAACGCGTGGCCGTTGACCGCGGCGATCGTGGGCATCGGGAAGGTCAGCAGGCGGGTGTAGAGCGAGTGCACCCGGTCGAGGTAGCCGTGGATCTTGTCCAGGTTGCCGAAGACGTAATCGGTGTCGAGGCCGTTGCTGTAGTACTTGCCGGTCGCGACGGTGACCAGCGCGGCAGCACCCTCGGACGCCTCGACCTTGTCGAGTGCGGCGTGGAAGGCATCGATCCAGCCCGGCGAGAAACGGTTCTCGTTGTCTGTCTCACCCTCGTTGCCGAGGTACAGGACGAAAACATCACCAGAGCGCTCCAAATACGGCATGCAGGGGAGAATAGTCCGCACCTGAACCCTCCCCTACTCGCGGGTAGGCACCTTCCCCGCCCCGCACGACCCGACCTCGAGGAGGGTCCGCCGCGTAGCGGCGGTTCGCGGCCGTCCCGACGATCAGGTGCCGTTGCGTAGGCGACGAAGGAGCAAGCAACGGTGCCTGATCGAC
>NZ_JBHURA010000008.1:0-97690 GCF_042674185.1 Nocardia sp. NPDC056952 | reverse complement strand
AAACCGGGCCGGTGGCGACGCCCCCCACGCTCAACGCAACGGCACCTGATCGTCGGGACACCCTCGGCCGCGAACTCGAGCGCGCCAGCGCTCCAATAAACTCAGCTCATGACTGCCGAACAGGCCGCTGCGGCGATTGCCGAACGTACGGGAGTGCCGCGTCATCGCGTGGCCGTGGTGCTGGGATCGGGGTGGCAGGAGGCAGCAGCCGAGATCGGCGCGCCGCGTGCCTCGATCCCCATGACGGAGCTACCCGGCTTCGGCAAACCCAGTGCCCAGGGGCACGGCGGCATGGTGCATTCGGTCACCGTGAACGACAACAACGTGCTGCTGCTGATGGGCCGTCAGCACCTCTACGAGGGCTACACACCGCAGCAGGTGGTGCACCCGGTGACCGCGGCGATCGCGGCGGGCGCCGAGATCGTGCTGCTCACCAATGCCGCGGGTGGGCTCAGGGCGGGCCTGCAGGTGGGTGAGCCGGTGCTGATCGCCGACCACATCAATCTCACCGCGCGCACCCCGCTGGTAGGCGCGCGATTCGTCGACCTGGTCGATGCCTGGGATCCCGAATTGCGGGCGCTGACACGGGAAATCGATCCGAGTCTGACCGAGGGTGTGTACGCCGGGCTCATCGGCCCGCAGTACGAGACGCCCGCCGAGATCCGCATGCTCGCGACCATCGGCGCCGACCTGGTCGGTATGTCGACGGTACTCGAGGCGATCGAGGCACGTTCACTGGGCGCGAAGGTGCTCGGCATCTCACTGGTCACCAATTTGGCCGCGGGCGTTACCGGCGAACATCTTTCGCATGCGGAGGTGCTGGCCGAGGGGCAAGCCGCGGCGCCCCGGTTGGGCAAGCTGCTGCGCGGCATTCTGGAGCGCGTGTAGATGCTGCGCTTCGGAACCGCGGGCCTGCGTGGACCGTTGCGTGAGGGCCCGGACGGGATGAACGTGACGACGGTGTCGCGGGCCACCGCCGGGCTGGCCGACTGGCTGCGCGAACGCTGCCTCGGCGGTGGCGCGGTAGTGGTCGGGCGCGACGCGCGGCACGGGTCGGCGGAGTTCGCCACGGCGACCGCTGAGATCTTCACTGCCGCGGGCTTTCCCGTCACGGTGCTGCCGGATCCGGTGCCGACTCCGGTGGTGGCGTTCGCGGTGCGTGAGCTGGGTGCGGTGGCGGGGGTGCAGATCACCGCCTCGCACAATCCGCCTGCCGACAACGGTTACAAGGTGTACCTCGACGGTGGGTCGCAATTGATCGCGCCCGCCGACAGCGAGATCGAGCAGCGCATCGAGGCGGTTGTCGAACCTGTCGCACGGGAAGCTGTCTCGACCTCCGGTGCCGACCTGGTCGATCGCTATCTCGAGCGCGTCGCGGAATTGCCCCGGCTGCTGGGCGGTCCCGGCGAACGGGCGGATGTGCGGATCGCGCTGACCGCGCTGCACGGGGTCGGCGGTGAGCTCGCGGTGCGCGCGCTGGCCGCGGCCGGGTTCACCGATGTGCGGGTGGTCGAGGAGCAGTTCGCTCCCGACCCCGACTTCCCCACCGTCTCCTTCCCCAATCCGGAGGAGCCGGGCGCCGCCGATCTGTTGCTCGCGCTGGCCGAGCGGGTCGATGCCGACGTGGCGATCGCCCTCGATCCCGATGCCGATCGGTGCGCGCTCGGAGTGCCGGGCCCGGATGGTTGGCACATGCTGCGCGGCGACGAAACCGGTGTGCTGCTGGCCGACTACGTGCTGCGCACGCACCCCACCGACCCGCTGGTCGCCACGACCATCGTGTCCTCACGCCTGCTGTCGAAGCTGGCCGCCGCGCGCTCGGCCCGCTACGCCGAGACCCTCACCGGCTTCAAATGGCTGGCCAGGGCGGGCGACGGACTCGTCTACGCCTACGAGGAGGCCATCGGACACTGCGTCGACCCGTCCAAGGTCCGCGACAAGGACGGCATCTCGGCCGCGGTGGCCGCCGCCGATCTCGTCGCCCTGCTGAAGGCTCAGGGCACCACGCTGCAAGCCGAACTCGACTCCTACGCTGTCGAATTCGGTCTGCACGCCGGCGGCCAGGTCTCCCTGCGTCTACCCGACCAGGCCGCCGCGAGCGTGCTGGTCGCCGCCCTGCGCGCGAACCCACCCAGCGACATCGCGGGCACCCCGGTGAAATTCACCGACCAGGCGCAGGTCCGCGGCCGACTCCGCACCGACGCACTGATCTTCGACGCCGACGACTTCCGCATCGTCGTCCGCCCCTCGGGCACCGAACCCAAGCTCAAGTGCTACCTGGAGGTATTCGCCCCGGTCGCCGACCGAGACGACCTGAGCGACGCGAAACAGCTCACCGCCCAGCGTCTCTCCCAGCTCACCACGTTCTGCCGGTCACTGGCAGCAGGCGAGGAGTAGTTCAGCGGGGGCCGAACTGGCGGTCGCCCGCGTCGCCGAGGCCGGGGACGATGTAGGCGTTCTCGTTGAGTTTCTCGTCGATGGCGGCGGTGATCAGGCGGACCGGGAGGCCCGAGTCCGCGAGGGCGGCAACGCCTTCGGGGGCCGAGACGACGCAGATGGCGGTGATGTCGGTCGCGCCGCGGGCGACGAGCAGTTCGATCGTGTGGCGCATGGAACCGCCGGTCGCCAGCATCGGATCGAGGACGAAGACGGGCAGACCGGTGAGGTCGGCGGGCAGCGACTCGAGATACGGCACCGGCTCGTGGGTCTGCTCGTCGCGGGCGATGCCGACGAAGCCGACGCGGGCTTCCGGCACGAGTTCGGCTGCGGCGTAGACCATGCCGAGCCCGGCGCGCAGCACCGGAACGAGCAGTGGGGGCGCCGCCAGGCGGACGCCCTCGGTGACCGCGACCGGCGTGTCGATGGGCTCGCGCACCACCGGCGCGTCGCGCAGCGCCTCGTACATGAGGATGCCGGTGAGATCGGCCAGAGCATTGCGGAAAGTGGCGTTGTCGGTCCGGGCGTCCCGCATGGTGCTGAGCAGGGCCGCGGCGAGTGGATGATCGACGGTGTCGGTGCGCATGAAAAGACGATAGGGTCGCTTGGCGCTTCGCGCCTACGACCGCTGGGGAAATTTTCGCGGTAGTAGGGAACCGAATGCGGAGTCGGTGCGTCCAAGATACTGAGTGACGTACTCTGCCCGGGAACTCGAGGATTGGGGGAAGTTCGATGACGAAAAAAATGTCGGCCGATGCCGAAGGCATCGTCGCGTACAGCGCAGCTGCTGAGGTGATGGCCACGGAACTGGCCACGGCGGCGGCTGGTTCGGCTGCCTCCGACCCCACCCTGCTCGGCCCCATCATGGGCCTCATCGGCGGCGACTTCACCGCCGCCTACTCCGCCGCGCACGCCGGTCACGTGGCGTCGATCGCCCAGCTGTCGGCGGTCATGGGAAGCATGGGGCTGGCCACCGCCAGCGCCGCGACCACCCTCGTCGAGACCGACCTGAACAACGCGGCCGGGCTCACCGCCGCCGCGGGCGACATCGGTACCGAAGCATGATCGACCTCACCGGCCTGGCTCAGCCCCTCCTCGATCTGCTGTCGAGCTTCGGCACCGGCGTACTCGGCACCGGCGGCGCGTCCGACGGCTTGCGCTCGACCTCGACCAACCTCGACCAGATCTATCAACAGGGCCGCAACAGCATCAACAACGTGAACACCGCGTGGGACGGCCAGGCCGTCGACGCTGCCACCGCCAAGGCGCTGCGCGTGCAGACCTCCTCGGCCACCCTGAGCGACAACGGCACCGAGATGGCGACCGTCGTCGACCAGGCCGCGGCCTATGTGGAGACCGGGCAGAAAGAGCTCGACGGAATCGTCAACTCGTTCCTGTCGCAAGTGTCCGCGCTCAGCCCCACCCTGGGCACCCCGGCCGGTCTGACCGCCGTGGTGAGCTCGGCGATCGACCACATCGGTCAGGGCATGGGCGTCGTCGGCCGGGTGCAGGACGAACTCGGCACCCAGACCGCCGCGATCCAGGAACTCACCCCCGCCCCGTCGAGCACGTCGCTGGCGAGCGTCTCGTCCGGCGCGAGCAACCTCGTGTCCTCGGCGTCGAGTTCCGGCCTGCTCTCGACCGCGGCGAGCACCGGCAGCACAGTGCTCAGCGCCATGGGTTCCGGCCTGTCGACCGCCATGGGCGGCAGCAACAGCAGCAGCAGCAGTACCTCGAAGTCGACCACTACCGGTGGGACCTCGGCGGGCACGGGCGGATCGACGGGGTCATCGGCCGGTTCGTCGACAGGGTCCGGTACCGGAGTCAAGATCACCCTGCCCGACGGCAGCACCGTCGAGGCGCCCAACGAGAAGGCCGCGACCGCGGTCCGCTCGGCCATCGGCGCCGTCGGCACCCCGTACGTCTGGGGCGGCAACGACCCCCAGTCGGGCATCGACTGCAGCGGGCTCACCAAGTACGCCTACGGCGAGGCCGGGGTCGAACTGCCGCGGCTGGCGCAGGAACAGCACATCGGCAATCCTCAGGTGTCCCCCGGTGACCTGATGCCGGGCGATCTGGCGGTGTGGGACGGCCATGTCGCCATGGTCGTCGGCAACGGGCAGCTCGTCGAGGCGGGCGATCCGGTTTCGATCAGTTCCATCCGAACGGAGAACAGTGGCATGGAGTTCTACGGCTTCTACAGGCCTACCGAATGAGCGGCACGCCGATCCCCGAGGTCCCCAATGTGGAGTCCGCGGTCAGCACCAACCGCTCCGGCACGATCTCGGTCCGCGCGACCAGCATGGGTCTGCCGATCGCGCTCAAGTTCGAACGCAGCGAATACCAGTTCGGCGCTCAGGCGCTGGCCGACGAGATTCTGCGCCTGACCCGGCGCTCGACCATCGCCGCCGCGGCTCGGCTGCGCGAGGTCTACAGCGAGCAGGCGCAGATTCCCGATGAACTGCTCGACAAGATGAACCTGCCCACCCGGCGTCAGGCGGTCGACGAGCTCGATCGCATCGACGACGCAGACACCGGTCAGACGAGCTGGATGAGGCCACTGTGAGTGCGGAAATGGATGCCCTGGTCGCGGGCGTCACCGGAAAGCTCGAGGCGCTCGAGGCCGCGCTGTACGGGTTGAAGCAGGTCAACGGGCGGTTCACCACCGAGGACGGGCTGGTCACCGCCGAGGTGAACAGCGACGGCGCCCTCGTCGCCCTGACGCTGGACGAAGCCATCACCACGCTGGCGCCCACCGAGGCCGCCGCACTCATCCTGTCGGCCTGCAAACAGGCCACCGAGACCGCCGGTGAGGCACGTTCCAACATCATTGCGACACTGAACGAATCGCTCGCCGGCCCGAGTGCACAGCCCGACGGGCAATTAGCACCCGGGCCGGATAGTGCCCGGCGCTCGAGCTAGCTAGGCTTCGCGTCATGGCTTCTGGAGACATCGTCCCGATCGAGCTCGGTCTGACCGATGGCGATCTCGTCACCCTGTGGGCACCGCGCTGGCGCGACGGTGACGACGAGTGGGAGGCGTTCCTCGGTCACGAGGACGACCTCTACGGATTCGAGTCCGTTGCGGAGCTGGCGGCGTTCATCCGCACCAACTCCGACAACGACCTCGTCGACCACCCGTCCTGGGCGGTCATCGCCGGACTTTCGGCCGCTGAGCTGGAGCCGGAGGAGAATTTCAGCTTCGATCTGGTCTCCGTGCCGGAACTGGCGGCGGGCGACCCGGACGTCGACGTCGTCGGCGAGCTCGAGGACACCCTGGCGATGGTGCGCAATATCGCCGAGGTGTGCGAGCTCGACGTGGTGACCAAGTTCTTCGGCAACAACCCGGTACTCGGTGCGCTGGCCAGCGGGGCGAGCACCTTCGTCGGCCGCGACGGTGAAGAGCTGTGGGACCAGGTCGGTGCCGCGATCGTCAAGGGCTGGGACGACGTGCTCGACGCGATCGACAGCGTCGTCAGCACACCCGACGTCGACGCGGCCGCGGTGGCCGTCGCCGAGGCGGAGCTGCTGGCGGCCGAGGAGAACGAGGTCGACGCCGACGATGTCGCCGAGGAGGAGGAAGAGTTCGAGAACGTCGACCTCTCCGCCGCCGACGAGGACGAAGAGGAATCCTTCTGGGACGAGGTCGGCATCGACCCTGTCAAGATCGTCACCTCCGACGGCGAGCAGTTCACCCTGCGCTGCTACCTCGACGACGAGCCGATCTTCCTCGGTGACGGCCGCACCATCACCGTCTTCGGTTCCGAGCGCGCACTGGCCCGCTACCTGGCCGACGATCACGAGCACGAGCTGTCGCGGGTGTCGACCTACGCCGAGGTGCAGACCGCGGCGGTGGACGGTTCGCTCGAGGTCGAGGTAACCGACGAGAACGTCTACGTGCTCACCGGTCTGGTCGACGATCTGGCCGAGGGCCCCGAGGCGGTCGATATCGAACAGCTCGATCTCGCGGTCGAACTGTTCAGCGACGCGGCCGACTACGCCGATGACGACAGCGTGGAAACGGCTCTCGCGCAGTCGAACCCGCTCGGCTGGTACGTCTCGTACCTGCTCAACCCGGATCCGAACCGGATGGCGCCGAACCCGCCGTATGCGTCGGAGGCCCAGCAGTTCCGCGACTTGCAGCGTGCGTTCGAAGCGCGGCTCGTCAGCGAATAAGAGGTCCCGCAGTCGGCAGTGAGGACATGGGTAACTCACCGGGGACGGGCGAACCCGACTCCAGCGTTACCGGTAGCCGCGTCGCTACCGGTAACGCACCCGAGTCTGGCTAGAAGTCGCGGAGAGGCGGGACAGCCTAGCCGAGTAGTACCGCGTAACCCGGCTTGATCACTTCGTCGATGATCTTCAGCCGGTCCGGGAACGGGATGAAGGCCGACTTCATGGCGTTGATGGTGAAGCGTTCCAGGTCGCTCCAGCCGTAGCCGAAGGTGTCCACCAGCTTGAGCATCTCCTCGCTCATGGAGGTGTCGCTCATCAGGCGGTTGTCGGTGTTGACGGTGACCCGGAAGCGCAGGCGGGCCAGCAGGTCGAACGGATGCTTGTCCAGCGAGGGCACCGCGCCGGTCTGCACATTCGACGAGGGACACAGTTCCAGCGGCACCCGCATATCGCGCACATAGTTCGCGACCAGGCCGAGCTGGGCGTCCTCGATGTCGCCCGGGACGCTGATGTCGTCGGTGATGCGCACTCCGTGGCCGAGCCGATCGCAGCCACAGAACGCCAGCGCCTCGTGAATCGACGGCAGGCCGAACGCCTCACCCGCGTGAATCGTGAAGTGCGCGTGGTTGGCTCGCAGATACTCGAACGCGTCCAGGTGCCGGGTGGGAGGGAATCCCGCCTCGGCGCCCGCGATGTCGAACCCGCCCACCCCGGCGTCCCGGAACCGCACGGTCAACTCCGCGATCTCCCGCGACCTCGCCGCATGCCGCATCGCCGTGAGCAGGCACGTCACCCGAACGACGTTGCCCTGTTCCGCCGCGATCGCCTCACCCTCCCGGAACCCCGCGAGAGTGTGCTCGACAACCTCGTCGAGCGTGAGGCCCTTTTCGAGGTGCTGCTCGGGGGCGAACCGCACCTCCGCGTACACGACCCCGTCAGCGGCGAGATCGATCGCGCACTCCCGCGCCACCCTGCGCAAACCCTCCGGGGTCTGCATCACCGCGACCGTGTGCGCGAACGTCTCCAGATACCGCTCGAGCGATCCGCTGTCGGCGGCGTCACGAAACCACGCCCCCAGACTCTCGGCATCGGAAGCGGGTAATTCGTCATAACCGCAATCAGCGGCCAGCTCTAGCACCGTCGAGGGCCGCAGACCACCATCGAGGTGATCGTGCAGCAAGGCCTTCGGTGCGCGTCGGATCGAAGCAAGGTCAAGGGGCGCCGGTCCAGTCATGTATAGACGGTAGCGGCCCGCGCCGATCCCGGCAGCGAAGTCCCCACGTGGCAACCGTCTCGTTGATTGTCCGTCCCGCAAAGGACTGTTGCGGGCCATCCGGCGTGCGCGACCCCAGCGGCTCGCACCTACTCGATCCGCCCGAGCACCAGCTCCCCTGGCTTACCGTCGGGCGCGGAATCGATCGTCACAGCATCGGCGAGAGCAGCCGAAGCCCCGGCGAACGCCTCCGGCGTATCGGTGTGCAGCGTCAACAAGGGCTGACCCGCCACCACCGAGTCCCCCGGTTTGGCATGCATCTCGATGCCGGCCCCCGCCTGCACCTTCTCCCCTTGCCGAGCACGCCCCGCACCGAGCCGCCACGCGGCGAGTCCCACCCCCATCGCGTCGAGCCTGGTCAGCACCCCGCTCGATTCCGCCCGCACGATCTCGCTGTGCCGCGCGACCGGCAGCGCGGCGTCCGGGTCACCGCCCTGCGCCTGAATCATCGTGCGCCAGTGATCCATCGCCCGACCGTCAGCGAGAACATCGGCGGGATCGATCCGCAACCCCGCCTGCGCGACCATCTCCCGCGCCAGCGTCAAGGTCAGCTCGACCACATCCGCAGGCCCCCCACCAGCGAGAACTTCCACCGACTCGGCCACTTCCAGCGCATTGCCCGCGGTGCGCCCGAGCGGTGTATCCATCGCGGTGAGCAGCGCGACGGTCTTCACACCCGCATCGCGCCCGAGCTCGACCATCGCGGTGGCGAGTTCCCGAGCGCCGTCGAGCGTCTTGAGGAAGGCACCCGAGCCGACCTTCACATCCAGCACCAGCGCCGCTGTCCCCTCGGCGATCTTCTTGCTCATGATCGAACTCGCGATCAACGGAATCGACTCGACCGTCCCGGTCACATCCCGCAGCGCGTAGAGCCGCTTGTCGGCGGGGGCGAGATCGGCGCCCGCGGCGCAGATCACCGCGCCGATCGCCGGGTCGGTCAGGATCTCGCGCATCCGGGGCACCGTCACATCGGCCTGCCACCCGGGAATCGACTCGAGCTTGTCCAGCGTCCCACCGGTGTGCCCGAGCCCTCGCCCGGACAACTGCGGCACCGCAGCCCCACACGCGGCCACCAGCGGAGCCAACGGGAGGGTGATCTTGTCGCCGACCCCACCGGTCGAATGCTTGTCGACGGTCGGTCGCGGCAGGTCGGTGAAGTTCATCCGGGTACCCGACCCGATCATCGCCGTCGTCCACCGGGCGGTCTCGCACCGGGTCATCCCCCGCCACACGATCGCCATGGCCAGCGCCGACATCTGCTCGTCGGCGACGATCCCCCGGGTGAACGCGTCCACCACCCAGTCGATCTGCGCGTCGGACAGCTCGCCGCCGTCGCGCTTGGCAGTAATGACCGAAACCGCATCCAGTGCCGTCATGGCGCCCAGTCTGGCACTGCCGACCGACTACTGCTTCCCGGCCGCCAGATCATCCGGTCCGAAGGCGTAGGGCAGGAGCTCCGACAGCGGCTTCGGGCCGTCGGCGTGGTCCACCAGTAGTTCGCCCCCGCCGTGTTCGAACAGCAGCTGACGACAGCGCCCACACGGCATCAGGATTTCGCCGCGAGAATCGGTCACCGAGACGGCGATGAGACGGCCGCCGCCCGACGCGAATAAGTTACCGACGAGTACACATTCGGCACACAGGGTTAGCCCATATGAGACATTTTCCACATTGCATCCGCTCACAATTCGGCCATCCGCGCTGAGAGCAGCGGCGCCGACGGGGAAACCCGAGTACGGGGCGTACGCCGACCCCATTGCCCGAATTGCCATGTCATGCAACGTATTCCAGTCGATTTCGGGCATCGATAACCTCCAGCCGATCCCGCCGAACACCGGGAAACAGAGGCCGGAACACCAGTATCCGGCATCGAGAAAGGTAAACCTAACTCGCCTGTTTTACGCGCAACGCGCGGCACGCCGAATTAGTTCCGCGAAACAGAGGGGATTAGAGTTCACCGAAGATCGGTTCAGGTTCCCGGCGGCGGGCCAGCGCTCGAGAATACAGCGCAGCCACCTGGGCATTTGCCTCTCCACGCATGCCGGCGTCGGATCTGTGACCGGGTCCATCAACGACGTTGGAGGCACCGCACTCTATGACCACGATAGAAGCTCCGGCTCCGGCCCAGCCGAAGCGGAAGACGCTGTACCGCGGCGACCCTGGCATGTGGTCGTGGGCGCTGCACCGGATCACCGGTGTCACGCTGTTCTTCTTCCTCTTCGTCCATGTGCTGGACACGGCACTGGTCCGGGTCAACCCGGACACCTACGACCACTCGATCGCGATCTACAAGAACCCGATCGTGGCGTTGATGGAGATGGGTCTCGTCGTCGCCGTCCTGTTCCACGCCCTCAACGGCGTCCGGGTCATTCTGGTCGACTTCTGGTCCCAGGGTCCGCGATTCCAGAAGCAGATGCTGTGGATCGTGCTCGCCATCTGGGTTCTGGTCTCCGCCGCCGGCGTCGGCCGCCAGTTCTTCTACCTGCTGACGGAGCACTGATATGTCTGCACCTGTCCTCGGCAAGTCCTACGATCGCCCGGCCAGCCTCGACTCCCCGCGTTCGCCGCGTGGCAAGTCGAACGGCAACTTCGAGAAGTACGCATGGCTGTTCATGCGCATCTCGGGCCTGTTCCTGATCGTGCTGGTGCTCGGCCACATGTTCATCATGCTGATGATCGACGGTGGCGTGAACCGCCTGAACTTCGCGTTCGTGGCCGGTCGCTGGTCCAGCCCGTTCTGGCAGTTCTGGGACCTGTCCATGCTGTGGCTGGCTCAGCTGCACGGCGGCAACGGTCTGCGTGTCATCATCGACGACTACTCGCGCAAGGACTCCACCCGGTTCTGGCTCAAGACCATTCTCGTGGTTTCGATGGTCCTGGTCGTCGCTGTCGGCACGTACGTCATCTTCACCTTCGACCCCAACATCACAGGTTAGGAACAGGCCACCTCGCATGAGTGAATCCCGTCCGATTCAGGAGCATCGCTACGACGTGGTCATCGTCGGCGCCGGTGGCGCGGGCATGCGCGCGGCGATCGAGGCCGGCCCGCGCGCTCGCACCGCGGTCCTGACCAAGCTGTACCCGACCCGTAGCCACACCGGCGCGGCCCAGGGCGGCATGTGCGCCGCACTGGCCAACGTCGAAGAAGACAACTGGGAATGGCACACCTTCGACACCGTCAAGGGTGGCGACTACCTCGTCGACCAGGACGCCGCGGAGATCATGGCCAAAGAGGCCATCGACGCGGTCATGGACCTGGAGAAGATGGGCCTGCCGTTCAACCGCACGCCCGAGGGCAAGATCGACCAGCGTCGTTTCGGTGGCCACACCCGTGACCACGGCAAGGCGCCCGTGCGTCGCGCGTGTTATGCCGCCGACCGCACCGGTCACATGATCCTGCAGACGCTCTACCAGAACTGCGTCAAGCACGACGTCGAGTTCTACAACGAGTTCTACGTGCTCGACCTGGTGATGACCGAGTCCGATCGTGGCCCCGTCGCCACCGGCGTCGTCGCCTACGAGCTGTCGACCGGCGACATCCACATCTTCCACGCGAAGTCGATCGTGTTCGCCACCGGCGGCTCTGGCCGCATGTACAAGACCACCTCGAACGCGCACACGCTGACCGGTGACGGCATGGCGATCGTGTTCCGCAAGGGCCTGCCGCTCGAGGACATGGAGTTCCACCAGTTCCACCCGACAGGCCTCGCGGGCCTGGGCATCCTCATCTCCGAGGCTGTGCGTGGTGAGGGCGGCATCCTGCGCAACGCCTCCGGTGAGCGCTTCATGGAGCGCTACGCCCCCACCATCAAGGACCTCGCGCCGCGTGACATCGTCGCCCGCTCGATGGTGCTCGAGGTGGCCGAGGGTCGCGGCGCCGGTCCGAACAAGGACTACGTCTACATCGACGTGACCCACCTCGGCGCCGACGTGCTCGAGGAGAAGCTGCCCGACATCACCGAGTTCGCGCGCACCTACCTCGGCGTCGACCCGGTCTCCGAGCTCGTGCCCGTCATGCCGACCTGCCACTACGTGATGGGCGGTATCCCCACCCGCATCCGTGGCGAGGTGCTGCGCAACAACACCGACGTGGTCCCCGGCCTCTACGCCGCCGGTGAGTGCGCGTGCGTGTCGGTGCACGGCGCGAACCGTCTCGGCACCAACTCGCTGCTCGACATCAACGTGTTCGGCCGTCGCGCCGGCATCGCGGCCGCCGAGTACGCCAACCGCACCGAGTTCACCGAGATGCCGGAGAACCCGTCGCAGATGGTGATGGACTGGCTCGAGCTGATCCTGTCCGACCACGGCAACGAGCGCGTGGCCGACATCCGCACCGAGCTGCAGGCCACGATGGATGCGAACGCGGGCGTGTTCCGCACCGAGGAAACCCTCAAGAAGGTCCTCACCGACATCCACACGCTCAAGGAGCGCTACACCCGGATCACGGTGCAGGACAAGGGCAAGCGCTACAACAGCGACCTGCTCGAGGCCGTCGAGCTGGGCTTCCTGCTCGAGCTGGCCGAGGTCACCGTCGTCGGTGCGCTCAACCGCAAGGAATCGCGTGGCGGCCACGCTCGCGAGGACTACCCGGACCGCGACGACGTGAACTTCATGCGGCACACGATGGCGTACAAGGAGGGCCCGGAGCTCATCTCCGAGATCCGCCTCGACTTCAAGCCGGTGGTGCAGACCCGCTACGAGCCGATGGAGCGTAAGTACTGATGACTGCTGTTATCGAACCCACCAAGCAGAAGCCGGCGCCGGTCCCCGAGGGCTCGGTCATGGTCACCGTCAAGATCGCCCGGTTCAGCACCGAGGACGACAAGGGCGCGCACTGGGACACGTTCCAGGTGCCGGTCCTGCCGACCGACCGCTTCCTCAACGTGCTCATCTACATCAAGTCCTACCTGGACGGCACCCTCACCTTCCGGCGCTCCTGCGCCCACGGTGTGTGTGGCTCCGACGCCATGCGGATCAACGGTGTGAACCGGCTGGCCTGCAAGGTGCTGATGAAGGACATGCTGCCCAAGGGCGACAAGACCCTCACCATGACCGTCGAGCCGATCCGCGGCCTGCCCGTGGAGAAGGACCTCGTGGTCGACATGGAGCCGTTCTTCGACGCGTTCCGCGCGGTGAAGCCGTACCTGATGACCTCGGGTAACGAGCCCACCCGTGAACAGATCCAGAGCCAGGCCGACCGGGCCCGCTTCGATGACACCACCAAGTGCATCCTGTGCGCCTGCTGCACCACGTCGTGCCCCGTGTACTGGACCGACGGCAGCTACTTCGGCCCGGCCGCGATCGTGAACGCCCACCGCTTCATCTTCGACAGCCGTGACGAAGGCGCCCGCGAGCGCCTCGACATCCTCAACGACGTGGAAGGTGTCTGGCGCTGCCGCACCACCTTCAACTGCACCGACGCGTGCCCTCGTGGTATCGAGGTCACCAAGGCGATCCAGGAAGTCAAGCGGGCCCTGCTCTTCACCCGCTGACCCTTCTCGTCTTTACGTCACTGGCCGCCTGCATCCGAGATGCGGGCGGCCAGTGCTATTGATCGGCGCGCTCACAGCATCACAAGAAGCCCTCGGAAGAGTGCCTACCAGCGGCTTCATCGCAGCGATAGAGGCAGCGCTTCCAGGATCCGGACTCGGCCACACGTACATGAAGGCCGGGTGGCGTGGGGGTGCAAGCCTTCGTGGTGTCGGAGGACAGCTTGTGGAGATCAATAATTCCGCGACGCACAGTCTGGCTGAGTATCAAGCTCAGCAGCAACGCCAGGTCGCTGATTTCCAGAACCTGGAAAACGGTCCACGATGACCTCGACCCCGCCCACCGTGTCACAAATCAAGAGTTGGTCGTTCGATGCCTTGACCAGTCAGGCGGACGAGTGGGCGGCCAGCACTCGATTGATCACTGATGAGCATTCGGCGATAACCACCCAAATGTCCAATTCGCCGGGCTTCTGGCAAGGACCCGCCGGTGACGCGATGCGAGCCAAAGGCGACGAAGCGCGGACCTCTCTTTCTAAGGTGGTTGGAGCATTTGAAGACTCACACAAAGCCACGCGATCCGTCGCCCAAATTCTCAGTTTTGCCAAAGCTGCGGCCGTCGACGCAATATCGGCCGCAGAGGATTTGAAACTCACAGTGAGCGAAGATGGCTCCGTTGACTATTCTGAAGAGCTCATAGCTTGGCTGATAAACGAGGACAAGCAGAACCTCACGACCGCCCTCGCGATCGCACGGAAGCTGGCATGGCAGCATGAAGTCTCAGTGAAGACGACGCTTGCCAATGCAGCGCAGTCAGCGGAAGACGCGCGGACGGCGATCGACAAAATCTTTTCCGAGGTTCCGATTCCACCGAACGCCGAGCTAGATCAGATCAAATTCAGCTACCAGACAGGCGTAGATCCGGCCGGTATGACAAAGTGGCCAGACGGCGCATTGGCCGCGACGCTCCAAGTCCTCACGTTGGGATCAATCGATCCCAAGGATGTCACACAAAGCGAAGCGGAGATGCTGAACAATCTCAGTCTCGCAGATCAGGCGCGTTTTCTCATTCTTTCCGATGAAGCATCGGCAGCCGCCGAGGAAGCTTACCCCGGCATAGCTACACAGGACAGTCAGTCATGTCGACGCGTACAGGCACACATACTGGAATGCAATGATGACCCAGGAGTTCGGTGCAGAGTGGACCCAAGAATACGCGACCAAACACGAGGGACGAGCAGACAATGCTGCAGTTCGCGAAGCGATGGACCTGCACAATAACGAAGTCGGACGTAAGATCGGCGCGGCAAACCCACAGGCAAGCTCCGCCGAGATGCGGGAGTTGGTCCAGCAGGCAGTAGATGATGGCGATACGGTCCTCATCGATCGCGATCAAAATCTGGCCTGGACCGGCGATGTAAAACCAGGCTCCTCGGTTGTTTCCGAAGAATTCGATCGGAATCCAATCTTCTTACCAGGAACGCCCTTGCCGAACAGCAACCCTTCCCCGAACAGGCCGAATTCCTGAGCATAGAGTGGAGATTAAAGCGATGGCGATGAGGTGGATAGCTGTTTCCACGCTTGTGCTTGGCACAAGCGCAACAACGCTTACCGGCTGCGATTCGTTGAATGCGGGAGAATCAGTTGAGGTCGCTTCGGAGCCAACCGGCTGGGATGCACCATTCTCCCAACTGCTGGCATCACATAACAGTTCGAAACTGGGTGACGTCGTTCGAAATACGGGCGTGCCCGTCGAAGAATGGGATAAACTGTACAGTTTCACCGGCGACGCCTCTCCAGAACGCGTAAATGATACTGTTGGAATTGGCGATATAGAATGGGTGAACCGCTCACGCAGCACTGACGTCACTATGCACGTCTTCGTCAGCAATGGGAAGGTGGTCTACGCATTCAACGATCAGCAACCCCGCAACGGAGCGACAAGTGGTGCGTTCTCGACACCTACCGCGACTGTGACACCGCGCGCTATTGAGCGCGGCTACCCGACAAACGACACCGTCTGGGTACTCGATATCGGCGGTGGCGAATAGCCAGGCCCCATCCTCAACGACGTCGAAGGTGTCTGGCGCTGCCGCACCACCTTCAACTGCACCGACGCGTGCCCTCGTGGTATCGAGGTCACCAAGGCGATCCAGGAAGTCAAGCGGGCCCTGCTCTTCACCCGCTGACACCGTTCTCGCTACACAGGCCGTCCGCACCGAAAGGTGTGGGCGGCCTTTGTCGTTCGTCGGCACTTGCGGGGAATGACGACAGGGTGGATAGTGTTACTATCCATAGTAGATAGTGTCAGTATCCATTCTGGGAGTACTAATGATCACCCTCGTCGCCCTGGTCGGCTCGCTCGTCGTCTTTCGCACGCTCGGAGCGCTCGGCGTGACCCGATTCGCCTCGTGGTCCGCCAGCGCCGCCCACGCGCTGGCCGTCATGCTGGTGATGACGGGCACCGCGCACTTCATGCCCGCGAGCGTCACCGTGATGCCCAACTACGCCGACATGGTCGCCATGATCCCGCCCTTCGTCCCGTTCCCCGGCTTCATGGTCCTGGCCAGCGGCGTCCTGGAACTTCTCGCCGCGCTCGGCCTGATCCTCACCCGCGCGAGGTGGATCGCGGGCTGGGCCCTGGTGCCGCTGTTCCTCCTGCTCCTGCCCGCCAACATCTATGCGGCCCTCAACGACATCCCGTTCGCGGGCGAGCCCGCATCGCCCCTGTGGCAGCGAATCCCGGAACAGGCGCTCTACATCGGGTTCGCAGTATGGGCGACCCGATCGGCACCCCGAGTCCTGCCCGCAATACGGCGACAGGAGCCGTCGCCGATCTGAACACCTGACCGACAAAGGCCATCAGCATCGAATGATGTTGGTGGCCTTCGCTATTGACAACCAGTACCCCTACCTCGTGCTGACACAACATGTCCCGTCATACGCACTAGCGGTAATGGGAAGCCGCGTCCAAGACGGCGGTTCGATAGGAACGGCCGAAGAGGACGGCGTGCGCCAGGAGCAGATGGAGCTGATGGAGGGGGATGCGGGTTTGCCAATCGGGGGCCAAGGGGTGGACGTCGTTGTAGGCGGCGACGATTCGGGGGAGGTAGGGGGCGCCGCCGAAGAGGGACAGGGTCGACAGGTCCGTTTCGGGGTGGCCTCCATGGGCGGCGGGGTCGATCAGCCAGGGGGTGCCGGAGGGGCCCCAGAGGATGTTGCCCGGCCAGAGGTCGCCGTGGATTCGGGCAGGGGCTTCGTCGGGGGCTTCGATGTGAATCGATTCGATGTCGGTGGCGTCGGTGGGGTCGAGAGCGCCCGCGTCGACGGCGAGCTTCAGGTACGGCAGGATTCGGCGTTCGCGGTACCAGGTGGGCCAGTCCTCGCCGGGGGTGTTGTCGAGGGGCAGACTGGCGAGGAAACCCGCGGCGGCAGCGCCGAATTCGGGGGCGCCCGCATTGTGGGTCACCGCTAATCCCGCACCGAATCGTTCGGCGGCGACGGCGGTCGGCTCGGCGTGGTCGACCCACTGCATCAACAGCAGTTCATCGGTCTGCGCGTACAACTCCGGCACCGCGACACCACCGGCCTCTCGCAGCCAGCGCAGCCCCTGCGCTTCCGCCGCGAAGAGTCCGGACGGAGCGGGCGCCCGCTCGGCGGTCGGGGCGGCGGACACCCCACCGGGCCAGGTCTTCAGGAACAGATGCGTCCCATCGTCGAGCGCGATCCGCTCGGCGACGCTGATCGACCCACCCGCTACGGGCGTCGTGCGCAGCCGCTGGTGAGCGAGGAACGTCGGAAGCAGGTGCGGGTGCGCACGCAGAAACGGCAGGTCCACGCCGCCATCTTGCCCAGGACGGCCGGTGGTGGTCAGCGAATCGGAGGATCCCAGGTCCGGACCACGCGTCCCGAGCCCATCGAGCCAGTTTGTGAACAGGTATTACTAAACACTGTTCATAAACGGTGTCGACGTGGTTTCATCGTGGTGAACGTGTTCCACATCACGGTGCGAAGTCCGCGCACCGGATCGAAGGAGACTGCCGTGACCAGCACAAACATCCCCGCGGGATTCGATTTCACCGATCCCGATCTCCTCGCCAGCCGATTGCCGATCGAGGAGTTCGCGCAATTGCGACGCACCGCGCCGGTCTGGTGGTGCGCGCAGCCCGACCGCGCCAGCGGGTTCGACGACGGCGGGTACTGGGTGGTGTCCAAGCTGGCCGACATCAAGGAGATCTCGAAGAATCCGGAGGACTTCTCCTCGCACGAGAACACGGCGATCATCCGGTTCAACGAGGAGACCACGCGCGAGCAGATCGACATGCTCGGCAACATGCTCATGCTGAACCTGGATCCGCCGCAGCACACCAAGATCCGGCGCATCGTGTCGAAGGGCTTCACCCCGCGCGCGGTGGAGAACCTGCGGGCCGCGCTCACCGAGCGGGCCGAGAAGATCGTGTGGGAGGCCAAGAAGTCCGGTCGCGGCGACTTCGTCGAGCAGATCGCGTGTGAGCTGCCGCTGCAGGCCATCGCCGAACTGATCGGCGTGCCGCAGGAGGACCGCATGAAGCTGTTCGACTGGACCAATCAGATGATCTCCTACGACGATCCGGAGTTCGAGGGCAATCACCACACCGCGACCGCCGAGGTGATGGGCTACGCCTGGAACATGGCCGAACAGCGTCGCGGCTGCCCGGCCTCCGACATCGTCACCCAGCTGGTCAACGCCGACGTCGACGGCGAGCACCTCGGTTCCGACGAGTTCGCGTTCTTCGTCATCCTGCTCGCGGTGGCGGGCAACGAGACCACCCGCAACTCGATCACCCACGGCATGAAGGCCTTCGTCGACAACCCGGACCAGTGGGAGCTCTACAAGCAGCAGCGCCCGCGCACCGCACCGGACGAGATCGTGCGCTGGGCGACGCCGGTGACCGCGTTCCAGCGCACCGCGACGCGTGACCTGGAACTGGGCGGGCAGCAGATCAAAAAGGGCCAGCGGATCGGATTGTTCTACAGCTCGGCCAATTTCGACGAGGACGCCTTCGCCGATCCGTTCCGGTTCGACGTGCTGCGCGATCCCAACCCGCACGTCGGCTTCGGCGGCACCGGTACGCACTACTGTGTCGGCGCGAATCTGGCCCGCCTGGAGATCGACCTGATGTTCAATGCCATTGCCGACGCGATGCCGAACCTGCGCCAGGTCTCCGATCCGGTGCGGCTGCGCAGCGGCTGGCTGAACGGCATCAAGCGGTGGGAAGTCGAATACGCTTGAACCGAAACATGACCGAAGGGGTGGCCGCTTGACGGGCAAGGCACGTGGCCGTGTGCCTGTGGTGACCGACGCCGATATCCGGCGGGTCACGCGGGCGCTGCTGGCCGAGCAAGGCCCCGATTCGGTCACCCTGCGGGCGATCGCGCGCGAACTCGGCGTCACCGCGCCCGCGCTGTACCGGCACTATTCCTCGCGCGACGAGTTGATCGAGCGGATGCGGGTGGAGTTCTGCGCCGATCTGGCCGAGTTCCTCTCGACCGAGATCGAGCCGCTGCCCGACGACGGCGCGGTGCAGTTCCTGGCCATCTGCCGGGGGTTCCGGCACTGGGCGCTGGCGAACCCGCGGGAATTCACCCTGGTGTTCGCCTCGCCCACCTCGGGGCGACCGATGATGCGCCGCTTCGACGAACCCTTCGGCCGGATCTTCCTGGCCGCGGCGGGCAGGCTGCTGGCGAACTTCGAGATCGCCACCCCACCGGGCGAGACCATCCCGGCCGCGCTGCGCGAGGACCTCATCGGCTTCCAGACCGAACTGCTGGCCATGCTCTCGGAGTCGGGACAGAAGTTCCCCGCCGAGAAGCTGGACCTGGGCGTGACGTACCTGATGGTGCAGATCTGGGCCCGGCTGTTCGGCCACGTCACTCTCGAGGTGTTCGGCAATTATCCGATCCCCCTGGCCGATCCGGAGATCATGTTCGACGCCATGCTCGCGGATCTGGCTCGCACCACCGGTTTCGCAGGCTGAGGCGCGTCCCGGCCGTCAAGGCAGAGGTGGCGCGGTGGACCAGGTTTCGCCCGCGACCACGATGTGGTCGAGGTAGCGCAGACCTACCGTGCGGGCCGCTTGGTGGAGCAGGGTGCTGGCTCGGCGGTCGTCGGGGCTGGGGGCGGGATCGCCAGAGGGGTGGTTGTGGACCACGGCGAAAGCTCGGCCGTCGTGGCGCAGGACGGTGTTGAGGATTTCCCGGACGGGGACGGCTACGTGGTCGATGGCGCCCTCGGCGACGAAAGCCCGGTGGCGCAGGCGGTTCTGGGTGTCGCAGACGAGCACGAGAAGTCGCTCCACCCGGGCGCCCGCGAAGAGCGGGATCGCCGCTGCCGCGATGTCTTCGGGCGTGGTGAGCTGAGGTAGCGAATCGGTGGGCGTGCGTGAGCGGGTGCCGAGGTGGAAAGCCGCGACGACCGTGGCGGCTTTGGCCGGGCCGATGCCCGCGCGGGCGGCCAGTTCTTCAGGGCGGGCGGCGGAGAGTTCGGCCAATCCGCCGTAGTCGCCGATCAATTGGGCGGCGACCTCCAACGCGGATCGGCCGCGAGTCCCCTGGCCGAGCAGCAGCGCCAGCAGCTCGCCGTCGCTGAGCGCGTGCGGGCCGAGCAGGAGCAGCCGCTCGCGCGGACGCTGGGCGACAGGCAAACTCGCGATCGGAACCGACATCGTTTCCCCCTGCGGATCGGTGACTGACTCCCGATGATCGCAGGGGGTACCGACAAGTCCGGGCTACCCCTCGGCCACCACGTGGGTGACGAAACCCGAACCCGGATCCACCCGCTAGGTGGGCTCCGCGCTGAAAACCGAATCGGCCATCAGCCGTTCCAAATTGCGTAGCTGGCGTTCGTGCACCACGATGCGGCGCAGCGCCTCGTTGACGGTGGCATTGCTGTCGGCGGTGCCCATGATGTCGGCGGCAGCGGCCAGCAGGCGCTGATCGAGATCTATTCGCAGGTTGCGCACGCATCCTCCTCTTCTACGATCGCAATCTTGCGTGATGGCGGCTCGGCTCGTCCGCTAATTCACCGCGTCGTTACCGAAACCACGCGTTCGCAAGTCCACACAGCGGCCGTCGGCATCGGACAGCAAGCACACAGAAAACACAGCTCACCGCCGGAATCCGACAGCGACCACCCCTGCAACTGTGCAGTTTGCGTAGTTGCCGGCGTGGTTGTTGTCGCGACGGGAATGCGGTGATTGCCTGGAGTCATGTTCACCGAGGCCCAGCTCTACTCGCCGGTGACGCGCGAGCGTGACGGCGATGTGACGGTGCATCTGAGCGATGACCACCCCGGCGTGCACGACGAGCACTACCGCGCGCGCCGCAACGCCATCGCCGCGCTCGCACTCGACTACTCCCCCGGCGCCCCCGTACCCCACATCGACTACACCGATGACGAGCAGCGGGTGTGGCGGATCGCCTCGGCCGAGCTGGCCCGCAAGCACGAGGTCTATGCCTGCCGTGAGGTCAGGGAGGCAGCAGGCAACCTCGCTCTCCCGCACGATCACATCCCGCAACTCGACGAGGTGTCACGGCTGCTCACCCCCCTGTCGGGCTTTCGGTACGTGCCCGCCGCGGGCCTCGTCCCGCTGCGCGAATTCTTCGGTTCCTTCGCCGAGCGCACCTTCCACTCCACCCAGTACATCCGCCATCATTCCGCCCCGCTGTACACCCCGGAACCCGACGCGATCCACGAGATCATCGGCCACGCCAACCAGATCGCCAGCCCACGTTTCGCGGCGCTGTACGAGACGGTCGGCGCCGCGGTGGCGCGGCTGGAGACCGACAACGCGCTGAAATTCCTCGCCGACGTCTTCTGGTTCTCGCTCGAGTTCGGCGTGGTCAGGGAGAACGACGAAATCCGTTGCTACGGCGCCGGACTGCTGTCGTCCTATGGCGAGATCGACGAATTCCGGCACGCCCGGCTCCGTCCGCTCGATGTCGCGGAGATGGGCACCATCGCCTACGACATCACCCATTACCAGCCGGTGCTGTTCTGCGCGGATTCGGTGGACCAGATCGTCGGCGTGCTCGGCGAATTCTTCGCGACCATGGATGACGAGACGCCGGCCAGGCTCGGTCACCCCACCCAGGCTGTTTCATAGCTATCTCCGAAAACGTTGCTACAGAACACAGTTCAACTTTTCGTGTTTCTCACTTGTTGGGACCCGACACGCGCGACCGATGCGCGACTGTTACCTTCGACCCGTTCTTCGAGCTTTTTGAAAGGGTCGGGTAGACCGAAAATGACTGTGGACGCGACAGATACGCAGGCCGAGCAGAACCCGGAACCGGAAGCGCCCCTGTGGCTACAGGGCCGGGAAGCCGTGATCGCCGCCGCGGCGCCGGAGGAATGGCGCGGCAATGTTCCCGACTACGAACTGAGCCACGAGGTGATCCCGCGCGAGCGCAGCGTCGAGCACGCGCCCGGTTCGCTCGAGGCGATCGTCGAGGACCTGGTGAAGGTCTTCGAGATGGAGGTCTCGCACAAGGCCGACCCCGCGACGTGGCTGTCGGTGGTGGCCGACCAGTATCGCGGCCGGGTCAACGGCGGAACGTGGCAGGACGCCGAGGAGTTCGCTCGTATCGGCAGCTACAACATCCTGATCGGCGACAACCCCTACTACGACGCCGAGAACGAGACCTTCGATTCCTCGCACCACATCTTCCACACCGCTTTCCCCGGCGGCTTCTTCTGGGAGGTCCAGGAAGTGCTGTCGGGCCCGCCGTCGGTGAGCTTCCGCTGGCGGCACTGGGGCAAGTTCGAGGGCGAGTACAAGGGCCACCAGCCCACCGGTGAGCAGATCGAGATGTTCGGTGTGACCATCGCCCGCGTCAGCGAGGACCTGCGCATCCTCGAGCTGGAGCACTTCTACGACAACAACAAGCTGCTGGGCCCGCTGGCACACGGCTGCCCCGTGCAGCACGGCAAGCCGGAGTGATCAGGCCTTCTCCCCGAACGGCAGCCCTGCTTGCAGGAATGCCAGCGCGTCACTGACGTTGGTGACGTTCATCGGGGTGGCGGGCGCGATGGCGAGCATGGAGCCGATCATCGCGCCCGCGGCCACCCGCACCTCGAAGTCGTCGGCGGACCGGCCGGTGTAGTCGGCCAGCATCTGGGCGGCGAGTTCGATACTGCGCAGAAATTCCAATCCGATGGCCGAGCGCAGTTCCGGCACATGGAACAGCAACGCCTGGCGTTCCTGTTCGAAGGCGAGATCGGCGGGCGACATCCGGCCGAACACGGCCATGGTCGCGTTGCGGATGGCGGTGACCGGGTTCAGGCCGCGCGGGAGCGAGGCCATTTCCTCGATCATCACCGCATCCTGGTCGTCGGCGATGACCAGCTGTTCCTTGGTGGGGAAGTAGCGGAAGAAGGTGCTCGGCGATACCTCGGCCGCCGCCGCGATCTGCTCCACCGTGGTCTCGGTGTAGCCCTGTTCCCGGAACAGCCGGAACGCCTCGACCCTGATGGTTCGGCGGGTCCGCTCCTTCTTCCGCTCGCGCAGCGACATCTCAACCGACATGGATCGATTCTGCCGCATCCGCGTCGGTCGCCGGTGCCGTCTGTTGCCGTAGCCACAGCGCGGTGCCGAGTCCGGCGATCAGGCACACCGCCGCGCACAGCCCGAGCATGGTGTCCATGCCCGCCACGAAGGCCTGCTGGACCTGCGCCAGCATCGCCGGATCACCGGTCTCCCGCGCGACCGCCACACCCGCGTTGACACCGTCGGAGATCGGCGCGCGGTCGAGCGCGCCGAGGTCGGCCCGGTACCGGGTGGCCAGCACGGTGCCGAGCACCGCGACGCCGATGGTGCCGCCCGCCTGCCGAAGTGCTTGCAGCAGTGCCGAACCCGAACCCGAGCGTTGCGCGGTCAGCTCGCCCATCGCCAGACCGACCGCGGCGGGCATCACCATGCCCATCCCGGCGCCGAGCACCGTCGTCCACAGCGCCGTGAGCCAGTAGCCGCTCTCGACCGTGGTGAACGCGCCCAGTCCGAGGCCACTCGCGAGCACGAGCAGTCCGGCGGTGATCACCACCCGCACGCCCAGCCGGGGCAGCGCCACGTCGACCAGTCTGCTGCCGATCACGAGCCCACCGATCAAGGGCAGCAGCCGCAGCCCGCTGCCGAGCGCGTCGACGCCGAGCACGGCCTGGAAGTACTGCGGGACGGTGAAGAACATCCCGAACATGGCGAAGCTGACCAGGATCGAGATCGCGGTGCCCCAGCGGAAGCCGGGTGCGGCGAACAGCGCGAGGTCGATCAGCGGATGCTCGGTACGGCGCTGCCACCACAGGAACACGGCCAGCGTCGCCGCCCCGGCCGCGACGACGAGCCAGCCGAGCAGGTCGCCCCAGCCGCGTTCGCCGATCCGGATGAAACCGTAGGTCAGCCCGAGCATGCCCGCCGCCGAGAGCAGCGCGCCGAGGAGATCGACGCGAAAAACGCTGTCACTGCGCGATTCCGGCACCAGTGTGGCCACGGCCAACGCTCCGATGACGACCAGCGGCACATTGATCAGGAACACCGAACCCCACCAGAAGTGCTGCAGCAGCCAGCCGCCGAGGATCGGGCCCAGCGGCAGGCCGATGGCGGTCGAGGTGACCCAGATCGTCAGCGCGCGTTGCCGCTCGGCGGGCTCGGTGAACAGCACCGGCAGCACCGACATCGACAGCGGCACCAGCGCGGCGGCGGCGACGCCGAGCACCACCCGCGCCACGATCAGCTGGCCGGCGGACGTGGCGAACGCGCAGCCCACGGAGGCCACACCGAACAGCACCAGCGCGGCCAGCAGGATCTTCTTGCGTCCGTACCGGTCGCCGAGCGCGCCCGCGGGCAGCATCAGCGCGGCCAGTGCCAGCGTGTAAGCGCTGCTGAACCATTGCAGCGCAGCGGTATTCGCATCCAGGTCCACCGCGAGCGTCGGGATGGCGACCGTGAGCACGGTGACGTCGAGTCCGATGGTGAGCATCGCCACGGCAAGCGCGCCGAGCGCGAGCCAGCGGCGGGTGTCTTCCGTCCGCATATCTCCTCCAAAATGATAGCTACTACTTTTTGATAGTAACTCTCATTTGAGAGCTCATGTCAATACCCTACCCGGTCCGGACCTGTCAGCTCGTGGACCGGCGAACGCGTCACCGCAGCGACTATTAGGCTGCGAGGCGATGAGGATTCGTGAAGTCGGCCTGCGCGCCGCATGCCTTCTCGGTGCTGCCGTCACCGTCACCGCACTCGCAGGCGCTCCCGCCTTCGCCGTCCCCGCCACCGACGGGCCACCGGTCGGCGGCTCGAGTACGACCACCACACCCCCGTTCACCACGCCGAACACCGACGACTGCCCACAGAAGACGCAGCCGCCCGCGCCGATCGACACCTCGGAGGTGCCTGCGCCCGGCGAGCCGACACCGACCCAGCTCCCCGTCCCCTCCCCCGCCATCGGCGGTCAGCGGATGGGCGATTGCGGCGTGATCGTGCCCGACGGCGCACCCCCGGTGCCCGCCGAGATCTCGGCGACCGCGTGGATGGTCTCCGACCTCGACACCGGTCGCGTGCTCGCCGCCAAGGATCCGCACGGCCGCTACCGCCCCGCCAGCACCATCAAAATCGCCCTGGCCATCGTCGCGCTGCGCAGTCTGGATCTGGACAAGGTCGTGGTCGGCACCCAGGCCGACGCCGATGTCGACGGCACCAGGGTCGGCATCGGACCCGGTGGCCGCTACACCAACCGCCAGCTCATGCAGGCCCTGATCATGTGCTCGGGCAACGACGCCGCGCACGCCATCGCCACCCAGCTCGGCGGCGACAAGGCGGCCGTGGCGAAGATGAACGAGGTGGCGAAGTCGTTGCGCGCGCTGGACACTCGCGCCGCAACCCCGTCCGGCCTCGACGGACCCGGCATGAGTACCTCGGCCTACGACCTGTCGGTGCTGTTCCGCGAGGCGATGAACATCCCGCTGTTCGCCGAACTGATCCACACCGAGCAGGTGGACTTCCCAGGATTCCCCGCCGACCCCAAGATCCCCGACGACAACTTTGACAAAGCAGACCACCCCGGCTTCCCGATCGCCAACGACAACCAGCTGCTCTACAACTACGCGGGCGCGATCGGCGGCAAGACCGGATTCACCGACGACGCCCGTCAAACCTTCGTCGCCGCCGCCGAACGCGACGGCCATCGCCTGGTCGTCACCCTGCTCAAGGCCGACGTGCGCCCGATCCGGCCCTGGGAGCAGGCCGCACGACTGCTGGACTACGGTTTCGCCCTCGACACCGACGCCAGGATCGGCAAGCTGCCCGAATCAGGCAGCGAGGCAGTGCAACCCAGCGTCCCCCTGGCGTCACCCCCACCGCGCGCCGACGGTACCCAGGCCGACCTGGTCCGACCGGCACACCAGGGCGCTCGCATCGCCACCCTGATCGGCGGCCCGGTGCTGATCCTCGTGCTGCTGCTCTGGGCCCGCAGGGCTTTCCGGCGCGGGCGCTGACACCGAACGCCGGGCGCTACCGCCGTTTACCGGCCAGCATCAAGGCGAGCGCCGCCACAGCTCCCGCCCCGAAGTAGGCGGCGCCGGCGCCGGTCGACATCCCGTGCTCGACCACCCGCGGCCGGATGACCACCGCGTCCGGCGGCTCGACCGTGGCAGCACGCTCGTTGTCCGACGACGTCGCCGCCCACGCCGTCGCGAACAGCAGGATCCGATAGGACATGTAGCTGAAGACCATCAGGCCGATGATCGACCCGAACGTCGCCCCCACCGGGCTGGACAGCACCGCCCGCAGATAGATCGCAGCGATGATCTTGAAGATCTCGAAGGCCACCGCCGCCAGCACCGCCGCCCGCGCCGCGCTGCGCAACGACACCGGCTCGCGCGGCAGCCGCGCGATCATCCACGCGAACACCGCCCACGACGCGAGCAATCCGAGCGCGATGGAAACCAGCCGCAACACCAGACCCGCCCCGGGCAGATGATCCGCCCCCAGCAGCTCGAGCACCCCCTTGCCCAACCCGCTCGCCGAGACCGCCGACAAACCGAGCGACACCACGAAGGCCAAGCCGAGACCGATCAACGCACCGATATCCGACAGTTTGGCCAGCCACCACGGCTTGTCGGGGCTGTGACTGGCCCACTGCTCGGTGAGCGCGGCCCGCAGGTTGGCGATCCAGCCGAGCCCGGTATAGAGCCCGACCAGCAAGCCGATGACGCCGACCGTGCCGCGGGAATTGATCGCCTGTTCGATGAGGTCGTTGATCTGGGTGCCGAAGGAGCTGGGAATCTTCTCGACGACCTTGTCCTGCAACTCGGTCAGCAGGTCGGGGTGTCCGGCCAGAATGAAACCGGCCACCGAGAAGGCCACCATCAGCAGCGGAAACAGCGACAGCACAGTGAAATACGTGATGCCCGCCGCGAAGAAGTCACCGCGCTGGCTCTGGAACCGCCCACCGGCCCTGACCAGATGATCCAGCCAGGGCCTGCGCCCGATCTGCTTCTCGACGGCTGTCGAGATGTTGTCGATCAACTGCATGACACGCGCCCCTTCAGCGAAAACCTCAGGTGCGCAACGGGTCAGCGAGCGAGGAAGCCAACCCGGTCGTACACCTGAGCAAGTGTGTTGCCTGCGATCTCACGCGCCCGCTCGGCACCCGCGGCCAGAATCCGGTCCAGTTCTGCCTGATCGGACAGGTATTCCTGCACCTTCTTCTGCACGGGTGTCACGAATTCGACCAGCGCGTCGGCCACCTCGGCCTTGAGATCACCGTAGCCCTTACCCTCGAAATTCACCTCGAGGTCGACGATCGGGGTTTCGCGCAGCGAGCTCAGGATCACCAGCAGGTTGCTCACGCCCGCCTTGTTCTCCGGGTCGTAGCGGATCTCGCGCCCGGTGTCGGTGACCGCCGAACGCACCCGCTTGGCGGTGACCTTCGGGTCGTCGAGCAGGTTGATCAGCCCGGCGTCGCTGGAGGCCGACTTGCTCATCTTCGAGGTCGGGTCCTGCAGATCGAAGATCTTCGCGGTGCCCTTGACGATGTGCGGTTCCGGCACGACGAAGGTCTTCTTGTAGCGAGTGTTGAAGCGCTGGGCCAGGTTCCGGGTCAACTCGAGGTGCTGACGCTGGTCCTCGCCGACCGGCACCTGGTGCGGGCGGTAGAGCAGGATGTCGGCGGCCATCAGCACCGGGTAGGTGAACAGGCCGACGGTCGCGTTCTCGGCGCCCTGCTTGACCGACTTGTCCTTGAACTGGGTCATCCGGCCCGCTTCACCGAAACCGGTGATGCAGCTCAGCACCCATGACAGCTCGGCGTGCTCGGGCACCTGACTCTGCACGAACAGCGTGGACTTGGCGGGGTCGATGCCGAGCGCGAGCAGCTGGGCGGCGGCGGACTTGGTGCGCGCCCGCAGCGCCTTGGGATCCTGGCTGACGGTGATCGCGTGCATATCCGGAATGAAGTACAGCGCGTCGTACTCGTCCTGCATCGTCACCCAGTACTGCAGCGCACCCAGATAGTTGCCGAGGTGGAAGGAGTCGCTGGTGGGCTGGATGCCCGACAGCACCCGCTGCTTACGTTCGGCCGTCTCGGCCGGGGCAGGACTGGACATGCCCCCGATCTTTCCATGGCACTCAAGCGGAATTTCGCTGCACCCAGTTGCGTGGATCGACACCGGGCATGCTCGGGTGGCCCGTCTTGACCATGCGCTGTTCGCGACGGGCGAGTAGCTGATAGGACGGGGCGCTCGGCCCGGCGAGCGTGCCCGCCAGAACCCGGGGCGCCAGCGGCGGGACGACATGGGCGGTGCGGATGCTGCGGCACAGCGCGCGGTGGGCCAGTTCGTCGGAGATCCCCCACTCGATGCCGTACATCTGCCGGATCCGTGGCGGAAGACTGCCCTGGACCAGCAGATACAGCGCGGTCCCGACCTGTTCGGCCGGTGGGCGCAGCCGGTACGCCTTGCGGTGGCCCGCGAGATAGGAGCCGACCAGTTCGGCCTCAGCGGTGAGGAACAGTTCGGTCGAGTTCAGATAGCTGTCGAAGTAGCGACGGAAGGCCGGGTAGTCGGCGGGTGCGGCGTCGCGCGGCATGCCGAACAGTTCGCCCCACCGGACATAGTCCTGGTAGAGGTCTTCGCGCTCGGTGGCCGTGAGTTCGCGGACGAGGCGGTCGTACATCACCTCGGCCGAATCGAAGGTGAAGGCCATGGTCATGAACATCAGGTGCGGGTCGTGGGCCGCGTAGGCGGTGCCGGCCGGATGGTGGGCGCCCGCGTCTTCGGGCAGGGTGCCGACCACCGCGTCGTGCTTGCGCCGGGTGAAGGCCAGCGCGCGATCGGCCTCGGCCAAGCTGCCGAGGAACACCGCTTCGAACAGGGCGCCGGTGATGGCCAGGCGGGTGTAGGGGGTTTCCCGATGCGCGGTGTGTTCGCTGGTGCCGACGAACAGCAGCGGATGCACCGCGCCGATCACCAGCGCCCGCACGCCGTAGGTGAGACCGACCGCGCGCTTGCTCATCACCCGCCGGATCATCGAATCGTCGGCGAAATATCCGGGTTCGCCCTGCCGTGTGGCCATGTTGCGCCTCCTCGTCGAGTGCATCTGGCAATAGAATCCTCCAGAATTGATATTCTGGCAAGAGTCTCTACCAAAACAACGCGCGAGGACGGCAGCACGCACAATGGACGCTGTGGCAGCACAACGGACATACGGTGGCGTTTCGGCGCAGGATCGGCAATCCCAGCGGCGGACCGCACTGCTGGACGCGGCGCTGGATCTGGTCGCCGCCGATGCCAAACTCACCGTCGCCGGCCTCTGTGCGCGGGCGGGCCTGAACGAGCGGTACTACTACGAGAGTTTCGACAAGCGCGACGACGTCCTGGAAGCCCTGCTCGACCGCATCGCCGACGAACTCACCGCGGCGATCGCCACCGCACTGGCCACCGCGCCCGCCGACAGCCGCGTTCAGGCCCACGCCGCGATCGACGCGGGCATCTCGGTGCTCACCGACGACCCGCGCAAGGCCAGGGCCGCGCTGATCGCCGGAATGGCCACCCCGGAGCTTCGCGCCCGTACCGCCAGGACGGTGCGGGCGTTCGCCCGGCTGGTCGCCGCCGAGGGCACCGGCTTCTACGGCGGCGACGTCCCACAGAATCTGGTCGACTTCCGGGCGATCTACCTGGTCGGCGGCCTGACCCAGACCCTCACGACCTGGCTCGCGGGCGACCTCGATCTCACCCGCGAGGAACTGATCGACCAGATCACCGACGTTTTCGTCCTGCTCGGCGACGACCTCGCCGGTCGCTACCGCTGAACGATCCCGCTACAGGGGGAAGCACGCGCCGGTGCACGGCTCCGACGACCCGTTGCTCAGCCAGCCGATCAGGCGCCAGAACTGGATGTCCACGTTTTGCACCGAGCCGGTACCGGAACCGCTGTCCGCGATCTGCGCACCGTTGGCAGGCTGGGACGGAAGGGGCACGCACACATCGAGCATGACGCCGTCGCATTCCGCGGCGGAACCGCTCGACAGCGCGCGCAGCAGGTTACCGACCAGGTCGCTCGATCCCGGGGACGCCTCGGCGACCAGCTGAATCTTCGCCTGCGCGGTGTCGGCGCCCGCCACGGCATCAGCTGTCGCCGGGCCGGTGGCCGCCGCGATGATCGCGCCGAAAATACTCGCGCTCAACAGTATTCGCTTCATCAGGTTCTCCTAGCCGGCAGCCTCGGGTGTGGCCGCACGGCGAAGACAGTAAGCGGACTGATCAGACTGCGACAGACACCAATAGCAGTGGCATCGAAACCCGGGCACCGGTGCGCCGATCCAGCGGGCAGTCGTCCACCGTGGACGCGGATTCGCGTCAGTCGGTCAGTCCGACCGCGCCGAAGGTGTCCGCGTCGCCTTGCAGAACCACGCGGAACACGACATCGCGGCGCGCCCAATAGGCGGCGCAGTCGCGCATGGTGGCGTCGAACCAGGCGCGTTCGGCGGGTTGCTCGCCGAGCATGTCGTCAGCGGTACGGATCACCGCGACATAGCCCGGGGCGTCGCCCACGAAATCGTCGAGGTCGCGCAGGCATTCGTCGAAGGCGTCCTTGTTGGCGCCGAAGTAGTACGGGAACTGGAAGGCGGCGGCGAACTCGTCGAACAGCTCTGCCATGGTGCGCATCTTGGTGCCGCGCAGTTCGCGCACGCGGTAGTCGGCGGGGGCGTCGTAGCGGACGCCGCTGAACTGGTTGGCGTCCACCGGCAGCGCACCGAGCACCGGCGGCGTGGTCGCGGCCGGCGCTTCGGGGGTGGGGCGAGCAAGGAACTGCGACAGCGTCATTCGCGGAGTCATCAGCGCATCCTCGTGAAGGTTTCGTAGTGGTCGCCGGTGTACCAGGCCGAACCGTCGCTGCCGGTGACGATGCGTTCGGCGTCGCGACCGCGATTGCGCTGCTTGGGATTCACATCCCACTCCTGGTACTTCACCGGATTGCCCGCCGAATCCTTGGGCGGCAGTTTGGTTCCCCGGTTCATGAACTGCTCGCCGCCCTTGGTGCCCTGCGCGTTGGCCGAACCGGGCCAGCGCCCCGCGTCGATCTCGACGAGGGTGACATAGGCACGGTCGGGCACACCCGCGGTCTTGGTGACCGGCGAGGCCGACGAATTCCCGGCGGGCGGACCAGGCTTCGGCGCGGACGCGGTGGTGGTGATCCCGGCGACGGCACGCGTGGTCGACGCGACGGTGGTGCTGTCGCTGCCGCGACCCCCGAACACGGTGAGGCCGATGGCCGCCAGAACGAGGACTAGTCCACCGAGCAGGCTGAGAGTCTTGCGTGAGAGTTTCATCGATACTGGACAGTAACGGGCGCGTGGTCGGACCACCGCTGGTCGTAGGCGTCAGCCCGTTCGACGACGGCCTGCTTGGCGCGACCGGTCAGCTCACCGAGGGCCAGCTGGTAATCGATGCGCCAGCCGGAGTCGTTGTCGAAGGCGCGGCCGCGGTAGGACCACCAGCTGTAGGGGCCCGCGACGTCGGGATGCAGGGCGCGCACCACGTCGACGTAGCCCGCGGCGAGCAGTTCGGCGATCCAGGCGCGCTCCTCGGGCAGGAAGCCCGCCGACTTCTGGTTGCCCTTCCAGTTCTTCAGGTCGACCTCGGCGGGGGCGATATTCCAGTCGCCGCTCACCACGAACTCGCCGGTGCGCGACTTCAGGTACGCGCCGAGCTCGGCCATGAACCGGTACTTCTCGTCCTGCTTGGGGGTGTTCTCCTCGCCTGAGTGCACGTAGACGCTCGCCGCGGTGACGTCGTCGAAATCGGCCTCGATATAGCGGCCCGACGCCGCGAACTCGGTGCTGCCGAATCCGACGCGCACGGCATCGGGTGCGCGCCGCGAAAGAATCCCCACGCCCGCGCGGCCCTTGGATTCGGGCTCGGCATGTGAGAGCACCCAACCCGCGTCGAGTGCGGGGGCCAACGCCGCCGCGGTCTGCTCGTCGGTCGCTCTGGTCTCCTGGAGGCAGACGATGTCGGCTTCGGTCGCCGCCAACCAGACCAACATGCCCTTGGTCGAAGCGGCACGGACCCCGTTAACGTTCACAGTCGAGAGGATTATCGGCACCGTACGACCGTACAATGCAGGCAGGGATGCTCCCCCGGACACCGTCGTCCAGGAAGGGGTGATGACGATGACGTCACGCACCGCCAAGTCCACCGCCCGCACCACGCCCGTCGCGGCGTTGCATATCGGGTCAGGCGACCCGGTCTTGTTGTTGCACGGGTTCCTGCTCTCACCACATTGCTGGGAGCAGGTCGCACAGCGAATGTCTGCCCATTGCGAGGTGTACGCGCCGGCGTTCGCCGGGCACTGGGGTGGCCCGAAGGTCGAGGGCTGGGCGCTGGATGTGTATGCCCTGGCCGATCAGATCGAGGACCAGCTCGACGAGCTGGGCTGGCGCACCTGTCACATCGCGGGCAATTCACTCGGCGGCTGGGTGGGACTCGAGCTGGCCCGGCGCGGCAGGGCACGCACGCTCACCACGATCGCCGCGGCGGGGGGTTGGGCGTCGCCGTCGCTGAGCCAGGTCAGGGTCGGCATCAAGTTCGCGTCGATGATTCCCTTCATCGAAATCGGCAAGCGCCTCGGCGGTGTGGCGATCAACAACCCCCTCGTGCAGCAGGTGGCCGCGATGCTGGTCACCAAGCACACCGGCGCCGTCGCCCGCCGCGACCTCGCGACCACGCTCACCGCGGTCCTGCACTGTGACGCGATGATCCCGCTGATCCTCGGCAGCCTGCGGGCGCCGGGCATGGACGACCTGGGTGAGCTGAGCACCCCGGTGCGGATGCTGCTCGCCGAATACGACCGGATCATCCCCAACAGCGTGTACGCCACCCGCTACCTGCGCGAACTGCCCGAGTCGGCGGATCGCATCCTGGTGCACGGAGTGGGGCATGTGCCGATGCTGGAGGCGCCGGACCGGATCGCCACGCTGATCGCCGAGCACATCTACGCCAGCCGCGGACACCTGCGCGCCGTGTGACGAGATCCCGGCCGCGACAGCACTGTTCGCGGCCGGGGCCGGTTCACTTCCCGAGCAGACCCTTGGCGATGTGGGTCACCTGGATCTCGTTGCTGCCCGCGTAGATCATCAGCGACTTCGCGTCACGGGCCAGCTGCTCGACCCGGTATTCGCTCATATAGCCGTTGCCGCCGAACAACTGCACCGCCTCCATCGCCACCTCGGTGGCGGCCTCGGAGCAGTACAGCTTCATCGCCGAGGCCTCGGCCAGGCTCGGCGGCTTGCCCGCGCGAGCGCGCTCGAGCACGTTGAACACCATGTTCTGCACATTGATTCGCGCCACTTCCATCTTGGCCAGCTTGAGCTGGATCAGCTGGAAGCGCCCGATCTCCTGCCCCCACAGCGTGCGATGGCGCGCGTAATCGACACAGAGCCGGTGACATTCGTCGATCACGCCCAGCGCCATGAACCCGACGCCGATCCGCTCGGCGGTGAAACTGGCTCTGGCGCTTTCTCTTCCGTCACCGCCCTGGTGTTCCTCGGTCTCGCCGAGCAACCGATCCTTGCCGAGCCGGACATTGTCGAAGAACAACTCGCCGGTGGGTGAGGAGTGCAGGCCCATCTTCTTGAACGGCTTGCCCTGGGTGAGGCCTTCCATGCCCTTGTCGAGCACGAACGTGAGCACCTTGCGGTCGCGTTTGCCGGCGCCGTCACCCTCGTCGAGCTTGGCGTAGACGATCATCACGTCGGCGCACGGACCGTTGGTGATGAAGGTCTTCTGGCCGTTGAGGATGTAGTCCTCGCCGTCGCGTTCGACGCGAGTCTTCATGCCGCCGAACGCGTCCGAGCCGGAATCGGGTTCGGTGATCGCCCAGGACGCCACCTTGCGCAGGGTGACGATGTCGGCCAGCCAGCGCTGCTTCTGCGCGAGGGTGCCCCGCGACATGATGGTGGTGGCGCCGAGACCGATGCTCACGCCGAGGGCGGACACCAGACCCATACAGACGCCGGACAATTCACTGATCAGCACCGCCATCATCGACTGCTGATCGCCGAACGGGCTGCCCGGCTTCTTGCCACCTTCGCTTGGACCCGCCGCTTCCTTGGCGAGCATCTTCGCGACGGCGTCCTCGCCCATCGCATCGATCCCGAACTGGCTGAACAGCTTGCGCAGGATCGGATACGGCAGCATCTCACCGCTGTCGAGGGCATCGAGGTTCGGCCGGACCTCCTTGTCGATGAACGCCCGCACGGCGTCGCGGATCATCAGATCGGTCTCGGACCATTCGAACACTGTCGTCTCCTGACGCTCGCTCCGTCCAAAAACATACACGCGTGCTTGTTTTTGCGGAGCCGTTTCGGTGACCCCGGTCACCATCCGCCCGCGTAACAGCGGCGTAACGGATCGGAAAATTCGCGTCTACATCTATGCAGGACCGTCTGTGAGTCGCCGGTTACGTGCGGCAGCGGATGAAGGAGAGAGGGAAATGGCCGGAGCAGATACTGCCGCCAAAGAAACACTCGAGGACTACACGCTGCGTTTCGCCCCGCGGAGCTACCGCAAATGGAGCCCCGCCGTCGTCGGCATCTCCGCACTCGGCGGCATCGCCTACCTCGCCGATTTCGCGATCGGCGCGAATATCGGCATCGCCCACGGCACCGGAAACGCCCTGATCGGCATCGGTATCTTCGCCGTGGTCGTGATGCTCACCGGATTTCCGCTCGCCTATTACGCGGCGCGCTACAACATCGATCTCGACCTGATCACGCGCGGCAGCGGATTCGGCTACTACGGCTCCGTGATCACCAATATCGTGTTCGCGTCGTTCACTTTCATCTTCTTCGCGCTCGAAGGTTCGATCATGGCGCAGGGCCTGTTATTAGGCCTCGGAATTCCGCTGTGGCTCGGCTATCTCGCCTCCACGATCATCATCTTCCCGCTGGTCATCTACGGGATGAACACCCTCGCCAAACTCCAGGTGTGGACCACGCCCCTGTGGCTGCTGCTGATGGTGGCGCCGTTCGGCTTCCTGCTGGTGCGCCACCCCGATTCGGTGGGTTCGTTCTTCGCCTACGGCGGCGAGAACGGTGAGGGCGTGAGCGTGTCGGGCGCGCTGCTGGCCGCCGGTGTGTGCCTGTCGCTGATCGCCCAGATCGCCGAGCAGATCGACTACCTGCGCTTCATGCCGCCGCGTACTCCGCAGAACCGGGCCAAGTGGTGGGGCTGGATGCTGCTCGCCGGTCCCGGCTGGGTGCTGTTCGGCGCGGCCAAGCAGGTCGTCGGCCTGTTCCTCGCGGTGTACCTGATCGCGAACCTGCCCGCCGCGCAGGGCATCGCCAACCAGCCGGTGCACCAGTTCCTGGAGATCTACAGGGACATGGTGCCGGGGTGGCTGGCCATGACGCTGGCCGTGGTGCTGGTGGTCATCAGCCAGGTCAAGATCAACGTGACCAACGCCTACTCGGGCTCGCTGGCCTGGACCAACTCCTACACCCGCGTCACCAAGACCTACCCGGGCCGCCTGGTGTTCCTGGTGGTCAACCTCGGTGTGGCGCTGGTGCTGATGGAAGCGAACATGTTCGACTTCCTCAACAACATCCTCGGCTTCTACGCCAACTGCGGCATCGCCTGGATCGTCACCGTGGCCACCGATATCGCGGTGAACAAGTACCTGCTGAAGATCTCGCCGAAGGTGCCGGAGTTCCGGCGCGGCATGCTCTACGACTTCAACCCGGTGGGTCTGGTCGGCTTCGGGCTGTCGGCGGTGCTGTCGATCATGACCTTCTTCGGCCTGTTCGGTGCGCTGCTGAAGCCGTACTCGCCGCTGGTCGCGGTGCTGGTCGCCTTCATCGCGACCCCCCTCACCGCGATCGCCACCAAGGGCAAGTACTACCTGCGACGCGCCGACGACGGCATCGAGGCGCCGATGTTCGACGAACACGGCAACCCGTCGGGCGACCTGCTCACGTGCCACGTCACCGGCATGGACTTCGAGCGCCCGGACATGATCGCCTCGGCGGTGCCTGGTCCCGAGGGCGAGATCCAGTACATCAGCTCGCTGGCGCTGTCCACGGACAAGGACGGCAAGCACCTGCTGCCCAGGCAGTAATTTTGGAGCGCTGGCGCGCTCGAGTTCGCGGCCCCTTGTGTCCCGTCGATCAGGCACCGTTGCTTGCTCCTTCGTCGCCTACGCAACGGCGCCTGATCGACGGGACGGCCGCGAACCCGCCGCTGCGCGGCGGCCCCTCCTCGAGGTCGGGGGTGCGGGGCTGGTTTCAGATCAATCTTCGGACAACCGGCAGCGGCAGGACCCGCAGCGCGAAGCCCAGTGGCACCCATGGCCAGCCGGGCACGTAGGCGTTGGCCCGGCGCTTCTCGATCGCGGCGACCATGGCGTGCACGCCGGTTTCGGTGTCCACCATGAACTTCGGCTGATGCTTGACGCGATCGTTCATCTCCGAGCGGATGTAGCCGGGATAGATCACCGAGACGTCCACGCCCGGAATCGCCTCCGCGCGAACGCCTTCGGCCAGCGCCGCGACGCCCGCTTTGGTCGCCGCGTAGGTGGTGAGCGTCTTGGGCATGCCGCGCAGGCCGGAGATCGAGGAGATCATCACCAGGTGACCGCGACCCTGCGCGCGGAAGATCTTCAACGCCGCCTCGCTCTGGGCCAGGGCGGCAAGGAAATTCACCACCGCGGTCTCGCGATTGGCCTTGTGATGGCCGGTGCCCAGCGGCGCGCCCTTACCCAGGCCCGCGTTGACGATCACGCGGTCGACGGTGCCGAATTCCTCGGCGAACTCGTCGAAGACGGTGAACACCGCCGTGTCATCGGTGACATCGAGTTGCTTCACCGACACGACACGGCCGGGGTGCTCGGCGAGGATCTGCGTACGCAGTTCGTCGAGACGCTCGGTCCGGCGAGCACACAGGCCCAGGTCGTACCCGAGCGCGGCGAACTGGCGCGCCATCTCGGCGCCGAGCCCGGAGCTGGCGCCGGTGATCAGGATGGTGCCCCGGCTCACGACAGCGCCGGGGTTCGTCGGGGGGTGATTCGCGATTCCATGTGCCCACGCTAGCCACCACGCGGCACGGAGGTCGAAGATCGGCGACTACGTTCGCCTGGCCGATGCGCCACAGCACCGCGGTGACGCACTCCTTCGCGCGTGCGAGGGCTGCGGTGCCGCGGTGCTGTCGGCGGAGTTTCAGCGGGCTGCGACCAGTCTGGCGGCGTTGGCGGCGGCGTCGTCGCCCGCTTCGTTGGCGGCCAGCTCCGCGTGGACCCGGTCGTAGTAGCGGTTGATCTCGGCGTTGGTGGTCTCCTCGTTCCAGCCGAGCAGCGGTGCGATCAGGCGGGCGACTTCCGGTGCGGCGGCGAGACCGCGATCGGGAACTTCGATCGAGATCCGGGTGCGGCGGGTGAGGATGTCGTCGAGATGCAGGGCGCCCTCGTGGGTGACGGCGTAGACGATCTCGGCGGCGATGTAGTCCGAGACGCCCGGAATCGGGTGGCGCAGGGCGGGGTCGGCGGCGATGAGGCCGAAGATATCGGTGCTCAGGGAGCCGTAGCGGCCCAGCAGGTGCTCGACCACGTCGACGGGCAGTCGCTGTGACACCGACAGGTCGGTCACCTCGGCGAGCATGTCGAAGTAGCCTGCCGCGCCGACGATCGGCAACTGCGCGGTAGCGGAGGCGGGGATCTCCCCGCCGAGGCGCGCGGCGGCGGCGTCGACGACATCGGCGGCCATCACCCGGTAGGTCGTGTACTTGCCGCCCGCGATCACGAACAGGCCCGGCGCGGGTTCGGCGACGGCGTGTTCGCGCGAGAGCTTCGCGGTCTCCTTCGTGGCGCCGGTCATCAGCGGCCGAAGGCCCGCGTAGGTGCCGACGATGTCTGCCCTGGTCAGCGGCTCACGCAGCAGCGCGTTGACGTGGTCGAGGATGTATTGCACGTCGGCGGCGGTGGCCGTCGGGTGGTTCTTGTCCAGCGCCCATTCGGTGTCGGTGGTGCCGATGATCCAGTGTTCGGCCCACGGGATGACGAACAGGACCGACTTCTCGGTGCGCATGATCATGCCGGTGTGCAGGTTCAGCCGGTCGCGCGGCACGAGGATGTGCACGCCCTTCGACATCTGGACATGGAACGGGAAGTCCACGCCGGTCATCTTGATCATGTCGTCGGTCCAGACGCCGGTCGCGCTGATCACGGTGCGGGCCCGAATGGTGTGTGTCAGACCGGTTTCCAGGTCTTCGACCCGCGCGCCGACGACCTTCTCGCCGTCGCGTTCCAGCCCGATCACCTTGGTCCGGGTCAGTACCGTGGCGCCGTTCTCGGCGGCGGTCCTGGCGATCATCATCGTGTGACGGGCGTCGTCGACCTGCGCGTCGTAGTAGCGGATGGCGCCGGTCAGCGCGTCGTCCCGCAGCGCGGGCGCGAGTTCCAGTGCGCCGGAACGGGTCAGGTGCTTGTGCATCGGGACCGTGCGCGCGCCACCGAGCGTGTCGTAGAGGGCGATACCGGCGCCGATGTAGGCGCGCTCCCACACCCGGTGCTGGAGCGGGAACAGGAACGGCACCGGGTGCACCAGGTGCGGGGCGAGCGTATTCAGCAGCAGCCCACGTTCTTTGAGTGCCTCGCGCACCAACGCGAAGTCCATCTGTTCCAGGTAGCGCAGGCCGCCGTGGATGAGCTTGGAGGAACGGCTCGAGGTGCCCGCCGCGAAATCGCGTGCCTCGACCAGGGTTACGGACAGGCCGCGCGAGGCGGCGTCGAGCGCGGCGCCGGCGCCGGTGACGCCACCACCGATGACCAGGACATCGACCTCGGCGGTGTCGAGCGTGCCGACAGCCTGCTCACGGTAGGTGGGGTCCAGTTGCACAGACACGATGATCTCCTTCTCGAAAGTATCGGGGGTGACTCAGATTTCGGCCCAGTCGAGGGTGCGTTCGACGGCCTTGAGCCAGCGGCGGTAGCCGTGTTCGCGTTGCTCCGCGGACCAGGAGGGGTACCAGCGGACGTCTTCGGACCAGTTGTCGAGCAGTTCGCCGGTGCCGCTCCAGAAGCCCACAGCAAGTCCGGCTGCGTAGGCGGCGCCGAGCGCGGTGGTCTCGGCGACGACCGGGCGCGAGACCGGGACGCCGAGCAGGTCGGCCTGGATCTGCATGGCCAGCTGGTTCACAGTGACGCCGCCGTCCACCCGCAGCGTCGCCAGTCGGACACCGGCGTCGCGCTGCATGGCCTCGACCACGTCGCGGGTCTGGTAAGCGATGGATTCCAGGGTGGCCCTCGCCAGGTGGGCGTTGTTGCTGTAGCGCGACAGGCCGACGACCGCGCCGCGGGCATCGGGTCGCCAGTACGGCGCGAACAGACCGGAGAAGGCCGGCACGAAGTACACGCCGCCGGAATCGGCCACCTGCCCGGCGAGGTCTTCGATCTGCGCCGCACCCGCGATGATGCCCATCTGGTCGCGCAACCACTGCACCGCCGACCCGGTGACGGCGATCGACCCCTCCAGCGCGTAGGCGGGCTTGTCGTCGCCGAACTGATAGGCGACGGTGGTGATCAAGCCGTGGTTCGAGCGCACGATCTCCGTGCCGGTGTTGAGCATCAGGAAATTGCCTGTGCCATAGGTGTTCTTGGCCTCGCCGGGCTGGAAACACACCTGCCCGACGCCCGCGGCCTGCTGATCGCCGAGCACGCCCGCGATGGGCACCGAGCCTTTGAACGGGCCGTCGGGCTTCGTCGTCCCGAACAGTCGCGGGTTCGCCGACGGCGCGATGGTGGGCAGCATGGCGCGCGGGATGCCGAAGATCGCGAGGAGGTCGTCGTCCCAGTCGAGGGTTTCGAGATCCATCAGCATGGTGCGCGAGGCATTGGTCGGGTCGGTGACGTGCACGCCACCGGTGAGGTTCCAGATCAGCCAGCTGTCGAGGGTGCCGAACAGGGCGTCACCGCGCTCGGCATCGGCGCGCACGCCCGCGATGTTGTCCAGGATCCACTTCAGCTTGCCGCCGGAGAAGTACGGCGCGGGCGGCAGGCCGGTCTTCTCGCGGATGAGCGCGCTGTGCTCGGCGGCGTCGAGGTCGGCGATGATGCGGTCGGTGCGGGTGTCCTGCCAGACGATGGCGTTGCCGTAGGGGCGGCCGGTGTGGCGGTTCCAGACCACGGTGGTCTCTCGCTGGTTGGTCACCCCGATGGCGGCGAGGTCGTCGGCCGTGAGATCGGCGAGCGAGAGGGCGGTCTTGACGACGGTGCGGGTGCGTTCCCAGATCTCGTCCGGATTGTGTTCGACCCAGCCGGGGCGCGGCATGATCTGCGAGTGTTCGAGCTGGTGGCGGGCGACCACGGTGCCCTTGTGGTCGAAAACCATGAATCGCGTCGACGTCGTGCCCTGGTCGATCGCGCCCACGTACCGGTTCATCTTCTCGCCTTCCCGGACCTCGTCGTCGAGTCCGCCGATCGGGCGCCTGTGCCCGAAACCCACGCTAGGAACGCGGGCACGCGGGCACCACAAGCACCGTTCGACAATGCTGAACGGTGGTAGGTTCGGGCCCATGCCTGGCCCGATCCAGTCGATCGAACGCGCCGCCGCCGTGCTGCGGTTGCTGGCGCGTGGACCGGGGCCACTGGGTGTCGGCGAGATCGCGACCGCGCTCGACCTGGCCAAACCCACCGCGCACGGCATCCTGCGGACGCTGCTCGGGGTCGGGTTCGTCGACCAGGACGCGCTCACCGGCAAGTACCTGCTCGGCCCCGCGATCGGCGAGCTCGGAACCGATCGGCTCGACGTGAACGAGTTGCGCTCACGGGCGATCCACCGGGCCGACGCGCTGGCCTCCCGTTCCGGGGAATCGGTGCGCATCGCCGTGGCGCGCGATACCGGAATCACGGTGATCCACCACGTCTTCCGGCCCGACAACAGCGAGCAGGCGCTGGCGGTGGGCGAAGTACTTCCCGCCCACGCGACCGCGCTGGGCAAGGTGCTGCTCGCTTACGACGCCGCGGCGCAAGCCGGTGCGCTCCAGGGTTTCACCCACCGGACGATCACCGAACGCGACGCGCTCGACCGGGTGATCGCCGAGGTTCGCCGACGGGGCTGGGCGGACGAAGTCGACGAGCACCGCTCGGGCGAAGCGGGGATCGCCGCGCCCATTCGGGCCAGAGGCGGCCTCGTCGTCGCGGCCATCGGCATCTCCGGGCCGACGGATCGGCTGTGCGACAACCGGTTACAGGTGCGCGCGGCCGCGATCGAGCAGGTTCGCGCCGCCGCTCTCGCCGTGCACCGCGACCTGACGGCAGCGCGATGAACCGGGCCGGTACTTTCGCGAGCGCCACCTCCACCGACCGATACTCCGCGGCCGACAACGAGAGCAGACGACGATGACCCCACGCTTCGTGCTCGCCATCGATCAGGGCACCACCTCGAGCCGGTGCATCGTCTTCGATCAGCACGCCCGGCTGGCAGGCATGGCGCAGCGGACCCATCGCCAGCACTATCCCAAGTCGGGGTGGGTGGAGCAGGACGCGCTCGAGATCTGGCGGACGGTGGAGCGGATCGTGCCCGCGGCGCTGCGCGATGCCGGGATCACTGTCGGCCAGGTGGCCGCGATCGGCATCGCCAATCAGCGCGAGACCACCGTGGTGTGGGATCGGCGCACCGGGCTGCCGGTGCGGCTGGCCATCGTCTGGCAGGACGTGCGCACCGAAGAGCTGGTCGAGCAGCTGAAGGAATTGCCCGGGGCACAGCGTATTCCCGAGTTGAGCGGGCTTCCGTTGGCCACCTACTTCGCCGCACCACGCCTGCGCTGGCTCCTCGACAATGTCGACGGTCTTCGCGCAAGAGCCGAACGCGGCGACGTTCTCTTCGGCACCATGGAATCCTGGCTCATCTGGAACCTGACCGGCGGCGCCGAGCACGTCACCGACGTGACCAACGCGGGGCGCACCCTGCTGATGAACCTCGCCACCCGCCAGTGGGACGCGGAACTGCTGCGGTTCTTCGACATTCCGCCCGCCATGCTGCCCCGCATCGAACCGTCGACGGGCGATTTCGGCACCGCCCGCACCGTCGTCCCCGGCGTCCGGATCGGCGCGGCCCTCGGCGACCAGCACGCGGCGCTGTTCGGCCAAACCTGCTTCGCCCCTGGCGAAACCGAATGCACCTACGGCACCGGCGGCTTTCTCATGATGAACACCGGCACCGAACTGATCCGCTCCCGGCACGGCCTGCTCACCACCATCGGCTACCAGGTCGGCGCCGAACCGGTGTACGCCCTCGAAGGGCCCATCGCGGTCACCGGATCTCTCGTCCAGTGGCTGCGCGATATCGTCGGCCTGATCGCCACCGCACCCGAGATCGAAACTCTCGCAAGCGCAGTCGACGACAACGGCGGCTGCTACCTGGTCCCCGCCTTCTCCGGCCTCTACGCCCCGCACTGGCGCAGCGATGCCCGTGGCCTGCTCATCGGCCTGACCTCCTACGTCACCAAGGGCCACCTGGCCCGCGCCGTCCTGGAGGCCACCGCCTGGCAGACCCGCGACGTGGTCGAAGCCATGAACGCCGACGCCGGCCTCCAGGCGAAGTCCCTGCGGGTAGCAGGCGGCATGGCCTCCAACAACCTGCTCATGCAGATCATCGCCGACGTCCTCGACACACCGGTCATGCGCCCGCTGGTCACCGAAACAGTCTCCCTCGGCGCCGCCTACGCAGCGGGTCTGGCCGTCGGCTACTGGCCCGATCTCCAAGGCCTACGCCGCAATTGGAAGGTCGCTGCCCAATGGATACCGTCGCCGGACCGTCGAATCCGCGAGGAAGAATACGAACGCTGGCAACGAGCCGTCCAGCTCAGCGTCGGCTGGGCCCGGCCCGCCAACTAGACCACTGAGGTAGGGACGGTCGCGCGTCAGCCGAAGAGTTCGTCGGTACGAGTGGCGGTGACCGCCTGCGTCAACCATGCGTCGAGCTGGTCGAGATCGGTACACGCGGCGAGCAGCGCGCGCTGCGCGGCGGACAGCTCGAGCCCGCGGGCAGTCAGCACGGTGAGCACCGCGTGCGCAGCAGTCTCGGCGACCTTCGCGTCCACCTCCGCGAGGCCCTCCTCTCGCCCCTTCGCCATGTACTTGGTAGCGATGCGGCCGCGATATTGAGGCGAGCTCTCCATCAGTTCCTCCAAGCGTCGGCTTGCGGCGACGGTCAACGCGTCGTCGACCAGATCAAGATACATTTTGGCATGTTCATCGTCGGTTTTCATCAGCCCGGCCAGGAACGCGGCAAGGACTTCCTCCGTATGCGGGCCTGCGCCGTGGGCGATCGCCGACAGCGTCGCGCGCTCGGGGCACTTTCCGGCCTCGACCGGATCGGTGACGACCGGGAAACGGTCCGGGCCCAGCACCAGCGGTTGGATGACCGATCCGACTGTATCGAGCTCGATCGGCTGCTCGGCCCACTTCGCGACTGCTCTGCTGGGCGTCACCACCAACAGCACTACCGGGCAACACAGCCGCGATCGCAGGGTGGTCAGGTAGACCGGCCATTTCCAGCGACGCACGTCCGCCTTGGACAACTGCACCTCGACGCACACACCGAGTACCGGGATGTCCCGATCGTCGTGGGTGCTGAGGGCCAAGTCACCGCGGAACTCCTTGGGCCCGACGTCAGTGAAGTCGCACGGCTCAGCCCGCATCTGCGACAAGCCGGGCAGCGGGATCCTGAACTCCTCAGCCAGCAACGACGGGGCGAGCAGGAGATCCGTGCGGAACAGGTCAAGCAAACCCTCGTGCAGGTGGCTCGGCATGTGGGCAACGTAGGACGAGGTGCGCAAGGGCACCAATCGGTTACGGCGTGTTACGCGCCGACCGGCGTTGCAGGAAAGCCGTGAGGGTGAACAGGAGGACACCGGCGACGGCCAGCAGGGCGCCGACCACGGCCGGGGCGGTGTAGCCGAGGCCCGCGGCGATGACGAGGCCACCGAGCCAGGCGCCCGCGGCGTTGGCCATGTTCAAGGCGGCGTGGTTGAGGGCGGCGGCGAGGGTTTGGGCGTCGGCGGCTACGTCCATGAGGCGGGTTTGGAGGCCGGGGGCCAGGGCCGCGCCGGAGGCGCCGACGAGGAAGGCGCCGATCGCGGCGGTGACGGGGTTGTGCGCCGCCAGGACGAATCCGGCCAGGATCACGACCATCGCGATCATGGCGACGAAGATCGAGCGGTCGACGCCACGGTCGGCGAGGATGCCGCCGCCGATATTGCCCACGATCATGCCGAGACCGAACAGCGCCAGCACGATCGGCACCGCGCCGATGGGCATGCCCGCGACATCGGTCATGGTGGTGGCGATGTAGGTGTAGACCGCGAACATGCCGCCGAAGCCGATCGCGCCCACAGCCAGGGTGAGCAGCACCTGCGGGCGTCGCAGCGCACCGAGTTCGGTCATCGGGTTGGTGATCTTCATGCTGGTCAGCGCGGGGACATAGCGCCACAGAGCGGCCACCGTCGCCACGCCGATCACGGCGACGACCACATAGGCGTCACGCCAGCCCAGGTGCTGACCGAGCCAGGTCGCGCCCGGCACCCCGATCACATTCGCCACGCTGAGCCCGAGCATCACCGCGGCCACGGCCTTGGCTCGCTGCCCCACGGGTGCGAGCGTGGCGGCGGCCAGCGAGGCGACGCCGAAGTACGCGCCGTGCGGCAGACCGGACACGAACCGCGCGAGCACGAGCGTGCCGAAGGTCGGCGCGAGCACGGTCCCGATATTGCCGATGGTGAACGCGACCATCAACACGATCAGCAACTTCTTGCGCGCCACCCGCGCGCACAACGCGGCGATCAACGGCGCACCGACCACGACGCCCAGCGCGTACGCCGACACCGCGTGCCCGGCCGACGGCTCGGAGATATCGAAGGCCCGCGCGATATCGGGCAGCAACCCCATGGTCACGAACTCGGTGGTCCCGATCCCGAATCCACCCAGCGCCAACGCGAGCATCGCCGGGACATGCCAGCTGGTGCGTGGCACCTCGAGGCGATCGGGGGCTGCAGTGGAAGAAGTCACGCTTCCATGCAACGGCGACGACTACCCTTTAGCTACCCGAAACGAGCGTGAGTTACCCCACCGTGGGAACAACCGCCGGGGACGGACGCAAAAGCGCTCGCATCGGATTCGATGCGAGCGCTTTCTTACAGCCGTGCGGGTTCGCGGTCGCGAACCGGGGCTACATCACTTCAGAGCACGAGCCAGGTTGACGTCCAGCGCGCCGAGGAATTCCTCGGTGCTCAGGTAACCCTGGTCGCCGCCGACGAGCGCGGCGAGGTCCTTCGTCATCTGACCGCCCTCGACGGTCTTGATGACCACATCCTCGAGCGCCTGCGCGAAGCCGATCACCTCGGGGGTGTTGTCCAGCTTGCCGCGGTGTTCGAGACCACGGGTCCAGGCGAAGATCGACGCGATCGGGTTGGTCGAGGTCGGCTTGCCCTGCTGGTGCTGACGGTAGTGCCGGGTGACCGTGCCGTGCGCGGCCTCGGCCTCACAGGTCTTGCCGTCCGGGGTGAGCAGCACCGAGGTCATCAGGCCGAGCGAGCCGAAGCCCTGGGCCACGGTGTCGGACTGCACGTCGCCGTCGTAGTTCTTGCAGGCCCAGACGTAGCCGCCCTCCCATTTCATGGAGGAGGCGACCATGTCGTCGATCAGGCGGTGCTCGTAGGTGAGGCCCGCCGCGTCGAACTCGGCCTTGAACTCGGCGTCGAAGACTTCCTGGAAGGTGTCTTTGAACATGCCGTCGTAAGCCTTGAGGATGGTGTTCTTCGTGGAGAGGTACACCGGGTAGTTCTGCTGCAGGCCGTAGTTGAACGAGGCCCGCGCGAAGTCCTCGATGGACTTCTTGAAGTTGTACATACCCATGACGACGCCGCCGTCCTCGGGCATCTTCACGACCTCGTGGATGATCGGCTCGCTGCCGTCTTCCGGGGTGAAGGTCAGCGTGACGGTGCCAGCCTCGTAGACCTTGAAGTCGGTGGCGCGGTACTGGTCGCCGAAGGCGTGACGGCCGATGATGATCGGCTTGGTCCAGCCGGGCACCAGGCGGGGCACGTTGGAGATGATGATCGGCGCGCGGAAGATGGTGCCACCCAGGATGTTACGGATGGTGCCGTTGGGCGAGCGCCACATCTTCTTGAGGCCGAACTCTTTCACCCGCGCTTCGTCGGGGGTGATGGTGGCGCATTTCACTCCGACGCCGTACTTCTTGATGGCATTGGCCGCGTCGACGGTGACCTGGTCGTCTGTCTTGTCGCGGTACTCGATGCCGAGGTCGTAGTACTCGAGATTCACGTCGAGATAGGGATGGATCAGCTTGTCCTTGATGAACTGCCAGATGATCCGGGTCATCTCGTCGCCGTCGAGTTCTACAACGGTGCCTTCAACCTTGATCTTGGACATGGATCTTCGTGTCCTCCTCGGTGGGTGCCCTTATTGCACGGCTAGGCGAACACGCTTGTGAGCGGACCCCAGCAGTTCCAACAGACAACGTATATGCCCCGCGTTGTCTGCGGGACGTGTGGTGCAAACAAGACGAGCGTACTGCTGTCCCCCACCTCACCGCGATGGGAGGGCCCGCTGTGCGGGACTCCTCGAAGCTACTCCGCTCCGGCCGCACGTCGGCACCCGATCGGGCCTTGACCGGCTACTGAGTAGTAACACGGCGGGGCCCGCGCACCGAGAACGGTGGCGCGGGCCCGGTTCACCAGGTCAGACCGCGATCGGTACCGCGGCCGCGTGTTCGTCGCCTTCGATCAGGTTCTCCGGCTTGTCGCGGATCATCACCGCGATCACCACGGCGGCGGCGAGGAAGAAGCCGGCGCCGATATAGAACGCGACGTCGTAGCTGTAGATCGAGGCGCGTTCGATCAGGTGGTCGACGGTCGGGTTGTCGGTGACGTAGTTCTCGGCGGCCTGCACCGACAGCGTGGTCAGCAGGGCGGTGCCGACGGCGCCGCCGACCTGCTGGGCGGCATTGAGCAGGGCGCTGGCGACGCCGGAGTCCTCAGCGTCGACCTGATGCAGCGCGACGGCCTGCATCCCGACGAACAGCGGGCCCATCCCGAGCGCCATCAGCAGCTGCGCGGGCAGCACGCTCAGTGCGTACCCGTCGCCGTAACTCAGTTGCGCCAGCCACAGCAGTCCGACGACACCGAGCAGCGCGCCGACCACCATGAGCGGACGCGGCCCGAACTTGGGCATCAACGAACTGGTGATGCCCGCCGCGATCCCGATGCCCACGGGGAACGGCAGGAACGCGATGCCGGCCTTCAGCGGCGAATAGCCCAGGGTGTTCTGGTAGTAGAAGCTCAGGAACAAGAACATCGCGAACATCGCGATCGGGATCAGCAGCGCGGCCAGCAGGGCGCCGCCCCGATTGATCTCACCCGGAATGCGCAGTGGCAACAGCGGATTCGCCGAGCGCGCCTCGATGAAGACGAACGCGATGAGCAACGCGAAGCCCGCCCCGAGCAGGCCGAGCGTGCTGCCCGCCAGCCAACCGTGTTCGGCGGCGCGACTGAATCCGTAGACGATCGACACCAAGCCGAATGTCACGGTGACGGCGCCGGGCAGGTCGTAGCCGCCGGTTCTCGGCACCGGGATATCGCGCGCGATCACCGCCACCGCACCGGCTACCGCGATGAGCGCGATCGGCGTGTTCATCAGCAGCGTCCATCGCCACGACGCGAACTCGGTGAGCGCGCCGCCGACGATCAGCCCGAACGCGATGCCACCGGCGGTGATGCCGGCGAAGACCGCGAACGCGCGGGCCCGCTCCTGCACATCGGTGAAGATCACCGACAGCAGCGACAAAGCCGCGGGGGCGAGCAGCGCGGCGAACGCACCCTGTAGACCTCGGCCGATGAACAACTGCGGGCCGGTCTGCGCGAGCCCGGCCAGCGCCGAGGCGGCAGCGAAGCCGACCAGGCCGACCAGGAAGATCCGGCGGCGGCCCAGGTAGTCGGCCATCCGTCCGCCGAGCAGCAGTAGGCCGCCGAAGATGAGCGTGTACGCGGTGAGCGCCCACTGCTTGTCGCCGTCGCTGATCCCCAGGTCGCGCTGGGCATAGGGCAGGGCGATCGTGATCACGGTGGCGTCGAGCACCACCATCAACTGGGCGGCGGAGAGCACGACCAACGCCCACCACCGCATCGAATTCTGTTGTTGATCAACATGTTTCGTCATTATCTCGGTGCCGGTCACCAGGACTCCTCGTCGCTCGATTGGCGTGGGTCAATCCTGGCACTGCAAGACAATTGGCGTCAAGAGAAAAATGTCTGAATGCGCCAATTGGCCTACTTGGACAGATAGAGCCGCCGACACGGTAGGCTGAGGGAATGCTGGACTCGACCACTCCGATCAGCGCCGACCGGACGACCGAACCGGCTGCCGGCGCGCCGCTGGGCCTGCGCGAGCGCAAGAAGCTCCAGACCAAGGCCGCGATCGTGGCGGTCGGACTCGACCTGTGCGACAGCCAAGGGTTCGACGCGACGACGGTCGAGCAGATCGCCGCGGGTGCCGATGTGTCCCCGCGCACCGTCAACCGGTACTTCGCGCTCAAGGAAGACATCGTGCTGGCCCCGATCGACGACTTCGGGGTCTCCGTCGCCGTCGCGCTGCGCTCCCAGCCGAACACCGGCAACGAACTCCAGGCACTGTGTGGCGCCTACCTGACGGTGGTCCAGGCCGAGGCGGACGCGGACGGCATCCGGTTCATCCGCCAATTCCTGCAGATGCAGCGCATCATGCGCACCAGCCAGTCGGTCAACGCCCGCGCGCTGGAATACGCGGAGAAGAAGAACGTCGCGGTGTGCACCGAGCTCGCGCAACGGATGGGCACGTCACCGGACGACTTCACGGTGAAGCTGGTGGCCGGGATCTGGCAGATGCTGTGCCACCTCTCCGTCGCCGACACCGAACAAGCCTTGCTGAGCGGGTCACCGGCGGTAGCTGTCCGGGTCACTCGGGACGCCGTGCTGCGCGCCTACCACGGCTTACGGCAGGTCTGCGGCGCACCGGTGGACGACACGCCAGGCTTCGGCACACCGTCCAACGAGTGATCTTCGGCGGGAAATGCGGGGGAAGTTTCCGCCCGCGGGAGATCTCCGGTTAACATGACGGCAAGGTCATGAGTACCAGCGCCAAGCCCCGGCTCGCTGGTCGGCAACCCTCCAGCTGCGGTGGGGTGCTCCGGGTGATGACCGGGCTCTCGAAAGTCGAGAGCAAGCGCGCACTGCAGGAGGCCCCCATGTGTTGTTGCCAGTCGATCCGACCCAGTTGACGAGATCCCCCGGCTGACACCCATTTGGAGCACGACATGACTGACTCTTCTCTGCCCGAGAACTGGTCCTTCGAGACCAAGCAGGTCCACGCGGGCCAGGCCCCCGACGCGAGCACCAACGCGCGGGCCCTGCCGATCTACCAGACCACCTCCTACACCTTCCGCGACACCGATCACGCCGCCGCGCTGTTCGGTCTCGCCGAGCCGGGCAACATCTACACCCGGATCATGAACCCCACCCAGGACGCGGTGGAGCAGCGCGTGGCCGCGCTCGAAGGTGGCGTCGCGGCGCTGCTGCTGGCCTCGGGCCAGGCCGCGGAGACCTACGCGATCCTGAACCTGGCGAGCGCGGGCGACCACATCGTGTCCAGCCCGCACCTCTACGGCGGCACCTACAACCTCTTCCACTACTCGCTGCCCAAGCTGGGCATCACGGTCTCGTTCGTCGAGGATCCCGATGACCTCGCGCAGTGGGAAGCCGCGATCCAGCCGAACACCAAGGCGTTCTACGGCGAGACCATCGCCAACCCGAGCAGCGCGGTGTTCGACATTCCCGGTATCGCCGGTGTCGCGCACGCGAACGGCCTTCCACTGATCGTGGACAACACCGTCGCGACCCCCTACCTGATCCAGCCGCTGGCCCACGGCGCCGACATCGTCGTGCATTCGGCGACGAAGTACCTGGGTGGTCACGGTGCGGCCGTGGCGGGCGTGATCGTCGACGGCGGCACCTTCGACTGGACCGTGCGCGACGCCGACGGCAACGCGCGCTTCCCCGGCTTCACCGAGCCCGACCCCAGCTACCACGGTGCGGTGTTCGCCGATCTGGGCGCGCCCGCGTTCGCGCTGAAGGCTCGCGTGCAGTTGCTGCGCGATCTGGGTGCCGCGGTCTCGCCGTTCAACGCGTTCCTCATCGCCCAGGGCATCGAGACGCTGAGCCTGCGGGTCGAACGGCATGTCAGCAATGCCGAGGCGGTCGCGAAGTTCGTCGCCGAGCAGCCGGGCGTCGACGCGGTGTTCTACGCGGGCCTCGAGTCCTCGCCCTGGCACGCGCGAGCCAAGGAGCTGGCGCCCAAGGGCGCGGGCGCGATCGTGGCCTTCGAGCTGGCCGGCGGTGTCGATGCGGGCAAGAAGTTCGTGGACGCGCTCAGCCTGCACAGCCATGTAGCTAACATCGGTGATGTGCGTTCACTCGTGATTCACCCGGCGTCGACCACGCACTCGCAGTTGACGCCCGACGAGCAGCTGGCGGCCGGCGTCACTCCCGGCCTGGTCAGGCTCGCGGTGGGCATCGAGGGAATCGACGACATTCTGGCCGATCTGCGGGCCGGGTTCGCGGCGGCGACGACGTGACTGTGAGCACCGAATCGCCGATCGCCCGACCCGGAACCGGGGTGGCCCTGCTGCCACCGCCGGACGGGCGCGTCGGCGTGGTCGCCATCGGGGATGTGGCGCTGGAGAACGGCGCCGTCGTCCCCGATGTGCGGCTGGCGGTGCAACGCTGGGGCGAGCTCTCGCCCACGCTGGACAATGTGGTGCTCGTCGAACACGCGCTCACCGGCGACTCCCATGTCGTCGGTGGGCCCGACGGGGCGCCCGGCTGGTGGGAGGGCATGGTCGGGCCCGGCGCGCCGATCGACACCGACGAGTGGTGCGTGATCGCGACCAACGTGCTGGGCGGCTGCAAGGGCAGCACCGGCCCGTCCTCGCTCGCCTCCGACGGAAAGCCTTGGGGCGCACGGTTTCCCGAGCTGACCATCCGTGACCAGGTAAAGGCCGAAGCGCAGTTGTTCGAGGTGCTCGGGATCGAGCGGCTCGGCGCTGTCGTCGGCGGCTCGATGGGTGGCATGCGGGTACTCGAGTGGATCATCGGCCTGCCCGAGCGGGTCAGCGCCGCGCTCGTGCTGGCCGTGGGCGCCCGCGCCACCGCCGATCAGATCGGCACCCAGACCACCCAGATGGCCGTCATCGCGGCCGATCCCGACTGGCAGGGCGGCGACTATCACGGCACCGGCCGCGCGCCGATGACCGGCATGGGACTGGCCCGGCGCATCGCGCACCTGACCTACCGCACCGAGGGCGAACTCGACCACCGCTTCACCAACAAGCCCCAGGGCGACGAAGAACCGTGGACCGGTGGGCGCTACGCGGTACAGAGCTACCTCGAGCACCAGGCCGACAAGCTGGTCCAGCGGTTCGATCCGGCCACCTACGTGCTGCTCAGCGAGGCCATGAACCGCCACGATGTGGGTCGCGGGCGCGGCGGTATCGCTGCCGCGCTGGCCTCGACATCGGTGCCGTGCGTGGTCGGCGGAGTCGACTCGGATCGCCTGTACCCCTTGCACACCCAGGCCGAGCTGGCCGAAGGGCTGCCGGGCTGCGCGGGTCTGGAGATCGTGCATTCGCGCGACGGGCACGACGGGTTCCTCACCGAGGCGGCCGCCGTGTCGAAGCTGCTCACCGAGACGATGCGCTTGGCGCGGGAGAACCGCTGAGCCGTCAGGGCCCGGTCAGCAGGGTGACGATCGAGCGAACGTAGGCCTGAAGCCGTTCGCGCGGATACTCTTCCGGCTCGCTGACGGCCAGCCTGCCGAGCATTTCGGCGACGGTCAGGGTCGAGTTCGCGAGCAGTTCGGCATCCATGCCCGACCAGCGCGGTGACAGCGAAATGCCCATGCGGACAAGAGATTCCGCGCGCGCCAGGATATCGGCCCGCGACGTGCGAAGAGCCGCGCGGTATTCACCGGGGGCGCTCGCGGGTGTGGCGAGGATCAGCCGCCAGCGCGTCGGATTCGCCAGTGCCACACCGACGAACGCTTCCACCGTCGACGAGGCGACGGCGACCGGATCGGCGCCGAACAGGTCGTCGGGCAGCGTGTCGGCGATCTGTTCCAGTCCGCGTTCACTCTCGCGCTCCAGCAGCGCTTCGACCAGTTCGGCGCGGGTCTTGAACACGGTGTAGAGCACCGGTTTTCCGACCCCGGCCTCCTGCGCGACCGCCTCCATGCTCAACTCGTGCAGTTCCACCCGGCCCAGCACGGCGAACGCGGCATCGAGCAGTTGCGCACGGCGTTCCTGCGGCGGCAGTCGCGGGGCATAGCGGCGCCGCGGTCGTCGGTCCTGCGTCGCGGTCACACGCCCACCTGCCTTTCTCTCCCTGGACGATACCCCGCGGCCGACTTGTCAGCGCAATTCCTACGCAGCCGTTGTATTCATCACACGCCATTGCTACGGTGGTGTTGTATTCACTTGCAAAGGAGCACGTGCAATGGCCTTCGACCCCACTTCCCTGCGCCGCGACGACTACGGCTTCTTCGGACCCGACTCCCCCAGCTGGAAGGTATGGGCGTCGCCGACCGCCCTGATCGGATTCCAGCGCGCGGTCGCCCTGGAACACTTCGATCCGTTCCTCACCGCCGCCGTCGCCGATTCGCAGGGGATCTACAGCAACCCACGCACGCGGCTCGACCACACCCTGCTGTACTTCGTGCTCGTCGCGGTCGGCGACGGCCGCACCGCCATCCAGGCCGCCGAGCACCTGATGAAGGTGCACGCGCCGATGACGGGCATCGAACCGATCAGCGGCAAACGCTACAGCGCCAACAGCCCGGAAACCCAGCTGTGGATCCACATCACCGGCTGGCACTCGGTGCTCAAGGCCTATGAGATGTACGGACCCGGCCCGCTGAGCCCCGAGGAGGAGCGGCGCTTCTGGGCCGAATGCGCGATCGCCGCCGAATTGCAGACCTGCAAGCCCGCGGACGTCCCGCGCTCGCGCGAGGAGGTGCGTGCCTACTACGAGCGAGTCCGGCCGCAACTGTGCGTCACCGAGCGCGCCATCGAAGGCATGCACTATCTGATGTGGACGCCGCCGAGCAAAGGCTGGGGCTACGCGATCGGGAGCAGGCTGCTCTCGCTGGCCAGCATCCCGACGCTGCCGATGTGGATGCGCAGGCTCGGCCGGTACCGGGTGCCCCGCGTGGTCGACCTCGCGGTGCGGATTCCCGCGAAGGTGATCGCCTGGGTCGCCGCCCGGCGCGACAACTGGGTGATCGTCAAGGCCGCCCCGTTCATCGCCCCGATGACCGGGCAGGTCTTCGCCGCGCACGCCGCCGCGCCGGTGCCGGTCGACCCGGTGACGATCACGCCGGACCGGGCGCGCGCCCTGTACGGCAGCCAGGGGCATCGCAGCCTCTGGGAACCGAAAGTCCCCGAAACCGCCTGAACGACACCACATCCGGGGGTGTCGGGGCCGGCCACGTCAACGATGCCGTGGTCGGCCTTCGTCGTCAGCTGACGCCGAGGGTGTTGATCGTGGCGGCCAGGAAGACGATGGCGCTGCCGAGCGCGGTGAGCGCGGCCACGTCGAACGGGCGGCTGCGCACGGCGAGCAACCCCACCTGCACGGTCGGCAGGCACAGCCGGAACGCGGCGGCCACCAGGGCGGCGCTGCCGAAGATCAGCGCGCCGCGGCGCCACCGATCCCACGCGACGAAGCCGACCGCGATCACGATCAGCGCGGTCACCACGGTCATCGGCAGATGACTGCGCAGGTACTGCTCCCCCGCGCTCAACCGCGCGACCCGGTGCTTGCCGGTCGTCTCCGCCTCGTTCACGAGCCCGATTGTTCCAGATACCGCCTGCGCGCGGACGGGGTGGCGCATGACAGAGTGGTCCGCTGTGCTGCACCTGATCTTTCACGAGCCTGTGATTCCGCCCAATACCGGCAACGCGATCCGGTTGGCCGCGGGGACCGGCTGCGCGCTACACCTGATCGAACCGCTCGGATTCGACCTCTCGGAGTCCAAGCTGCGCCGGGCCGGACTGGACTACCACGACCTCGCGGTGGTGACCGTGCATCCCGACCTGGCGACGGCGTTCGCGGCGATCCGGCCCGGCCGCGTGTTCGCCTTCACCACCCAGGCCACCACTCGTTTCACCGATATCGCCTATCGAGACGACGACGCGCTGCTGTTCGGCACCGAGCCCACCGGTCTGCCCGCGGAGGTACTGGCCGATCCGCAGATCACTGAGCAGGTGCGCATTCCGATGCTGCCGGGTCGACGGTCGATGAACCTGTCGAACGCGGCGGCGGTGTCGGTGTACGAGGCCTGGCGGCAGCTGGGATTTCCGGGCGCGGTCTGACTCAGTCGATGTCGAACCGCTTGAACCGTGAGGTGGCGCCGGCGGTCAGCCGGACGGCGGACTTGGCTACGCCGAAATGATCGGCGAGTAGTTCGATGGCGGCCTTGTTGGCCTTGCCCTCGACGGCCGGGGCGCGGACATAGAGGGTGAGGGTGCCGTCTTCGGCGGTTTCGACGAGTGGGCCTTTACGGCTGTTCGGTTTGATCGTCGCCCGCACTGTGGGCACCGGGGGTCTCCTTCCCGGATGCTGCCGATGCCGATGCGCCGGATGCGTTGACCTCGGATGCGGTGGCCGGCGGTGCGGTGGCCGGCGGTGCGGTGGGCACCGCAGCGGTGGGCACGTGCGCTCCGGTGCGACGGCGCCTGCGCAGCAATCGCAGTGCGGCATACAGCAATCCGCCGATCACCGCGAGGAAGCCCAGCCACGGCACGGCCTTGCCGACGAAGACGATCGCGTCCTGCAACCAGTCGATCAGCGAGTGCCAGCCCGAGACGATGCCGTCCCAGAAGTTGTCCGGATCGCCGGGGGCGTTCTTGTCGTCGGCGGTGAGGGTGATGGTGAGCGTCGACAGCGCGACCTGATCGTCGAGGCTGCGTTTCTGCGCGGTGAGGCTGTCGAGCTCGCCCTGCCTGCTCGACAGCGCCTCCTCCGCGGCGATCAGGTCGGCGGTGTTGGTGGCGCTCGTGATCAGCGCTTTGAGCCGGTCGACGGAGGCTTGCAGGGCGCGGATGCGGGCGTCGAGGTCCTGCCACTGCATGGTGACATCGTCGCGGTTGGTGCTGACCCGGGTCACCGTGCCGACCCCACCGAGCCCGGTGATGAAGGCATCGGTCTTGTCGGCGGGCACCCGCACACTGAGCACGGCCCGAGCGGCCCGCTCGTCGGTACCGGGCTGTTCGGTGCGGCTGTCGATCCGGCCGTCGACGGCGCGGACCTGCTCGGTGACGGTCGCGGCGGCGGCGATCGGATCCCCCGAGGTGACATCCACCGACCCGGTGATCACCTCTTTCCGGTTCGACTGATCCGTCGGCGCCGGACTGTCCTGCTGCGGGGCGCCCTCGCGGAACCCGGGCGCCACTGCGGGAGCGGGCCCGCCCATGACGGTGGGCGAGGACGCCTTACCGGCATGGTCCTCGCTCTCGTCATCGCCGCACCCGACCAGGAACACGAGTCCGAGCAACGCGATCATCACCACGGCAAGCTTGCGCATGTTCGCAGCGTAGTGCGTGGGAGAGCCGGAGCGGGCGCGCTCGCGCGACCTGGTCATGACGGCTGATCGTCGGCCGTTGCCGTGTGCCGTTGAGATTCAAGCGCTTCGACCGCGCGGCGGCGACTGTCGGGCGACGGGTGGGTATGAATCAAGCGAGCCAGCTGGCGCTGCTCGACAGGGGTAGCGTCCCAGTCCGCCTGCAGTCGTCGTAGTACACCACGAAGATCCTGGCCGTAGCCGAGTTCCACCGCTACTCGGTCGGCACCGTACTCCTGCCACTGGGACAGCCTGGCTCGCGCGAGGGGCTGCGCGACGAGGACCACCACCACGACCAGGGCGGTCGGCAGCCCGAGAAACCGGGTCGACACGGCGAGAATCGCCCAACCCGAGCCGAGGACGGCTGCGGTCGGCACGATGACGACCACCAGCACGCCGAGGAGGATGACCGGCCGAGGCCCCCGAAACAGTCGGTGGGCGATCCACCGAGGCCCGATTTGCAGCGACCACGCGACCTTGGACACCACGCCCACAGCGAGTTCGAGGAGCAGGTCGGCAGGCCCTCGATACCACTTGATCAGCCACCGTAACCACATTCGTCCCAGCAACTGATGGCCCAACTCGTGCGCGAGTACCGCCTGCAGTTCTCCTCGCGTGAACACGTCGACGGCATGCCGGGTCACGACGACGTGCCGGCCGAGAGTCGCGTATCCGTACACCTCTCCGTTCACCGTTGCGACGTCGTTAACCCATGGCGTATAGCGAGATCCGTCGATCCGGGCAACGGCGGCGACCGCCGCCCACGCGGCGGCCACTTCCGCGTGCTCGGGCGACGCGGACCGGCTGGCCTGCGCTGCCGCACCGGAGATCAGGACACCGACGAGCAGAACGCACGCGCCCGATACCGGCCACACCAGCGCGGCGACGACCACGAGCCAGTCCCCGACCAGCGCCGACAATCTCCAGATGAGCCATCCGCTGAGCACGACCGACGGCAGCGAGACAACCAGATCCCCGATCAGCACGAAGAACTTGGTCCGTCGTGCGACCAGCACCGGTCCCGCGGGTTCCGATTCCTGCCGAGCGTGCGCGTTCATGCTGTACCCCCAATTCCCAAGATACCCAACGGATACCGGGTGACCGCGAGATCAGCGGAAGTCGCGGGATCGGGCGACGATCCGCAGGTCGAGATGTTCGAGGTGGTCGGCGACGACGCTGGCGGCGCCCTCGGCGTTTTGGATGCGGCCGCGGATGAGCAGGGCGGTGGCGTTCTGGGCGAGACGGCGGTAGCGGGTCCACAGGCCGACCGAGCAGACGACGTTGACCATGCCGGTCTCGTCTTCGAGGTTGAGGAAGGTGACGCCCGCGGCGGTGGCGGGGCGCTGACGGTGGGTGACGGCGCCCGCCACCAGGATGCGGGCGCCGTCCTCGACCAGCAGGAGATCGCACGCGGGAACCACACCGAGTGAATTCAGGTGGGCCCGAAGGAATTCGGTGGGATAGGAGTCGGGCGAGATGCCGGTGGCCCAGACATCGGCGGCGGCGAGTTCGAGCGCGCTCATGCCGGGCAGGGACGGAGCGACGGTGGCGGGACCCGTGCCGGGTAGGCGATCGGGACGTTCCACGGCCGCCGCACCCGCTGCCCACAACGCCGCCCTGCGCACGCTGCTACCGCGCGATTCCCGTTGCGCAACCAGCTGATCCGGCACAGCATCTGGACCCCGCACAGCCGTGACCCCACCGCGACCGGCGCCCGAGCTGAGCCTGTTCGGCGGTGCGACGCGGCCGTTCGCGGAGTCGCCATGGCGCGGTTCGGTGTCGACCAGGACGTCCAGCGCCCCTGCGGTGGCGAGCGATTCCGATTGGGCGACAGTGAGTTCCACGCGACCGGTGAGGTCGAGCATCGAGGCGAAGGGGCCGTGTTCGGCACGGGCGGCGACGATGCGCTCGGCGAGGTCGGTGCCGATGTGCCGCACACCAGACAGGCCGAGCCGGATCTCGGTGCCCGCGTTCTCGAGGGTGGGCTCGGCGCGGCTGGCGTTGATGTCGGGGCCGTGCACGCGCACCCCGTGCCGGCGGGCGTCGGCGACCAGCGACTGCGGCGAGTAGAAACCCATCGGCTGCGCACGCAACAGCCCGGCACAGAACGCCGCCGGATGGTGCAGCTTGAACCACGACGAATAGAACACGATCGAGGCGAAACTCTGCGAATGGCTCTCGGGGAAACCGAAATTGGCGAAGGCGTAGAGCTTCTCGTAGATGCGGTCGGCGAGATCGCCGGTGATGCCGTGCAGGTCCCGCATGCCCTGGTAGAGGCGGTCCTTCAACTGTTCCATCTTCTCCGGCGAGCGTTTGGAACCCATGGCACGGCGCAGCTGGTCGGCTTCGGCGGCACTGAAACCGGCGACGTCGATGGCCATCTGCATCAACTGTTCCTGGAACAACGGAATGCCGAGGGTGCGGGCGAGTGAGTTCTCCAGCGCGGGGTGATCGCAGACCGGCGCCTCCTTGCCGTTGCGCCTGCGGATGTAGGGGTGCACCGAACCACCCTGGATGGGCCCCGGCCGGATCAGCGCCACCTCCACCACCAGGTCGTAGAAGGTGCGCGGCTTCAGCCTGGGCAATGTGGCCATCTGCGCGCGCGACTCCACCTGGAACACCCCGATCGAGTCGGCACGCGAGAGCATCTCGTAGACACCGGCTTCGGTGAGATCGAGCGCGTGCAATTCGACCTGCTCGCCTTTGTGCTCGCGCACCAGGTCGATCATGTAGTGCAGCGCCGAGAGCATGCCGAGGCCGAGCAGGTCGAACTTCACCAAACCGACCGCGGCGCAGTCGTCTTTGTCCCACTGCAACACGCTGCGCCCGGCCATCCGCGCCCACTCCACCGGACACACGTCGGCGATCGGCCGATCACAGATCACCATGCCGCCGGAGTGGATCCCCAGATGTCTGGGCAGACCGTCGAGTTCGCCCGCGAGCTCGAGCACCGCGTCCGGGATATCGGTGCCGGTCTCCGCGGCCACCCCGGACCAGCGGCTCACCTGTTTGCTCCACGCATCCTGCTGCCCCGGTGAAAAGCCCAGTGCGCGTGCGGCATCACGCACCGAGGACTTGCCGCGGTAGGTGATCACATTCGCCACCTGGGCGGCGTAGTCGCGACCGTACTTGGCGTAGACGTGCTGGATGGCCTCCTCGCGGCGGTCGGATTCGATGTCGACATCGATATCGGGTGGTCCGTCACGTTCGGGCGAGAGGAACCGCTCGAACAGCAGCTGGTTGGCGACGGGGTCGACGTTGGTGATGCCGATGGCGTAGCAGACCGCGGAGTTGGCGGCCGAGCCTCGGCCCTGACACAGGATGTCGCTCTTCTTGCAGAACTCGACGATGTCGTGCACCACCAGGAAATAGCCGGGGAACTCCATCTTCTCGATCACCGCGAGCTCGTGCTCGAGCTGCCGGTACGCCCGCGGGTTCCGCTCCGGCGGCCCGTAGCGCTCGGCGGCGCCACGCAGGGCGAGCTCGCGCAGCCACGAGTTCTCGTCATGGTCGGCGGGCACGTCGAACGGGGGGAGCTTCGGGGCGATCAACCCCAGGTCGAACGCGCATTCGCGAGCCAGCACCGCCGCGTTCGCCACCGCGTGCGGGTAGTCGGCGAACAGGTGCGCCATCTCCGCACCCGAACGCAGGTGCGCGCCGCCGGTGGGCGCGAGCCAGCCCACCATCTCGTCGAGACTGCTCCTGGCGCGGATCGCGGCCAGCGCCATCGCCCGGCGACGCTGCGCCGGAGACGCGAAATGCGCACCGGTGGTGGCGAGTACGGGCACATCGAGCCGGTCGGCCAGCGCGATCAGCAGCGCGTTGCGCTCGTCATCGGTGGCGATGCCGTGATGGGTGAGCTCCACGCTCACCCGATCGGCGCCGAATCGTTCGAGCAGATCCCGCAGGGCCGCTTCGGCTTTCGGTAGCCGGATATCGCCACCGCGCAGATCGTGTTCGAGCGCGGTGCGCAGGTGGCCTTTCCGGCAGCCGGTGAGGATATGCCAGTGCCCGCCCGCCGCCGCCGCGAGCGTGTCGAGGTCATAGCGCAGCACGCCCTTCTCCCCCGCGGCCATGTGCGCCGTCGCCATCTCCCGGGAGAGCCGCCGGTAACCCTCCTGCCCCCTGGCGAGAACCAGCAGATGCGGACCGAGCGGATCGGGAGATCCGGTGCGCGGCACCGAGTCCGGCGCGTTCACGTGCCCGTGTTCGACCGCATCCGCGACAGGAGTTCGCAACCCGCCCCGAGGGACAGAACGGCGCCGGACCGCATCCCCTCGGCCCGGCGCCGCCTCCGCATCGGTTCCCAGTGACAGTTCGGCACCGAAAACCGTTGGCATTCCCCATTCCCTGGCCGCCTCGGCGAACCGGACGGTCCCGTAGAACCCGTTGTGGTCGGTGAGCGCGAGCGCTTCCAGACCGAGCCGCACCGCCTCCTCCACCAGCTCCTCCGGCTGACTCGCCCCGTCGAGGAAGCTGTAGGCGGAGTGGGTGTGCAGCTCCGCGTAGGGCACCGTCGGGCCGGTCGGCCGGTCGAGCCCGGCGGCGTGGTACTCGCCGCGTTTGCGTGACCAGGCCGGACTGTCGCCGCCGTCGCCCGGGTGCATGTCTTGCGCGGGCCTGCCGCTCGGCTTGCCCGAGAGCACCCGCTCCAGTTCCGACCAGGTCGGCGGACCGTTGCTCCAGCCCATGCACCCGCTCCTCTCACGACCCCCGCATCACCACACCCTTTCCCCTTGGCGGACTACTCAATTCGCGGGCAAGCGCTCCATCGACCGCGATTCCAGCGCCGCCTCCACATGGCTCAGCCCGGTGCGGATCACCGCGCCGTAGGCATCGTTGGCGAGCACGTCCAGGTGCCCGCGCGCGATGGCCAATTGCATCCGCGCCATCTCGAAGTCACCGACGCGGCGATGACTGTCGGCCAGGTTCAGATACAGCGAGGGCAGAAACCCGCGCAGCCCCTCATCGAGCGGGATGCCCGGCCCGAACACCGCGGCCAGCGCCCGCTGGTCCCACAGCAACGCACCCTCCGGCAACTCCTGCACATCCGCCAGGTGATGTGCCACCACGCAGCGATGCAACGGGTCGCCGCCTTCCCCTATCTCACTCCACAGCCTGGTCAGCGCCGCGCGCGCCGCATCAGGGTCGCCACCGCCGAGCCGCACCGCGGCATAGATGTCCGCCATCCGATCGTCCGCCATGTGCATCAGTATCGCACATACGTTCGAATATTGGCGAGAGGCATTCGAACATATTTTCGAGTTTCCCGGCGATCCTGGCCCTCTAACTTACTTTGGAGTAAGTTCGAGGCAACGAGCTGCAAAGGAGCAGTGATGTCTCAGGTTTCTCCAGGTGAACGCGGCCGCAAGCGGCGCGATCTCACCGGCAGGCATGTCGTGATCACCGGTGCGTCGTCCGGGATCGGACGGGCCGCCGCACTCTCGGTCGCCGACAAGGGCGGTGTCGTGTTCCTGCTCGCGCGCCGCGCCGACGAACTGGCCGCGGTGGTCGCCGAGATCGTCGACGCGGGCGGGCAGGCCTACGGCTACCCGTGCGATGTCACCGACTCCGAGTCCGTGGACTCGGCCGTCAAGGCGATCCTCGACCAGCACGGCCACGTCGACATGCTGGTCAACAACGCGGGCCGGTCCATCCGCCGCGCCATCCACCGATCCACCGATCGCCTGCACGACTTCGAACGCACCATGGCGGTCAACTACTTCGGCGCGCTGCGGATGACCCTCGCGCTGCTGCCACAGATGCGCGAACGCGGCTTCGGCCACATCGTCAACATCTCCAGCGCCGGCGTGCAGGTGGCCACCCCTCGCTTCGCCGCCTACCTCGCCAGCAAGGCGGCCCTGGACAAGTTCACCGAGGTCGCCTCGGTCGAAACCCTCGCCGACGGAGTCACTTTCACCACCATCCACATGCCGCTGGTGCGCACCCCGATGATCGCCCCCAGCGGCGACCAGGGGCCGTCCGAATCCCCCGAGTGGGCTGCGGGCACGATCGTGCGCGCCCTCACCGAACGTCCCAAACGCATCGATGTCCCCCTCGGCACCCTCGCCGAATACGGCGGCATCATCACCCCCAAACTCCGCGACCGCATCCTGCACCGCTACTACCGCGCGCTGCCGGATTCCCCTGCGGCCAAGGGCGAATCGGCCGAAGACACCCCTGCCCCCGCACCGGTCCCCCGGGCAGATCCGAAAACCCCTTCCGCCGCCCGAAAAGCCACCGGCACCGCCCTGCGCCGCGCGGCCCGCTGGGTACCCGGCACACACTGGTGACCCCCGGGTAGCACAGCTCCCGGGTCCGCTCGCGATTCACTGCAGGTCGAGGGTGAAGTGGTGGGCGGTGATGGCCAGGTGACGGCGCATGTAGAGACGATGGGCGGCGGCTCGGGTAGGGCCGACGCCGGAGTCCAGGTGGACCCCCGTGCACCGCAGACGCCGAGCTTCGGCGGTGAGCCAGTCGAGCAGACTGTCGGCATGGCCTCGACCGCGCGCCGCGGGAAGGGTGGAGACATCGTCGATGTAGAGGTGGTGGCCCCAGGCGGTGGAGCGGGATTCGCGGAACCCTGCCACCGATAGCGCCGCAGGGGAACCCGTTTCGAAGACCCCGATGAGACGGTAGCCCGCGGGGCGGAGTTCGTTGTCGATGAACTCGGTCAGGCGCGATGCCGTCTCCCACCCTGGGCGAAGCTCCAGTAGCGCCGGGCCCGCCAGCTCGGTTTCGTCCTCGCCGATTTCCCGGATGTCGATCATGGAGTCGACGTTAAGCCCGTCGGATGACGCACGGGAGGGCCACCGCGCCGTAGTTCCAGTAGTCCACTGTGGCGCTTGCCCGGAAGCCGAGCCGTCCGCAGTCGATGAGTCAGTGATCCGTGGGGCGTTCGGACTGCGCGCGGGACAGCGCGGGAAGTTGTTCTATCGCAGCGGGTTCCAAGTAGGTAGCCGGCTTGGGGGCGGCGCCGCAGCTGGCTTGGCGCGGAGCGGCGGGGACGGTGCGGGCGGTGACGCGCCAGCGGCGGCCGTCGCGGTGGGTGACGATGGCGGCGCCCGCCACGGTCGGGTCGTGCGTGGGGGCCGGGTCGGGCTGGACGGTGAGAGCGGTGGCATCGGCCGGGACCTGCTCGCGCACAGCCACTTCGGCGAGCTGGGAGATCGGGGGGTAGCAGCTGCGGCCACGGAGACCGGTCAGGGAGACCTCGTCGGCGTCGGCCGCCGCGAGCATCGCCTTGGCGGCAGTGGCGTCGACGCGGCCGTAGGTGAGGCCGGAGGGAAGCAGGACAACCGCGGGGGCGAAACGGTGACCACCGGTGTGCGAGGCCTCCCAGACCCGGCCCGGGTAGTCCGCGGCGAGGGCGGCGGCGATCGGGCGGCCCAGCAGGGCACAGCACTGGTCGCGTTTGCCGTGCGCGCAGACCAGCACCACCGGATCGTCCACGCGCACACCGATTCCCGGCGCCGGACCATCGACGAGATGCAGGTCGATGTCGAAGAGCTGGCGCAAGTCGGTGATCTCGAACCGCTCACACCAGGAGCCCTCCGGCCGCGAACTGACCAGCAGCACAGTGCGGGTACCGGTGAACTCGTTGCGGCCCGGGCGGCGGATCAGCGTCGGCCGGACCTGCGCCGCCGACGTCCGCGCCGCGAGTTCGGCGGTGATCTCCGGACCGAGCACTTCATCACCGATCACATCACCGCCCCACGCACCGGGATGCTCGATACACAGCCATCCGGTGAAATGTCCCGCGGTACCGAGCAGCGGAAGATCGGCAGCGGCCGCCGTACACAACATGCCCTCGAACGGGTTCACAGCGCTCCTCCCACGACCGAGCCTTCCGGGGCTGTCCCGGACAAGCGTCGTTTCACTCTAGAACCGGGTCGGTGGGCTACTCGTAGACGCCCTCGGCATGCCATTGCATCGCGTCGTAGACGAGCAGGACAGCGCGGATCTCGGTGGGGTCGGCATCGAGCTGGACTTGGACGCGCACGGCCAGGGAGGTGGGCTCGGCCGTGGACCACCAGCGTTCGGTGATCGGCCAGGGGCCCGCCCAGCCCAGCAGCGCCCACTGCTTGCTGCCCCAGCGCAGACGGGTGGGGACGGCGGTGAACAGGCCACGATCGGTGACCAGGACGGGGGCGCCGTCGGCGGCGCTCAGGTGCACGACCGGACGGTGCAGCAGGAGCAGGGTGGGAGCGGGTTCGGGGAGGCGGCCCGGCCAGGGCTGGGTGGGGTCGGCGGCGGGGGTCAGCTCGTCACCGAGGGCGATCATGGTGATGCGTTCGGCGGGCCCGCGCCCGCCGCTGAGCACGCCGATGCGGACGGCTTCGCCACCGAGCAGCCCCTGCACGCGCACCAGGGCGCGGCGGGCGCGCTCGGTTTCCTCGCCCTCACCACCCCACAGACCGAGTTGCAGAGCACCGGCGGCGACCACCTCGACCGGTTCCAGTGTGAGCGCGACGATCGGGCCGGTGGGGCGGGCGCGGTGGGTGAGCCAGCCGTCGAGTTGCCAGCGGACGCGGTCGGCGGTGTCGGCCGGGGTGAGTGGGCGAGCACAGCGCCAGATCCTGGTGAGCTCCTCGCCCGTCTCGGTGCGCGCGGTCACGGCGAGCCGGGTGCACGCCACTCCCGCCGCCGACAGCACCGTGTGCAGCCGGGTGGACAGCTGCCTACCCGCGAAAGCGGCCGCGTCGACCCGGTCGATGGGCGGGTCGCAGGCCAGCTCGACGGTCAGCTCCGGAGCGGGGCGGCGCGCCGACGGTGGACGTTCCGGCAGGGCGCGGGCAGTGCGATGGGCGAGCACGGCGTCGGCGCCGAACCGGGAGGCCACTTCGGCGGGAGACAGGCGCGCGAAGTCGCCGATGCGGCGCAAACCCAAGCGGCGCAGCAGGTCGACCAGCTCCGCGCGCTGCGGTGCGGCCAGGCTCGGCTCCACCGCCAGCTCCGAGACCGGCAGCCCGGCGAGGAACTTCGCGCCCTCCCCCGGCGCCACGATCGCCCCGCGCCTCGCCGCGATCACCGCTGTCGACATGGCATCGGCGATCCCGATCTGCGCCTCGGCTCCCGCCACGGCGACCGCGTCGATCAACCGCACCACCGCGGCCTCCTCGGAGCCGAAATACCGTGCGGCACCGCGTGCCCCGAGCACGATGAGCCCGGGCCGCAACACCTCGACGCCCGGCACCGTCTCGTCGACAGCGCCGACCACCGGCTCGAACAATCGCGCGTCCCGATCCGGATCATCCTGCACGACAACAAGCTCCGGGCAACATCCCTGCGCATCCCGCCGCCGCATCCCCCGGCGCACACCCTCGGCCCGTGCGATCGCCGAACACGCCACCACCGAACTCCCCCGCAACACCGCGATCGGCCGCTCCGCCGACACCCCCTCCACCGCGGCCGCCGCCACCGCGGGCCAGTCCAGGCACCACACCGCCAGCACCCGATCAACACGCGTCACGACGACAGGTCGGCGGTCATGAGACAGCCTCGTGTAGTGCGGTGACTTCCGTTGCGCCGCTGACGGTTTCGCGTGGCAGCCATTCGGTGCGGCCGACCTGGGCGCACAGGTCCATGCGGCCGTGGCGGGTCTGGCCCGCCTTCGCACTCACGCGCACGTCGAGGCAGACCGAGCGCAGACGGCCGCGACCGGGGCCGAGGCCGCGGTACCCGGTGACGCGGGAGTCCAGGCGCAGAGTCGGGTTGGCCCATTCGCCCGCGACCACCAGGGTGGCGCCGCGATTGCGGGCGCGGGCGGCGAGGACGCGGCAGCGCGACGGGGGAACAGCGTGGCCGCCGAGACCGAGGACTACCAGGTCGAGGCCGTCGAGCAGGACCGCGGCCACTTCGGCGGGGTCGGGGCCGGGGTCGGTGATCACCGCCAACCGGGACAGCTCGGCACCCATCTCGGCAGCGGCCAGCAAACCCAGCCGGGGCAGGCCGACGACCGCGGCGTGGCCGCCGCTCCCGGTAACCGCGGCGAGCATCCCCGTCAGCAGGGAGTGTGCGCCGGTGTAGGCGACGACCGCGCCTTTCGGCAGCCCACCATCGGGCAACAGATCGGCGAGCGGGGGCGGAACAGGCAGCAGATCTCGGCGTAGTGGCTGCTCACGTGGCATATGTCCGGTCGCGGACTCACCACGTCCCGGCACTGCGGCCATCCGCCTGCGCAGCTCGTCGATCATGCCCGCACCGGGCGACAACGCTTCCGAACCCATCAACACCACCTACTTCCACGATGGACCCGCGAGCGGAAAACCGCCCTGCGCCGAAACGGCAGCACCGTTCCAGCTATCGATCGTATTCGAATATACGTTCGATAGCGACCAGCCTGACACCCACCCCCACCCCGTGTCCACCGCGCAGCACCCCGGAGATCCCGGCCAGTCAGCGCCATATTCGGCTACCCTCGCACCCGTGACCGAACGTGCTCGCCCCCATATCGGCCCCGACTACCTGGTCGCGGGTCGCTACCGCCTGCAGTCCAAGCTGGGCGGGGGTGGCATGGGTGCGGTCTGGCTCGCGACCGATCGGTTGCTGAACCGGGAAGTCGCGATCAAGCAGGTGCTGTCCACCGCCGGACTGAGCGCGGCCGAGGCCGAGCGAATCCGCAGCGCCATCGTGCACGAGGGCCGGGTGGCCGCCAAGCTGTCGCACATCCACGCCGTCGCCGTGCACGACGTGGTGATCGAGGCGGGCGAGCCGTGGCTCGTCATGGAGTACTTACCCTCGCGCAGCGTGGCCAAGGCGCTCGCGCTGGTCGACACGCTGCCCGCGGTCGAGGTCGCCCAGATCGGCGCGCAGGTCGCCGACGCGCTGGCCGCCGCGCACGCCGCGGGCATCGTGCACCGCGATATCAAGCCGGGCAACATCCTCGTCGCCGACCGCGGCAACAGTGTGGGCCTGGCCAAACTCAGCGACTTCGGCATCTCGCGCGGCGCCGGCGACACCCAGGGTGACGAACCCGACGGTGTGATCACCGGCACCCCCGCCTACCTGCCGCCCGAGGTCGCGCGCGGCGCCCGGCCCACCGAGGCCAGCGACGTGTTCTCCCTCGGCGCCACCCTCTACACCGCACTCGAAGGCCAGCCGCCGTTCGGTTTCGACTCCGACGAGCACGACGTCGTCGCCGCGGCCGCGATGGGCCGGATCATCCCGCCCACCCGCAGCGGCATCCTCACCCAGCCGCTGCTGCACATGCTCGAGCCCGCGCCGCAGCGCCGCCCCACCATGGCCGAGGCCCGCGACGAAATCCTCACCGCCGCCTTCGGGCCCGGCACCGGCGCCTACATCCTCGGTGTGCCGCTGCGCACCGAGGACGGCACCATTCCGGCCTGGTCCACCCGTAACTCCGCCAGCGGCCTGCGTAGCCCCAATTCCTCCCCCCTCCCGCGCCCGCACCGCGCGCCGGTGGGCGCCACCGCCGCCGCACCCCAGCAGCGCACCGGCAGCTTCGTCGACAACCTCCCCAACGGCGCCCCCCTCGCCATCGGCGCGGGCGTGCTGATCGGCTTGATCATCCTGATCGCGATCATCATCGCCGTGATGTAGAGCCGCGGCCCTACCGCGCTTCACTCGATGCGGCGCCGATGAGCCCATCGAGTCAGCGCGTTCCGGTTCGACTGTTGCGTCTTACGAAGCACATTCGACGCGTGCGTCTCCACGGTCTTCACCGAGATGAACAGGGATTCGGCGATCTCCCGATAGGTGTAACCACGCGCCAGCAAGCGCAGCACCTCCAGCTCGCGCGGGGTGAGTGAATCCAATTCGGGATCGAGCGGCGGCTCGGGGACCGGCGAGCGCCCGGTGAACGAATCGAGCACGAACCCGGCCAGCCGCGGACTGAACACCGCGTCCCCACCCGCGACCCGGCGGATACCGTCGGCCAGCTCGGCACCGGAAATCGTCTTGGTGACGTACCCGCGCGCCCCCGCCCGGATCACCGCGATCACATCCTCGGCCGCGTCGGACACACTCAGCGCCAAACACACCGGCCCCGTGACGATCCCGCTCAGCACCGCCACTCCACCACCGTCGGGCATGTGCACGTCGAGCAGCACCACGTCCGGCTTCGTGGCATCGATCCCGGCGATCGCCTCGGCCACCGCCCCGGCCTCACCGACGACCTCCATATCGGTCTCCCGGCTCAGCTCGGCCCGCACCCCCGACCGGAAAACCGCGTGATCGTCGACCAGGAACACCCGCACACTCACTACAAGACTCCTCATTCGAACCGCTCGATCGACCTGCTGTCATCGGTACCACACCGCGGCGTCCGGGCGCCGAGATCGGCCCGGGTCGGTGCGATCGCGCTCAGTGATCGGCCGGATGATCCCGTGCCGGCGCGTGGTCATCCTGGTCGGCGACGGCCGGCACGTCGTCGCCGGCGACCTCGTCCGGCTCGGAGGTCCCGGAGTCGGTGCGCGGCATGACGATCCGTACCTCGGTGCCACGCCCGAGGGTCGAGTCGATCACGGCCGTACCGCCGCGGCGCTCGATCCTGGCACAGATCGACTTGGCCACCCCGCGCCGATCGGCAGGCACCGCCGACACGTCGAAACCGGCGCCACGGTCGCGCACGAAGATGCTCACCTGGTGGGGTTCGGTCTCGGCGAACAGGTCGATCTCGGGGACCTCGGCGTGCTTGGCGGCGTTGACCAGCGCCTCACGGGTGGCGCCGAGCAGGGCGGTGAAATGTTCCTTGGGCAGGCCCGCGCCGGTGTCGCCGGGGTCCATCGCCACATCGCCGACGGTGACCGGGGTGACCTTCACACCGTGCTGGTCCTCCACTTCGCCCGCGATGGTGCGCAGCGCGGTGGCCAGGCTCGACTGGGCGGGCGCGGTGTCGTCGAAGAGCCACTTGCGTAGTTCGCGCTCCTGACTGCGGGCCAGGCGAAGCACCTCCTGCGGATCCTCGGCCTGGCGCTGGATCAGCGCGAGCGTCTGCAATACCGAATCGTGCAGGTGCGAGGCGATCTCCTCGCGTTCCTCGTTGCGGATACGGGCGCCGCGCTCGGCGTTGAGCGCGCGAACCATGCGCAGCCACAGCGGCACCGTCAGCAGACCCGCGCCGACCAGGGTGACCGCCACCGCGATCAGCGCCGACCCGAGCGAACTGAGATCGATCCTGGCCAGCACCACCACACCGAGCCCGACCACGATCAGCGTCGCCCCGGCCACGATGCGCGACCAGGTGACCACCGAGGGACGCGCGGGCAGCCCGAACAGGGCCCGCGGCCCCGGCGCGGCGACATCGTATTCGCGCCATACCAGCGCGGCACCGACCGCCACCACCACGATCGGCGCGATCACCTTCGCCGCGGTCCCCTGGAACAGCCACCCCACCGTCACCGCGAGTCCGAGCCCGAGCAGGGCGAGCCCGATCGCCTGCCTGCGCTCGTCGCCGGTCGGTTTCGCCGCGTCCGCGCCACCCGGAGTGAAGATCCACAGCAGCCCGTACGCCACCAGTCCCGCACCGACCAGCGCGGACAGCAACACGAATGCCAGCCGCACCTTGATCACGTCGACACCGAGATGGTCGGCCAGACCACCCGCTACGCCACCCACCACCCGCCCACCACTGCGGCGGACCAGGCGCGGGGTCTCGGGCACCGGCGCACCCACCGGCTCGGGGCCGGGTACGGGCAGCATGGGCCGATAGCCGCGCGGCACGCCATAACCCTGCGGATACTGGCCGTAACCCGGCGCGGCCCGATACTGCGGCGGCTGCGCGTAGTGCTGCGGCGCCCCATAGACCGCCGGCTCACCCCCGAACGCGCGCTCCACGAAACCACGCGGCCGTTGCCGACCGAACCGCGGATTCGCCGCGGCCCCCGGCCCGTCGGAAGGCCATGGGTGGGTGGCGTTGTTCCCGGCGGCGGCGCCGGGCCCGGACGGGGTCGCAGACCCCTGGGCGGCAGTGCGGGCGGGAACAGACGGATCCATGCTCTCGATACTGGCACGCATCGGGCGGGGTGGGCATCGGGAACATCCCTGAGATCAAATTATCAGGGTTACCCCCGATGTGCGGAAGGGGTGGCTCGGCACACCATGGATGGCATGAGCAGAACGAGCTTCGCCGACCAGGTTCACCAGATGTGGCAGACGCGGCCCGTCCGGCTGCCTCGGCAAGGGCCGATCGCCGGCGTGGCGGCGGGGTTCGGGATGCGGTACGGGGTGGATCCGGTGCTCGTGCGGGTGGCCTTCGTGGTGTCGACGATCTTCGGCGGGGCCGGGATCGTGCTGTACCTGCTGGCCTGGCTGGTGCTGGGGTCGGCGGGTAACGAGATGTCGGCGGCGCAGGCCCTGTCGGCCCACGATCGAGGTTCGCATTCGCAGACCAAGACGATCGTGTTGATCGTCGCGCTGGCTATCGCCGTGTCGACCATGGGGCCGATCGGGCTGGGTATGGGCGGGTCCGGGGTGGTCAGCATGGGGCTGATGCTCGCGGGCTGGTGGATGCTGTATCTGCGTCATCCCGAGCTGCCCGCGGGGTTCGACGCCTACCGCGCTCCGCTGGGCACGACGGGCTACCCGGGCGCGGGCTATCCGACCGGGGTCCCGGTGCGCGGCTACCCGTACAACCCGGAGGTACCGCCGACGGGGATGTACACGCCCTACACGAAACTCCCCGACGCCTACGTTCCCGATCCGGCACTCGCCCGCGAGGAAACCCGCATGGCCACAGCCGAATCCACGCCGCTCCTGCGAGTCGACGCGACCGACACGGTCGTTCTGCGCAAGGACATCGACGAATCGGGCAGCGCTGCTGAGGATTCCGTCGAGACCACTCGGATCGCGGTGACACCGGCCCCCGTCGAACGCGGACAAGAGGATCCGGACAACCGCGAAGTCGCCTCGGACGCCGTGTCGGATACGAGCGAGCAGGCGGGGGATTCGGCTCCACCCGTCGATCTCGACAAGCGGGCGGACAGCTCGAAATCCGAGGTCGTCGAGCCGGCCGACGCCGACGAGAGCATGCGGCCCGCCGCGCAACCACAGGCGAACGACGCCGGTGCTACCGCCGTGCTGCGCAAGGACCTCCCCGGAACCATCTCTTCCGCACCGGAGCCCCCGCGGATCAACGCGCAGGTGCCCAACGGCTGGGATCCGCTCGCCGTCGCCCCCCTCGCCTGGGAACTTCCGGAAGCGGCACCCCGCTACGCACCTGTCGCGCCACCGGCACCGAAACGTCCACGCTCCCGGCTGACCCCGGTCACCATCGGCCTGGCGATCCTGGCCGCGGCGCTGGCGGGTGCGGCAGCGGCATCGGGCGTCGAATGGATGACCCCCGCACGGATCGCGGCCTTCGCCTTGGCCGTAGTCGGACTCGGCCTCGTCGTCGGCGCGTTCCTGCGGCGCGGGTACGGGCTGCTGATACTCACCGCCCCGCTGGCCGGGTTCGTGGTGCTGGCCTCTCTGATCGGGCCGATCGACTTCAGCGAAACCGCCGTCGGCGACCGTGTCTGGGCGCCGACCTCGGTCACCGAGTTGCAGCCCCGCTACGCCCTCGACATCGGTTCGGGCACGCTGGATCTGCGCGGTCTGAACCTCACCGAGTCACGCAGCGTCGAAGTCGCGGTGAACATCGGTGACGCGAAAGTGCAACTGCCAGAAGGGATGACGGTGAACATGACGTGTGACATCCGAGTAGCCGACTCCAACTCGACCTGCAAAGACGGACTGAGCGGACCGAACTCCCCCGGCGCCCCGGTCCTCGACCTGCACGTCAAGATGCACCTGGGTGACGCGGTGGTGACCCGTGGCTGATCCGACCGGCACCGAGCCCGCCCGCCGACCCGCCTTCACCCTGCTGACCATCGGCCTGATCGCACTGGCCGTGAGCGTCTGGGCACTGCTGGGCGCACCCACCCCCGACGACGGCGGGATCCTGCCCATCGGCTGGGGCGTGGTGATCGCGGCCATCGTCATCGGCCTGCTGCTCACGCTGGCCCCCAGCCGTAAACACCACTGACCGAGGACAACCCAGGACACAGCAATGGCCCGTCATCACGACGGGCCATTGCTGTTGACGGGACCAGTTGAAAGACAAGGGCAATGGACGAATCCGAGAAGAGACCGGAAACCCCACTGGCGAAGGTCCTGCCACCGGTCACCCACCGGCCGCACACCGGCGGCTTCCTCCTGGGCAGGCTCCTGCTCACCCAGGCGGCGCCGCCGCGGCCGGCCTAGGTCACTCCCACTCGATGGTGCCCGGCGGCTTGCTCGTCACGTCGAGGACCACGCGGTTGACCTCAGCCACCTCGTTGGTGATGCGCGTCGAGATCCGTTCCAGCACGTCGTAGGGCAGCCGGGTCCAGTCCGCGGTCATCGCGTCCTCGCTCGACACCGGACGCAGCACGATCGGGTGACCGTAGGTGCGGCCGTCGCCCTGCACACCGACCGAACGCACGTCGGCCAGCAGCACGACCGGGCACTGCCAGATCTGTTTGTCCAGGTCGGCCGCGGTGAGCTCCTCGCGGGCGATGGCGTCGGCCTGACGGAGCAGGTCGAGCCGGTCGGCGGTCACCTCGCCGACGATGCGGATCGCGAGGCCGGGGCCCGGGAACGGCTGGCGCGCAACGATTTCCTCGGGCAGCCCGAGTTCACGGCCGACCGCGCGGACCTCGTCCTTGAACAGCAGGCGCAGCGGCTCGACCAGATCGAACTCGAGGTCGTCGGGCAGGCCACCGACATTGTGGTGGCTCTTGATGTTCGCGGTGCCGGTGCCGCCGCCGGATTCGACGACGTCCGGGTACAGGGTGCCCTGGACCAGGAACTCGACCTTCGGCGCGGCGCCCGCGGCAGCGCCCTCCTCGAGCACGATGCCCGCGACCGCGTCTTCGAAGGAGCGGATGAACTCGCGGCCGATGATCTTGCGCTTCTCCTCGGGATCGGAGACGCCCTTCAGCTCGCCGAGGAACTTGTCCACCGCGTCGACGGTCACCAGCTTGGCGCCGGTCGCGGCGACGAAGTCCTGCTGGACCTGCTCGCGCTCGCCGGCCCGCAGCAGACCGTGGTCGACGAACACACAGGTGAGCCGGTCACCGATCGCGCGCTGCACCAGCGCGGCCGCCACGGCGGAGTCGACACCGCCGGACAGGCCACAGATGGCGTGCCCGTCACCGATCTGCTCGCGCACGCTCTCGATCAGCGACTCGGCGATATTGGCCGGGGTCCACTGCGCGGGGATGCCCGCGAGCTCGTGCAGGAAGCGGCTGAGCACCTGCTGGCCGTGCGGGGAGTGCAGCACCTCGGGGTGGTACTGCACACCGGCCAGGCGCCGCGCACGGTCCTCGAACGCGGCCACGGGCGCACCCGCGGTGGTACCGGTGACCTCGAAGCCCTCGGGGGCGTCGGTCACCGCGTCACCGTGCGACATCCACACCGGCTGGATGGTCGGCAGGCCGCCGTGCAGCACACCGCCGTCGATGTTCAGCTCGGTGCGGCCGTATTCGCGGGTGCCGGTTTCCGACACGGTGCCGCCGAGCGCCTGAGCCATGGCCTGGAAGCCGTAGCAGATGCCGAACACGGGCACACCGAGATCGAACAGCCGCGCGTCGAGTTGCGGTGCGCCCTCGGCATACACACTCGACGGACCACCGGACAGGATCACGGCCAACGGCTGCTTGTCGGCGATCTCTTCCACGGTCATCGTATGGGGAATCACCTCGGAGAACACCCGCGCCTCACGCACCCGTCGGGCGATCAGCTGGGCGTACTGCGCGCCGAAGTCGACGACGAGGACCGGTCTCTGAGTATCTGCCACCGCCACAGTTTAGTGACGGGGTGCGGCGAGCAAGCAGCGGGCATCGCCGGAGGCCGGACTCGCCGTAGTGACTGTGCACGACGCGCCCCCATTCTTGGGCGTGGCGCGGCGGCTCTGGCTATCCTCGTGCTCGTGCCATTCGCCCGCGCGATCGATGCCGACATCTACTACGAGGACAGCGGTGGCACCGGTCCGGTGGTGTTGCTCGCCCATGAATTCTTCATGGATCGCACGATGTTCGCCTCGCAGCAGGCCGCGCTCGCACCCGAATTCCGGATCGTCGCCTGGGACGCGCGCGGTCACGGCCGCACCAGAGACCAGCGGTTGCCCTTCACCTACTGGACGGCGGCCCGGGACGCGCTGACGGTGCTCGACTCGATCGGCGTCGAACGCGCGATCGTCGGCGGGACGGCGCAAGGGGGCTTCACAGCATTGCGGACCGCGTTGGTCGCACCCGACCGGGTCGCCGCGCTGATCTTGATCAGCACCGAGGCGCACGGGCCGACCCTCGACCAGTCGACCGCCACCCAGCGATTCCTCGACGAGTGGCACGACCGCAGCTCCCGCGAGGAAGCCGCGGGCCGACTGGCCGACTGGCTCATCGGCGACGACACCTGGTACCGCGACATCTGGACCCGCCGCTGGGTCGGCGACGCCCACAGCGGGCTCGACGCCGCCGTCGGCTGCCTACTCGGGCGCGATTCGGTACTCGACCGACTACGCGAGATCACCTGCCCGGCACTGATCATCCACGCCACGCAGAGCGGCATCGCGGGCGACCGGGCCCGCACGCTGGCGGACGGGCTCACCGCCTCCACCTTCGTGGAGATCGATGGCGCCCGTCTCGCCGTCACGATGACGCACCCGGAACCGGTCAATACCGCGATCTCCCGGTTCCTGCGGGATCGGGTCTCACTGGCCCACGTTCGTTAGCGCGGGCGGCCTGTCAGCGGACGCTGAGCCCGACCTTCTGGAATTCCTTGAGGTCGGAGTAGCCGGCCTTGGCCATCGAACGGCGAAGGCCGCCGACCAGGTTCAGCGAGCCGAACGGGTCGTCGGAGGGACCGTAGAGCACGCGCTCGAGGCTCGGGCGGGCCACCGCGCCGTCGGGGCCGTCCAGCCAGGCCTCGTCGACCGGCAGGAACGAACCGCGCGGCACCGAGGGGTGCGCGGTCGCCGAGGGCCAGTACCAGCCACGACCGGGCGCCTCCGCCGACGCCGACAGCGGCACACCGAGCATCACAGCGTCGGCGCCGCAGGCGATGGCCTTGGCCAGCTGACCCGAGGTGGCCACGTCACCGTCGGCGATGACGTGCACGTACCGGCCGCCGGTCTCGTCGAGGTAATCGCGACGGGCCGCGGCCGCGTCGGCGATCGCGGTCGCCATCGGCACGCCGATGCCGAGCACCTCACCGGTGGTGGTGGCGCCGGGGAACGAGCCGTAGCCGACGATGACACCCGCCGCGCCGGTGCGCATCAGGTGCAGCGCGGTGCGGTGATCGCTCACACCACCGGCCACGACCGGCACGTCCAGCTCGGCGATGAAAGTCTTGAGGTTGAGCGGCTCCTCGCCACCCACGTGCTCGGCGGAGATGATGGTGCCCTGCACGACCAGCAGGTCGATGCCGGCCTGGAGCAGCGCCGGGGTCAGCGCGCGGGCGTTCTGCGGGCTCACGCGCACCGAGGTGGTCACCCCGGCCGCCCGGACCTGCGCGACGGCGGCGGCCAGCAGGTCGGGCTGCATCGGCGCGGCGTGCAGTTCCTGCAGCAGCGAGATGGCCTTTTCGTAACCCCCCTTGTCGACCAGATCGAGCAGCTGGTCGATCTTGGCCTGCACGTCGGCGTGGCGGGCCCAGAGGCCTTCACCGTTGATCACACCGAGGCCACCCTGGCGACCCAGCTCGATCGCGAACTCGGGCGAGACCAGCGCGTCGGTGGGGTGCGCGAGCACCGGGATCTCGAAACGGTAGGCATCGAGCTGCCACGCCAGCGAGACCAGCTTGGACGAACGCGTCCGCCGCGAAGGCACGATATCGACGTCGTCCAGCTCATAGGTCCGACGGGCGACCCTGCCCATACCGATTTCGACCATGTCACGCACAGTTGCTCCTGTGTTTTTGGAGCGCTGGCGCGCTCGAGTTCGCGGCCACCACGGGCCGCCGGTCAGGCACCGCCGCTTGCTCCTTCGTCGCCTACGCGGCGGCGCCTGACCGGCGACCCGGCCGCGAACCGCCGCTGTGCGGCGGACCCTCCTCGAGGTCGGGTCGTGCGGGGCCGGGAGTGCCGGTAGGCGGCGGACTCGGAGCCTGCTTGCATTGCCCTTGTGCGCCGGGAGCGTACCTCCCGGCGCACAAACGCATCTATTGTACTCAGCCGCGCCCGGTGTAGTTCGGGGCCTCGACGGTCATCGTGATGTCGTGCGGGTGGCTCTCCTTGAGGCCCGCCGCGGTGATCTGCACGAACTGCGCGCCCTGGAGGTGCTCGATGTTCTGCGAACCGGTGTAGCCCATCGCGGCACGCAGGCCGCCGACGAGCTGGTGGATCACCTGGTTGACCGGGCCGCGGAACGGAACGCGGCCTTCGATGCCCTCGGGGACGAGCTTGTCCTCGGCGAGCACGTCGTCCTGGAAGTAGCGGTCCTTGGAGTACGACTTGGCCTGGCCGCGGCCCTGCATGGCGCCGAGGGAGCCCATGCCGCGGTATGCCTTGAACTGCTTGCCGTTGACCAGCACCAGATCGCCGGGCGACTCGGCGGTACCCGCGAGCAGCGAGCCGAGCATCACGGTGGACGCGCCCGCGGCGATGGCCTTGGCGACGTCGCCGGAGTACTGCACGCCACCGTCGGCGATCACCGGCACACCGGCGGCCTTGCAGGCGGCCACGGCTTCGAGGATCGCGGTGATCTGCGGCGCGCCGACACCGGCGACCACGCGGGTGGTGCAGATGGAGCCGGGGCCCACACCCACCTTCACCGCGTCGACGCCCGCCTCGACGAGCGCGGCAGCACCGGCGCGCGTGGCGACATTGCCGCCGACGATCTGGATCCGGTCACCGACCTCGGCCTTGACCTTGGCGACCATCTGCAGCACCTGCGACTGGTGGCCGTGCGCGGTATCGACGATCAGCACGTCGACCCCGGCGTCGGCCAGCGTCATGGCCCGCGACCAGGAATCCTCGCCGACACCGATCGCGGCGCCGACCAGCAGGCGGCCGTCGCGGTCCTTGGTGGCGTTGGGGTACTGATCGGTCTTGACGAAGTCCTTGACCGTGATCAGCCCGCGCAGGCGGCCGTTGCCGTCGACGATCGGCAGCTTCTCGATCTTGTGGCGACGCAGCAGACCCAGCGCGGCCTCGGCGGTGACACCCTCACGAGCGGTGATCAGCGGCGCCTTGGTCATCACCTCGTCCACACGACGGTCCTGATCGACCTCGAAGCGCATGTCACGGTTGGTGATGATGCCCACCAGCGCACCGGTCTCGTCCACCACCGGCAGACCCGAGATGCGGAAGCGGGCGCACATGGCGTCGACCTCGGCGAGGGTATCGGTGGGACGACAGGTGACCGGGTCGGTCACCATGCCCGCCTCGGAGCGCTTCACCGTCTCCACCTGGGCGGCCTGATCGGCGGCCGAGAGGTTGCGGTGCAGCACGCCCATACCGCCCGCACGCGCCATGGCAATGGCCATGCGCGCCTCGGTGACGGTGTCCATGGCCGAGCTCACCAGCGGCGTGCGCAGGGTGATGTCCCTGGTCAGCTTGCTGGACGTCTCGACCGAGCTGGGGATGAGATCCGAGGCGGCAGGCAGCAACAGCACGTCGTCGAACGTGAGGCCGAGCATGGCGATCTTGGTCGGATCGTCGCCCCCCGTAGGAGGGCGCACCGCGATTCGTTCGCCCGACACGGGATTACTCATTCGGATCGACCCCTCCTGGTCGTCATAGCTACCGACGCGGTAGACACGGTGCGTCGGTGCTCGAGCGGAAAAAGCTTTCGGATGGTCGGCTGGAACAAAGTCGCCGACGCCTGTATTCCATGGTATCCGGCGCCCGGAGACGCCTGTGAAGTGAGCCCTTCCGCAAAACTTGCCCGGTGCATCGCTGGCGCGATGCACCAAGTACTGCGTACCGTGGGGATGTGCGTGACCATCTACCACCTGGCCTGCCGCCGGATCCCTTCGCCGGAGACCCCTCCGACCCGTCCGCCGCGCTCGATGCGATCGAGCCCGGTGAGCCGTTGGATCCTCATGAGCGCCTCGCGGTCGAGGAAGATCTCGCAGACCTCGCCGTATACGAAGCCCTGCTGGCCCACCGCGGTATCCGCGGTCTGGTCGTCAGCTGTGAGGATTGTCGGCAAGATCACTACCACGACTGGGACATGCTGCGGGCGAACCTCCTACAGCTACTGGTCGACGGCACCGTCCGTCCACACGAACCCGCCTACGACCCCACCCCCGAGGCCTACGTCACGTGGGACTACTGCCGCGGCTACGCGGACGCGTCGATGAACGAGGCGTTCCACGGCGACGGGTTCGACGGGTTCGACAACTGAGCTCTCCGGCGACTCGGCACAGCTGAGTCCGTCGCGGCGCCTGCCCTCCCCCACTCTCGGTCACGCGTGCGTGGGGGACTACGCAGGCCCGCACCGGAAAGCCCCCAGCACAAGACGAAGGCCCCGAACCTGTTCGGGGCCTTCGTCTTTGTTCAATTCATCGTGCTGCTACGGCGAGGGCACCGCGGGCGGCGACTGCAGGATGGTCGCCGGCGGAGGCACCTGCTGCGTGGGCGGCAAGCTCGGCAGCGGTGCGGACGTCGGGACCACCGTCGGCACAGTGACGACCGGCGGTGATTCGACGATGGTGGTCGGCGGTGTGGTCGGGTCGACAGTCACCGGCGGAGTCACCGGCGGCTGTGTCGGCTCGACCGGCGGCTGCGTCGGCTCGACGGGAACCAGCGGCTTGGTTTCCGGGCCCGGGCCCGGGGTCTGCATGATGACCGGCGGTGGGGTCGACGGATCGGTGGTACCCGCTCCCGGACCGGTCGGCGCCACCGGCGCGGTGGTGCCCGGATTCGTCGTCGGCGGGACCTGGACGGGCGAGCTCGGCTTGGCCGGCGCGGTGGTGGTCGGCGGCAGTTGCGCGCCGATCTCCGGGGCGACCTTGATCAGCTGATCTCGCAACAGGTTCCAGCGCGCGATCAGATCCTCACGCTTGGCCGGATCGTCGACCTGGCCTGCGTTGGCCGAAGCCTGTTCCAGCCTGGCCTTCGCCTGTTCCGGATTGCCCGAGGTGAGCAGATTCTGCGCGGCCAGCAGATCTTCGTCGGCGTACTGTACGACGGTGGACTGCGCCTGCTCGCTGAACACGACCTCCTTGACCCGCCACAGCGGATCGCCGGGGGCCGCGCTGTAAGCGAAGGCCGTGATACCGCCGAACACCAGCGACAATGCCGCTGCTGCCCCGAAAATCGGGCGGACCAGTCGTAGACGTCCGCGCGAGGAAGCTCCGACTCGAACCTGCCGCGCACCGATCTCCTGATTGACAGCCGCGAACACGGTGTCGAGATCAGGGCCCGCGGGCATCGGCTCGGCCAGTAGGTCGGCCCGCCAATCCGCGAGTAACGACGCGAGCTGGAACTCTTCGGGACTGTCGGTACGCACCGGACCATCGCTCGCGATCGCGTCGATCAGCGCATCATCGCTGCGCACCGCCGCAATGTCGACCGGCCCGGAGTCACCGGCATCCTCGGCGGCGTAGGGACCGCTGTCGTGCGATCCGCGCTGCCAAACTTTCCGGTCGCCTAGACCGCGCTCGCCATCCCTAGCCATACATTTCACCTGCCCTCGCCACTTGTGACTTCAGTTTCGCGAGTGCCCTGTGCTGGGCAACCCGTATCGCCCCCGCCGTGCTGCCCACGGCGACTGCGGTTTCCTCTGCTGACAAACCCATGACCAAACGCAGGATCAGGATCTCTCGATGCTTCTCGGGGAGCGTTGCCAGCAGAGTGTTCATCTGCCTGCTCGTCTCCGAGTCGAGAGCCCGCTGTTCCGGCCCGTGGTCGGTGGATATGACATCTGGTACTTCGGCCATCGCCTCCGCCTTGTTACGGGCGGCGTTGCGATGGGCGTCGGCGACCTTGTGCGAAGCGATTCCGTACACGAAGGCCATGAAGGGCCGACCCTGATCCTGATAGCGGGGCAGGGCGGTCATCACAGCCAAACAGACCTCTTGCGCAACATCGTCCGCGGAGAGCTGTCCGCGCTCCGCGGCTCCGATCCGTGCCCTGCAGTAGCGAACTACCAAGGGACGGACCAGTTCCAATACCCGAGCTAAAGCGGTCCTGTCGCCCTGCGCAGCCGCAGCGACGGCGAGGTCCAACTCTTCGCCCATATGCGTCATCGTCAGAGATTTTCCTGGCGTTACGAGTGGCGCGGTCGAATGTGACCGAGCTTCCACCGAAAAGGCGGAACGGGACTAACAATAGCGACCCCCGGATCGGCCGCCAGCGGGCGTGGTCGCTTCTAACCGAGCTCTCAGAAAGATCATCTGGAGCGAATCAGGCACCCAGCGGGGCGATGTCCCCACCCCAGGCCCGTAGACGGGCGCCATGATCTGCGGCTTCGCCCGCCGCGTCGTGCGCCAGAGCCGGTTCGGCGACTCCCGAGCGCAGCATCGCGGTGGCCCATCGCAGTGGGAGAAGGCCGTTTTCGCGGCAGTCCGCGTCGACTCGCACGGCCAGTTCGGCGGCCCCGGCGAGATCGCCGGTCGCTGCTGTCGCGGCCGCCACGAGCAGTGCCGATTTCACCTGGTGACGCACAGAGGGCAGCGCCGCGGCGAGTTCGGCCGCCGCGACCGCGTCGCGCAGCGCTTCGCCCGCTTCACCGCCGGCGAGCGCGGTCTCGGCGCGCACCCAGTGCCAGCGCACCTCGGCTCGCGGAGGTGCCGCGCCGAGCAGTGGCCGTACCCGGCCGAGCAGTGTGCGGGCCAGCGCGAGTCGACCGGTACCGAGGGCATCGGCGGCCAGGCCCGTATACGCGTCGGCGAGCGCCTCGTCGCGGGACGCTCCGGTGGCGCCGAGTGCGATCGCCGCGGCGCGGCCGTCGAACGCTGCCGCACCCGCGTGATCGCCGAGCTGGCGCAGCAGCGATCCACGGGTGCTCTCGACGAGGGATTTCAGGCCGGGATCGGTCGCGGTTCTGGCCGATATCAGCAGGTCAGCACGGGCGGCGGCGTAGCGGCCCTGTCCGCCGAGAGCGACCGCGCGGTACCACCGCGACAACGGGTCTGCCGGCTCCGGCAACTCCGCAGCGGCCAGGCCCGGAGTGGGCCCGAAAGCAGTCGAAACGAGTATTTCGGAACCGATATCCGCGGGTGAGGCCGTTGTCTGCACGACGAGACTCTAGCCGCCACCTACCCCGGGCGGCTCCCATGTTATGGATCGACGAGGGGCAATCAGCAAACAATCAGCATTTCTCTCGAGTGTCGATGTTGCCATCAGGTAAATCTCCGCTCCCCGATGCCACTACCGGAAAGTCTCGAATTCACATGCGTTTCGCGCAATTAACCTTCACGCCCCGTTTTCGCCATCTGCACGCAGTCCGGCGGCGGAGGCCGTTGTGATCCAGCACACCCGGCCACCCTGGCCGTCACCGGCACGAACCAGGCTCCGACCGGCGCGACCTGGGAAAATATGGGATGTCTCGGAAACGCGAAGACACCCGATCCATAGCCAACCAAACAGTATGGAGGGATCGGGTGTGAAATGTAAATAGTGAGTAGGTTAAATTTCAGCGTTGCAGATTTACTGAACTCATGCGCCGAACTATTGACGGAAATTCCCGCCTGCACCTAACGTAGCTCATCGCCACGGTTGGCGCCGCGCGAAATCGCAGCGACCTCCGAGCGGCACCGTCAGGCACCGTCGAGCCGGCCACCCCCATCGGGTGGCGCGAAGACCTGCCGCACCACTCGCTCGACAACGCTGACGAGCTCGCGCCTCAAGGAGTTCACATGCCCATGCCCACCCACCTCCCCGGACCGAACGCCGATGTCTGGGACTGGCAGATGCGTGGCTCGTGCCGCGGTCAGGACTCCGCGGTCTTCTTCCACCCCGACGGCGAACGCGGCCGCGCCCGCACGGCGCGCGAGATGCGCGCCAAGGAGATCTGCCGGGCCTGCCCCGTGCTGATGCAGTGCCGCACCCATGCCCTCAAGGTCAGCGAGCCCTATGGCATCTGGGGCGGCATGTCCGAGACCGAACGCGAGATGCACGCCCGCCGCAACCGGCGACGGATGGCCGTCTGAGGCCAACCGGGCCCGTCTGGCCGGGTTGGCAAATCTGTTCCAATCCGCTGGCCGTGGCGCGCCGAATCTCTAGCAAACAGCTGGCACCCGAATAAAAGGCACCCCCGGTCGCGGGAGGTCATAGCCTCGGGCTACATTCGTGACCGATGACACAGAATGGGTTCCGAAGCGAAGCCTTTCCACCGAGCGTGGATTCTGCGGTTACCGCACGCGCGGCCGAAGGAGTCGAGCTAGCTGCACTGCTGGAACGATGCGGTCTGTCCGACCAGCAGGCCTTTGCCGAGCTGTACGACCGAACGTCCGCGCGCGTTTTCGGCCTGGTCCTGCGGGTGCTCCACGACCCCGGGTACGCGGAGGAGACCACTCAGGAGGTCTATCTCCAGATCTGGCGTACCGCCACGAGTTTCGACCCCGCCAAGGGGTCGGCGGTGACCTGGCTGATGACGTTGGCACACCGGCGCGCGGTCGACCGGGTTCGCGCCGAGCAAGCCCACACCCAGCGCGAGGTCGCGTACGGGATCCGGGTGCTCGGACACGAATTCGACGAGGTCACCGAGGAGGTGGAACGCAGACTAGAACAACAGGCCGTCCAGCGCGGACTCTCGACCCTCACCGAGACCCAGCGCGAGGCGATCTCGCTCGCCTACTACGGCGGGCGGACCTACGCGGAGGTAGCGACATACCTCGGCATCGGGTTACCGACCGTTAAGTCCCGAATTCGGGACGGATTGACACGACTGAAGAAAAGTTTGGGGGTGACGTGAGATGAACGAAGCCCAGATCGATCTCGCGCACACCGTCGCGCTCGGATTGATCGACGACGAAGACCATCACGCGATCCAGACCATCATCGATACCGAAGACTCCACCCTGTGTACGCAGTTCCTGCGAGAGGTTCGCGGTACCCGCGAAGCTCTCGCCCAGCTCGCGTCCGCAACCCCCACCCCACCGCCACCGTCCCTGCGCGCCCGTTTACTGGCCGCCCTGGATGCCGAAGATCCCCCGGTAGCCAGCTGAACGACGAAAGGCCCCCAGATCGCGATAGCGATCCGGGGGCCTTCGTCATATCACCAACCCGCCACGCACGACCCGACCCTGAGGAGGGTCTCGCCGCGCAGCGGCGGTTCGCGGCCCGTGGTGGCCGCGAACTCAAGCGCGCCAGCGCTCCGACAACTCAGTGCGAGTGACCGTGGTGCCCGTGGTCGTCGTCGGCCTCAGCCGGCTTCTCCACGATGGCGCTCTCGGTGGTCAGGATCATCCGCGCGACCGAGGCGGCGTTCACCACGGCGGAGCGGGTCACCTTGACCGGGTCGACGACACCGTCGGCGAGCAGGTCGCCGTAGGTCAGGGTGGCGGCGTTGAAGCCTTCCTTGCCCTCGGAGACCTTGGCGACGACAACCGCACCGTCGAGACCGGCGTTGCTGGCGATCCAGTACAGCGGCGCCTCGAGGCCCTTGCGAACCACCTCGACACCGACGGCCTTGTCGCCGGTGAACGAGTCACGCAGCTCGACCAGCGCGGCAGCGGCGATCACGAGCGCCGAACCACCACCGGGGACGATGCCCTCCTCGACCGCGGCCTTGGCGGCGGCGACCGCGTCGTCGACGCGGTACTTGCGCTCCTTGAGCGCGGTCTCGGTGGCAGCGCCGACCTTGATCACCGCGACGCCACCGGCCAGCTTCGCCAGACGCTCTTCGAGCTTCTCGCGATCCCAGTCGGAGTCCGAGGCCTCGATCTCGCGACGCAGCTGCGCGCTGCGGCCCTTGATGTCCTCGTCGGAGCCCGCGCCGTCGATCAGCACGGTCTCATCCTTGGTGACGACGACGCGACGCGCCTGACCCAGCTGCTCGATGGTGGCCTCGCGCAGGGTGACGCCGAGATCGGGGTTGATCACGGTGCCACCGGTGACGACGGCCAGGTCGTCGAGGAACGCCTTGCGACGGTCACCGAAGAACGGCGCCTTGACGGCGACGGCCTTGATGGTCTTGCGGATCGAGTTGACCACGAGGGTCGACAGCGCTTCGCCGTCGACGTCCTCGGCCACGATCAGCACGGCCTTGCCGGACTCGGCGATCTTCTCCAGCAGCGGCAGCAGATCGGGCAGCGAGCTGATCTTGTCGCGATGCAGCAGGACGTAGGTGTCCTCGAGCACGGCCTGCTGGGTCTCGGGATCGGTCTGGAAGTAGGGCGAGAGGTAGCCCTTGTCGAACTGCACACCTTCGGTGATGACGAGTTCGGTGTTCGTGGTCGAGGATTCCTCGACGGTCACGACGCCGTCCTTGCCGACCGTGGTGAGCGCCTTACCGACCATGTCGCCGATTTCCTCGTCGCGCGAGGAGACTGTGGCGACCTGGGCGATGGCCTTCTCGCCGGAGACGGGGGTGGCCAGCGCGAGCAGCACCTCCGACACCTTCTCGGCGGCAGCGGCGATGCCCTGGCCGAGGGTGATCGGGTTGGCGCCCGCGGCGACGTTCTTCAGGCCGCCGCGCACGAACGCCTGGGCCAGCACGGTGGCGGTGGTGGTGCCGTCGCCCGCGACATCGTTGGTCTTGGTGGCGACGCTCTTGACGAGCTGTGCGCCGAGGTTCTCGAAGGGGTCCTCGAGGTCGATCTCACGCGCGATGGTGACACCGTCGTTGGTGACGGTCGGGCCACCGAAAGCCTTGGCCAGCACCACATGCCGGCCGCGGGGGCCGAGGGTCACCTTGACGGCGTCGGCCAGCTTGTCGACACCGCGTTCCAGAGCCCGGCGAGCCTTTTCGTCGAACTCGATCTGCTTGGGCATAAGAGGATTCAGCTCCTGTTTGTGAACGCAATCCGCCCCGGGCCTGTGAAGACGCCGGGGCGGAACGCTGATGCGGCGTTGGCCTTACTTGGTGACGACGGCCAGGATGTCGCGCGCCGAGAGGATGAGGTATTCCCCACCCTGGTACTTGATCTCGGTGCCGCCGTACTTGCTGTAGATGACGACGTCGCCTTCTTTGACATCGACCGGGATGCGGTCACCCTTGTCGGTGACGCGACCCGCGCCGACGGCGATGACGGTGCCCTCCTGGGGCTTCTCCTTGGCCGTGTCCGGGATGACCAGGCCGGAGGCCGTCGTCGTCTCGGCCTCGTTGGCCTGGACGAGGATCTTGTCCTCGAGCGGCTTGATGTTCACGCTCGCCACGTTGAGCCCTCCACTTTCAGGGGAAATTCGGTTGTCCGGAACTGGTGTCCCAGGCCGGGTTTCGGTCAGCTCGCGACCCTGCGCACAGCCCCGTCGTCGCGGGTGCCGGAGCCGAAGCCCAGAAGTCGACTGGCACAAGTACAGCTTCACAGTGCCGACTAGCACTCTATACGCGAGAGTGCCAGCACTCAAGGTCGGGTTCTGCCGATGTCGCATTTTCGACACGCCCACACTGGCCAGTGATCTTCACATCGCCTGCCACAATCTGTAACGTTCGCATAACAGGCTGTGACATAGCACAGGAAGGCGCCATCCGCTCGGAGAGCACCATCGGCTTGAAGGGAGGTGAACATGCGAACATCCCTCGGCATCTCGGCCGGGAACGAGGTGGTGTGCTCGGCATTGGTCGCGACGGGGCCCGCGGGCGAGCAGACTTTCGACTACCGGGTCGTTTCCGCAGATGAGGCACATTCCGATCTCGGCGATCTCGTATCGTCCTCGATCGAATTGATGACCACCCAGCTGCCGGTGTCACAGGCGGCGATGGCAGGCGAACCGCTCGGGCGCTATTCCGGCGGCCACCGCCGCGCCGAGTCGGCCCGGTCACGGCCACCGACCAGCGTCGCCGTCGCCTACCGCAACAAGGAACAGGCACAAGCCATTCGGGCCGCCACCACGCGCCACCGTGATCTGCGGCTCGTCACCGAGGGCGCCGCCGCCCTCGCCTATCTGCGCCACACCGGACTGCTCGACCGCTACCCCACCGTCGCCGTGATCGACCTGGGCGCGACCGGACTCACCGTCACCGTGGCCGATTACACCGACAACGTGGTGCTGCACACCGAACGGACGCCGACGCTGAGCGGCAACGCGATCGACGAGCTGATCTACCACCACCTGGTCGACCTGCACTACGCCCGACGTGGCACCCGGCCCAACCGCACCACCCTGACCAACCGTGGCCGTGCGGCCAAGGAACACCTGTCGCTGGCACCCGTCGTCACCATCGATCATGTAGCGGGGCAGGGGCTGGAGCTCACCCGTCCCGATTTCGAGGAGCTCATCGACGGCCTTCTGCGCAATATCGCGCTGTTCTCGTCGTCGGTGTTCACCCGCGCGCCGAAGTACCCCGACGCCGTCGCCGTGATCGGTGGCTGCGCCAACATCCCGTGTGTCATCGACATTCTCGAATCGCGCCTCGACGTCCCCGTGCTCACCGTGCCCGACCCCGAGGCCGTCATCGCCAAGGGCGCGGCGCTGGTCGCCGACGCCGCGGCACCGTCCGGACTGCCGGGCGTTGGGCACGCCGACGCACCGAGTGGCACCTTCGCCAAGGTCGTCGGCACCCTCGTCGGCGCGGTCGTGGTGGTCGGCCTGGTGATCGGCTACGGCGTGCAGGCAGTCTCGCCCGACGCCCCCGATGTCACCCCCGCCGGCACGAGCAGCACCGTGCGTCAATCCCCGTTACCGCTGGTGCCCTCCCCGGCACCCACCCCCGCCAATCGCGAGAGCACCGAACGCACCGGCGCCACCGTGGCCCCGCCCGCGACCGAAGCACCGAATGCCACCACCGGGGCGCCGAGCCCGAGCGGCACCACGCCCTCCGCGCCCACCTCGACGACAGCCCCCACCCTGCGCCCCGATCCGAACCTCCCGCAGATCCCCTACCCCGAGTCTCCTCTCGGCGGCCCCTTGGACAGCGGCTCCTCCGGCGGCGGCAGACAACGTCCCTCCACCCCCAATACCTCGCCCACGCAGGCCCCCGCCAACAGCACCCTCCCGATTCCGTCGGCCACCGCGACAGACGAAATCCCCTTACCGCCAGCCGATTAGCACGCGCACTGCGCCGAGTGGACCGGTGGTGGGTTCTTCAGGAGTGCCATGCGACCAGGCAGGACGGGCGCTAGCCGCGCAGGGCGCTCACCGAGACCGGCAGCCCGGGATCGGTGGCGACAGTCAGTTCAGCAGGCTGCGCACCCGCCGCGATCACGTGCGCGCCCAGCGCCGCGATCATCACACCGTTGTCCGTGCACAGCCGTGGCTTGGGCACCCGAAGCGTCAAACCCGCGGCAGCACACCGCTCTTCGGCCAGTGATCGAATCCGCGAGTTAGCGGTGGCGCCGCCGCCGAGCACGATCGTGTCGACACCGACGTCGGTCGCCGCCCGGACAGCCTTCATCGTCAGCACATCCGCCACCGCCTCCTGAAAGGACGCGGCGATATCGGGAATCGGCAGCTGGTCGGGCGTGATGCCCTGACGCTGCGCGGCCTCGACATAGCGGGCCACCGCGGTCTTGAGGCCGGAGAAGGAGAAGTCGTAGCGCGCGTCACGGGGCCCGGTCATCCCACGGGGAAAGGCGATCGCCCGCGCGTCACCCGAGCCGGCGGCAGCGTCGAGGGCCGGCCCACCGGGATAGCCGAGACCGAGCAGCCGCGCGACCTTGTCGAACGCCTCCCCGGCGGCATCGTCGACGGTGCTGCCGAGTTCGGTGATCGGCTCACCCAGATCCGTGACCTGCAACAGGTGCGTATGCCCACCGGACACGAGCAGCGCCACCGCGGGCGGCATCGGCCCGTGCTCGAGCGTATCGACCGCCACGTGCCCACCGAGGTGGTTGAGCGCGTAGAACGGCACATCCCACGCCGCCGCATAGGCCTTGGCCGCGGCCACCCCCACCAGCAGCGCACCGGCCAGCCCCGGCCCGATGGTGACGGCGAGCGCGTCCGGCTTGCTGATTCCCGCGGTCGCCAGCGCACGGCGCATCGCGGGCACGATCGCCTCGAGATGTGCGCGCGAGGCGATCTCGGGCACCACGCCGCCGAAGCGGGCGTGCTGGTCGACGCTCGAGGCCACCTCATCGGCGAGCAGCTCGACCGAGCCATCGGAATGACGGCGCACGATGCCGACTCCCGTTTCGTCGCACGAGCTTTCGATCCCCATGACGATCACGACAACACCTCGTCCTGCCGGCCGCGCGCGGCCCATTCATCGGCCGCGGCGGTCAGTTCCGGACGGCGCATCGTGTACGCGTCGGCCCCGCTGGGGTGGTAGTAGTTCTTGCGCAGCCCGATGATGTGAAACCCGTGCTTGGCGTACATCGCGATGGCGGGCGCGTTGTCTGTGCGCACCTCGAGGAACACCGGCCCGCCGCGTTCGGCCGCCGTCGCCAGCAGCGCTTCGAGCAGCAGCGTGCCGATGCCGCCCCGATGACATTCCGGGTCGACACCGATCGTGTGCACCTCGGCCTCGGGATGGGCGTCGTCACCGAGCAGCGCGATGCCCGCGTAGCCGACCATCACCCCGTCGGCGGTGCGCGCGGTGATGTAGCGGTTGTGCCCGCCGGCCAGCTCGGACCGGAACGACACCGCCTGCCACGGGTCGTCCTCGGGGAACAGCAGGTGCTCGAGTTCGACGCAACGGTCGATGTCGGGCAGGGTCATGGGAGCGATCAGGTACTCGGTCACGGCACTCACGCCCCGGTCCGGTCGAGGGTGCGGAAGCTGTTCTCCACCGCATCGGGCCTGCGCAGATACAACGGCACCAGCGCTTGCGGTGCCTCTCCCGCCAGCAGCGCCGACGCCGCGACGGTGACCAGCCCGGCAGGCGAGGGCGTCTCGCTGGGCAGCACCGGCAGATCGAAGAAGTCCACGTGCGCGGCCGACCCGGCGATCGCCGCGGCCTCACCCACCGGAACGTCGACAGCCTTGTTCACCTCGGGACCGGCGACCCGCGCCCCGTTCAGATACTTGGCCCAGTACACCTCGCGCCTGCGCGCGTCGGTGACCACCAACAGCTCGCCGGGATCTCGCTTCTCACCGATCGTGTCGGCGGCGATGGCGTCGAGACTGCACACCCCGTGCACGGGTAACCCGAGCGCGTCACCGAAGGCGGCCGCGGTGGCCATTCCCACGCGTAGCCCGGTGAACGGTCCAGGTCCGAGCCCGACGACGACCGCGTCGAGCTCGTCGCGGCGCACCCCCGCCTCGGCTAGACACTCCAGGATCTGCGGAGTGAGGACCTCGGCGTGCGCGCGGGCGTCGACCTTCACGCGGGCAGCGAGCGTCGCCACGGCGGGGCGGGTGCCGGGTTCACCGGCAGGTGACAGGTGCACCAATCCCGCTGTAACGGCGGGTGTCGCGGTGTCGACTGCTAGTACGAGCATGATTGTCTCAACAATACCGGGTGGTATCGGCGCTCGGCGCGCACCGGTGCGCGCATGATCGCGCGTTATTCGATCCATTCCCAGATCGCCGTGCGCACATCGGATTCCGGCTCCCGGGCGAGTTGCACTCGCAGATGCCGGTCAGCGAGGTGTTCGACGACCCCCTTGCCCCATTCCACGACGACGACCGCGTGGTGCAGGTCGGTGTCGAGGTCGAGCGAGTCCAGTTCGTCGAGGTCGCCCGCGAGGCGGTAGGCGTCGACATGCACCATCGCCACCCCGGGCGTGCCGTCCGGCCGCACTCCGGCCTTGTGTGCCCGCGCGATGATGAACGTCGGCGAGCTGACCCGGCCCGCGACACCGAGTCCGGCGGCGATTCCGCGGGTCAACGCGGTTTTACCGGCGCCGAGCGGGCCGTCGAGCACGACCAGGTCACCCGGGCGCAGGGTGGCCGCCAGTTCGCGGCCGAATGCTTCGGTGTCCTCGACGGTGTCGAGAACGCGCTGGTGCGGGTCAGCCACCGACGGCCTCCTCGCCGCGGTTGCCGATGATTCCCGCCCGCGCGAGCAGCCGGTCGAGTGCGGCCAGGCTCACCTCGGGGAACTGCAGGTGCGGCATGTGCGCCGCCTCACGCACCCGGACCAGTTCGCTGCCCGGTAGTTCCGCCGCCAGTTCGCGGGAGTTGCGGAACGGGATCACCACGTCGTGCGCACCGCCGAGGATGAGTACCGGCAGCTCGCCGAGGACGGGCAATGCGGCTGACTCATCGTGCAGCTCAATCGCTTTCAGGAACTTTTCGATGGTGCCGACGGGCGTGCGGTCGATCATCATCGTGGTGAATCGCGACAGCGTCGGGCTCACGGGGCCGTGGAACGAGCTCACGTGCAGGATCGGCGTCACCACGTGCTTGCTCGCGCTGCGGCTGAACTGCACCAGCGTCGGCGCCGTCCGCACCGCCAGCCGGAAGCCGTCGACCGCGGGATGCCGAACCAGTTGCGAGATCCCGGTCGCGGTCACCTCCGCGGCGGCGGTGCTCAGCAGCCCGACCGCGCGCACCCGCGTCGCGAACAGCTCGGGGAACTGCGCGGCCGCCGCGAGCACGGCCATTCCGCCGAGCGAATGCCCGACCAGCACCACCGGCCCCGTCGGCGCGCACTCACGGATCACCGTGGCGAGGTCGCGGCCGAGCTGGGCGACCGTGCAGCTCTCGGTACTCGGTGTGCCGGAGCGTCCGTGTCCGCGCAGATCGAAGAACACCATCCGCATCCTCGACCCCCACTGCCGCGCGAGATCGCGGCGCTGGAAGTGGAAGGACTCCATGCTGTTGCAGAATCCGTGCACGAAGACGACCGTGACTTCGGCCGCCTCGTCGCCGTAGGTGCGGGTGGCCAGCGACACCCCGTCGTCGGCGAGCACCATGCCCGGTTCGTCGTCGTCGATCAGGGCGAAGTTCTCGTCGCGGTATTCGTCACGCTCGGCGGGCCACATCACTCGCGCGCCGATCTGGCGCAGGGTGTGGGCGATGGCGAGGCCCGCGAGCAGGCCGGCGGTCGCCAGGCCACCGCGGCGGATCACCGTGCGCCGGGTCATCGGCCGGTACCCACGTAGCGGCGGACCACACGGCCGCGCGGCGCGCAGACGACTTCATAGTCGATCGTGTCCAGCGCCCGCGCCCAATCGAGTGCGTGTGGCTGTCCCGCGCCGCCGCCGAACAGCACCGCGCGGTCACCCTCCCGCACGCCGCCCGCGTTGTCGCCGAGGTCGACCATGAACTGGTCCATGCACACCCGTCCGACATTACGGTGTCGGGCTCCGCCCAGCCACACCTCGAAACGTCCACTGAGCGAACGGAATACGCCGTCGGCATATCCCGCGGGCACCAGCGCGATCGTGGTGTCGCGCGGTGCGATCCACCGGTGCCCGTACGACACGCCCTCCCCTGCCGCCACCTTTTTCACCAACGCGACCTCCGCCTGGAATGTCATCGCGGGCTTCAGACCGAATTGTCCGAGCTCCGGTATGGGCGAGAGCCCGTACACCGAGATACCCGGCCGAACCATGTCGAACCGCAGATCTGGTCTGGTCAAGGTGGCCGCCGAATTCGCCAGGTGCACGAGTTCGGGTTCGAGACCGTGCTCCTTGGCCAGCGCGATCGCCTCGACGAACCGGTCCCGCTGCCGATCCACCATCGGATGCCCCGGCTCATCGGCGTGCGCGAGATGAGAGAAGATCGCCCGTAACCGCACCACCTGCCCGTCGACGAGCGCCCGCACAGCACGCAGGACCTGCGGATACTCGATCACCGACACCCCGTTGCGATTGAGCCCCGTATCCACCTTCAACGTCACCGTCGCGGTCTGCCCCGTCGCCACCGCGGCGCGCTCCACCGCCCGCAACTGCGCCAGCGACGACACCCCGATCTCGAGATCGCCCGCCACAGCACCCGCGTAATCGGCGTCGACAGTATTGAGCCAGCACAGCACAGGAGCCGTGATCCCCGCCGCCCGCAGAGCCAGTCCCTCCCCCACGGTGGTCACGCCCAGCTCCCGCGCACCCGCCCCCAATGCGGCCCGAGCCACCTCCACCGCCCCATGGTTGTACCCGTCGGCCTTGACCACCACCATCACAGCGGCCCCGTGCGCGTACTCCCGCAACACCTGCACATTGTGAGCAATGGCATCCAAGTCGACGACCGTCTCCACTTGCGCATTCACACCCCCGATCGTGCCAGGACCCGCCGAATCCGCCATACCTGGGCTCCGTCCCGGGCCTACCGACCCTCGCCCCCACCGACCTCCCGCAACACCCGCACGGCCTCCCGAACATGCCCCAGCAACGGCGTAGCGGAAATAGGCGCCCCCGCCGCCCGACCCTCATGAGCGGCCAGATTCGCCGCCAACGCATGTACCCGAGCCCCGGCAGCCGCAGCCCACCCCGCCGCACACCCCGCGGCGAGCAACGCCCCGATAATCCCCGACAGCACATCCCCCGACCCCGGCGTGGCCGCCCAATCCCCACCTGCGTCATTGACCAGCGTCGGCTGCCCCGGCGAAGCGACAACCGTCGCCCGGCCCTTGAGCAGAACCGTCACCCCCCACTCCTGCGCGAGCCTTCGCACCGCCCCCACCCGATCCGCCCCCACCGCACCACCGGTCAGCCGAGCGAATTCCCCCGCATGCGGCGTCAGCACCGTCACCGCGGATCGCCCCCGAACCAGCCCCGGTTCCTCGGCAAGGATCGTCAACCCATCCGCATCCACCAACACCGGCAGATCGGTACCCAGCACCTCGGCCAACCGATCCCGGGCCCCCGGATCAGTACCACCCCCCGGTCCGACCACCCAGGCCTGCACCCTCCCGGTCTCCGAAATCGACGAACTGGCGACAACTTCGGGGAACTTCTCCAATACCTCGGTGTCGGACCCCACATACCGAACCATCCCCGAGGTCGCCGCCACCGCGGCACCCGTGCACAACACCCCCGCCCCCGGGTACTTCGCACTGCCCGCGCAAACCCCCGTCACTCCCTGGCTGTATTTGTCGTCAGCAGGCCCCGGCACCGGCCACCCGGCCCCCACCGCTCCTGGATCGAGCTGCACCAGCCCAGCCTCCGGAAGACGTAACCCGATCGGCACCAACACAATTCGCCCGCACCGAGGCACCGCCAACGCATGTACCGGCTTATAGGCACCGAACGCCACCGTCACATCCGCCGTCACCGCGGGTCCATCCACCGCCCCTGTATCCGGATCGACTCCACTGGGCAGATCTGCCGAGACAATCGGAACATCCAGGGCAGCAACTATTTCCGCCGCCCCGGGCCGCAAAGGCCCCCGTCCGGAAATCCCCACGATCCCATCGATCACCAGATCGACACCATCGAGCCGATCGACCACCCGGCCCCCAGCTGCCCGCAACGCAGCAAGCCCTTCCCGATGCGCCCGTTCAGGATTCAGCAGAACAGCCGACACCCGGACGCCCCGACGCCGTAGGAAGGCCCCCGCCCACAACGCATCCCCGCCGTTGTCCCCCGACCCCACCAGCAGTCCGACGGTTCGGCCGACCACGCCCCCGGTCAGCGACCGCAATTCGTCGACAACCACCCCGGCCAGCCCGAAGGCAGCCCGCCGCATCGGCATACCCGCAGGCACCCGCGTGAACAGCTCGGCTTCCGCCGCCCGCACCTCGTCGACGGTGTAGTAGCCACGCCGATCCGACATAGTCGCCTCCCAGCTGCCCGAAACGGGCCGCCGACCGGCCCGGGGTCGCTCGCAGACTACGCTCCACACCCATGTCGATGGTTCGTCACCGCGCCGCATCCGCCCGGTTTGCCGCCGGAATAGTCGTGGCCGCCGCCCTGGTGTCCGCCGGCTGTTCCGGCGACTCGGGAAACGCCGCCACCACCACAACCCGCAAACCCCGCCCGGTCACCACCACGACCACCCAACAGCACGCCCCGACCAACCTCACGGTCGAGGTCGGCGACATGAAATACGCACCCGCCGACGCCACCATCAAGGTCGGCGAGACGGTGACCTGGAAGTTCTCCGACAAGGTCCCGCACAACGTGCAGGGCATCGGCGACAAGGCGATGGGCCTCAACAGCCCCATCTTCGACAAGGGCGAATGGTCCTACACCTTCACCCAGGCCGGCACCTACCGCTACATGTGCACCCTGCACCCCGACATGCGCGGATCCATCACCGTCAAGTGACCCTGCCGGCCTCGCGTCGAGGCCGGCACCCGGTCCCTATTCGACGGTGACCGACTTGGCCAGGTTGCGGGGCTTGTCCACGTCGTAGCCCAGAGTCTGGGCCACCTCGGCGGCGAAGATCTGCAGCGGCACCGTGGACAGCAGCGGCTGGTACAGGGTCGGGGCGGCCGGGATCTCGATCAGGTCGTCGGCGAACGGGCGCACGGTGTCATCGCCCTCTTCGGCGATCACGATCGTGCGGGCACCGCGCGCCTGGATCTCGCGAATGTTGCTGAGCAGCTTGGAATGCAGCACCGCCCGCCCCTTCGGCGACGGCATCACGATGATCACCGGCAGGCCCTCTTCGATCAGTGCGATCGGCCCGTGCTTGAGCTCGCCCGCGGCGAAGCCCTCGGCGTGCATGTAGGCCAGTTCCTTGAGCTTGAGCGCGCCTTCGAGCGCCACCGGGTAACCCACGTGGCGACCGAGGAACAGCACCGTCGGCACGTGCGCCAGCTCGCGCGCGATGGCCCGCACCTGCGGCGCGGTCTCGAGCACCCGGGCGATCAGCTTCGGCATCGATTCCAGTTCGGCGAACTCGCGAGCCACCTCGTCGGGGTACTTGGTCCCGCGCGCCTGCGCCAGGGCCAGACCGACCAGATAGTTGGCGGCCACCTGAGCCAGGAACGCCTTGGTCGAGGCGACACCGATCTCGGGCCCGGTCCGCGTGTAGATCACCGCGTCGGACTCGCGCGGGATCTGCGCCCCGTTGGTGTTGCAGATGGCCAGCACGCGCGCCTTCTGCTCCTTGGCGTGGCGCACCGCTTCGAGGGTGTCGGCGGTTTCACCGGACTGCGAGATCGCCACCACCAGCGTCGACCGGTCGAGAACCGGGTCGCGGTAACGGAATTCGCTGGCGAGCTCCACCTCCACCGGCACCCGGGTCCAGTGCTCGATCGCGTACTTGGCGAGCAGGCCCGCGTGGTAGGAACTGCCGCACGCCACGACGAACACCTTGTCGAATTCGCGCAGTTCCTGGTCGGCGAGGCGCTGTTCGTCGAGGACGATCCGGCCGCCCTTCTCGTCGACGACGAAATGCCCCATCAGGGTGTCGGCGACGGCGGTGGGCTGCTCCTCGATCTCCTTGAGCATGAAGTAGTCGTGGCCGCCCTTCTCGGCGGCGGCGAGGTCCCAGTCGATGGTGAACGGCCGGCTGACCACCCCGTCGGTGTTGCCCGCGAAGTCGGTGACGCTGTAGCCGTCCTTCGTGATCACCACGGCCTGGTTCTGCCCGAGCTCGACCGCCTCACGGGTGTGCTCGATGAACGCGGTGACGTCGGAGGCGATGAACATCTCGCCCTGGCCGACCCCGACGACCAGCGGCGTCGACCGGCGGGCCGCCACGATTGTGCCGGGATGGTCCGCGTGGGTGAACACGAGCGTGAACGCGCCCTCGAGCCGCTGCAACACGGCGTGGACACTCGCGGTGAAGTCGCCCGCGGTGGGGCCGTCGGCGTACGCGCGCGAAACCAGGTGCACCGCGACCTCGGTATCGGTGTCGCTCAGCAGCTCGACGCCCACGTCCTCGAGCTCGCGGCGCAGCGGCGCGAAGTTCTCGATGATGCCGTTGTGGACGACGGCGAGCTTGCCGGAGATGTCGCGGTGGGGGTGCGCGTTGCGGTCGGTCGGCGCGCCGTGGGTGGCCCAGCGGGTGTGCCCCATCCCGGTCGAACCGGCGAAACGCTCGGTCCCCGCCTCGCCCAGTTCGGCTTCCAGATTGGCCAGCCGCCCGGCCTTACGTTCGACCGCGAGAGCACCGTTTCCATCGAGGATCGCGACCCCCGCGGAGTCGTATCCGCGATACTCCATGCGTCGCAGCGCGTCGACGACAACGCCCAGCGCATCCCGGTATCCGACGTACCCCACGATTCCGCACATGGTCCCCCACCCTACTGATCGGATACTCTTCTCGCCGTGTCGGTGTCTGCAAAATCGCTCGTGAGCACCCTGTCCGTGCGTGGCCCCCACCGGGTGCTGCGTGGGAACTTAGGGATCGCAGGTCAGCCGGGTGTGGTGTACACGCCCGAGTCCGGGCTGAACCTGCCCGCTGTCGCGTTCGCGCACGGCTGGCTGACCAGCGCCGAGAACTACAAGAGCCTGCTCGAACACATCGCGTCGTGGGGTTTCGTGGTCGCCGCGCCCGATACCGAGCGTGGCCCGATTCCGTCACATCTGGACCTCGGCACCGACTTGCTCACCACGCTCGACATCGTCAGCAAGGTCCGCCTCGGTGACGGCACCATCAGCGTCCACCCCGACCGCCTCGCCCTCGCCGGCCACGGCATGGGGGCAGGCGCCGCGGTGATCGCCGCGGCTCAGCGCCGGGTAGCCGCCGTCGTAGCTCTCTTCCCTGCCCCCACCTCCCCCGCCGCGGAGAACATCGCCCCCGACATCGACGCGCCCGGCCTGATCCTGACCGGCGACGATCTCGACTCGGTCAGCTCCAACGCCCGCGCCCTCGCCGCCGCCTGGTCGGGCCCGTCGATCCTGCGCACCATCGGCGGCGCCTCCCACAACGGCATCATCGAGGGCCGCCGCCTGTTCGCCGCCCTCGGCGCGGGCCGCTACGAACACAAAACCGACAAGGCCACCCGAGCCCTGGTCACCGGCTACCTGCTCGCCACCCTCCTCGCCGACAAGAAGTACGCGGCCTTCGCCGACCCGGAAGCCGAGATCCCCCACACCAAGGTCGTCGACCCCCACGCCGAGGTCGAGGTCGAGTCGCCCAAGCTGTCCATCGGCACGGTCGCCAAGCTCATCCGCGGCTAGAGAAAGAAGCCCCCGGGCCGTCCGAACGACGTCGGCCCGGCGCGATCACCCTCCGTATTCGGCGTCGCGCCGGCGATTCAGACCAGCCAGCTCTTCCGCTGGTAGTACTCGGCTTCGGGATCGTCGTCATCCAGCGGAGCAGCGCGGTCATTGGCCCGTCGAGCGGCGATAGACCGTGCGATGGCTTCGCGCTGCTCCCTGGCCGCGGCTTCTTGACGCTCGCGTTCCTCCGCTTCGAGCCGTGCCCGCTCTTCGGCCTCGGCAGCTTCGCGCTCCCTGACCGCTTGAATCTCGGCGAGAATCTCGTGACCGTTGTTGTGCACGGCGAGGCTGTTGCGCATCTCGTCGTACTCGTAGTCCAGAATCTGCACCCGGCGAAGAAAATCGTAGGCGCCTTCTTCGATCCGTGATCGACTCATCACGAAACCCCCTCAATTCGTTGATTCACAGCGGGCCCGCCTCCGCCAGGACCGCACCGGAGTCACCCGGATCGGGTTGCTGGCTCACCGGATACTGTTCCGCCCAATGTTCACCGTCGGGCTCGTTGTCCGCACTCGGCGTGGAGCCCGCCCCCGGCATGTTCTCCGCGGCATAGCCTTTGGCGTTGAGGGAACCGGTCGGGTTCGGTGTCGCACCCGAGGATGTCCCCTCCTCAGTGTCTTCGAGACCGGTCGGCCCTTGGCCCGTGCCGGTCTCCGGTGTGCCCGAGCCGATGTCGCCGCTGGTCTGCTCGTCGATGATCACCGGGATGCCGTTGGCATCGAGCGTCATGCCGTATTCGTGTGAGTTTCCGGCAGCGTCGGTGGTGCTCACCGTGAGTTGGCCGTTCGCATCGGTTCCCACACTGACCTGGGTGCCGTTCAGATCGAATGTCGCGCCACCGGACATCAAGCTGCTCAACTGGCTCGAAATCGACGCGAAACCCTCTTGCACCGAGGTACTGAGCGAGGTGAGGCCGGAACTGATCGTCTCCGCCGTGCTCGTGACGAGCGATTCGAGTTCACTCACCGATGACACGAGCGACGTGAGACCGGACATCACTTCGCTGACCGTATCGGTGATTTCGCTGATCGTGTCGGTGATGTCGCCGTCATCATCGTCATCGTCATCGTCGTCTTTGGTGGTCGACGGGTCCTCGGT
>NZ_JBHURA010000007.1:0-375640 GCF_042674185.1 Nocardia sp. NPDC056952 | reverse complement strand
ATTCCAAAGAATCCGCGCCTCACTGGTAGTCCATCTTCAGCTGTCAGCTCTTGCGCCCCGGCGACTTCGCACCGGACTTGAACCCGAGACCGCCCGGCTTGGCAGTCGGCGGCGCCACCGAGGTGCCGTTGCCATTGCCATTGGCAGGCTCGGCCTGAGCAGCCGGTTCCGCCGCAGCAGTTTCGGTTTCGGCCGCAGCCGACGACTCAACCGGAGCCGCCTCGACCGGAGCAGCAGCCGAAGCCTCCGCAGCCGGAACCGGCGCAGCTGCCGGAGCCGCAGCACCGGGCGCCTTCGGCCCCGGACGCTTCAACCCGGACTTCATAGCCAGACCCTTGGCGGGAACCGACGGCTTCGATTCGGCAGGAGCCGAAACCGCAGCGGCGGCAGGCGCTTCAGCGGCAGAAGCTTCAGCGGGAGCCGCCTCCGCCACCGACGCTTCAGCTGCCGGAGCCGCCGGAGCCGCCGGAGCGGCCGGAGCGGCCGCCTTGGCACCAGGAGCCTTGGCCTTGCCCTTCATCCCAAGTCCCTTGACCGGCGCGGCGGGCGCCGCAGCAGGAGCGGCTTCGGCAGGAGCGGCCTCGGCGGCAGGAGCCTCCGCGGCAGAAGCAGCAGCAGCCTTCGCCCCCGGAGCCTTGACCCCACCCTTCATCCCGAGCCCGCCAGGAGCCTTGGCAGCACCCTTCATACCCAGCCCCTTGACCGGAGCCGCAGGAGCCGCGGCCTCAGCGGCCGGAGCCGCATCGGCCGGAGCCGCGTCAGCCGCGGGAGCCTTGGCACCAGGAGCCTTGGCGCCACCCTTCATACCCAGGCCGCCACCGGGAGCCTTCGCTCCACCCTTCATGCCCAGACCCTTGGCCGGAGCAGCTGCGGCCGGAGCAGCAGGCGCTTCAGCGGATGCCTTCGCACCCGGCGCCTTGGCAGCGCCCTTCATCCCGAGTCCACCGCCGGGAGCCTTGGCAGCACCCTTCATGCCCAGTCCGCCACCGGCGGGAGCGGCCTTCGGCGCGGCGGTGGTCGCGGTCGCGACCTCGGCCACCGGCTCCGGTTCCACCTCGGGTTCCGGTTCAGCCTTGGGCTCCTGGACGACAAGCAGGTTCGCCGACAGCGCGGCGGAATCGATACGGGTGATCGAGTCCAGCATCAACTGCGAGACATCGACAACCTCGACACCCTCGCCCTGACCCTGCTCCTGACGCGCGGTCACACCATCGTTGAGCATCACCCGGCAGAACGGGCAACCCGTCGCGATCTTGGTCGGATTCGTCGACAACGCCTCATCGACCCGATCGACATTGATCCGCTTACCGAGCTGCTCTTCCATCCACATCCGGGCACCACCGGCACCACAGCACATCGACCGCTCGCCATGGCGCGGCATCTCGATCAGATTCGACCCCGAGGCCTCCATCAACTCACGCGGCGCGTCGTAGACCTTGTTGTGCCGGCCCAGATAGCACGGATCGTGATAGGTGATGTTCTGCGAAACCGTCGCGACCGGAACCAGCTGCTTCTGGCGCACCAGCCGGTTCAGCAACTGGGTGTGGTGCACGACCTCGTAGCGACCACCGACCTGCGGGTACTCGTTGTTGAGCGTGTTGAAGCAATGCGCGCACGTGACAACGATCTTCTTCTTGGACTGCTCGACACCCTCGAACACCGAGTTGATGACCTCGATGTTCTGCAACGCCAGCTGCTGGAACAAGAACTCGTTACCCGCACGACGCGCCGAGTCACCGGTGCAGGTCTCCTCCGCACCCAGCACCATGAACTTCGTGCCCGCGGTCGCCAGCAGCTCGGCCACGGCCTTGGTGGTCTTCTTGGCCCGGTCCTCGTAGGCACCGGCGCACCCGACCCAGAACAGGTACTCGTAGCCGTCGAAGCTGTCGGCGTCCTTACCGAAGACCGGGATGTCGAAATCGACTTCCTTGATCCAGTTGAGGCGGTCCTTGGAGTTCTGCCCCCACGGGTTGCCCTTGTTCTCGAGGTTCTTGAACAGACCCGCGAGCTCGGAGGGGAACTCCGACTCGATCAACACCTGGTAGCGGCGCATATCGATGATGTGATCGACGTGCTCGATATCGACCGGGCACTGCTCGACACAGGCACCACAGGTCGTGCACGACCACAACACCTCGGGATCGATGATGCCGTGGACGTCCTCGCCACCGACCAGCGGACGATCCGCCTCCGCACGCGCGGCCTCGGGGATCTTGGCCAGCGCGGCCTCGTCGGGCTTGCCGTCGGCGTCGACCAGACCGACCTCGTCGCCACCGGCGTCCTTGCGGCCACCGGCCAGCAGGTACGGGGCGGCGGCGTAACCGTGGTCGCGCAGCGACATGATCAGCAGCTTCGGCGAGAGCGGCTTACCGGTGTTCCAGGCGGGGCACTGCGACTGGCAGCGACCGCACTCGGTGCAGGTGGTGAAGTCGAGCCAGCCCTTCCAGGAGAAGTCCTCCATGCGGCCCGCGCCCAGGGTGTCGACCTCGGGGTCGACGTTCTCCATGTCGAGAACCTTGCCGTTGGAGATCATCGGCGAGGCCGCGCCGAGGGCGACGCTGCCGTCGGCCTCGCGCTTGAAGTAGATGTTGAAGAAGGCCGAGAACCGGTGCCAGGCGACGCCCCAGGTGATGTTGCGGCCGACCAGGTACAGGAAGGCCATGCCCGACATCAGCTTGATGAACGCGAAGATCGACACCATGGTCGGGCTCGCGGGCAGCAGCTTGGCGATCTGCATGGTGAAGAAGTCGGTCGAGGCGTGGCCGTGGCCGTAGGTGGCGATCTTGCCCGCCTTGACGAAGATCATGCCGAGGCCCTCCATCAAGACGATCGTCTCGATGACATAGGCGGGCGCCATCTTGGAGCCGCTGAACCGCGACAGGCGCGCGGGGATCCGGGGGTGGTTCAGCTGACGGATGATGATCAGCGCGCCGATGCCGACCACGGTGCCGATGCCGAGGATCTCGTCGACCAGGTGGTAGATCGCCCAGTTGCCGATGATCGGCCAGTGGAACGAGCCGTCGAAGGTCTGGCCGTAGGCCTCGAACCACAGGATCGCGCCGAGGATGAAGCCGGTCATCACCAGCCAGTGCGCCCAGCCGACCGTGCGGAACTTGTTCATCCGCGTGTGGGCCGCGACCTCGACGAACATGTTCTTGAACCGTGGGAAGAACGGTCGCCAACGATCGGGGGCCGTCTGGCCGATGGTGATGGCCTTGCCGATGTTCCATGCGCCGCCGATAAACGACGCCCAACAGAACAGGCTGAGCACAGCTCCAATCGTGCCCAACGTGATAGTCAGGGCATTCATGTCGCGACCTTTCTTTCGAGGCAACACGAGGGTCTGAGCGAGGAGACCTCACCCGGTTGCTCGTATCGTAACCGCCACTAAGTTACCGGCCAGTAACTACCGGTGTCCACCGTAGGATCGGCATTTGCGCTCTGACCTTGTTTACTGGGACTTGACCTGTGGTTTGCCTGTGAGCAATATCACAAAAAAGTTTGCCACGGGGTTTCCGTAACGACTGTTGAACACCGTAAACCGTGCGTGAACTGCGGCGAAGCTAAGGTCAGGCTTACTAAGCCCATCGAAATTCCTTCTGGCCTCAGGGGATTCAGTACATTAGGCTCCAGCTGTTCTGCATGCTGTGCCGGTCTTCACACTGCTCGGGGAGAAGTAGGGGACATCTCATAGGGATGCCTACTTGACGAGTCTCGCGTGTCGCTGGATCGCACACCGCACCACACCTGATGGATTGGAACCTGAATGAACTTCCGTAGGACCACTGCGGCTGCCGCGCTGGTTATCGGGGCGATGACCGTGGCCATGGGCACCGCTCATGCCGAAGAGGCACCGCAGGACATCAAATACTCGGTCAAGCTGGTTGACAAGACCGTTGTCGCCACCGTGAAGAACGGCACCTTCTCGGTCGTCGAGCAGGCTGGCGAGACCCCTGAAGCGCCCAAGACCAAGGTCGCCGAGATCAAGGACTCCCGAGGTGGCGTCGTTGTAGCGCTGCCGATCGCCTTCGCGATCAACGGCACCGAGATCCCGACCGCTGTCAAGGTCGCCGAGGACTCCACCGTGCTCTCGCTGACCCCGGAGAAGCCGGCCGGCGTGGACGTGGCGGCCAACCCGGTCGCGGTCAAGCCCGTCCTGAAGGGGCAGGAGATCGCCTCGGCTCAGGAGAACCAGAAGGCGATCAACGACTTCGCCGGCAAGTTCAGCATCGGCACCGCCATCGGCACGTTCGTCGGTACGGCCATCGGCGCCATCGCGGGCTGCGCTATCGGCTTCTTCGTTCTTCCGGTTGTTGGTTGCGTCCCCGGCTTCGGCACCGGTGCCGCAGTCGGTGGAGTGCTCGGCATGATCGCCATCGGTGGTCCGACCATGCTGGTCGCCGGCTTCGAGCTGCTCAACGTCATGCAGGCTGCGGACGGCACCACCGTGTGGGCCGACAAGCCGAAGGCAGTCGCGGCTCCGGCTCCCGAGCTCGCTCCGGCCAACTGATCGGGCTCACCCCCACCAGTTTTCCCGCGTAAGGCCCCGCTCCGCTTCGGAGCGGGGCCTTACGCGTTCAGCAGTCGGCGAACCAGGCCTTCACGAATCCCGCCGACTGGTACGCGTAATCCCAAGCCCAGCGAGCGGGCGAGAGCTGCGGTTCCGGGTCGGCGAACAGCAGCTCGCCATCCCAGCATTCACCGAGGATGTAGCGGGCCCGGGAGATGTGCGGGGTGAAGGTGACCACGATGACGCGGTCCCAGTCGGCCCCCAGGCGCGCCAGTTCTCGACCTTCGCCGAGGGTCGTGCGCGGACTCGGGTCGAAGCAGATCACCTCGAAGCTGTAGCCCCCGTGGCAGATTCGATTCACCATCGGGCTGTGTTCGTAGGGGTTGGAGATCAGGACCCATGGCGCGTACCCCTGCGCGGCCAACCGCAGCCCGAGTTGTTCGCGCCCGTCGTGCGCCCCACCGAGAACGAGAATCGCGTCGGCGACCTGCGGGTCGTCCGTGCGCGGCCGCACATACACCGGCCACAACGCGACCACCGCGATCAGCATCACCACCAGTGATCCACCCGTGGCGAACAGGACCCGACGCACAGTCAATGCTCCATCCGCGATGGCGTATTCATGCGATCCCGCACGATTATGCCAATCCCCGCGAACCCGGGCGGCTCGCCACGAGTGCAGGCCGACGATCCGAACCGTGCACCCGGCAGCTATCGCATTTCCGCAGGTGAGGGCCCCGCACGCCGATATCCCCAGCTCGCGTTTCCCCCTGTACACCAGATGTTGCGCCCCCTCTTGCCTCGCTGACGCGGCGTAGCCACGCGCGCCGCTTACCAACAGAACTATGCGATGCACAGTCTTCGGAACGGGGTACCTCGGAGCCACGCATGCAGCGTGTATGGCCGAGTTGGGACACGACGTGGTCGGGGTGGACGTCGATCCCGGCAAGGTGGCCAAGTTGGCCGATGGTGTGGTGCCGTTCTACGAGCCGGGACTCGAGGAAGTGCTGCAACGCAACCTCGCCGCCGGCCGTCTGCGGTTCACCACGGATTACTCCGATGCCGCGGCCCATGCCGACGTCCACTTCCTCGGAGTCGGGACACCGCAGAAGAAGGGCGAGTACGGCGCCGATCTGAAATACGTGCACGCGGTGGTGGATACCCTCGCCCCGATGCTGGAACGCCCGGCGATGATCGTCGGCAAGTCCACCGTCCCGGTGGGAACCGCCGCGGCCCTCGGCATTCGGGCTCGCGAGCAAGCGAAGGTCGACGTCGAGGTCGCCTGGAACCCCGAGTTCCTGCGCGAGGGTTTCGCGGTGCAGGACACCCTCCGCCCCGACCGCCTGGTCCTCGGACTGGATCACGGCCGCGAACGCTCGGCGTGGGTGCAGGAGCACATCCGCGAGATCTACGCCGACCTCATCGCCGCCGAGATCCCCTTCCTGCTCACCGATCTGGCCACCGCCGAATTGGTGAAGGTCTCGGCGAACGCCTTTCTGGCGACGAAGATCTCGTTCATCAACGCCGTCTCGGAGGTGTGTGAGGCCACCGGCGCCGACGTGACGATGCTGGCCGATGCGCTCGGCTACGACGCCCGCATCGGCCGCCGGTTCCTCAATGCCGGACTCGGTTTCGGTGGCGGCTGCTTACCCAAGGACATCCGCGCGTTCATGGCGCGCTCGGGTGAGCTCGGCGCCGATCACGCCGTGGCGTTCCTGCGTGAGGTCGACAACATCAACATGCGCCGCCGCACGAAGGTCGTCGACATGGCCGCCCGCGCCTGCGGGGGTTCCCTGCTCGGCGCGAATGTGGCGGTCCTCGGCGCGGCCTTCAAGCCCGAATCCGATGATGTGCGCGATTCGCCCGCCTTGAACGTGGCCGGGATGATCCAGCTGCACGGCGCCGTCGTCACCGTGTACGACCCCAAGGCAGTGGAGAATTCGCGCCGGGTGTTCCCCACGTTGAACTACGCCACCTCGGTCTCGGAGGCGTGTGATCGCGCCGATGTGGTGCTGGTCCTTACCGAGTGGAACGAATTCACCGCTTTGACGCCGGCCGACCTCGACCCGGTGGTACGGTCCCGTTCGATCATCGACGGTCGCAACTGCTTGGACAGCACAACCTGGCGTGCGGCCGGGTGGGTATACGCCGGACTCGGCACCCCGTAGAGTAACGAGCCAAGCGGGGGCTGGGCGGATTTCGGTCCGCGTTATCGCAGTCCCTCGCATGTCGTGCAGCACGGACGAGATGGGCAGCGGATGAGTTCGGTTCTGGGAATATCGGTGGGGGCCGGGACGGTGCGCCTCGCGCGTCCGCAGCACGGTGGCCCGCACGGTTCCGTTCCGCCGTATTCGTTCGAGGTGCAATCGATCTCGATGCCGGAACAGCAGGCCGAGGAGACCGCCGCCGACGCGATCGCCGCCACGCTGGCCGCGTCGCCGGAGATCGCCGCCACCACCATCACTTTCCGCAGCGAACCGCAGGCCAGGGCGGTCCGCGCGGCGATGGCGCGACGCCAGCTCACGAACTACCAGCTCGTTCCCGAAGCCGTTGCCGCCGTGCACTTCGCCCATGCCACCAGCGATATGCGGGAAGTGTCCACCCTGGCCGTCTACGACCTGGGCAGTTCGGGTCTCACGGTGAGCGTGATCAACGCCCGCACCAGCGATGTGTACCAGTGCGAGCGGATCAGCGATATCAGCGGCGACTACCTGGATTCGCTGATCAGGGAGCAGCAGATCGCCTCGGGCCGGATCGCGCATCCGGCCGACCCGGCGGGCCTGGCCGCCCTCGACGGTCTGTGCCGGGCCGCCAAGGAGCAGCTGTCCAACAGCAACGCGGTGGCCCTACCCAGCGAGCAGGGCCTGGTGCTGCTCACACAGGAGAATTTCGAAGCGCTGATGATGCTGGCGATCGAGTCGTCGGCCCGGATGACCCGCGATGTCATCATCCGCGCGCAGCATCCGGTGCAGGCGGTGCTGGTTCTCGGTGGTGGCGCCCGGATTCCGTTGATCGCGCGCGTGCTCGAGCGCACGATCGGCGTGCCGGTGATCGTGCCCGCCGAGCCGGAGACGGCGCTGGCCCGCGGTGCCGCGCTGCTGGCCCGCCCCGCCCAGGTCCAGCAGGCTCCCGTGGCCCCGGCGCCGATCCCGGTGGGCGACCACGACGACGCCACCCCCGCCTGGCTCACCGCGCCGACCCGTGGTCGTCGCCCGCTCAGAGCACTCACCAGCCGCGCGCATTCCCGCCGGGAACTGAACGTGGCGGTGCTGACGGTGAGTTCGCTGGTGGTGGTCGCGGCGATCGGCCTCGGCCTCGGTTACGGCCCCGAAGTGCTCGAGCGCGGTTCGTCGAGCGATGGTTCGCAAGCCGTCCCCGCCACCACCGCGCCGCGCCCCACCGCGGTCGGCCCGACGACGGCCTCGGTCGCGACCACCGAGGCCCAGCACGAAACCGTCGCCGCGCCACCGGTCAATCCGCGTCAGGCCGAGGAAACCACCGCCGCGCCGCCGTCCCAGGGCCCCAACACCTTCACCGTCGTCCCCGGGCTCCCGCCGGTGGTGCTGCCCACCCTGCCCCCGGTGGTCCTGCCCGGCTTCCCGCCTGCCGGCCAGTAACCGTTCCTGCCTGCTGAACGCCGGACCGGTTCGCCGAACCGAGTTCCGCGGGCCGGACCGGCGTTCGATCAGTCTCAGTTGCGCGCGTGCCTGGCCCGCGCGGGCGCCACCGCGGCCTGCTTCGCACCGAACGGCCGGGCCAGCATCACCGCGATCGCGGTCGTCAACGGCACCGACAACGCCAGCGCGATACCGCCCACCGCCGAACGCGTGATCTCGATGGCCACCGCGTCGCCGGTCAGCACGTCGGTGATCGATCGCCCCGCGATGCTGAACAACAGCAGCAGCGGCAGCGCCCCGCCGGCGTAGGCGAGCACGAGCGTGTAGACCGTGCTGGCGATGTGGTCGCGCCCGACCCGCATGGCCGCGGTGAAGATCTCGCGACGCGACGCTCCTTCATCGAGCGCGGCGAGTTCGAAGGCCGCCGAGGCCTGCGTGATGGTCACGTCGTTGAGCACACCCAGCGAGCCGATGATGAATCCCGCCAGCAGCAACCCGGTGATGCTCACGTGCTGGATGTAGGTCGCCACGTTGGTGTTCTGTTCCTCGGACAGCCCCGTGAGATGGGTGACCTCGATCGCCAGCCAGGACAGCACGGCCGCCACCACCATCGACGCGAGCGTGCCGAGCAGTGCCGAACTGGTCCGCAGATTCACCCCGTGGGCGAGGTAGAGCACCACGTAGAGAATCAGCGCCCCCGACACCAGCGCGACCGGGATCGCCGACTTCCCGTCGAGCAGCGCGGGCAACAGGAACATCACCACCACGCCGAACGCGAAACACAACCCGACCAGCGCCCGGAATCCCCGCCACCGCGCGACCACACAGATCACCACGACGAAGGCGAGCACGATCAAGGTCAGCGGCAGCCCGCGCGAGTAGTCCTCGAACGCGTACATGGTGACCCCGGACGGATCCGCGGCCCGCACCACCCGGATGTCGTCGCCTGTCCGCAGATCGGGCTGCCCCGGCCCCGGCGCGATCTCGAACAGCGTCTTCTTGCCCTCGTCGGGTCCCGACCTGATATCGATGATGCTGCGCTGACAGGTGTAGGAGGCGGTCCGCGGCGGTTCCGGCTTGTCGGCGAACACCTTGCCGTTCGATGGACTCCCGCAGGGCCCGATGTCCTGCATGACAACGGTTCCGGCCTCGGTCTCCACGGCCCCACCGGACATGGTCTGCATCGGCAGCGGAATCTCGACGTGCTGCGCGCTCGGCCACAGAATCACCGTCGCGACCAACACCACCACCCCGATGATCCCCAGCAACCCGACGACGACCTTCGCCGCGGTGTCACTGATGGCGATGGGCCCGGAATGGTCGTGATGGTGATGATGCTCGCTCACGACCAGAGCTTAAAGGACCTCGTTTTCAATAACACGCCCGCAACACCAGATCTCGCGACAACATCGGTAACTCCAGTACCCCTGGCCGCACAAAAAAGCCTCCCCGGGTCCAGGTCTGACCTGGACCCGGGGAGGCGGGTTTGTGGGCGGCGGAGAGCAGGGGGGTGTCTCCGCCGCCGGAGGCAGGCGCCCAGGGGGGTAGGCGCGCGTACCTAAGGCTCTCGGTTGTCCAGGGGGGGTAGACAACCGGGCCAGGGCGCCGAAGCGCCGAGGTCTACTGTACACAAAAGATGGACTTTTGCACTAGTAGATCTTCAAAACATCCAACATTCCGAACTCACAGTCTGTTTTACCTGGCATACCAGGATGGCCATCCTGCCCAGAGCCCATAAACTCACTGGTCAAAGCCGTGACAGGTGAGCATCGCCTGTAACTCTACTGCCGGTAACTGGACAGGAAATTACCGAACCGCTCGATCGCCACGGCCAGATCCCGCGCCCACGGCAGCGTCACGATTCGCAGATGATCGTTCGCGGGCCAGTTGAAGCCGGTCCCCTGCACCATCAGGATCTTCTCCTGCAACAGCAGATCCAGCACGAGCTTCCCGTCGTCGTGGATCTCGTGCACATTCGGATCCAGCCGCGGGAACGCGTACAGCGCGCCACGCGGCTTCACGCACGACACACCGGGGATCATGTTGAGCCGCTCCCACGCCACATCGCGCTGCTCGAGCAAGCGCCCGCCGGGCAGGATCAGATCGTCGATGCTCTGATGCCCGCCGAGCGCCACCTGGATGGCGTGCTGGGCGGGCACGTTCGGGCACAGCCGCGAGGACGCGAGCAGGTCGATGCCCTCCAGGAAACCGGCCGCGTGCTCCTTGGGCCCGGTGATCGCCAGCCAGCCCGAGCGGTAACCGGCCACCCGGTACGCCTTCGACAGACCGTTGAACGTCAGGCACAGCAGATCGGGAGCGAGCGAAGCCAGCGAGATGTGCTTGGCGTCGTCGTAGAGGATCTTGTCGTAGATCTCGTCGGCCAGCAGCAGCAACCGGTGCTTGCGCGCCAGGTCGACGATCTGCTGCAACACCTCCGCCGAGTACACCGCACCCGTCGGATTGTTCGGGTTGATCACCAGCAGGGCCTTGGTCTTGTCGGTGATCTTCGATTCGATATCGGCGATATCGGGCTGCCAGCCGTTCTCCTCGTCGCACAGGTAGTGCACCGGAGTACCGCCGGCCAGGCTGGTCATGGCCGTCCACAGCGGGTAGTCGGGGGCCGGGATCAGCACCTCGTCGCCGTTGTCGAGCAGCGCCTGCATGGTGACGGTGATCAGCTCGGACACCCCGTTGCCGAGGTAGACATCGTCCACATCGAGCTCGGGGAAGCCCGGCACCAGCTCGTACCGGGTGACGATGGCACGCCGCGCCGACAGGATCCCCTTGGACTCGGAATACCCCTGGGCATACGGCAGCGCGGCGATGATGTCGCGCATGATCACATCGGGGGCCTCGAACCCGAACGGGGCGGGATTGCCGATGTTGAGCTTGAGAATGCGGTGGCCCTCGGCCTCCAGGCGTGCTGCCTGTGCGTGAACCGGCCCACGGATCTCGTAGACCACGTTCTGCAGTTTCGTCGACTGCTCGAGAACGCGCGGGGGCACATGCGGCGATTGAGGACTCACGCGTCCATGTTGCCATCCGAGGCAAACTCTTTCCGCTTACCCGCGGCTATCGGCCGGGCCCAGGCCGGTGAGACGCGCGTTGACCGCTGACGGGCAGGTTGGCGGGCAGCTGGCTTGTACCCCGTGTTCGTGGGTAACCAGGCGTTACGTGATCAGCTACGGTCGGGGGTGGCTGCCGAGCGCCGCGGTCGCCACACAGAATTCTTCGATGCGTTCGTCCAAGCCGCGCGCTTCCACCGCGTCGCGATAGGTCGGGGCGGCGATGCGCCGGCGCAGGCCGACGAGGCGTTCGCCGAGCTGGGCGATGCGCTTGTCCTCGGGCAGGTCGAGAACCGGGCGCAGGGCGTCGGCGGCGCCGTCGATGCTGCCGTTGATCAGGTGGGCGGCCGCGTTGTCGACGCGGGCCAGCGATTCGGCGCCGTAGGAACGTTGCAGCGGCGGGCCGCTCGTGTAGAGAGTGATCGCGCGTTCGGTGGCGGCCAGCGCCTGTTCGGCGCGGCCGAGCTGGATGCAGGTGGCGCCGGCGTAGTAGGCGGCCTTGGGCGGGCCGAAGCCGAACACCCCGCCGATCTCGTCGTGCAGTTCGTCGCGGCGGTCACCGGCCGCCACCTCGGCCGCGCGCAGGCACCGGTCGGTCTCGGCGTCGCTGCCGAGCCGCGCCCACACCCTCGCCTCGATATTGAGCAGCCGCACCCGCCCCAGTCCCGGCCCGGCGAATTCCTGCCCGCTGCGCGCTAATTGGACGGCGTTGCGCGGCCGGTCGGACCAGTTCTCGATCAGCGCGTGCATGCCGCGCGTCCACGCGCGCAACCCGTTGTGCCCGCTCAGTTCCGCGTAAGCCCATGCGGCCCTGATCTGTTCGCCCGCGGCGTCGAGGTAGCCGAGGTCGGTGCTCGCGTTGGCCAGCAGCCCGGACAGTGTCCCCGCCAGCAGATATAGGTGGCTGGTGTCGACCGGCTTCTGCTGCCCGTCGAGTAGTCGATACACCCGCCTGCGCACCCGCAGCATCTCCACCATCATCGGTGCCGGTGCGGCATGGACGTATTCGTTGGCGATGCGCCGCACGTCGGCGTCGAGCTGGGCCAGCGTCGTGGCCCCCACGTTGGTGCCCTCCGCGGCGGCCGCGTGTTCGCTGGCCTCGTGCGCAGCCGCCATGATCAACTCCCTCTCCGACAACACCTCGGGCACAGCACCTTTGACAGTTCCCGCATCGACGAACGCGAGCAGGTCGGCATCACCCGCGGGCGCCAGCAGGGTCGAGAATCGCGCGCGCACAACATCATCGGACCGGGCCAGTGACGTATCCAGCGCGGCCTGATTCACCGGACGCGGGCGAACCCGCACCCCGCCCGCCTCCCACTTCGACACCAATCGTTCGTGCACACCGAGATGAGCCGCGAACTCCCGGATGCTCATTCGTTTGGCATCGCGAAGAGCTCTGGCCTCTCTCCCTGTCCACTCCCCGACCACGGCGTCACCTCATCCGACGGACAACTCCCCCCAGAGTACGAGCGTCACAGTGAGACACGCCACAAGTTCGTGGAATCGGTTGCCAGAGGCAGTGAAAGGGCGGTGCGGGGCAGTGGTCACGCGCACGTGCGTGCGCGATTCTGGAAGCGTGGAAGCCAGAACTGTCGACGACTGGGTGCGGTGTTACCAGCGTGAATTCCGGCTACCCGTCCGCGAGCGCGGCGGCTTTGTGATGCTGCCGATCACCGACCGGCTGTGCGTGGTGCATCTACCGACCACGCGCGCCGAGAAGGTGCTCATGGCGCTGCGCGAGCAACGCTGTGAGGGTCCGGTGCTGGCGCGTCAGATCCGCTGGAGCGTGCTCGCCGTACCCGACGCCAGGCCCTCCGAGGAAGAGGCTGCCGAGCTCGCGGGGCTCGATATCGATATCCCCGGCACCGGCAGCGCCGTGATGCTGCCGACCAACCTGGGCCGCTGGAGTCGCGAGGGCTGTCACTGGGTGCGGCCGCCGTCCGGGGGCGGCGACACCCTGCCCGCGCTGTCGCTGGTGCTGAGTATCGCCGTGGCGGCGGGCCCTCAGCGGGTCTCGACCGCGCTCAGGGAATCGGGAGAGAGGGGAAAGTTGAGGTACGACCGCGACGGCGTCGGCCCCCGCTGACCCTGATACTTCGACCCGGCCTTGGCGCTGCCGTACGGGTGCTCGGCCGGGCTGGACAGGCGGATCAGGCACAGCTGCCCGATCTTCATCCCCGGCCACAGCGTGATCGGCAGATTCGCCACATTCGACAGCTCCAGGGTGATGTGCCCACTGAACCCCGGATCGATGAACCCCGCCGTCGAATGCGTGAGCAGCCCGAGCCGTCCCAGACTCGACTTGCCCTCCAGCCGCCCCGCCAGATCGTCGGGCAACGAGCACACCTCGAGCGTGGACCCGAGCACGAATTCCCCCGGATGCAGCACGAACGGCTCCCCCGGCTTCGGCTCGACCAGGCTGGTCAGCTCGTCCTGCTGCTGCGCCGGATCGATATGGGTGTAGCGACTGTTGTCGAACACCCGGAACAGCCCGTCGAGGCGCACGTCGATGCTCGACGGCTGAACCATCGACTCGAGCATCGGTTCGACACCGAGACGCCCAGCGGCGATCTCGGCCCTGATGTCACGATCGGAGAGCAGCACCGGCCCAGTGTAGGCAGCTGACACCGCAGGTAGGGGCCCACCCCCGAGCGCACGTCGACCGGATCGCCGCCTGAGCCCCGCGCCTCCGCCCTACTGCATCGGTCGCACCGGATCCCCCGCCGCTCTGGTCGCGCTCGGCGACATCGGTATCCCCACCTCGGAGGTCTTGGTCGCGGTCGGGTTGTCGCTGCCGCAACATCCCGCTGCCCGCACTCTAGATCCCCGCCCGACAACCACCGCCGAAACTGACATGATCCTCAGCCCGAGATCAATCCAGGTGTCAGTGGCGAATTGGTGTCGGTGGCTTGTGTCACACTCGTCGACGATGAGCCGCCACACGACTTTCCGGTACTGCCTCGACCCCACGGGCGAGCAGTCCGTCGTGCTCGCCCGGCATGCAGGGGCGGCTCGGTTCGCGTTCAACCAAAGCTTGCACTTCGTCAAAACCGCGCTGAACACTCGCAAAACCTGCCCAGAACATCCAGTCCCGTGGACCGCGTTCGACCTGATCAACGCATTCAATACCTGGAAGAAAACCGAAGCCGCGGGGCGAGTCTTCGCGGTCGGCGCGGACGGGGTCAACGAGGTTCGTGTGACCGGGTTGGCGTGGCGTACGGAGGTGTGTCAGCAAGTCTTCGAGGAAGCCGCTGTCGACTGCGGTCGAGCCCTGGCCGCGTTCTCCGATTCCAGGACCGGTAAACGCGCGGGTAAGCGGGTCGGATTTCCCCGATTCAAGAAGAAGACCAAAACTGTCCTGGCGTTCCGGATTCGGAACAGGCACACCAAGGCCGGACGAGCGGCGATCCGGATCGGCGACAACGAGACTGCGCGGTCGGTGACGCTGCCGGGCATCGGTGCGCTGCGGGTGCGCGATGACACCCGCAGGTTGCGGCGCATGCTCACCAAAGGGCGGGCGAGGATCCTGTATGCCACCGTCTCCTTCCGAGCACGCCGCTGGTGGGTCAGCGTGGCCACAGAAGCATCCGATTTGCACTCGGCCCACCATCACCGGCCGCGGAAACACGGTGATGAGGGTGGTTGGGTCGGGATAGACCGTGGTTTAACCGCGTTCATGGTCGCCGCGACCGGTGACGGGGCCGAGGTTGCTCGGGTCGATGGTGCGCGCAAACCGTTGAAGACTGGGCTGGCCAGGCAACGTTGTCTAGCGAAGTCTGTGTCACGGAAACAGGCAGGGTCCCGCAACCATCGACATGCGGCGACCCGGCTGGGACGCCACCACCATAGAGTCGCCAACATTCGCCGCCATTTCGCCCATCAGGTCGCTAACGAGCTGGTCAAGACCCACGACCGGCTCGTTGTCGAAGACCTGAACGTGGCGGGGATGCTCGGCAACCACAGTTTGGCGCGCGCGATCAGCGATGCCGGATGGGCGGATTTCGCTCGGTTGTTGGTCTACAAACAGGCATGGCGTGGCGGCACGGTGACTATCGCGGATCGTTGGTATCCATCGAGCAAGCGATGCTCAGCCTGCGGGACGATCAACTCTGCCTTGACACTGGCGGATCGACTCTTTGTCTGCGAGTGCGGATTCAGTGCCGATCGAGACCACAACGCGGCGATCAACCTCGCTAATTGGCCGGCGATTGAACAGGACGTTTCACGATCCCCGGACCCCCGAGCAGGAGGCCGGGTAACCAATGTCCGCCGACGGGAAGGCGCTGACCGACACCGTACGTGTGCTGGTGAAACCGTCCCGGTTGACGCGGGAACCGAGGTTCAAACCACGCTTGTGGCGTGAACCGACGACGTCCGAGAAGGGCGGTGTCCAGCAACTATCCAGGTTGCCAGACATGCTGTGATAGAGTCGCGGACGCCTGCCGATGTAGTTCAATGGTAGAACTTCTGCTTCCCAAGCAGATGGCGCGGGTTCGATTCCCGTCATCGGCTCAACTACGAAAGCCCCCAGGTCACCTGGGGGCTTTCGCTGTTTCGATGGCAGGTCGTCGGTGCTCGGTCCGGACGCGCTGGCGAAATCCGCGCTGCCGGATAATTCATCGCATAGCGTGGACATGCTCAGCTTTTTGCCCGATAGAGCATGGAGTCGACATGGCCGTGACGGTGCCTGTATCGCAGGAACAGCGCGGGCTGCGTGGCTTCATGAACCGCGGCGGATTCTGGCGATTTCTCGCCTTTGTCGCTGTCTACCTCGGGATCTACATCGGCTCGGGCACGCTGATCAGCCGACTCGGCGGGCACTACGCCGATGATGATCTGCTGAGCAGCTCGGGCAGTGTGTTCTTCCAGGTCACCGCATCGCTGATCGTCGGATCCATTGTGCTGGTGGCTTTCTCCGCCTATCTCGGCTGGAACCGGGAGATGTTCGGCCGACAGCCCATCTATCGGTCGAGGTGGATGTGGATCGCACCGGTGATCGTCGCTACGCCGATCGTCCTGCGCGTACTCGGGATCGACTGGGGCCGCCATCAGGCCGACGTCGTCGCGCTCATGCTCGGCTCCGGATTGTTGATCGGGTTCGCCGAGGAACTGATCTTCCGCGGGTTCGGGGTCAAGATGCTGCGCGACGCCGGCCATGGCGAGCGGGCGGTAGCGGCCCTCACCGCGCTCGCCTTCGCGCTGTCGCACAGCACCAACCTGCTCGGCGGGCAGTCGATCACGGTCGTCGGCCCCACTGTCCTCTACACGTTCTCGTTCGGCGTGCTGATGTACCTCACGATGCGGGTGACCGGTTTTCTGGTGGGTGCGATGGTGATGCACGGCTTGACCGACCCGACCACGATGCTCGCCACCGGCGGCATCGACGAGGTCGCCACCGACGCCTCCTCGGGTGGTCTCCTGCAAGCCGCGGGCCTGTTCACCATGCTCTTGATCATCAGCGGTTACGTGCTGGTGATCTTCATCCGCGGCCGAGTGCCGGATCAGCGCCCGTCCTGAGCGGTACGACGAAGGCTCCGGATCACTCGATCCGGAGCCTTCGTCGTCGCGGCGGGTTCAGCCCGTGTGCAGAGTCCGGAACTTGCTGCCGTGGAACACCAGTGGATCGATGTCCTCGCGGGCGGCGACCCGGTTCACGCGCAGGATCACCACGAGATGGTCGCCCGCGCTGACCTGCGTTTCCGGCACCCCTTCGATCCAGGCCGTCGCGCCGTCGATGAACACCGCCTCGCCGGTTCCACGATGCAGCGCGGTTTCCCGGAAGCGGTCGCCGTTGCGGGCGCCGAGCGCCTTGGCCGCGGCCTGCTGATCGGTGCCGAGCAGGCTGAGCCCGAGGTGGCCTGCACCGGCCAGCTTCGGCCAGGTCGACGACGAGTTCTGGACGCAGAACGAGACGAGCGGCGGATCGAGGGAGACGGGCACGAAGGTGCTCACCGCCAAACCGTGTGGGACGCCGTCGATCTCGGCGCACACGGCCACCACACCGCTGGGGAAGTTGGCGAAGGCGCGGCGTAAGCCGTTGCCGTCGGCGGGAAAGTCCAGGAGCTCATGCATGATTCGTTGCCTCCACCGGCCGCACGGCCGGGTCTGTCAGTGCCGCGACGACGGGTCCCCATCGCCGGGCGTATTCCTCGATGACGCCGTCCTCACCGAAAGTCCGGTCGGACAGATAGAGCCCGGGCAGCGCGGCGGTGCCACCGATTTCCACCAGCACGGGCTTGAGCAGCAGATCGGGCGCGAGCGCGTGGGCCGGACCCGCGCCGAGCATCACCGGCACGGTCACCACACCGGCCAGCCCGGTGCCGCCGTCGAACTGTTCGAGGAACAGTTTCAGCAGCCCGGTGTAGGTGGCCTTGAAGGTCGGGCTGGCGAACACGACGAGCTCGGACGACGCGACGGTGCGCGCGGCGGCCGCCACCGCCGGGTCACCCCAGCCGAGCAGCCCGGGCCCGAGGGTGACCAGGTCGATCACCTGCGGCTCGGCATCAGGGCGAAGTGCCCGCGCGACCTGCACCGCCGCGGCGAGGGTGCGCGAGGCGGGTTTCGGGTTTCCGACGACGACCGTCACTGTCATGGGCTGTCCTTGTCTCGCGTGGTGGTTCTAGATGACGCCGTGCAACGGCGGCGGCCGGTTGTGCAGGACGGCCCGCCCGATGTGCTGGTATTTCCAGCGAACGGGGTCGTGCAGTGTGTGGGTGCGCGCGTTGCGCCAGAAGTGGTCGAGTCGATGGTCGGCCGCGGCGCTGCGGGTGCCGCCTACTTCGAATATCGCCGCGGATACCTCGTTCGCAGCACGATCGGCGAGGATCTTGGCCGTCGCGACCGCGATCGAGGCGTGTGCGCCGCCGTCGACGGAAACACCCGGATGGGCGTCCTCCGCGACGGCCACCGCCCTCGGCCGGACCGCCGCGTCCACCGCCGCACCCGCGACGATCAAGGTCGATTCCGCGGCCGCGACGGCGACAGCCAATTCCCCGAACCGCTGCACGACCAGCGGATCGTCAGCCGCGTGCGCGACTTCGGCCTCGAACCACGGCCTGCTGCGCGTGCGCACGAACTCGGCCGCTGCCTCCAGCGCACCGCGCGCGATACCCGCGTCGATCGCGGCGTGCAGGAGCTGCGCGAACGCCCCGTACCCGGTCGGCGCGTTCACCGCGGACGCCCGCGAGACCAGTTGCTCGTGCCCGACGGTCACCGCGGCGAACTCGACCGTCCCACTGCCGGTTGTCCGCTGCCCCAGCGCATCCCAGTCGTCGACGATCCGCACCCCCGGTTCGAGCGCGGGCACGAATGCCACATACTCCCCGGGCTCCAGCCCCGAAATACCCTGCGGGTCATCGAGTCTGGTCAGCACGGCGAGCACGTCGGCGAACAGTGACCCCGTGCAGTAATACTTCGTCCCCTCGACCACGAACCGCCGAGCCTCGATACGCGCTGAATCGGCATCGCCCGTGACATCGGCCCGCGACGACTCGGCATCGCCCGCGCTCGTATCGTCGTCCGGCCGCAGCACCGTCGAAATGTCGGCGACCGTCGCCCCACCCCGCTCGGACTGCGCATTGGCGATCCGCGCACCCGCGAGCACCTTGCCGAAGTAGTCGCGTTGCTGGGCCCGGCTTCCGGCCAGCCGCAACAGGTTCAGATACACGAAGTGGCTGTGCGGCACCTGCGCGATGTTCGGATCGGCCGCGGCCAGGATTCGCACCACTTCGGCGACCACGCTCGGCGGCAGGTCCGCCCCGCCGAACTCGGCGGGCACCGTGATCGCGAGCAGCCCACTGGCCGACAGCTGATCGAGCTCTTCGTGCGGCAGCCGACGCGAGAGATCACGCTCGGCGGCGCCGGCGGCGAACACCTCGGCCAGCTCGGTCGCGATCCGCACCGCCTGGTCCGCCGTGGTGATCCGCTCGGCGGTCACCACCGTCATCAGCGTCCCGCCGCGACCGGCGTCGCGGCGGCCTCCAGTTCACGCACCAGTGGCAGCACCTTGGCGCCGAAGTACTCGACTTCTTCCTGGAAGTGCAGGAAGCCGGCCAGGATGAGGTCGACGCCGAGCGCGCGGTAGGCCACGATCCGCTCGGCGATCTGTTCGGGCGTGCCGATCAGCCCGGTCCGGAACCCGTCGTTGTACTGGACCAGGTCCTCGAACGTGGAGTCGGCCCACATGCCCTTGCGGTCACCGGTGGACGCGCCTGCCTGCTGCACCGCGTCGCGGAACCCTTGCACCGCGGGCTTGTTCGCCTTCTCGACGATCTCGCGCAGGGTGTCGCGCGCTTCCTTCTCGGTATCGCGGGCGATGATGAACCCGTTGAGCCCGAACTTCACTTCGCGCTCGTTTTCCCTGGCCACCGCGCGCAGATCGTCCAATTGCTCGGTGACGCCGTCGAAGTCCTTGCCGTTGGAGAAGTACCAGTCGGCATGGCGGCCGCCGTTGCGCCGGGCCGCCGTCGAGTTACCGCCTTGGAACAGTTCGGGATTGGGGCGTTCGGGGGTGTTGAGCGGCTTCGGCTTCAAGGTGAAGTCCCGGATCCGGTAGAAGTCGCCGCCGAAGTTCACCGCGTCCTCGGTCCAGATCTTGCGGATCACCTCGAGGAACTCGGCGCTGCGCCGGTACCGCTCGTCGTGTTCGAGCCACGGCTCACCCAGCGCCTTGAACTCGCCGGCGAACCACCCCGACACCACATTGATCGCGAACCGGCCACCGGACAGATGGTCGGCCGTGGCACCGAACTTGGCCAGCACCGCCGGATGCCACAGCCCGGGGTGGATGGCGGCGATCACCTTGAGCCGCTCGGTGGCGGCGAGCAGCGCGAGACTGAACGAGGTCGACTCGTGCTGGAACTCGGCACCGTAGGACGCGGTGTAGCGCACCTGGGTGAGCGCGTAGTCGAAACCGTTGCGCTCCGCGGTCTGGGCGAGCTTCTTGTTGTAGTCGAAGTCCCAGCTGGTGCGCTGCTCGATATCGCTGGTCACCAGCCCGCCACTGACGTTGGGTACCCAGTAGGCGAACGAGACCTGGTCGGCGATTCTCTCCGTGGTCACGGGCAGTTCCTCCTCGTCGTCGGCTGTTCCAGTGCAACACCGGCAGCCGACCCCGACGAGGGTTTGAATCGGCGCGATCGATACGGGCTCCGATCAGCTCCCCACGCGCACGCAATCCGCCGCGATCTTCGACTGGGCCGCGCTCACCTTGGACGCGTCGCCCTCACTGAGCAGCTTGGCCGGATCGTCGGACTTCGCGTTCGACACCATCACCCGCAGCCCGTCCTGCGACATCCCGGAGTCGAGGAACACCTGCGCGGCGCAGTCGGCCAGCGCGGGGTTGCTCAACCCCTTGTCCTGCAACGACTTCGACAGCTCGGCCTGAGTAACCGCCGGTGCTTCGTCGCCACTGCCACAGGCCGCCAGCACGGGCAGCGCGAGCAGCGCCGCGGCCATCAGACAGATCCGCATTCGGTGAGTCCTCTCGATCGTCGCGCATCGACGACGCGCGATGCGGTTCGGATCATGCCGCACCATCGTCCGCGTGGCCACCCACTCGAACTGACTCACGAGTAAGATAGCGATATGGGAGACCACATCACCGTCCGCTTCGACAACAGCCGCGCCTATGTCGAGCTGAACAGGCCCGGCAAACACAACGGGCTCACATTGGAAATGCTCCGCGATCTTGTCGACGCGGCCCGAAAAGTGGCCGACCACAAGACAACCCGCGCCGTCATCATCACCGGCAACGGCCCGAGTTTCAGTAGCGGACTCGATATCGCGGCCGCCACCCGCAATCCGGTGGCTATCGTCCGAGAATTCCTTCCGCGGCCGTTGCGCGGCACCAATACCTTCCAGGAAGCCTGCTGGGCCTGGCGCCGCCTCGACGTCCCGGTGATCGCCGCGGTCCACGGGCGCTGCTTCGGTGGCGGCCTCCAGATCGCACTGGCCGCCGACTTCCGGATCGCCGCCCCCACGGCCGAATTCTCGGTGATGGAAGCCGCCCACGGCCTGATTCCCGATATGACAGGCCCCGCCACATTGTCACAGCTCATCGGCATCGACCAGGCCATGCTGCTGGCCATGACGGCCGACCCGATCGACGCCGATTACGCGTTGCGCATCGGTCTGATCACCGACGTCGCCGACGACCCGGTGAAGGCCGCGCAAGCCCTCGCCGACCGCGTCACCGCCCGCGACCGCAACGCCGTGGCCGCCGCCAAGCACCTGTTCGACCGTTCGTGGCACCGGAGTTCGCGCGCCACCTTCGCCGCCGAGCGAATGGCCCAACTGCCATTGCTGCTGCGTAAAGCCATGAGTAGTAGCGACTGACAAGCAATCGACCTGCGAATTCATGTCAGCTACCCACCGGATGTACCGCACATCACTGTTAGCGGCTGTTAGCATCGCTTCGATCGCTGACCAGTCGAAGAGTGGTACGTGACGGCAAACCCGGAACGTTCCCGGATTTCGGCCCGACCCGGAGGCTCGAACACCTGTGAACAAGACCGGATCCATCCTGCTCTCCGCACTCGCAGGTACTACGGCCTTGCTGGTGAGCGCAGCGCCTCCCGCCGTCGCGAACCCGAACGCCATCAACCCGATTCCCGTTCTCAACGGCACCCACGGCCTGCCCGTCCTGCACGGGCGCACCCAGGCGGTGTTCCAGGTAACCGGCATGGCCAGCCCCAACAACACCCAGAACTACAACGTCCTCGGTACCGACCTCGGCATCATGTGGGACAACGGGCGTGGCGAGATGCTCACCGCCTTCGGCGACACCGCGGGGATCGGCTTCCCCAACCTGCTCGCGGGCAGCACCTGGGCGTGGCGCTCGAACATCCTGGTCCGCAGCCACGACCAGAACCCGGCCGACGGGATCATGTTCGACGGTGTCGTGCGCGATGTCATCGGCCAGGCTCGCGACCTGATCCCCAGCCCCAAGATCCCCTTCCTGGAGATCAGCCGCATCCCCACCGCGGGCATCTCGGCCAACGGCGTGCAGTACATGTCGCTGATGTCGGTGAAGACCTGGGACGCCCCCGGTGAGTGGACCACGAGCTTCTCCGGCCTGGCCGCGTCGGCCGACAACGGGGAGACCTGGGCCGATCTCGGCCACACCCGCCGTCCCGACGAGGGCGGCAACGCCAACTTCCAGATGAACAGCTTCGTGAAGGACGGCGGCTTCGTCTACGAGTACGGCACCCGTGCCGGCCGCAACAACGAGGCCTTCATCGCCCGCGTCCCCGAAGCCCAGATCGAGAACCTCGCCGCCTATGAGTACTGGGACGGCCACGAGTGGAAGCTCAACGACGTGAACGCCGCGGCCCCCATCATGGGCGGCGTCGGCGAGCTCTCGGTGATGTACAACGAGTACCTGGGCCAGTTCATCTCCCTCACCACCGACCCGTTCAACTCCGTGGTGATGCGCCGCGCGTCCTCCCCCGTCGGCCCGTGGAGCGCCCCCGAGGTCCTGATCGACGCCCGCGAACTCCCCACCGCGTACGCCCCGTCGATCTTCCCGTACCAAACCGGCCGTGACCTCTACTTCATGACCACCATCCACACCCAGTACAACGTCGTATTGATGCGCACCACCCTCTGACGGCGTTCGCCGGTCCTACACTCGACTCATGGATGCGGCGGATTGGGATGCGCGGTATGCGCGGAGTGAATTGGTGTGGGGCGCACCGCCGAACAGCACCGTCGTCGAACATGTGTACGGCCTCGACCGCAGAATCCCCCTGCTCCCCGACGAATCGGGGGTGGCGCCGTCACTCCCGCGGGCTCTCGACCTGGCCTGTGGCGAAGGCCGCCACGCACTCTGGCTGGCTACTCACGGCTGGCAGGTGACCGCTGTCGACTTCTCCCAGGTGGGGATCGACAAGGGCAGGACAGTCGCGGCTCGCCTGTCGCGATCGGTCCGCTCCCGGGTGCACTGGCAGACGGCCGATATCACCGACCTCGAAGCCGCCGACATCACCGGCCCGTTCGAGCTGATCCTCATGGTGTTCGTCCACCTCCCCGCCGGCGAGCGCCGCGCTCTGCTGCACCAGCTGTCCGCCATGCTCGTCCCCGGCGGCATGCTGCTGGTCCTCGGTCACGCCACCCGCAATATCGCCGACGGCTACGGCGGCCCCCAGGAACCGGAGATCCTGTTCTCTCCCGAAGACCTCCGCGCCGACCTGGACCGCGACGACGTCATCATCACCGTCGCCCACGAGGTCTTCCGTCCCACCGAAGGCCCTGACGCCATAGATTCCCTGCTCATCGCGGAACGCCCGATCCCCGAGCCCCCCGTCTGATCACTGCGCCCAGCGGGCGAACCAGGGGGCAACGGTCGCCGCGATGACGTCGAATCCGGTGCGGAACGAGTGCGCCTGCTTGGGGATCACGCGCACTTCGGCGGCGTCGGCGGCGTCGGGCACCCCGAACGGGTCACTACCCCCGTTGATCACCACCACCTCGATATCTCCGGGCGCCAGCAGCTCATCGCGCCTGCTCTTCTCCGGCTTGCCCGGCGGATGGAGCGGGAACGACAGCGCGATCACGCCCCTCGCCCCGACCTCCACCGCTGTCCGGCACGCCACCCGCGCCCCGTTGCTGCGACCCCCCTGAACAATCGGCACCCCAGGAAACCGGGCCCTCGAGGCCGCGACGATCTCGAGCCATGCCTCGTCCTGCTTCTCCGCGTTCCCCGGTGCTCGCCGCCCGGCAACCCGATAGGGCTGCACCACCCGAGCTACCGCCCCGCCCGCTTCGATGGCCGAGTCACGCACGGCCAGAATGTCTTTCGCATCGACACCGCCACCGGCCCCGTGCGTGATCACCAGCAGGAACGCCGGATCACCCACCTCGTCGAGCTCGATCTCGGCCGGTCCCACAGTCGTCTCGATGCGCACATCTCACGGTAGCCCCGAGGTCGCGGCGAGCAACGTTTCCGCAGCCGCGCGTGTTTTTCACATCACATTGCCGCCCACCCCTTTGCCGAGACGATTACCCACCGGTAATATGGTGAATAAGTTACCCGCGAGTAGCATGCGGAAAACCGGCGACGGGCGGGAACGGCACACCACCGACCGCACCAGAACTCAATGGAGAGTGAGTACTCACATGGGCCACTACAAGGCAAACGTTCGCGACCTCGAGTTCAACCTCTTCGAGGTCCTCGGCATCGACAAGGTGCTCGACGCAGGCGCCTTCGGCGACCTGGACACCGACACCGTCAAGGAAATGCTCTCCGAGGTCCGCCGCCTGGCCGAGGGCCCGCTGGCCGAGTCCTTCGCCGACGCCGACCGCAACCCGCCGGTGTTCGACCCGAACACCCACTCCGTGAAGCTGCCCGAGGCCTTCAAGAAGTCCTACAAGGCGCTCGAAGACGGCGAGTGGGCCAAGGTTCCGCTGAACGAGGAGCTGGGTGGCCTCGCTGCCCCGTCCGCCGTCGCGTGGGCCCTGTCGGAGATGGTGCTCGGCGCCAACCCGCCCATCCAGATGTACGCCGCGGGCGCCGGTTTCGCTCAGGTGTTCTACAACAACGGCACCGATGAGCAGAAGAAGTGGGCCGCCAAGATCGCCGACCGCAACTGGGGCGCCACCATGGTGCTGACCGAGCCGGACGCCGGTTCCGACGTCGGCGCCGGTCGCACCAAGGCGATCAAGCAGGAAGACGGCACCTGGCACATCGAGGGTGTGAAGCGCTTCATCACCTCGGCCGACTCCGACGACATGTTCGAGAACATCATGCACCTGGTGCTGGCTCGCCCCGAGGGCGCCGGACCGGGCACCAAGGGCCTGTCGCTGTTCTACGTCCCGAAGACCCACTTCGACTTCGACACCGAGACCTACGGCGACCGCAACGGCGTCTTCGTCACCAACGTCGAGCACAAGATGGGCATCAAGGCCTCCACCACCTGTGAGGTCACCTTCGGCGGCCACGGCGTGCCCGCCAAGGGCTGGCTGGTCGGCGAGGTGCACAACGGCATCGCGCAGATGTTCGACGTCATCGAGAACGCTCGCATGATGGTGGGCACCAAGGCCATCGCCACCCTGTCGACCGGTTACCTGAACGCGCTGGAGTACGCCAAGACCCGCGTCCAGGGTGCCGACCTGACCCAGATGACCGACAAGGCCGCGCCCCGCGTGACCATCACCCACCACCCGGACGTGCGTCGTTCGCTGGCCACCCAGAAGGCGTACGCCGAGGGCCTGCGCGCGATCTACCTCTACACCGCCGCGCACCAGAACCCGGAAATCGCCGAGGTCGTCTCGGGTGCCGACAAGGACGTCGCGTTCCGCGTGAACGACCTGCTGCTCCCGATCGTCAAGGGTGTCGGCTCCGAGCGCGCCTACCAGTACCTGACCGATTCGCTGCAGACCTTCGGTGGCTCCGGCTTCCTGCAGGACTACCCCATCGAGCAGTACATCCGCGACGCCAAGATCGACTCGCTGTACGAGGGCACCACCGCCATCCAGGCGCAGGACTTCTTCTTCCGCAAGATCGCGCGTGACCGCGGTGTGGCCCTGGCCCACGTGGCGGGCCAGATCCAGAAGTTCCTGGAGTCCGACTCCGCCAACGAGCGCCTCAAGGGTGAGCGCAAGCTGCTCGCCACCGCGCTCGAGGACGTGCAGACCATGGCCGCCACCCTGACCGGCCACCTGATGGGCGCGCAGGAGCAGCCGACCGAGCTGTACAAGGTCGGCCTGGGTTCGGTGCGTTTCCTGATGGCCGTCGGCGACCTGTTCATCGGCTGGATGCTGCTGAACCAGGCCGAGATCGCGCTGGCCGCCCTCGACAACGGCGCCACCGGCTCCGATGTCGCCTTCTACACCGGCAAGGTCGCCTCGGCGCAGTTCTTCGCCCGCAACGTCCTGCCCGAGCTGACCGCCACTCGCGCGATCCTCGCCAACCTGGACAACGACATCATGGAGCTGGACGAAGCCGCCTTCTGATCCGCCTCTCCGCGTATTCAAGCCAGACTCAGGTGATTGTCTGGTTCGGGACGCGGCCGGCGGGACGGAACGCAGGTAGTTAGCCGGTTCCCGGTGAGTTACCCATGTTCTTGCGTGATCAGCAGAACGGGCCGGAGCATTCAGCTCCGGCCCGTTTTCTGTCTCTGCCTCTATGCGGAGCCGCTACCGAGTGCCGCGAGCGTCGTGAGGAAGTACATCAGGCCATCCATGAAAAATCTCCTTCGAAGTGGGTCGGCCCTTCCTATCACGGGCTGGTTACGGACAACCGTGACGAGATGAACGCCGGGCGAACATGCCCGCTCAGTCCACTTTCGACGCGGTGAGCACCCGGACCCGACGAGCTGACGTGCTCGGCGGTCGTGCCGCCGGGCGGGGCTTCTTCGGGCGCCGGTTCACCGCCGTTCGGTGACCCACCCGGCGTACCCTGGGATCTACCGTCGGTCGGGGTGAGGCTCGGGGGTTGGGATGGCTGACAGCACGGCGCTCAGTGTGTATTTGCGTGAACGGCGGCTGGCCGCGGGACTCGCGCGGACCGAGCTCGCCAACCGCACACAGCTCGCACCACTGCTGATCAGCCAGATCGAATCCGGGACACTCGTGCCGAATCCCGCCATGCTGCAACGACTTTTCGACGGCCTGGACGTGCCACTCTGGTATCGCAAGCCCATCCTGGTTCTCGGTTTACCTGCCGTCGAATCCGGCGCAGCGCCCACCGCTCCGTCGGCCGAAGACCTGGCCGACCTCGCCAGCCTCACCCACCCCGCCTGCCTCACGCGCTTCCCGACCATGGACATGCTCGCCGCGAACTCCGACTATCAGCGCCTGTTCCCCGGTCTCGGCGCCGGCGTGAACGTGCTCGAGTGGATGTTCCTCAACCCCGTGGCGAAGAAGGTCTACCTCGACTGGACCACCGAAGCCCAGCTTCTGGTCCACGCCTTCCGCATGCTCGCCCCGCTCGCCCCCACCCAGCGCGTCACCGCCATCACCGAATCGTGCGGCCAGTCCCCCGATTGGGATCAGATCTGGACCAGCGAGGTTCGCTCACAGGACATCGCGCGGCGCCACCTGCGCCTACGCGAACGCAGCACCGGGCTGGAACGGCGCATGATGCTGCGCATCTACGACCCCGCGTTCCCGAGCCGCCCGTGGTGGCTGTACCGCCTGATCCCGGTGCGGTGAAACACAGCGAGTCCCCCGGCGCCGCAGCGACGGGGGACTCGCGATTCCTCAGGAGTTACTCGGCAGCCTCGCCCGACCCGGACGTCAGCTGCTCCAGGAGCGCGGCGAGACCGTCGGCCGACCCGGTCTCGGCCTCTTCCTCGACAACGTCTTCGGCTTCCTCGCCCGACCCCGAGGTCAGCGAGGCCAGGATCGCGGCCAGCTGCTCCGACGACCCGGTGCTGGGCGCGGGCTCTTCCGCCGACGCCGTACCCGCACCGAGCACGGCGATGCTCGCCGCCGCAGCCATAGCCACACCGAAGACACGAATCTTGCTCATTGTGAACCCCTCATTGTTCAGATTTGCCGCGGATTTCCGCCGCACAAGATGTTTAACAGCGGAAGAACCCCCGGCAGAAGACCGATGAAAGGGGGGCAAGACAAATCCTCAGGAGGCCAACAGGCCCGCCACCAGCCGTATCAAGTTCGTCAACCCCCACAACACCGGCGTAGCCGAGCCCGTCGACCATTCCTCCGCGATACCCGTTCCCATACTCGAAACCCCTTGTTACTCATATCCTCACCGGCAAATGTCCCGACAGAGATCATAGTGAGTCACCCGATACGAAATCGGCGGCGGTACTCGTTGGGTGTCGTATCGAGCTGGCGACGGAAAGCGCGGGCAAGCGTGTCGATGGTGTTGAAACCGCAAGTGGCAGCGATCCGTTGGAGCGTTTCGTCGCTCGTCTCGAGCCGGTGCCGTGCCACTTCCACCCGCGCCGACTCGATATAGGCCGCGGGGGTCATCCCGAGTTCGGTGCGAAAGATGCGCGTGAGCTGGCGTTCACTGACATGGACCTGCTCGGCGAGGTCGGTCACCGTGAGCGGCTTCGCGATATTGCGCGCGATGTAGTGCCGCAGATCCTCGATCCGGCGCGTGGTCGATACCGGCTCGAGCGACACACTGAACTGACTCTGCCCGCTCGGCCGTTTCAGATACATCACCAGCTGGCGAGCAACCCGCAACGCCAATTCGTCCCCGAAATCGTCGGCCACCAAGGCCAGCGTGAGATCCAGGCACGCGGTGAGTCCCGCTCCGGTCCAGACATTTTCGTCGCGAATGTAGATCGGATCCGCATCGACGATGACCTCCGGATGCTCGGCGGCCAATTGCTGCGCGGTCGACCAATGCGTGGTCGCCCGCTTCCCGTCGAGCAGCCCCGCGGCCGCCAGAATATGCGCACCGACGCACACCGAAGCCACCCGCCGAGCCCCCTCGGCCAACCGCGACACGGCCGCGACCACCCCCGGATCGACCACCGCGCTGACCCGCCGATGACTGCCCGTCTCCACCGCCCCCGGCACCACCACCGTGTCCACCCGTCCCAGCTCGGCGAACGTCACATCCGGCAGAATCCGCACCCCCGCCGAGGTGGTCACCGCCTCCATCGACTCGGCGGCCAGCACCACCCGATACCCCGTCGGATCGTCCATTTCCCGCTGCAACAGCGAGAACACCTCCGGCGGCCCTGTGACGTCGAGCAGATCCACCCGATCGAACAACACGATCACCACGAGCCGCTCAGTCACCCACCACCTCCATGTCCGAATCTGCAGGTTACATGACATTGCCGACATAGAGCGCTGTCCATACCGTGGATCCCATGACCTCCACGACCCTGCGCGCACTCAACGGCTTCGACGAAACCCCCGCCTCCCTGACCAACTCCACCCTCGTCCTGGTCGACTACCAGAACACCTACACCCAGGGCGTCATGGAACTGACCGGCTGGAAGCAAGCCCTCGACGCGGCCACCGAACTCCTCACCGCGGCCAGGGCGGCGGGCACCCCCGTCATCCACGTCATCAACGACGGCGGCAAAGACACCCCCTACGACATCACCACCGACATCGGCCGAATCCATCCCCAGCTGTCCCCGACCTCGAACGAACCCACCGTCGTCAAATCCGTCCCCAACGCCTTCGTGAACACCGACCTCGCCGAATTGGTCGACGCCGCAGGCAACACCAACCTCATCATCGCCGGCTTCATGACCCACATGTGCGTCACCTTCACCACCGAAGGCGCCTTCCTCCGAGGCAACACCCCCACCACCGTCGCCAACGCCTGCGCCACCCGCCCGCTGGGCAAGGTCTCCGCATCTCAACTCCACACCAGCGCCTTGGCCACCATCACAGACCTCTACGGCATCGTCGTCCCCACCCCGGCCGACCTCAGCGACTAGCCCTCAGCTGACTCCAGGTCAACGAGTATCTGTCGGACTAGTACTGCTTCGCGGGGCAACCGATTCGCGAGGAGGTTCCAGAGGATGGTGTGGTCGACAGCGTCGTAGTTGTGTGCGACCAAATTCCGTGTCGCCTTCACCCCACGCCAGGAAACCTCAGGGTGCGACGCGACGAATTCCGCAGGTAAGCGAGCCACGGACTCGCCGAGTCGATGCAGCACCGCCTCGGCGGCCAGTCTGGTGATCTCATCGGAGTCGTAGGCGGCCTTGCCACCACTGACGATGCGTGCCGCCATCTCACTGAAGGCAAGGAAGTCCTGCAGGCTCTTGACTGTCCGCACGCTGGTGTCGCGACCGCTCACAGCAGTTTGGCCTCGTCCCGAATGGGGTGCGGCCCCGGTGGCAACCCACCTTCGGATACCAGGTCGACGTGAAGACCGGTGAGCTCCTCCAGATCGAGCATCAACTCGGCCATATCGAGCAGGTCGGCATCGTCGTCGAACCGCACCAGCAGATCGATGTCACTACCCGAGACATCGTCGCCCCGCGACACCGAACCGAACACACGCACACGATTTGCCTTGTGCCGCAGCGCAAGCGCGATGATCTGATCTCGATGCGCGGCAACGACACCGGATGGACGAGGCTTGGCAACCTCGCGCAGCCGCGCCATCATCGCCGCCGACGGCCGGCGGCTACCACTCTCATAGGCGGCGATATTGGGCTGGGCGACCCCGGAACGCTGAGCCAGCTCAGCCTGGGTGAGGCCGGCAGCCAGGCGCAGCTCACGCACGGTTTCCATGCCTCGATCATATCGGAAGATATCAACTTCGCCGATCCTCCATCGGCAGGAGCCTCGGAAACGACAAAACGGCCCGCACCCCTGTCAGGAGTGCGGGCCGAGCACTGGGTAGCCAGTGCGCACCAGTTCCGTCGCGAAACTGTCGAGATGCCGATCTGTCAGACCCGGTTCGGCGGGTAGCCGCTACCGGACTGGAACAAGTCGCGATAAATCCAGAAGAACTCGGAGTCCTCCGCGAAAAATGCAGTGGCGCCCGCCATCCCGGACTCGCTGAGCACGTCGCGCGGCGACTCACCGGGGCTGCCGGCCGCTTGGTCGGGCAGAACGCCGCGCCGGATCAGATAGGTCTCCTCGCCCGCCTGCGCATTGCTCGGAACCTCCCAGTACGTGTTGTAGACAACGACGCCAGAAGTAGGTTCAGAGCCCGGCGGCAAGCCGATGACCACACCACCGAGCACACGCCGCGCCCGAACCGGCCGAGCCTGCCGAGGTACCCGAATGGTCGTCCATTCAGGATTTGAATTCACTGCGATACGAACAAGTTTCGACATTGTTCGATTCCTTTCTATCGAATAATGAGGCAGCTTGATTCAGCTACCGATCGCCGATCCGCGAGGGAACGGCTATCACGGCCCCATCGATCGCCACGTCCTGCCGCCGACTACCTGCAGGGCGGCGGGCAGCAACGATTGCAGGGCCCGGACGACGATCTCGTCGGTAAAGCGGGCATACCGTTCTGCCAGGTGGCGCCGAGATCGACAGCGTTGGTAGGCAGCTCACAGCCAGGCGCGGTCGTTGACATCGCGAGCTTGTGGAGATCGGGATTGCGTGGCCAGATAGCGCACCGCAAATAGGCCGACTGGCTATGCGGGACCGAATCCCAGGAGCCGGTCGACCTCATACACCCGGCAGACGGTGATCGAGGTTACAAGACTGGCAAAAGCGCCCTATTCATGGACAATTTCCCTCGCCTTCTCGACTACCCACACCAGGAAGTCGACCGGAACCTCAGAAACGTCTGGATTGATACGTACCACGGCGTCGAGCCAAGATCCCTCGTCGGGAATCACCACAGCAACATGAGATCCAAATACAGGGATGGCCGGATCAGTAAACTCAAGAGCCCGTTGGTCAACGTTCACATCATCGAAGTCGACCAGGCCGATCAGTCGCCCCTTAAAATTTAGGTCAAGCATTCTCATCCCTTTACCCCGGACCGTCATATTTGTCTAAGAATCCCGAGAAGTTGCCGTCCATATCGAGACGAAATCCCGTGCCGTCAGGCATACGAACATCGATACAGTCATCATACCTTCCGTCGATGTTACCACGATTCAAGATCACTTCCTTGTCCGGATTACTAAGCATAGTGTCAAGCAACTTCTCGCCTAGCGCATTCCAAGCAGCGGAATCCTTTTTTCCCTCCGGGACAGGCCAGCCCGCTGCGTTGTTGTTTTTGCCAGCCCTCTTCGCCAAAGAACGTCCCGCCTTGCTGTAGCCATTGCGGTCCTGCTCCCTACCGGACGCTGAAGCCTTGGATTCATCGAAATCCTTGAGGTGGTTCTCCATCGTTTCATTGAAAAGTTCCAGACCTAGCTCAAGCCAGCTATTGGTTCCCGGCCCATCCGGTTTATTATCCGACGGCTTTTCCCCGGTAAGGTCTAGACTGTTTATGGGGTCAGCGTTGGCATAGTCGTAGTTGTTGGCCGATCCTCCCAGGATTGGATCGGTTTGCAGGAATCTGCCCAGGACTGGGAGGTAAGTGCGAGCACCCATTTCCAGGCTTTGTAACCCGGCGAGATGTTCGATAGGGACGGTGTGTTGGCCCAGGTACCCGAAGTCCATGCCGCCGTCAGCAGTGACGGGGATCGGAATGTCGCCGAACCCGCCGGTGACGGGGTCGATGTTCTGACCGAACGGGTCGTAGAGATGGATGTCACCGGTGCGGGTGGCGCTGGCATCGGCAGTGAACAGGATGTCACCGTGGATGTTCGGGTAGGACCAGTTGACGCCGGTTTCCTGGGTGTAATTATTGGTGAGTACCGCACCGCCAGGCAGCTTCACCACGCGTTGACGCAGGTTTCCGGAATCGTCGAGGATGAAGGTGGGCCCGCCGATGGCGGAGGTGAATCCGTAACGGGTCACCTTTGTCGGGGCGGTGCCACCTTGGACAGTTCGCTTGGTGATGCGGTCGTGGACATCGCGGACGTACTGGATCGCTGCCCCGGCGGCGGTGGTGGTGGACACGTGTCGGCGAGTTCGCTGCCGATAGCCGCTAGCAGAGGCCCCTCCCGGGTCGGTAGCGAATCGGCGGTTCCAGGCGGCGAAACAATGGCCTGCGCCAGTGTCGTGATCATCACGAGTGACATAACAGTCACGACGACGCGAACAAAGAGATTAAATACGCCAAGCGAATGAAATTCACCGAAGCGATGGCGAGAAATCACACAAACTCCAGGTAGTTAACGCAGCCTAAGCGGCGAACAACGAGCAATACAATGCACCTTCGGACACGTATTCGGACAAATCGCCTCCTGGACGATGACGCTCCGCATGCCCAAATCAGTCGACGTGGCGCGGCAGCCGAACGATGACGCTGACGGCAAACGGCCCGCACTCCGGTCAGGAGCGCGGGCCGATAGCTCACCTTCGGATCACACCTCAGGTGATTCGGACGTACGACGCCGGATTCGCGTGTGCTGCCGGGTTGAACTGTGGCGCGAACTGACTGCCACTCGCCTGCACCCGCACTACGTCCCCGGCCGCGATGGCACGGACCGCCGACACGTTCACGGTGGCCGACCCGCTGGAGGGCACGGTTGTGGCGGTGCCCGTAGCGACAACGACATTGTTGACCGTCAACTGCAGCGTGACATTCGCGCTCATTGCGCCCGGCGCGGTGAGAACGATCGAAGCACTCAGTGTCGCTGCGGCTTTCGTAGACTGAGCGACGACTCCGTCGGACTGGACCACCGACCCCGGATAAGAGGTGGTGTCGGCGGCCCATCCGATGACGTTGGTCCAGGCGGTTGTCATGCCTGCCCATGCAGTGGACTTGGTCATTCCGGAAGGAGCGAAGCTCGGCACCGCGACCAGCGACAATTGCCCGGCCCCGGTGTGCACCATGTCGACTCCTGCCTTCGCGCTACTCCCCGCGACAAGCCCACCCGATCCCGTGGTGCCGACGGGCGCACCTTGCACTACCGCGAGCATCCCACCACCACTGAGAGTGACCGACTGTCCGGTTCGAGCAGACAACGAGCCCGCTCCCGACCCACCAGCGGCGACGACAACCGGGCCCGCGGCCGCCGCGGCGACGGCGAGACCGCTCTCCCCGGTGAACGTGAGATCTAACGGTTTCAGACCGGAGAACCGCCCGTCGCCGCCGAACAATGCTTCAGCGCTGCTGATCACGACCAGCTCGGCGCTCGCGATTCCCTCAGCGACGAATGCTCTCGGCAGGTGGGTGTTCAACTGCGCAGTCGAATCACCGACCGCCGCGAGACTCGCGTCGAGCAGAACCTTCCCCGACTTGACGGCGACCTTCGCGACCAGCCGCCCCAGCGCGCTTGTTGTGCTGGACGCCCCGGCTCGAGGCGAGGTTGCCGCTGCGGCCTGGCCGCTCGCTGCCGTCCGTGCCGAGACCTGCGCTAGCACAGCGTCGACTCGCGCGGCGACGGCGCCGTTGCCGAGATACCCGGCGACGATGTACGGCTCGATAATCGGTACGTCGGCGCGAAGGACGACAACCGGCACCGTCGGCGACGTCGAGGTGGTGACCGAGGCGTCAGGCGGTGTCACCACGGCTGTGGACGGCGCCGGCAGTGTGGCCCGCACCGTCGATTGTTGCGTAGCCATGCGGCGCCTTCCGTCAGCTCTGGGTGAAGGTGGGGGTGATCAGCAGCTGGCCCTGGGCACCGAGGGTGGTGGCGCTGATCGCGACCTTGTCGATGAAGTCCGCCTGGCCGATCCCGGCAACGGTCTTCCACAGGCCGACGTGGGTGTAGTTCCCTGCGGGCAGGTCGATGGTGACCTGCGAACCCGTCACCACACCGCCGGTACCCGAAGTCCAGGTCGACAGCTTCCGGGCGTAGGCGGGCGAACCACCATTCGCCTCGTTGGTGCCGGTGGTGCCGGGGTCAGCGATGTGCACGCTGATGTAGACGGTGTTCGAGCCCGCGACGTTCTTGTACGCGTCCGCGAGCGCCTGGCGAGTGGTAGCAACGGCGATAGCCATGAGATTTCCTCCTGTAGAGATGTTGTGAAATGTGAGTCGATTACTGCTTGCGGCGAACGGCTCCGTAGAACCAGAGGTATTCAGTGGTCGGCGTGGTCGGGTAAGACACGTACAGGCGATATTTCGCGCCCGCGGCGATGGCGTCGGCCAGCTCCGATCCGATGACGAATTTCGCCTCGGTCGCGCTGACTACCGCTTGCCAGGTGTCGAGCACCGTTTCCGACGCATTCACCAGCACGATCCGGACCTTGGTTTCGGCTGGAAATACCGCACCCGATTCCAGTGCCACGGTGTGCACGAAGTCGGCACCCTTGGAGAGCACGAGGGTGAGGTTCGTCGGGTCATAGCCGAATTGCTTCTGTTCAGACATGGGGTTCCATTTCAGGACGATGGTTCCGGTTGTGGCGCCACAGGATCCGGCTCGATATAGACCGGCCCTGGCTCAGGTTCCAGCGCACCGATGAAGATGCTGCCGCGCCTGCTCGCGATGCCGTCGGCGACGATCGACACGACGAGCATGTTGTTCTCCACGGCGAAGGCCAGTTCCTGGCCGTCGACCGTCACGGTGGTTGTCATAGATCCTCTGCTTTCCAGTAGTCCCAGCCGCCGCCGTTCACCCAGTCGGCGCGCTCGTTGCCCAGGCCGGTGTAGCGAGTGCGCGGACCGCTGGGGAGGGTGCCGGTGGTGTCGGTGTAGGTGAGCACGTCGTCCCATCCCGAAGCGGTTTTGCGCTGAGCCGTGAACAGGTTGTTCGTTGCACGTAGCCGCACCACATCGCCGCCCGCGATCGCCGCCTCGACGCTGGAAAGTGCTGTCCAGACGCCATTTTCGTATTTGAAGATCGACACAGTGGACTGGGTCACATTGAGTGAAACGAAACTCTTGTTGTCCGGCGTCGACCGCAGCATCAGCCAGGCGTGACGCACCGAGGGGCTGATGATCCGGCCCGTCACCATCACATCGTCGTAATTGAGTGTCTGGCCGTAGAGATAGCGCCGAATGCCGTCGGTACCACCGGACACCACGAATACCCCGCCGGACACCGTCGCGGGCAAGCTCGACACCTGACCCAAAGCCACTGGTAGCGAACCCGAGTCGAAGTTCTCGTAGAAGACCAGCTTCGACGGCGGACCGGCGACCAGACTCTTGCTCAGTGCCACATACGGCACCGAGTTCGAGGTGAAGCTCATCGACCCCGCCGCCAAAGTCGCACCGGCCACCAACGCTCCTGATGCCGCGAACCGAGCACTCGGCCGGGGCGGCCAGGCACCGGGTGCTCGCGGCAGATCAGTGGAATTGGTGCCGAGCAGCGGACGCGGATTACCGCCTCCCCGTTGGTGAATACCGACGAATGCGGTCTCCCCCACGTCGAAAACGAGCTCGTTCGGCAGTTCGACGGAACGCTCGAGTCGTGAGTTGGTGATGCTCAGCGTCTGATTCGGCGACACCCATTCGATCCGGATGTCACCGTTCACCGACATCCGGCCGACCACCACATACAGCTCACACGGATTGCTCACCGCGTCCACGATGAACGTGGCGACCTTGCGACCACCGCTGTACCGGCATCGGATGAACGCACCGTCGAGGGTGTTCGCCTGCGGCGTATATGACGGCTCGTACCGGGCGTGGACCGTGTGGTCGGCATATATCGGATAGCCGTTGGCGTCGTAGCCGGCGACGTATGTGTAGGTGTACGGGACGTATCCAGGTTTCGAGACCGTGGCGTGGTCCCACACCCGTCGGTGCAGCATGCAGCGCGGAAACGATGCTTCCTCGGTGAGATTCATCGAGTCCCAGTACGGCTTCACCGGTAGGCCGTCGATGACCACCTGGACCTGCGAGTTCGTCGCCTGGACCACCTCGGCGGTCTGCACCACAGCTTCCTCGGCGACATCGGCCGAATCGCGCGCGGTCGCCGCCTGCTCCCGCGCCTCCTGAGCATGAGCGCGTGATGCGCGAGCCCAGTCGCCGAGGTTGATCAACCCGCCGGTGAAGCCGGTGATCGCGTCACAGAGCGCGGCAGCCAGTTCGTGCAGTCCCGCCTGTACCCCCTTGGCGAAGTTGAACGGGATATCGGCATAGGCGCGCATCACCTGCGCGCGCATCGCTGTCTGCATCGACTGCTGGGTGGTCCCGCCGAGTCTGGCGATGCTGCGTGACCCCGAGACTCCGGAATACGCGCCCTCGGGGAACCTGTTGTCGGGGCTGGTCACAGGTCTTCCGCCTGCCAGTCGCCCCAGCCACCACCGTCGGTCCACGACTGACGCTCGGTACCCAGACCGGTATAGCGGTACGCGGGCCCCGATGGCAGCGTGTTCGCGGTATCGGTATGCACCAATACCGCGGTCCACACCCCGCCGATCTTGCGTTCGGCGGTGTAGACATTGCCAACCGCCCTGAGGCGAACTTCGACATTGTCACCGACCGAAGTCTGCAGCGCGGCCAGCGCCGTGCCGTTGGAACCGCTGGTCCAGCGCACGATCACGATCGCCGAACTCGTCACCGACAACGACACATAACTGCTGTTGGCCGCATCGGAACGGAGGAACAGCCGGGCACTGAAATCCGACGGGGTTCGAATCCGCCCGGTCACCATCTGGTCGTCGTAATTGAGCTTCTGCCCGTAGAGATACCGACGCAAGCCGTCGTCCATGCCATCGACCTGAAAGACGCCGTCGGCGGTGGTGGCAAACCGCGCCGACATCCGAACCAAGGCGGTCGGCATCCCGTTTTCGAAGTCCTCGAAGAACGACAATTTGACCGGATCCCCTGTGGCAGAGGCCTTTCCAATCGAAATGTAGGGCGTCCTCCGTGACGCGAACGACAGGGTTCCCGCGGCGAGTGTCACTCCCGCCGACAACAGCGACGAGGTGCTGAACTGCGCGTTCACCTGGGGCGGCCACACCGTTGCCGGGCGCGGGATGTCGACCGCCTCGATCCCCAGCAGCGGCCTGCGATTTCCGCCGCCGCGCTGATGAATTCCGACGAATGCCGACTCACCCTGCTCGAACATCAATTCGGCCGGCATCTCGACGGTCTGCTCGCCGCGAGCGCCGGTGATGAGTGGCGTCTGGTTCGGCGATACCCACTCGATCTTGATGTCACCGTTGTCCAGCATTCGACCGACGACGACATACAACTCGCACGGGGAGGTAACAGCATCCGGGATGTAGCTGACCACCTTCCGCCCGCCGCTGTACAGACAGCGAATGAACGCCCCCTCCAGCGAGTTCGCCGCCGGCGTGTAGCTCGGCACGTAGTTGGAGACCACGGCACCGTTGCTCGCCGAAAGCTCCCAAGCGGCACGCTGCAGGAAGTTGCGCGGAAACGAGGTCTCCTCGGTGAGGTTCATCGATTCCCAATAGGGCTTGACCGGAAGCCCGTCGATCACGACCTGCACGCGCGAGTTCGTCGCTTTGATGATCGTGGTCTGGCCATCCGCGGTCACCTGCGCACCCTGAGCAGTATGCTGCGCCCGTGCCGAATCCTGGAGTGCTTGATCGGCTTCGGCGCGCAGGTCCCGGGCCCAGCCTCCGAGATTGATCAGCCCCCCGGTGGCACCGGTCACCGCATCGCAGAGATCAGCCGCGAACCGCTTTACGCCCGCGTCGACAGCGGAGCCCAGATTCACCGAGATGCCGCTGAACGACTTGACGATGTCCCCTGAGACGACCGACTTCATCGAATCTTGGGAAAGCTTGCCGATGGTGCCGACCGTTCTGCCACCTGGTCCGGTCAGCGCCCCCGCGGGCATCGCACGATCAGGGCTGGTCACGGCTGAGGCCCATCGAAGGTACCGTCCTGCGCCACATCCGGTTCCAAGGATCGTGCATCGACCAGATGCGCCAACTCCCCGGATTCATGGAGCTGTCGCACGAGTTCGCGGCGTTCGTCCACACTGAGATCGGCAACCGAGCCCAGCGTGACTTCCGGTGGGCGCGGGGTACCGATCGGGACCCAGTTGCCCGCCTGGGAGATCCAATGCTCCGAACCCGCTACTGCAGGGTGGTACTCCAACTGCTGCGCTTCCGGGTGATGTCGAAACCCCAGTTCCCACAGATGCTTCGACCATTTCCCGAGCACCTGCTGAGGAACCAGCATGGGGCCGTTGCGAGGGCCCGGCAAACCGACGAATGCCCATACGAAGGCGTCCTCGGGATCATTCTGATTACATTCTTCTTGTGATGGCAGCGCCATTGATATCTCCGGATCTGGATAACGAACTACATAACGCCGAGCATCTGCAGGTCACCCATGATGGTTTGCACGTGACGCAAGGACTTGACCACGGGATCTTCGAGTGCCTTGTCGGTTCCGATGGTGATCCGCCAGGACGGTGTCGCACCTCGGGACCAGGTCAAGTCCAGTGCGGTCACCTGCTCGACAAAGATCTCGCCCGCAGGCATCCCCTCGACGGTTGCACCGATGCGGTCTCCGAGGAAGAAGTGACCGCGGCCGCCTTCGCCGATCAAATAGGGCGCTCCATCGGCAATGGTGATCTTGTGAGACGAGAAGGCCCGAGTCGCCCAAAGTCCTGCTCGGATCGACAGCAATGACGACAGCGTGTAGGCCTTGTCAGCGCCGGTCTGGAACCGCTCGAAATAGTGCGACCAGCCCATCCGTGGCGGACGCAACGGCGACTTGAAGGACATCCAAGCCAGAATCGTGTCGCTGTACAGCGGTTTGAGAAATGTGTCGAGGGGGCCGCCCATCGGAGGCAAGCTCACACCGGCACCTCCGACGATCGGAATACTCACCGTCACAGTCGATGTCAGGTTGCCGACCATCTGCACCATTGCCGAGATGGCTTCGTTCACACCCGGCATACTGTTGCCGCCGCAGTTGATCTGCACGGCGGTCGCTGGGGAGATTGTGAACTCGGAGGTCTGGATCCCGGTGTACTGATTCTCCCGATACACCACCCAGGGGTTCGACGGGAGTGTGCCGAGCCAGTCCTGCCGTCGGTATTCCTCGGGAGAATTGGGATCGGGCAGGAAATTCGGCTCCTGCTCGGCCATGTCATTGACAAATTCCTGCACTGTGTGCACGAGACCGTCGAGCACCGTACCGCCCTCGGAAGTACCCGAGTAGTACCCGGACTTGTCGACGATGTCGAATATCAGGCACCCGTGGCGCAGGTTCGCGCCCGGCCAAGGCGGTGGGTCACCTGCCAGAAATCGACGGCAAGTGACCATCAGATGCGCGTCGTCGAGAGTGGGCGCCGCCATGTCGTGCCAGGTCTTCCACCGAGACGAGATGATCGTCCAGATCGACGTGTCAGAAAAGAAGTCGCTCGGGGCAACCACCATCGACCAGCGCGACTGATCGAGGTTGAACCATTGCTCCGGGTCGAGTGGATCATCGGGGAGTGCCCAAAGACTCGCCTCTTTTCGGAGGATGTTGAGGAACAGTGACAGCTTCAGGCACCACACCGACGGGCCGGCCAGCATGAAGACCTTCGGGAACTGAAACGCGGCGGGTAGCAGCGGATTGCTCCACACCTGGATGTACTTCAGTTCCTCGTAATCGTGCATGAACTGAACGACCACAGTTTTCAAGCCGGTCTCGGTCTTCTTCAACGTCGCCGTCTTCATGCGGCCGCCCCACCGCGCGCCGTCCTTGTCCACGGTCACATGGACGTTCTGGGTGCTCCGCCCGCGCGCATCCATGATCCACTTCGCCAGGTAATGGTCGGCCGGGAGAACCAGCTGCCCCGTTCCGGACTCGTTCAACAACCACTTGAAATCGCCGGAGACCTCGGCGTGGGAAATGCCGCGCAGATTCCAGTCGCCGTCCCACAGGCGGATCAGCGGCGCAGATACCCGCAGGTCTCGGCGTTGTGTGCGGACCGCGAGCGCCTTCTCATAGATATCGTCGATGCGACTGCTGGTCGAGGGATCAGTCACTGGAGCCCCCACGGGCGCGACCAGTTGCGGGGACAGCGAACCTGCACGATCGCGCCGGCCGGCGCGCCCTTGACGGTAACCGGGACCTGCACTTCCGGGGTCCACGGCGGGACCGAATGCACAAACATTCGGCCGTTCATGCGCGCCCACACCGAACTGTTGTCCGCCGCGACCACCATCTCCTGCATCGGGTCGGTGTCGACAGTGATGTCCTGACCATTCGTCAGCGTGGGCATAGTGATCACTCGGTCGGCAGCGTTGTCTTCTTTCCACGAGAAGTCCGGCAGCGTCCACACTCCCGGCGCGGAAGCGACCCACCGCAACCACATCGGCTGGTCAGTAGGGTTCGATACAGACACCCAGAGGGTTTCGGATGCGCCATCTGGGCGGGTATCTATCGTGGATGCCGCGGTCGCAGTGACATCGTCTTCGATCCACCAGGGGACACCCGCGGTACAGGTCATGGTGACCTGGCTCCAACCCTTCGAGTGAGGGTCACGCTTAGGCTTGAACTCAGGCTGCTCGGACAAGCGAAGACGCAGTGTCCGCGAACCGTATTCGGTTGTGACGATCAGCTTCGAGTCCCGGTCGTACGCCCACGCCTTTCGCCAGGCGGAGTCGGTGCTCTCCCAGTTCGAGGATTGCGTACCGAACACATTCACACCGAATACGACGTCTCGCTTCTGCCAGGTCGCGCCGCCGAAGGTGGCACCGATCTGGAACGCGGATGAATTCCAGATCGTCTTGACAGGGGCGTCGTACAGCCCGGTAGGCGACGTGCCGAGTTCAACACCCTCACGCCCTTGACCTGCACCAGAGAGGGTCCACAGCGAACCGTCGACCCCTTCGACTTCAATCAACGCAGCAGTAGACAACGCTGATACACCTCATTTCATAGTGAAAGCAAATCGCCCACATCCTGATTGGATGCGGGCGAACTGTTAGACCAGAGAGTTGTTTCGAACTCCTACCAGCGGCCGGCGTAGGTCAACGCCCGCTGCGCCTCCAACGTCTTCGACTTCTGGAACGCAGTATCAAGATCCGGAGTCTGCAAATTGATCGTCATCGACTGATCAACCGGACCACCACCAGCAACACCAGCACCCACCAACGCCTTCGCCGGCATCACCTGCTTGGCCACCAGACGCGCCATCGAACCCGACTGCTGCGCAACGGACTTAACCATCGACGGATCCATACCCGACCGCAACAAATCAACAGCCTGCGCACCAGCCCGCGCCGCAGCAGGCATCCCGTCCTTCACACCGAACGTCTTCATGAAGTCGCCGGACTGACCCGACACGAACGCACTCGCTGCATCACCGAGGCCACCAGCTGCCTTATCCAATACCGACGACAACGCAGGATTCCCGACCTTCACACCAGGACCACTCTGCAACTGTTCCAACGCCTTCTTCGCCTGATCACCAGCCCACCCCGACATCGACGTCGCACCCATCACCCCCTGCGCGAAACCAGGAACACCCTTGTTGATCGCCTCCAACAACGGCTTGAACCGCCCCGCCGACGCCGCATTGACAACGAACTCGCCATTCGACAAAAACGCCGGAATCATGTCACCGATCGACGAACCACTCCCCGCAACAGGACCGCCAGCCGCAAATTTACTGGTAAGCCACTTCTTCGCCTGCCCAACCTTCTTCACCCCCGCACCGGCAACACTGCTCACGGCCGGGGAAGCCTTGCGCACAGCGGCGCCGACAGCACTCGAAGCGGCAGAACCCACGCCGCCCACGGCGACCGTCTTCGCTGCGGTACCGATACCGGCCGTCACAGCCTTCGCACTTGGCATCGCAGCAATTACCTTCGCCGCCTTGCCCACACCCGTTGCCGCGGTCTTCGCGCCGGACACTGCGGCAATCGCGTTCGCGGCCTTGCCGACGCCGGTCGCTACGCTCTTCGTATTGGGCATCGCGGCCACAGCTCGACCCACACCTGTCGGCACGACCTTTCCGACCTGTTTGGCGATGGCAGCTCCGGAGCCACCCAGATTTCCGACAGATTCTTTGACCTTCGTCGGGTCGACGGATATTCCGCCGCTGAGCTTTCCGCCGAGACCCCACGCCAACCCGAGGCTGCCGCCCAGCTCGTACTTACCGGTGTCAGGGTTCTTTCCCCACTTGAATTTCGCGCCCGCACCAGCGCCGGCCCAGCCTTCAGCTCCTGCGCTTGCTCCGAGACCCCACTTGCCGACCGTGACGTCGGCGCCGACCTTACCACCCGCGAATGCCTCTAATCCTGCTTCTCCCTGCCAGTTCTTCATGCGCAGTTTTCCGCCGGCCTCGGCGAGCACACCAGCTTGCCCATTGATAATGAGGTCAAACTTATCTGTCTGCCGAATCTGACCTGAAGCCCGAAGTCCTGCTGTTGCTTTCAAACCCCAATCAATGCCGGGCTTTGTCTTCTCCGACCCCGCGGTGGTTTCGATTCCAGCACCGAAGGCAAGGCCGGCCTTATTCGTCCACGATGCGTCTGGGCGGCCTCCCGATTTGGAATAGAATGTCCGATTGAAGACGTCATATCCGCCCCACTTGACCCCCATCTCCTGGCCGATTTTGTTTCCCGGGTTCAGCGCCCTGCCGGTCCTCGGGTCAGTCCGCTCATGCGTCGGACGATAGTCCTTCTTCTCAGCCTTTCCGCCAGCGGTATCTTTTGGCTTCTCAAAGCTCCACGGTTCGCCGGGGATGTCTTCCCACATCCATCCCGACTCTTCGTTACCCATTATTCAGTCACAACTCTCTCGGTGTTTTTGTTTCAGCACCACAGACGTGGTAGCCCGCAGCGGGATCTTCTCGCCTGCCCGCATGCCGACCACACGAGGTAAGCTACGACCATGCGAGACCAAACCGATTCCGCAAGAACGGAGTTGGCGCAGCGCCTCCGACTCGCGCTGATCAGTCACCCGTCCTTCGAGGTTCGGGTAGTCGGCCGCGACGAACTGCACGTCGCTCGACCGTACGATCACACCCAGGAACGAACTCCATACTTATTCACCTTGACTCTCGACCAAAGCCGCGGATTCGCTCGAACCTTCGAACACTGGTGGCCAACAGAAGGTGGCTACCCCTTGTCGCGCGATCGCGATCGAGAACAACCGGTTCGGGACCTGATCGCGGCCGAACTGGCCGAGATGGGCTGGAAGCCGGGACGCAGCGCAGCAAGTTGGACAATTGCCGTGTTTTCGCAAGCCGCGTGGGCTGTCCTATTCTTGATCGTCGCAACACTGGTACTGATCTACCTGGCTCGGTAACGTCACTGGACAGCAGGTGGATCGCCTGCCAACCGAATGAACTACCAGCGGCCGGCGTAGGTCAACGCCCGCTGCGCCTCCAACGTCTTCGACTTCTGGAACGCAGTATCAAGATCCGGAGTCTGCAAGTTGATTGTCATCGACTGGTCCACGGCACCGCCCTTGGCCATCGCCGAAGCAACCAGCGCCTTCGCCGGAATGACTTGCTTAGCGGCGGATCCTGCCAAAGAACCCAGCTGCGGCCCAACCGATTTCAACAACTCAGCCGCCTGAGTGCCGGCCTTCATCGCAGCTGGCGTGTCCTTCAACCCAAAAGTCTTCATCACATCACCAGATTGCCCGGACACAAATGCGTTCGCTGCGTCCCCAAACCCACTCGAAGCCTTCTCCAACACCGACGACATCGCCGGATTCATCCCCGTCGGGGCAAACCCGGGGACCCCCTTATTAATTGACTCCAATAAGGGCTTGAATCGCCCCGCTGAAGCGGCATTAACTACATACTCCCCATTCGACAAAAACGCTGGGATCATATCCCCGATCGAAGAACCAGCACCAAGAACCGGCCCTCCATCAGCAAACTTGCTAGCCAACCATTTCTTGGCCTGACCACCAGCCTTTACCGCCTTGCCGACCCCTTTCGCTGCAGGATCCCACGCTTTGTCCACAAGCTTAGTAGCTCCCAGACCCACTGCGGCGCCTACAGCGGCGCCGGCAAGAGTGCCGACTACGGGAACAGGAATGAGCGTGCCGACCGCCGCACCCGCAGCAATCGATGCGCCAAGACCAACACCATTCTTCGTGACCGACTTCGCGACAGAATCACCTTTCTTGATATCTGAATTTATGGCAAACGCGGTCGTAACGGGAGCCAGGAGTCTTCCGCCAACCTTTCCCGCAGTTGAATTCATAACTTTCGATGCGGTTCCGCCAATCGATGAGTTAGAAGCCTTTGCGGCAATTGCGCCAACACTCTTGGAAAAACCAGAATTCTGAAGACGACCCGGAATATTTCCTATAGCCTTTGCCGCGTTCGACGCACCGCTAGCAACACGGGTGTGCGCCGAGCTTGGAGTGCGCCTTGCCAATTGATCGCGATGGGGAGTGCCCGGACCGAATCTCGGGTTGCTGCGAACGCTTGGACCTGAGGCACCAGTATTCAACTGCTTTTCTGGATTATCCAGATCGGAGACCTGTCCGTCGAGCCATGCCTTCGCTTGAGCTGCGGACTTTCTGACCCTGCCACGCTTGTCCACCGCCGGGCCAATATAGTCGTCGAAGTTGGCAGCGGCGCCACGCAAAAGTTTCTCCGTAGGAACAATCTGAGTATTCCATCTGAAGACACGAACGCCAGCAACAGTATCACTATTCAATCCGCCAGTAGACAATGCCCTATTGACGTTGAGGGCCAAATCCGGGCTTAGGCTGGTATTCAGACCGAGATTCCCCATGCCATAACGTGCGTACCCCAGAAGCTGTCGCGGCCGCCAAGTTGCTGTATTGAATTTGTTCTCATTCAGAAATATATGCTTGTCTTTGCCGACAACGCCGTCGGGTTTAAATGGCGTTCCCGTATCGTTCGGAACTGGAATTCTGGCCCGCTCCCCACCGCCAAAATATGCCGCCCCGGTACGGGCATCGAATTCTCTCGTAAACGCGTCGCCAAGAAATCCTCGTGCTCCGCTTGTGAGCTTGACATTCTTTCTGGATCCATAATCCGCGCGCAGATCTGTTAGCTTGTTACTACCATCAACACTAACCCGCGCCATATACCTTGGATCAAGTTCTGGAGAGATCTCCCAGGGCTTCGGTATTCTGTGGCTACGAAAGAAGCTAACCGGAATATTCAAGCCACCCAGAGAGCCACTATTTTCATTAGACATTTTGGACCTCAATTTGGTATCTGTTATCAACAGCGTCGGGAAGCACAACTCGTGCCGCACCGAATTAAATGTCGTCAAATGGCTGGAGCATCCGCTACCGCCCGAACGGGTGTCGCCCGGCGACCCCTGATGTACCGAAAGAATCACAGTCGAAATGGCCTACTGGGGATGCCGAATTCATACTGATGCCATGTTTGGCTACCATCAGGACTTAAACGTTCTGTGCGATCACGCGCCGAGTGAATTCGCACGCCATCAGCATTGCCAAATTTCGCGCGACGGAATCTGGCCGGAGGTGATTTTGATTTTTGATCTTGAGTGGCGTACTACAGATGGCCGTGGCATGTCAGAGCGGCAAGGTTTTTGTTGCTGCACCATCCAGTTCTTGAGCTGGACGAACGCCCGCCCGCCTTACCACCAGCCGAGCGGGCGCGCGGCATGCCCATTCTGCGGCCGGCTTGTCGCGTCCCTCAAAAGGATCTGCGCATTAATGCCACGGAATAGACGCCAGCCCAAGCAGAACTGGTGATCAGCCGCGAGGCAATCTACCGCGACAACGGGTGTTAACAGGGGTCAGGTCGCCAACCTGCTTCTCAGACTTAGGGCTAGCGAGGAAATACGGAGTCGAAATCGCAACGGTGGCACCGCAGGGTAGGACGGCATAGGAAGCCATCTGGATCGATACGGGTGGTCACTGACGAGTCGCTCATACCTGATCCGATTGAATCAGGGATGGGCGCTGCTCTATACTCGTCTGGCTGACATTTTTCATAGCGCTGCCGCATAATCGAATGTCGAAAGCAGTTCAAGTATTCGATAACTGCCTCGATCGCGGGATAAGCAGTATGAACACAAAAGTGAAGTGTCGACTGTTACCGACATGTCAATCAGTCAATAGTGAGTTCAGGAAATTCGCGCTTCAAACCTTTTGTAAACTCCGAGAACCGCTCTTTGGAGTCAAAGAAATTGTAGCTACTGCGATTCCGGTACCACATAATTAGCCTGTCTGCAGTAGCATAATCTCCACCAATCGCACAAAGTGCTACCGTGGCCCGAAATAGGCCCGGAACGATATTGTCTGGAGTTCCAGGCGAAGGCTCTTGAGCAATCTCAACTAGCCGAGCTAAGGAGTTTCTCTTCTGAAACCAGTCCGTCGCCGTTGAAGACACAAAGGTCTCGACCCATGTGACCGCCGCGCCTAATTCGTCTTTATTGAATATCTCTGGCCCGGATATGGCAGAATTTGAACCCGTAAGCGAGGCTGCGGGTTCAATACAAACAGTGGAGTAGTATTCACCTGAATCTGGTTCTCCGACAAGCCGTTTCAGCTTGGCATCGTCAGGAAGATCTCGGAGGATCACACCTACGTCACGGGAAATAATCTGAACCGTGCATAATGTGCCAACGCTATCGAGCCGACCCGGCACAAATATAATGCGCACCGATTCCTCGAGGTCCATCGCTCCCGCTGATCGCGCGAACCAAAATTCTCCATCGGCACCAAGGTCAATACGACGCTCGAATCCTAGAGCAGATAGAGCCTCGGTGACTTTTTCGATGAACGTCTTCCTTAGTGCTCGCTTGGAGGTCATGATGTTCGCCATTCGCTTAGTCGAATCGAGTGTTTTCGTACCATACCAGAATACTTGCTCTAGAGCGTTGGTACTCGCAGCCAGCCTTATCCACATCCCTGCGGTCAGTTCGCTCATATGTCGGCCGGTAGTCGCTCCTTTCACAGCCTTTCCCCAGCCGTAGATTTTGACTTCTCAAAGCTCCACGATTTCGCCCCGGGATGTCTTCCCTACATCCGTCCCGACTTTTCGTTACTCATTATTCAGTCGCAACCTTCCTGGCGCATTGATTCAATACGAAAGATGTAGTGGCGCCGAGAATTTCTCGCCTACCCACATGCCGACGCCGCGAGGTTACCTACGGCCATGCGAAACGAAGCCGATTCCGCTTCGGCGATATCCTTCCGACATCGAACCAAAAGGCCCGAAGCAAGTTTGGGATGCCCGACTCGCCAGCAATCAACACCACGCCGCGCCGAGTAGTCCGCCAGCCCCTGCGGAATCGCCCAAGAGGGGGCTGCCATTTGCTTCAGAGGACATTTGCCTTCAATCCGTGATTGGTTCTTGCATCGGTCAGGACTTGTGTAGCACCGGCGGGACGATGCACACTGGAGTCGCCTGAGTGCGAATCTTTCGCAAACTCGTAACATCCGAGGTGAACGACATGTCCGTCAGACTCAGCCGCCTACGCCGGGTGACCGAAGCGAGGCTAACCGCAGCGCTTGCCGCATATGGATTCGAGCGCCGCGCCGAGATGGACGCTACCGGCCTGTCATTCTCATTAGGTTCCGAGATTAGGAATACGACTCAGATCCTGACCGCGTACATACTGGATGATGAGAATTCTTCCGTAGCTACGACCGCAACGATCGCACTACATTCATCGGGCGTAGCACAGATCATAGGTGCGCTGCCAATCGGCGCCCGCATCAGCCCGATCCTCCTGCCACCCGACCTCCTTGGTGACGGGGAGGTCGATTTTCCATCAAATGTCGACGGCGCCGGAGACAGTTTCTTTCAGCCTGGTCTCTATATTTCTAGCGAGAACGACATCGACAGATATATAGAATGGTTCTCGAGAACTGTTGAATCTGATGTAATTCCATGGTTCGCCGCCCGCAATAATATAGAGGTCCTCGTGACAAACGTCATGACACCGGAACGATACTCATGGTTCGAGAAGAATATAAATCCAGGAAAAGTTCGCGCGACAGTCGCCCTATGTCTCGTGAACGAAGAGTGGGAACTCGCCGCGCAGATAATGAAATGGTATCTCAGGAAACCGCGGGGCTTCAATTCTGTCGACTCTATCGCGAAGGCCGGATATTTCGACAAGGCAATGCGAACGATGTTCGCAGACTACTCGGCACTGAGGAATTGATAGTGGGAGCACCATCAGTGCAATTATGGGGTCGTTATTCATTTCCAGCTCGCTGCCCGAAGAATCGTCCATGCGAGCTCTGGAATACCCGATCCGAGAAAATTCTGATCGACAGATATCCAATCAACTGAGATTCCCTGGACTGAATTGCGCAATCAATGATTCGAGGCCTCGACGTCGGCGTTCCTCGCGAAGTTCGTCCAGTGCTGTCGTCGGTCGGCTCAAAGGCACGACGGGCGGCGGATCGACGCCCGCTGCGGCGATGACGGCTGCTTGAACGGCTTGCAGGTTGTCTACGATCGTCATCAGCAGATAGGTGTCGACAGTGAACCCTCGGGCGTCCCCGTTGACTTCGTCAGTCTGGGTGTCTGTGCTTTCGTCGCGGATAAACAGCTCGGCTAGCGAACGGTCGGTCGACAGCGCTGTCTTGTAGTGGGATCCGAGCGGGAGTCGGTCTTTGAGACGCCAGATCGTGCGCCAATCGCGGGTCCGGATTTCACTGGGCCCGAAGCAGTCCCGGACGTCGACGCCGCGCTCGAACAGGTCATATTCGAGCGCGGCACCGAACCTGTCCCAGAACTCTACGAGCCCTGAGATCCCCCCGGCAGCTCCGCGGCGCCTTCGCCGAAGAAGTAGGCGTTCAGGTCCTCCTGAAAGGCGAGCCACTCGTCGACCGGTCGGTCGGCGAACAGTTCCTCTACAGCTTCGTAGTCCTGGCCGAGAACGATCGCCAGCTGTTTGTCCTCGTCCTGCTCGTCGCGGATCGCCCGCATCTGCCGACGCGTGATCGGCTGGATGAGGATGTCCTCGGTGAGCCGATAGGGGCCGCGGCGCTTGCTGCTGAGCTCCTGCTGGATCTCGAAGAAGCGGCCGGCATCTCGTCCGGACTGGTCGCGCTGGTCAGTGTTCTCGGTGGTGGCTGCCATAGGGGATCTCCGGTTCATCTATCGGACGGGAGCGATCCCGCCCATATGGGTGGTTACTGGTCGGACTTCAGCGACTGCTCGGCGGGTTCCGCAAGGCGGTGGCCCAGGCTGAAGACCGCGTTGATGTACTGGGTCGCGTCGTTGACGACGTACTCGTTGGTTCCATCCGTCATGAAGACCGGGTACTCAGTGGGGGTCATTTGCTTCCTCGCATATCTCCTCCGGTACCAGTGCTGTACTGGGCTTGCGCACAGGCCGGAGGATCGCTGCGCACGCCCATCGTGGATTCCGCTGAGCCGATCAGGCTGTCGCGGTAGCGATCCCGGCCTTGGTCAGCAGCCGCTTCCAGCCCAGACCACCGAAACCGTGTGCGACGGCGTAGCCGGCGGTGTCGTCCTTGAAGGCGGTGAGGGTCACCTTCTGCGACATCAGGTTGGCCGAGGTCCACTGCTCGCCGCCGTACTTGCTGACCGCGACCTTCGGCATCACCTTGAACACGTAGACCGGCGCGGCGTCGTTGCCGTCCTTGGCGATGACGATTGCCGAGTAGTAGGTGATCTGCTCAGCAGTCGGCTGCGCGAAGAACACCTCACCGGACTGGGCGTTCGCCTTGGCCTGGTCGAGGTTGGCGTTGGTGGTCAGTGCGAGCGTCAGCGCGTTGGTCTGCTGGGGTTCGAACTCGATAGTGCTGATGTCGCTGGTGATGTCGTTGCGCGACGGCTGAAGCTCACCGTAGGACTCGATCGGGGACGCGGTGATGCCGCGGGCGAACGCGATGCCGGTCTTCTTGTCGATCAAACCGACCGACTTGTAGGCGGCGGGCAGGGTCTGCAGCACGCTGGACGCGTCGGTGAAGGCAGTCGGTACGGGGGTGTACCAGGGCGCCAGGAAGACCGCGGCATCGAGCGGCTTGATGAGCAGCTCGTGCTGAGCATCTTTGATCGCGGTCAGGTTGGTTGCGGGCATTTTCTCTCCGTTTCGTTGGTTTCTTTGTTCACTAGCTCTGGCGTCGCGCGTGGACTGTGAATCCGAGCTCTACGAGTTGACTGACTGGGTCGAGGTTCGGCAGGTCAGCCGCGCCCTGACTCCGAGCTAGCGTGGGCGGGAAGTACTTGACTTCTGCGGGCGTCATTTCTTCTGCCCAGTCGATGAGGACCCCGTTGACTGATTTGCCTGGCGCAGCGAGGATCTCCACACGTGCGCGAGCAGCAGCAGCCTGTGCCGCGGCCCGGTCGCTGGCAGCGGCAGTTACTCGCACCTTCGCGGTATAGGTGATCTCGTTGATATCGGTGCTGCCACCGATCTGCCGGACCCAGAAGAACGGGAACTGCGCCACCACCAGCTCGCCCGTGGCGGGCAGGGTTGTCAGCGTGGTCTCGATCGGGGTGAGCAGGTCGACAAGAAACTGCTCGAAGTCGGGGAACTCCCCAGGTTTGGGATATGGCGAAGTCACTGCTTCACCTCGACTTCAACGGCCAGGATGCCGGCGCCGACGATGTCGTCCGCATCTTCTCCGGCGTCGGAAGGCGCCATCATCGTCTCCATATCTTGTGTCGGTTGTTCGTCAGAGGCCGAGTAGCGGCAGGACCACCGGCGCGAGCACGATGGCTAGCTGAAGCAGTTCGAGGAGGACAGGGAGCATGGAATTCACCTCCTTTCGCTGTGCGGCAGACGGCCGTGGCGCGTCAGAGACGGGGTGATTCGAGGGCCTTGAGGCGGTCCAGGATGTCGGCCAGGGCGTCGACCACGGTCATGCCGTCGAGCTGGTCCCAGCCGGCGAACATGCCCGCATCCCGCTGCTGGCTACCGCACAGCTGCTCGCGGATGTCTTTGACATCGGTGCCGATCGGGCCGCAGAACGCGGTGATGAAATCCTGGATCTGGGTTACTTCGGATGCGCTCATCGGAGCGTCCTCTCCGTCGATGAATGCCTGCACTTCGCGACGGAACTCGTCCATGTCGATGCCGGCGGGGTCGATTTTTCCTTCGTGGGAGTACTCGCGGTGGGCCACGCAGTCCTCGGCGTCGCGGCCGATGCGGGCCAGGATGGCCGCGCAGCCGCGCTTGTAGGCGTCGAGTTGTGCTGGGGTCCAGTCGGTTCCGTCGCCGCGGGAGACGGCTTCGATGCCGATGACGTGGTAGTTGGCGTTGTCGGTGGGCCAGCCGGGCCAGGAACCGCGGCCCGCGTGCCAGCACACGCCGGCGGCGATCACGCGGAAGGTGCCGTCGCGTTCGAGGACCAGCTGGGCCAGCGGGCCGGGGAGGTCGGCGCGGCCGTCCTGGACGATGCGCCAGTCGTTCTTGCCCCCGCCCGCGGTGTGGTGGCAGAGCACGCCGCGCAGGTCACGGAAGTCGCCGTGGCCCCGGTCGCGCCAGCCCTCGTGTTCGATGACGTCCAGCCCGGCAGCGCGCAGCACATCGGCCAGCCATACCGGGTCGCCTGTCCAGGCCATGGGTATCTCCTTGTGTGAGTGAAGGTTCGGGGTCCCGCCCTCGTGGACGAGGGGAAGCGCCGAGGGCGGGACCTTCGCTCCTGACGCAGCGGCGACGTCTACGACCGCAGACCACCTGCGGGAGACGGGCGCGTCAGGAGCGCGGCATGCGGCGGGCTCGAATCCCGCACCGTATCGAGTGTTCTCCGGGGGCCGACCGCATGCAGTTCGGGAACGGCGGGGTCGCCGTCAGATTTCTTCTTGGAGGGTGGCGGGGATCTTGTAGTCCGCCACCGGGGGCTCCATACCTGGCACGTGCAGGCGCAGGAAGCCGAGCAGTTCGTCGATATGGCGTTGAAGTGCGCGGATCAGGCGTATCGCGTCGCGGAATCGGAGGTGATCGTCGGCGGCCTGCTCCTCGAGGGCAACCACCCGCTCCCGCAACTTGGCGACTTCGCGGGCCTGCCACGCGGTCACCGCGCCGATGACGGTGGCCAGTGCCATGCCGGTCGCCTGCACGAATTCAGGGCTCAACCACGATGTCATCGGGTTCACCCGCCGATCCGGTCACCGGAGTAACGGCGGGCCTGATCAGTGCGCCCGCGATCAGCGGCGTCGCCAACCCGTAAAGGGTGAGCAGTGTTTCGATCCATGCCGTATCGATCTCGCGACCGAGAAGATAGGCGAGGACTCCCGTCACAGCGACGAGTACCGACCGGACCAGCGCGGGCTCTGGGGTTCTGCTGATTCTCATGATGTGTTCCTTCCCACAGGTTTTCGCGGGTCTCAGATGCGCCCTTCGGCGACATCGCGGTTCAGTGCCTGGGCGAGAGCGCGGGCGTGGCCGTAGCGGACGTAGTCACTGGTGTGCCTGCCGTCGAACAGGTAGCCGCGGGCGTAGGCGATAGCGCCGGTCCAATGACTCCAGTTGGATGGCGACCACCACCGCTGCAGTTGATTTCGGGTGGCGGTGTCGAGCATTCGCTGTGCCCAGCGCACCGCCGAGTTCGCGCTGGCGAAGCTGAAGAAGGCGCTCAGATCCGCGATGGTCCGCAAGGGGTTGCCCGCGGGCAGTGCGGTGATGGGATCGCCGGGCGCCGCGGCCCAATAGGCGGGGATACCGTCGATGGGCCGCTCGCCGACCACGCCGTATCCGCCGGGGTCGGTGTCGCCGAGATACTTGCCCGCTGGTCTGCGCGGATCGGCGATCAACGCGCAGGCGATCACCTCACGGCCCGGATGTTCACCGCGGCCGATCTCCGCCGCGAGGTCACCGGCAACCGCCGCGCCCTGCGAATATCCGGCCAGCACGACAGGGTTCGGCGATCGATCGACAGCGGCCAGGAGCGCCCGCTTACCTTCGGCGACGCTCTCGGCGTAGCTCACCTGCGACCCGTAGTCGGCGGGATAGGGGACCATCCGAGGGGTGAACATCGACTTGTTCAGCGCGTCGGTGAAGGCACCGGTGACGCCGTCGCCGCCAGGATTCCAGGTTCCGCCGACCACGAGTACATCGATCGTGCGGGGCGATCCTTTCGGAGACCACAGTGACATGTTCGTACCTCTCTGGGACGTGAGTGGAGGTCCCGCTCCGACGGAGTGCTCCGCCGGAGCGGGACCGATGCGCCCCTGCGCTGCGACAACGCCTTTCGACCACAGCGAGCTGCGGGAGACGGGCGCGTCAGGGGCGGGCATGCGGCGGCGGCAAGCGCCAATGACAAAGCCCCCGTGCCGTTTTCACGGAACGAGGGCTGAGTAGGACTGTGGTTATCGGTGGTGTCGGCCGGGTGCCAGCTGGCGAAGCATCTCGCCCGAGCTGGATGTCGGCCATAAGCACCGATAGGGGTATTCGGAGGGCATCCCGGGCAGCCAGCCCAGGCGGTTCAGCAGATGCACCGGTATCACCGCGAACTCCTCGTTCGCCAAGTGCTGCAATCGCCAACCGAGCAGGAACTCGGTGACCCCGAGGAGCGCGGAAACATCGGTGAGGTTGTCGCCCACCTCCAGCGCGTCACGCAGGTGGGAGACGGGGATGAGGCGTTGTGCCACCACATCGTGCACCTGCATTTCGATCCGGCCGCGCCATCGCTCGCCGTCGAGTGCCGCTGCCAGTTCGCGTGATTCGGCCATCTCGATGTGGGCAACAGCGTGTGCGATGACTTCGTTTCGTACATGACCGGACAGGTCGGCCTGGATGAGGACTGCGCGGTCGACTACCGACCAATACGACACGAAGTCGAAGACCACGGCCGAATCGACCCGGATTCCCTGGTTGAACGCAGATTCTTGGGCGTTGAACCCATTGCGCTGCACCGCGATATCTTGTCGGTCCGGCATCGAAGCATCCGACTCACCTTCATCACCCATGGCAATACACAACTCTCACAACTCGGAACTGACCACGACCCGTCGCATCATCACCACCGGAGACGGTGCCAGATGCCGTGTGTCAGGTCACCGAGAGGTGGTACGCGTCACCGTGGTCGGCGCCCGGAGCGAGCGCCAACGATCCACCGCACCAGCGACGACTTGGAGGTCTTCTACGCAGATGTCGGAGAGGTCGACATGGCCGACACGGTTCCTTCGACCTGGTATCGAGTCGTCTACTCGATAGAGGGGCTCGCCGCCTTCGCGAGTAGGTCTCTCACCGGTCGGCTTACCGGATTCATCGGGAGTAAATGCATCGAATGCACCTGACACAAGTAGAACCTCACCCAGCAGCCGAAATGTCGAGACTCTCGGTCGAGAGCACGGTCCCATTCTAGCGTTGACGTGAACCGAGTCCCGGTCAGGATCTGCGGGGACAGCGCTCGCTGGCATCGAATCGCGGTGTGCCGAAATGATTTTGGGCACGAAGAATCCCGCTGGCACTAGTTTGCGTCATCGGCCACAACTTGTCAACACCGACTTTCACAAGAAGCTAAATCCCAGGTAGAAGCAGGTATTCCGATATGAAGCGATGGCGCGATCGGGCTGAACTTGTTGCGGCCTAAGCACTTCGGGCCTCTGAATCCGGCCGTGCAGAGGCCCCACAACGCCAGCGGGGCGCCGGCAACAATCTGCCGACGCCCCGCTGGGTCACTCTGTTCGCTATGCATCTTTCGCCCGGTGCCGCGCCGGAAGGGCACGGTGCGCATCCAAAACCTCACCCACGATGAAGAGCTCCGGCCAGTCCGGCGACCAGGGCCCCGGGACCGGGCTGATCAGACCGGCCTTGCGCAGTGTGCGCACCCGCCGAGCGGTGAGGTTCCGGAAACCGTCACCCAGCTCTTCGGCGAGTTTGCCGATCGCGGCCGCATGAAGGCGAACCGCCCTGGCGCGCAGAACCAGAGCCGCATCGGCGGGAGCGAGATCGACCGGCGGACACACCACCGCTTCCGCGGCCTCGATCGCCGCCGCGAACTCAGCGGGCGCGGCCTCCACACCTTCCGTCATCGCCAGCGCGATGATGTTGCGCTGCAACCACTCCGCCATTCCACTGATGGTCGCGACCCCGGTGTAGTCGACGCCGCGCTGTTCGCAGACCAACCGAACCCAGGCCACCAAGACCGACTGGAGATGGTCGGCCGCGCGAGCGGCGACGGGATTGAACGGAAGTCGTTGTTCCCGTGAGCCATTGCGCGTGCGGTAGTCCACCGCGCCGAAGCGGGTCTGGCGTGTGCGCGCGTCCGACAGATCCTCGGCCAGGTCCGGGATGTCCCCGAGCATCCGGGCCAGATCCCGCGCGGCTTCCCGATCCAGGTACAGGTGGTTGTCATCGGCCCACCTGTCCAGTGGGGTCACGCCGCATGAGTCCTCACGAATGCGGTTCGACGCCGTGACGGCATCGTATGGGCCCATGTACTTGCTCCTTCGGTCGATAGCGGGCCGGAGCCCCGGTCGTACCCTGCTACGCGGCCGAAATCGAATGGCGCGCCCCCGGGCTGTGTCCAGGAGTGGCTCCTACTGGGACCCACAATCGGACACTCGTTGTATGCAACGTTGTTGCAACGCGTCTGTCAAGCCGAGGCGGCAGAGTGCTGTACCCAGTCACGTACCACCACAAACAAACTCGCCGTTCACTGTTACGGTCTACATTCGATGCAGGATTTCGATTCGCAAATTCGCAGCCGATGACTACATACACTTCATACATCAGTGCAAACAATCTGCTACCCTCGATGCATGGTGAGACAACGGAGCGCGGTGGTCCCCGCCGAGGTCAGCGCCACCCTGCGACTTGCTCGCAAGGAGCGCGAGATGTCGATGGACCGCGCCGCGAAAGCAGCACGGATCAGTACGAGCCTGTGGACGCAGGTCGAGAACGGGACCCAGTACAAGCGCGGACAGAAGGTCCCCGCCAGCACCACGGCCGAGACCTTGCAGGCCATGGCGGCGGCGGTCGGGCTCGATGCCGAACCGCTGCTGTCCCAAGCGGGGCTGGACCCGATCGAGACGGAGCACGTTCGACCGCAATCCACCGAGGGAATCGTCGATCTCTCCGGGTTGTCCGAAGGTGATCTGCGGATTGTCGCCGCTTACGTCAACGGGCTTCGGGCAGCCAGGCACAGCTGAGCCCGACGACGAATGCCCCGCTCATGGCGGGGCATTCGTTTTTGCTGGCTAGTCGATCAGGCGACCGGGGTCGGTGCCGGGCGGGCTCCCGCGTCCATCTTGTCCATCAGACGGCGACCGAGGTTGTGGAAGGGCTTCTCGATCGCGTGGTAGGTGAGGGTCGCGAGAGCGATCGAGCCGATCACCCAGGTGCACCAGGTGAGCCAGGCCGCGGATATCCCGAGAACTGATGTTGTCCAGGGGTTTATGGCGCCCAATACGAGGGCGTGCATGAGATATAGCGAGAAACTGATCCGCCCGAGGAACAGCAAGGGGCGCGGGAAGGAATACCGGCGCAGTAGCAGCGCGGCACCGAACAGCAGGTAGGCGCAGACCATGGTGACCGCTTCCTTCCACCAGGGGACCCACACGCCGGTCGACGGGTCCAGGTGGGGCTGCTCGACGACGAACTTGAACCCGAGGATCACGCATGCGGCGAACCCGAACATCCCCCAGCCGAGCGTGGTGCTGATCTCGCCCGCCGTCATCCGGTAGAGCACCGTGCCGACGAGCATCGTCGCGAAGATCGTGGCGGAGTATGCCGACGGACCGGGTTGGTTGAGGACCAGCGGGACGGCGATCGATGCGAGTAGAACCGCTGCGACGGCCGAGCGCCTGGTGGCCGCACGACGAGCGAAGAACACCGCGACCGCCACTGTCACGACCACGACCATCAGGCGACTGACAAGGTTCGCGTCGGGGCCGTTGACCATCGCGACCGGCAGGAACAGTGCGGCGACAATCGAGCCGATCGCAAGGACGACCAGCGGCACCGATCGCCGGTTGAGCCCACCGAGAAACAACAGCGACACGAACAGGTAGAACACCAACTCGTAGGAGAGCGTCCACGCGGCCCCGATCACCTGAGTGTTCGGGGCGCCGAGGAAGAACTGCACCATTGTGGCGTTCGTGATCATGTGCCATGCGGGATCGGCCAGAAAGCCCGATTGCAGACTGAACCGGCCGACTGAATGGAGGATCATCGCCGCGATCAGACAGCCCCAGAACAACGGGAACAGCCGGAAGAACCGGCCTACCCAGAAGGCGGCAAGCGATCGCCCTCGCTCCAATGACGCGGGGATGATGAAGCCGCTGACGATAAAGAAGACGAAGACCCCGAACATGCCGGCCCCGAAATGCGACGACGAGAACCGTGCGTATTCAGGCCACAGTCGCTCCCCACAATGACCGATCACTACCGCCGAGGCCGCCAAACCTCGAAGCGCATCCAGAAACTCGAACCGGCCACCACGGGTGCGTACTTTCTCTTCGGCCCGCGCTACCGGATCGATCACTGCTTCATCAGATTTCGTCACACCACACCGCAAATAGTTCGAACAAGGCCAACTCGACCCATAGGTCGCGATCTTAGTGGCGACCGGACAACTGTGAGCTACCAGAGCTACCATGATTGCCGACTTTGTTGCCGACTGAAATTTCTAACACGGTCGGCGCCCCCTCCCTAGCCCGCGACATTCGGGGCATTCGCCGAACCATTGCTGCGCGTTTGCCCGACGGGCGCCCGGCGGCAGGGCTCGTTTCGGGGATCTCATATCGATTGCTCGAAGACCACCGCTCGGTATCACGAACGGGAACTCGAACAAGATCATTACCGCTGGACGATCGATCAATCGCGCGAACGGCGGCAAGATCCCCGCAGCGAAGGATCGAGGCAGCGCATCACGCTTGTGGCGAACCTTGCTATGTACCCAGTTACTGCTCGGCTCAGTCCATGATTGATATCACCCTGAAAACCTATAACAGGTTCTGGTGCACAATCGATTGGCGCGCAGTCATATTCATGTTTCCCGCCGCGCGCTGCGCTGACCGGAATATGTGCTGTCAGTTTCCTGCCGGATAGCTGTTTGCTCAGGGCCGCATGCCTTTTCGGGCATGCGGCCCCCACACGTGCGATATCGACCGGGATGGACCGGTCTCGCTACGACGGGCAGTTGACCGTGTACTCCCACTGGGTGTCATTCGGTCCTGTGACCCGAACACTCACCGTCGAGGACGAGCCCGCGGGCAACGACACGACCCGAGATCCGGTGCCCTGGTTGGCATTGTCGCCGACGTAGCCGGTGTCGAGCACCTGCCCGCCTTCGTAGAAGACCTGGATGCGGTCGGGGATGTTGAGGGTTTCGTAGGTCAGGACGAACGAGGTCGGTCCGGTGACGCCGAGCTGATGCGTCGTGTTGGTGACGCCGGCCCCGCCGGACTTGGTCGAGCGGTTGCACGGCTGCACGCTCTCGGACGACCCGCCGCTCAAGCTACCGCCGAGGATTCCACTGCCGGTATCGAGCAGATCTCCCAGAATCCCACTGCCCGTGTCGATCACCCCGCTCCCGGTCTCACCGCTGCCGGTGTCCGCGCCCGCCGCCCCGGCGCTCGCGACCAGCGACAGCGCCGCCCCAGCGACGGCAACCGCCCGCAGAATCCCCCGATTCGAAAGACTGATCTTGTTCACAACGCTTCCTCCACAACACTTCTCGCCACGGATCTGGATCTGGTGAACCCGCCGGCGCGACCGAACGATCGCTGGGCAAGAGAAGTTCTACCCGCGTTTCAGAGGAATCGGAATGCTCGAAATTCGGCCACCACAGTGTTCAGATGCCGAATAGTTGCCCGGTGGTGCTAGCACGCGATATTGGCGGCCCGGCAACACTGCAAAGGCCGCCCACCGCGCGCTGGGCAATTTTTTAGCACGCAGAAGAAAACACCGGACGGTAGACCAGAACGGGCGAAAACTCGCACTACGGCAATTGTGTAGCGAACCGATTCAGGCCGATGAGTAAAGTCACAGCAATTACCCGTAACGACGACTATCGGGATGACGATCGACCAACCTTACGAAAGCGTAGGGCCCCGAACACAATCCCCCGTGACGACCGATTCTCCGTGCCCTGAAGCCGGCAAGGGCCGCACACCCCCCTGGAGTGTGCGGCCCTTGCCGGTAGAGACTCAGCGCAAGGTTGCGGTGAGGTGTGGGTACCCCTTTTTGGGATGCAGGATGGAGAGATCCCAGCCGGATCCGACCTGGTCGGCGTAGATGTTCACCGAGGACGGAAGGAAGATCGGCTTGCCGAACTTGACCGCGTAAGTGGCCTTTTCGGGGACACGGCCCTCGACGGTGCTGAGGATCGCGGCGGCCGACCACATGCCGTGGGCGATGGTCTGCGGGAAACCCATGGCCTTGGCACCGATCCCGGAGACGTGGATCGGGTTGTGGTCGCCGGACGCGGCGGCGTAGCGGTTGATCATCTTCTGATCCACGCGCTGCACGCGCAGCGGGGGCGGGGGGACCTCGTCGGCGGGAGGCGCCGGCTTGGGGCCGCCCGACAGGGACGTGCGCTGCTGATGCAGGAAGGTGGTCACCTGCCGCCAGACGAGTTCACGACCGACGCTGATCTCCGTGATCGCGTCCACCAGAAGACCTTTCGGGTGTTCGCGGAGGTTCTCGATATGGGTGGAGAAATCGAGGGGCTCGGCGACCGAGATCTCGCGGGTGCGTTCGATGACGTTCTCGAAGTGCACCGCACCGACCGCGCTGAACGGGAAGTCCCGTGCGACGACGAGTTGCATCGCCAGCGGGAAGCTGAGGATGAACGGGTACGTCAGCGGCAGGGTGTCGCTGAAACGCAGGCCGGTGGCATGGCAGTACGCCGCGAGATGGTCGGGGTCGACCCGCACGCCCTCGAGGACTACTCGACGGTCGGGCAGGGTCGGCTTGCGCGCCGACAGCGGGCCGGGCAGCGGGATGGCGCCCAGCGCCGCCTTGGCGTACAGGCCGCCGTTCTTGGGAACCTCGGTGAGGGTGATCGTCTGAGTCATCAGGCGCCGATCAGGCTCTGACCGCAGACGCGAACCACGTTGCCGCTCACCGCGTTCGACGCGGGGCTCGCGAAGTAGGCGATGGTCTCGGCGACGTCGACGGTCTGGCCACCCTGCAGCAGCGAGCTCATCAGGCGACCGGCCTCACGGGTGCCGACGGGGATGGCGGCGGTCATCGCGGTCTCGATGAAACCGGGCGCCACCGCGTTGATGGTGATGCCCTTCTCGGCCAGCAGCGGGGACTCGGCGTCGACCATGCCGATGACGCCCGCCTTGGACGCGCCGTAGTTGGTCTGGCCGCGGTTGCCCGCGATGCCCGCGATGGAGGACACGTCGATCACGCGGCCGCCTTCCTTGAGCACGCCCTTGGCGACGAGGCCGGAGGTGATGCGGTGCGGGGCGGCGAGGTTGACGTTGATCACCGAGTTCCAGCGGCCCTCGTCCATGTTGGCGAGCAGCTTGTCGCGGGTGATGCCGGCGTTGTGGACGACGATGTCGATGCCGCCGAAACGCTCGGTGGCGAAGTCGGCCAGACGCTCGGCGGCGTCGGGCGCGGTGACGTCGAGGGCCAGCGCGGTGGCGCCGATCTTGTTCGCGGTGTCGGACAGCGCCTCGCCCGCGGCGGGGATGTCGGCGACGATCACGGTGGCGCCGTCACGGGCGAACACCTCGGCGATGGTGGCGCCGATACCGCGCGCGGCGCCGGTCACGACAGCGACCTTGCCCGCGAGCGGGGAGTCCCACGAAGCCGGGGCGACCGAGTCGGCGGAACCGACCCGGATGACCTGACCATCGACGAAGGCCGACTTGCCCGAGAGCAGGAAGCGCAGGGTCGACTCGAGGCCGGTCGCGGCGGCGCCCGCCTCGGGGTGCACGTAGACGAGCTGACCGGTCGCGCCGCGCAGCAGCTCCTTGGCGACCGAACGGGTGAAGCCCTCGAGCGCGCGCTGGGCGATCTGCTCGTCGACCGAGCCGACCAGCTCGGGGGTGGTGCCGAGAACCACGACACGGCCCGACGGCGCGAGGCTGCGCATGGCGGGCTGGAAGAACTCGAACAGCTGCGCGAGCTTGTCGATCGAATCGATGCCGGTGGCGTCGAAGACCAGCGCGCCGTACTTGGTGCCCGATTCGAGCGAGTCCGCGACGGTGTAGTCCGACAGCAGCGCGCGGACCGGCTCGGCCAGGCGACCCTTGCCGCCGAGCAGCACCGGGCCGGGCAGCGCGGGTTCGCCTGCCTTGTAGCGGCGCAGTTCGGCCGGCTGCGGGAGGCCCAGCTTGCTCGCGAGGAACGCGCCGGGGGCGGAGTGGATGAAAGATCCGTAGAGGTTCGGTGCACCCTTGCTCTTGGCTGCCACTGTTCCTACCTTCTCTGTGCTCGACGAGTGTGTGACCGTGCTCCGCCCAGTGTCCCCCGTGTGAGCGCACACTTGCGGGTACGGTGTCGACAACGAACTTACTCCGGAGTAAGTTTAATGTAAACCGATACGACGCCGCGACCGCACGGGGGCCAATTCCACCGGCCGGCGTTACCCGGAACCGACGAGACCATGGAGAACTCGAGTGACTAGCAAAGCCCGCTCGGCGACGGCCAAGGCCAGCACTGCTAAGACCAGCACTGCCAAGGCCGCCAAGACTCAGCGCCCGGTTGCCATCGTTGGCGGCAACCGCATCCCGTTCGCGCGCTCCGACAAGGCCTACGCCAAGGCGTCCAATCAGGACATGTTCACCGCCGCCCTCGATGGGCTGGTCAGCCGGTTCGGTCTGCAGGGTGAGCGCCTCGGCATGGTCGTGGGCGGCGCTGTGCTCAAGAAGGTCGGCGAGCACAGCCTGATCCGCGAGAGCGTGCTCGGCTCGAAGCTCTCGCCCTACACCCCGGCCCACGACCTGCAGCTCGCCTGTGGCACCGGCCTGCAGTCGATCGTCACCGTCGGTGACGCGATCGCGCTGGGTCGCATCGAGTCCGGCATCGGCGGCGGCGCCGACACCACCTCCGACGCGCCGATCGGCGTGAGCGAGGACATGCGCGAGTGGATGCTCACCGCCAACCGCGCCCGGACCACCAAGGACAAGGTCAAGCTGGTCGGCCAGCTGCGCCCCTCGATGCTCGGCATCGAGATCCCGCGCAACGCCGAGCCGCGCACCGGCCTGTCGATGGGTGAGCACGCCGCCATCACCGCGAAGGAATTCGGCGTCGCCCGCGAAGCGCAGGACGAGCTGGCCTACCTCTCGCACAAGAACATGGCGGCCGCCTACGACCGTGGCTTCTTCGACGACCTGATCACCCCGTTCCTCGGCCTGACCCGCGACGACAACCTGCGTCCCGGCTCCACCGTGGAAAAGCTGTCGACCCTGAAGCCGGTGTTCGGCGTCAAGGCGGGCGACGCCACCATGACCGCGGGTAACTCGACCCCGCTCACCGACGGCGCGTCCGCGGTGCTGCTGTCCACCGACGAGTGGGCGGCCGAGCGCAACCTCCCGGTGCTGGCCCACCTGGTCGACTCCGAGGTCGCCGCGGTGGACTACATCCACGGCCCCGACGGCCTGCTGATGGCGCCCACCTACGCGGTCGCGCGCCTGCTGGCCCGCAACGGCCTCACCTTGCAGGACTTCGACTACTACGAGATCCACGAGGCGTTCGCCTCCGTGGTGCTGGCCACCCTGGCCGCGTGGGAGTCCGACGCCTACTGCAAGGAGCGCCTCGGCCTCGACGGCGCGCTCGGCTCCATCGACCGCAGCAAGCTCAACGTCAACGGCTCCTCGCTCGCCGCGGGCCACCCGTTCGCCGCGACCGGCGGCCGCATCGTCGCCTCGACCGCGAAGATGCTGGCGGAGAAGGGGTCCGGCCGTGCGCTGGTCTCCATCTGCGCCGCGGGCGGCCAGGGCGTGGTGGCGATCATCGAGCGCTAGTCCGCGCTGATCACACACACAGCGACGGCGGGTGGTCTCCGATTCTTCGGAGACCACCCGCCGTTTCGTTGTCAGACCTCAGCGGCACGTCGGGTTCGGGTGCGGCTCCGAGGACGCCCACGGCCCGCAGAGGATGAGCTTGAGGAAGCCGAGTGGAATGTCGATCGCGGCGGAACCGGTGCCGGCGGAACCTGATTCGGCCACTACAGCCGGTTGCGCGGGGGCGGCGAGCGCGGTGGGCGCGCCTGCGGCGATTCCGGCGACAGCCGCGGTGGCAACAAGGACTCGGATCATTCGACGATGCATGACAAGCCTTTCAAGGGACAAACTGAGCGAAGCTAATAACCACATCGGGTGCCTCTATACGAGTGTTATCCATAACTTCCAGGGGCTTGACGACTCGAATTGCCCAGTGCTACAAGCCATTCAGGTTGCTCGACACGCTGTCAGCTCGCTTCGATAGCGGCGGCGAGAAGGGGCCAGGAGTTGTGCAGATCTTGTTCCCAGTACCGCCAGGTATGCGTGCCAGCGGGGCGGAATTCGGTGTGGGCGGGGATGTTCAGTTCCGCGAGGCGAGCGGCGAGGCGCTGCGTGCACTGGTTGGCGGCGGCTTCGATGGCGCCGCCGAGCAGGATCTGGTCGGTCATGCCGATGACCTTTCCTGGCGTCGCACCGGGTGGGAGAGTTTCGGCGGCGCCGGGGAGTCCGTTCGCGCTGGACAGGTAGATCGCTTTGCCGCGCAGGCGTTCCGCGTTGAGATAGGCGTCGTTCGCCCGCCAGGCGGGGTCACCGGGTGGGCCCCACATGTTGGCGGGGTCGGCACCACCGCGGGCGAGCACGAAATCGATGTAGGCGCGGCTGACGGGGTCGTCGACCGAAGCGCAGCCGCTGTAGGAGCCGACGGCGCGGTAGCGGTCGGGGGCGGCGATCGCCAGGTTGAGCACCGCGGTGGCCGACATCGACAGGCCCGCGATGGCATTCACGCCCGTGGTGTTCAAGGTGGTGTCGACGATCGGCGGGAGCTCCTCGGTGAGGAACGTCTGCCACTTGTTGCGGCCGAGCTTCGGATCGTCGCGCTGCCAATCGGTGTAGTACGAGAACGCGCCCGCCGCCGGCGTGACGACGTTGACGTTCTTGTCGGCGAAGAACTGCACGATGTCGGTCTGGTTGTACCAGTTCGCGATATCCTCGCCGCCGCCCGCGCCGTTGAGCAGATACAGCGTCGGACGTGGCGCGCTGGTGTCGTGCGGCGTGATGACCTGCAGCGGAATCACCCGGTCCATGGACGCGGAGTACACGTGCAGCGTCTGCTGCCGCTGGCCGGGCCGCTCGATCCGATCCAGCCGCGATCCGTCCGCACCGGCGGTCCCAATGGCGACGACCGACAGCGCGATGACGGCGAGCGCGGTCAGCGCCGTCCGCTTACAGGGGAACACGAGTCCTCACAGAATTCGAAAAAGATTGCGCCACATAGAGAATGGTTCGCCGGGACGGCAGCGCGAGACCGTCCCGGCGACCAGGTGCCAGACGATCAGCTACCGATCAGATCGCCCAGCACGTCGGAGATGATGTCGCTCAGCGAGCCGGTGGAGCTCAGCTGGCCATCATCGGAACCCAGTCCGTTGTCACCGAGGCTGCCGATCACCGTCTCGCCGGCGTTGGCGCCGCGCGCGGTGAAACAGGCGGTGAGACCGGGCATCTCATTGCTGACGCCCACGGTGCCCGCGACCCCGACGCCACCGCTGGTGACCATCTGACCCGTCTTGACGCTGCTCGGCACCGGGTAGGTGATGGTCAGGGTGACCGGGTTGCCCGAGTTGACGAACCAGCCGGTGCTCGTGACCTTCCAGCCGCCCGCGTTGGGCTCGGCGGTGACGTCCTCGGTGACCTGGCCGCCGATCGCGTGATAGGCGGTGATGGTGGTCTTGGTCGGTGCGCCGAAGCCGACCGGCGGGAAGTCGGTGATGGTGTTGACGTACGGGTTGCCGATCCCGGTGGTTCCGACGATCACCTTGTAGGTGACCGAGGTGCCGACGCCGATCTGCTCGGCGCTCGCGATCTTGTCGTAGACGTGGGTGACGCCCACGGTGCTCGCGTCTTTCTTCTGCGCGTGACTGCTCACCGCGCAGGTGGCGTCGGCGGCGGCGACGCCGGATCCAAGGCCGACACCGACACCGGCGACGACCAGGGCGGTGGTGGCGACGCCCGCGGCGATACGCGAAGTCCGGAACATGCTTTTCCTCCAAAGCCCCGGGCGAGACGACCGGGGCGAATTCCTCATCAGGTGGGCTTTCCCCCCTCTGACCACAAGGTATAGGTCCGACTGGACGCTTGTCCTGGAAAAGAAGAACGTGTTCTTATTTTGTGGAACATCATTGTTTTACTCTCCGGTCCGGGTAGCATCCGAGGATTTTCGATCTACCGATCCGACCCGGAAACGCGACAACCGACCTCCGCCTGGCGACGAAAGGCCGGTTGTGGGCGTCTAGGGGGCTATTTTTGCGGCAGCTCGTTGTGGCCGCCGAACGCCTTTCTCATCGCCGAGAGCATCTTGTCGGCGTAGAAGGCCTGGCCGCGGGAGGAGAAGCGCTGGTAGAGGGCGGCCGAGAGGACCGGCACGGGGACCGCGGTGTCGATGGCGGCGTCGATGGTCCAGCGGCCTTCGCCGGAGTCGGAGACGCGGCCGCTGTAGGAGTCCAGGTCGGGGTCGCTGACCAGGGCCGACGCGGTGAGATCGAGGAGCCAGGAGGCCACGACCGAGCCGCGACGCCACACCTCGGTGATGGCCGGGATGTCCAGGTCGTACATGTAGTACTCAGGGTGCTCCATCGGCGTCTCCTCGGCGGAGTGCTCACCGTGCAGGTACTCCGAGCCCGCGTTGGCGTGCTTCAGGATGTTGAGACCCTCGGCGTAAGCGCCCATCGCGCCGTATTCGATGCCGTTGTGCACCATCTTCACGAAGTGACCCGCACCGTGCGGACCGCACAGCAGGTAGCCCTTCTCGGCCTGCGACGGCTCACCGGTGCGACCAGGGGTGCGCGGGGCCGACTCGTAACCGGGGGCGATGGTCGCCAGCAGCGGCTCCAGGTAATCGACCTGCGCCGCGTTTCCGCCGATCATCAGGCAGTAGCCGCGCTGTAGGCCGAACACGCCGCCCGAGGTGCCGATGTCCAGGTAGTGAATACCCTTGGGCTCCAACGCCTTCGCACGCTTGATGTCCTCGTGGTAGCGGCTGTTGCCGCCGTCGATGATGATGTCGCCCGGCTCGAGCAGCTCGGCGACGTCCTCGATCACCTTGCCGGTAGCACCGGCGGGAATCATCACCCACACCACGCGAGGCACCTCGAGCATGCCGATGAACTCGGCCAGGTCGGTCGTACCGCGGAACTTGCCGCCGAGCTCGGACTCCATCTCGGCGATCGGCCCTGGGTGGCGCTCGTAACCGACGGCGGTATGCCCGTCGCGCACGATCCGGCGCACGATGTTGGCACCCATCCGGCCGAGGCCGATCATTCCCAGCTGCATCAGTTCTCCTCGTTGTCCGGTCCGTGGTGTCGAGTCTCACCCCGATTGTCTCGCGCCGCCGCGTCGTCGCTCGTGGCGGCGTCGGCCCGCGCGCCGAAATTCTTCCGAATGGGCTGTAACGCCCCGCTCCGAGCCCCGATAAACAGATCGGCTCCGTGTAGTTGCCAGACCCCCGACCCGGCAACTACGCGGAGCCTTTCTGCTGCCCCCACCCGGTTGCCGAGCTGCCGAGCGCGCCGAAGCGCGTTACCCTCGGGCCGGACCCCGCAAACATTCGGGGCCAACCTAACGGAAGGACCTCCGTGCCCAGCGAGTCGACCGCCGGACAACCGGCCGACCGAAGGGGCGAGGTCGGATTACGCAAGCTGCTCGAATCAAATCGCACTTTCGATCCGGACACCACCGCCCTTACGCAGCCCTTGAACACCGTGACCCGCGATCGCTGGTCACCCACCCCCGGCCCGGCAGGCCCGCCCCCGCCGGCCCCGCCGGGCAACCAGCAGCTGGTCAAGCGGATCGGGATCGCGGTCGGCGCCGTGCTGGCCGTCGGGACCGCCGCCTACCTGGCCGACCTCGCGTTGAGCACGGGTGAGGTGGCGCGCGGCGTCGTCGTCGCCGGTATCGACATCGGCGGGATGGACCAGGCCGAAGCCGACGCGCTGCTGCACACCGAACTCGGCCCCAAAGCCGAGCGACCCCTGCCCGTGCGGATCGGCGATGTGCAGGCCAGCATGGTGCCCGCCACAGCCGGTCTGTCGGTGGACTACGACCGCACCTGGGACGCCGTCGGCAGCCAGCCGCTGAACCCGGTGAGCCGGCTGATCTCGCTCTTCGGCACCCGCGAGGTTCCGGTGTCGAGCACCGTCGACACCGCGGCCCTCGACGCACAGCTCGAGACCTTCCGCGTCCACGACAATCCGACCGTCGAAGGTACGGTGCGGTTCGAGAACGGCAGGCCGGTCGCGGTCGCGCCGGTGCCGGGCCGGGTGCTCGACACCGAGGCCGCGCGCACCACGATCACCGACCGCTGGGCGGCGACCAGCCAACTGGATCTGCCCGTGGTGGCCGCGCCGGTCGCCGTGCGCGCCGACGCCGTGCAGGCGGCGGTGCGCGACATCGCCACACCGGCCGTCGCGTCACCGATCACTGTGTCCGGCAAGGATGTTCAGGCCACGCTGACCACGGGCCAGATCGCCGACGTGCTCGGTTTCGTGCCGGACGGCAACGGCGGGCTGGCACCCCAGTTCAACAGCGACGCCGTCATCGCCTTGCTCGCACCACAATTGGCGAAGTCCGAGGTGGAACCCAAGGACGCCACCTTCACCGTCGGCGCGGGCAAACCGACCGTGGTGCCCGCCGTGGTCGGCGAGAAGGTGGACTGGCCCAAGACGCTGGAGAAGCTGCCCGCCCTGCTCACGCAGCCGGGTCCGCGCACCAGCCCGGTGGTCTATCAGCGCATCGAGCCCAAGCTCACCACCGAGGCCGCGAACGCGCTCGGGATCAACGAGACGATCGGCCAGTTCACCACCGGCGGATTCAGCGGCCCCTCCGGGGTGAATATCCGCACGGTCGCCGCCAAGGTCGACGGCGCGGTGGTCAAACCGGGAGATACGTTCTCGCTCAACGAGTTCACCGGCCCGCGCACCGCGGCGGAGGGCTATGTGGAGTCCGGCATCATCGACAAGGGCAGGCCGAGCACCGCGGTCGGCGGCGGCATCAGCCAGTTCGCCACCACGCTCTACAACGCGGCCTACTTCGCCGGGATGGAAGACGGCGGACACACCGAGCACAGCTACTACATCTCGCGCTACCCGGCCGCGCGCGAGGCGACGGTGTTCGACGGTGCGATCGACCTGGCGTTCCGCAATACCGGCACGACCGGTGTCTACATTCAGGCGGTCGCCACCGGCTCCGATATCACCGTGCGGTTGTGGGGCACCAAAACCGTGAACGTGGAATCGATTACGGGTGAGAAGTCGAAGCCGACCGAACCCAATGAGGTGGTGCTGCCCAAGGGCAAGGACTGCATCGCCTCCGAGGGCGCGCCCGGCTTCACCATCTCCGACACCCGGGTGATCACCGACGCCAAGTCCGGCGCGCAGGTGTCGCGGCACACGCGGACCGTGAAGTACGACCCCATCCCGATCGTCAAGTGCGAGTAGGGGTTCGATAGCAGAAGGCTCGCGCGGTAGGCGGATTCGCCACCGCGCGAGCCTTTTTCGTCAGCAGCCGCAATCGCAGCTGCAGTCGCCGCAGCAGCAGTCCTCGCCGCAGCAGTTGCCGCAGCACTCACCGCAATCGCAGCAACTGCCGCAGTCACAGTTCTTGGCCCAGGCGTCCTTCTGCTCGCCGGTGCAGGGACTGGTGTGGTCGACACAGCAGGCCATGCCGGTGCAGTAGACGCCGAGCACGAGTCCGCTCGCCTTGAACGGCCCCGGCCTGCTCGGGCGCCGTCCGGGCGGGGACGGGAACTCGTACGGCGAATGCTGCTGCGCCGTAACGGGAGTGCGGCAGGCATGGCCGACGGCGATGCCGAGCCCCCGACCGAGGCTCCGCAGCAGGCTCGCCAGCGGATCGAGCAGCGCCCAGCGGACCGTCGGCAGCTGGTCGAGTTCGGCCTCGGACGCGGCCTGCCGGATGCGGGATTCACTCTCGCGCAACAGATCGTAGGCGCGGGGCATATCCGTGCCGGTGGCCTCCAGCGGATTGAAACGGCCACGGGCGCGGTCGCGCTCGAGGTCTTCGATGGCGTCGGCCAGATGCGCGATGCGGCCGACGTGCCGACCGATCTCCTGCAGGGCCGCAACGTTTTCCGGGCGCCCGGCCAGGGTCGCCGTGTGACCGAAAAGGGTCGCGGCACAGAGCTGAGTCGGCCCGGTGAGTTCCTCGAGCGTGATCACCTCGACCGCCGCGCGGGACTCCATCGAGGACTGGGTGGCGATCGCGTTCAGCATGGGCCGCACATCGAGCCCGATCAGATCAGCCTGCTGCTGTGCTCGTGCGGCCCAGGCGTTCGATACCCGCCGCATCGGCCGGCGGGCGAGGACGGAGGCGTCCCCGTCCTCGACGTGATCGCCGATCTTGGCCGCGCCCAGCAGCAGTGACGCCGTGGCGGCCAACCGCACACCCGGCGCGTTCGCGGCGACCACCGACGCGCGCTTCATCCCGCGCAGCGGACACGGACCGGCGCTCGTGCGCGCACCCGCCCCCGACTGCGCCTCGGTGAGCACACTGAGCACGATCGCATCGGTGTTGGTCGCGGCGCGGGCCAGCTGACCGTGCCCGTCTCGCAGACCCAGACACAGCCCGCACATGTGTGCCTGCCACTGCCCCGGATCGATGCCATATTTCGCCGCGCCGTGCGCACACGGCTTCAACACACCGAACACTGCCACCCCGTCTGTCGTGAAACGTCAACCGTGCACGATCGCAGCCGACGGGGCGGGGCGCAACCGCTACTCGATCTTCTTCCGACCGGCCAGGCCGCGCCAGGCGAGGTCGTCGAGCAGGTCGACCGCCTCTGCCACTTCGATCCGCCCGCTGGCGACCCGGTCGGCGATGGCCTCACCCGCACCGATCACCGCCGCCGCGACGACCTCGAAGTTGGTGCCGGGGTCGGCGTTCTTGGCGCTGGATTCCAGCAGCTTCGCGGTGAGCTCGATGACCCGCTCACGGGCATTGTCGATTTCGGCGGCAAATGTTTGCTGACCGATAGCCTGACGGTAGAGAACCTGCCAGGACTGCCGATTGCGGTCGACGAAATCGAGGAAACCCTCCAGCGCGGTGCGGACCTGTTCGTGCGGGGTCAGCTGCGGGTTACCCGCGGGCGCGACGGCCTCGATGAAACGTAGACCCTCGCGCTGGATGCAGGCGCGGAACAGCTCGTCCTTGGAGCCGTAGTACAGGTAGAGCATGGGTTTGGAGATCTTCGCCTCGGCGGCGATGGCATCCATCGACGTGTCGTGGAAGCCTTTGCGTGCGAATACCTCGACGGCGGCATCGAGCATCTGTTGCTCGCGAACTGCCCGGGGAAGTCGCTTGGTCCCGCCTGCCATCCACTCTCCTACCGCAGGGTGAACCACCTATCTTACTCCAAGGTAAGTTCACCCGCGCTCATTTGCCGCACAGTCGCCGGGTGCGATCAGCAGCCCAGCGCTACGCCCTTGTAGCGCGCCATCCGCAGTACGGAAGTGTCGACCCGGTCGGCGGGCAGTTTGCCACTCGAGACCGACTGTTCCAAACGGTCGAGTACCTGCGGCACCGCATCGCTGCTGATCCACAGCGCGTTGTCGGCGCCCGCGACGAGCGTGGCCTCGACCGCGTCGGCGATGGACATCCGGGCGGTGATGGCGGCCATGCCGCTGAGATCGTCGGTGAAGATCGGGCCGTCGTAGGGGGCGGCGCCGTAGCCCTTGCCCTCGCGCAGCAGCGTCATCGCGGCCGGGCTGATGCTGGCGGGCACGTCGGGCTCGGTCAGGCCGGGCACGTCGAGGTGGCCGACCATCACCGCCGCACCGGACTTCACCAGCTCGCGGAACGGCACCAGGTCGGTGTTCTGCATCTGGTCCAGCGGCGGGGTGGTGACGGCGCCGGTGTGCGAGTCACCGGAACCGGAGCCGTGGCCGGGGAAGTGCTTGATCACCGAACCGAGGCCCACCTCGTTGGCCGCGCGGATGTAGGCGCCCGCGAATTCGGTGACGACCTTCGGGTCGTCGCTGTAGGAGCGGTCGCCGATCACGCTGTCGTCGGGCTGGCTGCTCACATCGACGTCAGGAGCGAAATCGACGGTGATGCCCAGATCCTTCAGCGCCTTCGACCTGGTCAGCGTGAACTGGTAGTACTGCTCAGGGGTCTGGGTCTGCGCGATCTCACGGGCCGACGGCGCGGCGCCGATCACGTTCTTCGCGCGCGAGACCCGCCCGCCCTCTTCGTCGATGGTCACCATAAGCGGGACCTTGGCCTGCGCTTTCACCGCGTCGAGCGCCGACTTGTCCAGCAGGCTCGGATCGGTCCAGCTGCCGACGAAGATGCCGCCCACCTGCTCCGAACTCACCACGTTCGACGCGTCCGCCGAACCGGTGATGCCGACGGTCAGCAGCTGGGCCAGCTTCTCCCGCTGGGAGAGCTTGGCGAGATAGTCTGCACCGCAATTGCTTTGGATCGGAGTCGCCGACGCGGGCGAACTCGACTCTCCGGCGGCGGAGGGGGCGGCCACTCCGCTGCTACTCGCCGCGGGCGTCGTCTCGTTCGACGAACCTCCCGAGCAGGCGGTGGCAACGGCGGCGAGGACTGCGAACACGACCACAGGCGATTTCCGCATGCGCTCCACGGTAGCCCGCCTCCGGCGCGAACCCCACCACGGTGGTTCGGATTGATACACACATCCGCGGGGTAATCTGAGGGAAAAGCCGCTCCGACCAGCGCAGGAGGTCGTCATGGCATGCGATCGGATGCTCATCGCCTACGACGGTTCCGAACACGCCAAACGCGCCATCGAGTACGCGGGACGATTCCTGACCGCCGACCGCGCGATTCTGCTCACCGCATGGGAACCGATGGTGCGCCAGGCCGCGCGCATCTCCGGGCTCGCCGGGGTGATGCAGCCGGACTGGGTGCCCGACGAAGAGGTGGAGGACATCGCCTACTCCGACGCCCGCAAGATCAACGCCGAGGGCGTGCACCTGGCGAAACTGGCTGGAATCGACGCCGAACCACGCACCGCCGAGTGCACCACCACGATCTGGAACGCCATCGTGGACTGCGCCGATGAGCTCGACGTCGACATCATCGTGGCCGGTACGCGCGGTGCCACGGGGTTGCGCGCGCTGTTGCACAGCAGCGTCGCCGAGGCCGTTCTCAAGCACGGGCACCGGCCGGTCTTCCTGGTGCCACCGGAGCAGTAGCGGTTCGCCACACCGGAACTTCGTGGTGCCGTCGCGCGGTGAGAGTTCCGTCGCTCTCCCGGATCGGCGCCACATCGGCGGCGTTATGGTCGAAGCACCATGAACGAATTCCTGCTCGCTCGACCCGACGCGGTGTTGCGGACGTCAGGGGTGCGCCAGGCGTACTCCGACCCTCGGCAGGCAGTGGCGGCGCTGCGTGCGTGGCGGAAACGGCCCGGCCACGTCACCGATTCGGCCGGGAAACAGCATGACTCGCCCGGCGCGGCACCGACATTGATCGTCGGCGCGCTCCCCTTCGATCCGCGCGAAGCCGCGGCGCTCTGGCAACCGGAGACGGTGCTGCACACTGCGGGACCGTGGCGACCCGCGGCGCTCCCGGAATTGCCCGGCGTGCGCGTGGTGGCCGAAATACCCAGTACGGCAGAACATGTCGCGCGTGTGACGAAGCTGGTCGAGCAACTGGGTGACCCGGCGAACGAGCTGCGCAAGGTAGTGGCCGCACGGTCGATCGTGCTGGAGGCCGACGCGCCACTGGACCCCGAGGTACTGGCGGCACACCTGCTGACCAGGCATCCGAATGCCGCGGTGTACGCGGTCGACCTGTCCGCGGCGGGTCGATCCGGCGAGACGCTGATCGGGGCGACACCCGAGGTACTGGTCGCGCGGCACGGCGACCGCGTCAGCCTGAATCCGCTGGCGGGAACCCTGCCTCGCCGCGCCGATCCGGCCGATGACGCGGCCCAGGCGCGCGAGCTGCTGTCCAGCACGAAGAACCACGACGAGCACGCCTTCGTGATCGACTGGATCCGGCAGCGACTGACCCCTGTCTGCACGGAACTGCGCATCCCCGACGCGCCCGAGCTCCTCAGCACCGAACAGGTCTGGCACCTGGCCACTCCCATTCACGGCGTGCTGCGTGACCCGTCGACCACCGCCCTCGACCTGGCCCTGCTGCTGCACCCGACCCCCGCCGTCAACGGCACCCCGTTCACCGCGTCCCTGGACGCGATCGCGACCGACGAACCGCGACGCGGCTTCTACGGCGGCGCGGTGGGCTGGTGCGGCGACGACGGCGACGGCGAATGGGTCGTGGCGATTCGCGGCGGCGAGCTCTCCGCCGATCGGCGGACGCTGCGGGCGAGCGCGGGCGGCGGGATCGTCGCGGCGTCGGATCCGCACGCCGAGCTGGCCGAGACGACCGTCAAACTTCGCACCCTGCTGAGCGCCCTGCGTTGCGAGCTGCCCAACGACTGACCGAGCCCGGTACACCTGCTAGGTTGACCGGAGACAGGCCCCGTCGTCGAGCGTATTGGAGTGCGCGATGAAGTTTGCTGTTCCGGCTGTTGCCAGCGCGGTCGGCGGCGCCCTGCTGAGCGCGATCGCCGTCTTCGCCATCACGGCGGCGGTGCAGCAGAACACGGCGCCCTCGATCGACCGCAGCGGTGACAAAGACTCGTCGCTGCTCAACGCCCCTGAATACGGCAGCCGCTGAGGCCGACGCCCGCGCGTCGCGCCCCGCATCGGGGCAACCGGACAAGGCGCCACTGGGCTGGCGCTGGCTCGTCGGCTCGGTAGTAGCCGCCTTCGTACTGACCTTCGCGCAGGCGCCCGGCCTCACCGTCGCCGACACCAAATACGACCTCGCGCAGAACCCCCTCGGTTTCCTCGCGCGAGCGTCGCACCTGTGGAGCAGCCAGGCCCCGATGGGCCAGGTCCAGAACCAGGCCTACGGCTACTTCTTCCCGCACGGCGCGTTCTTCTCCGCGGGGCACCTGCTGAACCTGCCCGCGTGGGTCACCCAGCGCGTCTGGTGGGCGCTGCTGCTGCTCGCCGGGTTCTGGGGAATCGTCAAGCTGTGCGAAACGCTCGGCATCGGCTCGCGCGGGTCACGGGTGATCGCGGGCATCGCGTTCGCGTTGTCGCCGCGTGTACTGACCACGCTCGGCTCGATCTCCTCGGAAACCCTGCCGATGATGCTGGCTCCGTGGGTGCTGCTCGCGCCCGCGGCACTGGGCACCGCGATCAAACGACGGCGCGGCGGCCCGCTCTCACCGGCGGGCAGCGCGCTGGCGCTGGCGTTGATGGGTTCGGTGAACGCTGTCGCGACCGTGGCTGCGTTCCTGCCCGCGGCACTGTGGTGGGCAACCTATCGGCCGAATCGGCAGTGGTGGCGGTTCACCCGAGCGTGGATTCCGCTGCTGGTCCTCGCCACGTTCTGGTGGGTGGTGCCGCTGCTGCTGCTCGGCAAGGTGAGTCCGCCGTTCCTCGACTTCATCGAGTCGTCCGGGGTGACGACGCAGTGGGCAGCGTTGAGCGAGGTGCTGCGCGGGACCGATAGCTGGACGCCGTTCGTCTCACCCGAACGAATCGCCGGCGCGGTGCTGGTGACCCAGCCTGCCGCGGTGCTCGCCACCGGCCTGCTCGCGGCGGCGGGGATGGCCGGACTCGCGCGGTCGACGATGCCCTATCGGGGCAGGTTCGCCTTGATCCTGTGCGTGGGACTCGCGGGGATCTGCGCGGGATATGTCGGGACACTCGGAGGGCCGTTCGCCGAATCGGTGCGGATCTTCCTCGACTCGGGCGGTGCGCCGCTGCGGAATGTGCACAAGCTCGAACCGCTGATCCGGCTGCCGCTGGTGGTGGGACTGGCGCATCTGCTCGGCCGGGTGGCGCTGCCCGCCTCCGTGCCGATGCCGGTGTGGCGCAGCTCTTTCGCCCATCCCGAGCGCGACCGGCTCGTCGCGGTCGCCGCGCTGGTCCTGGCCGCGCTCACCCTCGCGACCTCACTGGCGTGGACCGGGCGGCTGGCCCCGCGCGGCGCCTACGACCGGGTGCCCGCCTACTGGACCGACACCGCCGACTGGCTGGCCGACAACGCCGCCGACACCCGCGCGCTGGTGGTACCCGGTGCGCCGTTCGGCAGCCAGATCTGGGGACTCACCCGCGACGAACCGCTGCAAGCCCTGGCGAGTACCCCCTGGGCCGTGCGCGATTCGGTTCCCCTGAACCCGCCGGGCACGATTCGCGCGATGGACTCGGTGCAGCGGCTGATCGCCGACGGCAGGCCGTCGACCGGCCTCGCCGCCACCCTCGCCGACCAGGGCATCGGAATCCTGGTGTTGCGCAACGATCTCGACCCCGAGACCTCGCGTTCGACGCGTCCGATGCTGGCGCACCGCGCGATCGAGGGCTCGCCGGGCCTCACCAGAGTGACCTCGTTCGGCGCGAACATCGGGCCGCGCGCGGCGGATGCGGGACTGGTGGTCGACAACGATCTCCAGCCCGCCTACCCGGCCGTCGAGATCTACCGGGTCGACGTCCCACCGCCCGGCACCCCCGTCGACGTACGCAGCGGCACCGGCGCGCCGCCCGGGTTCCCCGGCGCGTACACCGTCCCGCTGGAGTCGACCCCGGTTGTCCAGGGTGGCCCCGAGGTGCTGGAGCGTGTGCGCCGTGACGGGGGGAACCCCACGGCGCCAGTGCTTCTCGACGCCGACGCGCGCCGCGCCGGATTACCGCCGCGGCCCGTGCTGCTGACCGACACCCCGATGGATCGCGAGTCCGATTTCGGCCGGGTCGACAACCACAACTCCGCGGTCCGCGCCGCCGACGACGCCCGGCGCACCCACAACCTGGTCCCCGACTACCCGGTCGAAGGCGCCGAACTCGTGCAGGGCGAATGGTCGGGCGCGAAGGTCACCGCGTCCAGCTCGGCCGCCGATGCCACCCAGATCGGCGGAGCGGCGCCCGGCAGCTCCACCGCGGCCGCCGTGGACGGCGATCCGAGCACCGCGTGGATCAGCAACGGTTCCGAATCCGCTCTCGGGCAATGGATTCGACTCGATCTCGACAAGCCGATCGCCAACGGCTCGCTGCGCTTCACCACCACGGCGGCGGCGCTGGGTGATCCGGTGAAGTGGGTCGAGGTCCGCACCTCACGCGGAACGGTGTCGGCACGGATCACCGAACCCGGAGAGCCCGTGTCCGTCGCGCTGCCCGCGGGCAAATCCGACTGGGTGATGATCAGCGCCGCCCGCACCGAAACCGGCACTCGTGGTGGTCAATTCGGGATCAGCGAACTCACGCTCGACGACTACTCCAACCGGGAAGCGCCGGAGCGCGTGGATATCCGGCACCGGGTGGTGCTGCCCGATGTGGCTGCCGGAACCATCGTCAGCGGGTGGGATCTCGGACAGGAATTCCCCGGCCGCGGTAACTGTTTCGACGGCCCCGACCGCGTGCACTGCAGCAAGGGGCTCGGGCTGCCCGCCGAGGAGCCGGGCATCTTCGGGCGCACGCTGTCGGTGCCGGAACCACTCACCGTGGGCACCGACCTCACCGTGCGCACCCGGCCGGGGCCCGCGCTGGAGGCCCTGCTCACCGACCCGACCCGGCCGGTGGCACGCGGTCAGGCCGATGTCGCCGACCTGCGCGGCGCCGCCTTCGCCGCTACCGACGGCGATCCGAAGACCACCTGGACCGCACCCGAGTCCACCGTGCGTGAACCGGCGGGCGGCAAACCCACTCTGGTACTGGAACTTCCGGAACCGACGCTGGTGACCGGACTCGACATCACCACCGCGCTCGGCGGCTTGCCCGCGACGGCGACCTCCGTCGCGGTGAACCTGGGCAACGGCCCGCAGATCCGCGAACTGCCCGAACGCGACCACGGCGAACCGGCCCGAATCTCGCTGTACCCCACCGAAACCGATCGCATCGAGATCAGCATCCAGAGCTGGAACGAGGTGCTCGACCGCACCGCACTCGGCTTCGTCCTCACCCAGCCCGCCGGCCTGGCCGAGGTCGACGTGCTCGGTCCCGAGTATCCCGCCCACGCTCCCGGCGACCGGCTCATCACCATCGGCTGCGACGCGGGTCCGGTGATCGCCATCGGTGGACGTGCCGTGCACACCACGATCACCGCCACCGCCGACGAACTCCGTTCGGGCGCGCCGGTTTCCGCGCGCGCATGCCCCGAGGACGCAGCGGATATCGAGCTGCTCCCCGGCCATCCCGACCTCACCGTGGCCCCCACGGAACTCTTCACCGTCGACCGCCTGCGTCTCCCCCGCACCGACCCCTACCCCGGCGCACCCAGCGCGCCTACGGGCAACCCCGGCGAAACCAGCGAAACCGGCGCTCCCTCGGACCCCACCGAAACCGGGGAGACTGCCGGCTCCACACCTACTGACGCAGGGAACAACTTCGCCGATCCGAAAGCGCCGGAGACTGGCACTCAGCTGCTGGTCCTTCCGCTGAGCACCAACGTCGGCTGGCAGGCGCACACCGCCGACGGACGGGAACTGTCGCCACTTGTGGTCGACGGCTGGCAGCAGGCTTGGCTGGTTCCGCCGAGTACCAGCGGTGAGATCACGGTGTCGTTCCCGGCCGACCGCTGGTATCGGCTGGCGATCTTCGGCGGGCTGCTGCTGCTGATCCCCCTGGTGCTGCTCGCCGTTCCGCGCCGACGTGCGGTGCCCGACGCCGGGCCCGCACCGAGCACCTGGGGTGCCGGTTGGGTCGCGGCGATCGGGCTGACCGGCGTGATCGCGGTGATCTCCGGGCCGTTCGGTGCGGCGTTCACACTGATCACCTTGGGCTGCAACTATTTCCGGCCCGCGCTGACGGAGCGGACCCTGCCCTGGCTCGCGGGCCTCGGGACGCTGGCCTCGGCCGCGGCCCTGTCGACCGGGACCTGGCGCTCCGGCACCGAATACATGGGCGGCTCGCTGTTGGCCCAGGCGCCAGCCGTCATCGCGGTCGTCGCAGTCGGGGTGGCGGCGCTCCCCCGCCGTCGCTGAGCACGACTCAGCGCACCGCCGGACGCTGCGCCGATTCCGGCCGGTGTTCGTCGACGCGCGCGGACCCGGCCCGCCGATCCCACCGGGCCGCCCAGCGGCGGGCCGGTTCCTCGATCAGGGCGAAGCTCGCGGCGGCCAACGGGAGCGTGAGCGCGGTGGTCAGGGTGATCACGTAGAGGAAGTCACCGTTGAAGGGCACGATGCCGAAGACCGGGAAGACCACGGTGAGCACCACCAGGTGCCACAGGAAGATGCCGTAGGACCAGCGGCCGAGCATCGCGGCGGTGCGCGATTCCAGCCAGCGGTGCGGGGCGCCGGATTGCCGCAGCACCAGGGGTGCGAGCAGGCAGAACCCGAAGATCATGCCCAGCGCCATCTTCATCGCGTACTGCCACGGTTGCGCGCGTTCCAGACCGGCCGGACCGCCGAACTCGGTCGCCGAGAGCAGGAACGCGGCGAGCGCCACCGCCCACATCAGCGGCTGACTCGACAGCACTCGCGCCCACCGGACCTCGGGTCGCACGAGGTGGATCAGTTCCGCCAGGAGCATCCCCGCCGCGAACCACGGCAGGTAGGCGGGCAGCCAGTTGTCGGCGTGGATCGCGTCCGGCGTCGGGATCGGCCACAGATTCCAGGTCAGACACACCGCGACCAGCCCGCACAGCACCGGCACCCGCCACCGCGCCGCAGCGCCGCGCAGTCGCACGACCAGCCAGGCCAGCACCGGCAGCACCAGGTAGAAAGCCATCTCCACCGACAGGCTCCACATCTGGGTGAGCCCATCGGTCAATGTCAACGGCACGAACACCTGCAGCAGGAACAGATTCGACACCCACACCCGCAGGTTCGCCGAATGCGCCGCGCCGGGCAGCAACAGCAGCACGAACACCACGACGACCCAGTACGCGGGCATCACCCTGGCCACCCGGTGCAACAGGTAGCGAGAGGTCCGCGGTGCGCGGCCGAGCCCGTGCGCGGCCGCCGCGTGCGGGCGCCACAGCAGGAAACCCGACAGCGCGAAGAACACCGCGACCGCCATATCGAAGCGTTCCAGGATCGGGCCGAGGACCGGCATCCCGGTCGTTCCGGTCTGGAACGCGACGTGGGTGACCAGCACACCGAGCGCCGCCATCCCGCGCATCCCTTCGAGGGCGGGAATGAAGGCGCGCGGGCGCGAAACGGGAGCGGTGGCGGTCGTCATCGGGGTCCAGTCTGCCGTGTCGGCGATTTCCACGGCACAGCACCGCACCTTCGCGGCCTGGGCTGTTAGTGTCGGGGCTCACGAGTGCCTGTGGTGCAATACCAGACCACCGGGCCATCCGTGTTCGAACGACGAGGAGAGTTTGCATGGCACTGAGTGCCGGTACCAGAAGAACGGTCGCCTGCGTGCTCGTGGGTCTGGGCGCGGCGTTACTCGTCGCCGCGCTGATGATCCCCACCTACACGGTGAGCAAAGTCGCCAAGACTCCACTCGATCTCGAGATCACGACGATCGCGGAGAATCAGAAGGGCGAGGAGAGCCTCGTCCTCGACTCCAAGTCGTTGACCTCCGGTGACGGTGCCGCCGTGGTGAACAAGGATGTGCCGCTGATCTCCCAGCGTTTCGTCACCGTCGAGGAGCCCTCCGACGCCGACGAGATGACGCTGCAGGCAGGCCAGACATTGCGGCGCACCGACGTGCAGGGCGATACCGGCCTGCTCACCGCCGCCATCGACCGCGTCACCATCTCGCGCACCACCGGCATGCCGGTGGACACCGACCCCAACGGGTCGATCGCGGTGACCGTGAACAAGGACGGCAGCGTCATGGAGCCGGTGCAACACACCGGCATCGGCTACCGCTTCCCGATCGGCACCGAGAAGAAGACCTACCCGTACTTCGACATCAACGTGCGAAAGTCCTTCGACGCGAACTTCATCGAAGAGACCGAGATCAACAACATGAAGGTGTACCACTTCCAGATGGAGGCGCCGGTCACCAGCACCTGGGACGTCGTGCAGTCGCCGACCAACCGGCTCACCCTGCCCGCCGCCAAGTGGGGCGTGGAGGGTGGCGACACCCCCGTCACCATGACGCGCTACTACACCAACGTGCGTGACCTGTGGGTCGAGCCGCAGACCGGCACCGTGATCAAGGGTGGGGAATCGATCCACCTGTTCTACGCGCGGTCCGGCGACAAGCCCGAGGTCACCGCACTGAAGTCGCACCTGGTGTTCGACGAGGCGACCGTGGAGTCGCAGATCGCCATCGCCAAGGAGAACACCGACAAGCTCTCGCTGTTCGGGCGTGTGGTGCCGATCGTGTTCGGCGTGCTGGGTGTGCTGGCGCTGCTGGCGGGGTTGTTCCTCGGACTGCGCGGCGGTGGCACTGCGGCTCATGCGAGTCCGCGGGGATCGCGTCCGACGCCCGCGCCCACGGCCGCGCCGGATGACACCACAGCTACTCGGTGGGACGGCGACGACGCGCCGACAACGCAGTTCCCCCGTGGGGACTACGACGCGCCTACCGAGCAGATCGACATCGACAAGCGTCCCTAGGCGGAAACGCTCTACAACAGCCCCGGTCTTCGGCCGGGGCTGTTGTGTTTCCGGGGACGCCCCGGGCGAAACCGGCCGGTTCGGTCAGTGCAGGACCGGGTCGGCCGGAGCCGGGTGGGTGCGGGCCGCGCGAAGAACGACGACGGCGACGATCGTGGTGGTGACCGCGGCTACGGAGACAGCCGTGCCGATCAGGGATTCGATCGTGCGGGCGAAGGCGAGCATCAGGGTCACCTCGACGGCCAGGCCGATCCAGGTGACGGCGGCCAAGGCGGTGCGTTCGACCGCGATGGCCGAGAGCAGAGCGCCCTGGAGGACCGCCAGGATCGCACCGTGCAGGGCGAACAGCCACAGCATGCCCTGAATGGGGGCGTAGTCGGCACCGGCGAACAGGGGGGCCAACGGGGCGGCCAGCGCGGCGCCCAGCACCGCGACGACGCCGATCACCGAGAGCACCGAGAGGGCGTCGCGAATCGCACGGGCGGAATGGGTGGGCTGGGCCATCCGGGGATACAGCACGACGCCGACCGCCTGCGGCAGCCAGAACGCGATCTTGGTGGCGATGGTGCCCAGCGAGTAGCGGCTCGCGTCGACCTCGTCGAGGACGATGCGAACCACGATCAGGTCGACCGAGGACAGCGCCATCAGCGCCGCCTGCACCTGCACGGCACGCAACACGGGAAGGACGCCGACGGTCTTGGTCATCGGTTCCCGGCTGCTTCCGGCATCGCCGCTGCCAGCGGTCGGTGGATCCACCGACCCGGTCGTCGAGCGGGCGATGCGACCGGCGACGATCGCCGCGCCGACGATGCCCCCCGCCCCCGCCCACAGCGCACCGGCAGCACCGCCACCGAAGGCCAGCGCGAGCAGCGCGGGCGCCACCCGCGCCGTACCCGCCATCGCGAGCACCGTGGCGAGCGCGCGGAAGTGATTGCCGCCCTGCAGGATTCCTTGTTCACCCGAGAGGATCACCAACGCGGGCGCCGCGCCGAGGGCGGCGGCAGCGGCCCACACGCCGACGTCGAGCACCACGGCCACCACCGGAATCAGCACCACCGCGACGGCGGCGACCAACGCGGCACACCGCCACATCATCGCTCGCACCGCGCGTAACGACGCCCCGCGCACCACCTCCCTCGCCACCACGTTCTGCATGGCAAGGGCGGGAACCGCGCACAGCAACTGCACTGCGAGCAGGCTCGCGAACTCGCTGTATCCCTCGACTCCCAACCAGCTCGCGGCCAGCAATTGCAGCAGGTACCCGGCGACGTTGGCGGTCATGGCGCCGGCCGTCACCCAGGTCAGATCGGCAACGACAGGCGGGCGGCGGACTGAGGACACGCCTCATGGTCGCACTTCACTGTGTTGGCCATCACGCCTACCCCGAAAATGTGAGTCCAAGCGGACTCACCTTCGAGCGATTCGGCCCAGAACAGCGCCTATTCGACCCCGGCCACGGCGAAGCCCGACGGGACGTAAGGTGCGTGGACGTGACGAGTAGCGGGCGAGCAAGGGCCTTGGTGGCCGGATACTGCGCTCTGCTCACGATGATCATCGTCGGACCGCTCGCCGGATCGGGCTACCTGCTGCTGCGCGACGCAGTGAGCACCCCCCGCTCCTTCCTCACCGATTCGGCACTCGGCGTGGGCGCGGCCGCACCCCGCGCCGTTCCGCAGGACGCCGTGCTCGCCGTGCTCTCGCCGGTGATCGACGGCGGAATTCTCGTGAAGGCGATCCTGATCGTCGCGCTGTGGTCGGCCGGATACGGCGCGGCGGTACTCGCGCGACGATTCGTCTCCGCTTCTACCGGAGCGCAATTGGTCGCCGCGACCCTCGCGCTGTGGAATCCCTATGTCGCGGAACGACTTCTCCAAGGCCACTGGAGCCTGCTCGCCGGTTACGCCGCCCTCCCGTGGACCGCGCTCGCCGCCGCACGCATCCGAACAGCCACCAGCAGCACGGAATCCGGCGAAGACGCGAGGGCGGGCAGCCGATTCGGATTCGCCGCGTCTGTCGGTGGATGGGCGGCACTGACCGCGAGTTTCGCCGCTGCCGGGCTGACGCCGACCGGCTCGTTGCTGGCCGCGGTGATCGGGCTCGCACTGGTCGGGCGGCGGGCCTTCCTCCCCGCCGTCGCGCTGTGGATGGTGACCTGCGCGCCCTGGCTGACCGCGACCGCGCTCGGATCGGGGGCCGAGCCGTCGGACCCGGCCGGCGTCTCGGCGTTCGCGGCACGGGCCGAACCGTGGCTCGGCACGCTCGGCAGCCTCGCCGGGCTCGGCGGGATCTGGAACGGCGAAGCGGTCCCCGCGAGCCGCACGACCCCGCTCGCCCTGCTCGGCACACTCTTGCTGCTCGGCATCGTCGCGTGCGGGGTGCGGGCGGTATGGGCGCTCGGACGTGACGGGCGAGCGCTGCTGGTGATCGCGGCGGTGGCGATCGTGCTGCCCGCCCTCGGCGCGACCAGCTGGGGGCTGGCCGCCGGAGAATGGCTGGTGGTGCACGTTCCCGGTGCCGGGCTGCTGCGGGATACGCAGAAGTACGTGGCGTTGGCCATGCCCGCCTACGCGCTGTGCGCGGCGGCCGCGTGCCGAACCGTCACCGTGGCAGTCCGCCGAGTTCTGGCCAACGACCCGGAAGCTTCTGCCGCCGAAGGACACCCGGAAATTCGCGAGGGCCGGACCGGATTTCTCCCCGCCGCAATCCTTTTCATTCTTCTGCTCACCCTCCCGCTGGCCGACCTCGCCTGGGGAGTCGGCGGCGCCGTGCGCCCCGTCCACTACCCCGCGGGCTGGCAACAGGTGGTCGACCACGTCGACGCTCCCGGCGACATAGCGGTACTTCCCGCCGGGATGTTCCGCCGATTCCCCTACAGCGGAACAGCTCCCGTCCTCGACCCGGCTCCCCGCATCCTCCCCAACGATGTCCTGCAGACCGGCGAACTCCGAGTCCGCGGCTACGCGGTGACCGGCGAGGGCAACCGCGCCCGCACCGTCGAGCAAGCGCTCCTCGAAGGTGCCCCGGCCACCGAACTAGCGGCGCTCGGCGTCGGCTGGATTCTGATCGAACGCACCACCCCCGGCCCGCTCGGCGCCTCCGAGAAAACTCTCACCACAGCCGAATCGAAGTACCAGGACAAAGACCTGGCCCTCTACCGCGTGCCTTCCCCCACCCTTCTCGACATCGCCACCCCGGCCCAGCGCCGAACCTCCGCCGCGGCCCACCTGATCTGGGCGGCCCTGCTACTCACCGGACTGATCGCCGCGGCTGTGCGCCCGGACCGGACGGGCGCCCGGCGAGCAGATCGAGAGGCAGCGGGTCACCGAGTCGACTAGACCCGGGCCGGGGAGACCAATCCGCTGACGGTGCGGCCGCGCGCGGCGGCGGCGAGGACCTCGAAGACACCGGCGCCGGTCTGTTCCCAGGAGAACTCGTTGGCACGGGCTCTGGCCTTCTCGCCCATCACCAGGCGGGTATCCGGGTCGGCCAGGAGGTCGCCGGCGGCCGCGGCCAGGGCGGAGGCGTCGTCGACCAGCAGGCCGGTGACGCCGTCGACGATGGAGTCGGTGAGACCTCGGGAACTGCGGTAGCCGATGGTGGGGACGCCGTGCTGGGCGGCTTCGATGACGGCCAGGCCCCAGCCTTCCTTGCGCGAGGGCATCACGTGGACCCAGGCCGTCGAGAGGATCTCGTGCTTGCGGCGTTCGTCGACGTGGCCGTGGAAGGTGACGGCGTCGGCGATGCCGAGTGCGTCGGCGCAGGCGCGCAGGTTGGGGGCCCACCAGCCGTCGCCGATGACGTCGAGGTGCACGTCGGGGAAGCGTTCGCGCAGGTGGGCGACCGCGGTGAGGGCGTCTTCGATCTGCTTGTGCGGGACGAGGCGCGACAGGACCGCGATGCGCGGGTGGGTGGCGCGGGTGGCGTCGTCGCCGGGGACGACCGCGGCGGGGACCGGTTCGGCCCCGTTGCGGACCACGGCGATGCGCTCACGGTCCACACCGAGCGCCGACAGCTCCTCGGCCGACGGCAGCGACACGGTGAGGTACTGGTTGTCGCGGTGCACGCGCGGGGACAGCGTGGATTCGATCCACCAGCCGATCCGCCCGACCAGGCGACCGGCGACCGGCCACTGCTCACGGTGCCCGTGGTGCACCAGCACTACCGAGGGCACACCCGTCGCGGTGGCGAAGAAGGGAATGCCGTTCTGGGTGTCGATCACGACGTCGGGGCGCAGGCCGCGCAGCGGGCCGATACCGAGCCGACCGGCCACGATGGCGGCGAGCGCGCGGGGGTAGACGGTGAATCGGCCGCCCGCGCGACTGATGTCGATGCCGTCGATCCGCTCCCGTTTGGGGGCACCCGGGTAACCCGCGGTACGCAGGGTGACCTTGATGCCCCGCGCGGCCAGCTGGGCGCCTACCTGCTCCAGATACCGTTCGCTGCCGCCACCCTGTGGGTGCCCGGTGTCACGCCAGCAGAGTAGGAGGACTTCACGCACGGTCGGGGCTCGCATTCGGTTCGGTGGCAGACAAACGTCGGCCCCCACACTAGCGGGTGTGCTCCACGCAACACGGCTGTATCGACCCCGCCCGCCCAGATCAGCCCGTCGCAACCGAGCTGACCCCGTGAAGACGAACCCGGCGCAATCACCCAATCGAACCCCGTCCAGTCAGTTTTTCCGACTCCACAACGCCGAAACAGGTGATTGCGCCAAGACCCCACCGATCTCCACCCCCACCACCCAACGCCCCCACCACCAGCCGCGACCGAAGGGTCTGCCCATAAACTCCTGCCCGTGCCGATCGCCACCCAGCCGACAACCGAGCAGCCCGTCCATCGACGCGACCGATCGAGGTTCGCGCGCCGGGCCACTCTGCGCCGCTCGCTGCGCCTGCTCACCAGCTTCCGCTTCGAGCAGTCCGACCCGGCCCGCTTCTACGGCGGCATCGCCACCGACAGCGCGGAGCTGATCGGCGACTTCTACGCCGACATCACCGGCCGCGATCTCACCGGCACCGTCGTCCTCGACGTGGGCGGCGGCCCCGGCTACTTCGCCGACGAGTTCACCGCGGTGGGCGCGCGCTACGTCTCGGTGGAGCCCGACCCGTCGGAGATGCACGCGGCCGGGCTGCGGGTGTCGGGTTCGGTACGCGGATCGGGGATGGCACTGCCGTTCCTCGACAACTCCTTCGACGTCTGCTTCTCCTCCAACGTCGCCGAACACGTGCCGCAGCCGTGGCTGATGGCGGACGAGATGGTGCGGGTGACCAAGCCCGGCGGCCTCATCGTGTACTCGTACACGGTGTGGCACGGACCGTTCGGTGGGCACGAGACCGGTCTCTGGCACTACCTCGGTGGCGAGTACGCGGCCCGCCGGTACCGGCGCAAGAACGGACACGAACCGAAGAACAGGTTCGGCCGATCACTGTTCGCGGTGACCGCGGCCGATGGGTTGCACTGGGCAGCAACGACTTCAGCCGACGTGCGGACTATTTTTCCGCGTTATCACCCACACTGGGCCTGGTGGCTCGTCCGAGTTCCGGTCATTCGCGAGCTACTGGTCAGCAACCTGGTCGTGGTAGCTACCAAACCATGATCACGCCAGCCAGCTCAAGCGCCGCGACCTCCGCATCGGCTCGGGCAACACCCTGACCCACGGCGATTCCTGAATCGCCAGGCCTACGGTCTCCAACGTGGTCAGGCCGACCTGATCGGCCAGCGCGCCGACCATCGCGACCGCCTCAGCGGCCTGGATAGCGGCAGTCGCCTGCTCGATCGTGAGCGTGCGGCCCGGCAGGAATGAGACAACCCATCCGCCACTGCCCACACTTTTCGCTTGATGGTCGGTCTGGTCGCTGGTCATCAACGATCGGCCGATCACTTGCACAGCCATGAGTCGGTCTCCCCAATTCGCTGTTAATGTCCGATGAATCGAGCGAGCTGATCAGTAGCTAAAGCATCCCCTTTTCACCACCGGAACGCAATAGTGCGTTTCCCCGAAAAGCGAACCGACAGGTTGGAATTCGCAATCTTCACAGTCGTTGCGCCGCAGCGAATTAGAACAGGTTGCAGACAATTCGCCCGCAAAACTGTAACGTGTTCTCATGCACTACGACAGTCTGTTCATCGGCGGGAAGTGGACCACCCCGGCCGGTAGTGACCGCATTTCGGTGGTCTCCCCTGCAACGGAGGAGACCGTCGGCAGCGTGCCGGCGGTAACGAATGCCGATGTCGACGCCGCGGTCGCCGCGGCGCGCGACGCGTTCGACAGCGGGCCGTGGCCATCCACACCACCACTGGAACGAGCGGAGGTACTCACCAAGGTTGCGCGGCTGATCGAGCAGCGTTCGCCGGAATTGCTCGCCGCGCTCACCGCGGAGATGGGCGCGCCGACGTTAGCGGCCTTGACACTCAACCAGATTCCCGCCGTCGCGGCACTCGACGCACTCACCGAGCTCGCGAAGACGTTCGCCTGGAACGAGACTCGAGTCGGCCTGTTCGGAACCTCGCGTGTCTCACGGGAACCCCGCGGTGTCGTCGCCGCGATCACCGCCTGGAATGTCCCGTTGTTCCTCGCCGCGAACAAGCTCGGACCCGCGTTGCTGGCCGGCTGCACTGTGGTGCTCAAGCCGTCGCCACTGACTCCGCTGACCGCGAACATCCTCGCCGACCTCTTCACCGAGGCGGGCCTGCCCGACGGCGTGCTCTCGGTGCTGCCCGCCGACGCCGAGGCCAGTGAATACCTCGCGGGCCACCCCGGCGTCGACAAGGTGACCTTCACCGGCAGCACCCCGGTCGGCAGGAAGCTGGCCGCGCTGGCCGGTGCGCAGCTCAAGACCGTGTCGCTGGAGCTCGGCGGCAAGTCGGCCGCCATCGTGCTGCCCGACGTCGACCTCGCCGCGAGCATTCCCGTGCTCGCGTTCTCCGGGCTGATGAACAGCGGACAGGGCTGCGTCGCGCAGACCCGAATCCTCGCGCCGCGCAGTCGCTATGACGAGATCGTCGAGGCGCTGGTCGCGCACGTCAAGACCATGCAGACCGGTGATCCGACCGATCCCGCCACCCAGCTCGGCCCGCTGATCAGCGAAAAGCAGCGTGACCGCGTGGAGGGCTACATCGCCAAGGGCAAGGCCGAGGGTGCGCGGCTGGTGCTCGGCGGCGGCAGGCCGGCGGGCGTGGACCGCGGCTGGTTCGTCGAGCCGACGATCTTCGCCGACGTCGACAACTCGAGCACCATCGCCCAGGAGGAGATCTTCGGCCCGGTGCTCTCGGTGATCCCGTACGAGACCGAGGACGAGGCCATCGCCATCGCCAACGACTCCGACTACGGCCTGGCCGGTTCGGTGTGGACCACCGATATCGAGCACGGCGCCGAGGTCGCGGCCCGGATCCGCACCGGTACCTTCGCGATCAACTGGTACGCCTTCGACCCGACCGCACCGTTCGGTGGCTACAAGAACTCGGGCATCGGCCGCGAGAACGGCCCCGAGGGCCTCGACGCGTTCTGTGAGCAGAAGTCGGTCCTGATGCCCATGGGGTGGACCGACTCCGCCTCCTAGTTTTCCGGCATATGGACCCGGAGAACCGGCTGCGCGGCCACATCACCCCGGGCAGGTAGGTCGACGACCTCGACCCGCCAGCCCGGGGGCAGGACCCGCTCCAGTCGGCCCGCCACGCGCTGCATGGGCGTGCTCGAATAGGTGTCGGACTCGAATCCGGTCACCAGATCGGTCATGCGTCAAACCACCTCTCAGCGTCGATCTCGTCGTTGACCGCGTGGCGGTGCAGGAGTCTCGCAGGGGTTTCAGCTCGAGAGGAATATAAGCGACAGTTGCGCTGACACCACCAGCGACGCTCTGATCACAGACAGATGTACCCATAAAGAGTTCGCGGGAATCGTCGGACGAACTGTGGACAAGCAAAACCGCCCGTACCGAAACGGTACGGGCGGTTTTTGTGTTCGGGGGATCAGCCCAGGCGCTCCTTGAGTGCCTCGAACTCGTCACGCACGCCCGAAGGCAGCTTGTCGCCGACGAACTCGAACCATTCCTCGATCGACGGGATCTCCTTGCGCCACTCGTCGGCGTTCACCGCGAGTGCCTCGTCGACATCGGCGGCGACCACGTCGAGGCCGTCCAGGTCGAGATCGGCGGCGGAGGGCACGTTGCCGACCGCGGTGGCCGTGGCGCCCGAGCGGCCCTCGATACGGCCGACGATCCACTCCAGCACGCGGGAGTTCTCACCGAATCCGGGCCACAGGAAGCGGCCGTCGTCGCCACGACGGAACCAGTTCACGTAGAAGATCTTCGGCAGCTTGTTCGCGTCGGCGTTCTTGCCGAGGTCGATCCAGTGGTTGAGGTAGTCGCCCACGTGGTAGCCGAGGAACGGCAGCATCGCCATCGGGTCGCGACGGACGGTGCCGACCTTGCCCTCGGCGGCGGCGGTCTGCTCCGAGCCCATGGTGGCGCCCATGAACACGCCGTGCTCCCAGCCGAACGACTCGGTCACCAGCGGAACGGTGGTCTTGCGGCGACCGCCGAACAGGATGGCCGAGATCGGCACGCCCTGCGGGTCGTCCCACTCCGGCGCGAGGGTCGGGCACTGCGACATCGGGGTGCAGTAGCGCGAGTTCGGGTGCGCGGCGTGGCCCTCCGACTCGGGGGTCCAGTCGTTGCCCTTCCAGTCGATCAGGTGCTGCGGGTCGCCTTCGAGACCCTCCCACCACACATCGTTGTCGTCGGTCTGGGCGACGTTGGTGTACACGGTGTTGCCCGCGTCGATGGTGGCCATCGCGTTGGGGTTGGAGCTGTGGTTGGTGCCCGGCGCGACGCCGAAGAAGCCGAACTCCGGGTTCACCGCGTAGAGCTGACCGTCCTTGCCGAAACGCATCCAGGCGATGTCGTCGCCCAGGGTCTCCGCGCGCCAGCCGGGGATGGTCGGCTGGATCATCGCGAGGTTGGTCTTGCCACAGGCGCTCGGGAACGCGGCGGCGACGTAGTAGTTCTTGTTCTCGGGCGAGATCAGCTTGAGGATCAGCATGTGCTCGGCCAGCCAGCCCTCGTCGTGGGCCATCGCCGAGGCGATGCGCAGCGAGTAGCACTTCTTGCCCAGCAGCGCGTTGCCGCCGTAGCCCGAACCGAAGGACCAGATCTCACGGTCCTCGGGGAAGTGGGTGATGTACTTGGTGTCGCTGCACGGCCACGGCACGTCGGCCTGGCCCTCGGCCAGCGGCGCGCCCACGGAGTGCAGCGCCTTCACGAACGGCTTGTCGGCGCCCAGCTTGTCGAGCGCGGCCTGGCCCATGCGGGTCATCACGCGCATCGAGACGACCACGTACTCGGAGTCGGTGATCTCCACGCCCAGCTTGGGGTCCTCGGCGCCGAGCGGGCCCATGCAGAACGGCACCACGTACATGGTGCGGCCCTTCATCGAGCCGCGGTACAGCTCGGTCATGGTGGCGCGCATCTCGGCGGGGTCGACCCAGTTGTTGGTCGGACCGGCGTCGGCCTCGGTGGCGGAACAGATGTAGGTGCGCGATTCGACACGGGCCACATCGGAAGGATCGGACAGCGCGAGGAAGGAGTTGGGCTTCTTCTTCTCGTCGAGCTGCTTGAAGGTGCCTGCCTCGACCAGCTGAGTGGTCAGGCGATCCCATTCCGCGTCGGAGCCGTCGGCCCAGACCACGCGATCGGGCTGAGTGAGCTCTGCGACTTCCTGTACCCAGGCGAGCAGTTCACTGTGCTCGGTCGGCGCCGTGCCGTCGGATCCACGAAGACCAGGAATGGTCGCTGAGGTCATGAAAACTCTCCTGAGATGGGCGGTTGTTCGATCCATCGATCGCCACCATGGGCGGGTAAGGCGTCCGCAGTGACCAACCGTCGCACAACCCCGATAGACGGCTAGGAAGGCCGTACACGGACGGTGGCCGCGCATCGACTGGCAAGAGCGGACGCCCAGGTTCCTGCCTCAAGGTTAACGCGATATGACGACCGATATGGCATCGGGCTCCCTAACAGGTACCCACAGGTGTATCGGTCAATCCCACGCTCACAGTCGATCGAGCGTGGCGATGTCACGCTCACAGGCCGTCAGCTGTGCGGGACGCTCGGCGACGAGCCTGCGCGCGAGCGCGTCGAGCTCGGTGACACGCCGATCCACGGCCACGGCCCGCGCGGTCGATTCCCGCACCACATGCTCGGCCAGTTCGGCCTCGATGTCCACGAGCACTCCCGCGACACGCTGTTCGAGCTGGGCTTTGACGTTCACCAATGCCTCGGAGACCCACTGGGCCATGTGGTTGCGTTCGGCGAGCTGGCCGCGGGCGCGCACGACCCAGTAGGCCGCGCCCGCGCCGAGCAGCAGCGTCACCGGAACGCTCGCCACGTCGAGTGTCGGGACCAGCGACAGTGGCGCGACGATCAATCGGCCGAGGCCGACGCCGGCCGACGCGCCGAGGGCGATCATGAGGTGATCTTCGACACCTCGGTGTCTCTTACCGGGATCCGGACCGACTCGCGGCGCCGGATCGCGGCGCCGGGTGGTCGGCGCGGCGGTACCGATCCGGCGCGCCGCTTCACTGACCCGTGCGTCGATGACGGCGTCGACCGAGACCGACAGTTCACCGGCCGCCTGCTGCACACGCTGTGGGTAGGCGCGCAGTTCGGCGCGGTCGCAGCGGTCGAGTTCGGCGCGCGACCGCGTGTGTAGCGCACGCACCATCGCGCCGAGCTCGGTGGTCAGGTCGACGCGAGCGAGCTGCACCTGGCTGCGCACGGCGGCGAGGCCGGTCTGGCGGCCACCGTCGCGCTCGGCGACCAGTCCGATGCGTTCCTCCCTGATCCGTGCGGTGTCCGTGCCGGAGCGCAGTGCGGTGATCTGTTCGTCGATTCTCGCCCTGGTGTCGGCGAGTACCCGGGTGCGGACGACGGTGCGGCGCTGGGCACCGTCGGCCGGTCCCTTCGCGGTGGCCGCGGCCAGGGTGGCGTGCAGTCCGGCCACGCCGGAGCGATCGAGCAGGGCCGAATCGTCGGTGGCGCGGGCGGCGGCGGCCAGCCGGGCCGAGACGGCGACGATGTCGAGGTCGGTGATGCCACGCGCGGCGAGCAGTTCCAGGTTGCGGTCGCGGGTCGCGCGCCAGTCCTGATAGGCGTGAAAGCCGTTCATGGCGAGCAGGATTCGCTGATCGGCGGCGCGCAGCCGGTCGATCAGGGCGAACATGTCGGCGCCGAGGACACTGCCCGCGTCGAAGAGGATGAGCGCCGCGGCCGGGTCGTTGCCCACGGTCGGATCGGCCAGGTCGATATGGGGTTCGAAGCGGGCGAGTTCGGTGCGCAGCAGGGTGGTGTTGGCGTCGTCGGGGGCGTAGAAGTCGACGCTGCTGCCCTCCCCCGCGGCGGCCATCGCCCGGAGCAGGGCGCCACCCTGTGGATTCCACCGGTCGATCACCGCGTCCACCGCCTCGGGCAGGGCACCGGGGTCGTCGACGGCCGAGCGTTGGCCGGGCGGGACCTCAGAGGCCTGCACTGGACATCCGCTCCCAGGCTCTGACATAGCCGTTGTGAACGCGCAGCGCGGCTCGTCTGGCAGCGGGGGGCATGTCGCTGGACACGACGGCACGCCAGCGGGTGGCGCGGGCGAGCGCCTCGTCGGCGTCGCCGGGCGCGGGTGACGGGTAGCCCGCGGCCAGGTGGGAGACCTGCGGACAGGCCAATCCGGCGCACAGACCGGCCCAGAGCGCCTCGTCTCCGGTGAGATACTGCTCGATCAGTTCTCGCGCGCGGCCACCGTCGCCGGGGACCGCGCGGGCGGCCAGGCGGGTCAGCTCGTCGAGCAGTTCGCCGCCGCGCACTGCTTCCACCTGCTCGTACCGGCGGTGGACCAGCTTGTGCAGCGGATCGATCCCGCTCGCGGAGTGCAGGATCTGGATGATCGCCGACGCGGGCAGATCGGGATCGGCGCGCAGGGCCGACAGCGCGCAGTCCACGCCGTAGAGATCCCAGTTGGCGATCAGCCGTCTGCGCGCTTCCTGGTCGGAGCCGACGCCGATGAACAGATCGGCGGCGAGCACCGACGGCACATCGGGGCCGACCGCGAGCCTGCGCAGATCGCTCAGATCCTCGGCGCTCACCGCTCCCGACCTGGTCCTGGCGGCGACCGAGGCGACGATCGGCACGATCGGCAGGCCGAGTTCCTGCGCGTGCCGCTGCGCCGCGGCCACGGCCTCGCCCCAGCGCGCGCCCACCGCGTCGGCCTTGTTGAGCACCACCACGCCGCGACCCTGCGGCACGGTCGCGAGCAGGCGGTAGTCGGCGGCCTGCGGCGCGCCGGCCAGCACGTAGATGACCAGATCGCCGTCGAGGACCGGGTCGGGCAGCTCGGGCTGATCGACCGGCGCGGTCTCCTGCGCCGACAACAAGGCCAGCGCGGCCATCACGGTGGTCCGCCCGCTCAGCGCACGCCCGGTGATCTGGATGTGCAGCGGACGACGACGGCGCGCAGCCGCCGCGGCGAGCTGTTCGGCGATCCCCGGATCACCCCCGCGACCTGCACCTAGAACCGCGATCAGCGCGTCGAGCTGGTCCGCGGGTCGTGTCTGTGCGAATTCAGTGGCTGTCGGCATTGCGCGCACCCCCTTTTCGCAGGGCATTGTGTCAGATCCGCGCCGAGCCGGGGCGGGGCGAACCTTCTGCCGACCTGGGCGGATCAGCGGTCCCCCGAACTCGCCTGCGACGCAGCTGCGCGCATGCTGGACAATGGACGACGTGAACGACGCCGCCAACCACGCCGAGCCGACCAGCCACAAGCTGTCGGAGATGCCGAACGACGCGGGCAGGCGCTCGCTCACCGGCTCCCGGCTGTACCCGCGCGTCACGAGCTTCCGCTCGCGGCGAGGCGCGCTGACGCCGAATCAGCAGACCTCATGGGACCGCACCTGGCCGGTGATCGGGCGCGATGTGTCCAATGATCCGGTCGAAGCCGACGCCTGGTTCGGGCGCGAGGCGCCGCTGGTGATCGAGATCGGTACCGGCACCGGCACGGCGACAGCGGCCATGGCGAAGGCCGAACCACACCTGAATCTCATCGGCATCGAGGTGTATCAGCCCGGGCTTGCCCAGCTGGTCCAGCAGATCGAGCGCGAGGAGATCGAGAACATCCGGTTGCTGCGCGGCGACGCCGTGGACGTCCTGGAGAACATGGTTGCCCCGGAGTCGCTGATCGGTGTTCGGGTGTTCTTCCCCGACCCGTGGCCGAAGGCCCGCCACCACAAGCGCAGGCTGCTCCAGGCGCCGACCTTCGCCCTGATCGCCAGCAGACTCAAGCCCGGCGGCGTGCTGCACGTGGCCACCGACCACGCGGATTACGCCGAACATATTCTCGAAGTAGGCTCCAAGGAACCGCTGTTCACCGGCCTGAACGACACCACCGGCGGCGACAGCGCCGCCAACCGCACTACCGCGCCGATCGGTTTCGAACGGCCCGTCACCAAGTTCGAAGGCAAAGGCCTGCGTGCCGGTAGCGCCATCAACGAGTTCATATGGGGGAAGATCGACAGATGAGCGTGAGTGAGATCGCCCCCGAGATGCCGGTGCCCGCCCAGGCAGGCTCCGGTTCCGAGGCGTTGAGCGGTTCCGATGTTCGACGCGTCCTGCTGGTCTGGGACGCGCCGAACCTCGACATGGGGCTCGGCGCCATCCTCGGTGGACGTCCCACCGCCGCTTATCGCCCCCGCTTCGACGCCCTCGGCCGCTGGTTGCTGGCCCGCACCGCCGAGATCTCGGTCGCCTCCAAGGGTCGCATCGAGGCCGAGGCCACCGTCTTCACCAATATCGCGCCCGGCACCGCCGACGTGGTCCGCCCGTGGGTGGAAGCGCTGCGCAATGTCGGTTTCGCGGTGTTCGCCAAGCCCAAGATCGACGAAGACTCCGATGTCGACGCCGACATGCTCGCGCACATCGCGACCCGGCAACGCGACGGTGGTCTAGCCGGCATCATGGTCGCCTCGGCCGACGGCCAAGCCTTCCGTGAACCGCTGGAAGCCATCGCGGCCAAGGGAATCCCAGCTCAGGTGCTCGGATTCCGTGAGCACGCGAGTTGGGCGGTCACTTCGGATACCCTCGGGTTCGTCGACCTCGAGGACATCCCCGGCGTGTTCCGCGAACCGCTACCGCGGGTGAGTCTCGAGTCGCTGCCCGACGAGGGCGCTTGGCTGCAGCCGTTCCGGCCGCTGTCTGCGCTACTCACTTCTCGCCCTGGTCAAGGAGTCGCTTAAGTGTTCACCCGCTGGGGCGATCTGGTCTACCGTTTCCGCTTCGCCGTCATCGTTGTCGTCGGTGCGGCGATGTTGGCGCTGGGCGCCTACGGCATGGGGCTCGGCCCTCGACTGAGCCAGAGTGGCTGGTTCGATCCTGGCTCGGAGTCGGTGCAGGGCGCGCAGATCGCCGACGGGTCATACGGGCGCGACCACTTGGCGGACGTGATCGTCATGTACAACGCTCCTGAGGGCAAGACGATCGATGATCCGGAGTTCTCGAAGAAGGTTGTCGACAGCCTGGCCGGGGTCGTCGCCAAGTATCCCGATCAGATCGCCAAGATCAACGCCACCTATTGGAAGGTGGGCGACGCGCAGGCCGTGCCCTCTGCGTTCGGGTCCAAGGACAAGAAGCACGCGTTCGCGTCGATCGCCATCGCCGGTGACAACGACACCACCATGATGGCCAATTACCGCACCGTGGCGGACGTCTTCTACATCCCCGGCGTTGACGTGGAGGTCTCGGGCCTGCAGGCCATCGCGGTCACGCTCAACGACACCATCACGCACGACTCCAAGCGGATGGAAGTGCTGGCCATTCCCGCGGTGGCGATCCTGCTGTTCTTCATCTTCGGCGGCATCGTCGCGGCCGCCCTGCCACTGATCATCGGTGGTCTGACCATCCTCGGCGCAACCGGCCTCGTCATGGTGCTGACCAACTTCACCGAGGTCAACTCCTTTGTCACCGGTGTCGTCTCGATGATCGGTCTCGGTCTCGCGATCGACTACGGCCTGTTCATCGTCAGCCGTTTCCGTGAAGAAATAGCCGAGGGCTACAGCACGCGCGCCGCCGTTCGGCGATCGGTGATGACCGCTGGGCGAACAGTCGTGTTCTCCGCGACGATGATCATCGCCAGCCTCGGCGGCATCCTGATCTTCCCGCAGGGCTTCCTGCGGTCCGTCGCCTACGGCACCATCGCCACCGTCTCCCTCGCGGCACTGACGGCGGTGACGATCCTGCCCGCGATGCTGGCCGTGCTCGGCCCGCGCGTCGACATGCTCGGTCTCAAGCGCTTCCGCAAGACCAAGACCGCCGAGCAGGTCGAGAACGGCTTCTGGGGCAACATGACCCGCTGGGTCATGCGGCATCCACTCAAGATCGCCATCCCGATCACGATCGGCCTGCTCCTGCTGATCATCCCGGTCAAGGATCTGTCGTTCGGCGGTATCAACGAGAAGTACCTCCCGCCGGACAATCCGACCCGGTCCGCACTCGAGCACTTCTACGAAGTCTTCCCGCAGAAGAAGACCGACCCGATCCAGCTGGTCTTCGTCTCGGACAACACCAACGCGATCGGCAAGGTCTGGAAGGAAGCCAACCAAGCGCCCGGGCTGGTCGGCCCCTTCGAGGTGCCGACAAAGTCGCCGACCAACCCCGAGGTGTTCCGCACCTCGGCGACCCTGCTCGATCCCACCAACAACGCCGAGCCGACGATCGACTACCTGCGCTCGATCTCGGTACCCGACGGCGTCACGATGTATGTCACCGGTCAGCCCGCACTGATGGCCGACAGTATCGATACGCTGCTGAACCTGATGCCGTGGATGATCTTGCTCGTCTTGGTCACCACCACGATCCTGATGTTCTTGACGTTCGGTTCGCTGGTACTGCCGATCAAGGCCGCGTTGATGAGCGCGCTCGGTCTCGGTGCGACTCTCGGCATCCTCACGTGGATCTTCGTCGACGGCAACGGCGCCACCCTTCTGAACTTCACCCCACAGCCGATCAGCGCGCCGGTCTTGATGTTGATCATCGCGATCATCTACGGCTTGTCGACCGACTACGAGGTCTTCCTGCTCTCCCGCATGGTGGAGGCACGCGCCCAAGGCGCGTCGACCACCGAAGCCGTACGGATCGGCACCGCCCAAACCGGCAGGATCATCACCGCCGCCGCCCTGATTCTGCTGGTGGTGACCGGCGCGTTCGCGTTCTCCGACATGGTGATGATGCAGTACATCGCCTACGGCATGATCGCGGCGCTGTTCATCGACGCCACCATCCTGCGCATGCTGCTCGTCCCGGCGATCATGAAGCTGCTCGGCGACGACTGCTGGTGGGCGCCGAAGTGGATGAAGCGCATCCAGGAGAAGATCGGCCTCGGCGAACCCATCCTCGACGACGAGCGCCCGGAACACGGTGGCGTGGTCGACCTGGTGAAGACCACCCCGATCACCGACCCGCCGACCATGCAGATGACGGCGGTCCCCGACTCCAAGCTGGCTCGCACCCCACGCAGGCCGCGCACGGTCGCCGAGATCGAGGCCGAGGCCCCGACTCAGCGCATCGACAAGATCACCGACACCGACGAACCCGCCCGTTCGCGCCAGCCGATGTCGCCCGATCCGACGCGTCCTCGCGCCTCGATGTTGTCCTCGGGTGAGCCGACCCGGGAGTTGCCCGTGGTCAAGCCGGGTACGCCGGCGAAAGCCGCTCCGGAGGACACGGCGAAGCAGGAGGACTCCGGTCCCGACCTGCCGAAGTACGTTTCCGGCGAGCCGACCCAGGTACTGCCGATCGTGAAGCCGGATGCTCCGAAACCCGTTCAGGGACCTGATGATTCGACCCCGGATACCACCGAGGACGAAGACCGTGGCTATTCGGGGCCGAGCTTCGGCACACCCCCCATCCCCCTCGCCGATCTCGGCGATCCGCGAACCGGCCCCGGCGGCGCCGCTCGCTCGACCAACGGGCGCGGACGCACGAACGGCACCGCCGAAACCCCCACCGGCCCGTCGATCTCGCGGCCCGGACCGGTCGACAACGGGTCCGGTCTCGATCTGCCCGGCATCGTCACCGGGGTTGCGCCGCGTGGCTCCGAACGCGTACAGCCGCCTTCGGGCTACAACACCTCCGGCGTGATCGGCGAGACTCCGCCGGTTCCCCGGGTGTCGACCCCCGACGAGACCGGCGACAGCGCCGGATTCGGCACCCCCCCTGCCGATTCCCCGCCGCGACCCAGCATTGTGCCCCCGGCCAGGCCGAACACGGCGACACCGCCGCCGCGTGGGATCGTCCCGCCGCAGGCGCCGAGGATCGTGAACACGCCCCCGAACGCGACGCCCCCCGCGCCGCCGAGCGAGACTCCGTCGAGCGGAACTTTCAACGGGTTCAGCCCGGTGACCGCGTCGAACCTCAGGCCGGTCACGCCCGACTCCCCCGCGCCCGATCCGGTCGTTGCGGCCCCTCCGGCGGAGCCGAGCCGTCCGTCAGAGCAGAGTCATCCGTTCGAACAGAGCCGTCCTTTCGAGCCGAGCCGTCCGACCGAGCAGAACCGTCCGTTCGAGCCGAGCCGTCCGACCGAGCAGGCCGATCTCCCTGTGCGCGAGACGGATTCGCGCCCGCACGAAGTCGATACCGCGAGCCCTGACTTCACAGCGGCGCCCGGCGCGCATCGCGCCGAGTCTCACCAGGGCAGTCCGGCTCGCGCGGAAACGGAACCCGAGTCGCCGATCCCGCCGCAGGGCGTCTTCGGCACCGCGGTACCCGTGGAACCGCAGCCGAGCGCCCCGTGGAACAACGGCATGACCGGCCCCGGCACACCACGCGGTTTCACCTCGTCCGACCAGGACAGCGGACCTCGCTTCTCACCGGTCACCCCGTCCTCGGCCGACGAGGCGAACCGTGATCGTCCTGTCGTCGATTCCTCCGGCGACCGGCCGACTTCGGCTCGACCGGCAGACGTGGTGCGTCCGCAGATCGCGCCGCCCGGATTCACCGAGGTCCGACCCGAGACCGCGCCTTCACCCCGGCAGCCGGATTCGGCAACCGGCGAAACATCGGCCGCCAGTGGGGAACCGGACGGCGAGGCACCGGCGACCGACCAGATCGGTGGCCCCGGTCAGTGGCAGGCGCCTTCCGGTTTCACCGCTGTTCCGACGCCGGCCGCATCGCCTGCGGAGCCTTCCGACGATGCGTCCCCGGATACCCCCGCCGCCGAAACCGATGCCACCGCAGCGGAATCCCCCGCCGATACGCGCAACGAGATCGAGAACTGGATGGCTCAGCTGCGCTCGTCGCGCCGCGGTACGGCCGCGGACGAGGGTCGCCACCACGGCAACGAGGGCCGGACGGTGAGCGTGAACGAACTGCTGCGCCGACGCGAGGACGACTGACGTTCGCAGTGCTGACACACGACCGGCGGGGCTTTCGAGCCCCGCCGGTTCGTTGTTTCTAGGAGGCCTGGCGCGATGGTGCTGCCTCGGCGAAGGCACGCGCGTAACGGGTTCCGGTGAGCAGCAACAGTATTCCGACCGCCAGGAACGCGGTGACGCGGACCAGGCCGGACAGTGTCGCCAGATCGAACAGGAACAGTTTCGCCAGTGCGGCCGCGGCGACCAGCAGGCCGGACACCAGGCAGACTTTCGCCACGGCGGGTGAACTGGCGAGACGACGCAAACCGAAGAACAGTGCGCCGGTGGCCACCACCATCCACACGATGGTCGCGAGGCTGTGCCCGACGATGAAACCATCGGCACCGCCGAGAGATACGCCGAGCGACACCGCGGCGACCAGCACGTAGTACAGCCCCGCGATACTCACCGCGATCCACACCCCGGTGACGAGCCCCGGATCGTCGCACCGCGGCAACCGTGGCACGGTCCACGCCACCATCGCCGCCACACCCAACCCGACCATGGCCGCCACTGCCGTCGCGACATCGAGTTCCCGCTCCGCGAGCCCTTGCAGCGCAAGCGTTTCCGGCGTAGCTGTCGCCAGCATCACCAGCCCACCGAGTACCGCGAACGCGATACCGAGCCCGGCGGCCACCCGGGTGCGACTGACGGCGGCCACCGCGAGAAACCCCAGACCGGCCGCGAACAGCGTGGTCGGTAGCAGTCGAGGGTGACCGCTCGTCGCCGCCACGCAGGTCTGCGACAGAGCTACGGCACCGGTCAGTCCCGCCACCAGTGCCGTGTGCCGCGCGATCCGCCACACTGCGACAGGCCGAACATCCCCTGCATCGGGAGCATTCGCGGAGCGGGGAGTCGTCGCGGCGGGTCCTACTCCCGTCAGACGCGGAATCACCGCGGTGGCCGCGAGGCCGAGCAGGACAGCGGCCAGAGCCGCAGTGATCGAGGCGCTCGCCATTCGGTCGAACAGTACGGCGACCGCGAGCACCGGAAGTGCGGTCAGCGCGATCGTGATGCTCGCGGTGATGTCATCGGGCCTGCGCCGCACCGCGAGCAGCGCGCCGACCAGACCGACCACCGCACAGGCGATCGCGGCAACCAGCAGACCCTGCCGCTGCTCGGCCGCAGTGCCGGAGATCGCCCGTTCGATCCCGCTGAACGCCGCCATCCCCAGCACGGCGAGCACCACCGGCAAGGTGCGCGCCACGTGCAGCACCGGCCAAGCTCTGCGCATCTGCACCGGAACGCCTGCCGCCTGCAAGACCACCAGGAACCCGAGCAACATCAGCTCGGTGGTCAACGCCGGAGACAACACCGCGGCGCCCACCACCACTCCCACGGCCAACGGCTGCGACTGCCACCGCACCGCGACTCCCACCCCGATCAACGCCACCGCCAGCGCCGCCGCGAGCCCGACCTCACCCGGAACCCATCGGTAGTACCCGGTCATCGCGACAACATCGAGATACAACCCAGCGATACCGGTGGCCACCAACGCGATTCCACCGACACGCCCACCGGGCCGCCCGAAAACGCGCCACCCGAGCCCGACCAGCACCACCGAAAGACCGGCCCCGGCACCGACTCTCGCCACCGGACCGAAGAATCCGGCCTGCGCGGCCAGCACCAGCAGCATCAGCACGCCGACCAAGGTCACCCCGACCCCGGCCACCGCCAGCACCCGCGAAATCACCCCTTCCCGCTGCCACCACGGCACCCGAGGCTCGCGCGCCGGACCCCGCATCGGCATCGGCATCGGCATCGGCGCGAAGGGTCGACCAGCCGGATGAGTTCCCTGCCCCCATCCGGACCCGACCTGACGCCCCTGCCCCGCGCCCACGGGCACAGCCGTTCCCGGCGCCGGCGCGTAGGTCGCTGTGTGCCGACCACCCGCCCACCCCGCCTGGCCGAAGGGAGCGCCTCGAGGTGGACCGCCGTGAACAGGCCCGAAGCCCGCGACAGTCGGCGGGCCCGCAACGGGCACAGCCCCCGCAGCAGGCGACCCCGCAACAGATGCAGGCCCCGCAACAGGCCCAGGCCCCACAGCAGCCGCACACGACGTCGGGGGCACCACCTCGCCCTCGCGCAGCGCTTCTTCAGCCCGCAACTGCGCGGAAAGCACGTCCAGATCGCCCCCCAGCTGACCCATCCGGGCGCCCAGCGCGGTGAACTCCCCCGAGAGCCGCGCTACGAGCGCGGGATCAATAGCGGTACTCATCTCCCCATCGTCGGCGCCCGACACCCGCCGAACATGAGTAGAAACCCCCGTCAGCCCCCGGTTCCTACCCGAATCAGCCCGGGTAGCCCTCGATGTCTCCCCGACTACCCGGGGTCATGACCCCAGAAACCGTCGCCACTGCACCATCAACGGATACTTCGCCGTCACCGACCCGAACCGGATACGCCCGTGCACGACAAGGTGCAGAGGTCCGATCGGCGGCCCCGTACGCACCTTGTTGTTGGCCGAGGACCCCACCAGATCGAGACCGTTGAGGTCGACGGTGGCCGCCGCGGGGACGAGCAATGTGAGGCTCGTGCAGTAGTCGTCGACCTGGATCTCCACGATCTGCGTCTGCATCACCGCCTCGGTGAAGTCCAAGGTCACACCCGACATCAGGTTGTTGAGATGCAGCACCGGCGGCACCTGCCACGGCCCGCGTCGATGCACCCCCGACAAACGGCTGCGGATCGCGCTCGGATTCGACCCACCGGCCGGAACCGGGATGTGTCGTGGGCGCGGCATAGCGGCGGGCTGCGGTGTGCCCGCCACCCGCATACCGGGCAGGTCGACCAGCACGGCGTTGAGTTCACCGCGGGTCTTGGCGGCCAGCGCGGTGTCCATCCGCTCGGTGAACTCCCCGAGCGACAACATGCCGAGCCCGACGGCACGCTGCAGCAGCTGACCGACATGCTCACGTTCGGCATCGGAAACACGCAGCTCACGGTCGCCGACGGGGCCGACCGTCGCGGCGCCGGGTACGAAGAGGGATTCAGGACCGCCCATGTCATCGAGGGTAGCCAGCCACCCCCGCCGAGCACATCAGGGCAAACCCCTAATCACTGTGGCTACTCGAGCCCCTGCTCGATCGCGTAGCGGGTGAGCTCGACCCGATTCGCGAGCTGCAACTTGCGCAACGTCGCCTGCACGTGGTTCTCCACGGTCCGGTGCGAGAGATTCAATCGAGTAGCGATCTGCTTGGCCGACAACCCTTTGGCCACCATCCGCAGAACCTCCGTCTCCCGCTCGGTCAACGACGGCCGATGCGGCTGATCGGCGGCCGCCGGTGCGGTCGCCATCCGCCGATACTCGCCGAGCACCAACCCGGCCAGCCCGGGCGTGAACACCGGCTGACCAGCGGCAGTGGCCTTGACAGCGTCGATCAGCTCGGCGGCGGACGCGCTCTTCACCAGATATCCGCTGGCCCCGGCCTTGATCGCGTCGAGCACATCGTCGCGCTCGGCCGAGGCCGACAGCACCAGCACCCGGCTGTGCGGCGACACCCGCAGCACTTCGGCGGTCGCCGCGGCCCCGTTCCCGTCGGTGAGCTGCATATCCATCAACACCACGTCCGGCTGCACAGCCGCGGCCCGACGGGAGGCCGTGCCGACGCCGTCCGCGGTGGCCAGTACCTCGAAACCGGCTTCGGCGAGATCGCGAGAAACACCCTCACGCCACATCGGATGGTCGTCGACCACCATGACCGTAATCACCGCCATCGCCCAGCTCCTCTTCTCAGCGCGCCGGATGGCGCGGAATCCGGAATTCCCACTCGGTACCGAGGTCCGCACCCTCGGTCAACAACTCGGCCGTACCGCCCAGTGCCTCGATCCGGCCGACGATCGAGCGCGAAACCCCCATCCGCCCTTCGGCTTCGGCCGCCTCCAGCCGTCCTGTCGCGATGCCGACGCCGTCGTCACGCACGCTCACCACCAACCCGTCACCGGTGTCCTCCAGCAGCACATAGGCTTTCGCGTCGGCGCCCGCGTGCAACGAGACATTCGACAGCGCGGTGTTCACCGCCGCCGCGATCTCCTGGGCGACTATCCGTCCTACGAGCACCGGATCGCCCGGCGTGGCCACCGATACCTTCGGCGTGGCGTGCGCGGTCAGCAGAGGCCGCAGATCCACTTCGCCCGACTCCGGATCGGGCAGCTCCGCCTGCTCGGACAGCAGCACCCGCAACGCCACCTCCTGCTCCCCGGCCCGCTGCGCGAGTTCCTGTGCGGGCCCGCCTATCTCGCTGCCACGGCGTTTGATGAACGCCAGCACCTGCAACACCCCGTCGTGCACCTCGCGAGCCAAGCGCTCCCGCTCCTGCGCCGCCGCCGTGATCCGCAAGGCCCGTTCGAGCTGCCCCTGCGCCCGGCGAGCGGTATTGGCGGCCAACCCGAGCGCCAACCCGACCGAGACGAGTACCGGTGCGGTCGCGTCGCCCCAGACGTCCTGTCCCCACTGACCCCGTACGGTCACCACGACCGCCGACATGGCGAGTCCCGCGACAACACCCGCGACAGGTCCGCGCAGAATGGCCATCGAGATCACCGAGTTCGCGATCCACAACGTCGTCGGCAGGGTCTGATGTCCGTGGTACCAATCGTAGTCCGCGACAAGCCGAGTCGAGGCGATCAGCGCGATCGTCACCACCTGATCGCCGAACACCACCCAGCCGCGGATCTTCCCGGTCGCCTCGGGGAAGTACCACTGCGACAACAGCAGCGCCGAACTGCCCGACCAGATCGCCATCACCGCGATCAGCATCCAGCTCAGTCGCGGATGCTCGTAATACGACACCGACGCGATCTGCTGACCGATCGCGTACAGCAGCGTGACCAGCCGAAACGCCTGCGCCGCCCGCCACAGCGGCGCGGTCGCGGCGTCGGCCGAGCTCAGCTCAGCTGTGTGAGTCCGCATCGCCGGACTCGGCTTCTTCCATGCGCAGCCGCTTCGCCACGTCGAAGCGGCCCGGCGGCTCCGGTTTGTCCGGCTCGGCGCTGAACCGTTTTCGCTCCTCGGTGGCGACCAATTCGCCGAAGGCCTCCTCCGGACTGTCGGCGAGCAGATAGCGAATCGCCGTGTTGCCCACCGCGATCAACGGCACGGCGAGCAGTGCCCCCGCGATCCCGCCGACCACCAAGCCGGCGGTGATGGCCAGCACCACGGCCAGCGGATGGATGCTCACGGCCCGCCCGAGCAACAGCGGTTGCAGCACATGGCCTTCCAGCTGCATCACCGCGATGATGATGCCGAGCACGATCAGCGCGGTCACCAGCCCCTTGGTGACCAGGGCGATGAACACGGCGACGAACCCGGCGAAGAACGCGCCGATGATCGGGATGAACGCGCTGATGAACACCAGCGAGGCCAGCGGCAAAGCCAGCGGCACATGCAGAATCGCCAGCCCGGCTCCTATACCGATCGCGTCGACGGCGGCCACCGCGACGGTGGCACGCACGAACCCGACCAGCGTTCCGAAGCCCAGCTCACCGGCGGTGCGGACCTTTTCGCGGTGCGCGGTGGGGATGATCCGGGTGACGAAGTTCCAGATCTGATCTCCGCCGTAGAGGAAGAAGATGAGAATGAACAGGATCAGGAAGGCGCCGGTGAGAATGTGGCCGATGGCGGTGGCGGTGGTCAGCGCGCCGCTGGTCAGGCTCTCGCGGTTGTCCTGAATGGTGCGCACGATGGTGTCGCCCGCGCTGCGGATCTGCTGATCGCTCAGATGCGGCGGACCGTTGATCAACCAGTCCTGCACCTTGTGCACGCTGTTGGTGACCTCGTTGGACAGCCCCGGCACACCGTCGACGAACTGTTCGACGACGAAGGTCAGCACCCCCGCCAGCAGACCGATCGACCCCAGCAGCGCGACGAACACGCCGAGCGAGCGCGGAATCCCCACCCGCTGCATCCAATCGACCATCGGCGCGAGCAGCGCGGCGGCGAGCAGCGCGATGGCCAGCGGGATCACCACCGTGGCGAACTTCTGCACGAGCATTCCGACCGCGAGCAACGCGCCGAAGATGATCAGCAGCCGCCAACTCCACGCGGCGGCTTTGCGGACCAGGGGATGAACTGCCTCGGCGTCCGAGCGCCACGGCGTTGACGCGGTCCCGGAATCTACCTTCTGGTCGGTCACTCGAGAGAGCCTATCGGTCCGAACGCCGGATCGGTGCTCGTGCCGGTGCCTCGGGAAGAGGTTCTGACCACAGTCCCGCTACGGGTGAACGCCCGGTCGACGGAACCGGGCGTTCGCCTGCCTATCGACAGAACCGCATGTCAGTGTCCGGCCAAGCCGGGCACGGTGTAGCTCGGCGGCGTGCCTTCCGGCGGGCCGACAGCCTCGGGGGAGGCGCCGCTGGGCTTGGCACTACCGCTGTTCAGTGCCGGGAAGATACTCTCGGCCGAGCCGCTGGTCGTGGTGCCATCGGCAGCGGAATCGAGGCCACCATTCGGCGAATTATGTTGTCAGTCAGTATCTTTCATACATAGCCAGAATGAATTACTGCGGAATGGCGACGGGATTTCCTCGGTTTCCACCCGGTAATGGGCGAATGTCGGTGCGATAATGCCCACCCTGTCGCCTGTCCTGATCACCTGGCTAGGTGGTCAGATAGATTGGCAGACGTGTCGGCGCCCCTGGAAGCGGTCAAACAGACCATGCGAACGCGCTGGCCGCTGTATCTGACGTCTGTGCTGCTGGCGAACGCCTTCGGCGCGGTGCTGGTGTGGGCCTTCATCCAATACGGCCTGCCGGTTCCGGAGGGCGATCCGGGTGGGGTGCGCCAGACCGGTCTGCTCGCGCCGCTGCTCGTTTTCGGGGTGGCCGCCGTGCTGAGCATCTTCGCCGCGGCCCTCATGCTGCGGCCGGTGATGCGCTGGCAGATGCGCGGCGGGCCACCGAGCAGACGCGAGCAGATGGCGGCCCTGCACGTGCCGCTGCGGCAGTCGATCGTGCACCTGGTGCTGTGGATCATCGGCGGCGGGATCCTGGCCGCGCTGATCATCACCGAATCGCCCGAGCTGGCGGGTGCGGTGATCGTCACCGAGTGCATGGCCGCCACCATCGTGTTCGGCTTCACCTACATGCTCGGCGAACGCATCCTGCGCCCGGTCGCCGCGGAGGCGCTGACCGAGGGCACCTTCGACCACACGCTGACCCCCGGCGTCGGCACCCGGATGGCGATGACCTGGGGCATGGGCACCTTCGCGCCCACCATCGCGATCGTGCTGCTGTGCGTCACCCAGATCTCCTCGGACGTGAAGTTCTCGGCGAAGTCGCTCGCGATCTCGATCCTGCTGCTGTGTGGCGTGGTGATCCTCCAGGCGCTGGCGCTGTCGATGCTGACCGGTTCCTCGATCTCCGACCCGGTGCGGCAGTTGTCCCAAGCCATCAACAGGGTGCAGGCCGGCTCGCGTGACGTGCAGGTGGAGGTCTACGACGGCAGCGAGATCGGGCTGTTGCAGGTCGGCTTCAACCGGATGATGGACGAGGCGGCCAAGCGCCGCAAGCTGCAGGAACTGTTCGGTCAGCACGTCGGCGAGGATGTGGCGCAGCGGGCACTGGACTACGGCACCGAACTCGGTGGTGAGACCCGATTCGTCGCGGTGCTGTTCGTGGACATGGTCGGTTCCACCGCCGCCGCGGCCGAACGCCCGCCGACCGAGGTGGTGAGCCTGCTCAACGAGTTCTTCCGGGTGGTGGTCGACGTAATCGACAGCCACCACGGTTTCGTCAACAAGTTCGTCGGCGACGCGGCGCTCGCCATCTTCGGCGCCCCGCTGGATCGCCCCGACGCACCGAGCGCCGCCCTCGCCGCGGCCCGCGACTTGCGCGAGGCCCTGCGCGAGGTGACCAGCCTCGACATCGGCATCGGCGTCTCGGCGGGCCTGGCGGTGGCCGGAAACATCGGCGCCGCAAATCGTTTCGAATACACCGTGATCGGCGACCCCGTCAACGAGGCGTCGCGGCTCACCGAATTGGCCAAAGATCATCCCGGCCGCGTTCTCGCTTCGGGCAGCGCGCTCTACTTCGCCGACGAAAGCGAGCAAGAACATTGGATAACCGGAGACGAGGTCCAATTGCGCGGCAGACGCAGAAAAACCCGCCTGGCCTGGCCGAAGTCCGCGATCGCCGCGCCGCGCGGGGACGAGGAAGAACAGATGCGTTCGTTAGGCTGAGACCGTGACGGCCGACGGCGACCTAGCAGGCGCACCGGCCGAGCGCCGCCGCCGCTTTCGGTGGGTCAAGTGGGTGCTCGGCGCGGTGATCCTCGCGCTGCTCGTCGGCGAAGGCGTGTATCTGTGGCCCCGCCTGCACGAATCCTGGCGCACGCTCACCGAGATCCACTGGGGCTGGCTGTTCCTGTGCATCGTGTTGCAGGCGATGTCGATGAGCGGTTTCGGGCGGGTGCAGAAACAACTGCTGCACGCCGGTGGGGTGGACGTCAGCCAGGGGAAATCGGTATCGGTGGTCTACGGCGCGACCGCGATGTCGCTGACGCTGCCCGCCGGACAGGTCTTCTCCACCGCGTTCACCTACCGCCAGACCCGGCGCTGGGGCGCGAGCCCGATCGTCGCCTCCTGGCAGCTGGTCTTCTCCGGCGTGGTCGCCGCCGCGGGGCTGGCGCTGCTCGGGATCGCCGGCGCCGCGCTGGTCGGACAGGGGATCGGCTTCAAATTCGTCGTCTCGCTGGTGGTCCTCGCCCTGGTCCTGTTCGCCGGCAACTATCTCGCCCGCCATCCCGGCACGCTCGAGGCCATGCTGCGGCGGGTACTCGCGCTGGTCAATCGGCTGCGGAAGAAGCCCGCCGATCACGGCATCGCCAAGCTGGCCGAGATCCGGGCGCAACTCGAGTCGGTCGATCTGGGGAAGAAGGACGCGGCGCTCGTCGGGGTGTGGGCGCTGGTGCACCGGTTCGCCGACGTGGCGTGTCTGGGCACCGCCTGTTACGCGATCGGCGCCGATCCCAAGTTGTCCGGGCTGCTCATCGCCTTCGCGGCGGGCAAGGCGGTGGGGTCGATTCCGTTCGCGCCGGGCGGCATCGTCTATGTGGACGCGACGCTGATCTACAGTCTCACCGCGGCCGCGGGACTGCCCGCCGCACAGGCCGTCGCGGCCGCGTTCGTGTACCGGCTGGTCAGCTTCATCCTGGTCGCCGTGGTCGGCTGGATCGTCTTCGCGTTCCTGTTCCGCACACCACAGGCCGACGACGAAGAGTACGAGCAAGAGTTCTATTCCGCCTCCCCGCGTATTCAAGCCAGACGTAGGCGCGGGGAATCCGGGGACGCGGCCGGCGGAACGATGGAGTCGGGTTAGCCCGTCCCCGATGAGTTACCCATGTGCCGATTATCGAACGGTGTCACCGCAGCGCGCGTATCGCGGCGCGCCACCCCAAGAGAAACAGCGCGAGGACGCAGGCCGCGACAATCATGAAACTGAACGCGACGCCCTGGCCGCTGATGGCGCGCAACACCATCCCGCCGACGAGGGTGCTCGCCCAGATCAGGATTCCGGTGGGCCACAACGCCGTTGCGTCGAACCGCGTGTTCCGTGCGAGGTAGACCGCAAGGACCCAGCCGAGGATCAGTCCTGACCCGAAGGGCCACACCGTTTTCAGCAGACCGGCGATGACGGCTTCGTCGTGACTGCGCCTCCCGATCGCGCAGAAGACGATCACCAATAGAGCATCGATACCGAACGGCGCGTATCTCTTCACGGACGTAGCGTAACCGGTCAAGATCGACTTCGAGACCGGGTTCATAGCCACTGAGCAGTGATAACCCTCGCTCTACGGCTCCGGCGTCGCCAGCGATTTCAGCAGCACGGCCGCGAGTCGTGAAGTGGCGTCGCCACTGTCGACATCGGCGATGTGCACCGCGAAGACCAGGTCGCCCATCGTCGCCAGCAGCCAACCGTCGGCGCCGCCCGTCGCGGCGAAGGCGGTGATATCGCGGAATCCGCGCAGCGCAGCGGTTTCGGGCTTGCCGATGCCCTCGTTCATCATTCCGCGCAGCCGGTCGACCGCGGGCTGGGGCAGCGTGGGAACCGGGGTATCGGTGGTACCCGGCTTGCCCGCCTCGATCATCGGCGGCACCACCGACCCACGCGCAATGGCCGCCGCGGCGATCGCCATCCCGAAGGGGCTCACCTGCACCGCGTCGGCGCCCGCGCCCTGACGCACCTGCTCGGTGCTGCGGCCGGGCGTGCTGATCCGCCCGGTCACCTCGTCGAGCCCGGCCACCTTGAAGTCGACGCCGACGCCGAGCGCGGTGGCCGCCTCGGCCGCCTCCTGCACGGTGACGTCCTGCGGCGGCTTGTTCTTGGTCGCCGCGGCCACGGTGCGGAACAGCTCCATCGTGCCGCCCGCCGGGAACAGTCCGGTGAAGGCGATCGGCCCCTTCTCCGTCGCGTACGAGTTCTGCGCCACCGCGACAACCGCGCCGGTCGAGGGCTGAATGGCCACGACCGTCGCCGCGGTCCCCGCGCTCACCACGGCGTCTTCGGCGGCGCGCTGGAGTCGCTGATCCATCGTCGCGGCGATATCCGGCCCGGCCGGTCCCTGGTATCCGGCCACCTGGCTGACGAACCTGCCGTCGGCCTCGAAGATCTGCACACCCCAGCCCGCGGTGGCCTCGAGGCTGTCCTGCCATACCTCGCGCAGCGCGTCGAGCATCGGCGAACGGGTGCGCCGGTCGGCCGAGATCAGTTTGGGCTGCTTCTCCATCACCACACCCGGCACCTTGGCCATCCGTGGTTCCAGGATCGCGAAATCCCCGTCGCGCAGGTTCACCGCGACGATCGGCTTGCCCTGCGAGCCTGCCAGTTGCTGCATCAGCGACGGCCCGGTGATCAGGGGCGCGACCGGCTCGATGGCGTCGGCGAGCGCGTTGGTGGTGCCGACGAGGTCGCCGGTACGGCTCGGGTCGATCTTGATGACGTTGAGCGTCTGCTCGGTCATCAGCGTTTCGCCGGGCAGGTCGACAACCTTGGGCGGCGGCTTCGCGGTGGTACGCACGAGCTTGACGGTGCGGTTGTTCGTCAGCTGCGGCATGACCACCGCGGGCTCCCAGGAGATCCGCCAGCCGATGGCGAGCTTGCGAACGGTGCCCTGCAGTGTGTAGGTCCAGTCCTTCTTCTCGCCGAAGTTCCAGGCCACTTCCATGCTGAAGATCGCGGACTGCTTGTCGAGGTCGATGACCTGCGACGCCTCGTAGTCGACAGTGCCCGATTGCAGGCCCTCGAACATTTGCTTCATGGTTGCCGAAGCGGCGGCGGGGTACGAGGTCAGGTCGGCGGCTTTGCCGTAGTCCTGATCGTCGAGGTACTCGGTGAACCGCTGGACCACCGTCTCCGACTCGCTCGTCTTCCCACCCACTCCGCACGAGCACAGCGCGATGGCGAGGGTCGCAACCCCCGCGATCGCCATTGCGCCCCGGACGCGAAAGCGGCGGGATCCCCACACATCCATATCGCCCACTCTTCACTCTTGCCACTCCGGTAACAAATCCACCGTACCGGAAGTTGACCCGTCTCCAATGCCCCGGTCAGCCGGGATACTCCCCGACCTCGACACCTCGATTGTGCCGGAAATCTCGCCCTGATGAGGGTCCGTTTTCCAACCTCGCCCAGTAAGCGGCAACAACTGCTGCGTCAACCGTACCGACAGCCGCGCCAGGTGGTGCGGATCTCGCATTTGTCCGGCGATTCAACGCGAGGGTACCCAGGCCGTCTCCGTCCACACGCACGGCATCGCCTTTACCGAGTCGATACGCACCGGTTCACGCAGAGCGGAATTCACCGCGCTGATATCGGCGTAATCTTGTAATCAACGCAACGTGCGCAAGACAGATAGCAGGTGATTTCCATGCGGAACGATCGACGCGAGCGCGGATTCGGCCGACCCGGCGGTTGGCAGCAAGCCGACCTTCCCGATCCCGCCGACGCCCCCGACTGGTTCGCCGGACGATTGCCCGCCGACTGGTTCACCGGGCCGGTGGACATCGAGATCGACCGCGACGAGATCGTCGTGGTCGGCGAACTGCCCGTCCCCGGCGACGCGAGCACCCCGGCGGCCACGAAAGAAGGCGCGCTGGCCCGCTTCCGCGAGTCGACCCGCCCGGCCCGCATGCAGATCGCCGACGAGGCCCAGCGGCGTTACGGCCGCAGTGTCGCCTGGGGCGTGCGAGTAGACGGCGAACGGATCCTGTTCACCCACTTGGCGGTCCCCGTGATGACCCGTCTGCGTCAGCCCGAACGCCAGGTCCTCGACACCCTGATCGACGCGGGCGTCGCCCGCTCCCGCGCCGACGCCCTGGCCTGGACGGTCAAACTCGCGGGCAAACACGCCGAAACCTGGCTGGCCGAACTCCGCGAAGCCATGCGCAAGGTCGACGACCTGCGCTCGGAGGGCCCCACCGGCTTGTGACTTACAGTGGCCTGCATGGGAGATTCCGTGCAGGCCACCGGTCCGATCCTCGTCATCAACGGACCGAACCTGAACATGCTGGGCACCCGTCAGCCCGAGATCTACGGCGCCGACACCCTCGACGATGTCGTCGCGCTGTGCGAGCAGACCGCCGCCCGATTCGAACGCAAGGTCATCGCGTTCCAGTCCAATCACGAAGGCGCGCTGATCGACCGGATCCACCAGGCCCGCGGCGAGGTGTCGGCCATCGTCATCAACCCCGGCGGCCTCACCCATACGTCGGTGGCGCTGCGCGACGCCCTGGTGATCCCGGAGGTGCCGATCGTCGAGGTGCACATCAGCAATGTGCACGCGCGCGAGGAGTTCCGGCACCATTCGTTCGTCTCCCCGATCGCGACCGCGGTCATCGCCGGCCTCGGCATCCAGGGCTATGCCGCCGCGATCGAATACCTGAGCAAGCCCTAGCTGAGGCGGAAGACGGGGAAACCCGGTGCGATAGCGATCAATTCGGCATCGGTCGCGTCTTTGGTGAGACCCTCGAAGAACTTGCCGACCTCCCAGCCCCACTTCTCCAGGTACAGCCGGAGCAGCGGCACCTTGTCGGCGTCGGCGACCTCGGTGGCGGTGAACCGTTCGGTCTTACGGCCGAGGCGTAGTTCGCCGTCGCCCGCCACGCGCAGATTGCGCACCCATTGGACGTGCCCACGCGGCGCGACCAGGTAGCGCTCGCCGTCGGCGGCCGTCATCACGTTGACCATGGTGGTGCGCCATTCCCCGCTCTTGCGGCCGCGCACCGCCAGCAGCCGCGACCCCATGATGCTGATTCCCAGCTTGGGCAGCAGGTTGGCGATCTTGTTGACGATCGGGTCGATGCCGGTCGGGGGGAGGTGGCGGGTCGCGTTGTCCATGTTGATCACTCCTAAACTGTGAGCACTGCTCTCTGTTGAGTACAAGCATGCGCGATCCGCGCGCCGAAGTCAAGAGCAGTGCTCACAGTTTTCGAAAAGTCCGATTTCAGCGAATCGAGAGTTTCATCCGCGAAATACCTGGAACGTCGATTCGGGCGTACCGGCAGCTCGCTCCCAATACGACGAAACCGATTCGGCCAGAACGGTGTCCACGCCGACCTCGGCACCGGTCGCCACCACATGTCGCGCGCCGGCCGCCATCATTCGCAGGTACGCCGGATCGGGCGGACCCCCGTCCTCGGCGATTCCCGCCCAAGCGGCGTACAGCTCGCCGACACTGCCCAGTGACCGCTGGGCGTAGGGCATGAACCGGGCTATCGCGGAACCGGACCGGTCGATGATCGCCAGCGCCTGCTCGTAGCCGAGCAGCAGAGGCAGGAACAGGGCGAGCATCGCCTGGTAGAAGACCTGGGCCGCGCCGTCATCGGCACCCAGATATTCCATGGACGCCAAGGGCCGCAACAACTCTCGTTGTGCTTCGAATACCGCCGGTCGGCCGCTGTAGAAGATGTATGCCGCAGGCCCGGCCAGCTCGTGCGGCTGAGCCATCACCCCACCGGCGAGAAATTCGCCACCGCGAGCCCGGACGAACGCCGCCCCCTGCCGAGTTCGCTGCGGCGAATCCGAGGACAGGTTGACCACAACCTTGCCGGTCAGATCGGCGCCGCCGAGAATCTCGTCCATCGCGTCGTAGTGGGTCAGGCTGAGCACGATGAGCTCCGCCGCCGCCACCGCGTCGGCGACCGTCTCGGCGCGATGGGCACCCAGACCGTCGGCCTTGCCGGGGGTGCGGTTCCAGACCGTCACCGTGAAACCCGCGGCGCGGTAGGTGCGCACGATCTGCTGCCCCATCGGGCCGAGGCCGATGACGGTGACCGCCTCGGCCGCTCGGCCGGAAGCCGACATCAGGACGCCTCGCCGCGGAACAACGCGTACGGCGAGATCTGCCTGCCTGTCGCCTCGGACGCGGTGACGGCCTTGCGCCAGAACGACTGGGCGAGGTGGGACAGGCTCGCGTCGACGCCTGCCTCTTCGCTGGCGTCGATGATGTGCTGGGCGCCCGCGTCCATCATCTTCAGGTGCGAGAGCTCCGCGAAGCCGCCCGCCTTGTTCGCCTCGGCGAACTGTTCGATGAAGAACGGGTAGGCGCCGGCGGAGCGGACGGCGAACGGTACGAACTGGTCGATGCTGTGGCCGGAGTTCGCGATCATCGCCGACGCCTGGTCGAACGCCAGCAACCACGGGTGGAAGGTGATCAGCAGGGCCTGGTAGAAGATCTGGGCCAAGCCGTCGTCGGCACCCAGGTATTCCTGCGGGCTGAGCGGGCGCAGCAGCTCGGCGTGCGCGTCGAAGACCGCCTTCGGGCCGCTGTAGAAGATGTAGGACGAGGGATGGACGATGTTGTCGCCCGCCGACATCACGCCGCCGGAGAGGAATTCGGCGCCCCGCTCACGAACCCACCGCGCGCCCGCTCGCGCCTTGTCCGGTGAATCGGAGGACAGGTTGGCGATCACCTTGCCGGGCAGGTGGTCGATCGCCTGACCGAGCACGTCGTACATGGCGTCGTAATGGGTGAGGCTGAGCACGGAGACCTCGTTGGCATCGAGCGCCTCGGCGACGGTGCCTGCGCGCTTGGCACCCAGCGCCACCATGGCATCGACCTTGGCGGTGCTGCGATTCCACACCGTCACCTCGACGCCTGCCTCGAGGAAAGCCCTGACCATGGCCTGGCCCATCGGGCCGAGGCCGAGAACGGAAACGGAACGGGGAGCGGTCTGCTCGGACATGGTGTGGCCCTTCGATTCTCGATACTGGTTGGTTCGGCGCCGCTTTCCATGGTGGTCGGCGCGAGTATCGTCGGGAAGACCGAACGTTCGGGTGTGGTTGCTTACCCAGAGGTTCGAAATACGGTCAGAAGGGTGTGGCGACGTTGAGCAGTGACGCAGATCACGATGTGTGCGGTATGAGCCTGGCCATCGACGTCGTCGGCGGTAAATGGAAGCTGCACCTGATGTGGGTGCTCGGCGCCGGGCCGCAGCGATTCGGTCAGATCCGGCGGCTGCTCGAGGGTGTGAGCGAGAAGGTGCTCGCCGAGAACCTGCGGCACCTGGAGAGCACCGGCGTGGTGCACCGCGAGATCTATCCCGAGATCCCGCCGCGGGTGGAGTACTCGCTCACCCCGCTGGGCGAAGCCCTTCGCCTCGCGCTGGAACCGCTCGAGACCTGGGGCGATGAGAATCGCGAGGCGCTGGCCACCGCTACCCGGCCGACTGCCCCGCAGCCCTCGCCCTCCCGGATCGCGCTGTAACCGTCAGCGCATCCGGCACAGGTGCTCCATGGCGATCCGCTCGCCGATGCGTTCGAGCAGGTCGGCCGCCGCGATGATCGAGCGCGCGGGATCGGGCTCGAGGTCGCTGAGCGGATAACACGCGGCGAATCCCGCGGCTCGAATCTCCCCGGACGACAACAGGGTTCGCCCTACCGCCGCGATCACCGGCACGCCCGCCTTCTTCGCCGCCGCCGCGACCCCGACCGGCGCCTTCCCGTGCATGCTCTGGTGATCCAGTGAGCCCTCACCGGTGACAACCAGCCTGGCCCCGTCGATGAGGGCCGGGAATTCCAGCAGCTCGAGCAGTACATCGATCCCGCTGCGCACCTGCGCACCCAGCACCGCGAGCGCCCCGAACCCGGTGCCGCCCGCCGCGCCCGCGCCACCGATCTCCGCGTAGCCCCTGCCCAGCACGGCCGCCCAGTTGGTAAGCCCCGCTTCGAGTTTCAGCATCTGCCGAGCACTGGCACCCTTCTGTGGCGCGTACACCGCTACCGCACCAGCCGGCCCGAGCAACGGATTGTCCACATCGCAGGCCAGCGTGAACAGCGTCGTCGCGACCGCCGGATGCAGCCCGCCTCGATCCACCGAGGCGACCTGCTCGAGCAACGCGGCCACGTCCCCGCGGCCCGCCAGTTCCCGCCCCTCCTGATCGAGCAACCGCAACCCGAGCGCCCGCAACAACCCCGACCCACCGTCCGTCGAAGCGCTTCCGCCGAGCCCGAGCACGATCTCCCGCGCCCCGCCGTCGAGCGCGTGCACGATGGCAACACCCAACCCGAACGTATCGGCCCGCAGCGGATCCAGCCGCCCACCGGGCAACTTCACCAGCCCCACGGCAGCCGCCAGCTCCACCACCGCGGTATCCCCCCGCACCGCGTACACCGCCGTCGATTGCTCCCCCGTCGGCCCGGGCGCGGCGACCTCCACCCGCTTCCACCCCGACGCCACGAAAGCGTCGACCATCCCGTCACCACCGTCGGCCACCGGCACACACCGCACCTGCGCCTTCGGCGCACGCCGAGCGATTCCCCTGGCCAGAGCCCTGGCCACCTCCGGCGCGGTCAACGACCCCTTGAACTTGTCGGGAGCGAGCACGACAAGCGGTTCGCCGGCCATCTGTTCCGCCTCTCCGTGTATTCATAGTGTCGTTTCCGAGCTCGACCGTTCGCTCTCGGCCTTTCATCAGGCGCGCGACGGCTCGGAGGTGGTCGGGGAGTGACCCATGTTCTCATTTGCTCAGTGGGTTGTCCTCCCGAACACGGTAGCGTCGACCTATGGCGACCGAGGTCCGCAACAACACCGCGCTCGAGCGGTTCGAACTCACCGCCGACGGTCAACCCGCCGGCTACATCGAATACCAGGACACCGGGGACGAACGCGCCCTCGTGCACACCGAGATCTACCCCCGATTCGAAGGCCGAGGACTGGCGAACACCCTGGTCAAAGCCGCGCTGGACACCAGCAGAGACCAAGGTTTCAGCGTCCTGCCGATGTGCCCGGTCGTCCTGCATTTCATCACCACCCGCCCCGACTACATCGCCTACGTCCCGCAACGTGCCAGAGAGTTGTTCGGTCTACCTCAGTAGCGCGCGACGGCCCCGTCGACAGCCAGTTGCAGCTCGTCTTTGACCAGCCTGGCGATGTCGGCGGGCCGCTGCGGCAACTCGAGAATCGGCGCCCGGAAGTAGGCGCTCCCCGACACCACCTCCGCCGCGGTCGGCTCGACACCGGCCGCATAGGAGCCGTAGTTCATCCCCATGGCGACCAGCGCGGGCGCGGCGTCCAGTTTGGCCGCCCGGAACGCGATATGCCCGATTCCGCTGCCGACCGCCTGCACCTTGGTGTGATCTACCTCATTGCACGTCCCCTCGGGGAAGATCGCGAGGTGATCACCGGCGGCCAACCGCTGCGCGCACACATCCATCATCCGCTGACCTGCGGCATTGACCGCGCGAATGCCGTGGTCCTTGCCGCGGAACACCGGGATCCCGCCCATCATGTCCACCTTGCGCCGCTGCTCGGGGTCGAGGAAGAGCTCGTCCTTCGCCAGCACCCGCACCCGCCCGATCTTCGAGCGCAGCGGTGAGCGCCACGCCGTCGCCGCGACCGTGTACGGGTCGCTGGTCGAGAGGTGGTTGATCGCGTAGATCACCGGCCGACCGCTGCGGATCAGCGCTTTCAACTGCTGTTTCGCGCCCTCGGCGAACGTCACGCGCGGCCGGAACCGCCGGGCCAGCACCGCGTACGAGGCAAGCGCCTTCCACCTGTTCTGCTGATGCCGCAGGTAGTAGTCGTACACAGCGTCGTTGTCGTCGAGCAGGACTTCGGGCGAGTGCATAGCGCGACCCTACCGGGCGATCGCGGGGTCCACGCACGAAGAAATTCCGGTTCCGATCCGCTGCGCGGGAAGCGCGCACCGCCGCTCCAATGCGATGATGGCTCGGTGGCAGGCGGAGACGACCCGGACGAGCGCCGGACTCGCGACGGGCACGGCGACGATCGGCGGCGTGGTCAGCCGGCGGTGAACGTCCGCGCGGGCAATCTGCTGGTGTCCGCGACAGACCTGGTGGAACCTACTTTCCGGCGCACCGTCGTGTATGTGATCGAGCACAACGACGCGGGCAGCCTCGGCGTGGTGCTGAACCGGCCGAGTGAGACCCCGGTCGTGGATGTGCTGCCCGCCTGGGCGGACCTGGCCGCCACCCCGACCGATCTCTACATCGGCGGACCGGTCAAACGCGATGCGGCGCTGTGCCTGGGGGTACTGCGCGCCGGCGTCGACATCTCCGACATCCGCGGCCTGCGCCGGGTCGACGGCCGGGTGGTGCTGGTCGATCTGGACGCCGACCCCGCCGAGATCGGACCGCTTCTCGAGAAGATCCGGATCTTCGCCGGCTACGCGGGCTGGTCGATGGGCCAGCTCGACGGCGAACTCGACAACGACGATTGGATCGTGGTCTCGGCGCTGCCGTCGGATCCGATCGCCACCGACCGCCACGACCTGTGGTCCGCGGTCTTGCGCCGTCAGCCGTTGCCGCTGGCCCTGCTGGCGACACACCCGATTGAACTCGAACGCAACTGATCCCGTTACTCCTTCACACGAGCAGGAGTGACATATGAATTTCGACGAGCAGTGACCAGGGCCGCCGATGAACGATGGTCGCGACGAACTGATGCGCGCGCTCTACGCCGAGCACGCACCCGCGCTGTGGCGTTTCACCCTCGGCCTGGTACGCGATCCCGGCCGGGCCGAGGACATCGTGCAGGAGACTCTGCTGCGCGCCTGGCAACGCCCGGCCGTGCTGGAGCAGACCGAAACCTCACCGCGCGCATGGTTGTTCACCGTGGCTCGTAATCTCGCGGTCGACGAGCATCGCAGTGCCAGGCACCGCCGCGAGTTCGGCACCGACAACCCACCGGAGCAGGTGAGCCCCGATCAATCGGATCGGGCGCTCGACGGCTGGCTGGTCGCCGACGCGCTGAGCACGCTGAGCCCGGATCATCGCGAGGTGATCGTGCGGGCCTACTATCGCGGCCTCGGCATGGCCCAGATCGCCGACGAGCTGGGCATCCCGCCGGGGACGGTGAAATCGCGCTTGCACTACGGCATGCGCGCCATGCGACTGGCGCTACAGGAGATGGGGGTGACGAACCGATGACCGACCTCGCCGACGAGTACAGCACCTGGGACGCGGCCTATGTCCTCGGTTCGCTCGGCGCCGCCGAGCGGCGTGAATACGAGGCGCATCTGCTCGGCTGCGCGCACTGCCAGCAGGCCGTCGCCGAGCTGTCCGGGATGCCGGGCATGCTCGCCCTGGTCGACCGCGACACCGCACTGTCGATGATCGCCTCGCCCGAGCCGGTTCCGTCACAGATCCCCGATCTGCTCCCGTCGCTGGCCGCGGCGGCCGAACGGCGCAGGCGGCGGCGACGCTGGACGGGCGTCGGCAGCGCGGTGGCGGCCGCCGCGGCAGCGGTGGCGATCGCGATTCCGGTGACCGTCACCGTGGCGCGCTCGGAGACGCCGACCGAGCAGATCGTCGCGGAGCAGCAGATGCGGGCGGTGGAGCAGACGCCGGTGAGCGCGCAGGTGAAGCTGGTGCGCGACGGCGACCGCACGCGCCTGGTGATGACCTGCAGCTACGCGCCGAGCGCCTACGGCTCCGGCTACACCCGCACCTACGGGCTCGTGGTGACCGCGGGTGAGCAGCGCTTCGAACTCGACCAGTGGCCCGCGGGTCCCGGCACCGAGCTGACGGTGGATCGCACCATCGACGCCCCGCCGGATTCGATCAGCACAGTGGAGATCACGTCCATCGATTCCGGCCGGACGGTCCTGGTCGCCCAGGTCTGAACGCGAAACGGTCCGGTCTCCGCGGGGGAGACCGGACCGTCTGCGCGACAGGCTACTTCGCTTGCTTGCGGAAGATCGACTTCGACCACAGGAAGCCGCCGCCCGCGATGACCGCGCACCAGACCAGCGAGACCCAGCCGTTGGCGCCGATCTCGGTACCCATCAGCAGTCCGCGCAGCGTCTCGGTGATCGGGGTGAAGGGCTGGTATTCGGCGAACTGACGCATGCCGACCGGCATGGTGTCGGTAGCGACCAGGCCACTGCCGAGGAAGGGCAGCAGCACGATGGGAAACGGTGCGTTGCTGGCACTTTCGGGGGTGGGCGAGAGCAGGCCGAGCGCGATGGCGAGCCAGGTGAAGGCGAAGGTCACCAGGGCGAGCAGCCCGAACGCGCCGACCCACTCCACGACGTTCGCGTTGGGCCGGAAGCCGACCAGCATCGCGACGGCGGTCATCGCGACAACGCCCGCCATCGCCTGGATGAGCGCGCCGAGCACATGCCCGGTGAGCACCGACGACTGCGAGATCGCCATCACCCGAAAGCGATTCACGATGCCCTTGCTCGCGTCGGTGGCGATCGAGACCGCTACCGACACCGTCAGGTAGGCGGGCAACAGCAGCATCATGCCGGGCGCCAGATAGTCGATATAGCTGCCGCCCGAGGACTTCTCGAGTGCTCCACCGAAGACGTACTTGAACACCAGCATCAGCACGATCGGCATGATGATGATGCTGAACGTCATGCTGGGATAGCGCTTGACGTGAATCATGTTGCGCCGCAGCATCGTCATGGTGTCGGCGACGGCGTAGGACTTGGACTTGGTCTGAGTGGTCATCGCAGAGTCTCCTGCTCGATGGTGGCGCGGCTGTTGACAATGGGCATGCTCGGGCGGCCTGCGTGGTCACGCTCCGCTTCCGCCTCCGGCCGCTGACCGCTCATGCCGGTGAGGGTGAGGAAGACGTCGTCGAGGTTGGGGGTGTGCACGGAAATGCCGCCCGCTTCGATGTTCTCGGCATCCAGGAGGTCGAGGACGGCACGCAGTGATCGCACGCCGCCGTCGCTGGGCACGGCGAGGGTCAGCCCGTCGGTGCCCTCGACCACCTTCGCCGTCGAGCCGAACGCGCGCTGAGCTGCGTCGACATCGGGCTGATCGGTGAAATCGATGCGGATGTGGCCGCCGGGGACCAGGCGCTTCAGTTCTGCCGCAGTGCCTTCCGCGACGATCCGGCCGTTGTCGAGCACCGCGATGCGATCGGCCAGCTGGTCGGCCTCCTCGAGGTACTGCGTGGTGAGGAAGACAGTGACGCCGAGATCGTCGACCAGGCCGCGGATGATCTCCCAGATGGAGCGGCGGCTGCGCGGATCGAGGCCGGTGGTCGGTTCGTCGAGGAAGATCACCCGCGGATTGCCGACCAGCGTCATCGCCAGATCGAGCCTGCGGGTCATGCCGCCGGAGTAGGTGCTCGCGGGCTTGTCGGCTGCCTCGACCAGGTCGAACCGTGCCAGCAATTCGTCGGCCAGAACGCGGGTTTCGCGGCGCGGCAGATGGTTGAGGTCCCCCATCATGTGCAGGTTCTCCCGGCCGGTCAGTAGCTCGTCGACCGCGGCGAACTGCCCGGTGACGCCGATCAGCTCACGCACCCCGCCCCGGTCGGTCGCCACATCGTGGCCGCCCACGGTGCATTCGCCGCCGTCGGCGGCGATCAGTGTGGTGAGGATCTGCACGGTGGTGGTCTTGCCCGCGCCGTTGGGGCCGAGCAACGAGAACACGGTGCCCTCGGCGACGGTGATGTCGATGCCGTCGAGAACTGTTTTGTCGCCGTAGGCCTTGTGAAGACCGCGTGCGGTGATGGCCGAGTTGACCATGGTCGTCCCTTTCCAGAGGATTGCATTCATTGCTGCGAATATGTGCATGAGTTATCGACACAGCCCCCAGGGGCTGCGGTCGGTGTGTGCGGTGTGTGGTTGTTCGTCCGAGGACGGAGCTAGATGTCGAGTTCCTCGATCTGCGGGTGCGCGGTGATGTCCTCGACCTTGCGATAGAGCTTGTCGGGCACGCGATCCTTCAGGTCCTTCAGGTCGTCGAGGATCTCGTACTCGTAGTCACCCCAGTCCCACGCCCGATCGCCGATGCCGAACATGCGGCGCCAGTATTTCCAGTCCTTCATGTCGCCCGCGGCGTCCCCGGTCGGGTATTCCGACCACAGCGCCGAGTGCGTGTGGAGCACGAGCTTGCCCTTGCGGCTGCGGTAGACCTGCTGGTGCAGCACCCGCTTGTCGCCGACCTCGCGCCATTCACCCAGCAGCACGCCCTGGAAGCGCACCTGCCGGACACCGTCGCGCCCCACCTGCAGGACGACCTCCTCGAAGCCGGCCTCACGACCCTCCTCCAGTTCGATGAGCCTGCGCAGCGCGCTGACCACGGTGCTGGAGAGGTTTCCGCCGACGAGCTCCTGCGCCCGCTGGAACACGGGGAGATCGTCGTCGGCTACGTAGATCGTCTTGTTGGGCATGAACCCACTATACGTATATGTGTACGTACACACAAGGGGTGGTTTTCACCCACCCTCTGAACTCCCCCTTGGCGCGCCTCGTAACCCCATCAGACGCGGTGCACAACGGCGTCACATTTCGTCGCGGAGAAGGAGTGCCGATGCCGGACAGGGTGGTGGACTACCTGGTACGAACGGTAGCCGACCGGGGAATCACCCAGATCTTCGGCGTCGACGGCGCCAATATCGAGGACCTCTACGACGCGATCTTCGACGCGGGGGGCGCACCGGCCGGGATCGTCGCCAAGCACGAGTTCTCCGCGGCGACCATGGCCGACGGGTATGCGCGCAGCACCGGCGGGCTGGGTGTCGTGGCCGCCACGTCCGGCGGTGGTGCGGTGAATCTCGTTGCTGGACTCGCCGAATCGTTCACATCACGGGTTCCGGTGCTGGCGCTGATCGGACAGCCGCCGACCAGCCTGGAAGGTCTCGGCGCGTTCCAGGATTCGAGCGGATTGTCCGAATCCATCGACGCGGCAGCGTTGTTCGCGACGATCAGCAAGTACTGCGCTCGGGTGACCGATCCGCTCGAGCTGCCCGCACAGCTCGCCGCGGCGATCACCGCCGCGGAGAGTGGTGGGCCTGCGGTGCTGTTGATCCCGAAAGATGTTCAGCAGCAACTGATGCCGGAGGCCGTCGTCGCTCAACAGTTCGACACCGTCGCGGCCCCCTCCGACGGAGTACGGCTGGATCGCGCCTCCCCGGAAGCGACTTCCCCACACACCATCGCCACCGAACTCACCAACGCCCGGCGCACCGGGAAGGTGGTGATCATCGCCGGTGATCAGGTCGCCCGCGACGATGCCCGCGCTGAGCTCGCCGAACTGGTGGCCACGCTCGACGCCGCCATCGGCGTGGCCCCCGACGCCAAGGACGTGTACTCCAACACCGGCCCCGGCTACTGCGGTGTCGCGGGCAGCATGGGTCATGCCGAGCTGGCCGAAGCCCTGTCGGCGGCGAGCGCCTGCCTACTCGTCGGCACCCGCCTGCCGGTCACTGCCCGCGCCGGCCTCGACGCGGCCCTGGCCGACCTGCCGGTGCTCAGCATCGGCGCGCACGCTCCCTACCTCGCGGCGACCCACGCCACCAGCGCGGATCTCGCGGAAACCATCGCCACGCTGCTGGCCGAGATCGGGGCGGGGGCCACAACAAGTCAGCGTTCCGCCGAGCTCACGCCGATGCCCGTTCCCGCGGCGGCGGGACCCGGCCTGCGCTATCGCACCGTCATCGAGGCGATTCAGCGCGCGCTGCCCGACGGCGCCGACATTTTCGCCGACGCGGGTAACACCGGCGCCTCGGTGGTGCATTACCTACGGGTACCCGAGCGCGGACGTTTCACGGTCGCACTCGGGATGGGCGGAATGGGTTACGCGTTCGGTGCGGGTATCGGATCCGCGTTCGCCCGCCGCGCCGCGCCCGACGGCCCGCATCGCACCGTCGTCATCGCCGGCGACGGCGCGTTCTTCATGCACGGCATGGAAATCCACACCGCGATCGAACACGACCTGCCCATCACCTTCGTGGTGTTCAACAACAACGCGCACGCCATGTGCGTCACCCGTGAACAGCTCTACTACCGGGATCGCTACAGCTTCAACCGTTTTCAACCGTCACACCTGGGAGCGGGCATCGCCGCCATGTTCCCCGGGCTGCCCGCCCGCACCGTCTCCGACGCCCCCCGATTGTCCGGCGCACTGGACCTCAGCTTCGCCGGCACCGGGCCGTCGTTCCTCGAAATCCTCTGCGACCCCGACGAAGTCCCGCCGTTCCTCCCCTTTCTGTCAGCCCTCGAATCATCCAGGAGCACCCCGTGACCATCAGCGCCCTGCCGGCCCTGTCCGACATCCCCGAGGAGGTGGTGCCCGGCGTCATCCGCATCGAGAACTCCGACCGGGAGACCACAACGCCGATCATCATGGACATGCTGCGGTCGGTGTATCCGCACGACCAGATCTTCGGCGACTACTGCCCCGTGCAGACCTACATCGCGGCCCCACCGCGCGAGGTCTACGAATACCTAGCCGACACCCGCTCGCTCGAGGAATGGACCTACAGCCTGCGCGGATTCACCGAAACCGAGGAGCCCGGCCTGTGGCTGTCCTACGACCGTCTCGGTGACGCGACCAAGTGTTTCACCCGCACCGTCGCCCATCCCGACGCGATGACCGTCGACTATCACTGCGCGTGGGACCAGTCCGAGCACCTCTGGATGATCTACCTGATGCGGGTGGTCGACGCCCAGGTGGTGTTCAACAAACCCGGCTCGGTGGTGACGTGGATCAACTGCAAGCACCCCTTCTACGACGAGAACGGCTACCCCGAAACCGCGCCGCCGAAGCGCCCCGTCTGGGTCGGCGACTTCTGGGAGATGTTCTCCGCCGGACACCAGCTCGAGCTGGACAACCTCAAAGCCATTTGTGAATACCGCGCGGCCAACGGGCTGCCGATCAAGCCGGAGTGGATGCAGTGAACATGCCGCAGGTGAGTCTGGTCGACGTCGCGAGCTATCTGCCCGGCGACCCCGTCCCGACCGACTACTTCACCCAGTTCTCCCGCTCGGAGCGGATGGCGAAGAACGTGATGTTCCGATCGCCGACCGGCCGTCATCACATCGGCCGCGACGAGACCGCCGTGGACATGGCCGAGCAGGCGTTCGCCGTCCTGCGTGAACGCCACGGCGCCGACCTCGCGTCCGAGATCGACATCATCATCACCCACACCCAGCTGCCCGACAATCCCGTGCTCGGCGCGGGCCCCGAACTGGCTCGCCGGCTGGGCGCTCGTCCGGCGCAGGTACTCGACGTGCACAACAGCGGGTGCGCCGCGTTCGTCCAGATGATGGCGATAGCCCGGATGATGATGGCCACCAGCGAGGCGAAGACCGCGCTGATCGTCGCCGCGCAGAACTGTGCGGGCCCGGTGTTCACCCAGCCCGACATCCGGAAACTGGCGCAGGCGCCGGTGCCGGGCGACGGGTGCGGAATCGGCTTGCTGCGCAAGGATGATTCGGGACCGATCCTCGATATCGAAACCCGCACCTATCCCGAATTCGCCGGTGACATGGACTTCTCCACGAACGGTCCGCGCAAGTACTGGGAGCCGGGCGAGGGTCAGGGCTGTGTGACCTTCTCCGAATCCAAGATCACCAAGGTGTTCGCGCGTGGCAACCGGCTGGTGCCGGAGGTGGCGCTGGAGGTCTGCAAGCGGATCGGGGTGAAGAGCAGCGATATCGACACCTTCGTCACCAATCAGCCGAACCGGCTGTTCCTGCGCAACTGGCACGACGCGCTGGAGTTGCCCGCCGAACGTCATCCCGATACCTTCGACCAGTGCGGAAACCTGTTCGCCGCGGGCATTCCCGTCACTCTCGATGCGGAGAACCGTGCAGGCCGATTGCGCAACGGGTCGGTGGTTCTCCTGTCGGCATTCGCGCACGCGGGTGATTTCGCCGGTGCCGCGGCTATTCGCTGGGGCGCCGCGCGATGACTGTGCGGCTGGTGGAACCGACGATCCCCTCCCGTCGGTTCCACACCACGGCGACACCCACGCTGTTCGACCTCGGTCTCAGCGAGAACCCCTTTCCCCCACTGCCCTCCGTGCTGACGGCGGTGACTGCCGCCCTCACCCAGGCCAACCGGTATCCGGAGTTCTTGCCGGAGGAACTGCCGCGGGTGATCGCCGATCACCTCGGGGTCTCGCCCGACGACGTGGTGGTCGGCGCGGGGGCCACCGGTGTCGCCCTGCAGGTGATGCGGACGCTCGGCGCCGGTGAACTAGTTACCGGCACACCCACTTTCGACGGCTACCCGATCATGGCCGAGATGGCCGGGATGACCCTTGTCCCGATCCCCCTCGATTCCGGCGGCAATCAGGACCTGACTGCCATGCGCCGCTCGGTGAACCGGCGCACCTGCCTGGTCGTGCTGTGCCGCCCGCACAATCCCACCGGCACCGTCCTCGAGGCGGCGGCGGTGCGCTCCTTCCTCGCCGCGATCCCGCACCGCGTACCGGTGCTCCTCGACGAGGCCTATGTCGAATTCCTCGATCCGGCGGACCGTCTCGATATCCACACCCTGCTGCACCGTCACCCGAATCTGTTGATCCTGCGCACCTTCTCGAAGGGGTACGGACTGGCCGGGCTGCGGATCGGCTACTGCGTGGGCCGCGGAAAACTGATCGAACGAATCCGCCACCAGCAGTTGCCCTTCGGCACACCCACCGCGTCCGTTGCCGCGGTGCGTGCCGCCTACGCGGCGGGCACGGAACTGCGCGACCGGGTCGAGCGCATCAACCTCGAACGCGACAGCCTGCGAATCACTTTGCGTGCCTGCGGAATCGACGTACCGCCCAGTCACGCGAACTTCCTCTACCTACCCGGACCCGGCGTGGCCACCGCCCTGCGCCGCGCCGGTATCAAAGCGAAGGCCTACCCGGACGGTAGCGCGCGCATCACGGTCGGCGACCCCGCAGCAGGGCACGCCGTCCACGCTGCCCTCGTCGACCTGCGGTAGCCCCTTCGACAACGGAACCCGACCCGGCCACCGGCCGGGTCACCACGACCGGGACCCGGCCCCCTCCGCCAGGTCCCGGTCATCCGTGGTTCAGCACCCGCCTCCGCCGCCGCAACCGCCCCCGCCGCCGCACCCACTGCCGCCACCGCAGCTCCCCCCGCTGCCACCGTCACCGCTGCCCCCGTCACCGGTCCCGGCGAACCCGGCACCGGCGCTCCCCGCGGCAAGCCATCCCGACCTGCGCGCAGCACCGCCGGCACCCCGCTTGGGCCGCAGCACGATCCGGGTGACGCCCATGATGAAGAACACCAGCGAGCCGAACAGGATCGCCGCCGTGAACATCCATCCGTATGCGGCGGAGATCAGCCCGACAACCAGCAGCACCAGCGCCCCGGCCATGTATTCCCTGCTCCCCCGCAGGTCAGAACGCGTAGCGGCCATCGGAAACCTCCTGCGAATGTCGAACGCGTGGTGCGATCGGGTATGTCTGGACCGACCGTAATCGCTGGTCCTTGCAATTCGCTTTCAGCCGGCCCGACGCGGCGACCAGTCCTCAGTCCCCGCCGCCGCCACCGAAACCGCCGCCGTAGGTTTCGTTCAGCGAGTCCGCGTCGTCGATCCCGCGTCGACCGGCCTTGCCGCCGGTGTCGATCCGCAGACGCTGGTATTTCGACCGCAGGCGGCGCGAATTCCGGAAACTCAGCACACCACCGATCGTCAGCAGTGTCACCGCGAAGCCGAGCAGGCCGAGGCCGATCAGCAGCGAATGGCTGGTGGCGATCAGCCCGACCAGAGCTACCAGAATTCCCGCACCGTAGATCATGAAGATTGTCCGTTCAGATGTCAGCAGCTACTGCTGCCGCCGCCGCAACTACTGCTGCTTCCCCCACCGCAGCTGCTGCTACCGCCGCCGCAACTGCTGCCGCTGCTGGATCCGGAGTCGCTGCTCGCCGACCAGGCACTGCCGCTGGACCAGCTGCTGTCAGTGGAGCTCCAGCCACTCGAGCCCGAGCGCCTTGCCCGCTGGTGCGTGCGCGCCCGCTGTAAGTTCGCGGCCCGCTGCGCGCGCCTGGTCCTCTCGGTCGGGGTATCGGCCGCCCGAATGATCAACCCGATGATCATCACCGGACCTCCGATGAGCACAACGAGAAATACCGCGACTACGACGATCGCGAGCAGTGTGGCGATCACATCGATGAAGTTCATGGGGACCCCCTACCTGGACCGGTGTGTCGAGACCGACCGTAACCGCGCGCACTTGCAATCCCCTTGCGGCCGACTAGCGGTGAGAACCGCCCGGTCAGCAGCCCCCGTCGCCAGCACCCCTCGACGACGCCGACCCTCGCCGGCTCTTCGCCTGCCGCGCCTGCCCCGACGACGCACGCCGACGCGCCCGGCGAACCGCGGCCGCGTCCCGTTCGTTTCTGGCTTCCGGTGTGGCACCGAGCATGACGAGCCCGAACAGCACCAGCACGATCGTGGTCGCCAGCAGCATTGCTCCGATTCCGCCGCCGAGCAACAGCCCGACGACAGCGACGATGAACGCCACGACAAAGACCATGGTTCCTCCCCCGAGATGAGCGTCGCCGCATTACGTCGACACCGAATTGCCTGAATGATCTGCCCGATGGCCTTCCGCCGATGATTGTCGGAGTGTTCGGCGTGGTGGGAATCGTGACCGTGCCGGTCATGGCCATCCGAGGCCGACCGTAACCGCGCGTTCTTGCAATCCCCTTGTGGCTCAACCACTGCCGAGGATGCGCTCAGCGATCACTCGCCGCCGCCACCCCCACAGCCGCCACCGCCGCAGCCACCACTACAGCCGCCGCCACCGTGCCCACCGCTGCCGCTGTTTCCGCCACCGCCGCCGTGCGACTGCCCGCCACCGTCACCGAACCAGCTGACCCCGCCCGCGGACGAGCCCGCGGCCCACCACCGCTTCGACTTCCGCGAACCCCCGGGATCGCGAAAGGCGAGAACGCCCCCGACCACGACAGCGACCGCCCCGACGACGATCAGCACGACCCCCGCGATCACCGAATAGCCGGTGGTGATCGCCCCGATCAACGCAAGAACAAGCCCAGCCCCGACAACCTTCACAATTCCCCCCGATCAAGGTCCTGCTCCCGTTGTACCGGAACGCAGGACCCTGCCGCTAGAGGGTTAGTTGGCGGGGGCGCAGGTGTCGCGGAGCGAGCAGCCGCCGCAGGAGGAGCCGCAGCCGCCGACGGGGGCGGGCGGGAGGAGGGGTTCTACTGTGCGGGCGGCGGCGTTGGCGCCTGCGCCGAGGGTGAAGACGGCGATGACGGCGACGAGGGCGGCTACGCCGACGCTCGCGAGACCACCGGCGACCAGCACGACCAGTCCGCCGGCGAACAGCAGGGCGCCCGCGCCGACGGAGGTGGGGGCGGCGATGCGGTTGGCGAGGCGGAAATTGTCGTCACTGTGCAGCGCGGCTTCCGTGGTGACACCGAGGAAGCGGTTGCGGGGCAGTTTGCCGAGCAGTCCGAGCACGCCGGTCACAATCGCGACCGCGGCCAGCGCGAACAACAGGAGAGCGACGACGACCATTCATGCAGGCTAGCGCACCCGTAAAGGCCCGAAATCAGGGCTCCCCGCCGAGCGTGACCGGCCACACACCGCCCGTGCGTGCCGTCGTGGCCGCGCGGCATGTTCTCGGCCCTTGGGAAATCGCCTCGCGTCCACGTTCTACGCTGTTAGACGATGTTTACCGGGGATCGGCGAGAACAAGAAGGCAGGACCGTGCAGGACACTCGTGCAACCGAGACTGACGTACCTCAGCACCGGTACAACGCCGAGCTGGCTGGGCGGATCGAACGCCGCTGGCAGCAGAACTGGACCGAGCGCGGCACCTTCAACGCGCCCAACCCGGTCGGGCCGCTCGCCGGGGAGACGCCGCCCGACAAGCTGTTCATCCAGGACATGTTCCCGTTCCCCTCGGGCGCGGGCCTGCACGTCGGCCACCCGCTGGGCTATATCGCCACCGACGTCTTCGGCCGCTACCACCGCATGCGTGGGCGCAACGTGCTGCACGCGCTCGGCTACGACGCCTTCGGCCTGCCCGCCGAGCAGTACGCGGTGCAGACCGGCGCGCACCCGCGGGTGACCACCGAAGCCAACATCGCGACCATGCAGCGTCAGCTGGACCGGCTGGGCCTCGGCCACGACCCGCGGCGTTCGTTCGCCACCACCGACCCCGAGTACTACCGGTGGACGCAGTGGATCTTCCTGCGCATCTACAACGCCTGGTACGACCAGGAAGCCGGTCGGGCCCGGCCGATCGCGGAGCTGGAAGAGCAGTTCGCCACCGGCGCGCGTCCGGTTCCCGAAGGCGACTGGAACACCATGCCGGCCGCTGAGCGCGGTGCGCTGATCGACTCGTATCGCCTGGTGTACCAATCGGATTCGATCGTCAACTGGTGCCCGGGACTCGGCACCGTGCTGTCGAACGAAGAGGTCACCACCGACGGGCGCAGCGAGCGCGGGAACTTCCCCGTGTTCCGTAAGCGCATGTGGCAGTGGATGATGCGCATCACCGCCTACTCCGACCGCCTGGTCGACGACCTGGACACCCTGGACTGGCCCGACAATGTGAAGTCCATGCAGCGCAACTGGATCGGGCGCTCGCGTGGTGCCCAGGTGCGGTTCGACGCGGACGGCGAGACCATCGAGGTGTTCACCACCCGTCCCGACACCCTGTTCGGCGCGACGTATGTGGTGCTGGCCCCCGAGCACGAGCTGGTCGACAAGCTGACCGCCGCGGCTTGGCCCGGCGGCACCGACGCCCGCTGGACCAACGACAGCGCCACCCCCGCGGAAGCTGTTGCCGCATACCGCAAGTCGATCGCGGCGAAGTCGGATCTGGAACGTCAGGAGAACAAGGAGAAGACCGGCGTCTTCCTCGGCTCCTACGCCACCAACCCGGCCGACGGCTCGCAGGTGCCGATCTTCATCGCCGACTACGTGCTGAGCGGCTACGGCACCGGCGCCATCATGGCGGTGCCCGGCCACGACAGCCGCGACTGGGATTTCGCGACCGCGCTGAACCTGCCGATCATCGAGGTGATCGACGGCGGGAACGTGGCCGAAGCGGTCCACTCGGGCGAGGGCAAGCTGGTGAATTCCGGCTTCCTGAACGGGCTTTCGGTCGACGAGGCCAAGGCGACGATGATCGGTCACCTCGAAGCCGAGGGTCACGGCACCGGCACCGTCCAGTACAAGCTGCGCGACTGGCTGTTCGCGCGTCAGCGGTACTGGGGCGAGCCGTTCCCGATCGTCTACGACGCCGACGGCGTGGCCCACGCGCTGCCGGAATCCATGCTGCCCGTGGAACTTCCGGAGATGGAAGACTTCGCGCCGGTCACCTTCGACGCCGACGACGCCGGCTCCGAGCCGTCCCCGCCGCTGGCCAAGGCCACCGACTGGGTGAACGTGGAGCTGGATCTGGGCGACGGACCCAAGCAGTACCGCCGCGACACCAACGTCATGCCCAACTGGGCCGGATCGTCGTGGTACCAGCTGCGCTACGCCGACCCGACCAACGCCGAGACGTTCTGCGCCGAGGAGAACGAGAAGTACTGGCTGGGCCCGCGCACGGCCGAGCACGGCCCGAACGACCCGGGCGGTGTCGACCTGTACGTCGGCGGTGTGGAGCACGCGGTGCTGCACCTGCTGTACGCGCGGTTCTGGCAGAAAGTGCTCTTCGACCTGGGCGATGTGTCGGGCAGCGAGCCCTACCGCCGCCTGTACAACCAGGGTTACGTGCAGGGTTACGCGTACACCGACGAGCGTGGCGCGTACGTGCCCGCCGCCGAGGTCGTCGAACGTGACGCGAAGTTCTTCTGGACCGGCGCCGACGGCGTCGAGATCGAGGTCTCCCAGGAGTACGGCAAGATCGGCAAGTCGCTGAAGAACGCCATCTCGCCCGACGAGATGTGCGACCTCTACGGCGCCGACACCTTCCGCTTCTACGAGATGTCGATGGGTCCGCTGGACACCTCGCGTCCGTGGGCGACCAAGGACGTCGTCGGCGCGCACCGCTTCCTGCAGCGCGTCTGGCGCCTGGTGGTCGACGAGGAAACCGGCACGGTGAAGGCCACCGACACCGCCCCGTCGGACGAGACCCTGCGCCTGGTGCACCGCACCATCGCCGGCGTCGACGAGGATTTGGCCGCGCTGCGCGACAACACCGCGGGCGCCAAGCTGATCGAGCTGACCAACCACCTCACCAAGAACTACCCCACCGGCGCCCCCCGCGCCGCCGTGGAACCGCTGGTGCTGATGCTCGCTCCGCTGGCTCCCCACATCGCCGAGGAACTGTGGGAACGCCTGGGCCACACCACCTCCCTGGCTCACGGCCCCTTCCCCGCCGCCGATCCCGCACTGCTGGTGGCGGACTCGGTGGAATACCCGATCCAGGTGAAGGGCAAGGTCCGCAGCCGAATCCAGGTCCCCGCCGACGCCGACCCGGCGTCGATCGAGGCCGCCGCCCTGGCCGACGAGAAGGTCATCGCCCTGCTCGACGGTCAGGCGCCCCGCAAGATCATCGTGGTGCCGGGGAAGATGGTCAACATCGTGCCGTAGCCGCCTCCCCGGGTCTTTTGGCCAGACCCGGGTACGGGGAGGGTTGGGGACGCGGCAAGCTTTGTGAGGTGGGCGGGTCAGCTCGTGCCCGGTGAGTTACCCATGTTCTTGCGAGATCAGCTTTGTACTTCCAGGACGTCGTTCAGCGTGACCAGCGACAGGTTGCGCTCGCGGATGATGTCGACCAGCCGGCCGTAGCAGTGGGTGACCGGGGGGAAGTTGGCGTGGCCGATGACGATCGACTGGGCGGCGAAGTATTTGTGCGCGCACTCGATCAGGTATTCCTCGGTGATGAGGCCCGAGTCGGACAGGGATCCGTACCACATGGTGGGGACGGTGTAGCCGAGGTCGGCGGCTACTTTGTCGACGGTGGCGTTGTGGTATCCGAACGGCGGTCGATAGAACGGGGTGCCGTCGACGCCGAAGTTGTTGCGCAGGAACGTTTTCGTGCGACCGAGCTGGTCGGCCACCTCGGTGGTGCTGATCTTGGTCAGGGCGGCGTGGTCCCAGGTGTGGTTGCCGAGCTGGATCTGGCCCGACTCCACCAGCGGGCGCAGCGCGTCGCGGTGGATGGTCCAGGAGTCGTAATAGCCGGTGACGAAGAAGGTGAAGCGGGCGCCGGTGTCCTTCGCCCATTTCACATACGCGCCGACGACTTCGGCGCTGGCGCCGTCGTCGACCGTCAGTGCCATGGTGAGCCCCTGGCCCGGCAGCGCGGTGATGGGCTTCGGGGGAATGATCGACTTCGGACCGCCCGGCGGGGGCGGGAGCAGGGGCTGGACGGGGGTCGGAACGGGCGGCGGCGTGGGGATCTCGCCGCCGGAACCCGCCTCGACGGTCTCGCCCTCGGCGGTCGCGCAGCCGGTCAGCGCCACGGCGGTACCCGCGGCCAACATCGCCAGCATTCGACGTCTATCCACTTACGAAACCCCTACTCGAGCCGGGTGCACCTCGCCACGAGCCAGGGCACGATCAAATCAGCGGCACGGTACCCACCGAATCCATCGCGCGCCTGAACCAGCGGATACCTCTGTGCGAATTCCAGCGCCGACCCCCTGGACGCAGCTATCGGCGACCATACCGAATCGCCTCGTCGCGGTCAGCGCGGCCGCAAGACGATCTCGGTCGGATGTCCGTCGCGAGGGGTGTCGACGGCCGTTCGCACGGCACCGGCCACCGTCTCGGCGGTGAGGAACTCCTCCGGCCGGTACTCGCGACCCTCGTCGGCGACGATCGCCCGCTGCATATCGGTGTCGATGCGACCGGGGAACAGCGAGGTCACCCGCAGCGCGGGCTCCTCCTGACGCAGTGCGTCGGCGAAGGCGCGCAGCCCGAACTTGCTGGCCGCATAGGAGCCCCAGCCGGGATGCGCGCGCAATCCCGCGCCCGAATTGATGAGCACCACGTGCCCGTTCGCGGCACGCAGTGCGGGCAGCAACACCCTTGTCAGCTCGACAACCGCGATCAGGTTGACCTCGAGGGTTTCGCGCCACTGCTCGACCGAGGACTCGGCGACCGTTCCGAGGTCGGCGATACCCGCGTTGTGCACGAGGACATCGAGTCGCGAGATCGGCTCGGCGGCCGCGGCCACCGCCGCGTAGTCGGTGAGCGCGACCGGCCAGCCCGTCGCCTCGGGCAGCTCGGTGAGAATCGGCTTCAGCGCATCGGCGGATCTGGCACCGAGCAGCAGGTCGTGGGTGGGCGCGAGTTCGCGGGCGATCGCGGCACCGAGTCCACGGCTCGCGCCGGTGATGAGAGCGGTCTGGGCGGGAGTACTGGTCACCGTCATACATCCCACGCTAGCGGGCAGGCAGATCTCGACACCCTGGCCGTTTCCGCGCGCGGATGACAGCACCGACTAGTACCGTCGGACTATGACCGATCCCCGGTACAACTACGGACCAGCGGACCCGCAGTATCCCCAGCACCAGGGCCAGCCCCAGTACGGCCAGGGCCAGCCCCACTATCCCCAGGGCGAACCGGAGCCCAAGGTCAATGTGGGCAAGCTGTGGGCAGGCGGTATCGGCACGGCCGTCGTGGCCGCGTTGCTGGTGGTCGTCGCGATCATGCTCATCCGCGGGGTGCTCGGCATCGCGATCCTCTCGCCCGAGGGCGCGGGCGCGTACGGCACCGTCTCCACCACCTCCTACGCCATCGCCGCCGCGGCCGCCGCGCTGCTGGCCACGGCACTGTTGATGGTGCTGTTGCTGGCGATGCCGAGCCCGCTCACCTTCTTCACCTGGATCTGCCTGCTCCTGACGGCCGTCGCGGTGATTCTGCCGTTCACGCTGGTCGCCGACCTGGACGCCAAGATCGCGACCGCGGCGATCAACCTGCTGGTCGGGCTGTGCATCACCACCATGCTCAGCTCGGTCGGGTCGGCGGCGCAGAACACGCCGCGTCAAGCCGGGTACTGATCGTCACAGTGCCGTCGAGATGCCATAGGCCCTGCTCCACCGCAGAATAGATAGATGACCGACCCAGGTTTCACCTCGACGCAGCTCGCGGCCCGCGCCGCCTACCTCCTGCGGGGCAACGACCTGGGCACGATGACCAGTGCCGCGCCCCGCCTCTACCCGCACATGTGGAGCTGGGACGCGGCGTTCGTGGCGGTGGGGCTGGCGCCGTTGAGCGTGGAGCGGGCGGTGGTCGAGCTCGACACGCTGCTGTCGGCGCAGTGGAAGAACGGGATGATCCCGCACATCGTGTTCGCCAACGGCGTCGACGGATACTTTCCCGGGCCCGCGCGGTGGGAATGTCGCAAGCTGGCGAGCAACGCCCCCGACGGCCCCGATACCTCCGGCATCACCCAGCCGCCGGTGCACGCCATCGCCGTGCAGCGGATCCTCGACCATTCCCGCAGGCACGGCCGCTCCACCCGCGCGGTCGCCGAGGAATTCCTGAACCGCCGCTGGCCCGATCTGGTGCGCTGGCACCGCTGGCTCGCGCATGCCCGCGACCCCAAGGAAACCGGGCGCATCACGCTGTACCACGGCTGGGAATCCGGCATGGACAACTCCCCGCGCTGGGACCGCGCCTACGCCAATGTCGTTCCGGGGACGGATCTTCCGCCGTACCGGCGCGCGGACACCTCGATCATCTCCGACCCCACCCAGCGGCCGAGCGACCGTGAGTACGACCGCTACCTGTGGCTGGTCGAGCAGATGCGCCGCGCGAACTACGACGATTTCCAGCTCACCTCGGTGATGAGTTTCGCCGTGGAGGACGTGTTCGTGTCGGCGATCTTCGCACTGGCCTGCGAGGTGCTCGCCGATATCGGCGAGGAGTACAAACAACCGCACGCCGACGTCCGCGAACTGCACGGCTGGGCCGAACGTTTCCGCAAGGGCGTGGTCGCCACCACCGACGAACGGACCGGCGCCGCAAAGGACTACGACGTCCGCCTGCAACGCTGGATCAGTACCGAGACCCTCGCCATGTTCGCCCCGCTGATCTCGGGCGGCCTGCCGCGCCACGCCGAGCGCGCCCTCCTCAACACCTTCGAGGGCCCCCGTTTCTGCGGCCACCCCGACCTGCGCTACGCCCTGCCACCGTCCACCTCGCCGGTCTCCAAGGACTTCCGCTCCCGCGAATACTGGCGCGGCCCCGTCTGGCCGGTGATGAGCTGGCTGTTCTCCTGGGCCTTCGCCCGCCGTGGCTGGGCCGAGCGCTCCTACATGCTCCGCGCCGAAGGTCTGCGCCAGGCCAGTGACGGCAGCTTCGCCGAGTACTACGAGCCGTACACCGGCGCTCCGCTGGGGAGCATGCAGCAATCCTGGACTGCCGCTTCGGTTCTCGATTGGCTCGGCTAACTCTCCGCGATATCGGTGTGCCATTCGACGGTGATGCCGAGTTCGCGCGCGAGAGTCGACGCCAATCCCTCCGGGTCGCCGCCGTTGATGGTGGCGCCGCGCAGGGCGGTGATGCCGTAGATGCCGGTGAGGTCGCAGTCTTCGAAGCGCAGGTTCTGCTGGATGCGGGCGCCGGCGAAGCGGGCTCCGACGAGATTGCAGCGTTCGAAGCGGACGTTGCGGAACTCGGCGCTCTGGAAGTCGGCTTGACGTAGATCACAGTCGCGGAACACCACTGTGCGCAGACGGGATTGAGCGAAGGAGGACAGGTCGGCGCGCGTGGAGTCGATCAGGACGTCGCGGAGCACACCCGCGGTCCACGACAATCCGGTGAGACGACCGTGCTCGATCAGGGATTCGATCATCGACGAGTCATCGGCCTGAACGTTGGCCAGATCGCAGACTCGCAGCGTGGACTCGGCGATGGTGCTGTGCCGCAGGGTGCTCGGAAACCGAACGCTGTCGAACACGCAGGCCTCGACGCTGATGCCGGAGACGTGACGCTCGGCGAAATCCGCGTCGCGATATTCGACGTCGGTGACGGTCAGTTCGTCGATCGGGTCGTCGCCGGGCGAGACCGCGGGTCGCAGCGCCCCCGGCTTCGCGACCGCCGGTTCGAACCGCACCTCACGCTTGCGCGCCATGCCCACCACTTTCTGTCAGCCGATGTCCGCACCAAGATACGGGCACGGGCCGACAGGCTTTCCGTAACTATTCACAGACACTCACCAACACCACTGGTCACACAGGCAACAAGTCACTACGGTCGACGGCCATGGACACCAAGCGCTGGAGTTCGACGGTTCGTGGTTGTGTTGCGCTCATCGCCCTGGCCTGCGCGCTACCCGCTACCGCGCAGGCGGAGCCCAGCGGGCCGGATGTGTCGTCCTGGCAGCATGTGGACGGCCGGATGATCGACTGGCACGCGGTGCGCGCGGCCGGACACCAGTTCGCGATGGTGAAGGCCACCGAGGGACTGCACTACATCAATCCGTTCTTCGTGCAGGACAGCATTCTCATGCGCACCGCCGGGGTGGCGCGCGGCACCTACCATTTCGCACGCCCCGAACTGCCGCCCGAACCGCAGGCCGCGATGTACGCGGCGACGGTCCTCGGCCAGAACGGGCCCCTCGACCTGCCCCCGGTGCTCGACCTGGAGACCGCGGGTGGCCTGGCCCCCGCCGCCCTCATCGACTGGACCCACCGCTACCTCAACGCGCTGCAAACCCTCACCGGCCGCACGCCCATCATCTACACCTACCCGCACTTCTGGAAGACCGCGATGGCCGACACCAGCGCCTTCACCCGATACCCGCTCTGGATCGCCGACTACAGCGGCAACGACCAGCCCGAGGTCCCCGGCAACTGGCCCACCTGGACCTTCTGGCAAACCACCGACCGCGGCACGGTCCCCGGCATCCACGGCGGCACCGACGTCAACATCTACAGCGGCGCGCAAGGCGACCTCGCCCGCTTCGCCAACATGTCGGGAATGTTCGGCAGCAGCTGAGGACAGACATGACAAAACCGCCACTCGCCCAGCCGAGTAGCGGTTTCGTCAGCGGATCGGGGGTCGGCTAGACGCCGATTCGTCCGCCGTTCTTCTTCCAGACGACCGCCACGGCGGGACGCGGCTGAGAGGTGCCGCCGTCGGGCCAGTGGGACTGCGGGTTGTCGGGGGTGGCGTCATCGGCCTCGCCGGGGTGCTGGACCGACACGATGACGTGGGATTCGGTGACGATCGGGCCGCAGGTCTCCGCGCCCTTGGGCACGGTCAGGAACTGCTTGGTCTCACCGCGGTTGGGGCCGTCGAGGATCACCGAGAAGAGGCCGTCGTTGGTCTTGAGGGCGTTGCCGTCGGTGGAGATCCACAGGTTGCCGTACGGGTCGAAGGCCAGGTTGTCCGGGCAGGAGATCGGGCTGACCTTGGTCTTGTCGAAGCCGGCGAAATAGGTGTCGGCGGCGGCGGGGTCACCGCAGACCAGCAGCAGCGACCAGGTGAAGTCGGTGCCGGTGTGGTTGTCGGTGAGCTCGAGGACCTGGCCGTTCTTGTTCAGCTTGCGCGGGTTGGCCTCGTCGACACCCGGCTTGTCGTCCTTGGCGCGGTTGTCGTTGTTGGTCAGCGCCACGTAGACCTTGCCGGTGAACGGGTTGGCCTCGAAGTCTTCCGGGCGGTCCATCTTGGTGGCGCCGACCTTGTCGGCGGCCAGGCGGGTGAACACCGCCACCTCCGCGGCGGACATGCCGTCGACCAGGGACTTGCCCTTGCCGTCGTCGCCGGTCTCGAGCAGCGGAATCCACTGGCCCTTGCCGGTGAAGCCCTTGTCGGAGGGGACCGCGCCGCTGCCGTCGATCTTGTCGGCGTGGTCGCCGGTGAGCTTGGCGACGTAGAGGGTGCCCGCGTCGAGGATGGTCAGGTTGTGCCGCATCGCGGAAGCGCCGGTGCCGGACTGGATCTTGCGCGAGGACACGAACTTGTACATGTAGTCGAACTTCTCGTCGTCGCCGGTGTAGGAGACGACATCACCGGAGTCGGTGACGTAGATCGACGCGCCCTCGTGCTTGAGGCGACCCATCGCGGAGTGCTTGATCGGCGTGGCGGCGGCATCCCACGGGTTGACCTCGACGACATAGCCGAAACGGTTGGCCTCGTTGGGTTCCTGGCTCAGGTCGAAGCGCTTGTCGGTGCGCTCCCACTGGTTCGGCGTGCCGCCCTTGGGGAAGCCGTAGCGCTTGACGCGCCCCTGCGGGTCGGAGGCCTTGTCGCCGTTGGCGAAGTAGCCGTTGAAGTTCTCCTCACCGGAAAGCACTGTGCCCCAAGGAGTCACACCACCGGCGCAGTTGGCGAAGGTGCCGAGGACCTTCTTGCCCGAGGGGTCGGCACCGGTGACGGTGAACGCGCTGCCCGCGGCGGGACCGGTGAGCAGGAACTCGGTGTCGGCGGTGATGCGGCGGTTGTACTTACCGAAGACCGGGGTGAGCTTGCCGGAGCCCGCTTCGCCCTTGACCTCGACCACGGCCATGCCGTGGGCGGCCTTGGTGATCGCGATCTGCTCGTCGGTCGGCGCGTCTTTGTTGTACCCGCGGAACATCATCGGGCCGGTGGTGTACTCGTGGTTGACCACGAGCAGGTAGCTGTTGGCCTGGCCCTCGATCGGCATCAGCGCGGCGAAGTCGTTGTTGTAGCCGAACTGCTTCAGCTGCGCCGCGGCGGTCTGCTTGTCGAAGTCGAACGCGGGGGCGTCGGCGAAGATGGGGTCACCCCAGCGGATGACGACCTGCTGGTCGTAGCCCTCCGGAATGGTCAGCGCGTCTTCCTTGTTCGGCGCCACCGCCGTGAACGCCGTTCCGGTGCCGGGGGTTCCGGCCGGAGTCGGGGCCGGGGTCTTCGCGGCCTCGGAGTCGTCACCACAGGCGGCCAGCGCACTCGCGGCGCCGACAGCCAGCACCGCGGCCGCGCCGCCCTTGATCAGGCCACGGCGGTTGAGGCCGCTGACGATGTCACCGAAGTAGGCACCCTCCGAGGTGTTCGGGGGCTCGTGAAAGCAGGCGTTGCCGCACTTGTATTCACAGGTCAGGGCGGCGCGTGCCGACTGACCGTCATGCTTGACGAACAGGGCGAGCGGTTTCGGACTCACGGTGACTCCTGAGTAGAACGGACTCCGGGCACCGTAAGCAGCCCAAGCGAGCCATCGGGAACGCGTAGATGAACGGACGACCAAAACTCGGCGCGCGCTGTGACCGATCACGGATGGATCAGCCACAGCGCGCGCCGAGTGCGCAGGACGTTGTCATCAGGCGTTGACCGGAAGGGAGATCACCACTTCCTGCTCGTTGCCCGGGAGATAGTGCACCTGCACGATCCGGCCGACCTGCACGTGTCCGACCGCGGTGGGCGGCAGATACTTCTCGGCGCGAGTCTCGAACGTGGTGCCGTCCGGGCGGGTGACCACCAGACCGAGCGCGATCTCGGTGTAGCCGCCGCGGATGCGGCCGGGGACGTCCAGGCTGCGGACCACGGCCTGGGCAGCCAGCCCGCGTTCGGCGATGTCGAGCTTGCCCCGGGTGGTGATGCCCTTGCGGATGAGCGATTCGTTCATCGCGCGCTGGGCGGCGCCGTTGTCGCCGGAGCGGTCGACCTCGACCTTGTCGGTGCGGCCCGGCAGATACCGGACCGGCAGGACGACGCCCGGCTGCAGCAGGGCCAGCTCGGTGAGCGGCACGATCATCTTGGCGTGCGAGTCGAAGACCTTTCCGTCGGACCCCTCGACCCGGAAAGCGATCTTGACCTGTGGTTGGTCGTTCACCGAGACGCCGGTCTGCCGAAACGAGGTGATGGTGCCGATACCGACCGCGGCGTCGCGGAACTCGCTGCTGTTGCGGCCGGTGAAGGCTTCGAGAATGCCGTCGCCGGTGAAGGCGAAGACGATCGGGACGATGGTGAGCGCGATGATCGGCAGGGCCATCTGGGGACCGACCCAGCCGAGCATCGCGCCGGTGTATTCGTCGGGGGTGTAGGTGAGGCCGTAGAAGAGGTAGTAGCCGATGGCGAGGATTCCGAAGGCGACCGCGGCCGCACGCAGTTTGGATTTCATGATTTCTCCTTGGATGGATGCGACCGGGTCGCGAACGATCAGGCGTACCTCCGCATTCGCTCCGGCCATGCGCGGCTGAGGAGCGCTGCGCGCCTGTGTCGATCAGGCGCCGACGATGGTGGAGCAGGCGAAGGTGATGTCGAACTTCACCGTCGACGGGCCCGCCAGCGGGTTGGTCATGTCGGCGCTGATGCCCTCGCCGGTGATGCGGTAGGTGTTGCCGTCCTTGGCCAGGGTCGCGGAACCGCCGGGCTGGCCGTTGCCGTAGCCGACGGCGTAGGGCAGGCCGTTGGCGCCGCCCTGGCTACCGCCGATGGCGACCGCCTGGACCTTCTCGCCTTCGACCGACGCGCTGACCGAGAGGCTGCCGTAGGTGGCGTTGGCCGTATCGGTGAGCGCCAGCGCGAGGGTGCCTGCCTGCTTGGCGCAGGTGGTGTCGAACTTCGCGGTGAATTCCTTGCCGTCGACAGTGGCGGTGGACTTGCCCGCGGCCGGGGCCGGAGCGGCCGATCCGGCGGTGCTCGGGGAGGTGGTGCCGGCATCGTCGCTGCAACCGGTGACGAACAGCGCGGTGGCGGCGGCGGAAGCGGCGAGGGCGGCGATCAGCTTGGTGTTCATGGTGGTTTCCGTTTCTCTCGGTGTGACCGGGCTGGTAACCCGTTGAGAGAAAGGTAGAAAACTTTTCCCGCCTACCGATCCCAACTTTCGTGCTCGGCAACCGCCGCACCGGCCGCCGAAAATACCTATAACCTGGTCGGATGCGGAGACCGCGCGCCATGGTGCTCGATGAGGTGTGGCGGGGACTCGACGGCGTCGACGCGCTGAGCGGGGCCGACGGTGGGCCGTTGCGGCGGACGGTGAAGTTGATTCTCGATCCGCTGGTACTGCGGCCGATGCAGCATCCCGGGCTGGCGTCGAGCATGCTCGACGAGGACGGGATCGCGCTGCTCACGGCACTGCTGCACGCGCAGTCCGATGCGCTGCGGGCGTGTGCGGCGTGGTTCGTCGTCCTGAAGCAGGTGCGGCGCAGGCTGCGGATCACCGAGGGGAACGCCCAGGATCTGTACTTCCAGCGCTGCTTCGAGCTGGCGACCGTAGACGGTGCGCCGGAGGGCGACCGCGCGCACGCGAGGGCCGAGGCGACGCTGCGCGAAGTCCACGACAGCACCGGTGGGCGCACCACCGCCGCGCTGAAACGCCATGTGACCGACCCGGCTCGAGCACCAGGGCTGGCCGAGCTGTTGGACATCGCCTGGGCACGCCGCCCGCTCGCCCCCTACGGCGCAAGGGATCTGGCGGCCGAGCTGACCGAGCTGCTCGAAGCCTGCACGCTCGCTCGTTCGGGGGATCCGGCCGATGCGGGGCCGCTGTTCGACGACATCGTCGACAGCGGTGCCGGCACCCGACGCGGGATCGCCCTGTGGCTCGCGCATCCCGACGCGGGCGCCGACGACCTGGGGCTCACCATCTGTGCCAGCCCACAGCGACCCGAGCTCGGCGCGTCCGCGTCGACCGCGAGTCTCGGTCTGCCCTTCGACCGGACCGTGTACGAGCGGGTCTTCACGGTGTTGCAGGGCAGCATCGATCGGACCGACCTCCCCGAGATTCCGGAGCTGGTCACGCGGGAGATCTCGCGCAGTTGTTCGCCATGGGGACTGCTCGACGAATCGCTACGGGTCGCCGCGGCGGCGGGTTCCGAACTGGCGCTGGGTCTCTCCCCGTTCGGTACCCCGGCGGCGGTCGACCCGGCTCCTTCGTCGCGTGCGCACGAGGTGGTCAACGGTCGCTGGCGGCGGGAAGGGTATGTGCTGCAGGCGCGCCGGTACGCGGTGCACGTGGTCGACGGGCAGACAGGACCGCTCGCGGCGGTCGCCGCCGAGTTACACGCGCCGTGGCGGCCGTATTCGCGCAGGTTGTGGGTGCGTTTGCACGGCCGGGATGTGCGCGAGCTGCCGGTGTTCGATCCCGGTGAGCTGTGGGATCTGCTCGACGGTGTCGCCCGGTCGGTGATCCTGGACCACCGCACGCGGGTGAAACAGGCGCTGACCGCCGACACCGTGGCCGATGTGGAAGCGAGGGCCAGCTGATGACAGTCGTGCACCTTCGCCATGCGGAGCCGGGCTTGCTGGTGATCGCTCCGGAGCGGGCGCCACTGGTCACCGATGCCGCGCCGGGGCTCGATGTGCTGGTTATCGAGGTCGTGGGAGGGCATCTGAGCTGGAGCCTGTTCGACGACGAGTCGGTGCCCGCCGCAGTACTCGACGACGTCGATGCCGCACAGGATTGGGTGTGGGCGGTGTACGGCGAAGAGGTCGCCTCGGCGCTCGCGGACAACCGGCCCGGAGAGCTGACAGCCGCGCCCGCCCGACGCGCTTCGGCGGCGGCCCTGCGGCGACTTGCCTACGCGCACTGGGCGAGCCGGTGGTGGCCCGCGTCGACTATCGACGGCATTCCCGCCCTGGATCCGCGGCTGCTGGTCGAGGAAATCGGCTTGCTCACCGCGAAATGCGAAATGGCGGTCGACGGCGACGACGAGCCCGGCACCGGCTCGTCGATACCGGGCACGCAGGAAGACTTCGGGTTGTCCGACTCCACCGACGAGCGAAGGCCGCTCGGCGAGTCGACAGGATCACGGGGTCGCGCGCAGGACTACGCCTTGGCGGCCGGCGGCGCCGACTCGTCCGACGGGCTGATCGTGGCGCGCGGCAGTGGCGGCTGGGACTGGCGACGTTGCCCGCCCGGCATTCTCGACGCGGGCGAGCACGCCGTGTCGTGGCAGGTATCCCGCGCGGGCGGGGTGTCGACGGTGCGGGTCAGCGTGGTCGCCGCGCCGGATTGCCGGCGACTCGTCCCCGAACACCTTCGCCCGCACGCGCGCGTACGAGTGCGGCTGCCCGACGGCACTGAGCACGCCCCACCGGGACCCGATGTCGAGATGCCCTTGCATCTGCGGGGCGATGCCTGGACCGGCTCGGCGCGAATCCCCGGTACACCGGAAAGCTCGCCGGAGATCACCGTTTTCGTGCCCGGCGTCGGCCCTGCCGATCCGCTGGAAGACGAGTCGGCCGCCCGGGATCGGATCCGCCGATTCGCCCGCGCCCGGCTCACCGAACACACCGGCGACCAGCGCCTGAGCGCCGAAACAGCGGCCGCTGAAACAGACGAGGACTTCTGATGGCAGCCACGGGCAGGACATCCGATCGCGACGACGCCCAGCTCACCGCGGGGTACGCGGCCTATCAGCGTGGCGATGTGATCGCGGCACTGGAGATCTTCGAGCGGGCGGCCGACGGTGCGGCGCCGCGATTGCGCAGTGCCGCGCTGATCAACGCCGCGAGTATGGCCGACGAGCTCGGGGAGCATCGGCGCTCGGTGGTGCTGTTCCGAACGGCTCTTGCGGAAATGCCCGACGATGCCGCACATCAGCGACCTGCGGCGTTGGTGAATCTGTCGCAGGCCTTCCAGCATCTGGGCGAGTTCGATGCCGCGCAGGATGTGCTCGAGGAGGCGCGTGCGCTGCTCGCCGACAGCACCGATCAGGGGCTGCTGCGGGTGGCGTGCCTGTTGTCGCTGACGGCGGTCGCGCTGCATCGGCAGCAGTGGGCGCGCGCCGGTGAGCTGGCGGTCGAATCTCTCGGTGTGACGGAGCGTTTCGCGCCGGAGCTGGCCGGTCACCCGTTGATGAACCTGGCGGCCTGTTCGTTCGAGACCGGCCGCTGGGAACTGGCTATCGACTTCGCGCGCCAGGGGGTGGCCGCTTTCGCCGCGGCGGGCGAGGCCGCCTCGGTCGCGGAGTCGCAGCAGAATCTGGCCACGATGCTGGTGCGGGCCGGGCATTTCGACGAGGCCGAGGAGCCGTTGCTGGCCAGTCAGGAGTTCTTCGAGGCCGGTGAACTGGGCCACTGGTCCGGGATCGGGTCGAAGACGATGGGTTTCCTCGCCGAACGCCGGGGTGACTTCACCACGGCGCGTGCGTTTTACGAGCGGGCACTGGATCGGTTCGACGCCACCGGCGCGGTGGTGGACGCGGCGGACGTGCGGCTGCGCCTGGCCACCGTCGCCTGTGCGGAAGGCGATCTCGCTGGCGCCGAGCAGCTACTGGACACCTCGTTCGCGGCCTACGCCGCCCAGGGACTCGGGATGCACTGCGCCCAGCTCGACTACTGGCACGCCGAACTCCTCCATGCCTCGATCGAGCAAGCGGCACAACCCGATCCGGACCTGGTGGCCCGCGCGGTGTCCCTGGCGGTCCCCGCCGCCCTCGCCATCGATGCCGTCCGCCACACCCTCCCCAACGGCAACCAGCGTGAACACTGGCACCGCACCGTCGCCGAACCCGCCATGCGCGTCGCCTTCCGATGCGCCGCCCTCGCCGGAAACGGTCAACTGGTGAGCGATCTGATCGAGACGCAGTGCGCTGGAACCACTCTCGATACCACCGCGTACACCGACGTCACGGCGCCTACCCTCGAATTCCAGCTGTTCGATCCCGAGCCCGCCGAGCAGATCACCACACCGGCCCTGCAACTCGGCGCCGCGCTCGCCGATGTCGCCGCCGCCGCGGGCATCCCCGTCGCGCCACCACCCCGGCTGACCGACCAAGGCCGCATCGTCCTGGCGGACTTCATCTCCCACGCCGAGCAACGCTACGGACGCCCCGTCCGCGACCGCCGGGTGATCGCGCTGTGAACGAGCCGGCGACGGGAACGCCTTCGGCTGCCGAACTCAGCAGTGTGCCGACAGCCTTCATCAGGCTGGCCGACGCGGGTGACGTGTACGTGTCGTGGCGATGGGCCGGCGACGCGTTGGCGCGTGGCGTAGCGGTACTGCCCCGAGACCATGTGCGCGAGACACTGCGACTGCTGACCGACGCGGTACCCGACCCCGCGCGACCCGACGATCTGCGGCGGGTCATGACCACGGGGGCACTGGTCGATCCCGAGGCGGAAAGTGCGCTGGCACAGGCTTTGTCACGCACCCTGCTGCCCTATGGGCTCGCCGTGCAGCTGTACGAACTGTCGCAGCGTGGGATTCGGCCGCATCTGCGGATCCAGCCTTCACCCAGGCTGGCGCAGGTGCCGTGGGAGATCCTCGCCCCCGACGCGGGGATCCGGCTGCTGGACATCGCCGACATCAGCCTGCTCGCACCGGTCTCGGTGGTGCACGCGCCGGATCGCATCGCGCACCGCTGGAACGATACTCGCGAGTTACCCGTGGTCGCGGTGCTCGATCCGCGCGTGCCCGGGTTTCGCGCGGACTCCGAACTCGGCTCGGTGCTCGGCAGGCCGTCGGCGGAAACCCTGGTGGCACAACACTTCGGCCGCTACGGAGATCGCGTGGTTCCCCGTGTCGACGACACGGTCGAACTCTTCCGGCGCGCCGACACCGACCGCGACTGGTTGTCCGAGGTGCTGCGGACGGGCGCGAGCCGACTCGTCTACGTCGGCCATGTCACCGCTCCCGCACCGGAATCGGGCCGGAGCGAACACGCCGAGCTCCACCTGAGCTGCACCGCCGACACCCGGGGCTTCGCGGCGACGAACCGCACCCATCGCCCGCTCTCGGCGAAAGACCTTCTCCTCGGCACCCATACGCTCGACTCCACCCCCGTCCCTGGACGTGACCGGTGGCCGATGCCGAGCCGCGTCGCCCTCATCGCCTGTGAAAGCGGCGGCGACCTGCGTTTCACCGAGGCCCTCGGTCTCACCACCGCGGCCCTGTCGGCGGGCGCCGAGCTCGTCACCGCCACCCGCTGGCCGCTGCCCACCGACCACGCCTTCCACACCCTCACCCCCACCACGGGCCACCCGCTGCAGGCCGCGATCTGCGCCGTGGACACCGCTCACGATTCCTCCACACCCGTCCCCACCCTGCTGACCTGGCAGCGGTCACAGTTGTCCGCATGGCGCGACGCTCCGGCGGCCGAGAACTCGCCCCTGCTCTGGGCCGCCTTCGCGACCGTCACCGACTGAACGGCTATTCGGGCAATCCCAGACCCGCGGCCAGCACCGGCCACGACCGATAGAAGGCATCACGCCAATAGCCCCAGGAGTGCGTGCCGCTCGCTTGACGATCGAAGGTGGCGGGAATCCCCAACTCGTCGAGCCGGGACTCGAGGTTGCGGGTGCACCAGTTGACCGCGGCCTCGATGATCCCGCCGACGACGAGCTGGTTGGCCAGGCCGAACGGCGTCGGATTCATCATGTACGGGTCGTCGATGCGGTCGTGCGGGCCCGGCAGGCCGGAGGCGTCCGAGACGAACAGCCTGGTGCCGCGCAGCTTCTCGGCGTGGACGACCGGGTCGTTGGCGACCCAGGCCGGGTCGTCGTCGGCACCGTACATATTGCCGACGTCACCGCCGCCGTAGGTCTCCACGACCAGCTTGGTGAACTGCTTGCCGATCGGGTCGGAGATCTGCGCGCAGCCGCTGTAGCCGGCGACGGACTGGTAGAAGCCCGGCTTGGCCTCGGCCAATTGCAGGACGGCAGTCGCGGTCATCGAGTTGGCGGCGATGGCGTTGACGCCGTTGGTGCCCAGTGCCGCGTCGACCAGGGGTGGGAGTTCCTCGAGGAGGAAGGTGCGCCACTTGTTGCGGCCGAGCGCGGGGTCGTCTTGCTGCCAGTCGGTGTAGTACGCCCAGGCGCCGCCGATCGGCATCACCACATTGACGTCCTTGGTGGCGAGGAAATCGCCGACATCGGTGTTCTGCCACCAGGTCGCGCGGTCCTCGCCGCCCCCGGCGCCGTTGAGGAGGTAGAGCGCCGGGCGCGGCACAGAGGCGTCTTTCGGACGCTGCACCTTCACGGTGATGCCCTTGTTCATCGCGGCGGAGAAGACCAGCATGGTCAGATTTCGATCATCGACCCTGCTCGAGATGATGTTCGAGCCGTTCGCGGTGGTCGGCGTCGCGAGGAGCTTCTTGGCTTCGATGATCGGATCGCGCCCGTCGGCCAGGCCGTTGCCCGCGCCGAAGGTGGCGACGCATGCTGCCAGCACGCTGCCGACGACACCGAAAGCCATTGTGCGCCTGATTGTTCTGCCCATCGACCGAGAATCCCCATTCGTGAATCGGCAGGCATGACGCAGGCCGCAGGCACAGACAGTATCCGGGGAACCGATCGATCGTCGAGCCAGAGGTAGTACGGGCAGCCGACCCCACCGGGGCGGGGTCGGCCTGGTGGTCAGTGATCGTCGTAATGGTCCGCGTGGGCGGCGTGGCGGTGGCCGTCGTGGATGTAGTCGACGTGGTCGCCGTGCGGGACCGCGACATGACCACAACCGGGGCCGTGCTCGTGGGTGTGGGCGGTGTGCTCGACGTGTGCTGAGGTCTCGCACTCGTCGAAATGGCCGTCGTGTTCGCGGTGCAGGTGACCGTCGTGGACGTAGTCGACGTGATCCTCGTGCGGAACGGCGACGTGGCCGCAGGTGGGGCCGTGGACATGGGTGTGCTGCGGGTGTTCGGCGTGCGTGGTGGTCATCGGCTCTCTCTTTCCGGTTTCCCGGAACTCGGTCCGGTACTGATCGAATGGAGCTGAAGCACTTCCGACATTAGCAGTTGCGCATGCGTTGCTGCGAGGCCCCTTACCTGGTCAGAGGACCTGATCTAGGAAGCGTCGCAGGCGTGGCGTCTTGGCGTCGTCGAACAGGGCGTCGGGGCTGCCGGTCTCCACGACGACGCCCTGATCCATGAACACGACGCTGTCGGAGACCTCGCGGGCGAACCCCATCTCGTGGGTCACCACGATCATCGACATGCCGCCCGAGGCGAGGTCGGCCATCAGCGCCAGCACGCCCTTCACCAGCTCGGGGTCCAGCGCCGAGGTGGCCTCGTCGAAGAACATCAGCTCCGGTTTCATGGCCAGCGCGCGGGCGATGGCGACGCGCTGCTGCTGGCCGCCCGACAGCGAGGCGGGCCGGGCGTCGGCCTTGTCGGCCAGGCCGACGATCTCGAGCTGTTCGATCGCCAGGGCACGGGCCTCGTCGGCGGACAGGCCACGCAGTTTGCGGGGGCCGAGCACGATGTTGTCGGCGACGGTCTTGTGGGGGAACAGGTTGAACTGCTGGAAGACCATGCCGATACGCTGGCGCAGCTTGTCGGGGTTGTCCTTCAGCACCGACTTGCCGTCGAGCAGTACGTCGCCGGAATCGGGTTCGTGCAGGCGGTTGAGCACGCGCAGCAGCGTCGACTTACCCGAGCCGGATGGGCCGATGACGGTGGTGGCGTGGCCCGCCTCGACATGGATGTCGACACCGCGCAGGATGTGGTTGTTGCCGAGCGTCAGATTGAGCCCGGTGCCGGTCAACGATGCGCTCATGCGCCTCGCCCTTCTGTGATGACTGCCTGCTCGATCGGGTCGGCGGGAGTGGGTTTGCCGGTGCGCATGCGCTGGTCGATGTAGTTGACCAGGTGGGTGAGCGGGATGGTGAGCACCAGGTACATCAGGCCCGCCGCGACCAGTGGGGAGAGGTTGCCGGTCTGGGCGTTGAGGTCGCGGCCGACGGCGAACAGTTCGCGCTGCGAGGCGAGCAGACCGAGGAAATAGATCAGCGACGAGTCCTTGATCAGCGCGATGAACTGGTTCATCAGCGCGGGCAGCACCCGGCGCACACCCTGCGGAATCACCACCAGCGTCATCGACTGCCGGTACCCGAAGCCGATCGCGCGCGCGGCTTCGAGCTGACCGGGCTCCACCGACTGGATACCGGAGCGGAAGATCTCGCCGATATAGGCCGACGAGAGCAGAGCCAGCGCCACCGCGCCGAGCCAGTACGGGTTGCCGCCGGTGATATTGCGGACCACCGGGCCGATGCCGAGACCGATGAGCAGGATGATCACCACGGCGGGCAGGCCACGGAAGATGTCGGTGTAGACGCGGGCGGGCCAGCGCAACCAGCGGGTGCGGGAAATGCCCATCACCGCGAGCAACATGCCGATCACGGTGCCGAGGACACCCGAGACCAACGCCAGGATCAGGGTATTCGGCAGACCGGTCTTGATCAGATCGGGAAAAGCCTTGCGGTACAACGACCAATCGAAGAACGTGTCCTTCAACTGTTGCAGCGTCGACTTCTGCGCGACCTGTTCGGTCTCCCCCGGCTGGTTCTCGGCCGCGAGCGCTTTGAAGTCCGGGAGCTGGGGTGTGGGAGCCGCTTTGGAGCCCGGCTTCCACCCCGGCGGGAGTTCACGCGGCACCCAATCGGCGTACAGGCGGGCATAGGTGCCGTCTGCGATCACCGCGTCCAAGCCGGAGTTGAGCGCGTCGATCAGCGGCTGGTTGTTCTTGGCCACCGCGTAGCCGACGAAGTTGTCGAGGCTGAAGGTGTTCTGCGAGACCACGATTCCGTCGCCCGGTTTGATCGCGCCCTCGGCCTGCGCCGACGGTGCGACCCAGGCGTCGACCTGGCCGGACTTCAGGTTCGCGTAGGCGGTGTTGTAGTCGGGAAACTTCACCGGATCCAGCTTCAGCTGGTTCACCACGAATTCGTCCTGCACGGTCCCCTGCACCACCGCGATGCGCGAGCTCTGGTTCAGGTCACCGAAGCCCTTCACCGCGCTGCCCTGCGGAACGACCAGGGAGAAGTAGCCGAAGTCGTAGCCGTTGGTGAAGCCGACCAGTTCGCGCCGGGCATCGGTGGTGGTGATGTTGGACGAGCCGACGTCGAAACGCTTGCCCGACACCTGGGCGAGCAGACCGGCGAACTCGGTGCCGGAGAACTCCACGCGCAAGCCGAGTTTCGCGCCGATCGCGGTGAGGAGTTCGTTGTCGAAGCCGGTGAAGGCGCCCTCGCTGTTGACGCAGATGCTGGGCGGCGCGTCGGACAGGGTGCCGACGCTCAGGGTGCCCGGGTTGAGCAGACCGAGTTTCGTGGTGTCGATCGAGTCGACCGGCACGGTTGTCGCGGTGGTGTAGCGATCGGCGCCCGCGGTTTCGCCCGCGGCCAGATTGGTCGGCGCGGCAGCTGCGGCGCTCGGTCCCGGTGGCGAACAGAGGTCACGCGCGGAGCTGCTCTCGGAGCCGCCACAACCGGTCGCCGCGACGCCGACGAGGAGCAAGAGGGCAGCGATCCGCGCCCGAGTTCGTACACCTGCCATGCCGATAGACCCTAGCCGCAACCTTGCACAGCGAAGGTTACGCAGGGCTGCGGCTCACGGTGTCGATCCACGACGACAGCCGGTCGAGTCCCGGAAGCGGGTTTGCCGCAGCGTGATCGAAATTACGCGAGGCCCTCCAGGACGGCCGGGTTCGTCTCGTCACGCCATTCGATGGCGCGCCGGACTTCGGTGAGGTCGTAGCCGGGGCCGGAAACACCCACGGTGAACAGGGTGACGCCCGCATCGTGCAGCGCCTTCGCCTCGTCGCGACCCTGCCACTGCACCGAACGCTCGATCCGCGAGTCGTCGGTACCGACGACGGCCGCGTGCTCGGCCAGCACCTTGTTCTTGCGGCCGAGAGTCGCCGCGTCGGCGAAGGAGTGCCAGATGTCGGCGTACTCGGCGACCAGGCGCAGCGTCTTGCGCTCACCACCGCCGCCGATCAGGATCGGGATGTCGCGGACCGGCGGCGGGTTCAGCTTCCCGAGCCTGGCGGTGATGCGCGCCATGCTTTCCTTCAACAGGGTCAGCCTGCTGCCCGGCGTACCGAACTCGTAGCCGTACTCGTCGTAGTCACGCTCGAACCAGCCCGCGCCGATGCCGAGGATCAGCCTGCCGCCGCTGATGTTGTCCACCGTGCGCGCCATATCCGCGAGCAGGTCGGGATTGCGGTAGCCGCCACCGGTGACCAGCGCGCCGAGTTCGACCCGCTCGGTCTGCTCCGCCCACGCGCCGAGCATCGTCCAGCATTCGAAATGCGCGCCCGCCGGGTCGCCGGTGAGCGGGAAGAAGTGATCCCAGTTGAAGACGATGTCGACTCCGGCGTCCTCGGCCCGCAACACCGCGTCGCGGATCAGACCGTAATCGGGCGCGTGCTGCGGTTGAAGCTGGACTCCGATACGGACCGGACGACTCATCTCGCTGGCTCCTCGACGGCTCGGGTTGGCACCGCGACCGAGGCTACCCGGCGCTGTTGTGGGCCGCTACGATCCCAGCGACCCACTACTCGGATCGTCCGGCACGTTCCTGCCGGGATGGGATGTTGATCTACGCATGGCTACCGTGACTTTCGACCGCGCTACCCGGCTCTACGCCGGTGCCACCAAACCCGCGGTCGACGCACTCGACCTGGAGATCGCCGACGGCGAATTCCTCGTACTCGTCGGACCCTCCGGGTGTGGCAAATCGACCTCGCTGCGCATGCTGGCCGGCCTCGAGGAGGTCAACGCCGGGTGCATCCGGATCGGCGACAAGGACGTGACCAACGCCGAACCCAAGGATCGCGATATCGCGATGGTGTTCCAGAACTACGCGCTCTACCCGCACATGTCGGTCGCGGAGAACATGGGCTTCGCGCTGAAGCTGGCCAAGGTCTCCAAGGCCGAGCGCGACGAGCGGGTGCTCGAGGCAGCCAAGCTCCTCGACCTCGAGCAGTACCTCGACCGTAAGCCGAAGGCGCTGTCGGGCGGACAGCGCCAGCGCGTGGCGATGGGGCGCGCGATCGTGCGGCAGCCGCGGGTGTTCCTGATGGACGAGCCGCTGTCGAACCTCGACGCGAAGCTGCGCGTGCAGACCCGTACCCAGATCGCCCAGTTGCAGCGCCGGCTCGGCACCACCACCGTCTACGTCACGCACGACCAGGTCGAGGCGATGACGATGGGCGACCGTGTGGCGGTTCTCAAGGACGGACTGCTCCAGCAGTGCGCCTCGCCGCGCGACCTCTACCGCGATCCGGCGAACATGTTCGTCGCCGGATTCATGGGTTCGCCCGCGATGAACCTGTTCACCCTCCCCGTCGACGACGGCGCCGTGACCATCGGCGGCTACCCGGTACGGGTGCCGCGCGCGGTGGCCGACGCGGGTGAGGGCTCCGTGGTCCTCGGCATCCGCCCCGAACATCTCGAGGTCGGCGACGGCGGCCTCGAATTGGAGGTCGACGTCGTGGAGGAGCTGGGCTCCGACGCCTACGTCTACGGTCGCGCCCTCGCGGCGGGAGCCGGCGGCCAGACCGGGGAAACGATTGTGGCGCGCGTGGATTGGCGCAACCCGCCGTCCAAGGGCGATCGCCTCCGCCTGACCACCGACCCCGAACACGTGTACTTCTTCAGCGTGGACGGCCGGCGCCTGCGCTGATCCGGATGCGCGGGCGGCTCGTGGATCGAGTCGCCCGCGCGTGATTGCGCTGTGCGCGTAGACGCTCGGCGCGATTCTGGTCCGGCCCTATGCTGATGCTCGGCCCCGGTGATCGCCGGGCGGGTTTGTCGACATGAGGTAGTGACATGCGCATAGCGGTACTCGGCACCGGCCAGGTCGGTCGACGGCTGGCGAGCAAGCTGGTCGAGGTCGGGCACACGGTGACGATGGGGTCGCGGACCGCCGACAATGCCGACGCGACCGCGTGGGCTGCCGAAACCGGCGGCACACACGGCACTTTCGCCGAGGCGGCGGCCGCGGCCGAACTGATCGTGAATGCGACGTCGGGCACGGTATCGGTGGCCGCGCTCACCGCGGCCGGGGCGGACAACCTGGCGGGCAAGATCCTCGTCGACGTCTCCAACGCACTCGACTTCTCGCAGGGCTTTCCGCCGAAACTCGTTGTCCCCGAAGCGGGCAGCGTCGCCGAGGAAATCCAGCGGGCCTTTCCGGCCACCCGCGTGGTGAAGACGCTCAACACCACCAACAACCAGGTGATGGTCGATCCGGCCCGAATTCCCGGACAGCACACCGTCTTCCTCAGCGGTGACGACGCCGATGCCAAGACCCAGGTGGCGCGGCTGCTGAACTCCTTCGGCTGGGCCGACGAACAGCTGATCGACCTCGGCGCGCTCAACACGGCCCGCAGCACCGAACCGGTCGTCCTGCTGTGGGTCAGCCTGTTCCAGGCCCTCGGCACGGAGGACGTGACGATCGGCGTGTTCAGCGCCTAGCTGTCCAGGTTCTTCTTTCGGCGTTCGGCGCGGTCGCGGAGGTAGTCCTCGTTGACTCGGACCGCCAGGCGTTCCAGGGGGATCTCGGTGCCGTCGGAGGTGCGCAGGTCGACGCGGACCGGTTCGCCGGTTTCCGCGTCCACCCGCAGGAGCGGCGGGGGGCCCGGCTGGAGGTAGGCGTCGCCCCATTGCCAGAGGGCCACGACCGCGGGAAGCAAGTCCCGGCCCATCTGGGTGAGGGCGTATTCGTGCCGGGTGCGCTTTCCTTCCTCCTGGTAGGGGCGCTTTTCCAGGAGGCCGGCGGCGGTGAGTTTGCGGAGTTGGGCCGCCGCGGCGGCGTCGGTGATGCCCACTCGGTGGGCGAAGCCGTCGAAGCGGCGGGTGCCGTAGTAGGCCTCGCGCAGGATGAGCATCGCGGAGCGGGTGCCGATGAGGTCCATGGCTCTGGCGATCGAACAGCCCGCCGTCTCCCATTTGCTGAGATCGGCCAGGGGTCCTTCCATCACGGCTGCCATGAGAGACATCATAGCCAATCTGACTTGAGTCGATGATAGTTAGGATCTAAGCTGGCTATTGTCAGATAGAGCCAGCGTTGGCGAAAGAGGACTTCATGCGAGACGCGGTCATCGTCGAAGCGGTACGCACCCCGATCGGGCGGGGCAAGCCGAACGGCGCACTTCACGACGTTCATCCGGTCGATCTGCTGGCACACAGCCTGCGGGCGGTGGTCGAGCGCAGCGGGATCGATCCCGCGCTCATCGACGATGTGATCGGCGGCATCGTCACCCAGGTCGGGGAACAAGGATCGAATATGACCCGGCGAGCCGCGCTGGCCGCCGGATATCCGGAATCCGTGCCTGCCACGACAGTGGACCGGCAGTGCGGCAGCAGTCAGCAGGCGATTCACTTCGCCGCACAGGGAGTCATCGCGGGGGCGTACGACATCGTGGTCGCGGCCGGAGTGGAATCGATGGGGCGAGTCCCCATGGGCGCCAACCTGATCGGCGCCACCGACCTGTCGGGCATCGCCTTCTCGCAGCGTTATCCCGAGGACCTCGTCCCGCAGGGAATCAGCGCCGAACTGATCGCCGCGAAATGGGGTCTGACGCGAACCCAGCTCGACGAATTCGCCCTCGGCAGTCATGAAAAGGCCGCTCGGGCAACCAAAGACGGACTCTTCACCGCCGAACTCGCACCGATCAACGGGCTGACCACGGATGAGGGAATCCGGGTCGGCAGCACCATCGACACCCTCGCGAAACTGAAGCCCGCCTACTACGACCCCGCGATGGCGGCGCGGTTCCCGCAGATCGGCTGGGAGATCACCGCCGCCTCCGCCAGCCAGGTCAGCGACGGGAGTTCCGCGGTTCTGATCATGTCCGGCGAACGCGCCGAGCAGCTCGGCCTGCGGCCGCTGGCCCGCCTGCACAGCTTCTCGGTCGCGGGCGACGACCCGTTGCTGATGCTCACCGCGGTCATTCCGGCCACCGAGAAGGTGCTGCGCCGGGCCGGTCTGGACATCGGCGACATCGACCTATTCGAGATCAACGAGGCATTCTCGCCGGTCGTGCTCGCGTGGGCGAAAGAGACCGGGGTGGATATGAGCCGGGTCAACGTCAACGGTGGGGCGATCGCGCTCGGGCATCCGCTGGGCGCTTCCGGGGCGCGGTTGATGACCACGCTGGTACACGCGATGCAGCAGCGTGGAGCGCGCTATGGGTTGCAGACCATGTGCGAAGCGGGTGGCCTGGCCAACGCCACCATCATCGAACGCCTGTGACATCGGACGGCGGCGCTCACCGTGCGCGCCGCCGTTCGTCTCGACCCGCGTAGCGAGATCTACGATCGGTCGGGTGAGCACCGAACTGTTTGTTTATGCGATTCCGTTGCGGACACGGTTTCGGGGGATCACTGTGCGCGAGGGGATGCTGATCCGGGGCGAGCTGGGGTGGGGCGAGTTCTGCGCGTTTCCCGAATACGACGATCGCGAAGCGGCCGGGTGGTTGGCTACCGCTGTCGAACAGGTGACAACGGGGTGGCCGGCCCCGGTGCGTGATCGAATTCCGGTGAATTGCACTGTGCCCGCGGTGGATCCCGTGCGAGCCCGCCGGATCGTTCGGGAATCCGGTTGTGCGACCGCGAAAGTGAAAGTGGCGGACCACCCCGACTCGCTGGCCGAGGACGTGGCTCGGGTGGCGGCGGTACGCGAAGCGATCGGGGAATCAGGGGCCGTTCGGATCGATGCGAACGCGGTGTGGGACGTGGAAACCGCCGTCCGGCATATCGGAGAGATCGACAAAGCCGCCGGGGGTTTGGAATACGTAGAACAGCCGTGCCGGACCGTGGCGGAACTGGCCGAGGTGCGTCGGCGGGTTTCGGTGCCGATCGCGGCGGACGAGTCGATTCGCCGGGCCGAGGACCCGATGCGGGTGGCGGTGGCCGGTGCCGCTGACGTGGCGGTACTCAAGTGCACGCCGCTGGGCGGGGTCCGGCGAGCATTGGCGGTTGCCGAGGCGGCCGGGCTGCCGACCGTCGTCTCGTCGGCGCTCGAGACCAGCGTCGGCTTGTCGGCGCAGCTGGCATTGGCGGGCGCGCTGCCCGAGCTCGAATTCGCCTGCGGGTTGGGCACTCTCGCACTGTTCGAAGGCGATCTCGTCACAGAGTCGTTGCTGCCGGTCGACGGATGGTTGCCGGTCCCGGCCTCGCCACCGGAGCCCGACCCCGCATTGCTGGACAAATACCGACACCCCGATCCCGACCGTGTCGACTGGTGGTTGCGACGCTACGAGCGAGTCAGCGCCTTGCTCGAGGACCGCTGAGCGAGAAATCTCTAGCCGAACCGGACACCGCACCCGGCGAAGGTCGTCCGGATCAGCAATGCGGCTTCCGGACCGATCACACCGTCCACCAATTCGACATAGCGGCTACAGAATTCGGGTCCGTGTGGTGCCTGCGCCGAATCGGGCGCCAAGTGATGGGCGAGTTCGTGCAGGACCACCAGTTCGCGAAGCGCCCAAGCGGTGGAGCCGGTGTGCAGCGGGACGGCGAGGACCGCGCTCTCCGGCTCGTAGTGAGCGGCCGCGGCACCACCCCTGGCCCGGACCCTGATCGATACTGTGGCTCGCTCCCATTGCGCGCGAACCCAATTCAGCGCCAGCACCTTGTCCGCGTAGCTCTGTACCGACTCCACCGAGGCGAAGCGTCGCTCCACCGGCAACGTCAGTTGCGAGCCGTAGACGTCGACCGTCCGATGGCCGAACTCATCGGCACGATCGAATACCCCACGCACCAACTGCTCACCGTCGTAGACCTTGGCACGCTGGCTGTCGCGCTGCGGCCGTGGCGAACTACCCGGCGACACAGCACTGCCCGCCGCCGCGCACCGGGAGCGGGCTGCCGACGGCCCGGTCGAGCGCCGATAGCCCGGTCAGTCTCATCGGCCCGACAGCTTTCCCCGTGCGGCAGGGAGTTCCGGTGAGGAGCCGAGGCGGGCGGTACGGCCCGCTCGGTCGCCCGCGCGACGGGCCGCGGCGGAGTGCCCGGTGGAGGTCTGCGGCCCACGCCAGGTTCCGCGCGCCTCGGAGGTAGCCGTGTAGAAGTCTGTGAGGGCTACTTCTTTGTCCCGCAAAGCCAGGGCGGTACCCGTCGATTCGACCACCGATTCCTCGGCGACGACTTCGGCTTTCACCTCGGCCAACCGCGCACCGATGCGGGCGGCGAAGGCCATCTGGAAATTCAGCCGCGCGGTGACTCCCGCCACCGGCGCCTGCACCTTGCGACGGACGGTACGGCCGAGGCGCTTCTCGGTGACGATCTTGACCACGGTCGCCTCGCGGTAGGCGCCGGATTTGATGTAGTGGTCCGACGCGCGGACCATCTGGACGAGCAGACTCGCGTACAGCGCTTCGCAGGTGTCGATGTCGGCGGCGAAGCCGTAGGCGTAGACCTGGGCGGAAGTACGGGCGACATCGCAGCGAATGTCGTTGGCCGAAGCGATCGCCACGAACAGCTGGACGTAGGTACGCAGACCTTTTCGGCCCGGTTCGCCGATCGGGATGATCCGCTGCACCGGCGCCGACCTGCGCTCACGCGACGCCACATGCGAGCGCGCCACCGCGAGATCGATCGAGGATTTCGTCGCCAGTCGCTGAGCCGCGGCGAGGAAGGCCTCGGCCTCGTGCGCGTTGTCGGTGGACTCGGCCTTGCGCAGCAAACCGCCGATGCGGGTGAGCATCCGATCGGGCGTAGCGGCCGGCGAGGGACTTGTCACAAGCAATGACCCTAAGCCACCACACTGACAGAAAAACTGTGTAAGTCTGTGCCCGTTCTCGGCCGCCTCGATCCGGACCGACCGAAGGGTGCGACGAAGGAATGCCCGCAGGAAGGGAAGATCGAGGCCTCCCAGGCCGAGAACACGCGGCGCCCGCGCCGCCGAGAATCCTGTATGTTGCCTGTTGCACCGCACGGTGTGCTGCTGCTCACGTCTTGACCCTGGAGTGTCTGCGATGGCCTTGAAGTTTGTCCCCAGAGCGACGATGGCTGCTGCCTCGATCGCGTTGCTCACCGCGACGTTCGCCAGCGGTTGTTCCAGTGACGACGGGGGCAACGCACTCGACCAGAACCTGACGGGCCGCGGCCCGATCACCTACGTCGAGGGCAAGGACACCACCGAAACCGGTGTGGTCAAGCAGCTCATCGACCGCTGGAACGCCGCGCACCCGAACGAGCAGGTGACGTTCAAGGAGCAGTCGGCCGACGGCACCCAGCAGCACGACGACCTAGCCGAGCACTTCCGCGCCAAGCAGGACGGCTACGACGTGGTCGCCCTCGACGTGCCGAACACCGCCGAGTTCGCGGCCAAGGGCTGGATCCAGCCGCTCGAGGACAGCTTCGCGATCGATACCGCGCCCCTGCTCGCGCCGACCGTGGCCAGCGCCACCTACAACGGCAAGCTGTACGCGGCGCCGAAGAACACCAACGGCGGCCTGCTGTACTACCGCAAGGACCTGGTGCCCAACCCGCCCAAGACCTGGACCGAGATGCTCGGCCAGTGCCAGGTGGCCCGCGACAACAACATCGGCTGCTACGCCGGTCAGCTCGCCCCCTACGAGGGCCTGACCGTGAACACCTCCGAGGTCATCAACGCCTTCGGCGGCAGCTTCGTCGGTGCCGACGGCAAGACCCCCACCGTGAACAGCCCGGAGTCGAAGGCGGGCCTGAAGGTCCTCGTCGACGCCTACAAGAACGGTGACATCCCCAAGGAAGCCATCACCTTCAAGGAAGGCGAGAGCGCCAGCGCGTTCGAGTCGGGCAAGCTGCTGTTCCTGCGCAACTGGCCCTACCTGTTCGCCCAGGCATCCGCCGAGGGCTCCGCGGTGAAGGACAAGTTCGGTGTCGCCCCGCTGCCGGGCAACACCGGCGTCGGCGCCTCCACCCTGGGCGGCTACAACGCCGCGATCAGCGCGTTCTCCAAGAACAAGGCCACCGCCGCCGACTTCGTTCGCTACCTGATCAGCGAAGAGGCGCAGCAGATCATCGCCTCGGGCTCGCTGCCCTCGGTGCGCTCCTCGCTCTACGACGACCCGGCCCTGATCGCGAAGATGCCGTACCTGCCCACGCTGAAGGAATCCATCGCCAGCGCCGTGCCGCGTCCGGTGACCCCGTTCTATCCCGCGGTGTCGAAGGCCATCCAGGACAACGCCTATGCTGCCCTCAACGGCACGAAGTCCGTCGACGACGCGGTCGCCGGCATGCAAAAGGGCATCGAGACCGCCGGTTCGTAGCGGTACGCGCAGCGGACCCGACCAGACCGTAGGAGAGTAGTAACGGTGTCGGATCCTTCGGGAGCCAAGCAGCGCGGGCTAGCGCTGCAACTGCGACAATCCGGCAAGGCGTGGCTGTTCGTCGCGCCCGTGCTTGTCGCGCTGGCCGTGGTCATCGGATATCCGGTGGTCGAGGCGATCTGGATGTCCTTCTCGAAGGACTCCGGCATCGACCCGGCCACCGGGATGTTCGTCGAGGGCGGCAGCGCCGGATTCAGCAACTACACGCATTGGCTGCTGCAGCAGTGTGGGTCGCTGAACGGCACGGTGTCGTGCCCCACCGGCACGCTCGGCTCGCAGTTCTGGTCGGCGGTCGGGATCACCCTGTTCTTCACCGTGGTGATGGTGTCGATCGAGGCCCTGCTCGGGCTCGGCATGGCCATGGTGATGGGCAAGACCTTCCGCGGCCGGGCGCTGTTGCGCGCCGCCGTGCTGATTCCGTGGGCGATTCCCACCGCGGTCACAGCGCGACTGTGGGAGTTCATGTTCCAGTACGACGGCGTGGTGAACCGGGTGCTCGGCACGCACATCCTGTGGACCTCGGACATGTGGGCGTCGCGGTTCGCGGTGGTCGCGGCCGATGTGTGGAAGACGACGCCGTTCATGGCCTTGCTGATTCTGGCTGGGCTGCAAGTGATTCCGGCCGACGTGTACGAGGCGGCCAAAGTCGACGGCGCGACTGCCTGGCAGCGGTTCGTCCACATCACACTGCCGCTGCTCAAGCCCGCACTGCTGGTCGCGGTCCTGTTCCGCACCATGGACACGCTGCGCATCTACGACCTGCCCGCGATCATGACGCTGGGCAACCCGTCGACGAACACGCTGTCGATCCTGGTGGTCGAGCAGGTACGCCAAGGCCCCAACAGCGCCGCGGCACTGTCGGTGATCACCTTCCTGCTCGTCTTCGCGATCGCGTTCATCCTGGTGAAGGTGCTGGGCGCCAACGCTGTTCGCACTCAGGAAGACCAGCGGAAGGCGAACTGATGAGCATGTCGATGACGAAAGAACCTGTCGCGGAGGCGAAGACGCTGCCGGTGCAGCCGGTGTCGTGGCGCAAGCGGCTCGGCACGGTGCGGCTCTATCTCGGTGTCGCCATCGTGCTGGTGTGGGGCCTCGGCCCGTTCTACTGGATGGCCGTGGTGGCGTTCCGCGACCCGGCCCACACCTTCGACAGCACCCCGTGGCCCACTCACGTGACGCTGGAGAACTTCCGCAACGCCTTCGACACCAGCCGCGGCAACAACTTCGGCAAGGCACTGCTCAACAGTGTGATCATCGGATCGGCGACCACCGCCGTGGCGCTGATCCTCGGTGTGCTCGCGGCCTACGCGCTGGCCCGGATGACCTTCGCGGGCAAGTACCTGGTCTCGGGACTGATCCTGTCGGCGTCGATGTTCCCGGCCGTCGTGCTGGTGACGCCGCTGTTCCAGCTGTTCACCGATATCGGCTGGATCGGCCAGTACCAGGCGATGATCATCCCGAACATCTCCTTCGTGCTGCCGATGACGGTCTACATCCTGGCCTCGTTCTTCGCCGAACTGCCGTGGGAGCTCGAGGAGGCCGCGCGCATCGACGGCGCGAGCAAGTTCCAGGCCTTCCGGTTGATCATGCTGCCGCTGGCCGCGCCCGCGGTGTTCACCACCGCGATTCTGGCGTTCATCGCCTCGATCAACGAGTACCTGCTGGCCCGGTTGCTCTCGGGCGACGACACCAAGCCGGTGACGGTCGCCATCGCGAGCTTCTCGGGCAACGACCCGCTGGTACAGCCGTATGCGGCCATCATGGCGGCGGGCGTGATCGTCACCGTGCCGCTGGTGATCATGGTGCTGATTTTCCAGCGTCGCATCATCTCCGGTCTCACCGCGGGCGGCGTCAAGAGCTGACCTGCCGGGTTCTGCCGCCATCGCCGGGTAGAGTCGCCTGCACCGATGTCGACGTCGGTGCAGGTGAGTTCTTCTGCTCGCTCCGAAAGGAGATGGTGTGGCCTCCCAGCGCGGGCGCGGGCGTTCCGATGGGGACGTTCCGTATACCTCGATTGCCGGGTTCCGCGATCCGCTGGCGAAAGAGCAGAAGCCGGCCAAGGGCGCGGCGCGACGGGCACAGGCCGCACGGCTGGCCGCCACCGACGGGTCCGGCGACCCACCCCCGGAACGCAAGCCACGCACCAGGGGTCAGCGCATCCGGCGGTTGCTGCTCGCGCTCTTCGTGATCTTCGTGTGTGTGCCCGCGCTGCTGTTCGTCGCGGTGTACTGGAGTTCGGAGATCCCCGAACCGGCCGAGGTCGCGGTCGAACAGCCCGCGACCGTCCTCGCCGCCGACGGCACCACCGTGCTGACCAAATTCATTCCGCCACAGGGTAATCGGATTCCCATCCCGCTCACCGATGTGCCGTTCCCGGTGCGGGACGCCGTGCTGGCGGCCGAAGACCGCACCTTCTACACGAACGCCGGTTACTCGACGAGCGGCTTCCTGCGCGCCGCTCGCGACAATGTGACGGGTCAGGACAACGCGGGCGGCGGCTCGACGATCACCCAGCAGTACGTGAAGAACGCGTTCCTCAGCTCCGAGCGCACCGTCACCCGCAAGATGCGGGAGTTGATCATCGCGGCCAAGATGGCGCGGCAGTGGAGCAAGGACGAGATCCTGTCCGCCTACCTCAACACCATCTACTTCGGGCGCGGGGCGTACGGGATCGCGTCCGCGGCGAAGGCCTACTTCGACAAGCCGGTGCCGGAGCTGACTCTCGCGGAAGGGGCCGTCTTGGCGGCGGTGATCCGCTCGCCCTCGGTGCTGGACCCGGAGAACCATCTCGATCAGCTGCGGGCGCGCTGGCAGTACGTGCTCGACGGGATGGTCGAGATGAAAGTGCTCGCGCCCGGCGACCGGGACGCGACGGTGTTCCCGCCGATCATCCCGCTCGACGACGTGCCGACGGAGTCGGCTGCGCTCGGACCGGAAGGCCATATCCGCACCCAGGTGCTGCGCGAACTGCGGGCCGCCGGCCTCGACGACGCCGACATCAACACGGGCGCACTGCAGATCACCACCACCATCGACGCCGCGGCGCAGGCAGGCGCGGTCGATTCGGTGCGTGAGCGGCTGTCGTGGCAACCAGCGGAGCTGCGCTCGGCCGTGGTGTCGATCGATCCGCGCAGCGGGGCGGTGCGGGCCTATTACGGCGGCGAGGACGGGACCGGGTTCGATTTCGCGCAGGCGCCGCTCCAAACCGGTTCCGCGTTCAAGGTTTTCGCGCTCGTCGCCGCCCAGCGGCAAGGCATCCCGGTGACACGGGCGATGGACAGCTCGCCCATCACCGACCGCGGTACCGAGATCACCAACGTCGAGGGTGACTCGTGCGGACGCTGCTCGCTCGCCGAGGCGCTCAAACGCTCGCTGAACACCAGCTTCTATCGGCTCACCATGACGATGGCCGACGGCCCGCGCTCGATCGCCGAGGCCGCGCACCTGGCGGGCATTCCCGAGTACATTCCCGGCGTCGAGGGCGTGAGCCTGTCGGAGCCGGACGGTTACCCGCTCAACGGGATCGTGCTCGGCCAGTACCTGGTGCGACCCATCGACATGGCGTCGGCGTACGCGACGCTGGCTGCCTCGGGGGTCTATCACCAGCCGTACTTCGTGCAGAAGGTGAGCACCGGGGACGGGCGGGTGCTGCTCGACCGCAGCTGGGAAACCGCGACAGGCAAGAGACATTCAGAGCCCGAACAGCGGATCACCGCGGCGATCGCCGATGCCACCACCGCCGCGATGCTGCCGATCGCCAACTACTCCAACGGCCACGGCCTCGCCGACGGCAGGCAGTCGGCGAGCAAGACCGGAACCACCCAGCTCGGCGAGACCAAGGACAACAAGGACGCGTGGATGGTGGGGTACACGCCCTCACTGTCCACCGCGGTCTGGGTGGGCACCGAGAACCCACAACCGCTGCGCAACGGTCGCGGTGGGGCCATCTGGGGTTCAGGGCTGCCCGCCGACATCTGGAAGCAGTCGATGGACGCCGCGCTGGCCGGAACGCCGGTCGAACAGTTCGAAGTGCAGCCGGTGCCGAACCCGCCGCTGGTGCCCTCGCCGGGCACCGGACCGGCGCCGACACCGGGCGGCGGCTTCGACATCTTCGGTCCGCCGACGAACTCACCGCGCCCCGCGCCGCCGCCGCTGATCATCATCCCGCCCGCACCGACGCCTGCCGCCCCCGGTGAACTGTTCCCCGGGCTCGGTGGTGAAGGGCCGCGATAGATCACGAGTTGGCGCAGCCGGACCCGACTACCCTGAGGACATGGCAACATCGTTGCCCAGAGCGCGAACCGCCCGACCAGGGGTCGAATGATCCCGGCGCGGAACCTGTCGGACCGATACGGGAGGATGTGCGGTCGGTACCGACATGCGACGACACTAGACATAGGGGCTACGCAGGTGGATTTCAATGTCGTTGACCGTCCCGAGACGCTGATCGCGGGCACGGTGCTTCGCAGTCCGGCGCTCGCCGTGGAGGGGCCGCGCCGCGCCAAAGTGGTCGAGGCGTGGGCGAACCTGCGGGCGAGGACGTTACCGGGGCCGGTCGCGACGGGCTATGTCGATTTCGCGCCGGAGATCAACTCCTACCTCACCCACATCGTCGGCTACGAGTGCAAGACTCTCGCCGACCTGGAGGTAGGCGACGTGCTCGGCCGGATTCCGGCGGGCCGCTACGCGCGATTCGTGGCCAGCGGCGACAACCTCGGCGACACCATCGTCGGGCTCTGGCGCCAGGTATGGGACGCGGAGGCCGCGGGTGAATTCGTGCGTGCCTACACCGGCGATTGCGAGCAGTATCCCGACGAACGCACGGTCGAGATCTTCGTTTCGCTGACCGAGGAGAAGGACAGCTGATGGCCGTGGATTTCGAAATCGTCACCCTCGACGACGGTTTGATCGCGGGTCTCACCGTGCCGTTGGCCGGGCGTGAGGTGACCGCGCGTGATCTCGACCTGGTGAACTTCACCTGGGATCGGTACCTGTCGCGGGAGAAGACGGTGCCCCGCGCGGCCGCCTACATCGGTCAGAACGATCATGCGGTGGCCGTGCTCGGCTACGAGGTCGCCGGCTTGGACGACATCGACGAAGGCGACGTGCTCACCCGCATCCCCGCGGGTCGCTACGCCAAGTTCGTGGTCTCGGACAAGCCCTACGATCTGCTGCGCACCGCGTGGGCGCAGGTGATCAAGGCCGAGAACGCCGGCACCATCACCCGCTCGCACACGGCCGAGCTGGAGCGCTACACCGGTCCGACCTCGGTCGAGGTGTACGTCTCCCTGGACTGAAGACGACAAGAGCCGGTGTGCACGAAAGTTCGTGCGCACCGGCTCTTTTCGTTCAGTGACTAATCGGCACCGATGATGAACGCCTCGAGCTGAGTGCGCGCCACATCGTCGGCGATCTGCACCGGCGGGGACTTCATCAGGTAGGCCGAAGCCGGGATGACGGGTCCGCCGATGCCGCGGTCCTTGGCGATCTTCGCCGCGCGGACAGCGTCGATGATGATGCCCGCCGAGTTCGGCGAGTCCCACACCTCGAGCTTGTACTCCAGGTTCAGCGGGGCATCGCCGAACGCACGACCCTCGAGGCGGACGTAGGCCCACTTGCGGTCGTCGAGCCACTCCACGTAGTCCGAGGGACCGATGTGGACGTTGCGGTCGTGGACCTTGCCCGCGAGCGCCCCGGTGAGGTTCGAGGTGACGGCCTGGGTCTTGGAGACCTTCTTCGACTCCAGACGCTCACGCTCGAGCATGTTCTTGAAGTCCATGTTGCCGCCGACATTGAGCTGGTAGGTGCGATCGAGCACCACGCCGCGGTCTTCGAACAGCTTGGCCATCACGCGGTGGGTGATGGTCGCGCCGACCTGCGACTTGATGTCGTCACCGACGATCGGGACACCGGCGTCGACGAACTTCTGCGCCCAGACCGGGTCGGAGGCGATGAAGACCGGCAGCGCGTTGACGAACGCGACATTCGCGTCGATCGCACACTGCGCGTAGAACTTGTCGGCCTCTTCCGAACCCACCGGGAGGTAGGAGACCAGCACGTCGACCTTGGCGTCCTTCAGTGCCTTGACGACGTCCACGGCCGGAGCCTCGGACTGCTCGATGGTCTCGGCGTAGTACTTGCCGATGCCGTCGAGGGTCGGGCCACGCAGGACCGTCACGTCGGTCGGCGGCACATCGGAGATCTTGATGGTGTTGTTCTCGCTGGCGAAGATGGCCTCGGCCAGGTCGAAGCCGACCTTCTTGGCGTCGACATCGAACGCGGCCACGAACTTCACGTCACGGACGTGGTAGGTGCCGAACTTGACGTGCATGAGGCCGGGAACGACCTGGTTCTCGTCGGCATCCTTGTAGTACTGCACGCCCTGCACCAGCGACGATGCGCAGTTGCCCACACCGACGATCGCGACGCGAACTTCGCCGGATCCAACCTTGTTGACATCACTCATGGCCGCTCTTTCCCTCTTTCTGTGGTGCCGCCTTCGTCGATTGCTCCGCCGCAATCAACTCGTTGAGCCAGCGCACTTCGCGCTCGCTTGATTCCAATCCGAGCTGGTGGAGCTGCTTGGTGTAGCGATCCAGTGACCCGCTGGCCTTCTTGATCGCTTCCCGCAGACCCTCTCGGCGCTCCTCGACCTGACGACGTCTGCCCTCCAGAATCCGCATTCTCGCCTCGGCGGGAGTGCGGCTGAAGAAGGCAAGGTGAACGCCGAAGCCGTCATCGGTGTAGTTCTGCGGACCGGTGTCGGCAAGGAGTTCGGAGAACCGTTCCCGGCCGACCGGCGTGAGCCGGTAGACGCGGCGCGCACGGCGCGCGAGCGCGCCGTCCGGAAGCTCCTCGGCGATCAACCCGTCGGCCTGCATTCTGCGCAGCGTCGGGTAGAGCGAACCGTAGGAGAAGGCCCGGAACGCTCCGAGCAGGCCCGTCAACCGCTTGCGCAGCTCGTAACCGTGCATGGGCGCGTCGAGGAGCAGGCCGAGAATCGCCAATTCGAGCACTGCCGACCTCACTCCCTGACTATGACGACCTGAAAGGCCGAACAGACCTAACCGTGGATGCGAGTTCCAACTATATCGGAGCGATACATCTACGCACAGTCGAATGTGACGCATGCGTCATCGACGCAGGTCATGGAGATGGAGCGATCAGCGCTCGGCGGGGTACACCGCGAGCGGTTCGCCGTTGGGCCGGATTTTCAGGTATCCGCTCTGCTCGGCCTCGTTCTTGACGTAGATGCTGATTTCCAGCTCGGCGTCTTTGCCGCCACCGGGCGGGAACCTGACCAGAACGTGCGAGACCCAGCCATTGGGGACGCGGGTCGTCTGGGAGGCGCCGGACATGAGGCGGGCATAGCGGGCCAGGTCGATGTCGGCGAGGTCGAACGAGCGAGTGTCGGGGGGACGGGAGCCCTGTGAACCCCACTTTTCGAAGTCGCCGCGGTACTGCAACTCGTCTTGCTTGCCAGGTTTTCCGGAATCTCGTTCGACCAGGGCGTATTCCGGATACACGGTCAGCTCGTCGGCGAGGGTGGTGCCGTATTCGGCGCGATAGTCCGCGACGAAATGGGCGAGCCCGTTGCCGGTGGTGAGGTCGGGTAGCGGAGTGCCGAGGACGGCGTCGCCGACGGTGCGACCGAGCAGGCCGACCCCCGCGCCGAGCAGTCCGGCGAGCACGATCGCGCCGACCGGAACCCACCAGCGCCGGGGTGCGCGGGGAACGCCACGTGCCACCGGAGTCGCGGCGAGGTCAGCCGGGACCTGTAGATCGTCGACCAGCCGGTCGAGAGCGCCGAAGTTCTCGGCGTGCATGGCGGTCGCGGTGCGGGTTTCGTGCTCGGCAGCAGTGAGCTGGCCGTCGGCGAGGGCGGCATCGAGCACCGAGCACACGTCGGCGCGGTCGGTGTCGCGGGCGCGCAGGTTGCGCGCCGGAGACGGAGGCTTCATCGCTGGGTCATCCTTCGTACGGGTAGGTCTTCAGCACGTCGCCCGACAGCGTGAGGACGAAATGGCCTGATTGGGCGACCTCGTTCCGGACGAAGATGGTGATCCCCGGCCCTCCCGCCCAGCTGTCATTCGCTATCCGGAAATGAGTGACCGCGCCGTTCGGTACCCGCACGGTGGCCGCGGCCTTCGCGAGTGCCACACCGAGCGCCTCGGCGTTCACCTGTGCCAAATCGATGGTGACGGCGTCGCGCTTGCGGCTGCTGACCTGCGAACTCGTTCGGGCGAAGCCGCCGCGATAGGTGTAGTCGACGGTGGAGTTCCCGTTGCCGGGTGCGCGCCGCACGGCGGAGGCGTGTTCGTCGTGCATGACCGCCTCGTCGACAAGGGTGTCGCCGAAGCTGACGCGGTAGTCGTCACGGAACTGCACGAATCCGGCGAGAGTGTTGAGCATCGGCGTCGGAATCACCAGCGGTGATGCCGCGTCGTAGTCGACTGTCGCGGCCACGGCCGCCGCGGGCTCGGGCTTGTCGTCGCGGACCGTCCACACGAATCCGGCGACGGCGGTGACCGTTGCCAGTGCGATGACCACCAACCGAGTGCGGTCGCGGCGGACGCGCGGCTTGTTCGGCGCGGCCGGTCGCTGTTGCAGGTCGGCCACCAAGGTGGACAAATCGCCCAGTGTTCGTGCTTCTGCGGCCAATTCGACCATTGCGGCGTGTTCGTCGGCGTCGAGTTGGCCGTCGGCATGGGCTGTGTCGAGTGCGGCGACCGTCGACGCGCGGTCTGCCGATCTCGCCCTCGTGCGGGCGGGATACCGATCGGGGGCGCGCCGACGGGGACGTTCGACAGCGGAATCCTCGCCGAAAACCGCAGGTGATTGCAGGTCCGCGACCAAGCGAGCGAGCTCACCGACCGTGCGCGCGCCGTTCGCTGACAACACGCGATCGTGGTACTCCTGCGCGCCGAGTTGTCCCTCGGCGTAGGCCGCGTCAAGCACGGTCGACGCCTGTGCGCGATCGATGTCACGTGCGCGCAGCACCGAATCGACGGCTGCCCGTCGCTGCCCGGATTCAGCCATGGCCGTGGGTCACCTCACCTGCGAAAACACCCGGATGAACCCCGGTATCGGGAGTTTAGTCCGGGAGATCGGATCAAACGATGCCGTGGGCACGCGTATCCGAACCCCGCTACTCTGGTGATCGTGCGAATTCAGCGGCAGGTGGTGGACTATGCGCTCCGGCGCCGGTCCCTGCTGGCCGATGTCTACGCGGGGCGGGTCGGCGTCGCCGAGGTGTGCGACGCGAATCCGTATCTGCTCCGGGCCGCGAAGTTTCACGGCCGGGGTAGTGAGGCGACCTGCCCGATCTGCCGGAAAGAGCAGCTGACGTTGGTTTCGTGGGTGTTCGGCGATGGGCTCGGCCAAGCGGCCGGGTCGGCGCGGACGCCCGAGGAACTGATTCGGATGGCCGAGTCGAACGAAGAATTCTCGGTGCATGTCGTCGAGGTATGTCGCTCGTGCAGCTGGAACCACCTGGTGCAGTCGTACGTGCTCGGCACGGCGCCCGCCCCCGCCCGGCGACGGACGAGTTCGCGAGCCCGGCGCTCTGCTGCCGAATGATGGCGTGTGGAGCGACGCGGCTGCGCAGTGACGGGCGGCCCGAACAAGTGATGGTGGCCACCGCGTGATGCGCCACTGTTCGGGGTGCACCCTCTCCGCGCCGGTACTCCGGCGCGGATGTCGTGTGCCCGAACCTTACAAGTTATGGAGATCTGGTCAGTGAGTTCGCCCTACGAGTCCTCCCCCCACGGCGATGATCCGCGCGGCGGCCGTCCGGCTCGGGGTGCGCAATCAGGTCTCCCCCCGCAGTCGGGTGATCGGCCCGGTGGTCCCCCGCCGCGCCGGCCCGTGCCGCCCGCCGGTCCGCGCCCGCAGGGTGCGCCAGGCGCTCCCGCGCAGGGCGGGCGCCCGCAGGGTGGTCCGGTGCCTGGTGGACGCGGTCCGCAGGGACCGCCGCCGAATCGTCAGCAGGGGCCGCCGCCCGGTGGGATGCCGCCGCGCAGGCCGGGTCAGCCGCCCCAGCGTCCCGGTGGTCCGCAGGGTGGACCGCCTCCGCAGGGTGTGCCCGGTCAGGGCAGGCCGCCGCAGGGCAGGCCCCCGCAGCCGGGTCGTGCCGTGCCGCCCGCGGCGGGCGCCACACAGAAGTTGCCGCGTCCCGGCAGCCCCGACGAGTCGACCGTGCGGGCGAACCAGCCTGGGCGGACCGTGCGCGGCGCGAACGACGACGTAGCCAGGACGGCTCGCGCGGGCGGTGCCGCCGCGGCCGCACGGGCCGGCGCGGGCCGGCGCCCCGGTGGGCCCACTTCCGGTGAACGTCGCGCCACCGTGCCGGGTGGCCCCACCACCGGTGAACGTCGCGCCGCAGGCGTGGGCGGCACCCCGCCGCCGACCGGTCCGCGCAACCGCCGCGACGGTGGCGGGGGCGACGACGGCTCGGGTAGTGATGGTGCGGTGAAGAAATCGCCGTGGCGGATCGTGCGCCGGACACTCTATGTCCTGATGGCCCTGGCCATCGTCGTGCCGAGCGCGGTGTTCCTGGTCGCCTACACGGCGGTGTCGGTGCCCAAGCCGGGCGACCTCGAGACCAACCAGGTGGCGACGATCTTCGCCAGCGACGGCACCACCGAGATCAGCAAGGTGGTTCCGCCGCAGGGCAACCGCACCGAGGTCTCGATCGATCAGATCCCGCCGCACGTGCGCAACGCTGTGATCGCCGCCGAGGACCGCGACTTCTACACCAACCCCGGCTTCTCGGTCTCGGGCTTCGCCCGCGCCGCCCGCGACAACATCCTCGGCAAGGAAAGCGCCGGTGGTGGTTCCACGATCACCCAGCAATACGTGAAGAACGCGCTGGTCGGTGACGAGCGGTCGATGACGCGCAAGATGCACGAGCTGGTGATCTCGGCCAAGATGGCGCGGCAGTGGAGCAAGGAAGACATCCTCGCCGCCTACCTGAACACCATCTACTTCGGTCGTGGCGCGTACGGCATCGACGCCGCGGCCAAGGCCTACTTCGGCAAGCCGGTGCAGGAGCTGACCGTGGCCGAGGGCGCTGTCCTGGCCGCGACCATCCAGCTGCCCTCGATGCTGGATCCGGAGAAGAACCCCGAGGGCGCCAAGACCCGCTGGAGCTACGTGCTCGACGGCATGGTCGCGGAGAACAACCTGCCCGCGACGGAACGTCAGGGGATGCAGTACCCCCAGGTGGTGACGCTGGCTTCGCTCGGCGACAAGAACAACGACGAGGGCCCGTCCGGTCTGGTGAAGAACCAGGTGCTCCAGGAGCTCTCGACCGCGGGCATCAGCGAGCAGCAGCTGAACACCGAGGGTCTGCAGATCACCACCACGATCGATCAGAAGGCGCAGGACGCCGCGATCAAGGCCGCGCAGGGCAAGCTGGAGGGTGAGCCGGAGAACCTGCGCACCGCGGTGGTCTCCGTCGACCCGCGCACCGGTGCGGTGCGCGCCTACTACGGCGGCAGCGACGGCCAGGGCTACGACTTCGCCAATGCCGGTCTGCCGACAGGCTCCTCGTTCAAGGCGATCGGTCTGGCCGCGAATCTCGAACAGGGCGTTCCGCTCTCGCAGCTCTACGACAGCTCGCCGATCACCGTCAACGGCATCCAGATCGGCAACGTCGAGGGTGAGGGCTGCGGCATGTGCACCATCGCTGAGGCGCTCAAGCGTTCGCTGAACACCAGCTTCTACCGCATGCAGCTGGACATGCAGAACGGTCCGCAGAAGATCGCCGACATGGGCCACAAGCTCGGTATCGCCAAGGAACTGCCCGGCGTCGGCGAAACGCTGACCGAGCCCGGTGGCGTCGGCCCCAACAACGGCATCGTGCTCGGCCAGTACCAGTCGCGCCCGCTCGACATGGCCTCGGCCTACGCCACCTTGGCGGCCTCGGGCGTCTACCACGCACCGCACTTCGTGCAGAAGGTCGTCACCGCCAAGGGTGAGGTGCTGCTCGATCGTGGCGAGCCCGCCGGTGAGCAGCGGGTGAGCGCGGCCGTGGCCGACAACGTCACCGCGGCGATGAAGCCGATCGCGGCCTACTCGCGCAACCACAACCTGGCCGGTGGCCGCGAGTCCGCCGCCAAGACCGGTACCCACCAGCTCGGCGACACCGGCAACAACCGGGACGCCTGGATGGTCGGCTACACCCCGTCGCTGTCGACCGCGGTGTGGGTCGGTACCGAGCAGGGTGACCCGCTGAAGAACTACGGCGGCGGCAGCATCTACGGTTCCGGTCTGCCTTCCGACATCTGGAAGGCGACGATGGACGGCGCGCTGTCGGGCACGCCGAACGAGTCGTTCCCCAAGCCCGCCCCGATCAAGGGCCAGGCCGGTGTGCCGGAGTGGTCGGCGCCCTACACCGCGCCATCGACCACCGTGCCCGCGATCGTGCCGCCGGTGATCGTGCCCTCGCAGGTCGAGATCCTGCCCGGCATCCGGATTCCGGTGCCCGGGGTGCAGCAGCAGCCCGCGGTGCCGCAGTCGCAGGCCACGCCCGAGACCGGTGCGGGCCCGCTGCCCGGCCAGCCGACGGCGGGGCCGGAGGGCTCGCCCGCGACACCGGGGAACGGCAACGGCGGGTCGACCAGACCGACCAACGGAGCCAACGGCAACGACAACGAGAGCAGCGGCGCGGGAACCACGCCGACCCGATCCCGGTAACCACCGGTAGCCTCGGATGTCGTGACCGATCAGCAACTCGCGGACCAGCCGGCGTCGAGTGGTACCCGGCCGGGCCGCGAGGCGGGGTATGTGGCGCCCGCCCGGCTGGCGCCCGATCTCCGCTCGATCGATGCCCGTGACCGGCCGAGCCGCAACGACTCGCTGACCGCGCAGCTGTCCACCGTGGTCGGCGGCCCGGTCGGCGACCACGCGCTGATCGGGCGGGTGCGGTTCTGGACGCCGCTGCGGGTGATGTTCGCCTTCACGGTGATCTTCCTGGCGCTGGGCTGGTCGGCGAAGGCCGGCTGCATCCAGCAGACCAGCGACGGCGACGGCGGTCTGATGCTGGACTGGAACAACGGCCGCCAGTACGTGGCCATGTGCTACTCCGACACCGTGCCGCTCTACGGCGCCGAGCGGCTCAACGAGGGCGCGTTCCCGTACAAGAAGTCCTGGACCGAATCGACGCCCGACGGTGGCACCGAGACCAGATACATGGAGTATCCGGTGCTTTCGGGCCTGTACCAGTACGCGGCGATGCAGATCGGCAATGTCTGGGATCACCTGCCGCTGCCCGGTGCGATGTCGGTGGTGGTGTATTTCAACGTTGTCGCACTCGGCCTTTCGGTCGGGTGGCTGATCACGGTGTGGGCCTCGTCGCGATTAGCCGGGCGACGGGTATGGGATGCCGCGCTGGTCGCGGTGTCGCCGCTGGTGATCGTGCACATGTTCACGAATTTCGATGCGCTCGCCACCGCTTTCGCGGCCACCGGGCTGTTGGCGTGGGCGCGCCGTAAGCCGGTGCTCGCGGGCATCCTGCTCGGGCTGGGCGGGGCGGCGAAGCTGTATCCCTTGTTGCTACTCGGGCCGATCGTGGTGCTGTGTCTGCGCGTGGATCCGATGCAGCGTCAGCCCGCCGCGCGGGCCGGGCTGCGGTTGCGCGAGGTCGACAGTCTCGATTCCGCCCGTACCTGGTTGCGTGAAACACCGGCGAGGACGCACCTTTTCGCGTTGCGGCCACTGGGCGCGGCCACCCTCACGGTATTCGCCGCGGTGGGCACGTGGGCGGCCGTGAATCTGCCGATCGCGGCGCTGTACCCGCAGGGTTGGCGAGAGTTCTTCCGGCTCAACACCACTCGGCACGCCGACCCCGATTCGATCTACAACGTGATCACCTCGTTCACCGGCTGGACCGGCTTCGACGGGCCGATCGGGCACGGTGAACCGCCGACCATCCTGAACACGGTCTCGCTGCTGGCCTTCGTCGCCGCCTGCGCGGGCATCGCCTACCTGGCGCTCACCGCGCCGCGGCGGCCGCGCCTGACCCAGCTGTGCTTCCTCGTCGTCGCGGCCTTCCTGCTGACGAACAAGGTGTGGAGCCCGCAGTATTCGCTCTGGCTGGTGCCGCTGGCCGTCCTGGCGCTGCCGCATCGACGAATTCTGCTGGCCTGGATGACGATCGACGCACTCGTCTGGGCGCCACGCATGTACTACTACCTCGGCGAGGACAACAAGGGCCTGCCCGAACAGTGGTTCACCGGCACCGTCGTCCTGCGCGACCTGGCTGTGCTCGGCCTGTGCGCGCTGATCGTCTACGAAATCCTGCGCCCCCAGAACGACGTGGTCCGCCGTGACTTCGTCGACGACCCGGCGGGCGGCGTCCTCGACCGAGCCCTCGACCCGCTACTCCCCTGGCTCCCGGAATTCCTGCGCCCGAAACAGGCCACGATCAGCGCACGGCCGATATCGGTGCTGAACTGATCCGAGCAGGCGCGGTGACGAGACGTGCCGGTCTACATCCGCAGGTAGCGGGCCTGGAGTTCGGGTTCGGCGGGGAGCATGTCGAGGTCGAGCTCCCAGGCGTTGCCGGTCCAGGGGTCGAACAAGGGGGTGCCGGGGATTGTCGGGAGGTGCCGGCACGACTGGGCGAGGAGATCGACCGGGCCGTCGCCGAATTCGCCGTTGCCGCCGACGATGACCAGGGACAGGCCGATCAGGTCGCCGCGGACCATCAGTTGGCCCAGGCGCACGACGTCGCTGCTCTGGTAGCCGTGGGGGAAGTCGGCGGCGACGAGGATGCGATGTTCGGTGGGAGGTACGGCTTGTCCGCTGTTGTAGGCGATGTCGGCGAGCTCGGCGGCGTGGGCGAGTTCGGCGAGGCGGGCGGAGATGTCGCCGTGGCCGGCGATCACCGGGCCTGCCAGCAGCGGGGCGAGCGGGGCGGCGAGGGTGCGCAGACCGCCGGTGAGGTCGATCAGGTCGACCTTGGTCGGCTTGTCGGGGATCGCGGCGACCAGCCGGGCCACCAGGGCGCCCACCACGCGCGAGGCCGCGGCGGTGGATTCGGTATCGACCCAGAGCGGCCGATTCAGCGGTACCGGAACGCAATACGGTACGCGCAGGCCACCGCGGTCGAGCGCATACAGCTCGCCGAGGCGGATCCCGTCGCTGCGAGCGGCACGGGTGGTCCACGCGGGAGCGAGCCAGGAGGCCAGCGCGGCGGGCATGGCGGCGTCGGCTTCGGCGATCTCGAGGCCGAGTTGGTCGCTGTCGCGGCGATGGTCGGCGTCGGCGAGCGCTACCAGTTCGTCGTGCCGGCGTTGCGCTTGCGCGCGGGCCGCGTCGGCCGCGGGAGTGTTGCGGGTCGCCGGGTTCGACACCGCTTCGGAGAGTTCCTGATCCAGGCGCTTGGTCGCGTAGTCGCGCGCCGAGACCAGGGCGGCGGCGGAGCGGGCGGCGTCTTCGAAGATCATCCACATGCGTTGCAGTCCGTGGTCGACTTCGAGTGGAATGCCCGAGGTGGGTGCGGGTCTCGCGACCGTCTCGGTGGGAGCGGTTGGCGGCGCGAGCGGCGCCGCCTGCCAGGCTTGGGCGGGTGCGGGCTCCGGCGCGGTGACGCCGTGCGCGGTGAGCAGCTGCGGGGAGCCACCGGCGTAACCCTGACCGAGCGCCCGCAACTTCCAGCCACCACCGCGCCGGTACACCTCGAGGCAGATCAGCGCCCGCTCGCCCGCGGTCGGCGAGATGACGAATTCCGCGGCAGGGCTACCGTTTTCGTACAGCGACGCGGTGACCGGTCCGAGCGCGTGCCCGCCCGCGACGAACAGCAGCACGGCATGCGCGTCGGACCTGATCTGCGACAGCGTCAGATCCACCGCCGTCCCCGCGAAGCTCACGCCAGGGGCCGCGGGCCGCGACGCGCACACATGATCGTGCTCGTCGCGAACCCGCAGATCCTCGCCGACCACCAGCGCCCCGAGTTCGACGGTGCCGGTGGTCTGCGCGGTGAAGCGCACGGAATCAGCAGTCAGAGCAGTGTTCTGCCCCGCCTTCAGGTGAATCACGGTGTGTCTGCCCTGTCTTGGTTCAATTACCGCCGAGGAATCGGCCCAGCTGCGGCACCGCTTCACCGGGGTGCTTGGCGTTGAAGCCCTCGCCCAGCGCCTGCATCTTCCAGTCGCTGCCGACGCGGTACACCTTCGCCATCGCCATCGCGGTGAACGGCATACCGCCCGCGAGGGTGTAGCGGGCCAGCTCACCGTTGGTGGTGCCGTCGATCAGGCGGCTGAACGCGTTCTGCACCTGCTCGAAGGAGTGGCCCTTGTACGAGGTGACGATGAACAGCAGCGTGGTGATGTGCGCCGGGATCCTGGTGAGGTCGACGAGGATCATCTCGTCGTCGCCGTCGCCCTCACCGGTGAGGTTGTCACCCTGGTGGCGCACCGAACCGTCCTTCGACGACAGCTGGCCGTAGTAGGCCACGTCGACGAGGTTCTGGTCGGCGAACAGGCAGACCGAGGCGTCGAGGTCGATGTCGACGGTGCGGTTGCCGAACATCCCGCGCGTGCGCACCGGGTCCCAGCCGAGGCCCATCTTGACGAAGGTCAGCGCAGCGCCGCCCTCCTTGCGCAGCGTGACCCGCTGGCCCTTCTGCAGGCTGACCGGGCGATCCTTGCTCAAACTGATCTCGCCCGCGGGCTGCTGCGGCGCGCCCTGCGCGGGCGGCGGGTAACCCTGTCCGGGCGGCGGCGGGTAGCCGCCACCGGGCGGCTGCTGGGCCGGGCCGGGGGGCGGCGGGTAGCCACCGCCGGGCGGGGCGTAGGCGGGTGCGGCCTGCTGCGGGTAGCTGGGCGCGGACTGCGCCGGGTAGGCGGGCGGGGCCTGCTGCGGCGGAGGCGGCGCGGGCGCGGCCTGCTGCGGGGCGGCCTGGGCGGGTGAATCATCCACCTGCACACCGTGATCGGTGACCAGCGCGGCGAAACCGCCGGCGTAGCCCTGGCCGACCGCGCGCACCTTCCAGCTGCCCTGACGGCGGTACAGCTCGAGCGCGATCACGATCGACTCGGCGTTCAGGCCGTCGATCTGGTAGCTGAACAGCTGGTTTCCCGAAGCATCGGAGACCAGCGCGGTGGGCGGCGCGAAGCGGCCGAAATTGCTGGTCGCGTCGTCGAGGGTGATCACCGCGCGGATCTGATCGATGTCGGCGGGCACCGCGGACAGCGAAACAGCAAGTGAGGCAGGCTGACCCGCCGGTCCGGGGCGCAGATCGACACCCGGCCCACTCGGCTGGTTGTAGAAGACGAAATCAGCGTCGGTGCGGACCTTGCCCTGCTCGGTCACGAGCAGCGCGGAGAGGTCGGCCGGCGCGGTGACCTGGAGCGAGATCACCACGTCACTGACGGCCAGCGGGCCGTTCTGGCCCTTGGCGAGTGTTGCAGACAAGTTCGACCCTTCTTGTCGTGAAATGGAGCTTGTCGTTTGGTGGGTGTTCCACGGCAGTGCTTGTCACTCTACGAGAAACCGGCCGCACGCGTCCGTGCTCTGTGGCCCGGGCGTACTTTCCCCTGATCGGTTAGGGTGACGTCGCAGTCGGAACGGGCGGTAGAACCGCCTTCGCAGAGGGGACGGGCACACACCTGTCATGGCGCAATTGTTCGAACAGTCGAAGAAGGTGATCGAGGCGCAGCTCGCGGGGACGAGTATCCGCGCGATCTCCGGCTCGATGGTGGCCTACGAAGGCAATGTCCAGTTCAAATCGGCCGGATTCGGCGGCGGCGAGGGCGTACTCAACGGCCTCAAGCGCCGCGCCACCGGCGAGAAACTGTCACTGATGGAGTGCAACGGCAACGGGCGCGTGTTCCTGGCGGTGAACGGCCAGAACGTCACCGTGGTGAACCTGAACAACGAGACGCTCCAGGTCGAGTCGCAGCAGCTGCTGGCCTTCGCGGGCAATCTGCGCACCGATGTGCGGTTCGCCGGGGTCGGCGGGATGTCGGCGGGCAGCGGGCTGTTCACCACCACGGTCAGCGGGCAGGGCCAGGTGGCGCTGCTGTCGGCCGGTGGGCCGCTGATCCACCTCGAGGTGTCGCCGCAGTTTCCGCTGATCGTGGATCCCGACGCGTTCGTCGCCTCGCGCGGCAATCTCAACCAGTCGTTCATCACCGACGTTTCCTGGCGGTCGATGGTCGGGCAGGATGCGGGCGAGGCGTTCTCGCTGCGGTTCGACGGCCAGGGTGTCGTGCTGATCCAGCCGGCGGAACGGTAGGGGCGGGCGATGTTCGAGAAGGTCAACAGCAAGGTCGTCAAAGTCAACGTCGGCCAGGCGGGCGGCGTCGTCGCCCGGTCCGGCGCGATGCTGTTCTACACGGGTCAGGTCGCGTTCGCACCGCATCAGATTCCCGGCGCCGGTCAGGGCATGGGCGGCGGCGGTCTGATGCGGATGGCCGGGCAGATGATGGCCGGTGAGCACGAGCGGACCATGCTGGCGCAGGGCAACGGTGAGGTCCATTACGGATTCGCCGGGCTCGAGGTGCACGTGGTGCAGATGCAGCCGGGCGCGGTGTTGCGGGCCGAGGCTTCACGCCTGCTCGCGCAGTCGGCCGGTTTGCAGGCTTCCGTGGTGTCGGTCGCCAGTTCGGGCGGTAGCGGTGGTGGCGGCGGCGGTCTGATGGGCGCGCTGCGCGGTGCCGCGGCGGGCGTCGCGACCGGGCAGGGCATGTTCACCACCCAGCTCAGCGGACAGGGTTCGGCGGTGCTGCTCGCGCACGGCGGCTTCCTGGAACTGCAAGTGGGCGGACCGAATCCGATCGTCGTCGACCCGCAGGCGTTCGTCGCCGCGTACGGCAACGTGCAGACCGAGCTGAAGTCGGCGATGAGCTGGCGCGACGCGGTGGGTCGCGGCGCGGGCGAGGCGATGCAACTGCATTGCCACGGACAGGGTGTGGTGTACGTGCAGGCCTCCGAAGAGAAGTTGTGAACCGATGAGCGAAATCCTCTCGCCGATGAATCTCGGTGCCAGCGACAACATTCCGGGCAACAGCTACGCCTACTGCATCGACCTGACCGGACCCTGGTTCATGCGCAAAGGCGCGATGATCGCCTACTACGGGCAGATCGAGTTCCAGATGCTCACGCACGGGCTGCAGGGCGGCCTGATGCACATGGTGAGCAGCCAGTTCTCCGCGCCGCTGTTCGCGGGCGACTACGTGGTGGCGCAGGGTCACGGCAAGCTGATCATCGGCGACCGCGGTTACGACATCAATTCCTATGACCTCGAAGAAGGCAACCTCACCATCCGTGGTGCGAACCTGCTGGCCTTCGAGCCCGGACTGGCGCTCAAGCAGTCGATCGTGCCCGGGTTCCTCACGCTGATCGGCACCGGCAAGTTCCTCGCGTCGTCGAACGGGCCGGTGATGTTCGCCGAACCGCCGCTGCGCGTCGACCCCGAGTCCCTGGTGGGCTGGGCTGATTGCCCGTCGCCCAGTCACCACTACGACCAGGGCTGGATCGGCAGTTTCCTCGCGGCGGGCGCGGCCAGGATGGGCGCCAACTCCGGCGAGGAACGGCAGTTCGACTTCACCGGCGCGGGCACGGTGCTGATCCAGTCGACCGAGAAGATCATGAGCGACAACGCCCTGGTCCGCACCATCGAGGGGCAGCTCCAGAGCGGCGTCACGGTGGGTGGGCTCCAGCGCATTCAAGGTGTGATCGCCCAGCAGCTGGCCGGTCAGCAGCAGCACTACTGAGCACGTCGAACCCGGGTGCCGTTGCGGCGCCCGGGTTTTCGGCTGCCTACGCCGGCACCGTGGTGCGCTCTGCCGCCGCGTGGAACCATTCGAGGATTTCCTCGCCCGCCAGGATTCCCGACGAGGTGGTGATCGTGAGGTTGGGGGCGGTGAAGTTCAGTTCTTCCAGTTCGCCGTGGCGGGGGCGGATCGCGGCGTCGGCCACCGTGAGCATCTCGGCGTCCAGCGCGCCGTCGCCCGCGGTGAACAGCGTCGCCCCGTCGGATAATTCGCCGGATTCCGTCAACCTGCGACGGACCTCGGCGACGGCGAGACTCTTGCAGACGGCGTCGGGCATCGTGTAGATCTTGCGCCCCTGCTGGGACGCCGACCAGCCGTTGGCGCGGCACCAGGTGTCCCATTCGGCGAGGAAACCGGCGGGGACCTCGTCGGGGCGGACCACCAGGTAGCAGAACAGCTCGTCGGCCTCGCGGTACTTGGTGACCCAGGAATCGTCTATGCGGGAACGTAATTCGGCGCCCACATCAGCGAGGGTAGCGCCGGAGGCGTTGACCTGGTCATCGATGGCGACGCGCCAGGCCGGGTCCGGGATGCCGTCGACGAGGATGTTGCCGCCGTTGCTGGTGATCGCGTATCGCCAGGGGGCGCCCGGCAGGGTGATGCGCTGGAACTGTTCGATCGTGCGGGTGGTCGTGGGGATCACCGGGGCGATGGCGGCGAGCTCGCGCAAGGCCGCGATCGCGGTGCTGGTCATGTAGGAGAGCGGTTCACCCTCGTAGTACTCGACACATTCCTTCGCAACGGCTTCGGCGCCACCGAAGCCGTTGCGGGAGAAGATCATCGTGCGATCCAGATCGGTCGCGAAGAGGGACTCGGCGGTCACCGGGGTAGCTCCTTGATCAGGCCCATGCAGGAGTAGGCCAGGTCGGGGACCACTTCCACCGGGACATTGCGCGCCGCGGCGAGCAGGCGGATGTGGGCGTGCTCCGGTGCGTCTGCCTCGCGGACCAGCACCCGCCACGGTACCCGGCGCAACAGCACGCGAGTGGTCTCGCCGACGCCGGGCTTCACGTAATTGACTGTGCTGATGCCGTATTCGGCGCGAACCTTCTCCACCGAGGCCCAACCGGACCAGTCCGGGGTGCGGTCGGAATCCCGGATCGCGGCGACGGCGGCCGGAACCTTGTCGCTGATCGCGTCGAAAGCCGCTGTGACGGTGTCGATCAGCTGGTTCGAGACATCGGCGTCGATCAGGTCGCGGTAGAACTTGGCGCCGTGGAACTCGCCGGGGCCGATCAGGCTGTCGTTGAGGACCGTCCGTGAAACCAGGCCGGACACCGTCGAATTGAGGCAGGCCGAGGCGATGAGGAAGTCGTCGCGGGTGCCGTAGGTGCGCACACAGTTGGCGGGATCGGCCAGGACCACGAGCTCGTCGTTGAAGCGGGCGCCACCGGCGGCGTGATAGTCGTCCAGGGCGGCGGTGAGTTCGTGGGTGATGGCGCCCTTGCCGGTCCAGCCGTCGACGAAGACGATCGAGGACGGATCGTGATGGCGGGCGAGGTAGTCCAGCGCCACGGCGTCGATACCGCGATCACGAACGATCGAGACCGCGTAATGCGGCACGGTCAGGGGCTCGCGGCCGATCCCGCTGACGAGCCAACGCCGCATGAGCACGCCGACGGGCGTGCCCGCCCTGGCCAGCGACACCAGGACCACGTTCGCACCACGTTCGGCGACAACGAGTTCGGCCACGGTCGCGACGGCCAGCGCCAGTCGCTCGGCGCTGTCGGCCAGCACGCGATCGAAGAGCTCGCGATATTCGGCGTCGGGCTGGAACTCCACGGGCAACGACTCGGCGTAATGGGCCACACCGGCTTGGATGCGCCGTTCGCGTTCCGTCACATCGGCTTCCAGATCGGCGTCCGAGAGATCTTTCAGCAGCCACGAAACATCCTCGGGCGCATACGAACCGAACGCGGGGCCGTGCAGGGCTTCGGGGAACGGCCCCGCACCCGGCTCCTTCGGGGCCGCGGCAGAGCTCGAGCCGCCACCGTGTTCCGCACGGCCCGCGGAATCGGTCGCCACGGTCGATTCCTTGCGACTCGGCGCGTTCGCGCTGGTGGCGGAATCGTTGTACGACACCGACAGTGACGCAGTCCCGGCCACTCGCTCAGCGGTCCGGCCCGCGTGCAGCGCACGAGGATCCGCACCTGGCACGACTGCGATCAGGACATCGGCGCCCGACGCGGTGAGGACGTCGACCAGGCCGCCAGGGGCGACGAGTTCCGGCGTATCGGCGGGCGGATCGATGACGACCAGCAGGACCGGGTCCGCGTCGGGCCACTGGGCGTTGTAGAGGTAGCGCTGGGCGGTGGGGTCGGGTTCCGGGGCGGTGAACCGGAAGCCGCGGCGCAGGGGGTAGCCGGGTTCGTCGAGGACGTATGCCGGTGAACGGGTGGTGGTTTGGAAGCGGGCGGGGATGCCTGCGTCGGCCAGGTCGGCGGCCAGGCGCAAGGGGAGGTACATGAGTTCTTCGTGGCCGATGACGATGACCGGACGGCCGGCGAACTCGGCGTCGAGGCGGGAGTTCACCTCGTCGGCGATGGATTTCACCGCGACGTCGAAGGCGGCGTTGTCCGAGCGAAGGGTGCCGTGCCGACCGCCCTCGGGAACGTCGGCGGGCCAGGTCAATTCGATGCGTCCGTACGAACCCCGCTCGGTGGCGATCGGATTCAGCCGCGGTTCGGGCAGTGCGGTCACCGTGTCGATCAGCCCGGCCGGTAGCTCGGTGCGACCGGATGCCAGGCAGACCGTGTCGATGCGCGCACCGAGTTCGGCTGCGGCGGCTTCGAATTTGATCCGATCAGCAGGTGTGCGCATGTCGACCAGTGAGGCGAGGACGTAATGCGAGCGGGGAGCGAACGCGTGCAGTGCGCGGACCGCGTCGATGGCGGTGTCGCCGGTGGAGATCTCGTCGTCGACGAGCACCAGCGGCAGATCGTTGGCGAAGATCGCTGCGGGGGCGGGCTGGAGCAGGTGCGAGGTGGCGTGCGAATGACCCTCTTCGAAGCCGGTCAGTGTGGTGGCCCGTGACTCGTGCCTGCGGGTGGAGTGCAGGTAGCAGCCCGCGTCGATCCGCGCGGCCACGCAGTGACCGAGACCGGTAGCGGTCTCGGCGAATCCGAGCACCACGGCTTCACGATCACCCAGCACCTCGCGCACCAGATCGGCCAAGCGGTTACCCGCACCGATCACGATGCGCGGATCGGTCGGCAGGTGCTTGCCCAGCACCGTGGAAACCAGCAGATGGGCCCGCCGCGGATTGCGGCGCAGACCCGGCTGCACCAGCGCACCGATCGCGAGCTCACCCGTCAGCACGCTCTCGGCGGACAACGCCACGAACCTCTCGGCCGAGGTCGCGGCGACATCGACGCTCTCACCGGTCACGCCATCGGCCGACCTCGCCGCGAGCACCTCACCCGGCACGTCGTCCTCGGCCGAGCGCGCGGCGAAGGACTCGCCGTGGTGCAGCTCGATGCCGAGATTCACTGTCGCCCACGGTGTTTCGAACGTACTCATTCGGCGATCATCGCTGTCAGCAAGTCCACGAAAGACACTCCCTTGTTCGCGACCCCGAACGCACGGGCCCGAACCAGCGTCTGGCGGGCCCAACTGCGGTGCGGGCGCATCTCGTTCATCTTGTTGCGGTATTCCGAGGCCGCGACGCCACCGACATCGGCCGCCATGATGTCGAGCGCGTCGGCGTACTCCTCGTGGGTCACCACCGACAGCGCGTGCACCACGGCCACGTGCGAGGGGTGGATCACCGTTTTGCCCTGGATGCCGTTGGCGCGGTCGAGGGTGATCTCGCGCAGCAGGCCGTCGAGGTCACGGCTCACCAGGTACTGGCGGAACTTCACCGCGTCGGATTCCTCGAACGGCGCGCTGCGCAGCTGCGGCCGGAACATCCGCTCGTGATCGGCGAAGTACTCCCACACCGGTCCGGTGATGATGAAGCCGGTGCCGTCGACGCGCCCGAGGTAGTTGACGATGTCGGCGATCACGTCGGCGACCACCCGCACGTCGTAGATCGTGAGGTCACGGTCGCGGCGGATGCCGAAGGTCGAGCACATGTCGGTGGCGCCGATCCGCACCGCCAGCAGCTGCTCACGGTGTCCGGCGAGCAGATCGGCGATGCGCGAGAGCTGCTCGTCCCGGGTCTGGCGGTGCACCAGGTTCGACGATTCGAGCACCGGCATCGCGTAGACGGGACGGCCGAGGCTGCGGTTGGCGTCGTCGAGCGCGGCCAGGTAAGCCGGCCCGCTGACGGCGTCGAACTTGGGGAAGACGAATCCGGTGAGCACGTCGGCGCCCGGTCCGAGCGCGGCGACCAGTTCGCCGACCGAGTCCGCGTCGCGGACCCGGATGAACAGCATCGGGTTCGCGTGTTCGCCGCGTGCGAGCAGATCCAGGGTGTCCACCGCGTGCTGTTTGGCGGCCTCCACCTGGTGATCGGCGACCGCGTCCTCGAGGTCGATCACCATCGAGCACACCCCGCGCGCGGCGCGTCGGCGAATCGTCGCGGCGAGATCGGGGCGGGTCGCGGGCACATACAGGGTCGCGCCGAGCGCGGTCGCCAGCAGTTCCCGGTCGTCGTGGCCCTGAATCGGCTCCGGTTCGACCAGGAACAATTCCCGGCGGCGGGGACCCTGCAACTGCTGGAAATGGCGCAGCGGTACCTGCTTACGCAAGCAAACTTCCGGTGCGATGGCGTAGCCCGCGGTCATTCCCCCCACCTCATCTGTCGACCCATGTCATTTCTACTTTTCGGAAGCGTGTTTTCTGATGCGCTCGACCACACCGGCGATGAACTCTGCGACGGTACCCAGTTCGGTCACATACGCCCAATAGTCTGGATGACGACCCGTCAGTCCAGCGGTGATGCGATCGAGGCGCTCTGCTTGTGCATCGAGAACCGAGCCCCACTCGGCGACCAGTCCTCGGTCGACCGCGAGCATCTGCGCGTCCCGCAGCCGGAATCGTACGGTGCGGGCCTGAGCCTCGGGGTCGGTACGTACCTCACGTAACAATTCGAGGCGCCGGGTGACGGCGTCGACCAACTGCTCGGCCTCGGCGAGGTACTCGCGTGCGGTGGCGGTCAAATCAAGGGCGGTCTCCGGATCACGATCGGCTGCCGCGACGCGCGCGCCGACCAGCGCTTCGTCGGCGGCGTCCATGCCACGACGGCTTTCCCGCTCATTGTTGGTCAAGTCCGCCGAACTCGCAGCACTGAACTCACGCAGCAGCGCGGAATAGGCGTGTCCGAGCGCGCCGGCGCGGTTGCCGACGGCAGCGAGGCGGGTGGTCACCGACGCGATCGCGTTCGCGGCCGCCGAGGCACGAGAAGGGGCTTGCGCCAACGCATTCGACAGTTCCGCCGTCTCCTGTTGCACGGTGTTCGCCGCCTCGCGCGCGGCCGCGACCGAGGTGCCGGGATCGCTGGAAGAGGCTGTGAGCAGAGCCTCATTCAGCCTCCTTACACCCGCGGAGATCGAGGGGTAATTCGTGAATCCGGACGACGCGACGGCGACCAGCACCTGTTCGGCCTCGGCCCGCACGTGTGTCAGCAACTGCGGCACCGACGCGCGCACGGTCGCGGCTTCGGCGAGGCCGGCGCGGTGCGCGTTGTAGAAGTCGTCGACCCCACGCGCGGCCTCGTTCAGCTGCCGGACCAACGCGTCCGCCCTGGCCTGACCGTCCGCGATCGGGGTGCCCGCGGCCTCGGCGGCGTCGAGCTCCTCGGTGAAACTCAGATACGCGCCCGCCGCGGCGTAGCACCGCGCGCGCACCGGCTCCCAGACCGCGCCGATCCGGCGGTCGGGGAAGACCTGCTCACTGGCCACCACGCCCGCCTCCGCCGCCGTCTGCCTGCGATCCATATCCAGAAAGGCGGTCGATGCCGCGGCCCGCGCCCCGCTGATCCACTCATGATCCGCCCCCGATCTGAACCATCCGCGTCTGCGAGGTGTCACCGGCACATCCCCTTTCCGAACCACGGCCGCGGTTCGCCCACTCACTGCCGTCGATGGTAGGAGATTCACCCCGTTAACCTGGGCTGCAGACGGTTCCTACGCAAGATCCACGAAACCTATTACTGTCGTAGCGGTACCCGGCGATTCGGACATGCTGGGAAACGACACACCGGACTAATCGAAGGGATTCCCGCATGGGTGTCAGTCTGTCCAAGGGCGGCAACGTTTCGCTGAGCAAAGAGGCTCCGGGCTTGACCGCCGTCTCGGTCGGCCTCGGCTGGGACGTGCGCACTACCACCGGCACCGACTTCGACCTCGACGCGAGCGCCATCGCGACCGGCGCCGACAAGAAGGTCGTCTCCGACAAGCACTTCGTCTTCTTCAACAACCTGAAGTCCCCCGAGGGCGCCATCGAGCACAAGGGCGACAACACCACGGGTGAGGGCGAAGGCGACGACGAGGTCATCGACGTCGACCTCGCCAACACCCCGCCGACCATCGAGAGCATCTTCTTCCCGGTATCGATCTACGATGCCGAGACTCGCTCGCAGTCGTTCGGTCAGGTACGCAACGCCTACATCCGCGTGGTCAACAAGGCCAACGGCACCGAGCTCGCCCGCTACGACCTGTCCGAAGACGCCTCGACCGAGACCGCCATGGTCTTCGGCGAGCTGTACCGCAACGGTGCAGAATGGAAGTTCCGCGCTGTCGGTCAGGGCTACGCCTCCGGCCTGTCCGGTATCGCTCGCGACTACGGCGTCAACGTCTAGTCATCCTCGCGAACAGGGGGCTCGGCACATCGGGCCCCCTGTTCGTGCGAAACAGAAAGGTCCCTCCGCGTGATAACGCGCATCTTCGGCCTGTCCATCGTCATCACGGTGTTCTCGCTGGTCGTGGCCTACCTCTACGGTGGCTTGACCGCTCTCGCACTGTGCGCCATCCTCGGCATTCTCGAGGTGTCGCTGTCGTTCGACAACGCCGTCATCAACGCCACCGTCCTGGAACGGATGAGCGAATTCTGGCAGCGGATCTTCCTGACCGTCGGCGTGCTGATCGCCGTGTTCGGTATGCGTCTGATCTTCCCGCTGGCCATCGTGTGGGTCACCGCGGGACTGAACCCGGTCGAGGCCTTCGACCTGGCGCTCAACCCGCCGGTGGACGACGCCGCCTACTTCCCTGACGGCAGCCCGAGCTACGAGACCCTGCTCACCGACGCGCACCCGCAGATCGCGGCGTTCGGTGGCATGTTCCTGGCGCTGCTGTTCCTGAACTTCATCTTCGAAGAGCGTGACATCACCTGGCTCAGCTGGCTCGAGAAGCCGCTGGCCAAGGCTGGCAAGCTCGACATGCTGTCGGTGGTCGTCGCCGGTACCGGTCTGGTGCTGGTCGCGGAGTTCCTGGCCGACGCCGACGATCGCTCCACCGTGCTGGTCTCCGGCCTGCTCGGCATGATCGTCTACATCCTGGTCGACGGACTCGGTTCGATGTTCCACACCGAGGAGTTCGAAGAGGGACCCCAGGGTGGCCCGTCCACGCTGGTCAAGGCGACCGGTAAGGCCGCGTTCTTCCTGTTCCTCTACCTGGAAGTGCTCGACGCGTCGTTCTCCTTCGACGGTGTCATCGGCGCGTTCGCCATCACCTCCGACCCGATCATCATCGCGCTGGGCCTCGGCCTGATCGGTGCGATGTTCGTCCGGTCGATCACGGTGTACCTGGTTCGCCAGGGCACGCTATCGGACTACGTGTACCTCGAGCACGGCGCCCACTGGGCCATCGGTGCGCTGGCGGCGATCCTGCTCGTCTCGATCGGCGTGCACGTCAACGAGCTCATCACGGGCTTGATCGGCGTGGCGTTCATCGGCGCGGCGCTCGTCTCCAGTGTCCTGCGCAACCGCAAGGCGGAGCCGGACGCTGTGGAGGACGCCAAGGAGTCCGCTCCGGTCAGCTGATCCACCGCCGAAGTTCAACAGCGGCGGCGAGTCCCCTCGGGGATTCGCCGCCGTTGTCGTTCACGCGGGTTGCAGTTGACGGCCGGGCGCGGTGCTCGGTTCGACGCGCGGGCCTCGGACCCTCGCCCGCAGGAAGAGGAAGAACAGGGTGATCAACAGGGCGGTGCGCAACCACACGCCGAACTGGACGATCCCTTCCATCAACTCGACGCCCTCGCCCTCGCCCAGCGCGGCGAAGTACCGGAACACCCCGACGCCCACCGCAGCGTCGGCCACCAGGTAGGCCGCGACCAGCGACCACGGCACCTCGAGCAACACCAGGAACGGGATTATCCACAGGGTGTACTGGGGTGAATGCACCTTGTGGAACAGCATGAAAGCGGCCAGCATCGCCGCGCTTACGCCGACCCACGGATACACCGAAGTGGGGGTCCAGCGCCGCCAACCCAGCCACAGGGCCAGCGCGAATCCGCCGAAGATCAAGGCGGGCGAGGCGATCGCCACCGCGTCGTGCCAGGTCTGTGTCGTTTCCGCCGCGCGGCCGAAGATCAGCTGGTGGCCCCAGTACCAGATCGAGTTGGTGGTGATGTCGGCCTGCCGCAGCTGCTGGAACGTGATCGAGGCGCGCCAGCCCTCCACCCCGGCCAGCACGAACGGCAGATTCACGGCCGCCACCGTGCCCATCGCGGCCAGCAGGGTCTGCGCGGCACCCGCCACGTCCAGCTCACCGATCGGGCGACGACCGCGCGGTGCGCCCTCGGTGAGCACGAACACCGCGAGCGGGAGCACGAAGATTCCCGGATAGAGCTTGAGACAGAAACCCAGCGCGAGCAGCACCGCGGCGATGATTCCGCGGGTGCGCACAGACAGGCCGGTCAGCATCGTCATCACGTAGACCGCCGCCACCGCCGTGCACACCACCGGCAGTTCCCAGTTGTGGAAGGCGTAGAACACCAGCGGCGGGCCGATCGCCCACAGCAGCGCCGCCGGGCCGGCGAGCCTGGCCAGCATCCACGCTGTGAGCAGGGCGAACGGCGCGAGCAACAGCGCGGAGTGCCACAGGAAGTCGGCGTCGTTGTCCACCCCGATGGCGCCCGCCCACATCAGCACACCGCTGAGCACCGGGTATTCCACCGCACCGCCGGTCAGCGCACCGTCTTCGGTGATCGCGCCGTCCACGTACGGAAAGACGTGATTGTCGATATCGCGGCCGAGCCACAGGAATTGGATGTCGGAATAGCAGACATCCGAATCCTTGCGCTCCTCGAATACCAGACTGCGACCGGATTCATCGATCGCGCCGCCCGCGCACCGGGCCTTGTTGGCATAGGCCAGCGCGAGAGTGAGGCCACACAGCAGCATCACCAGGATGCTCAAGGCAGCGGCCCACGTCGCGCCGCGTCGTGCTGCGCGCTGCCGCGGGCCGACTGTGGTCATGGCGACCACATTATGCGGCGGTGTCCCGAACACCCGGGTACACCCACGGCAGGCATCGATTTCGCTGGTCACTACCCGCTCATGTAGCCTTGGCGGGTTGCTGACGCAACGAACCCTCCTGCCATGGAGAGTCCATGGCCGTTTCCTAGTCCACAGGAGGTGATTGGTCCGTGCGTCAATATGAAGTAATGGTCATCCTCGACCCGAGCCTGGACGAGCGCATCGTCGGGCAGTCCCTGGATACCCTGCTCACGGTCGTCAAGACCGAGGGCGGCAACGTCGACAAGGTCGACATCTGGGGCCGCCGCCGGCTCGCCTACGAAATCGCCAAGCAGGCCGAAGGCATTTACGCGATCGTCAACCTGACCGCGACCCCGGCCACCGTGAGCGAACTCGACCGCCAGCTGGGCCTGAACGAGACGGTGCTGCGCACCAAGGTTCTGCGCAACGACAAGTAGTCCGCACCCTTCTCGAATTTGATGTCAGAGCCTAGCTTTAGGCTCGAGCGCAAATCCCCGAGATGCGGACTGCACCCCGAGCAGGAGGAACCCCATGGCAGGCGACACGGTCATTACCGTCATCGGAAACTTGACGGCGGACCCGGAGCTTCGTTTCACGCCCGCAGGTGCGGCGGTGGCAAATTTCACCGTCGCGTCCACTCCCCGTGTGTTCGATCGCAATTCGAACGAATGGAAAGACGGCGAGGCTCTGTTCCTGCGCTGCAACATCTGGCGTGAAGCAGCGGAGAACGTCGCCGAAAGTCTGACCCGAGGCGCTCGCGTCATCGTGAGTGGTCGGCTCAAGCAGCGCTCCTACGAAACCCGCGAGGGTGAGAAGCGCACTGTGGTCGAGCTCGAGGTCGACGAAGTCGGTCCCTCGCTGCGTTACGCGACCGCGAAGGTCTCCAAGGCCGGTCGCGGTGGCGGAGGCGGCGGTGGCGGCTTCAGTGGTGGTGGTTCCGGCAATGCCGGTGGTGGATCTAGCGCAGGCGGCTACAACGCCAACAACGGCGGCGGACGTCCGGCCGGCGGCAGCAATGCCGGTGGCGAAGACGATCCGTGGGGTAGCGCGCCCGCGGCCGGCTCCTTCGGGGGCGGCGGCCGCATGGATGACGAACCGCCGTTCTGATCGAACGGCACTCATAGTACGGAGAGAAAACCATGCCTAAAGCGCCCGCGCGCGAAAAGGTACTGAAGAAGAAGGCCTGTGCTTTCTGCAAGGAAGCAAAGTCCGGAATCGTCAATATCGATTACAAGGACACCACGCTGCTGCGTAAGTACGTCAGCGATCGCGGCAAGATCCGCGCTCGCCGCGTCACCGGCAACTGCGTGCAGCACCAGCGTGACATCGCTGTCGCCGTCAAGAACTCGCGTGAGGTGGCTCTGCTTCCTTACGTGTCGACCGCTCGCTGAGAAAGGGAGTCACACAGATGAAGCTCATCCTCACCGCTGATGTCGACAACCTCGGCGCCCCCGGCGACCTTGTCGAGGTCAAGGACGGCTACGGCCGTAACTTCCTGCTGCCCCGCGGTCTGGCCATCCAGGCCACCCGTGGCGCCCAGAAGCAGGTCGACGGTATCCGTCGCGCCCAGGACGCCCGCAAGGTGCGCGACCTGGATCACGCCAACGAGCTGAAGCAGGCCATCGAGGGCCTCGCCGCGGTTTCGCTGACCGTGAAGACCGCCGACAGCGGCAAGCTGTTCGGTTCGGTCACCACCACCGACGTGGCTTCGGCCATCAAGGCGGCCGGTGGCCCCGTGGTCGACAAGCGCAGCATCGAGCTGCCGAAGTCGCACATCAAGGCGACCGGCAAGCACGGCATCGTGGTGCACCTGCACCCCGACGTGGCCGCGAAGTTCAACCTCGAGGTTGCTGCGAACTGAGTTCGCCGGAAACCACCCCTGTGCGTGCACAGGGGTGGTTTCTGCTTGCCTTTTTCAGGGTGATTTTGCGATAACTGATCGGTAGCCGATGTCGCGGCCGGTATGGGTGGTGTTGCGCGGCTCACGGTCGGTAATTGCTTGACCTCCGGTTATTCACCCTGTGGATGACTGCGGAAACCGACCGGCAGATTTGTGACTCCGGTCATAGCCTGCACCATCGCTGTTAACCCAACACGCCCGGCTGTTCACCTCGACCGACACGCCGGAACTTCTTTCATCCACAGGGACGAAGTTGGGCAAACCGGGGTCTAGCAGGGCGTTTTACCGTACTGACCTGGGTTTTCCCCATGTTTTCCACAGGCGGTGCACAACAACGGGTGAACTACCCCCAAGTTATCCACAGTTGTGTGCACATGTCGGGTTGGCGAGTCCCGAAAACGTCGCCTAGGTTCGTCGCATCGCCCTGCGCGCGGCCCCGGGAATCACGCAGGCAACCGATTGCTGACATCCGTGTCGGTGTCCGGGAGTACAACGAGAACATCGATGTGAAACCCCGGTTCTGCGGGCAGAGAGGACTCCCCTGGTGACAACCACCGGTGACCGCGCGCAAACCGAGTTCACGCCTGAACCCCCCGGCGAGGACTTCGGTCGTCAGCCTCCGCACGATATGGCCGCTGAGCAGTCCGTCCTCGGCGGCATGCTGCTGAGCAAGGACGCCATCGCCGATGTGGTGGAGGTGCTGCGCCCCGGCGACTTCTACCGCCCCGCGCACCAGGCGATCTACGACACCATCCTCGACCTCTACGGCCGCGGCGAACCCGCCGACCCCGTCACCGTCTCGGCAGGCCTCGACCGCCGCGGCGAACTCAAGCGCATCGGTGGCCCGCCCTACCTGGTCACCCTCACCCAGACCGTCCCCACCGCGGCCAACGCCGGCTTCTACGCCGAGATCGTCGCCGAAAAGGCCATCCTGCGCCGCCTCGTGGAGGCGGGCACCCGCATCGTCCAGTTCGGCTACGCCGGCGCCGACGGCCAGGACGTCGCGGAAGTGGTCGACCGCGCCCAAGCCGAAATCTACGAAGTCACCGAACGCCGCACCACCGAGGACTTCACCCCGCTGGAAGAACTCCTCCAGCCCACCATGGACGAAATCGACTCCATCGCCTCCCGAGGCGGCATCTCCCTCGGCGTCCCCACCGGCTTCACCGAACTCGACGAACTCACCAACGGGTTGCATCCCGGGCAGATGATCATCGTGGCGGCCCGACCCGGCGTGGGTAAGGCGCTGGCGCTGGACACTCCGCTGCCGACGCCTGGCGGTTGGACCACCATGGGTGAGGTTCGTGTCGGTGACGAGCTGCTGGGGGCCGATGGCAGGCCTACCAGGGTGCTCGCAGCCACCGAGGAGATGGCCGACCGGCCTTGCTACGAGGTCGAATTCTCTGATGGCACCGTGATCACCGCTGACGAAGAGCACCTGTGGACCACGCTCGCCCCGACCCTGGCACCGCATCCGGTTGTCCGGACCACCGGCGAGATCGCGCACAGCCTGCGCACACCGCGGGACAATTTCGCCCACATGGTGCCCCGGTCCGCTCGTTCGGCGGCACGTCAGATCGTCGACGTCCGCAAGGTCGACCCCGTACTCGTTCGCTGCGTCGAGGTCGACAATGCCGATCACATGTACCTGGCCGGCCGCACCATGGTGCCCACACACAACTCCACGCTCGGCATGGACTTCATGCGCAGCTGCTCGATCAAGCACGGCATGGCCAGCGTCATCTTCTCGCTCGAAATGAGCCGCACCGAGATCGTCATGCGTCTGCTCTCGGCCGAGGCGAAGATCAAGCTCGGCGACATGCGCTCCGGCCGGATGAGCGACGACGACTGGACCAAACTGGCTCGCCGGATGAGCGAGATCAGTGAGGCGCCGCTGTTCGTCGATGATTCGCCGAACCTGACCATGATGGAGATTCGCGCCAAGGCTCGACGCCTCAAGCAGCGCCACGACCTGAAACTCGTTGTGGTGGACTACCTCCAGCTGATGAGCTCGGGCAAGAAGGTCGAATCCCGACAGCAGGAAGTCTCGGAGTTCTCGCGACATCTGAAGCTACTCGCCAAGGAACTCGAAGTTCCCGTGATCGCGATCTCCCAGCTGAACCGTGGTCCGGAACAGCGAACCGACAAGCGACCGATGGTCTCCGACCTTCGCGAATCGGGCTGCATGCCCGCATCGACGCGAATCCTGCGCGCTGACAACGGCGCCGAGGTCACCCTCGGTGAACTGATGGCCAGCGGTGAGCAGCCGCTCGTGTGGTCGCTCGACGAGCGGATGCGGATGGTCGCGCGCCCGATGGTGAAGGTGTTCCCGAGCGGACACAAGGAAGTGTTCCGGCTGAAGCTAGCCTCCGGCCGCGAGGTCGAAGCCACTGGCAACCACCCCTTCCTGACGGTCGACGGCTGGATCGCCCTCGACAAGCTCGCGATCGGCGACCGCCTCGCCACGCCGCGACTCGTTCCGGAACCCGTACACACCACACGGCTGCCCGAGGCCGAGATCGTGATGCTCGCGCACATGATCGGGGACGGCTCGTGTGTGAAGCGCCAGCCGATCCGCTATGCCAGCGTCGACGAAGAGAATCTCGCTGCCGTCACCACCGCCGCCGAGCACTTCGGTGTCAGTGCGGTCCGTGACGAGTACACGGCTGCCCGCGTCAATACTCTCCGCCTGCCTGCGCCTTACCGACTCACCCACGGCAAGCGCAACCCGATCGCTGCCTGGTTGGACACCCTCGGCCTTTTCGGTCTGCGGAGCTACGAAAAGTTCGTCCCCGAAACGGTTTTCGCGCTGCCCAACGATCAGATCGCGCTGTTCCTGCGTCACCTGTGGGCAACCGATGGCTCGGTGCGCTGGGACGCGAAAGCTCGACAGGCTCGCGTGTCCTATGCCTCGACCAGCCGACGCCTTGTCGACGACGTGAACCAGTTGCTGTTGCGCCTCGGTGTACACGGTCGCATCAAAACCGTCCGTAAGACGGACTACCGCGACTGCTATCACCTGACAATCGACGGCGGCGAGAACCAGACGACATTCCTTCGCGACGTCGGCGTCCACGGCGCCCGCGGCAAGTCCGCCGAGACCGCTCTAGTCGAGCTGGCCCCGATGGCCCGCAACACGAACGTCGACACTATCCCCACCGAGGTCTGGAGCCGCGTCAGAACTCTGCTGGCCGACAAGCAGATGACGCACCGAGAGTTCTCCGCCGCCATGGGTTCTCGCTTCTGCGGCAGCACCATGTGGAAGCGCTCCCCCAGCCGTTCCCGCCTTGCTCGTGTCGCCGCGGTGCTGGATGACGCGGATATCGACATGCTCGCCACGAACGATGTGTTCTGGGACAAGATCGTCGAAATCACCAGCCTCGGCGAACAAGACGTCTACGACGGAACCGTCCCGGGCACGCATAACTTTGTGGCACAAGGCATTTCAGCCCATAACAGCCTTGAGCAGGACGCCGACATGGTCATCCTGTTGCACCGCCCCGACGCCATCGAACGCGACGACCCCCGTGGCGGCGAGGCCGACCTCATCGTCGGCAAACACCGTAATGGTCCGACCGCCACGATCACCGTCGCCCACCAGCTGCACCTCAGCCGTTTCGTCGATATGGCCCGCGGCTGACCAGCCGCCGCGCCACAGCGGGATCACCCCGCTGACGGGACCAGAGTGTTCTGCCGGGCGGCGGTCCACCACTGTCCGTCCTGCTTGACCAGTACGTACAGCGCGACCATCGCCGGTTCGGTGTCGATCAGGGTGCCGTCGGCGGTGGTGGCGCGTGCGGTCTTGTGGGCGATGGCCACATCCGGGCGCAGAAAGATCACGTCGACGACGTCGTATCGGACGTATTCGTCCTTCAGGAATCCGGCCAGCCCGCGCCGGTTCGCGTCGAGCAGCGCGTCGTGTCCGCTGATCAGCATGCCGACGGCATTGCCGACCACCGCGTTCGCGGTGAACTGTGCGGTCATGAGTTCCGCGTCGTTGGTGTTGTACGCGGTCTGCGTGTCGGTGATGATCCGGCGAATCGCGGCGATGTCGGCGGTGTGGTCCACAGTGTCGTCTGCGACGGCCGGGGGCTGAATCATGTTCGTGCTCATGAGAGAGACTCTCGACCCTCAACAGTGGTTCAGGTCAAGGGAGCCACGGACGCTTCACCGTGGCTGAGACACACCGCACTTCGGTCGCGCCCGAGCCGATACGCTCGGGTGCGAATCCGCGCGGCGACGGGGCGCGGGATTCGATCTGGCGCTGCGCCCGCACTGGGTCGACCTCTGGTGAACGCGGAAGCCGACCTTCCCGCCCGAGTTCGCTGACGCCGATACCGATCGCGAAACCGATCGGCGACATCCGGCGACCTCCCGGGGAATCGGTCGGGTGCGGCGGATGATGGGTCGATGGCTGACCAGATTCTGCAGGTGAAGTGGAAGTCCGCACCGGAAGATCACGACTATCCCGCTGCCGCCGACTATCTCGATCTGCTGGGCGACAAGGCGATGGTCGATGCGATCGTGGCCGAGCTCAGGGCCGCGCCGGTGGTGGTCAAGAAGGCGAAGGATATTCTGCGGGCGTCGCAGCTCGAAGCCCTCACCCCGGACAACCCGCATGTGCGCAGAGACCTGCTCAAGGTGAACGAGGGTAGGAGGCTCTCGCCGATCCTGCTGGTGCGGGGTGACTGCCGCGCGAATGTGCCGATGCTGATCGCCGACGGTTATCACCGTGTGTGCGCGCTGTACTGGGCCGACGAGAACGTCGAGATCCCCGCCAAGATCGCCGCGATGCCATGACGTTCGCGACCCTGGCGCTGGTGGTGGCGCTCGGGTTGATCGGGCCGCTGCTCGCCCTGCCGAGACAGCTGTACCTGCCGGTGCTGCTCGGCGAGCTCCTCGCGGGAATCATCTTCGGCACCACCGGTCTTCGCATCCTCGACCCCACCGATCCGATCTTCGTCTTCCTCGCCGACATGGGCTTCGCGCTGGTGATGTTCGCCGCGGGTACCCATGTGCCGGTGCGTGATCCGCGGGTCCGTACCGCGCTCGGTATCGGGGTGGCGCGGGCCGTGCTGGTGGGTGTGGTGGCAGCGGTGGCGGGCTGGGCGGTGGCGCAGACGTTCGATGTCGGGCACGCGGCGGTCTACGCGGTGCTGATGGCGTCGTCGTCCGCGGCGATGGCGTTGCCGATCATCGACTCGATGCGGTTGAGTGGGCCGCCGGTGCTCGCGCTCACCGCGCAGGTGGCCATCGCCGATACCGCCTGCATCGTCGCGCTGCCGCTGGTGATCGATCCGGCGAACGCGGTTCGAGCCGCGATCGGCGCGGTGGTCGTGGCGCTCTGCGCGACCGTGATGTTCTTCGTGCTGCGCTATCTCCAGCAGACGGGTGCGCAGCGTCAGGTGCACGAGGTGTCCGAGGACCGGAAATTCACGCTGGAACTACGGGTGAGTCTGGTGCTGGTGTTCGCGCTGTGCGGGGTGGCCAGCGCGATGCACGTGTCGATCATGCTCGGCGGGTTCGCGGCGGGGTTGGCGGTGGCCGGGGTCGGCGAACCGCGTCGGGTGGCCAAGCAGGTGTTCGCGATCAGCGATGGGCTGCTCGCTCCGCTGTTCTTCGTCTGGCTCGGCGCCCGGCTCGATCTGCGCGAGTTCGGGGAGCACCCGCGGTTCATCCTGCTCGGCTTGGTGCTCGGCCTCGGGGCCCTCGGCGTGCACTGTGCGGCGCGACTGCTCGGCCAGCCGGTCGCCTACGGCGCACTCGCCGCGGCCCAGATCGGGGTGCCGGTCGCGGCGGTGACCGTCGGCAGTCAGCTGGGGGTGCTCGTACCGGGTGAGGGCTCGGCGATCATGCTGGCGGCGCTGTGCACCATCGCGGCGGCGACGGTAGCGGCCGGACGACTCGCGGCGAAAGCGCCGGCGACGCCGACCGGTCCGTGAGCCGCGACGAGCACCCGGACGGGTGACGCAACACCGCATCGAGGGCATCGCGCACCCGAACCCGAATTCGGGCCGTCGGTTTCACGTGCTGACAGTGGCCACGGTATCGAGACCGTAGGTTCGCGCGTAACCGTTCTCGGTGCCGACGAGGAGGTCGACGACCTCGAAATAGCGATCCCAGAACGGGGTTTCGCGCAGGGCGTCGATGAGCAGTTGGTAGGCGTGGTGACTTTCCGCTTCCCATACCCAGACATCGGTGACACGGGCGGAGTAGAACTCGGTGTCGTAGAAGCGTGACCGCACACCGGTGGTCTCGGCTTCGATGGCGGGCAGGACCTGGGTGGTGAAGGCGTCCACACGTTCCTGGACGGTCAGGGCGAGCCATTCGGGTGTGGTCTTGACGAGCATGAATGCCGTGACCGGTGGTTCGGTGCGCGCAGCGGGCATGAGGATGTCTCCAAAGGTCTTGGTGGTACGGGTCGGATGTGGGTTCAGGAGAAGACAGCGGGCTTCAGGGTTGTGGCGCACCACTGCTCGAAGCTGGTGGGAGACGCCGTTTCCGGAGTACGGGTGACCCCGGCGTCGAGGCCCTGGTCCTTGGCTCGCTTCATGTCGACGACACCCTGGGCGAACGCCGGATCGAGGCCGTAGCCCACGAGGGTGGTGTGTAGTTCGTCGAGGGATTGACGTTCGTAACGGACGGGGCGGCCGAGCTGTTCGGTCATGATGCGGGCCAGGTCGTTGGGTGACAGGTCCTGCGGGCCGAGGACTGGGACGTTGTCGGTACCGGTCCATGAGCGGTCGAGCAGCAGGTCGGCGGCGACGGCCGCGATGTCGGCGACCGCGACCATCGGTGCCTTGCGGTCGGCGTCGACGACATCGACGAACACGCCCTTGTCGCGGATCGAGTCGACGTCCTCCAGGAGGTTCTCGAAGAAGGACGGATTGGCCAACGCCCGATAGGCGACGCCGCTCTCGGCGATGAGGTCGTCCATGGCGAGGGACGCGGTGACCAAGCCGGCGTGGTCGGCGAGCGGGGTGCCGCGGCCGAGTGCCGACACCGCGACTACCCGGCCGACACCGTGGGCGGCGAACGCCCGTGCGGCGGGGCCGGTGAAACCGCTCCAGCCGTCGTGCGGGGGTCGGGAGGAATCAGGAGGGACGAGCCAGAACACGGCGTCCGCGCCGTCGAAGGCTCGATCGAGGACGTGGGCGTCCGCGTGCGAGCCGGTGATCACCTCGACGCGTCCGCGTGGGGTGTCGGGCAGGCGCGCGGGATCACGCACGATCACCCGTAATTCCTCCTCCGAATCCAGGAGCTGGGCGAGCAGGGGACGGCCGATGTTCCCGGTGGGAGCGGTGATAACGATCATGTTCGCCTCGCAGGTTGTGGTGAATCGGTACACCCGTCATCCTGCGGAGAACCTCGTATTGCCACAATAGGAATTTCAGCACTGAATTATTGACTGAAATGGAATGATGCTGGTGAACAGCCCTGATCCGGTCGTCGACGCCAATCTCGCCCTAGCGCTGGACGCCCTGCTGGCCGAGAACAGCGTCACCCGCGCCGCCGCCCGCCTGCACACCTCGCCCGCGGCGATGAGCCGCACCCTCGCCCGGCTGCGCCGCATCCTCCAAGATCCCCTGCTGGTCCGGGCCGGACAGACCATGGTGCCCACCCCGCGCGCCGAGGCTCTGCGCGAGGAAGCCGCCGCGGTGGTGCGCAGCCTCGGAGCGCTGCTCAGTCCCGGCACGGGGGTCGACCCGGCCGGTCTGAACAGCACCTTCACCCTCCAAACCGCCGACCTGGTCGGCGCGGCGTTGGCACCCCGATTACTGGCGCTGGCCGCGCGGGAGGCGCCGGGGGTCTCGTTCCGGCTGCTGGCCGAAGAATGGGAGGCCGGATCCGCGCTGCGCGACGGCCGGATCGATCTGGAAGTCGGGTCCATCGATCACGTCGATCCCGAAACCCAGGTCGAGGAATTGGTGACGCTGCGCATGGTGGCGGCCGTCCGGCCGGGCCACCCCCTGACCGAAGAACCCTTGACCCCGGCCCGGCTCGCTGCCGCCCAACACGTCGCGGTCAGCCGCCGTGGCCGATTCACCGGCCCGCTCGACGCGGCGCTGGCCGAGCAGAACCTCCGACGGCGGGTCAGCGTCGTCCTGCCCAGCCACCTGGCCGCCATGACCCTCGCCGCCCGCTCCGACATCGTCTGCCTGGTCCCCGCCGCGCTCCCCGGCGCCGACCCGTCGCCCCTCACCGACGACGCGACCACCCTCGGCCTGCAGCTGCTCGACATCCCCCTGGACCTTCCGCCCCTCACGATCGGCATGGCCTGGCACCCCCGTCACACCGCCGACGGCGCCCACCATTGGCTTCGCGACGCCGTCCGCCGGACCTTCTCGGTGAGAGCGATCGCGCATGACCCAGGAAATGGGGGCAGGGGTTCCCGTTTGCGTCAGTAACGATCTTGCTGGTGGGCGCGACATTGTTCGTGACATGCGGCCCGTCGGGGGGCCTGCCCACCTGTAGGTCATTCGAACGGGATCACATATGAATCTGCGTGAGTTTCTTGCGAAACATCGCATTGCTTCGGCTGTTGCCGCGCCTGCGGCGTTGGGCGTCGCGGCGATTGTCGCCGCTTCCTTCGCGGTGACGTCGCAGCCGGAATCACCCAGCTACGAGCTGACGACGTCGGTGACGGAGTGCCGCGAGATGGTGACCATCTCGGTGGCCGGACGCAACGACACCCCGGTCGAGGGCACGACGGCGATGCTGCTCGATGCCAACGGGAATCCGCTGCCCGCCGCGCTGTCGGGCGACCACAGCAGTGTGTGGGTGGATCCGGTGGTGAACGCCCCGCGTGATGACGTGGCCGAGGGCGACTACGCGGCGGTGTACATCGCCTACCCGGCCGATCTGGCGAGCTACGAGGACGCGGTCAACCGGGGTGTGGAGAACACCCAGCAGGTGATGCGCGAGATCTCGGCGGCCTGCCCGGACACCAAGTTCTCGATCGTCGGCTACAGCGAGGGCGCCGATGTGGTGCGTCGCGTGGCAGAGGGCATCGGCAACGACGATCCCGCCGACGGGTACGCGACCGTGAACCCGGACGACGTGCTCGGTGTGGTGATGTTCGCCGATCCTGGTCGCAAGGCCGGCGACGGCACCTTCCTCGGTGCGGACGACCCGTTCGCGCGCCCCGACAACTTCGACCAGAAGTACCAGGACGGCAAGACGCCGATCTCGGGCCAGGGCGTCACCACGGGCGCTGGTTTCGGCGCGCTCGACGGCAAGATCGCCTCCTTCTGCTCCGAGGGCGACCTCACCTGCGCGGCGCCCGACAACATCTCCTTGCTGCAGCTGGCCGCCAATGTGGGTCGTCAGATCAATATCGACGAACTGCAGCGCGCCGACCTCGAGCGCAACGGCGTCACCGCGATCACCCCGGCGATGGGCCAGGACATGGCGTTCACGCTGGGCCGGATCGCGATGGCCGCGTTCTCCGATATCGGGTCGAACCCGAACTGGATGGCCAGCGACGAGACCTTCCTCGACGTGCTGCTGAAGGTGTCGGACCCGGACTACAAGCCGGGGCAGACCACCACGCCCGCGAAGGCCGACGTGATCGCCGGTGAGCAGCTCTCGCCGCTGGCGTACCTGCCGCAGAAGATCTTCAACGAGATCGTGGGGCTGATCGTGACGAACCAGAACACGATCCCGGTGGTGATGAACGATCCGTACCAGCTGACTCTCGGCCCGAACGGCACCGGTCACCACTTCGACTACTGGCGTGACTCCGACGCCGCGAACGGCAAGCCGCTGACCTCGGCGGAGTACGCGGCAGCCTGGCTGACGCACCTGGCCAAGCAGGCGCAGGCGGGCGAGACCATCGACACGAAGGCCGCGCCGGACGACGCCTCGGTGACCGCCGCGCTGGCGGCTCCGACGAAGCCGGCGACGACCACCACCGCGCCGACCAGCACGTCCAAGACCTCCGCGAAGTCGACGACGACCAGTCCCAAGCCGACCACCACGTCCAAGACGGGCACCAGCACCACGGCACCGTCCACGACAGTGGCCCCGTCGACGACCACTCCGGAACCGGCGACCAACCAGGCGGCCGCTCCGGCCCCGACGACCACGGTGGCCCCCACCACGACGGTCGCCCCGACCACGACGGTGGCTCCCACCACGACGGTCGAGCCGACCACCACCGTTGCCCCGACGACCACCCCGTCGGCCAACTAGTCACGAACCACGAAATCCCCGGTGGGCAGCGATATCCGCTGCGCACCGGGGATTTTCGTCTGTCTAGACCGAGACGGGTTCGGGGACCGAAGGCCGAACGGCGCGTTCACCGCGTGTCGCGGCGATCAACACCAGCAGCCCGGTGACCGCGAATCCCATTCCGACCCACAGCGGCGACACCCAGCCGAACCCGGCGCTGATCGCCAGCCCGGACAGCCACACGCCGAGGAAGTTGCCCACATTGAAGGCCGCGATATTGGCCGACGAGGCGAGAGTCGGTGCGGCACCGGCATTGTCGAGCACCCGCATCTGGAGACCAGGGGTGGCGCCGAAGCCGAAGAATCCCATGGCGGGCAGCAACAGCAGTGCCGCGATCCGGTAGTCGGCGAGTAGTGCGAATGCCGCCAGCGAGAGCGCGAGGGCCACCGTGAGCGCGAGCAGGGTGCGGGTGAGTGCGCGGTCGGCCCAGCGACCGCCGAGCAGATTGCCGAAGAACAGGCCGACACCGAACAGCACCAGCAGCCAGGGCACCATCGCTTCGGAGAAGCCGGTGACGCGGGTGAGCAGCGGTTCGATGTACATGAACGCACCGAACATCCCCCCGAACACCAGCACGGTCATGACCAGCGAGTACCAGACCTGTGTGTTGCGGAAGACCGACAACTCGGCCCGTAGGTTCGGGCGTTCGCGGGTGGCGGGCGCGTCGGGGACGAGCGCGGTGATGCCGGCCAGCGCGACCAGCCCGACCACGGTGATCACCACGAACGTGGCCCGCCAGCCCCACTGCTGGCCGATGAACGTCCCCAGCGGAACGCCGAGAACATTGGCGACGGTGAGTCCGCCGAACATGATCGAGATGGCTCCGGCCTTCTTCTCGGGCGCGACGAGCGAGGACGCCAGCACCGCCCCGATGCCGAAGAACGCGCCGTGGGCGAGGGCCGCGAGCACTCTCCCGCCGAGCAGCGCGGCGTAGCCGGGAGCCAGCGCCGAGGCCGCGTTGCCGACGGTGAACAGGACCATGAGCAGCTGCAATGCCCGCTTGGGCTGCCACCGGTTGACCAGTGGGGTCAGCGCGAGCGCGCCGATGACGACGGCCAGCGCGTACCCGGAGATGAGGTAGCCGGCGGTGGGCACCGAGACGCCCAGGTCGGCCGCCACCGGGGAGAGCAGGCCCGCGATGACGAACTCGGTGAGTCCGATGCCGAAGCCCCCGAGCGCGAGAGCGATGAGACCGAGTGGCATGTGAACGCTTCTTTCCATCAGGGGCCGATTACCCGCGTGTGCAACTAACGCTGACCGACGATAGTTGCACACGCGCTATATTGCAACCGCCAGCTATACTCGTCGCATGGGTATTGCTGATGACGCCATCGAGGTACGGGCGACCGGCTGGCGCACCCTGGCCGCGCTGCACGGGCACATCGAGACCGCGCTCGAACGCGAGCTGGTGCGCGAACACGAACTGTCGATCGTCGAGTTCACCGTGCTCGACGCACTGGCCCGGCAGGACGGCTGGCACATGCGGATCTCCCAGCTGGCCCGCGCGGCCGCACTGTCGGCGAGCGCGACCACCCGGCTGGTCAACCGGCTGGAAGACCGGGGCTTCCTGGTGCGCGTACTGTGCGCCGACGACCGCCGCGGCATCTACACCGAACTCACCGAAACCGGCAGGGCCGCCTACGAAAAGGCGAAACCGACCCACGATCGAGCACTCGAGAAGGCACTCGCCGACGCGGAGCAGATCCCGGAACTCGCGCCCCTGGTCGGTTTTCTGCACCGGGTTCCGGCGCCGAGCTGACACGCGACATCGATACCAACGCGCCGATCATGGTGACTGTTGCGAGCACCGGTGCAATGATCGCTGGGTGACTCAGTGGCTCCCACTCCTCGGCTCGCTCCCCGTCGCCGGCGCAGTTCTGGTCGGCGTCATCGCCAACAACCGAACCCACCGTGAAGGAATCGCGGCCGCCGACGAGCGCGGCAGGCAGGCCCTCGACGCCGCGCAGCGCAATGTCGAACTGTCGAACATGGTGGGTGACCAGCGCGATCACGAGGCGTGGCGCCGCGAGGCGGTGCTCGCCGCGGTCGCCTCGATCCTGGAGATGTCGGCCTCGGTGCGCGCCGACCTGACCACCTGCGGTGAATGGGATCTGGTCACCACCGACGAGATCGACAGCGTCAGCGCGCAGATCCACAAGGTGATCTGGGATCGCCCGGGCGGCACGCTGACTCGCCTTCGGGTGGTGGCGCATCGCCGGATTCCCAACAAGTGCGAAGACCTGCTGCGTACCCTCACCGCTGCCCAGCACATCACGATGCAGCGGCTGAAGCTGCACATCGACGTGGAGGCGACGGTCGAGGAGCTGGAGCAGATGGCGTCGCTGTGGCAGAAGGCGATGCGCCATGCCGCCGAACAGGAGCGAGCGCTGGTCGAGACGACGCGCATCGAGCTCGGTATCGAGATCGCCTCGAAGGGGGTCGGTGTAGATCCGGTTCCGGCGCCGCAGCCGGTGGTCGCCGAAACCCCGTCGGAAGAAGTCGCATTCGAGGAAGTCGCCGAGGAACAGCCCACCGAGCCCGAGCAGGCGGCCGAGCCGCTCACCGAGCCGCAACAGCCCACCGAGGCACCGCAGCTGGTCGAGCCGCAGCAGGTGAACGAGACACCGCAGGAAGATGATCCGCGCGACGCCGTCGACACCCGCGAAGCGCAGACCGTCAAAGTCTGACCGCCGCGTTCACTCAGCTCGAGCATCCAGTACTCTTCCGCGAGCTGAACATCCGGTGAACACCATGGAGTTCGTGATGGTCCGAGCGTTCAGCTGACGCGACCCCGGACGGACGGGTAACTTGGATATACGGCACGCAGGGGTGCCGAACCCGACAGCGTGGTCGATCGTCTGAAGACTTTGCACCGATCCACTCTCGTCAGGGGGCGATCTCTCATGGATCTCATCGCGCCGTTGGATGCGCTGTTCTTGCTCGCGGAATCCCGCGAGCACCCGATGCACGTCGGCTCACTGCAATTGTTCGAACCGCCCGAGGACGCCGGGCCCGACTATCTGCGCGAGTTCCGCGCGGCCTTGCTGGCCGACAAAACAGTTCGGCCCACGTTCAGCAAGCGGCCCGCCACCTGGCTGGGCGCACCGCAGATGGCGTGGACCCAGGACGACGACGTCGACCTGGACTATCACGTGCAGCGCAGTGCCCTGCCCGGGCCCGGCCATATCGACCAGCTGCTCGACCACGCGTCAACCTTGCACAGCGCCCTGCTCGACCGGCACCGCCCGATGTGGGAGCTGCACTTCGTCGAAGGTCTGGCCGACGGGCGCTTCGCGCTCTACTCGAAGATGCATCACGCACTGGTGGACGGTGTTTCGGCCCAGCGCCTCATGCGGCGCACGCTGACCACCGACCCGTTCGCGACCGAGCTCATGCGGCCGTGGAACCTGCCGCGCAAGCCCGGCCCGCCGCGCCCCGGCAAATCCCGGCTCGGCAGCCTGATCGATACCGTCACATCGGCGCGCTCGTCGACCACCGCGTTGATGAAGGCCACCCGCACCGGTCTGGTGCAGCAGCAGCTCACCCTGCCGTTCGAGGCGCCGCGCACGCTGTTCAACGTGCCGATCGGCGGTGCCCGCAAGTGCGCGGTGCGCAGCTGGTCGATGGATCGGGTCAAGCAGGTGAAGAAGGCGACCGGGGCCACCGTGAACGATGTGGTGCTGGCGATGTCGGCGGGTGCGCTGCGGGCCTACCTGCTCGAGCGCGACGCCTTGCCGGACAAGCCGATGATCGCGATGGTGCCGATGTCGTTGCGCGAGGAAGACGACGTCGACAGCCAGGGCGTGAAAGTCGCGGCGCTGCTGTGCAATCTGGGCACCGATATCGCGGACCCGCTGGAACGCCTGCGGGTGGTGAGCGAGTCGACGCGTCGCAACAAGGAGGTGTACCACTCGCTCACCCCGGCGCAGACGCTGGCGATGGCCGGGGTGATGCTGAGTCCGATGGCGGCGATGCTGCTGCCCGGGTTCGCCTCGGTGGCGACGCCGCCGTTCAATATCGTCATCTCGAATGTGCCCGGTGCGCGCGAGCCGCTGTACTGGAACGGTTCGCGCCTGGACGCCACCTACCCGCTGTCGATCCCGCTCGACGGGCAGGCCGTGAACATCACGCTCACCTCCAGCGGTGACAACCTCGATTTCGGTCTGGTCGGCTGCCGTCGCACGCTGCCCGACCTGCATCGACTGCTCGATCACCTCGAGGATTCACTGGCCGCGCTCGAGGATGCCGCGCTGTAGAAATTAACCGTTCTCGACCAAACTAGAACGTGTTACAGTTCGGTATGCGTACCGAATTCTGCGAACAGCTCGGCATCGAGTTCCCCATCTTCGCCTTCACCCACTGCCGCGACGTCGTGGCGGCGGTGAGCAACGCGGGCGGATTGGGGGTGCTCGGCGCGGTCGGCTTCACCGCCGAACAGCTCGAGGTGGAGCTGGCCTGGCTCGACGAGCACGTCACCGGGATCTACGGCGTCGACCTGGTGATTCCGTCGAAATACGAGGGCAAGGGCGTCGACGGGCTCACCCCCGAACAGCTGGAAAAGCAGCTGGCGCAGATGGTTCCGCAGGGCCATCGCGACTTCGCCCAGCAGATCCTCACCGACCACAACGTGCCCGCACTGCCCGACGGTGAGCACCACAACGAGCTGCTCGGCTGGACCGCGACCACCGCGGGACCGCAGGTCGACGTCATCCTGAACCACCCCAAGGCCAAGCTCGTCGCCAACGCGCTCGGCACCCCGCCCGACGACGTGGTCAAGCGCATCCAGGACTCCGGCCGGGTGATCGGCGCGCTGTGCGGTTCGGTCAAGCACGCGATGAACCACAAGGCGGCCGGCCTCGACTTCGTGGTCTGCCAGGGCACCGAGGGCGGCGGGCACTGCGGCGAGGTGTCCTCGCTGGTGCTGTGGCCGCAGGTGATCGACGCGATCGGCGACGTGCCGGTGCTGGCCGCCGGTGGCATCGGCAACGGCGCGCAGGTCGCGGCGGCGCTGGCGATGGGCGCGGCGGGCGCGTGGACCGGGTCGCTGTGGCTCACGGTCGAGGAGGCCAATGTGCCGCCCGCCCAGATGGACACCTACCTCGAGGCGACCAGCCACGACACCATCCGCTCGCGTTCCTGGACCGGCAAGCCGTGCCGCATGCTGCGCAACGACTGGACCGACGCCTGGGAGTCCACCGAGACCCCCGACCCGCTGCCGATGCCGCTGCAGATGATGGTGGCCCTCGACGGCGTCAAGCGCGGACACCGCTACCCCGAGGCCGCCAAGGACGTGAACTTCAACCCGGTCGGCCAGGTGGTCGGCATGATGAACAAGGTCGAACGCAGCGCCGACGTGGTCAACCGCCTCGTCGAGGAGTACGTCACCGCCTACGACCGCCTCACCCGACTCAACGGCTGAGCTCTTCCGCCTCCCCGCGAACTGCAGCCAGGCTCAGGTGCGGGGAAAGGCGGCGACGCGGCAAGCTTCGGGAGCCGAATCGGTCAGCCGTGCCCGATGAGTTACCCATGTGCTTGCGAAATCGCGGGAACCGGTGCGATTGCTGGGACCGCGCACTGTGCCGGCTACCACTACACTCGGCGTATCTGACCTGCGGGGCGGTGTTCAGCACACCGCCCCGCACCATTGCCAAAAGGTTGCGGACGGCGGTGACATGGCTTCGGAACAGTACGCGAGCAAGACCTGGAAAGCGGCCAGGACCCGAGTTACCCAGGCCATCGCCGAGATCCGCGAGCAATACGCGAAGGCCGCGCCGCGACCCACCGAGCACGAACCCGTCGACCCGCCCGTACCCGCCGATCTGCTGAATCTGCTGTGCCGCATCGGTGTGGCGCTGGTCGGCGCCGGCGAGACCTCCGCACGAGTGCAGGTCATCCTCGACAAGCTGTCGCGGCGCTACGGCACCGCCAATATCCACTTCATGGTGTTGCCCACCGCGGTGTTCGTCCGGGTGCGCACCGACAACAGCTCCGCCATCGACATGCTCGACGCCCGCGTCGGCACCCTGCCGCTCGACCAGATCGACGGCCTCTACCGGCTGATCGACCAGATCGAGCAGGACGCGCCGCCGCCGAGCCGGGCATCGAGGGATCTCGACAAGATCCTGACCCAGAAGCCCGGCAGCCCGCCGTGGCTGATCCTGCTCGGGCAGGTCGTGCTGACCGTCGGCATCGGCATGATGCTCAACCCGGGCGCGCGGGCGCTGGTCGGCTATGTGGTGCTCGGGCTGGTCGTCGGCGCGCTGACCCAGCTCGCCGACAAGGTGCGGCTGTTGTCGATGGCGTTGCCGGTGGTCGCGTCGGCGGTGGTCGCGGTGCTCGCGTACGGCTTTCCCGGCGCGCTCGCCGGTGGACAGCCGCAGCAACTGCTGATTCCCGCGGTCGCGACGCTGCTGCCCGGTGCGATGCTCACCAACGGCACGATCGAGTTGGCGACCGGATCGATGGTGGCCGGTGCCAGCCGGGTCGTCTACGGCATCAACATGCTGTTCCTGCTCGCACTGGGGTCCTATGTGGGGATCAGTGTGCTCGGACCGCTGTCGGATCCGCCGGTGAGCAGTGCCCAATTGGGGTGGTGGGCACCGATAGTCGGGGTGCTGCTGATCGGGTACGGGCATTCGTGGCGATCGAGCGCACCACAGAACACGGTGGGCTGGCTGCTGCTCGTCCTCTACATCACCTACGCGGCGCAGGTCCTCGGCAAGCACGTGTCCGGTCCGCTGACCGGCACGTTCCTCGGCGGGCTGGTCGCCGTGAACGCCGCGTATCTGATCCAGGGCCGCAAGCACGCGCCACCGACCCAGGTGGCGTTCCTGCCCGCGTTCTGGATGCTGGTGCCCGGCGGGATCAGCCTCACCGGGATCTCCGACCTCGTCACGCATTCGCTGTCGGGGGTGTCGACCGGCGGGCTGGAGGTGCTGGTCTCGGCGCTGCTGTCGGTGATGTCGATCGCGCTGGGCGTGATGGTCGGCTCGGGTCTGGCCACCGCGCACACACCGCGCGTGAGCACCATCATCGACACGGTGGTACCACACCATCTGCCGTGGGTGCACACCGCGCAGACGACGAAGAAATCCGACTCAGACAGCTAGCCGGGGTGGTTCAGACGGCCGAGCTCAGCGGCACGGTGTGGACCGGAGTCTCGCCGACGAGCTGACCGAAGCGGGCGATCACCTTCTCGTGGTACAGCGCGAACAGGTCCCCGAACAGCGCGAGTTGTGCCTCGCTCGGCGCGGATTCGGCATCCCACACCGCGAGCAGCGCGCGCCAGACGAGCACGTGCAGATCGGGCGCGACGGCGAAATAGGCGGCGACCGCCTCCGGCACCTCGACGACCATATCGGCGATCGAATTCAGCACCGCGCGTTGCATACTCATCTCGAGCACGCCGAGTAGCTTACGCACCAGCGCGATCTCGGCGGCGATGATGCGCGCGTGGTCGGGCACGGCCTGGCGTGCCATCGCCTCCAGCTCGTCGACGGCGGCGGCGAGCTCGGCCGGATCGAGCACCTTCTCCCCCGCGGTGTAGGCCAGCAGCGCCTCACCCACGATGCCGCGTTCGACCTCGACGATGTCGGTGAACATCTCGGCGGCGACCGCGGGCGCGGTGATCGAGAACCGGAACAGGTGCCGGTAGACGTCCATACCGCCCTCGACGCGGACATCGCGGATGGTGAAGCCCTTACCTCGCCTGGCCTCGACGAATCCGTAGGACTCGAGGCGGCCGAGGATGAGCTGGGCGGTAGCGCGGTTCATCCCGAACTCGTCGGCGACCTGGCGCACCGACGGCATCAGCTCGCCGGGCCGGTACTCGCCGGTGGCTACGCGGCGCGCCAACTCATCGGCGACGTCGGCGACCACCGTCCGGGATCCCATCGAAACAACACCTCTCGGTCATGATCGGGCTACGTCCCAGACAGTTTAGGCGCTCTGTCCTCGGAGCGCTGGCGCGCTCGAATCGAGACTTTCAGCGATCGCATCGCTATCGATGCGACGCCAGGTCCCCGATCAGCGGGCTTTCCTTCTGGCGTGCCGTTCAGCTGGATCAGACAGCGCTGTGCGACACCGTGATTGAATACGCAGGCAACGGGGCAGCTAAACATCTCGGGAGGAACTTGTGACAACAATTCGGCTCGCCGCGAGCACGGTCGACCCGTCGGATTCGGTGGTGGTCCTGGGCTGGCAGTGCAACTCCCAGCCCGATACCCAGGTGCCGCAGGTGTGCTCGAAAGACGGCCTCGTGATCGCACTACGAGCGAGCTGACCCGGCCGGTCAGGGTCACCCCGGAATCTTGTCTTCGCGGCCCGCCCGATTCTGGACTGACCGAAGGGTGCGACGAAGGAGTGCCCGTAGGGAAGGAAGAATCGGGGCCCGAAGGGCCGCGAATCGAGCGCGCCAAGTATTCAGATCATGTCTTTCTTGTCCAGCCAGCGCATGACCGGCCAGCCGAGACCCACCGGGATCCAGCAGGTCAGCACGCGGTAGAGCAGGACGGCGGGGACCGCGATCTCGGCCGGGACGCCGAACGCCGCGAGACCACCGATCAGGGCCGCCTCGACCGCGCCGACGCCACCGGGTGTCGGCGCGGCCGAGGCCAGCGTGCCACCGATCATGGTGACGATGGTGACGGCAACGAAATCCGTGCCGCCACCGAAAGCCTCGACGCTCGTCCACAGGGCCAGCGCCTGGCCGAGCGTGATCGCGCCACAGCCGCCGACGATGACCACGAATCGCATCGGATCCTTGGCGAGGTCGGCGAGTTCACCCAGTACTTCCGTGACCTGCGGACGCACCGAGTGATTGACCCAGCGTCGCAGCGTCGGCACGAACATGAACGCGCCGATCAGCCCCACGCCGACGCCGGCGATCAGATACAGCACGGTCGCGTCGGGCACGATGTGGGCCAGGTTGGTCGAGGTGCCCGCCACCACGCTGAACACGACGAGCAGGACCAGGTGGGTGAGCACCTGCATCGACTGCTGCATCGCCACCGCGGCGGTCGCGCGCAGGGTCGTCATGCCCGCCTTCTGCAGGAACCGCACACTCAGCGCCAGCCCGCCGACGCCGGCGGGGGTGGTCGTCGCCACGAAGGTGTTGGCCAGCTGCTCCACGAGCAGATAGCGCATCTTCACCAGCCCGTCCGCGCAGGCGCCGAGCGCGGCGGCCGCGCCGACATAGGTCAGCCCCGATACGGCCAGTCCCGCGAGCGCCCACCACCAGTTGAGCGTGCGCAGCTGACTGAAGAACGTCGGCACCTGGCTGAAGAACGGATACGCCACATAGACCAGCGCGACCAGCAGGACGAGCTGGATGATCTGGTTGCGGGAGAACCGCGTGATCTGTTCGGACTGGATGCGGTCGTGGCCGGTCTGCCTGCGCACTTCCTCGCGGGCGGTGGCCATCACTTTGGTCCACTGCGGCACCGACTTCCGGATGCCGATAGACATGGCCGATTTCGTCAGCCGCCGGGCCGCGTAGGCGACCTTGTCCTCGCCGAGCACCTCGATCGCCGCCGAGACCGCCTCGTGTTTGCCGTAGAGCGAGGTGGTGGTCACCAGCAGCTGGGCGATATCGGTCTGCCGTTGCGCCTCGGCCGCGCCGAATTCGGCCGCCGAGAAGCCGCCGAACAGGGTGTCGCCCTGGCTGACTCGCACGAAGTCGGGTTGCAGATCGCCGAGGCTGATCTGGTTCTCGTGCAGCCGCAGCAGCGACCGCCACACCCCGGGCAGCACCTGCGCGGACAACGTCGCGATCTGGGTACCGCGAGGCATGGTGTGCGCGTACAGCATCCAGCCGCGACTCAGGCCGGCCACCGCCACCTGGTGGCTGTCGGCCATCCCGAGGTCACCGATCGCGATGCCGAGCAGCGCGCGATGTTCCACCGCCCGGTGCATCGATCCGTGCAGCGGCGCGGTCTCACTGGAGCGGAACGTGATCCAGCGCCACACCTGCCGGATCGCGCCGAAGCTGCGCTGGTTCTTGCCGTACAGCTCGACCATGATCTCGTCTTCGGGCCCGTCGACCTCGGTGGCGAGCAGCAGCGGTCCGCGCCCGGCCGGTCGATCGACCCGGAAGGCTTTCACGGTGTGGCCGCGCCCCGCGAGCACCCGGACCGCGCCGTCGAGCGGCACCTCGAGCGCGGGCGTGCCGACCACCCAGACGATCACGGCGCCGACCAGCCAGCCGACCACCAGGCCGAGCATCGCCCGCGCGGGCACCACCGAGCTGACCACCAGGTGGATCGGCGCGAACATCAACAGCAGGAACCACATCCAGCGTCGCGGCCGCACCGGCAGCCACGGGCTCGACACGGTGAGCATCGCCGCGAGCATCGCGATCCAGCGCGGATCGTCGAGGAATTGGGACAGGAAGGTATCGAAGCGGTCCGGGACCGGCATGTGCCATTTCGGCGTGGAGATGCCCGCCCCGGTGATCGACAGGGCCAGCACCGCGAGCAGGCCCGCCGCCCCGTACCCGAACAGCAGCTTCCACTGCCTGCGCAATACGAGTTCGATGAAGATGGCGAACGGCAGTGCCAGGATGAGCATTCCGTAGATCAGGTAGACCATGGTCGCCTGGTCCTGGCTGAGGAAGTCCACGATCTTGGCGACCGAGCGTTCCAGCGCCAGCCACTCCGGCCGGGTGATCAGCGAGCCCGCGATCACCACGGCGACGCCGATTCCCGCCAGCACCACCCGGACGATGTCGCTGGTACGACGGATCATCGGCTGCAGGAGTTTCCCCGTGACCGGGATCTCCCGACCGTCGACTCGCATGAGCCGCACGATACACACCGACACGCCGTAGACCCGCCGTGACATCACCCAATCGGCACGGCCGTTCCCGCGTGCCGTGAAGCCGATCACAGGCCGTCACAAACACTGGCGTCACCCCGTCCAGGAAGCAGGGAAACACTCACTCAGCCGGAAGGAACGATCATGCAGGTTCTGCTCGCGGGCGCCACCGGCGCCATCGGCCGCCCTCTGATCCGCGCGTTGGCCGCGAACGGTCATACGGTGTGGGCGCTCGTCCGAAATCCGGGTGCGCACCCGCTCGTGCGCGAGCTCGGCGCCACCCCGGTCACCGCCGATGTGCTCGACCGCGACGGCCTGTTGCGCGCCGTCGAGGGTCTGCGCGCCGAGGCCGTCGTCCATCAGGCCACCGCCCTGCGCGATGCGAAGGTGCAGCGCCGGATTCCGGCCGACGATCCGACCGGGCTGCTGCGCACGGTCGGCACCGCCAACCTGCTCGACGCCGCGGCGGTGGTGGGCGCCGGCCGGTTCGTCACCCAGTCGCTGATCCTCGGCTACGGGTACCACGACCACGGCGACCGGCTGATCACCGAGCGCGATCAGTTCGGGGTGTACGACGGTGGGGTGGCCGACGAGGTGGTCCGCGCGTGCGTGGCCGGCGAGAGCCAGGTCTTCGACGCGCCCGATGTCGACGCGATCGCGTTGCGGTACGGGCTCTTCTACGGTCCCGGCGCGTTCAGCGACCTGTTCGCGGACATGATGCGCAAGCACAGCCCGGTCGGGCCGCTCGGTTCCGGCGGGGTCAACACCTGGGTCCATGTCGACGACGCGGCCGCCGCGACTGTGGCCGCACTCGAGCGCGGCACACCCGGTCGCGCCTACAACATCGCCGATGACCATCCGATCACCTGGCGGGAGTTCTTCACGGAGGTCTCCCGAGCTCAGCGGACCCCACGCCCGATCCGGCTGCCCGCCTGGATGATCCGGTGGGCGGTCCCCTATATCGGCGCCCTCATGTCCGACACCTCGATGCGGATCTCGAGTCGGCTCGCCCACGATGAACTGGGTTGGCGGCCGAGGTACGCCGATGTCGCCGCCGGTCTCGCGGACTGACCTTCCGGTCGGCGATCAGGGTGCGGTGCGGGCGGTGACGGCGGCGCGGTCGTGCCCGGGGATCACTTCGATCTCGGCGGGGAGCGCGTGCAGGCGGTGGATGGTCTCGAACGCCCGGTTGCGGTCGGTGTCGAGGAGTTCACCGAGGAGCGGCGCTTTCTCGCGCAGGAGGTCGATCTGCAGGGTGCTCCAGACCGCGTCGCCCGCGAGCAGGACGCGGGAGCCGTCGTCGACCGCGAGCAAGATCCCGACGCTGCCGGGGGTGTGCCCCGCCAGGTCGACGATCAGCACGGATCCGTCGCCGAACAGGTCGTGACTGCGGGCGAAGGTCAGAACCGGCGGGCCGTCGAGTTCGTAGAGATCGAACGCGCGACCGCGCAGCGGCCCACGGGCGACGCCGAGCGGAGCGTGCGCACCGGTCATGGCCCAGCTGTATTCGACGGTGGGCACCCGGATCGGGACCAGGCCGGGTAGTTCGTACAGCCCGGCGACGTGGTCCCAGTGCAGATGTGTCGGCAGCACGAAGTCGATGTCGTTGCCGGTGAGGTCGTGGGCGGCCAGTACCTCGCTCAGTCCGCGCACCGGGCTGTCGGGCCCGACCAGCAGCGGCACCGGGAAGGGCAGCTCGGGCAGCACCCGCTGGTGCACGCCCGCGCAGATCGCCGGGTCGACCAGGAAGGTGGCTTCCGGGTGGCGGATCAGGAAGGTCGACATGGTCAGCGGCGTCGACCGCAGGGTCCGCACGCCCTCGGCGACGATCGTCGTCGGCGCGGACAGCTCCGCCTGCGTGAGCGCGGTCAGCGCGACGGTGTTGTGCGCGGGAGGAACAGGAGCGCACTCCAGTCCGTCGAGAAATGCGGTATCGGCGCCGCGCGGCCAGAGCAGCCGCGGCCCCGTGGTGGCGACGGCGATACAGCAGGCGAGAACAGTCGATAACATCGTCGTGCGCTCACCCATACGTGCCACCGTAGGCGATCGCCCACATCGCGACCACCAGACCCGGTCGAGCCGCCGCTGTTCATCGCTAACGCCCGATTACATCCAGCACCTAGTCGGTGCGACCCATGAGCCGATCCGTTTCGCGCCGTTCACGTTTCGTAGGCCGCCCGGCACCACGCTCGCGCTGCGGCAGCGTGGCGAGGACTTCCTTCGGCGGCGGCGGGGGGCTGCGATCGATCAGGCACTGGGCGGCGACGGGCGGGCCGACTCGCTTGTGAATGATCCGCTCGACCACGACGATGCGTTCGAGCCCTGCGTGGCGGATCCTGATCTCGTCACCGGGGCGGACGGTCAGCGCCGGTTTCGCGGTAACCCCATTAACGCGCACATGCCCGGCGCGACAGGCTTCTGCCGCGGCCGAGCGTGTTTTGAACAGGCGCACCGACCAGGTCCACGCGTCGACGCGGGCCTGGGTATCGGAGTGCTGGGGGGTCACCCCTTAGACGATACGGCGAGCCGTGACGACGTCGTCTGCGCTGAGGTGGGTGTAGGACACCGGGGTGCCCGACTGCACGGCGTTGAGGAGCTGACCGTTGCCCGCGTAGATACCGACGTGGCCACCACCGTTGGTGATGACGATGTCACCGGCCTGCAGGTTGTCGAACGAGACGGGAGCGCCGACGTGCGACTGCTCGAAGCTGGTGCGCGGCAGTTCGACACCGGCCTGGCGGTATGCCCACTGCACGAGGCCGGAGCAGTCGAAGCTCTGCGGGCCTGCGGCACCCCAGTTGTACTGGGCGCCCAGCTTGCCACGGGCGGCATCGAGGGCGATGTTGCCCGCGGTCTGCTGCTGCTGGAACGGGTTGTCGAACTGGACACTCGGGAGCTGCGGTGCGGCCTGGCCCTGCGGGGCGACCATCGCCTGGAGCTGCTTCTCGACCTGCTGCGCCGGCTGCTCGAGCTCTGGCGGCAGATCGAAGTTACCGAGACCGGGAATGTTGATCGTGGCGGCCTGCGAAATCGCGGGCATCGCACCGGTTGTAGCGGCCACCGCGCCCATGACGAGGGCACCCTTGACGGAATTCGGCAGTCGAGAATCCCGCTGCAAGCTGTGTTTACCCACCGAGACGAGTCTCCGATCTTGCTACTCTCCCGCCGCTGGTCGCGAATCGCTTGGCGACAACGACTTTTCGGCGGTGACCCAATGGCGCCGCTTCTCTGACGAACCGACAGACTCCACTAAGTCACGAGAAGATTACGGCCTGTGATGAGCGCTGTCCAGCGAAGCACGCAAGTTGTTTTCCTGCGACCGGAAAAGCCCAGAACAGAGGCCACGGCACCGGCGTGTCGGCGCGAGTAACGATTTCATCGTCCGCGCCGCGCGGCGCGTTACCCCGTGCGCCGCTCGCGCAGGGCGCGCTCGAGTTCGTCGATGCGCGTTCGGGCGTCGGCCAGGTCGACCTCGAGCCTGCCCAGCATGATCATCATCGGTCCGAGCGCCAAGTGGGCGAGCGACTCCGGCGGCAGTTCGCCGTAGCCCCCCTCCAGCGTTGCCTCGAGCGTCGCCAGCAGGTTGCGCCGGACCGCGTCGGCCAGGTGCGCTTCCGGCGGCAGCGGCCATGCGGCGACCATTTCGGCGGCGGACACAGGTTGCTCGGACATCACCCTCCATCTCGGACCCAAGGACAGTCTCGTGTTCGCTAGCAGTATCTAGGACACAGCCCAGAGTTACCGAGATTCTCCCGTGCGCACGCGCTACGGTTATCCGGCATGGACCCCGTGCGCAATCCGTATGCACCCGGCGCCGGCCAGCGTCCGCCCGAATTGGCCGGGCGCGACAAACAACTCGCGGCGTTCGACATCGTGCTCGAGCGCATCGCCCGCGGTCGGCCGGAACGCAGCGTGATGCTCACCGGCCTGCGCGGAGTCGGGAAGACCGTGCTGCTCAACCAGCTCCGCTCGGCCGCCATCTCGCGCGGCTGGGGCACCGGCAAGATCGAAGCCAGACCCGACCAGGATCTGCGCAGACCGCTGTCCTCGGCGCTGCACATGGCGGTGCGCGCGATCGCGATGTCGGCCCGCAATGCCGAACAGGTCGACGATTTCCTCGGCATTCTCAAGGCCTTCGCGTTGCGCGCCACCGCGGACAAGGGCATGCGCGAACGGTGGCAGCCCGGCATCGACGTGCCCGCCGTGACCGGCCGCGCCGACTCGGGCGATATCGAGATCGATCTGATCGAACTGTTCAAAGAGGCCGCGGCCCTTGCCTCCGACATCGGCGTCGGCATTGCCATCTTCATCGACGAAATGCAAGACCTCGGACCCGCCGACGTGTCCGCGATCTGCGGCGCCTGCCACGAACTGAGCCAGGACGGCGCCCCGCTGATCGTCGTCGGTGCGGGCCTGCCCCACCTCCCCGCGGTGCTCTCGGCCTCGAAAAGCTACTCGGAGCGACTGTTCAGCTACCACCGCATCGATCGCCTCGACCGCGAATCGGCCGACCTCGCGCTCATCGCGCCCGCCGAACGCGAAGACGTGAAGTTCACCGAAACCGCACTCGATTCGCTCTACCAAAGAGCTGACGGCTACCCGTATTTCGTGCAGGCCTACGGCAAGGCAGCCTGGGATCAGGCACCCGAGAGCCCGATCACCGCCGAGGACGTCGCAGTTGCCTCCCCGGCCGCCGAGGAGGAACTCGCGGTCGGCTTCTTCGGCTCCCGCTACGAACGCGCGACCCCCGCCGAACGCGAGTACATGCGCGCGATGGCCGACCTCGCGGGCGACGACGCCCCGGTCGCCACGTCGGCGGTGGCCGCCGAGCTCGGCCGCAAACCCGCCTCGGTATCCCCCGCGCGCGACGGCCTGATCAAGAAGGGCCTCATCTACTCGGCCGAACGCGGCACCATCGGCTTCACCGTTCCCCACTTCGGCCGCTACCTCCGGAGCGTATGAGAATCTTCGGGCTTCTAGGGCATCACCTAGAGAGTCGAAGAAAGCTCTGCCGAACGACTACTCGACAACTATCTACATTTTTCTAGTTCAACCACTAGATATCCGAAGATTTTCCTGGGTAACGGTATGAGCCCGCCCGGGATCGGTTGCGCATCGGGTGGATAACGCGAGGGTTGACCGGCTAACACGCTGGAAACCTTCTCCGAAACACCAGCAGGACCCGCCGCAGGAGGTGCGTCCCGCCGGAGGCGGAGGAGGCTCCAATGTCGAAGACCTTCCCTATCACCGACACCGACGGCCGTCGCTGCACCGTCGTCGCCGATGACGGTGTGCCGATCGCGGTCCGCAGCTTCGGCGCCACGGACGCGGCCCTGACCGTGGTTTTCGTGCACGGCCACTGCCTGCACACCGAATCCTGGTCGTTCCTGCGCGAACATCTGTTGCGGGAGTGGGACGCCGACGCCCGCATGGTCTTCTACGACCACCGCGGCCACGGCGAGTCCGGGCACGCCCATCACACCACCTACACGATCGACCAGCTCGCCACCGATCTCGACGCGGTGCTGCGCGCGGTCGCACCGACCGGGCCCCTGGTGCTCGTCGGTCATTCGATGGGCGCGATGGTGGTGCTCGCCTACGCCCGCCTCTATCCGGCGGCCATCGGTCACCGGGTCGCCGGGATCGGCCTGATCGCCGGCGCCGCGGGCGGCCTCACCGAGGCCGGCCTCGGCAGGCTGCTCAACCGGCACGCCGTCGCCTCGCTGCAGCGCGCCGTCGTGCACGCGCCGCGGGTGATGCAGGCGTCGAAGCGCTTGTCCCGCTGGATCTTCGCGCCCCTGATCCGCGAGGCCAGCACGGGTACCCGGCGGGTGAATCCGCGCGTCGCGGCCATCGCCACGGCGGTGCTCAACGAGACCGCGCTGCTGACCATGTCCGGCTTCCTGAGCTCGCTGCTCGACTTCGACGAGGCCCATACCCTGCCCCACTTCGGCGATCTGCCCGCCCTCGTACTGTCGGGCTCGGCCGACCTCATGGTGCCGTTCGCGCACTCGGTGGTGCTGGCCTCGCAGCTGTCGGGCGCCGAACTGGTGCGGATCGAGGGCGCGGGTCACAGCGTCATCCTCGAACGCGCGGAGGAGGTCGCCCGGTCGATCATCGCGTTGGTCGAGCGAGCGAGCATCGACGCCCGCGCGCGCTACGCCGTCGCCGGGTGAACGCAACAGTTACCGGATGGCAATCCTGTGATCCCCGACAACATCGGGCGTAAACCGAAAAGATCCGTTATTGTGGTGGAGATCACGTTGTGTGGTGAGTCACACAGCTCGGTGCAGTGCGGCCCGAGGCTTTTCGGGCGTGCCCGTGATCCGGCGAGTCGGTATGCCCGCCATATACACAGGAGGTAACGATGACACGCAGCGATATCGCGGAACTGCGCTACGCGGTCGGCCAACTCCGGCAATCGATAGGCGCACTGCGCTCCAACTACGGCGACGCGGCCACCATCCGTCGTCTGGAGAACGACCTCGAGCGGCTCGTCATCGACGCCGAGGACTTCGAGCAGGCACCACCGCCGGAACTCGCCGTCCCCCGCAGGTCGGAGCCGATCTACGTCCCCGACAGCAAGTCCGACGAAGCGGCATGGATGGGCGCCCAGGACGAAGGCCTCGGGTTCCACTCGCGCCCCAGAACAAAGTAAGACCTGATCACCGGCGCGACGGCCCTGCGAACAGGGTCGTCGCGCCGACCTGTGTTTTTGGAGCGCTGGTGCGCGAGACATACGGGGGATTACCCGGCTCGGTGCCGGCCCAGCTTGCGGGTTCGGGAGCCGTGGAAGCGGGCGCCTCGGGGGACTTCGGCCGGTTCGTCGATTTCGGCGGATTCGAACAGGGCGGCGATGCCGTGGTCGTGGCCGAGGGCGATGGCCTCCAGGCCGTAGCGGCCGCCGGTGCGGCCCAGTTCGTGCAGCATCGTGGTCATGATTCGCAGGCCCGTGGCGCCGACCGGGTGCCCGAGTGCGATGTCGGAGCCGTTCACGTTGAGCCGGTCGAGTGGGTCGAGTTCCCACTCGGTGGCCAGCGCGAGCACCTCCACCGCGTAGCCCTCGTTGATTTCGAGCAGATCGATCTCGTCCAGCGAGCAGCCGGTACGCCCGAGCAGCTTCGACACCGCCGGCGCCGCCCCGAGTCCCGGCCCCGCGTTGTCACACCCGGCCGCGGCCCAGCCCGCGAGAAACGCCATCGGCGTCAGCCCGAGCTCGCCGAGCCGATCCTCGGCCACGACCAGGCACGCCGACGCCCCGAGCCGATGCGAACTCATGTTCCCGACCGTCACCACGCCCTCGCGCAGCAGCGGGCGCAAACCGGCCAGCGTGTGGGTCGACAGGTCGTCGCGCACACCCTCGTCCCGGGTGATCTGGTGATCGCCGTAACCGGCGGCCACCCCGACGACCTCGGCCGCGAACGCACCCTGCCGCCAGGCGCGGGCAGCCTTGCGATGACTGGCCACGGCGAACTCGTCGGCGGCACTGCGGTCGATCCCGTAGTAATGCGCCAACCGCTCGGCATTGTGCAATCCCGCGGTCCCGCCGGGCAGCCCGGCCGGTGTCGCCGCGCATTCCACCCCGCCCGCGACCACCACGTCGGCGGCGCCGGTCTGCACCATCATCGCCGCGGTGATCACCGCCTGCAGGCCGCTGCCGCCGTGTTTGTCGGTCACGAAACCGGGTACTGCGAAAGGTAATCCGGCACCGCGCGCGGCGAGCGAGCCCACCGCGGGTACGTCGGAGAGGCCGCCGTCGATACAGGCCATGGCCACATCGTCGATGCGTAGCGGGTCGATGCCCGAGCGTTCGATCACGGCGGACAACACCGTGGTCGCCAGCCACTCGGCGGGCATACCCGACAGCGCGCCACCCTCGACGCCACTGGGCGTGCGGACGGGTGCCACGATCGCGGCTCTTCTCATTACGCGTCACGCTCCTCTCCCCGGTGCGGGGAATACCTGTCACAGGGCACCACAGGTTTGTTGCACGGGCATGACGGGTCGTCACGGACGTCACGGCTGTGATCGAGATCACCGGCATGTGTGACAACCGAGTGGGTGAGACCCACCGCGAGCGGCGCGAACACAGGCGTATGGTGCTCCACATCACAATCCATCGCGGTGGGTAATGATCACTGCCGCAGACCCGAGGATCAGCGAGGCATCCACCGTGAGTGCCGCACCGACCGCCTCCCCCGCGTCACACTCCGCGGGCACCGGCGTCTTCAGCAGAACGCGTGCCCGCATTTCCGCGCGCACCCTCCGCACCGACCGCTGGTGGCTACCACCGCTGTTCACCGCGCTCGGGCTCGCCGCGTTCGTCATCTACGCGACGATCAGATCCTTTGTGCGGACGGCCTACTGGGTCCCCGAGTTCCACTATCTGACGCCGTTCTACTCGCCGTGCCTGAGCGACTCGTGCGCACCGGGATCGGCGCACTTCGGTACCCCGTTCCCCGAGCTGCCGATGTGGATTCCGCTGGGTTTCGTGGTGCTGCCGTTCCTGCTCGGCTTCCGGCTGACCTGCTACTACTACCGCAAGGCCTACTACCGCTCGGTGTGGTTCTCGCCCCCGGCCTGCGCGGTGGCCGAGCCGCACGCGCGCTACACCGGAGAGTCGCGGCTGCCGTTGATCATCCAGAACGCGCACCGCTACTTCTTCTACGTGGCGCTGGTGGTCTCGCTGGTCAACACCTACGACGCGATCACCGCGTTCCACGGCAGCAGTGGCGGTTTCGGCTTCGGCCTCGGCAACATCGTGCTGCTGGTGAACGTGATCCTGCTGTGGGCCTACACCCTGTCGTGTCATTCGTGCAGGCACATCGCGGGCGGGCGGCTCAAGAACTTCTCCGCCCATCCGGTGCGGTACTGGTACTGGACCCAGATCTCCAAGCTCAACACCCGCCACATGGCGCTGGCCTGGACCACCCTCGGCACCCTCGTGCTCACCGACTTCTACGTGATGTTGGTTGCGAGCCACACCATTTCGGACCTGCGGTTCGTCAACTGAGCTGCGACAACGCGAGGAGCTTGAATTTCAATGCCAGACGTGGAACGGCACGACTACGACGTCGTGGTGATCGGGGCGGGCGGCGCGGGTCTGCGAGCCGTGATCGAGGCACGCGAACAAGGGCTTTCGGTGGCGGTGGTGTGTAAGTCGCTGTTCGGCAAGGCGCATACCGTAATGGCCGAGGGCGGCTGCGCGGCCTCGATGGGCAATGCCAACGAGAAGGACAACTGGCAGACGCACTTCAAGGACACCATGCGCGGCGGCAAGTTCCTCAACAACTGGCGCATGGCCGAACTGCATGCCCAGGAGGCCGCCGACCGGGTGTGGGAACTGGAAACCTATGGCGCGCTGTTCGATCGGACGCCCGACGGCCGGATCAGCCAGCGCAACTTCGGTGGCCACACCTACCCGCGCCTCGCCCATGTCGGCGACCGGACCGGCCTCGAGCTGATCCGCACGATGCAGCAGAAGATCGTCTCGTTGCAGCAGGAGGACTACGCGGCGACGGGCGACTACGAGGCCAGGATCAAGGTCTTCGCCGAGTGCACGATCACCGAATTGCTCACCGACGCGGGCGCTGTCGCGGGCGCGTTCGGCTACTGGCGTGAATCCGGCGGCTTCGTGCTGTTCAAGGCACCGGCCATCGTGCTGGCCACCGGCGGAATCGGCAAGTCCTACACGGTGACATCGAACTCCTGGGAGTACACCGGCGACGGCCACGCGCTGGCGCTGCGCTCCGGCGCGACGCTGATCAATATGGAGTTCCTCCAGTTCCACCCCACGGGCATGGTCTGGCCACCGAGCGTGAAGGGCATCCTCGTCACCGAGGGCGTGCGCGGCGACGGCGGCGTGCTGAAGAACTCCGACGGCAAGCGGTTCATGTTCGACTACATCCCGCCGGTCTTCAAGGGCCAGTACGCAGAAACCGAGGAAGAAGCCGATCAGTGGTTGCGCGACAACGATTCCGCGCGCCGCACTCCCGATCTGCTCCCCCGCGACGAGGTCGCGCGGGCGATCAACGAGGAGGTGAAGGCGGGCCGCGGCACCGAGCACGGCGGCGTGTATCTCGACATCGCCTCCCGCATGCCGGCCGACGAGATCGTGCGCAGGCTGCCCTCGATGCACCATCAGTTCAAGGAACTGGCCGATGTCGACATCACGGCCGAGCCGATGGAAGTCGGCCCCACCTGCCACTACGTGATGGGCGGGATCGAGGTGGACCCCGATTCCGGTGCGGCGGTCGTGCCCGGATTGTTCGCTGCCGGTGAGTGTTCCGGTGGCATGCACGGCTCGAACCGGCTCGGCGGCAACTCGCTGTCGGATCTGCTGGTGTTCGGTCGCCGGGCCGGGCTCGGCGCGTCGGCCTACGTGCAGCAGCTCACCGGCAAACCTACCCCCTCCGAAACCGATATCGAAGAAGCCGCGAAAACCGCGCTGGCGCCGTTCGATTCGCCCGCGGACGGCCCCGGCGAGAACCCGTACACCCTGCACGCCGAACTCCAGCAGACGATGAACGACCTGGTCGGCATCATCCGCAAGGAACACGAGGTCCGTGCGGCGATCGACAAACTCGGCGAGCTGCGTGCCCGCTACGCCAACGTGGCGGTGGAGGGCAAGCGACCGTTCAACCCCGGCTGGCACCTGGCGCTGGACCTGGCCAACATGCTGATCGTGAGCGAATGTGTCGCGCGGGCAGCGCTGTTGCGTACCGAGAGCCGCGGCGGCCACACCCGCGACGATCATCCCGGCATGAACCCGGACTGGCGCAACACACTGCTGGTCTGCGCCGTCGATCCGGCTTCGGACGCGCAGATCCCCGCCGTCACCGTCACCCCGGCCGATCAGACGCCGATGCGTGATGACCTACTCGCCCTGTTCGAACTGAGCGAGCTCGAAAAGTACTACACCGAGCAAGAATTGGCTGCGCACCCGGCAGCCGAGGGAAAGGCGTAACCATGGGATACGACGCCCGGTTCCGGGTCTGGCGCGGCGACATCGACGGCGGGAGCCTCGAGGACTACACGGTGGCGGTGAACGAGGGCGAAGTGGTGCTCGACATCATCCACCGGCTCCAGGCCACCCAGACCCCCGATCTCGCTGTGCGCTGGAATTGCAAAGCGGGCAAGTGTGGTTCGTGTTCGGCGGAGGTGAACGGGCGCCCGCGCCTGCTGTGTATGACGCGGATGTCGACGTTCACCCCGGACGAGGTCATCACCGTCACCCCGATGCGGACGTTCCCGATCATCAAGGATCTGGTCACCGACGTCTCGTTCAACTACGAGAAGGCCAGGGAGATACCGTCTTTCGCGCCGCCGCCGGGTCTCGCTCCGGGCGAGTACCGAATGAAGCAGGTCGACGTCGAGCGTTCACAGGAGTTCCGCAAGTGCATCGAGTGCTTCCTGTGTCAGGACACCTGCCATGTGGTGCGTGATCACGAGGAGAACAAGACCTCCTTCGCGGGCCCGCGTTATCTGATGCGTATCACGGAGTTGGAGATGCACCCGCTCGACACTCGTGACCGACGCGAAATGGCCCAGGAGGAAGCAGGTTTGGGCTATTGCAATATCACCAAGTGCTGCACCGATGTGTGCCCCGAGCACATCAAGATCACCGACAACGCGTTGATTCCCTTGAAAGAACGGGTCGTGGATCGGCGATATGACCCGATTGTCTGGCTCGGCAATAAATTGTTCCGGCGGTAGGAAACTGTTGTCGCTGCGGGGTGCGAAACCCCGCAGCGACGGCTGTCTACAAGACAGCGACAGTCCCTACAGCGACTAATCCGACCAGTAATCCGATGAACAGCGCCGACAGCAAAGAGGCGGTGAGTACGTAGATTCCGATCGCCGATACCGCGAACAGCAGTACCACGATCAGGCGCTCCACACCGTCCTCAGGCGCTAGCCTCCGGTACCGGGGTGGCATTTTCTTCAACCCTCGGTCCATATACCCGGGTTACCCGTCCCGACGCCGCACCAAACCTCGGCCTATGCCGAATATCTATCGTTCTGTGATCTAGCGTGATCAAGGACGATCGAACTCGCCGTCGTGTACGCCCGCGGTGAAGGCGGTCCATTCACTCGGGGTGAAGATCAGCACCGGACCGCCGGGATTCTTGCTGTCGCGTAGCGCGACGTACCCGTCTGCCAGCATGGCGACCTCCACGCTGCCGTCGTCGGTGCCCGCGCGCAGCCAGGTGGCACCGGAGGTGTCGATGTCGCGCTTGGTGTTCACGCGAACGCGCCGGTGTCGATGCCGCGGGTGAAGGCGTCCCAGCTCGCGCCGTCGAAGACCAGGGCGGGACCGGCGGGATTCTTGCTGTCGCGCACCCCGACGTGCCCGCCGAACAGGAAAGCAACTTCGACGCAATCCTTGCCCGCACCACTGCGGGTGCTCTTGAACCAGTGTGCGTCGACGAGATCGAAACTCATGCCACATACTCCTTCGCGACCTGCCGCAGCAGGTGTCTACTCGGTTGGATATCCAGCGCATGACGCTGGAGGCATTCGTGAGCCCGGTCGTACCTTCGAACATCCGCGCGTCGTTCCAGGTAGAGGTCACCGGTAAAGCCTTCGGCGTACACCACTGGTGGTTCGACCGGTTGCCCTTTGCTGTCGGTACCGAACTCGAGAACCGTGAAAGGTCCGGTAGAGACTCCGAGTGGAACACCGGCGGCAAACGGCAGGATGCGCAATGCCACATTACTTCGGGTACTCGCGTCGGCGAGGTGTCGCAACTGCGCAGCCATCACCTTTGCATCACCGACGACGCTACGCAATACCGATTCGTGCAGAACCACGTCGATCTCGGCGGGCGAATGCTTGCGGGTGATCAACGCCTGGCGTTGCAGCCGCAATGCGACTCGCCGGTCGAGCTCGTCGACCGAATCCTGCGGGAAGCCCAGATGATTCAGCGCGCGAGCGTATTCCGCGGTCTGCAGCAGACCGGGGACCAGCTCGGACTGGTAGGCGCGTAGCCGTTGCGCCGATGCCTCCAAACCCACATAGATATCGAAGTTTTCGGGAATCAAATCGCCGTAGGCGTGCCACCAGCTCTTGACGGCGGCCTGCTGCGCCAGACCGGCGAAGCCTTCGGCGAGATCGTCGGGAATGCCGTAGATCCGGCACAGCTCGTGGATGTCGATGGTGCGAATGCGATCGGCCTGACCCTTTTCCAGTCGCTGGAGGGTGCTGGCGCCCCACTCCATCAGCCGTGCCGCCTCGGCGATGGTGAGCCCGGCCTGGGTGCGCCAGTCACGCAGGTAGCGACCGAGCTGGCGGCGCGGCAGCGTCGAGGAGACGCCCGCCTGCCCCGCTGTTCCGTTCGATGTATTCGCTGCCACAGCCCCACTCCTTCTGTCGCATACCGTCACCCCCGCCATGCCCCGCTGCGGCGGTGGATTCGTCCAGTCTGGGGAATCCTGCACTCCCCGTTGGATGTCGTGCTGGGAATTCGCGGTAAATCCCATCTTTCGCGCGTGTACTCACCGTTAGCCGGGGGTTTGCGTGCTGTGCTGTTTTCATGCAATTGAGCGAAGTGAACATGCGCGTCGCCACAGCACTGCTGAGTTGCTCCATCGATCCGGGCCCGATGGAGCCCGAACAAGCCCACGCCGCAATGCAACTACACCTCGACTGCACAGTCGAAGAGTGCCGGGTGCGCCGACGGGCGCGCAACACCCTCGTCGAAGCGGGCCGCTGCGTCCTGGACGCGCGCGCGACCCGCTAGTGATGGCGATGGTCGGTGATCGGGTCGCGCGGGCCGAACTTCGGTTTGCGCGCCTGCCCGCTGAGCCCCAGCAGTCGCACCGCGCGGTAGCGGTGGGGTTGTAGCGGTCGCAGGTATTCGATCATCGCGTCGTCGTCGATCGGGTGGCCGAGCAGACTCCAGCCGACCACGGCGGCGAGGTGGTAGTCGCCGACCGAGAGGGCATCAGCGTCGCCGAACGCGCGTTGCGCGGTCTCGGCCACCGTCCACACCCCGATACCGGGCAGGCTGCGCAGACGTCGCGCGGCCTCGGCCGGGTCGAGCGTGGCGGTGCGTTCGATCGAGTCGGCGACTCTGGCCGCGCGCACGATGGTCTGTGCGCGCTGCGGCCCGACATTGGCCCGGTGGTACTTCCACGACGGGATCAACCGCCAGGTCTCGGCGTCCGGCGCGACCATCAGGCCGGTCGGCGCCGGGCCGGGGGCTCTGGTCCCGAACTCGCGGACCAGGGTGCGCCAGGCGGCGAACGACGACTTCGTGTGCACCTTCTGTTCGAGGATGGCCGGGATGAGCGACTCCATCACCAGGCCGGTCTTCAGCATGCGCAGACCGGGGACCGTGCGGTGGGCTTCGATCAGCTTGGGGTGTGCGGGGGCGAAGTCGTCGAGGTCTTCCTCGAGGCAGAGCATGCGGTCGAGACCCGCCAGGAATTCCTCGGCTCCCGGCCCCCAGGCGCGGGCGGCGGCGCCGTCACGGCCGTGCTGGGTCAGCCGGTAGGTGACCACGCCGGTCGGCATTCGCGAAGCGTGCCAGTGGCTGCCGTCGGGGTCGACGTGGTGGCAGGGATCGCCGCCGCCGCGGCGCAGCGGCGACACGGTGATGCCGACGTCGAAGGGCCTGCTCGACCGGACGGTCCTGGACAGGCAGGCCGAGGCCGGCTCCGGGTCCAGGGTCTGGTCACGCATCCGACCATTGTGCGCCTGTGATCGGCGTCAACCGGCAGCCGGTGCGCTCGAACAATCGAGCAGGTACCTGGCCAGATGCACGCCGGGGCTATGGGCGAGTTGGTCGGCCTGGGTGCGGCAGGAGAAGCCGTCGGCCAGGAAGACGGCGTTCGCCGGGGCGTTTCTCAGCGCCGGGAGCAGGGCGTTCTCGGCGACCGCGACCGAGATGTCGTAGTGGCCGCGTTGCATGCCGAAGTTGCCGGCCAGGCCGCAGCAGCCCGCCAGTTCCCCGACGGTGACGCCCATCGCGGCAAGGATTCGGCGTTCGGCGTCGAAGCCGCCGACCGCGTGCTGGTGACAGTGCGGTTGGACGATCACGGTGTCGTGCGGTCGGCGGGGTGGTTGCCAGCCGGGGTGTTCCAGCAGGAACTCGGCGAGGGTGCGGACCGAGGCGGCGACCTGTTTCGCTCGTGGATCGCCGGGGAGCAGTTCGGGGAGGTCGGCGCGCAGGGTGGCGGTGCAGGACGGTTCGAGACCGACGATCAGGCCACCGGCAGCTACGTGGGTGTCCAGTGCGTCCACGGTGGCGCGCAGCCGGGCGCGGGCGCCGTCCAGTTGACCGGTGCTGATCCAGGTCAGGCCACAGCACACCCGGTGGCTGGGGATGCGCACACGGTAGCCGAGTTGCTCGATCAGTTGCGTCGCGGCTGCCGCGTTTTCCGGGTCGAAGGTGTCGGTGAAGGTGTCGATCCACAGCATGACCTCGGTAGCCGCGGTCTCGCTGGGACCTGAGCGGTCGTCGCTGCCCAGCGATCGGCGAAACGACTTCGGGGCGAGTCGCGGCGCTGCTCGCCGCGGGTCGATTCCGGCCAGGCGCAGGCCGGCCCGGCGCAGGCGCGGACGGGCCGCGATGGCATTGGCCAGGCGTGGGAAGTGCTGGGCGATGGCGAGCCAGCGCGGGAGCCGGCCGAGAACGTAGTGATCCACCGGCCGTAAGCGTCCGCGGTAGCGCCGATACAGCGCCTCGGATTTGTAAGTGGCCATGTCGACGCCCGCGGGGCAGTCGGCGGCGCAGGCCTTGCACGAGAGGCAGAGGTCGAGGGATTGCTCGACTGCCGGTGCACGCCAGTCGAGTTCGCCTCGGACGACTTCCTGGAGAACTCTGGCCCTGGCCCGGGTGGTGTCCTTCTCGTCGGCGGTGGCCAGATACGAGGGACACATGAAGCCGCCGGAACCGCCGGTGTCCGCGCGGCACTTGCCGATTCCTACACATCTGTGCACAGCTGTGGATAAATCGCCGGAGTCTGCGAACAGGGCGAACCCCCGCGAGGGGACCGGCGCGAGCCCGGCTACCCGCAGGTCGGCGTCGACGGGGCTCGGGACGACGAGGATGCCGGGGTTGAGGAGGTCACCGGGATCGAACAGGGACTTGAAGCCCGCGAAGGCCGCGCGAGCGGCCGGTGAGTACATCACTTCGAGCAGTTCGGATCTGGCGCGACCGTCGCCGTGTTCGCCCGAGAGTGATCCACCGTGGCGCACGACGAGTTCGGCGGCGTCGAAGAGGAAGGTGCGAAAACGCCGGGGTGCGCCGGTGATCGGGAAGTCGAGGCGCACGTGGATGCAACCGTCGCCGATGTGTCCGTACAGCAGACCACCCACGTCGTATTCGGCGGTGAGCGTGGCGAATTCGCGCAGGTACGCCCCCAGATTCTCCGGCGGGACAGCGGCGTCCTCCCACCCGGGCCAGGCGGGCTTCCCGTCGGGAGTTCGTCCGGCCAGACCGGCGCCGTCGGCACGAATGCGCCAGAGTGCCGCTGTGGCAACCGGATCGGTGACGATCAGGTGATCATCGGCGTGGCTCGCCGCGCACAGCCGCCGGGCCGCGGCCAGCGCCTCGGCCGGGCTCGCCCCCGCCGTTTCGACGAACAGCCAGCCGCGACCTCGCGGCAACTCCGGCACCGTCCCCCGATGCGCGCGGACCACGTCGACCAGTCCGGCATCGATGCCTTCGACCGCGATCGGCGCGCAGCTGGTCACCGCGGCGATATCGTCCGCCGCCGAGGCGATATCGGGGTATCCGAGCACCGTGAGCACGGTCGCGGCGGGAACAGGCGTGAGCGCGACCTCCGCTTCCAGGAGCAGTCCACAGGTCCCTTCGGAACCGACGAACGCCTTCGCCGCCGACGAACCACGTTCCGGCAGGAGGTGTTCCAGACCGTAGCCGGAGGCCTGACGATCGAACCGTCCCAGTTCGGTGCGCAGCACCGCGAGATTCGAGGTGGTGAACTTCGCCAAGCCGGGCACCGCCGCCAGGTCGGAACCGAGCGTCCGCCGCTCCCCTGTGCCGTCGAGAATGCGCAGCTCACGCACGGTATCGGAGGTGCGACCCCAGGCCAGCGCATGCGGTCCGCACGCGTTGTTGCCGATCATCCCGCCCAGGGTGCACCGGTCCTGCGTCGACGGATCGGGCCCGAACCGCAACCCGTGCGGCCGCAGCCGCCGTTGCAGATCCGACAGCACCAGCCCTGGCTGCACGATCGCTGTTCGCGCCTCGAGGTCGACCGCGCGCACGGCATTCATCTGCCTGCTGAAATCCAGCACGATGCCGGGTCCGATGGCATTGCCCGCGACCGAGGTGCCCGCGCCGCGAGCGGTGATCGGCAGCCCGGTCTCCCGGGCGAAGTTCACGGTGGCGGCGACGTCGTCCTCACCACGGGGAAACACGACCATGGCGGGCCGGACGCGGTAGTTGGAGGCGTCGGCGGAGTACTCGACGCGTCTGCGCACCGACGCGTCGACCGGGCAGCCGGTCCGCGTGCGCAGTGCGTCGGCCAGCTTTTCCGAGCTCCGGTCGTCGTCCACCCGACCAGCCTATTCCGGTCACCCGGCGGTGATCGGCCGCCGGTTTCGCTGTGCGCTGAACCCGGTGCGCGCGGAAAGTATTTGCGGTCAACCTTTGTTGAGGTTTTAGTGTCGGTGGGCAGGAGTTCAATGGGTGGGGAGCCTCGAGGAGAGTGGCAGTGAGTATCGAATCAGTGGCCTACAGCCAGATGTACCGGCGCGTGAACGCACCGGAGGAACAGCGCCCGTTCAGCATGGTGACAGCACGGCGGATCCTGCGCTTCGCCGAGCACCACCGACGCCGGATCAGCGGGTTTCTGCTGCTCAGCGTGGTGGCGGCAGTGCTCGGTGTGGCCACCCCGGTGCTGGCGGGGCGGGTTGTCAACGGGATCGTCGACGGTGCGGCGCCGCGCACCGTGGTGCTGCTCGCGCTCGCCATCGCGGGTCTGGCCGTTCTCGACGCGGCCCTCGGCATCGCCATCCGCTGGCTGTCGGCAAGGATCGGCGAGGGTCTGATCCTCGATCTGCGCACCGCCGTGTTCGATCACGTGCAGAAGATGCCCGTCGCGTTCTTCACCCGGACCCGCACCGGCGCGCTGGTGAGCCGGCTGAACAGCGATGTGATCGGCGCGCAGCGCGCGTTCAGCGACACCCTGTCCGGGGTGATCACCAACCTCGTCACCCTGGTCCTCACGCTCGCCGTGATGCTCAGCATCTCCTGGCAGATCACCCTGCTCGCCCTTGTCCTTCTCCCCGTGTTCGTGATCCCCGCCCGGCGCGCCGGCAACAAACTCGCCGCCATGCAGCGTGAGGCGGCCCAGCTCAATGCCGCCATGAGCACCCAGATGACCGAGCGCTTCTCCGCGCCGGGCGCCACCCTGGTGAAGCTGTTCGGCAGGCCGAAGCAGGAATCGTCGGAGTTCGCGGAGCGCGCCACCCGCGTGCGCGACATCGGCGTACGCACCGCCATGCTGCAGACCACGTTCGTCACCTCGCTCACCCTGGTCTCCGCCCTCGCCCTCGCCCTGGTCTACGGCCTCGGCGGCTGGTACGCGCTGACCGGCAGCCTCGACGCGGGGTCGGTCGTGGCCCTCTCGCTGCTGCTCACCCGCCTCTACACCCCGCTCACCGCCCTGGCGAGCGCCCGCCTGGAGATCATGTCCGCGCTGGTGAGTTTCGAGCGTGTCTTCGAGGTGCTCGACCTGAAGCCACTGATCGAGGATGCCCCGCACGCCGCCCCGGTGCCCGACGGCCCGGTGGCGGTGGAACTGGACGCGGTGAACTTCGGTTACCCCTCGGCCGACAAGGTCTCGCTCGCCTCGCTGGAAGATGTCGCGACGCTGGACCGGCGTGGCGGTGTCGAGGTGCTGCACCAGGTGTCGCTGCGCGCCGAACCCGGACAGCTCATCGCGCTGGTCGGCTCCTCGGGCGCGGGCAAATCGACTATCGCCCAGCTGGTTTCGCGTCTCTACGACGTCGACTCCGGCGCGGTCCGCCTCAACGGCTCCGACGTGCGCGACCTGACCACCGAATCCATCCAGCGCACCGTCGGCCTGGTCACCCAGGACGGGCACCTCTTCCACGACACCATCCGCGCGAATCTCCTGCTGGCCCGGCCGGAGGCCACCGAGGACGAACTGTGGGACGCGCTCGGTCGCGCCCGGCTCGGCGACCTGGTCAAGTCGCTTTCCGACGGTCTGGACACGGTGGTCGGCGAACGCGGTTACCGACTCTCCGGCGGTGAACGCCAACGTCTCACCATCGCCCGCCTGCTTCTCAAGCAGCCGAGGGTCGTCATCCTCGACGAGGCGACCGCGTCCCTCGACTCCACCTCGGAGGCCGCGGTTCAGGAAGCCCTCACCGAAGCGCTGACCGGCCGTACCGCACTGGTCATCGCCCACCGCCTGTCCACCATCCGCGCCGCCGACCAGATCCTGGTCCTCGAGGACGGCCGCGTCGTCGAGCGTGGCACCCACGCCACCCTCCTCAACGCCGACGGCCGGTACGCCGAGCTCTACCGAACCCAGTTCGCCGACGACCCGGTGGCCCCTGCCACCGTCTGAGCGAAAGGTCTGTTCAGCCCAGCTCCCCATGAACGGCCGACGGAGGTCCGATCGTGGGGGCTGGGCTAGCGGTCGCCGCCAGGAGCATTGTCATGGTCGGCATGCCGTAGCGCGGTGACGATCGTGAGGGTGGGGGTGCGACCTGCTTCGGTGTGGCTGAGCATGGCGTATTCGGCCAGGCGTTCGTCGCCCGAGGAGATCGCGTCGATGAGGTGCTGGTGTTCGTCGCGCTGTTCCTCGGTGTTGCGTTCGGTGGTGAGGAAGAACAGCCAGGCCATCCGGGCGAGGATGGTGCGCATCAGCTGAGTGAGCAGCGAGTTGCCGGACAGTTCCACGATGGCGCCGTGCAGCTTCGCGTTCGTCTCGGCGATGCGGAGCGGATCCCCAGAATCGGTGGCCTCCTGCGCTTCTCGCAACGCGGCCCGCAGGGGTGAGCTGTCGTGCCCCTGCCTGATCCGGGCAGCGGCGAGTCTGGCCGCCAGCGGTTCCAAGCCGATGCGGACATCGAAGAGTTCCTCCACCGCGGTGGTATCCCAGGACCGCACGACCGCGCTGCGACGCGGCAGCGCGCTGACGATGCCGTCGAATTCGAGTAATGCCAGGGCTTCTCGCACCGGCAGGCGCGAGGTGCCGAGCATGGCGGCCAGGCGCGCCTCCGGCAGTTTCTCGCCTTCGCGGTACTCCCCCGTGATGATCGCGCGGCGCAGATCGTCGTATATCCGTCGCGTCTGCGAAGTGTCGTCGACGACTTCTACCGGCGGACGTAGGTTTCGGGCCACCCGAACAGTCTACGAAGCCGCGCCGATGGTGACGGCCGGCGATCGCGCAGTCTAGCGGCGGACCTACCGAATTCAATCCGGTAGACCAAATATATCTTTGTCCACCTCAGACCACCTGCAACCAAGCCTGCTCCGTGGGTCGGCTATGAGCCTTGACGAGGGCATTCCTGCCGGTTGGCAGCATCGAAATCATTCACGGACCCGAAACTTTCGGAACACAATGGGGATACACGGGAATCCAATTCTGTATACCGAATGACATTCTCGGCACACAGAGAGGATCAGTGTTGGCCGTCTATCTGATCCGCCGCCTCATCCAGGCGGTGATCACCGTGTTCGCCGTCATCTCGCTGGCGTTCCTGCTCGGCAGATCGACCGGAAGTCCCGTGGCCTCTCTCCTGCCGGAAACGGCGAGCGAGGCCGACATCGCGGCGCTGGAAGCCGAACTCGGCTTCGACAAACCGCCACTGACCCAGTACTTCGACTACGTGACCGGCGTGCTGTCCGGCGATTTCGGTGACTCGTACCAGCAGACCGGCACCTCGTCGATGACATTGGTCCTGCAACGCCTGCCCGCTTCGCTCCAACTCGGTGTCGCGGGCTTCGCGATCGGTCTCGCACTCGCCTTCGCCGTGGTGCTCGCCATCCACCTGAGCGGCCGCTGGTCGCTGCGCGGGGTAGCGCTCGGTGTCGGCGCGGCGCGACTGGCGGTGCCGGACTTCCTGTTCGGGCTGCTGCTGGTGCTGGTGTTCTCGGTGACGCTCGGCTGGTTGCCCTCGCTCGCCGGTGCCGACCCGCTCGCGATCATCATGCCCGCCCTCACCATCGCCACCGCACAGTTCGTCGTCTACTCACGGCTGCTGGACAATTCGCTGGTCGCCGAGAGCTCCCAGGACTACATGCGCACCGCGTACGCGCGCGGCGAGCGGAGATCCTCGGTGCTCCTGCGCGATGTGCTGCCGAACGCGCTGCTGCCGGTGCTCACCATCTCCGGAATCACGCTCGGCACGCTGCTCGGTGGTCTGGTGATCGTCGAAAACGTCTTCGCCTGGCCCGGTTTGGGCACATTGATGCTCGACGCGGTGTTCAACCGGGACTTTCCGGTGGTCCAGTCCGGGCTGGTGGTGATCGCGACCATCTTCGTGATCGTCAACTTCGGGATCGACGTCCTCTACGGCGTCATCGATCCGAGAGCGAGAGTCCGATGATCCGTCCCCGCGACTACGCCACGATCGCGGGCGTCGCCATGATCCTCGCAGTCGTGCTGTTCTCCCTGCTGTATCCCCTCTCCCCCGGTTACGACCCCTACGGGCAGGACCTCGCGGCCGCGTTCTCCGCGCCGTTCACCACCGGGAACTACCCGCTCGGAACCGATTCGCTCGGTCGCGATCTGGCGAGCAGGCTGGCGCTGGCCGGACGGATCACGCTCGGGTTGGTCCTGGTGATCGTGCTGGTCAACGCGGTGATCGGCATGACGATCGGCACGGTGTCGGGCTACTTCCGCGGTGTCACCGACAGCGTGCTGATGGGTGTCGCCGATGTGCAGCTCGCGGTCCCGATGACGCTGGTGATCATGGCGGTGTCGGCGATTCGCGGGCCGAGTACCGCGCTGATGGCGACGATCCTCGGCGTCACCTTCTGGGTCGGCTATGCCAGGGTGGCGCGCTCGGTCGCGCTCGGGCTGTCCGGTCGCGATTTCGTGATCGCGCCGAAACTGCTCGGCGCGCGCTCTGGCTGGGTGATGCGCAAGCACATAGTCGGGCACGTCACGGTCCCTGTGCTGATTCTGGCGACCGCCGATCTCGGCAATGTGCTGATCATGATCTCGTCGTTCGACTATCTCGGCCTCGGCGTGCAACCACCCACTCCCAGTTGGGGATTGATGATCACCGACGGACAGAAGTACCTGCGCCAGGCGCCCTATCTGACGATCGTTCCGGCGGTGGCACTGCTGCTGGTGATCGGCGGAACCCTGCTGGCCAGCCGGCGATTCACCGATGAAGGCCAGGGGTTGCGCCGAGTTCGGCGGGCGCCACGCGCTCGTCGCGGCGCTCTCGCGAAAGAGGTTGTGGCATGAGCCCATTGCTGGAGATCACCGATCTCACCGTCGGCTACGAGACCGCCGCGGGCGACCGTGTGGTACTCGTCGACGGGGTGAGCCTGCGCCTGGAGGAGGGCGAAGTGCTCTGTCTCGTCGGCGAATCCGGATCGGGCAAGTCGGTGACGATGCTCGCCGCCCTCGGCCTGCTCCCCCCGGCATTGACGATCTTCTCGGGCAGCGTGCGTTTCCGCGGCGACGAACTCGTCGGCGCCGACGACGAAACCCTGCGGCGCCTGCGGGGCGCCGAACTCGGCATGGTCTTCCAGGACCCGATGACCACCCTCAATCCGGTGCGCCGGGTCGGCACGCAGATCGGTCGCGCGCTGGCGGTGCATCAGCGGCTCGACGCAAGGAAACGCAAGCAGCGCGTAGTCGAACTCCTCGCCTCCGTCGGTATCCCACAACCGGCCGAGCGGGCGCGCGCCTATCCCCACCAGTGGTCGGGCGGTATGCGCCAGCGCGCGGTGATCGCCATGGCGATGGCCAACGATCCGGCGGTGCTCATCGCCGACGAGCCGACCACCGCGCTCGACGTGACCATCCAGGCCCAGCTCATGGAGGTGCTGGCACAGGCTCGCGCCCGCAGCGGCGCGGCGATGGTGTTGATCACCCATGATCTCGGGTTGGTCGCCCAGTACGCCGATCGGGTGGCGATCATGTACGCGGGCCGGGTGGTCGAGACCGGCACGGTGTGGCAGATCTTCGACGACGCCGCCCACCCGTACACCCGTGGCCTGCAGGGCAGTCTGCTCGGGCAGGCGGGCGCGGGCCGCGCCTACGCCATCCCTGGCTCGCCACCGTCACCGACGAAACGTCCGGCCGGGTGTGGGTTCGCCCCGCGTTGCGAGTTCGCGGGCAGGAGCCGCGAATGCGACACAGCCCCACCACCTCTCGTCGCCATCGGCGACGGTCGCGCGCTCGCCTGCCCGCCCGCGCTCGCCGCCCCTCTCCGAGAGGACATTTCGGCATGACCGTGATCGATACCGCAGAGGAAGTGATCCGGGTCGACGGCCTCGAGGTGAGCTTCACCAGCAGGCGCGGCCTCACCGGCAAGCGCAGACTGCGAGCCCTCGACGGCGTGAGCTTCGGGGTCGTACGCGGTGAAACCTTCGGCCTGGTCGGCGAATCCGGTGGCGGGAAGTCCACGCTGGTCCGCACGATCTTCGGCATCAACACCCCGACCGCGGGTTCGGTGCGCATCCTCGGCCACGACCTGGCCGCCCTGCGACCGGCCGCGCGCAGGGCGCTGCGCAACCGGGTGCAGCTGGTGTTCCAGGACCCGTACTCCTCCCTCGATCCGCGGATGAGCGCGCACGACATCATCGCCGAACCGCTCCGGATCGCGGGCGGCTACTCCCGCGCCCGCGTGCTCGAACTGCTCGACCAGGTCGGGCTCGGACTGGACGCGCTCGACCGGCGCCCGGCCGAGTTCTCCGGCGGACAGCGGCAACGGCTCGGGATCGCCAGGGCGCTCGCGCCGAGACCGGAGGTGCTGGTGCTCGACGAACCGGTGTCCGCGCTCGACGCCTCGGTGCAGGCCCAGGTGATCAACCTGCTCCAAGACCTGCAGGAACAGCTCGGCCTGTCGTATCTGTTCATCGCCCACGATCTCTCGGTCGTGCGGCACCTGTCGGACCGCGTCGCGGTGATGCATCTGGGCAAGCTCGTCGAGATCGGCGCCACCGAAGACGTGTTCACCAGCCCCCGGCATCCGTACACGCGCGCGCTGATCGCCTCGGCTCCCGTTCCCGACCCCCATCAACGCCACCGCGACACCTCGACGCTGATCCGCGGCGAGCTCCCCGATGCCGCGAATCCGCCGAGCGGCTGCACCTTCCGCACCCGCTGCCCACAGGCCACCGACGAATGCGCCACGCGCATACCGGAACTCGAGCCGCTCGGCCCCGCCGGGCATGTCGCGGCGTGCCTGCACCCACTTCCCCGCTCCACGAAAGATTAGGAAACCCATGAGACCGATCACCCGCAGTGTGGCTACCGGACTCGCGATCCTCGCGTTCTCCACCGTCACCCTGAGTGCCTGCGCACCCGCGGGCACCGACACCGCGTCGACGAAGACCCTCGTGGTCGGCGCGGTCACCGAACCGACGGACGTGCCGGACCCGATCAGCGACGGTTCGCTGGCAGGCTACAACTACTACTTCGCGACCTTCGACCAGCTCGCCCGCTTCGACGCGGAAGGCGTGATCGGCCCGAAGCTCGCGACCTCGTGGGAGCACAACGCCGATTTCACCCAGTGGACGTTCACGATTCGGGAGGACGCGAAGTTCCACAACGGCGAACCGGTGAAAGCCTCCGATGTCGCGTTCACCTACAACCAGATCAAGGCGACACCCAACGGCGATCCGGCCACCTATATGGAGATGTTCACCTCCGCCGCCGCCGGTCCCGGCAATACCGTGGTGTTCAGCCTCAACGCCCCCTTCTCCGCGTGGCCGACCATCACCACCGGCGTCTCGATCGTGCCCGAAAGTGTTTACACCAAGCTCGGTTCCGCGGGATTCGCGGCCGCACCGGTCGGCTCGGGGCCGTTCGTGTTCGACCACTACACGCGCGGCGTCGAATACGTCGTCAAGCGCAATCCGAACTACTGGGGCGACAAGGCCGCACTGGAGACCGTGACCTTCAAGACGGTGGCCGACGCCGACGCCCGACTCAACGGCGTTCAGTCCGGCAGCCTCGATGTGGCCTTGATCGCGCCTAATCAGGTTGCCGCCGTAGATGGTTCGAAGAGTGTGCACATCGAGTCGCGGGTCTCCAACGGCGTCACCTTCCTCGGCATGAACGCCACGGCGGGTCCGCTGGCCGACCAGCGGGTACGCGAGGCGATCGCACTGTCGATCGACCGGGACGCCATCGTCAAGAGTCTGCTCGCGGGCCGCGCGACGGTCGACAACCAGCTGGTCGCCAAGAACGTCGGCGGCTACGACCCGAAATATCCTGCGCCGGTGCGTGATACGGCCAAGGCCAAACAGCTGCTGGCCGCGGCGGGCTACAACGGCACGCCGATCCCCTTCCAGTACGCGACGAACGGACGCATCCCGCTGAGCTCTGAGATCGCCCAGTCGATCCAGGCGAACCTTGCCGAAGTCGGCATCACCATCACCCTGCACGGCACCGACCAGAGCAGCCATTCCCAGATGATCTACACGAAGAAGGCCGCCACCGGCATCTACCTCAACACCTACGCGCCGTCCACCATGGACGGCGACGCCCCGATCGCCTCGATGTTCGGCGGGCAGTGGAACGACTACGCGATGCTGCCGGAAACCCAGGCCCTGGTCGCCAAGACCCGGACCGTCGCCGGACAGGCCAGGATCGATGTCTACCGAGATCTGTTCACCCTCAACGATTCCAAGGCGCTGCTGCTCGGCCTCTACACCCCCGATGCCAGCTACGCGGTGGACCCGGCGCTGAACTGGAAGCCGCGGGCGGACGGGATGATCACCGTCGACGCCGCGACCTTCGGCAAGGACTGAGCGCGTGGGTGATTCGCTGTTGATCACCGATGTTCGCCCCTGGGGCGGCCCGCCGGTGGACCTGCTGATCGAGAACGGCACGGTGGCCGCGGTATCCGCGGCCACCGGTTCGCCGGCGCCTGCCGGTGAAATCGTCGACGGCGCAGGCCGGTTGATCCTGCCCGCCCTGTCGGATGTGCATCTGCATCTCGACTCGAGCAGGCTCGGACTGCCGTTCCGTGCCCAGACCGGGATGCCGGGACGGTGGGGCCGGATCATGAACGATCGCGAGCACTGGCGGTCGGCGGAACGTTCCGTGGCCGAACGCGCCTCGTTCACCCTCGCGGTGGCAGTGGCCAACGGGGCCACCAGGATTCGCAGTCACGCCCAGGTGGACGCCGATTCCGGGCTCACCAAGCTCGAAGGCGAACTCGCGGCGCGGGAACGCTACGACGACGTGTGCGACGTGGAGATCGTGGCGTTCCCGCAGGTCGGAATCCTGCTCGAACCCGGCGTCGTCGACCTCATGGACGCGGCACTGTCGGCCGGGGCCGACCTGGTCGGCGGGATGGATCCGTGCGAACTCGACCGCGATCCGGTGCGACATCTCGACGCGGTGTTCGGGCTGGCCGACAAGCATCAGGTCGGCGTCGACATCCACCTGCACGAAGCGGGTGAGCTGGGGCTGTTCACCCTGTCGCTGATCATCGAACGGGTGCGGGCGCTCGGGATGACCGGTCTGGCGACCATCTCCCATGCCCGGTGCCTGGCCGGTGGGCTGCCCGCTGTGCCTGCGGCGATCGAGCAGCTGGCGGAGCTCGACATCGCCCTCACCCACGCGGCGGGCGCGCAGGGTTGGGCGTTGCCGTTGCTCGACCTGGCCGCGGCCGGTGTGCGCGTCGGGGTCGGGATGGACGGTCAGCGGGACTACTGGTCGCCCTACGGCAACGGCGACATGCTCGACCGCGCCTGGCAACTCGCGTTCGTCAACGGGTTCAGATCCGACGAGCACGTGGAACACGCTCTCGCCGTGGCCAGTTGGGGTGGAGCGAGCGTGCTCGACCGCAGTCTGCGCCCGCTCGGCCGGAGCGAGCCGCATCCCGGTTTCGAGGTCGGTGATCCGGCCGAGTTCTTCCTGGTCGACGCGGCCAGCCCGACTTCGGCTGTGATGGACCGCCCGGCCGAGCGCACTGTAATCCATCGGGGGAGTGTCGTTTCCGTCGATACGGCACTGGACGGATTCGAGATTCCCGGTCGTTGGGGCAGGGGGAGGAGCTGAGATGCGGCGCGGTATTCGAGCACGCCATGTACTCGCGTCGGGGATCGTCGGTGGCCACGTGATGCTCACCGACGGTGAAGTGGTGGTGGAGGATTCGCGCATCGTCGCCGCCGGTCCGCGCGGTCTGGAGACCGTCGACGAGGTGATCGAGCTCGGGGACGCGATCTTGATGCCCGGGCTCATCGACCTCGACGCGCTCACCGACATCGACCACACGATCCTGGATTCGTGGCAGTCGCGCGAGCTCGGCCTCGGTCTGCAATGGTCGCGCGAGTACGCCACGCAGCGGCGGCGCGCGGTGTTCGACGCCGAGGAGCGGGCGTTCATCCGTGAGTACGGGTTCGTCCAGCTGCTGCTGCACGGGGTGACGACGGCGATGCCGATCGCGTCGGAGGTGCACAGCGATTGGGCGGAGACCTACGCCGACGCCGTGGCGATGGCCGAATCCGCACGGCGTCTCGGCCTGCGGGTGTACCTCGGGCCCGCGTACCGATCCGGGGTCAACGTGGTCGACGACGACGGCTCGCGGTCCATCTACTGGAACGAAGAACTCGGGCTCGACGGGTTCGAGGGTGCGGCGCGGTTCCTGGAGTGGGCCTCGGCGCAGGACACCGATCTGATCCACGGGACACTGCTCCCGTGCCGGATCGAGACGCTGTCCGAGGATCTGCTGCACCGGACCTCCGCGCTGGCCGCGGCGACCGGCGCGCTGGTCCGCCTGCACGCGCTCCAAGGGCTGCACGAACGCGCGTTCGTGATCGAGCGGTTCGGTATGTCACCGCTGGCCGTGCTCGAGCGGACCGGTCTCCTCGGGCCGAATCTGCTCATCCCCCACGGGATCTACATCGACTCGAACCCGCACGTGGACGCCGATACCGATGACGATCTCGGCACGCTCTCGGCGTCGGGAGCGTCGATCGTGCACTGCCCGCTCACCTCGGCCAGACACGGATCGGCGCTCGACAGCTTCGATCGGTACCGGGCAGCGGGCGTGCGCATCGCCCTCGGCACCGACTCTTTTCCGCCGGATCTGGTGCGCGGCATCGACATCGGCGTCACCCTGGCCAAGGTGCTGGCATCGCGGCTCGACGCGGCCACCTACGGCGACTACGTCTCGGCGGCGACGCTCGGCGGTGCCGAAGCGCTGCACCGACCGGACCTGGGCACGATCGCGGTGGGGGCGACCGCCGACCTGGTCGCCTTCCGCCTCGACGACCCGCGCGACGGCGTCCTCGACGATCCGGTCCGCACCCTGTGCATGAACAGCACCGGGCGCGCGGCGGATTTCTCCATGGTCGCCGGGCGGATCACGTTGCGCGACGGGGTAATTCCCGGCATCGACCTGCCTGCGATGACCCGGCGGGCGCAGTCACTGTTCGACCGGATGCGTGCGGCCTACACCGAGCGCGACTACCTACGCCGTCCCGCCGGCGAACTGTTCCCGGCGTCCTTTCCGGCCGAGCCGTCGATACCGCGCGGCGATCGCGTAGCTCCCGAGCACATGACCACACCCGGAGGGGGAGTGGTCAGCCCCGCGGGCGGACCCAGCCGCCGAACGCCTTCTCGAGAGTGAGGGCCGCGGCGATCGAGAGGTGATCGCGGTTGTGTCCCGCGACCACCTGTACCCCGAGTGGCAGACCGTGGGTGCCGCGGCCGAGCGGCACCTGGGTGACGGGCAGCCCGGCGAGGCTGAACGGTGCGACCGTGTTCGTGCGCCACAGGCGGCCGGTGGTGCGGCCGTGACGCGGCGCGACCGTGCTCAGGGTCGGATGCAGGAGCAAACCGTCACCGATGATCTCGGTGATCTCGGCGGCCGTGCGGTGTGCGGCGGCGGTGATGCGCCGGGCCACCCGGGTGGGTAGCCGGGCCGCGATCAGCTCGCCGAGCGCGAGGAGGCGGGTGGCGAGGGTGTGGTCGCCGCGCAGGGCGGTGAGTTGTCCGGGTGCGAGGATGTCGGCGCCCTCGCCGCGCATGATCTCGGCGAAGCTGATCCCGGTCTCCTCGGCCAGCACGATCGTGGCGAAGAGCCCGATCGTCCGCAGCGAACGCATCGGTACCCGGGTGACCTCGGCGCCTGCCTCGATGAGGGAGGCGGCGGCGCGGTCGCGCGCGGCCAGCACCTCACGGCCGAAGCCGGGGGCGAAGGTTCCGTCGAGCAGCACGACGGGCACACCTCGCATCGAGGTCGTCGCCGGATCGCCGAGGGTGGCCGCGCGGACCAGGGGATCGGTCCCGTCGGGGCCGGCCATGATCCGCAGCAGGGGCATGAGGTCGGCCGCACGGCGGGCGATGACCCCGTTGGAGCACAGGGCGGCCACACCGAACGGTGGTGGCCACGCGCCGGTGGTGGGGAGCAGGCCGGTCGACGGGCGGTGTCCGAAGACGCCGTTGCAGAAGGCGGGAACCCGGATCGAGCCGAGGGTATCGGTGGCCAGGCCGAGCGGGGAGCCGCCGCTGCCGACGGCGGCGCCCTCACCGCCCGAGGACCCGCCCGCCGTCCGTGCCCGGTCGTGCACGTTGCTGGTTCGCCCGTAGACCCGGTTCGTCGACTCGAGCCACATGCACCCCTCGGCGGTGTTGGTCAGCCCGAGCACGATCGCACCCGCGTCCAGAACTCGTTGCACCACGGTGGCATTCGCGGTGGGCCGCAGGTGCCGACGAGCCACGACGCCCGCAGTGTTGGGCAAGCCGGCAACCGCCAGGGATTCCTTGACGGTGATCGGGACGCCGAACAGCGGTGGCAGGTGCTCCGGCCCGGTCGCGAGGTGGGCGTCGGCGGCGTCGGCCTGTGCCCGCGCGGTGTCGTAGCAATCCACCACCACCGCGTTCGTGGCGGGGGCGAAACGTTCCAGCACAGCGATGTGGGCATCGATCACCGCGCGGACGCTGACCTCGCGGGCGCGAATGGACGCGGCCAGCGCGATCGCGGACTCGTCGGTGATCGTGGTGCCGTTCGGGCGGAGCATCATGCTCGTTACAGTATTACAGTCTCCGTAACGTCGTCGTGTGGCGAACTTCTGGAGGGCTCAGAACTCGTTGGCCACGCCGATCACGGTGCGCCCGGAGTGGGTGCCGTCCTTGATCGACTGCAGGACCGTGCCGACCTCGGTGATCGGCGTGAAGGACTCGATCGTCGACAGATGCTGGGGCCGAAGCTGCTTGCCCAGTGCGGTCCACAGAGCGCGGCGCTTCTCGATCGGAAGCTGCACCGAGTCGATGCCGAGCAGGCTGACGCCGCGCAGGATGAACGGGAGCACGGTGGTGGGAAGCTCGGCGCCGCCGGTGAGGCCGCTGGCCGCCACCGCCCCGCCGTAACCGATGGCGCTGAGGACGTGCGCCAGCGAGGCGCCGCCGACGCTGTCGACCGCCGACGCCCAGTTGGCCTTGTTGAGCGGGCGCGGCTTGGCGTCGGGGTCGAGGGGAAGCCGGCCGATCACCTCGTTGGCGCCGAGCTCGGCGAGCAGGTCGTTCGCGTCGGTCTTGCCGGTGGAAGCGATCACCTCGAAGCCGAGGCCGGACAGGATGTCGATGGCCACGGTGCCGACACCGCCGGTCGCGCCGGTGACCAGGACGGCGCCGTCGTCGGGGGTCAGGCCGTGGTCGAGCAGGGCCTGCACGCTCATGGCGGCGGTGAAACCCGCGGTCCCGATGGTGGCGGCGTCGCGGGTGTCGAGGCCGTCGAGCTTCACCACCCATTCGGCAGGCACCCTCGTGTACTCGGCGAAGCCGCCGTTGCGGGAAACACCCAGGTCGTAGCCATGGGCGATGACCTGGTCGCCGGGGGAGAAGTCATCGGTCTCCGAGGCGATCACCTCACCGGTGAGGTCGATGCCCGGCACGATCGGATAGTTGCGCACCACCCCACCGCGCGGCGTGATCGCCAGCAGATCTTTGTAGTTCGCGCTCGAGTAATGAACCTTGATCGTCACCTCGCCGCTACCGAGGAAGTCGTCTCCCACCGTTTCACGGGCAAGAACGATCCCACCATCGGACTCACGAGCCACCATCGCAGAGAACTCCATTGCCCGAGCATACGAGTTCGCGAGCCCGCGGGGGAGGACCCACGTCACGGTGGGAGGAGTTCCAGGCGGACGCCGAGGAGGCGGATCGGGCGGTCCAGGTCGAAGCGGTCGATGATCGCCAGGGCGGTGTCGGTGATGGTGGTGATGTCGTCGGTGGGGGTGGGGAGTTTTTGCTGTTTGCTGCGGGTATAGAAGGTTTTCGTGCGGACGGTGACCGAGACCCGGGTGCTGACGCGGTGGTGTTCGCGCATCTCCTCGGCGACCTCGGTGGCGATGCGGGCGACCTCGCGGCGGATTTCCCCTGGGTCGGTGAGGTCGTGCGGGAAGGTCTCGGATCTGCTGCGGCCCACGGGGATTCGCGGGGTGGTGGAGAGTTCGGTGTCACCCTTGCCCTGGCCGAGGACCCACAGGTAGGGGCCGGTGCTCGGGCCGAACTCGGCGGCCAGGCGCGCGCGGTCGGCGGACATGAGATCGGCGACCGTGGTGATGTGGAGGTCGGCCAGGCGGTGGGCGATGCGGGCACCGACGCCCCAGAGCGCGTCGGTGGGGCGGTGGCCCATGAGTTCGGTCCAGTTGGCGGCGGTGAGCTCGAAGATGCCGGTGGCGGCGCCGGGGTCGTGCTCGGGTTCGGCGGAGGTCTTGCCGGTGGACTTGGCGAAACCGGTGGCCAGCTTCGCGGTGAGCTTGTTGTCGCCGATGCCGACCGCGCACGTGAGGCCGAGTTCGATGATGGCGGTACGGATTTCGGCGGCCAGCTGCCACGGATCGCCGTCGGTGGCGACGAACGCCTCATCCATCCCCCAGACCTCGACCGCGCCGGCCACCCGGCCCAGCGTCGCCATGATCTCTTCGGAGGCCACCTCGTAGGCGGCCATGTCGACCGGCAGGAAAACACCCTCCGGACACTTGCGCTGCGCCATTCTCAACGCCATCCCCGCACGCACACCGTAGGCCCTCGCGGGATAAGAAGCGCAGGTCACGACCTTGCGTGGCTGCGCGGGATCACCCTCGCCGCCGACGATCACCGGCCGGCCGCGCAGCTCAGGGCGACGCCGGAATTCCACCGCCGCCTGGAACTGGTCGAGATCCACATGCAGGAGCCACCGGGGCACAGGTCCGTCTTACCGCATCGCACCGACACATCGACTCTTGCCACGCCAGCCGGACCGAACTAAATTCTGTATATGGAGATGCGAGATCGGTTGCTGCTGGCCGCGGAGCGGCAGTTCGCCGAACGCGGTGTCCTCGATGCCACCCTGAGCGATATCCGCGCCGCCGCCGATGCCAGCGTCGGCGCGCTGTACCACCACTTTCCGGACAAGTCCGACCTCTATCGACAGGTCTGGGTGGCCGCGCTCACCGACTACCAGCAACACTTCTGGAATGCCGTCGCCGACAGTCCCGACGCGCGCACCGGCGTCGAATCCGGGGTGCGTGCGCACCTGCGGTGGGTGCACGAATATCAATATCGCGCAACGGTTCTCATGGGCTCGCGGCCGCCCGGTGTCCGGGAGAGCGAGCGCAATGTGGAGTTCCTCACGGCCGTCCGGCGGTGGTGGCGCACGCACGCGGGATACGGCGCGGTGCGTGACCTGGAACTCGATCTCGTCTACGCGCTGTGGCTCGGTGCGGCACAGGAATACTCCCGCCAATGGCTTGGTGGCAATATCCGTACCGCGCCAACCGATGTCGCCCCCGAGCTCGCCGCCGCCGCGTGGGCGACACTGCGGGCCGACGGCACCGAATAGTCACCATGCAGGGCCACGCAACTCGAAGAACGGAACACCCGATGCCGACCGAAGCTTCCACCCTCGACCTCGACCTGGCGCGCCAGGTACTAGCCGCGCAGCCGTTCGCCCGTCTGGTCGGCACCGAGCTCACCGAATTCGGTGATGGCGCAGCCACTCTCATCATCGACATCCAGCCCGAACACGGCCAGCAGTTCGGCTTCGTGCACGGCGGGGTACTCGCCTACGCCGCCGACAACGCCCTCACCTTCGCCGCGGGCACCGTCCTGGGCCCCAACGTCCTCACCGGCGGCTTCACCATCACCTACCTGCGCCCCGCCCAGGGCGAGCGCCTGCGCGTGCACGCCACCGTCCTCGGCGCCACCCGCCGCCAGGCCGTCACTCACTGCGACGTGTACGCCGAGACCGAGGGCGAGGAACCTGTCCTCTGCGCGGTCGCCCAGGGCACCACCCGCCGCGTCGAGAAGGACCTCGCCCCCGCCACCGAGGAAGACGCGGACGGTTTCGACGACGACGACCTCGACGATGACCTCGACGACGACCTCGACGACCAGGACAACTACGACACCGACCAACTCGCCGTGGTCACCGTCGCAGGCCCGATGCTGCCGCCGACCGTCAGCCGCTAGCCGGACACGGCAACGGGCCGTACACAGCTGTGCACGGCCCGTTGACGGCGGGGATCAGGCGCTGACGGCGAAGGTCTTGCCGTCGGCGGCGGGTTCGGCGATCGGCTCGATCGCGTAGGCCAGGATGTCTGCCACGTCGGCGACGGGGCGGACGTTCAAAGCGGCCAGCACTTCCGCCGGGACTTCGTCCAGGTCCGGTTCGTTGCGGGCCGGGATGAAGACGGTCTTCAGGCCGGCTCGCTGGGCGGCGAGCAGCTTCTGCTTCACGCCGCCGATCGGCAGGACGCTGCCGTTCAGAGTGACCTCGCCGGTCATCCCGACATCGCCGCGAACCGGGCGACCGAGGGCCAGCGACACCAGGGCGGTGACCATGGTGACGCCTGCCGAAGGTCCGTCCTTGGGGACCGCACCCGCGGGGAAGTGGATGTGGATGTTGCGGTCGAGGACCTTCGGCTCGATACCGATCTCCTCCAGGTGCGAACGGACGTAGGTGAGCGCGATCTGAGCGGATTCCTTCATCACGTCACCGAGCTGGCCGGTGAGGGTGAGAGAACGCTCGCCCTCGGCGCCGTTGGCCTCGATGTAGAGGACATCGCCGCCCGCACCGGTCACCGCGAGGCCCGTCGCCACGCCCGGGACGGAGGTGCGCTCCATCGAGTCCGGGGTGAAGCGGGGACGCCCGAGGTAGTCGGTGAGGTTGTCGAGGTCGACCACCAGGCTCGTCACCTGACCGACCGGCTGCGGACCGGCGGCGATGTCGATGACGTTGTCGTAGCCGAGTCCGGGGTCGTACCCGAGCACCGCGCCCTCGCCCAGCGCGCCCTTGTCGACGAGCGGGGCATCCACGGCAGCGTCGCCGACGCTCGCGGCGTCGCCCGTCACCAGACGAGTCGCCGCCTTGCGCAGGGCTTTTGCCACCAGGCGCTCCATTTGACGCACACCCGCCTCCCGGGTGTAGTTCGCCGCGATCTCGCGCAAGGCCGCGTCGGTGATCGACACCTCTTCCGCGGTCAGCGCGTTGCGCTCGAGCTGGCGGGGAACCAGGAAGTCGCGCGCGATCGCCACCTTGTCGGCCTCGGTGTAGCCGTCGACGGTGATGAGCTCCATACGGTCCAGCAGGGGGCCGGGAATGGTGTCCATGACGTTGGCGGTCGCGATGAACAGGACATTCGACAGGTCCAGGTCCAGGTCCAGGTAGTGGTCGCGGAAGGTGTGGTTCTGCGCGGGGTCGAGGACCTCGAGCAGGGCCGCCGCCGGATCACCACGGAAGTCGGAGCCGACTTTGTCGATCTCGTCCAGCAGGACCACGGGATTCATCGAACCCGCCTCCTTCACCGCACGCACGATCCGGCCCGGCAGCGCGCCGACGTAGGTGCGACGGTGGCCACGGATCTCGGCCTCGTCGCGCACGCCGCCGAGGGCGACACGAACGAACTTGCGGCCCAGAGCCTTTGCGACCGATTCACCCAGCGAGGTCTTGCCGACACCGGGGGGACCCACCAGCACGAGCACCGCGCCGGACCCGCGTCCACCCACGACCTCGAGACCGCGCGCGGCCCGCCGCGTTCGCACCGCCAGGTACTCGACCATCCGGTCCTTCACCTCGTCGAGGCCGTGGTGATCGGCGTCGAGCACCGCACGAGCGGCCGAGACATCGGTGCTGTCCTCGGTTTTCACCGTCCACGGCAGATCGAGCACGGTGTCGAGCCAGGTACGGATCCAGCCCGATTCCGGGCTCTGGTCGCTGGCGCGCTCCAGCCGGCCGACCTCGCGCAGCGCCTCGGCGCGCACGTTCTCGGGCAGGTCCGCGTTCTCCACGCGGGTGCGGTAGTCGTCGGCGCCGTCGGGTTCGTCCTCACCGAGTTCCTTGCGGATGGCGTTGAGCTGCTGACGCAGCAGGAACTCGCGCTGACTCTTCTCCATGCCGTCGCGGACGTCCTCGGAGATCTTGTCGGTGACCTCCACCTCGGCGATGTGGTCCTTGATCCAGTCGATCTGCTTGGTCAGCCGCACCGCGACATCGGGGGTCTCGAGCAGTTCGCGCTTCTGGTCATCGGACAGGTACGGCGCGTAGCCCGCGGTGTCGGCGATGGCCTCTACGTCGTCGAGCTGGTTGACGATGTCGATGATCTGCCAGGCCTCACGCCGCTGCAGCACGGCGACGACCAGCTTCTTGTACTCGGCGGCGAGCTCGGTGGTCCGCTCGTCGGGCTCGACCGCCTCGACGAGTTCGGCCTCCACCCACAGCGCGGCGCCCGGCCCGGTGACGCCGTGCCCGATCCGGGCGCGGCGCTCGGCCTTCAGCACGGCCGCGGGCGCGCCGCCGCGCATCCGGCCGACCTGTTCGATGGTGGCGACGACGCCGTAGGACGCGTAGCCCTCGTCGAGGCGCGGCGCGACCAGCACCGAACCGGTTTTGGCCGCCTGGGCGGCGTCGATGGCGGCCTGCGCGGATTCGTCCAATTCGATGGGCACGACCATGCCCGGCAGCACGATCGGATCGGTCAGGAACAGCACCGGCAGGTTCTGAGCTGAAGTCATGTCGACCCTTCCAAAGTTGAGCTTTGCTGACTCAACATGGACCCCCGGCGGTTTGTTCCTGCAGGTGGCGCCGTTCACTCACGGCGAAAATAATCGGCCGAGATTCTTGTGCGGCCGATGTCGAGAACGCGTGGGTGGCTCCGTCCCAGGGGTACAACCCACACAGCACACGAACCGAGGAGAACATCATGGCCAAGTACCTGCTGCTCAAGCACTACCGTGGCGCTCCCGCGTCCGTCAACGACGTGCCGATGGATCAGTGGACGCCCGAGGAGGTGACCGCGCACGTGCGGTACATGCAGGATTTCGCGACACGGCTGCAATCGACCGGCGAGTACGTCGACAGTCAGGCGCTGACCACGCAGGGCACGTTCGTCCGCTCCGACGGCGAGGGGCGCCCGCCGGTCACCGACGGGCCGTTCGCGGAGACCAAGGACCTGATCGCCGGCTGGATGATCATCGACGTCGACACCTACGACCGGGCGCTCGAGCTGGCAGGGGAGCTGTCCGCGGCACCGGGGGCGGGCGGGAAGCCGGTGCAGGAGTGGCTCGAACTGCGGCCGTTCTACGCGGAATTGCCCACGGTGACCGAATGAACGAAGCGCTGGTGCGCGAACTCGTCCCCGCGGTGATCGGGATCCTCGTCCGCCGCGGGGCCGAGTTCGCCGCGGCCGAGGACGCGGTACAGGAAGCGCTGATCCGGGCGCTGGAAACCTGGCCCGACGATCCACCGCGCGATGCGAAAGGCTGGCTCGTCGCCGTCGCCTGGCGAAAATTCATCGACGCGACGCGCGCCGAAACGTCCAGGCGTGGGCGTGAATTCGCGGTCGACGCCGAGCCCGAAGCCGGCCCGGTGCCCGCCACGGACGACACGCTGTGGCTGTATTTCCTGTGCGCGCATCCCGCGTTGTCGCCGGGCTCGGCCGTCGCGCTGACCTTGCGTGCGGTCGGCGGCCTGACGACCCGGCAGATCGCGACGGCCTACCTGGTTCCGGAATCGACTATGGCGCAACGGATCAGCCGGGCCAAGAAGCGGATCACGGGCTTACCGCTCGACCGTCCCAGCGATCCGGCAACGGTGCTGCGGGTGCTCTACCTCGTCTTCAACGAGGGCTACAGCGGCGACATCGACCTGGCCGCCGAAGCCATCCGCCTCACCCGTCAGCTCGCCGCCTCGACCGGCGAACCCGAGGTCTCGGGGCTGCTCGCGCTGATGCTGCTGCACCACGCCCGCCGGGCGTCGCGCACCGAGGGCGGGCGCTTGATTCCGCTCGCCGAACAGGACCGATCCCGGTGGGACACACACCTTATCGCCGAGGGCGTGACGATCCTGCAAGCCGCGCTGGCCCGTGACCGCCTGGGCGAATACCAGGCCCAAGCCGCGATCGCGGCCCTGCACGCGGACGCGCCGAGCACCGCCGAAACGGACTGGATACAGATCGTGGAGTGGTACGACGAACTACTGCTTCTCACCGACAGCCCGGTGGTGCGCCTGAATCGCGCGGTCGCGGTCGGCGAGGCCGACGGCCCCCGAGCCGGCCTGGCCGCTCTCGCCGATCTCGACCCGGAACTACCGCGCCACAGCGCATCCCGGGCCTACCTCCTCGAACGGGCAGGCGAACTCGACGAGGCCGCGACCCTGTACGCCGCGGCGGCCCGCGCGGCCACCACAGTTCTCGAGCGCGACCATCTCACTCGCGAGGCGGCCCGGGTTCGGCAGTTACCGCGACCCTGAATCCGATTGCCGCGCGGCACCGAGGAAACCGGCCCGCAAAACAGCTCGGCCTCCCCCGGGTTGAGGACCGGGGGAGGCCGAGTTGTGGACAGGTGGCTTACAGGTTCGAGGAACGAATCCGCTCGGTCGGGGGATCGAACGGACGGCCCGAGGTGGAGCCCGAGCTCAGGAATCCGAGGACCGCGCCGCCGATGAGGAAGATGGCGGCGAGAATGCCCAGGATGATCGGCAGGGTCTTGCCGTACAGGTCGAGCTTGTCGAGGCTCTCCTGGGTGACGGCCATCTGGGCCTCGACGGTCTCTTCGTCGAAGACGAGGTGCGACTTCAGGATGTTGACGTCCACCTGCCCGGCGCTACGGCCGTAGTACATGTGGAGGTTCTCGCCACCCTTGAGAACCGCGCCGGTCCTCGGCTCCACCCACACGTCGCGGGTGTTGGTGTAGAAGCGCGTCATGGTGACCGGCTCGGTGCCCTCGAGGCCCCACTTGGCGGCGGGCAGGGCGAGCTGGTGGGACGGGTGCTTGACGACGTCCCACATGTTCGTCACCGGGATGGTCTGCCGGAAGTGGTAGACCGGCACGCCGTTGATCTCCGACTCCTCGATGAAATCGATGTCGTAGGTGGCGCGGGCGTTGAGGTCGAAGTACGGGTACGACTTCTTCTCGGTGCCGATCGGGAAGCGGTACTGCAGGCCGCGCCGCTGCGACTCGGTGGGGATCGCGGCGCCCGACTTGGGGTCTTGAGCCACGGCGATCGAACCGTTGGGCGAGGCGTCGATCGGCGCGCCGGTGACGCGGTCGATGGTGACGCGGTCGACCGAGGCGGTGAGCAGGCCGTCCTTGGGATCCTGGTCGTCGCGACGCAGGGTCTGGCCGGCCTGGACGGTCATCTCGTCGGCGTCGGAGGGCTCCTCGACAGTCAGGAAGCGCTGGGAAACGAGCGGCACATTGGTGTTCACCTTGGCAGCGCCCTCGGTCGCGGTGAGCGACTTCGCGTCCAGCACGAGGCTTTCCTCGCCGGGCACGCTCTTGGCGACCGTGGTGATGCGCAGGTCGAGCGGGGTCTTGGCGACCTTGCCGACCGTGTAGGTGGGAATCATGACCGCGGCCGCGAGCAGCAGCGCGCCGAGACCGACGAGGATGCAGGCGATGAGCCTGCGTACGTTGCTCATCGCGAGCCGTACTGCACGTTGCCGAGCAGCGACGAGCCCGGGTCACCGGACTCCTCGGGCGCGGGGATCGAATTCTGTTGCGCGCCCGCGGTGATGCCGAGTACGGCAATCACCCCGATGACCGCGCCGGCCAGGCCGCTGACCAGGCCGGGGACGACAAACTTCATAGATCGAACTCCAATTGCGTGGTGCGAGGACTCAGCCGACGGAGAAGAAACCGAGGGTCGGGGCGAACGAGCAGGTGCGGTCACCGTCGGCGGTGGCCGTGGTGAGCGAGCCGGTGATCACTGCCGCGACCCGGCCGGGACCGGTGTCGGCGATAGCGGTGAGAGTGGCCGGGCCGTCGGCGTTGATGCCCGCCTCGGTGGTGAGCGGCTGGGTACCGGTGCGACGGTTGTCGAGGTTGACCCACTGCACCGTCATCGGCGGATTCTGCACGACCGTGGCGGTCTTCGTGCCGAGCGCGGTGAAGACGAAGCCGGTCTGGCCCGCGGCCGGTCCGGGCGGCGGCAGCGTCGCCGGGCCGGGGACCGCCAGCGCGGTGCCGACGGAATCCGACGTCGGGCCGATGCAGCCCTTGCCGATGGTCGGGTAGAGGAACTGCGCGATGCGCGGACCGTCCGAAGGCGGCAATTCGGGACCGCCGCCGCCACTGCCGTCGAGGAAGGTGATGACCTTTTCGAGGGTGGCCTTGACCTGCGCCGGGATGCCGGGGGTGGCCAGCAGCACGCGCGCCTGGGCCAGGATCGCGGCCTGTCCGCCGTCGGCGATGGGGCCGGGGGCGGAGATCGCGCCTACGATCGTCGGAGCCAGCGCGGCGAGCGTCTCGGAGGGGACGTTCTCGGCGATGGCGGGGACGCTCGGCTGCGTCGCGGCGGACTGCGGGGCAGCCATCGTGGGCGTGGGTGCCACGAGTGCCGCACCCGCCGCTAGTACGAGGGCGGACAATGCGGTCCGCGATGCTCGGGTGCTCAGCACTGGTCGGCCGTCCTTTGTTCGGTGGATAGATGAAGCGACCCGGAAAGGTCAGTGTTATCCCGGGTTTCAGATACTTTGGAGAGGTGACTACAGCGGACAGGCGGTATGGGGGTCGTACGGTCGTCGCGCGAAAAGCCGAACGACGACTGCGATTCCTGGAAGCAGCGACGCAAATCTTCGCGGAACGTGGCTACGCCACGTGCTCGCTCGCCGAGGTGTGCGCGGCAGCCGGGCTGTCCAAGCGGCAGTTCTACGAGGAGTTCGAAACTCGTGAAGACGTGCTGGTAGCGGCCTACGACCGGATCCAGGACGACGCGGCGGCCGCGGTCGGCACCGCGCTGGTCGCGCTCGGCTCGACCGATCCGCAGCTCGCGTTGCGGGCCGGCTTCGGCGCGTACCTGGAGTCGCTCGGGTCCGACCCGTATCGCGCGCAGGTGGCGCTGATCGAGGTGGTCGGGGTGAGCGATCGGATGGAGACCCATCGCCGGACCCGCAGGCACGCCTGGTCCGCACTGATCGAGGGGGCGCTGGAGCGAGTGGGGGTGCGCCTGCGCGGCGACGCCGAGCTGACCACCGCGCTGATCACGGGCGCGGTCACCGGCGTGGCGCACGAATGGCTGCTGCGCGAGTCGCGTCCGCCCGTCGACGAGCTGGTCGATCTGCTCACCGGCGCGGCCCTGGCGCTGGTCACGTTCGACTGACATCAGGGCAGCCTTCGAGGCGGTGGCAACTCTGCTCACCTGCCGCCCGCTCAATCGACTCCCTTTCCCGACATTGTGAGACCGACTGGCTTCACAGTGTGGGCGAGAGTTTGACATATTAGTGACCCAGATCGCAACGGGAGAGTTTGCGAGACCGACGTTACCTGCGGGTATGGATTGACAGCGCAGCCCGTCAGCGGCGCGACACCGCGTTTCACGTAGAGGTTTGCTACTGGACGAACGACCGGGTGCACCTGAGCCGCGGGCATCGCGGGCTATCCGGTAGCAACCTGTTCCAGTTCGGTCGGAGCGCATCGTCAGCCCTTCCGCAGGGTGCCGGCGATGGTGCCGCCGAGGACACCCGGGGTTCGATAGGCCAGCGTGCCGTCGGGTTGCAGAGTGACCGTCGAGGTAGCCCCCTCGTCGAAGCATCCGCTACCAGCGGTGAGTCTGGCCCGGAAGGTGAGGCGCTGCGCGGTGGCCTCGGTGAGGGTTTCCGCACGGCCACAGCGGTCGCGGGACACGGCGCCGGTGTTGGCCGAGGTCGCGAGTTCCTGACCGACCGCACCCGCGGCGATGGTGAGTTCGATGTCGAACTGGACCGGGCCGTCGGCGGCACGGCCCTTCCAGGTGCCGACGAACTCGGCCGGGACGGAGGCCGCGCCCGATCCGGTGGCAGTCGAGCTGGGTGCGGTCTCGGTCGAGCTGGGGGCGGTCTCGGTCGAGCTCGAAGCGACGGAGGTCGAGGCGGCGGTGGTACTCGATCCGGTACCGCCGGTGGACCCGGCATTCAGTTGGGTCCCGATCAGATAGGCGCCACCCGCCACCGCCACCGCCACCATCGCGGACGCGGCGATCAGCAGAGTCCGGGTTCGTCGCGACGCGGTGGCACGTGCCGGCGCGGGCGGCGGGCGACCGGTGAACGTGTCGGCGGAATTGTGCGCGACCACAAAGGGCGGCGGGGTGAATTCGCCGGGGTGTCCATAGGGAGTCGGCGGCGATCCGCTGGTGACGGTCGGTCCGTGCGGTCTCGAGGAGCCGGTCGGAGAGACCTGCGCCGGGTTCGCGGCCGGCAGGTTCGGTACCGAGGTGCCGGTCGACCAGCCTGGTGCGGAAATCGCGGCGGCATCGAGCTGCGATGCGCCGGGTGGGTCGGCAGGATCGAAATCCAGGTCGAGCAGCCGGACGGCGCTGGTACTGATGTGCGCGACGACTTGTGGCGGCAGCCAACCGGTTCGTTCGGCAGTGCCGATGTGGGCCAGTTCCGAAAGGACTTGTTCCGGGGTCGGTCTGGCAGCGGGGTCTTTGGCCAAGCAGGACGAGACGAGCGGTCGCAGGGCGGAAGGAAGAGCCTCGAGACGGGGTTCCTCGTACACGATGCGCCAGAGCATCTGCATCACCTCGGCCGTGCCGAAGGGGCCGTGACCCGCGGCGGCGAAGGTGAGGACGCCGCCGAGGGCGAAGACATCGCAGGCGGGACTGAGGGTTTCGCCGCTCACCTGCTCGGGGCACATGAAACCCGGTGAGCCGAGGAACTTTCCGGTGGTGGTGAGGGCGGAATCCGCGATCACCCTGGCAATGCCGAAATCGATCACCTTGGGGCCGTCGATCGCGAGCATCACGTTCGAGGGCTTCAGGTCGCGGTGCACGATGCCTGCCGCGTGCACCGCCACGAGCGCTTCGGCGAGCCCGTGTGCCAACGCCAGCAGCGTGGGCTCGGCGAACGGCCCGAACTGGGTTACCGCGTCGGTCAACGAGATCCCGGCGACATAGCCGGTGGCCAGCCACGGCGCCCGCGCATCGACATCGGCGTCGAGCACCGGCGCGGTGTAGGCGCCGCCGACGCGCTGAGCCGCCGCGACCTCACGACGGAATCTCGCACGGAACTCCGCATCGATCAGATCCGGGCGGATCACCTTCACGGCGACCGTGCGCCCGCCCGGATTCCGGCCCAGATACACCTTGCCCATGCCCCCGGCACCCAGCACGCCCAGCAGTCGGTAGTCGCCGATCCGCCGAGGATCGTTCGGGTCGAGCGGTTGCATCGCGGGTGGTTCCTTCGGATCAGGGGCGCGTCAGGCGAGCTGGGCTCGGGTCTCGGCCAGCAGTTCCGACAGCATCGGCTTGGCGGCGTGGTCGTCGGCCAATTCCGCGACGGCCTCGGTGAGGATCTTCTCGGCTTCGGTGGGGCGGTTCAGCTCGATGAGGAGTACGGCGCGCTCGTAGTCGGAACGGATGGCCTGGTCGCCTGCCTCGATGGCGCGGAAGCCCGCCGCGGCGGCGTCTGCGCGCGGAAGGGCCTCGTCGGGGCGCTGCGCGCGACGCAGGATCCGGGCGGCGTTGTGGTTGTGCCGGGCTGTGTGCCAGGTGAGCAGTTCAGTGTCCGGGTGGGCGGTGGCGAGCGTCGCGATCGCTTCGTCGGAGGCCGTGACGGCCGTGATCGCGGCGGCGGAGTCGCCGGTCCAGTGCAGCGACAGCGCGGCGCTGTAGCGGCAGTAGGCGACGCGCACCGGATCACCGAATCTCTCGGCGACCTCGGCGGCCAGCGCGTAGCGTTCGGCGGCCTCGGCATCGCGATCGAGCACGTCGAGCAGATCGGCGGTCTCGACGAGGGCATGGGATTCGCCGCCGAGATTGCCGGTGGCACGGTCGAATTCGATGATCTCGTCGAGGACGGTGAGTGCCTGTTCGTCCTCATCCAGCCGGCGATGCAGATCGACCAGCAGAAAGCGGCAGGTCCTGGCCTGCTCGACGGCCCCGGCGCGCTCCAGCCCGGCGATCGCCTCTTCGGCCTGGTCGGCGGCGTCGAGCAACTGGCCGACGGCGCGGTAGGCGACAGCCAGATCCCAGTGCACGTACGGCACCTGCGAACTACCTGCCGCGATACCGACCGCGATGGCGGTCAACAGCTCGCTGACTGCCTCCTCGTGCCTGTTCAGGTGGATGAGCAGGGCACCGCGCCGGGCGTGCACGATGAGGCGCACGCTGTCGGGGAAGTCGGCGTCGACCAGCCGAACCGCCTCATCGATCATCTCCAGCGCCGCGGTCGAATCGCCCGCGTCGAGGTGAATTCCGGAAAGGTACTGGGCCACATCGGCTACCCGCCACGCCTGACCGGTCCGGCGATACGCCGCGACGGCTTCCTGTCCCGCCGCTGCCGCGTCGGCGAGTTCAGCATTGTTCTGGTGCAAATACATTCGGTGCCGGGCGACATCACCGAGCAGGATGTCCTCGCCCGCCTCGGCGGCGTCGGCCGCGGCCCGGTCGAGCAACGCCGGTAGCTCGGCGGCATCGTCCTCGGACAGCTCGCCGCGATCGAACAGTGCGAACATGCCGCCGGAAAGCCTCAGCGTCGCAGCCGCTCTCGTCTGCGGTTCCGGCGAATTCCCCAGGTGCGACAGGGAATCGCGCAGCAGGTTGACAGCTTCCGCCACGTCGCCGTGCCTACTGAGGAGCAGCCCGAGCCGGCCCAGGTCGGATTGACGGCGATCCTGCTCGCCTGTCGCGGCGAATAACTCTGCCGCCCGGCGTAACAGCGATTCGGCATGATCGTGATCGGTCGTCCGCAAGGCCGCGCCGGCCAGCACGGAGGCGCGCCGCCCGGCCAGACTCGGATCGCCCGGCTCCGGCTCGGCCGCCAACCGCTCTGCCAGGGCCAATATCTCGGCGTGCGCGTACTGTGTGGTCGCCTGCTCCGCGCGTTCGATCAGTTCGAGGGTGGTGAGCTCGGGGATCTCGACCGCCGCGGCCGCCGGACCCCGCTCGACCGGTACCCGGTGCGCGGCGGCCGCGGACAGCGGCAGGTAGTCGACGATCGGCCGGCTCGCCAGCTTCTGGTGGACCGATGCCGTCTGGTGGTCGGTGCCGTTGCGGTGATCGAAGCGGGCGGCGATGGCCAGTGCCTCGTCGGTGAGCTCCACCAGCATCGCGCGCGCGGTGGATTCGGCGGCGGGGCGATCGGCGGCGGCCGGGCGGCGGAGCAACGTATCACCGTTGCCCGCATCGACGAGGGTGCGCAGGAGCAGCGCCGCGCAGGTCAGGAAGGCGAGCGCGTCCTTCGGGCTCGGCGCGCGATCGAGCCAGGAGAAATGGCGGTCGAGCAGTTCCAGGCCGCGCACCTGATTGCCCGACAGCGCGCAGAACTCGAGGTGGTCGCCGATCGCGGCGAGGTCCTGCGGCTTGGTGCGCAGCAGGCGGTAGGAGCGGCGGTGCGCGCTGCGCGCCTCGTCGAGCTGACCGGTGCGCAGGTAGGGCAGCAGCAGTTCGGTCAGGATGAGCTGCGGTTGCTCGGAACAGCCGAGTTCACCAGCGAGGACCGGAGCGGCCAGCTCGACGGCTTCGATGTCGCGGCCCTGGCTCGCCAGCCAGGCGACCCGGTTGGTGGGGTCACAGCCTTCACAATCGGAGTTCTCGTCACGAGGTGTGGTGCACCACCTTTCGTACCACTCGGCGGCCGCGTCGAGATCGCCGATGTGAACCGCCACCCGATGCCGACGGCCGTACACCGCGTTCAGGCTCTGACCCTCGACCCGATAGCGCCGTTCCATCTGATCGAGAGCGGCCAGCGCCCGATCCATCGGTACCTCGGGGAATTTCGTCATCGCGCCCACCGCGGTCTTGAACTTCCATCGCAGCGACGGCGCCACCCACGACTCGTGGGCGCCGGGGTCGCGATCGTATTCGGCCAGGCAGCGGGCGAACGGGACGAACAATTTGGCCGGGCTCATCCCGTGGCCGTACGCGTCGACCATCGCCATGCGCACGTGGAACGCGAGCTCGGTGTGCGCGCCCGCCTCCGCGTGCCGCAGCACCTGTTCCAGCAGTGCGTCTTTAGCGTCACCGTAGGGCATGTCGTAGGCCTGGAACAGCAGCCGTTGCAGGTCGTCGGGGGTGTTGGCGTCGGACATCAGAGCTCTCCCCGGGGATCGTGAACCGCCCAGTCGAGCAACCCGACGAATGATTTGTTCAGCAGCGCGGTGTCGACCGGCCGCATCGGGTGCTGGCCCAGCAGCAGCGCCTGACTGTAGAGCGCCTCGACCGCCGTGGTGACCAAACGGGCGTCGGCGAGCCCGGTGATGCGGCGTACCAGCGGATTCCGGTAGTTGAGCACGAGCTGCGGACGGTCGCCCGCCTGGTCGGTATCGAAGGCGCCCAGAACATCGGCCCACAGTTCGTCGGCGACCTCGCGGGTGGCGCGCAGTTCGGCGCGATGCTGGGCATCGCGGTCGAGCAGATACAGCGCGGCCAGCGACGGCGGATCGAAAGTGCGCAGTACCACTTCACATTCGAGGCGGTCGAGCACCCGCTGGGCGGTGGTCAGGAAGGGCCGAAGCGCCAGCTCGGTCGCCGGATCGACGAGGTCGAAATGGGTGGCCAGTTCGGCGGGATCCAAACGGCGCACCCGGATCTCGGGATCGATCGCGGGCAAGCGCTCGAGAATATCGGTGATGTAGGAGTAGCCGCCGTTCACCAGGCCGATGCCCGCGGCGCTCGCCACCGCGGCGAGCTGGCGGAACTCCTCCACCGACGGGGTGTAGCGGACCTCGCCGAAACGGCGGCGGAATTCGGCGAGCGGGATCTGGCCCGCGTTGGTCTCCACCGGCAACCAGCGGTCGACCAGACGCAACATGTCGTCGTCGTGCAGGGCGAGGGCCTTCACGCCGAGATCGTGAATACGCAGGAACCGGTGCAGCGCGGACGGGTCGGAGGTGGACAGTTCCACCAGCCAGTCCCTGATCCGGCCGCCGAGCGCCTCCCTCGTGCTCTCCAGCAGGTCGTCCTCGTAGAGGGCTTCGCGGCTCGCGGTGGGGCGCAGCTCGGTGGTGTCGACCACGCAGCGGACGAAGAAGGCCCAGTCGGGCAGCAGGCCGGTGACGCTCTCCGCCAGCAGCATTCGCTTCAGATACACGCGGTGTCCGACCTTCGCCGCCGGGTTGACCGGCTGCGGAAGCACGAAAGCCACACCGCTGACACCGGATTCGGCGCACGCGAGATCGAAGGTGGCGAACGGGGTGAAACCGAAGGTGTCCTCCGCGTACGCGGCGAGCGCGTTCGTGCGGTCCGAAGGGGTGGGGTGGGTTGCGCGCCACGGGACTTCGGGCTCGGTGATCGGCTGACCGTCGACGGTGACCTCGAACGGCAGCAGGCTACCGAACAGCCGCGCCAGCTCGACGACGGTCGTCGGGGTGAGCCACTGCTCGGCGCCGCGGCGGGGCGCGAGGATCACGGTGGTGCCGGGTTCGTCGCGTTCCAGCGCGGCGGGCTCGACGCGGTAGCGGCCGTCGGCGAAACCGGTCCAGCGCACGGTCGGGCCGCCGCGCGCGGACCGGGTGAGAACCTCGGCCTCGTCCGCGACCAGGAAGCACGACAGCAGGCCGATGCCGAACTGGCCGAGGAACTCGTGCCGGGCGAAGCCGAGGTCGTCGCGCTTGCCGCTGCGGCCGATCGTGGCGAGGAAGGTGTGCACCTCGGCCTCGGTCAGGCCGACACCGCTGTCATGGACACGGATGGTGCCGTCACCGGTGCTCCCGGGCGTCTCGATCCTCACCTGCGCGCGAGCCTGTGGGTCGAGGGCGTGGCGGGCGGTGATGGCGTCGACCGCGTTCTGCAGCAACTCGCGGACGTAGACCCGTGGACTGCCGTACAGGTGATGGCTGAGCAGGTCGACGATGCCCCGCAAGTCGACCTGGAATACCTGCTCCACCGGGGTTCCCTCCCAAAACGCTGACCATCCGCTGGGTCACTGTAACTGGATCTCCGGCGGCTGGCGCCGCAGTTCTTCGCGCTCTGCTGCGCCGGGAACCCGCCGGCCGGGGTGCGGTCAGTGGGAACCTCGGGTGAGCTCGGTGCGGTTGGTGACGGCGAGTTTGGCGAGGATATTGCGGACGTGGGTTTCCACCGTGCGCTCGGAAAGGACCAGGTGGGTCGCGATTTCCCGGTTGGTGAGGCCGGTGGCGACGAGGTCGTGCACTTCGCGTTCGCGGCGGGTCAGTGGGTCGGCGGTGCGAGCGGCGGTGGTGATGCCGGCGAGCAGGGCGTCGGCCGCGCGCAGGCGGTGTGGCATGTCGAGGCGGCGGAAGGCGGCGGCGGCCCGGTCGGCGGCTTCGCGGGCGGCGGGGAGGTCGCCACGGGCGAAGAGGGTGCGGGCCAGGCCGAGGTGGCCGAGGGCGACGAAGGGGCGGGCCCCGATCGCGGTGTCCATCGTCAGGCCCTGGTGGTAGAGGTCGACGGCGGCGTCGAGATGGCCTGCGACGCGGGCGTTGTCGAAGGCGAGCAGGTCGCCGCGTTGCAGGGCCGCGTCAGCTGTCCACACGTATCCCCAGAGTTGTGCCAGCGGCTGCTCGGCGTCGGCCGCGATCTCGATCGCCTTGGCCGCGAGCGCCGTTCGCTCCGCCAGGAAGTCCACGGCCGCGAGAGAGAGGTGGCGGGCGTGGATCGCGTCGAGGACGACGTCGGGATCGGTGGACCGTTCGGCGGCGCGCATGGCCCGGTCGGAGAGTTCCCTTGCCCGCGCACCCGCGCCGCGGTCGGCGGCCGACAGGGCGCGCTGCGCGAGGATGCGGGCGATCAGGTCGGGATGCTTCTCGGGTTCGAGCAGTCGTAATGCCTTGCCGCAGAGCGTATCCAGTTGCGTCATCACGGTCGGGGTGGTGACGCCCTGCACCACCAGGCCGGCTTCCGCGAGCAGGTCGGGGCGGTCTGCTCGTTCGGCCGACGCGCCCGCCTCGACGCAGTGGTCGAGGCTCGTGGCCACCCAACCGGCGGCGAACTCGTCGCGCGCCAGCTCGATCAGCAGCTCGGCGCGCTCGGCATCGGACGCGGTGACGCCCGCGGCATCGATGGCCCACTGCCCGAATCGGATTGCCTCGGCATAGGCGGCACTCGCGCGGGCCGATCGTGCGGCCCGGCGAGACCAATGGCGACCTGACGGCGAGTCCGCACAGCCGCTCGCCTGCCGCCAGTGGGTCGCGATCGCCCCCGCCACCGCCGAATCCGGGCCACCTCGCCCACTCAGTACCTCAGCTGCCGCACGGTGACAGGCCGCTCGCCGCGAGGGGGCGAGGTCGGCGTACACGGCATCGCGTACCAAAGCGTGTGTGAAACCCGTTGTGTCGTCGGCGAAACGACGGACGATTCCGGCCGCGGATGCCGCATCGAGGGCCACCGTCACCGCATCGGAAGCCGGAACGGCCTCCGGCAGCAGCACCGATCCGTAGACCTGCGCCAGCAATTCGGTATCGATGCGTTCGCCGAGCACGCTCGCCGCACCGAGAACCTCGATGGCCATGGGATCGATACGGTCGAGCTGGGCGAGGATCAGGCGACGGATTCCGGGGACCGACAGAAGTGGGTCCTCGCCGGTGCCCATGTCGGCATCGATGACCAGGCGGACCAGCAGGGGAGTACCGCCGGTGCGTTCATGAACGCGGTGCGCGAGATCCGGGGTGAGGCCGCGCTGTTCGAGCCAGTAGCGGACCTCGTGTTCGGAAAGGCCTGGTACCGGCAGGGATTGGAAGTGCGGCAGCCGCAGCCAGTCGGGCTGGTCGGCGAGCAGGGTTTCGCCCATCGGTTCGCGGGCGGTGGCGACGATGAGCACCTTGGTGCGCGGCGTTTCGGTCGCCACGTGGGTGAGCAGCGCCAGCGACGTGGGATCGGACCAGTGCAGATCCTCGAGCACCAGCAGCAAACCCGACGGCGCGGCGGCCCCGACGAGGACATCGGCGACCTCGGTGAACATCCGGAAGCGCTGGGCGGCGGGCCCGCCACCGGGTTCGGTGACAGTGTCGAGGGCAGCGGCCAGTTCGGGGAGCTCGCGCGCGGCCCGGCGCCACGGCCACAGCGGCGGCATCCCCGCGTCGTCGAGGGCACTGCCGCGGGCAACCCGCAATCCCGCCTCGGCGGCCAGCGTGCCGACATGCTCGGCCAACCACGATTTGCCGATCCCCGCCGTGCCGCTGACCAGCACGAATCTGCCCGCACCCGAGGCCGCGGCCATGACGGCGGCGCGCAGGCGGGCGATCTCCTCATGCCGTCCGACGGCCGGAGTCTGCACCGCATCAGTATCTCGCGCGGGCGCGAGTTCAGTACTGCGAATACGTACCGGCACTGATCCGCGCGACGCCGTTCGGCGCGACGCTTGATCTATCCGATTCCCCCAGTTCAGGAGATGAAATCATGTACGCACATGTCGTCTGGTTCGACCAGCCACGCACGGCGACCGAACTCGCCGCCGTCGACTTCGCCAACGCCAACCGCATCGAGCCCGCCGTCGCGGGAGTGCCGGGGCTGCTCGACTTCTACGAACTGCGCCGCGCCGACGGCTCCGGAATCGTGATCGGCGTCGCCGAGACCGAGGAAGCCCTGCACGCGGTACGCGAAGCGATCCTGGCCACCGAACTGCTGCCGGGGGAGGACCCCGCGCTGCTGCCCGGCCCCGACCGGGTGGAGATCTGCCCGGTACTCACCCACCGCGACCGGGCCGCCATCTACGCCAGGGCGGCAGTGTCATGAACCTGATCCTGCTGGGCAGCCGGATGCCCGTCGGCCGGTGTGTCGGCCTCGCCGTGCAAGCCGTCCTGCGGCCGGCGGTTCCCACCCCCGAGCGGAAACCGCGGCGCTACAGGTCGGCCAGCGCGATACCGGTGAGCGGGCTGCCGATCCGGACCAGGTCGGTATCGGTACCGGTGCCGACGTCGACCAGGCGGATCGTGCCGCCGAGATCGCTCACATAGAAGCGGGAATCGAACCCGGTGACGCCGATCGCCTCGCGGTAGCCGGTGGAGATGATCGCCGGGGTGCCGACCTCCGGCTGGACCTTGGCCTCGTACAGCGCGTTGCCGTGGGGGGCGGCACCGCGGTCGGTCCAGACGAGATCGCCGACACCGTGGAGTTCGACATCGATCGGCTCGGGCAGGTTCTCCCAGAGCAGCTCGATATCGGTGCGGGCGGCCGGATCCGCGCCGGGGGGCAGATCCATCCGAGTGCGGAAGATCCGGCCCTCGCCGCCCTTGGCCGCGCCCTTCTGAGTCCAGTAGAGCAGGCGGCGGTCGAGGTCGAGGCAGATGCCGACGCACCAGTTGCGCGGGAGGTAGGCGTCGGCATCGCCCTCGCCGGTCACCACGAGGGCGTGCAGGTCGTCACCGTTCAGATCACAGGTGAGAACCTGCATGCCCTCGCGATCACACCAATACAGCCTGCCCCCTTCGAAATCGGCGGCGAGCTGTTTGCCGGTGGTGAAGGCGCCGATCGGGACGATCGTGGTGCGGTTGCCGCCGTCGAGGTCGACCCGTTCGATGGAACCGTTGCGGGAGAAGAACTCCGGTTCGACGCCCGGCTCCGGCCGCGCGTCGGGGGTGCCCATGTTGGTCCAATAGATATGGCCACGCAATTTGTCGACGACGACACCGTCGGGAAATCGATCGAGGCCGTCGACCACGGTGCGCACGTGTTTGCCGTCCAGCGAAATGGCGTGCATCGCACCTGCTTTGAGGTCCAACGCCACTATCTCGGTCACGGGCTCAGTCCTGCTTCGGCTTCGGGTAGTCGTCGTAGAAACCCTCACCCGACTTCACTCCGAGTTTGCCCGCGTCGACATATTTCTTCAGCAGCTCGACCGGACCCTTCGGCAGGTTCGGGTTCTCCTGCTCGTAGTGCTCCTCGATATCGAGCACCACATCCAGGCCCACCTGGTCCATCATCCGGAACGGACCCGCCTTGGTGCCGAAATTCCGCATGAACATCTCGTCGACATCATGGGGAATCGACACACCCTCGTGAACCACCTCGAGCGACTCGCGCTTGATGGCGGCCCAGATGCGGTTGAAGATGAAGCCGGTCGACTCCTTGCGCACCAGGTACGGGTACAGGCCGTACGCCGGGAAGGTCTTCAGGACGAAGTCGAGGACGTCTCGGGACGTGTGACCGTCCGACATCACGTCGAGCACCGTCGACTGCGGCGGCATATAGAAGTGGGTGTTGAGCATCCGGTCGTTGGTCTGCAAACCCTCGGTGAACAACCGGCTCGCGTACGACGACGAGTTCGAGGCGACGATCGCATCGGCATCGGCATCGGCATCGAGCTGGGCGAAGACCTTCTTCTTCAGGTCGAGGATCTCCGGCACCGCCTCGACCACCAGCCACGCGCCCTTCACGCCGATCGCCTGATCGGGCACATACTCCGCGGTGCCCGGCTTGCCGTCGGGCACCGTGGCGGCCACCTCGGGCAGCTGTTTCTCCACGAAGGCCACAGCCGCGTTGCCGACCTCACCGGCGGGATCGATGATGCGCACCTCGCCGCCCCTGGTGGCGAACATCAGGGCGATCCGTCTGCCCAGGGTGCCACCACCGATCACCGCGACCGGACGCTCGAAATGATTCTTCGGAACATTGCTCACAGCGACTCCCTTTGCACAGGCGACGGGGAAGAACTCAGTGACGCAGACAACAGCCTTGTCAGCGTAGCGCCGACTTGCGTTGACACCCCGTCACGACCGGTCAGAATGTGATTGCCTTATCCTCACGTTCTTCACGTATTTCGCGCGTCAGCACTAGGGGGCTCCTCGATGACCACACTGGCCTCCGGACTCTTCATCGATTGGGAAGAGCTGACGGGGCAGTCGAAGTTCGTCGTCGAGCTGATCAGTTTCCCCATCTTCAGCGCGCTCGCCGGTTGGCTCACCAACTGGACCGGCGTGCTGATGCTGTTCTGGCCGCTGTACTTCAAGGGCTTCCGGGTGCCGCTGCTGCACGTGCTGTACCCGTACCTACCGCGGCGCGTGCAAGTGCTGCCCACGTTCTCCGGTGACGGGCGCATGCTCGGCTTCCAGGGCTTCATCCCGGCACGCGCGGAGAAGATGGCGAGCATCTGCGTCGACTCGGCGCTGTTGCGGATCGGCAGCCCACGCGACTTCATCCATGAACTCGACCTCGACGGGATCGGCGACTATCTCGCCGAACGGGCGCGCGACCAGGTGCAGCCGATCGTCGACGAGATCATGTACCGGGAGAACCCCGACCTGTGGCGCTCGCTACCCAGACCCGTGAAACAGGCCATCTACCAGCGGGTCGACCGGCAGCTGCCCGCGCTGTGCCGGCGCGCGTTCGAGAGCCTGGGCGACAATATCGACCAGCTGCTCGACGTGAAGAACTTCGTGATCCGGTACCTGGAGAAGAACCCGGCCATCCTGAAGGACCTGACCACCACCATCGCCGCGCCCGAGCTCAAGTTCATGGCGCGGATCGGTCTGCTCGGCGCGCCGTTCGGCCTGATTCTGGCGCTCTACCTGCATGTGCACTCGAAGATCCCGTACTTCGGCGCGATCCCGGCCTGGGTGATCGTGCTGTTCGCGTCGGCCATGATCGGCGTGACGGTGAACGTGATCGCGATCAAGATGGTGTTCGAACCCGGCGATCCGCAGCCGCGCTACAAGTATCTGTGGCGTCAGGCGCTGCTGGCCAAGCGTCAGCCACAGGCCGCCACCGACCTCGCCCACATCCTGGCCTACCAGGTGCTGACCGTGGAGAACCTGTCCGTCGAGCTCCTGGAAGGGCCGAATGGGGACAAGACTCGTCAGCTCATCGAGCGGGTGGTGTCGGAGGAGATCCACAAGCAGCTCGGCGCGACCGCCTTCATGGTGCGGGCCGCACTCGGTAAGAAACAGTTCGAGAATCTGGCGGTCTCGGGTGCGGGCGCCGGGCTGGTTTCGGCGCGCACGATGATCGAGGACGAGCAGTTCGTGCTGGAACAGGCGAAGAAGATCGACGACTTCGCGGCGCGCAAGCTGCGGACCTTGACGCCCGGCGAGTTCATGGAGATGTTCTACGCGTCGGTCGAACAGGACGCGTGGTTGCTGTATCTACACGGCGGGGCGCTCGGCATCGGCGTCGGCGCGCTCCACCTGCTGACCTTCGGCTGGTAATAACAAGCACGCGTGCTTGCATTTTTTGACGGTCGCTGCGACTCTTGGTGACGACGGCGCACCGGTACCGGGTCGCGCCATGATCGGCAAGGGAACTCCATGGCTGACCTCGCAGCGCTGCTCGACGATTACGCCGCCGAATGCGCGGATCTGGAAAACCTGGTCGCACCGCTGACCCCCGAGCAGTGGAAGACGCCGACACCCGCGCCACGCTGGGACATCGCCACCCAGATCGCCCACCTGACCTGGACCGACGAGGTATCGCTGATCGCCGCCACCGACGCCGAGGGCTTCGCGGCCTTCCTCGCCGAAGCGGCCCCGCGCGGCTTGACCATCGTCGACGACGGCGCCGAGGAAATCGCCCAGACCCCACCCGCCGACCTGCTGGTTCGCTGGCAGACCGGACGCGAGCAGCTGATCGCCGCGCTGGCCGCCGTCCCCGCGGGCACCAAACTGCCCTGGTTCGGCCCGCCGATGAGTGCCGCGTCGATGATCTCGGCCCGCATCATGGAAACCTGGGCCCACGGCCAGGACGTCGCCGACGCGCTCGACGTCACCCGCGTGCCCACCGCCCGCCTGCGCACGGTCGCCCACATCAGCGTCCGCGCCAGGAACTACGCCTACCTGGTCAACGGCGAATCCGGCCCCACCGATGAATTCCGCGTGGAACTGACCGCCCCCGACGGCACTGTCTGGACCTGGGGCCCCGAGGACGCACCACAGCGCGTCACCGGCCCCGCCATCGACTTCTGCCTCGTGGCGACCCAACGCCGCCACCGCGAAGACACCGCCCTGACCACCGAGGGCCCGGACGCCGACCACTGGCTCGGCATCGCCCAAGCCTTCGCGGGCCCGCCCGGACCGGGCCGCCGCGCAGGCCAGTTCGCCTGAGGGCCGGAACAAGAACAGGCGAGCGCCTTCCCAGAGCGCCATTCGTGCCGACTGCCCCGGACTTCGTTGGCCGGGGGTGACCACCGTGGCAGTCGTGAATGACGCTCGCCTGCTCCCTTCAGATACCCGATACGGGGTGTGAGAAACACTTGCCCAGCCGAAAACCCGCCCCGACTAGGACTGATACGGCACCGTTTCGGATGTGGCTCTGATCTCAGCCGTGGGAGGCGGTCACCGCGCGCGGTACTCGGTACCGTAGGTATCAGCACGTGGCTTTCAACGATGCGGGCCCGCTCTACTCGGGTATACCCACAGCCACAGGAGGGAACCGCATCGTGACCGCACATCGACCTGCTCAGATCGTGCGCCTGTCCGCGATCATCTTCTCCGGCGCCGCCAGCCTCTGCCTCACCGTGGCCGCGGGCGCCTACATCGTCAATCACATGCCGGAACTGGCACCGCCGCCCACCGAATTCGCGGGACCGGCCGCGACGCCGAATCCCGGCCACCACCGCCCCTTCTCGACCGAGGACTCCGCACCCCGCGTCGGCGGCGTGGAGCTGGCCATGTCCTTCGGCGCGCCGACGCTGTCCACCGAGCGCTCCGACCCCGCCGCCACGCGCACGCCGATCACCGCACAGCAGTCCGGAGTCGGTGCGCGACCTGGCAATTCACCGCTGACCGGGCGGGTCGGGATCGGCGGCACCTATGTCGGCGCGCAGGTGACACCGCCGCGCAGCGACACCGTGGCGTTCACCGTCGACACCAATCTGGTGACGGTGGCGGCGAAATACCTCGGTCTGGCCGTGGATCCGGCCGCGGTCACCGCGCTCCACACCGAATTCGACGCGCGCCGTGGCGAGTTGGTTTTCGTGCTGTCGGATCCCGGCCTCGGCAGCCATACGTTGCGGGTCGAGGGCACGGGCACCGAACCGGCCGAGACCCCCGGCACCGCCACGGAATCGCACGAAGACGAGGGCGACGCCGAGACACCGCGATCCTCGACCGAGGAACTGCCGACTACCGTCGGCATGTGACTCCTCGCGGCACCTCGAACGGTGCGTACGACTTCTGTGTGGTCGGCGGCGGCATCGTCGGCGTGGCCACCGCGCATCGGTTGCTGACCCAGCATCCCGAGGCGAGCCTGGTGCTCATCGAGAAGGAAGACACCCTCGGCGCGCATCAGACCGGGCACAACAGCGGCGTCATCCACTCCGGGATCTATTACCCCCCGGACAGTTTGAAGGCACGGCTGTGCCGGGCCGGTGCGCGATGGACGAAGGAATTCGCCGCGGCCCACGACATTCCGTTCCGTGAATGCGGAAAGTTGCTGGTAGCCACCGATTCCGCCGAACACGCGCGGATGCTGGCGCTGTACGAGCGTTCGATCGCCAACGGCGTGGAGGTCGAGGCGATCGACGCGGCCGAACTGCGGCGGCGCGAACCACGGATCAGCGGGGTCGGCGCGCTGTTCGTGCCCGCCACGGGGATCATCGACTACACGTTGGTCACCGCCGCGCTCGCCGCCGAGGTCGAGTCGATGGGCGGCAAAATTCTGCTCGGCACTGCTGTCGAGGCGATCACCGAGAGCGTCTCCGCCGTCACGGTTTCGGGTCCGGGCGGTTCGGTCACCGCGGGCACGCTGATCGTGTGCGCGGGCCTGCAGGCCGACCGGATGGCACGAAAGGCCGGTATCGACACCGACTTTCGTATCGTTCCGTTCCGTGGCGAGTACTACCGGCTCCCCGCCGAGCGATCGGATCTGGTACGCACCCTGATCTATCCGGTGCCCGACCCCGCGCTGCCGTTCCTCGGCGTTCACCTGAGTCCCACCATCGACGGTGAACTCACCGTCGGCCCGAACGCGGTGCTCGGGCTGTCGCGGGAGGGTTATCGCAAGGGCAGCGTGAACCGTCGTGACGCCATCGACGTGCTGAGCTTCGCCGGCGTGCGCCGGGTGGCCCGCGACCATCTCGCCACCGGGGTCCGCGAGCTCCGCAATTCGGTGTTCAAGCGCGGCTACCTCGCCGAGTGCCGCAAATATTGCCCCGAACTCGGCACCGGCGATCTGCTCCCGCACCGCGCGGGAATCCGGGCCCAGGCGGTGCTGCGCGACGGCACGCTGGTGCACGACTTCCTCATCGAACGCACGCCGCGCTCCATCCACGTGCTCAACGCACCGTCCCCGGCCGCCACGTCGGCGATGCCGATCGCGGAATACCTGGTCGAACAACTCCATTCCGCTAAATAAAGAGGAGATTTGTAGTACTTTTGGCTCCTGTACGCGTGGGCGAGGAAACCCATCCGGAGCAGGGAGGGCCGATGGGCCACATCAGGTTTGCGAGTGACGTCGGCGCACCGGTCGATGCCGCCTTCGCCTACACCGAGGATTTCCGCCACGCGCCGCAGTGGCTGTTCGGCGTCACCGACGTCGCGCCGCTGGGCGAACCGGATCAGGGATTGGGCGCCGCGTTCGCGGTGAAAGTCCGGTTGTTCGGCGTGATCCCGCTGCGATCATCGGTGGAGATCACCGAATATCGGCGCAATGCCGTCATCGGGTATACCCTGCGTGGGCGGGTATACGGAACCGTTACCCTGCGATTCGATCCACTCGGCTACGAACGGTCGGTGCTGACCTCCGAAGCCGACTATCCACCACCACGCGGCATGTTCGGCCGCCTGTGCCACGGCCTCGTCGACGCGGCCGCGAAATCGGCACTGCGCCGAACGGAATCGCGGTTGCGAAGGGAGATAGAGGCATTCCACGGTACCGATCTTGTCGGCCGCATCGCCTAGGGTGGCGGTCATGATCATCGTGAGCACCGACGGGTCCTGCCTGCGCAATCCCGGTGGTGCCATCGGCTGGGCATGGGTGAATCATTCCGGGCCCGCCGACAGTGGTGGCGCGGCCAGCGGCACCAACCAGATCGCGGAACTGCGCGGAGTGCTGGAAGCCATCCTCGCCCACCCCGGCGCCGAACCGATGCTCATCGAGAGCGACTCCCAGTACGCCATCAAGTGCGCCTCGGAATGGATCACCAGCTGGCGACGCAACGGCTGGCGCACCTCCACCGGCGGCGCGGTGAAGAACGTCGAGATCATCAAGCAGATCGACCGGGCCATCACCAGCCGCGAAGGACCGGTGCGGTTCCGCTGGGTCCGCGGTCACGTGGGCAACTACTTCAACGAACAAGCCGACAAACTGGCAGGCGAAGCGGCCCGAGCTGTCCGCGAGAACCCGGCTCTCGGCCGCGAGTCAGCCCCGGTCGCGCCGGAACCAGCAAGGCTTCGGCGCCGGGAACCCGCGGCGCCTGTCCCCACGAACTCGGTCTCCACAGGGAAGTCGGTCGCAGCTGATGTACCGGTAGCAGGGACTCTGACCCTGTTCTAGGTGCGGTGCGACCGGAGTGGGACCGCACAACGAAACGCCGCGGGCGATGAATCTGCCCGCGGCGTTTCGATTGGCTCGGTTTCCCGTGCGCTCAGTTCCCGGGTGTCGGGACAGGCGCGGGAGCCGGAGAGGGAACGGCCTGACCGGGCGCCGTACCACCGGTGGCGTCGCCGCCGCCGTTCTTGAGCAACGGCGAGTCCAGCTTGCTGACCAGCCACTTGTCGCCCGAGCGCTCGAGGCTCATCTCGATCGCGAACATCATCCGGTCGGGCTGGGTCTGGGTGAAGTTGGTGCGGTACTGGGTCATGGTGACCATGGCCTTGACGTCGTCGGTGCTGCCCGAGATGTAGGCGCACTGCACGTCTTCACCGGTCGACTTGACCTGGGCCTGCACCATCGCGCCCTTGAGCGCATCGCTGGCGTCGCTGAACTCCTTGAGGTAGTCGCCGGTGGCGCCCGCCTTCATCGACGCGATGTAGCCGTCGAGATCCTTGGAGTAGTCGTAGTTGGCCAGGATGGCGCCGTAATCACAGGCGGCCTTGGTGGACTCGGCGATCGCGTCGAGCTTCTCGGCCTTGTTGCTGTTCTGCAGGAAGAACACCACGCCCGCGGTGATCGCGCCGACCGCGACCACACCGGCCACACCTGCGGCGATCCAGCCCTTCGAGCTCGATGCCGCGCTCGGGGCAGCGGCCGGAGCCGGCGCCTCGGTCACGGTCTGTGCTGTGACAGTCGGCTGATCGACCTCGGGAGTCGCCGCCGCACCCTTCACGGTGTCGTCGGTCTTCGCCAGATCGGGCTTGTCTGCCGCGGCAGCATCGGACTTGCTCTGGGCATCGTCGCTGGTCATCGAATCAATCCTGCTCTTTCCCGGCGCACATAACGCACCGATTTCCTGTGTGTGACCCGTGAGCCGGGCCACACGTCTCCCCGCGAGTATGCCCGGTCAAGCTGTGAACAACCTGGCCGGGCATCCACAAGCCTTACTTGGCGGGAATGGGCGTGCGCTCATTCGGGTCGACACCCGGCGGCATCTGCGCGCCGTTGTTGGGCACGTTCGGCCGCGGGGCATTGGCCGAACCACGGATCTGCAGGTCAGAGGTCGGATTGGTGCAGTAGTTCCACTTCGGGATACTGCCGTCCTGCACCTCTTCGTTGCGCCGGTACTGGGTGTCGTAGTTACACGTCGGCCGCGGCCAGATGTCGATGATGGTGTGGAACTCGCCGTCGTGCGCCGGGGCGCTGATCGATCCGAGCCCCAGTGCCAGCGACGGGAACAGCAGCCGCAGGGCGGGCTGACGCAGCTGCGCCGCCTTGGTGATCGCCACGAAGTTGGCCGCCAGCGAACTGATCGGGTCGGCGGTCGCGTCGAGCACCGCGCCGAGAGTTTCGAACTGACCGGGCGCGTTGTCGAGCACGCCCTGCAGCTCTGCGTTGGCGTTGTTGAACTGCGTGAGCAGCGCACCCGAATTCTGGGTGAGCGTCTGCAGATCAGGCTGGGCGTTCGAGGTGGTCTCGGCGATCACCCGCAGGTTGGCGATGAGATTCACCGTCTGCGGGAGCAGGTTGTCCAGACCCGCGACCACCAGGCTGACGCCGTTGATCAGGCCGCGCAGCTGGTCGGGACCGGCGCCGAGCGCGATGTCGAGCTCGTCGAGGATCACGTCGAACTGCTTCGGATTCACCTGGGCGATCAGCGCGCTCGTGTCGTCGAGCACCGCCCACACCGGAACCGGCGTCTGGATCTGCTCCGGGCTGTACTTGATCACCGCGCCGTCACTGAGGAACGGGCCGACATCGCTCTTCGGACGGAAGTCGATGTACTGCTCGCCCGCCGCCGACAGCGCCGCCACCTGGATCATGGTGTCGACCGGGATCTTGAAGTCCTTGTCGATCCGGGTCTTGGCGGCGATCGCGTCACCGTCGTTGATCAGCTCGATCGAGGTGACCTTGCCGATCCGGAATCCGCGCATGGTCACGTCGTTGCCCGGCTGCAGACCGCCGGAGCGATCCAGGTTGACGGTGACGTCGTACTCGGACCGCAGCGGATTGACCCGCATCACGTTCACCAGCAGATACGTCCCACCGAGCAACAGCACGACTACGAGCGCGCTGTTCGCCAGCAAGATCTTGCTGCTCGCGAACTTCTTCAGCCTGCTCATCGGTGGCCTCCCACTCGGCCCTGAACGATCTGCAGCACCTGGATGAAGCTGCCGACGAAATCGTTCACATCTTTCAAGTCCCAGAGCTTGCTGTTCGCCGGGTCGGTCAACAGGCCCACGTCGAGGTTGGTCAGCGTCGCGTACGGCGCCAGGCTCTTGCCCTTGAACGTCTGGTTGGCGCCGGGGCGGATCGCGTGCAGCTGATCCATCACGTAGCCGAAGTCGTTACCGGTCGCGGCCAGCGCGTTCATCAGGTTGTCGAGATTGGTGAGCAGGTCGGAGAGCTGATCACCGGTGGTGTTGGAGTAGTCACCGATGGCGGCGGTGGCCGTGGCCAGCTTGCTGAGCAGGTCGCCGATCGCCCGGTTGTTCTCGGCGATCGCGCCGATGGCCTGGGGCAGCGTGTCGGCCACCTGGCCGAGCTGGCCCTTGTTGGCCTCGATGGTGTTGGCGAGGGTGTTGAACTCCGTCAGCACCGAGTCGACCTTGGTGCTGTTGGCGTTCAGTTCGCCGATGACGCCGGTCATCTCGTAGATCAGATGGCCGAGTTCGGTGCCGTGCCCGTTGAGGATCGAGCCGAGTTCGGTGCCGAGCCGGCTCAGACTGGCGACACCGCCGCCGTTGAACAGCATCGACACCGAGACCAGCAGCTCTTCCACCGTGGCGCCGGCCGAGGTGGACTCCAGGGTGAACGTGTCGCCCGCGGCCATGTCGGGCGCGCCTGCCACATTCTTCGGGCTGCTCAGCGCGATGAAGACGTCACCGAGGGGAGTGGCCTGGCGCAACTCCGCCGTACTGCCCTTCGGCAGCTTGAAGTCGGTGTTGATCTCCATGTCGACCACGGCTTCGAAGTTCTTGGTCGTGATCGCCGACACGACGCCGACATCAGAACCACCGACCTTCACCTTGGCCTGGTCGGGCAGGTTCAGCGCGTTCTCGAACTTCGCGTGCAGGGTGTAGGTCTCGCCGCCGGTGCCCGGCTTGGGCAGCGGCAGGTCCTCCACGGTGAAGCCACAGCCGGTCGTGATCGTGACCGTGGCCAGTGCGGCCGCGGAGAGCAGCGCGCGGCGGGCCTTCATCGTCATTCGTCGGTTCATTTCGTCAGTCCGAGCAGTGCGGCGGTGAGCCCGTAGTCGGGGCCGAAGTCCTGGACGTTGCCGGTGGTGCGGCAACCATCGGGACGCATCTGGATCCGCTCACAGAACGCGCTGACGATCTCGCCCGAGAGGGCGGTGCCGATCAGCGCCTGCAGGCGGACGAAGCCCTTTTCCTTGTTGATCGCGCCGTCGATGTTCTGCATCAGCAGCGGCACGATGTCGACGATCTCGACCATCGCGCCCGAGTTGGCGCGCAATTGGTTGGTCACGGTGGTCAGGCCGGTCAGCGAGGCGGCCAGTTCTTCCTGATGCCCGGCGAAGGTCGTCGAGGTGTTGTTCAGGAACTGGTTGAGCTGATCGAGGGTGGCCTGCAGACCGGGCGCCTGGTCGGCGAGCAGCCCCGACATGGCGGTCACCCGGTCGCTGAAGTCGCGCACGGACTGATCGTTGTCGGCCAGCATCGTCGTGAGCTCGTTGAGCTTGATGATGATGTTGGCGATGGCGTCCTTGTTGTCGACACCGACCTTCAACGCACCCGAGAGCGCGTCGAGGGTTTCGCGGATCTTCTGACCGTTGCCGTTGAGCACCGGGTAGAGCACCCGGCCCGACAGCGGGCCGAGACCCTCCTGGCCGGGTTCGGGCTTCAGGGCGGCGGCGAACTGGTCGATGGTCTTGATCATCGTGTCCAGCTCGACCGGCGTCCTGGTGCGCGCCTTGGGCAGGTGATCGCCGGACTTCAGCGCTTCACCGCCGGTGAACGGCGGGCTCACCTCGATGTGGCGGTCGGTGACGATCGAGGGCGAGATGATCGCCGCGATCGCGTCTTTCGGGATCTTGACGCCGGCGTCGACGGTCATGTGGACCTCGACGTAGGTGCCCTTGGGCACGATCTTGTCGACCTTGCCCACCGCGAGGCCGAGGACCATGACCTCGTTGCCCTCGTACATGCCCGCGATGTTCTCGAAGTCGGCGGTGATCTTGGTCGAGCGGCCGAGCGCGTCGTCGAACTGGCTCGGCATCAGCGAGCAGCTGCCGAGGGCCAGTGCGGTGGTGGCGATCATCATGGTCCGCGCGATGCGGAGCTTGTTGGTCAGTTTCATCCTTGGCACCCCTGGATCACCTGAACGAAGCACAGCCAGTTGTCCGGGAACAACCACGGCAGTGCGACCGAACCGTAGTTACCGTTGCCGAGCGCGTTGTTGAAGTAGCGCGCCGTGGGCTGACCGATCTGCAGCAGCTTGTCGAGATTGTCCTTGTTCTTCTGCAGACCCTCGGCCATGGTGTTGAGCTGGCTGATGGTGCCGCCGAACTGATCGCCGTTCTGGGCGCCGATCTCCTCCAGCTGACGGGTCAGCGTGGCGACATTGTCCAGCAGCTGGCGCAGCAGACTCTGCCGTTCCATCACCCGGTTGGCGATGGCCTCGCCCTGGGTGATGACGAGCAGGATCGAGTTGCGGTTGTCGGCGAGCAGCTGGGTGACCCGGTTGAGGTCCTTGATCAGACTGTCGACCTCACCCTTGCGCTGGTCGACGACCTTCGCGACCGCGCCGACGCTGTCGAGCGCCTGGGCGACCAGCTCCGGCGAATCGCCGAGCTGGGAGTTGATGGTGTTGAGCGAGGCGGCGAGCTTCTTGGTGTCGAGCGCCTCGAACTTGGGCGTACCGACCTGCACCACATCGGCGATGTTGTACGGCACGTCGGTGTTGTTGCGCGGGATCGTCTTGTTCTTCAGACCCGTGCCGTCGCCCGGCTGCAGGTCCACGTAGCGCGCGCCGAGCAGGGTCGCCATCTTGATCGCGGCGTGCGCGTCGGGACCGAGCTTGAGCGAGCTGTCCACGTCGAGGGTGACCACCACGTGATCGCCCTCGATCTTGGCGCCGGAGACCGTGCCGACCTGCACACCCGAGACCGCGACTTTGTCACCGGTCTTGATGCCCGCGGCCTGCACGAATTCCGCGTCGATGGACTGTTTTCCGAGCCCGATGAACTGGTAGATGCTCGAACCGACCAGCAGCAACACGATGCACAGCGCACCGATCACACCCAGCCAGAAGTTGCGGTTACCGACGAAGGCTGACTTGATCTTGCTCATCTGCACACCTCGGAATGGCCGGTGCCACCGATCTGGCTGACCAGACCGCGCGGGAACAGAACCCCGTAGAGCGAGATGTCCAGACCACACAGGTAGGCGTTGGCGTGGGTGCCTTCCGATGTCATCCGGCCGAGGTCGGCGAGCATGGAAGGCATGTCGATCGCGACCTGGTCGAGCTTGGCGCCGTTGGCCAGCAGCAGATTCAGCGCCGCGGTGGTCGAGTTCTGGGTCGCAGCCAGCTTCGGCTGGATCTTGGTCATCATCCCGACCAGCGCGGTCGTGGAATCGGCGAGGGTGACCGTGGACGCCTGCAGCGACTGACCCTGGTCGTAGAGTCCGCCGATCAACGCCCTGGTCTGGGTAATCAGGGTCTCCAATTCATCCCCTCGCTTTGCCAACCCGGCCATCACACCGGACAGGTTGGTGATCACGTCGGACAGGATCGCGTCGCGACGCTGGAAATCGGTAGCCAGCTGGGCCGCCTGAACGATGAACGCCGACAGCGAAACCCCGTCGCCCTGCAGCGCCTGGATCAGGGTCTCCGACATCGCGTTGACCTCGGCGGGCTCGAGCGCCTGGAACAGCGGCTGGAAACCGTTGAGCAGGGCCGAGATATCGAACGAGGGCTCGGTGCGGTCGAGCGGAATGGTGGAGCCGCTCTTGAGCGCCTCCGGGCTCGGCGTCGCGCCCGGGGTCAGCGCCACATAGCGCTGACCGATCAGGTTCTGGTACCTGACCAGCGCCTTGGTGTCGTTGAACAGGGTCTGGTCGCTCTGCACGATGAACGACACCTTGGCGTCGTTCTTGCCGTCGAGCTCGATTTTCTCGACCTTGCCGACGCGTACGCCGGCCATCCGGACATCGTCGCCGGGCCGCAGCCCGAGGACGTCGGTGAAGATCGCGGTGTACTTGCGGGTGTCACCGTCGACCGTGCGAGCCAGTGTGTTCCACACGACCACGGTGACGAGCAGTGACACGAGCGCGAAGATACTGAACCCGATCAGTGGCTTACGGATACTCATGCGCCACCCCCGTTTTCGGACACTTGCAGGGTTCCGCCCTTCAAAATCGGACCGAGCAGCAGATATTCGGACGCGTTCGGCTTGCGACCGAGCAGCTGAGTCATCGCCGCGTCACCGGAGTAGGAGATCGGTGTCGCGGTGGGCACGCTCGCCGGAGCGGGCGCCGCGGCCGGAGCGGCCGCGGGAGCGGGCGCGCCACCCAGCACACCGGGCAGGCCCGGAATCTGGATCGAGGGGACGAGACCCTCGAGCGGCGTGCCCTGGAACGGCTTGATCTCGGTGCCGTTGGCCGTGTGCATCGGCGCGACACCGGGACTGGTGAGACCCGGGATGTCGGGCATGCCCGGGATCGACACCAGCGGCGGGAGACCCGCGGCCGAGTCGAGCTTGCGCGGACGCAGGTTGTCCGGGATCGCCGGCAGCGAGGCCTCGGCCGGTGCGGTAAAGCAGCTCGGTCCGAGCAGGTCGCCGTAGCGCGGGCAGTCGGCGACGGTGTTGGGCTGGTACGGCGTGAAGGTCAGGCCGGCGTTCCACACCATCTGCTTGCCGCTCGGTCCACCGTGGAAGGTGGTGTTGAGCTGGGCCAGCGAGGGACCGAAGACCTGGAAGGTCTTGGTGATCGACGCGGGGTCGGCGGCCAGCGCACCCAGGGTGGCGTTCATACCGACCGTGACTTCCTTGCCCACATCGGGATTCGACGCGAACAGGTCGTTCACCCGGTCGGTGGTGGCGCTCGCACCGGCCAGCAGCGCGATCAGCTGTTCGCGCTTGGTGGCGATGGTGTTCGCGGTCTGCACCGAGGAGCCGAGCACGTCGAGCAGTTCCGGCGCCGACTGGTTCAGCGCGTGCGCGGAGTTGGAGAAGTTGTCCAGCATGCCGCCCACGTTCGGGCCCGCGTCGGCGACCGTGGTCAGCCAGTGGTCGAGGCGCTGGATGGTCGAGCCGGGAACCCGGCCGCTGCCGTCGAGCGCCTGGGTGAGCGTGCCGAGCACGCGACCCAGCTGCACCGGATCGACCTCGTCGAGGATGTCGCGCACCGTGGTGAGCGTGTCCTGCAGCGCGATGGTGCCCTGGCTGCGGTCCTCGGGGATCTGCGAGCCCTCCTTCAGGTGCTGGCTGTTCGCACCGTTGTAGACCAGCTCCACGGACGTGACCGCGAAGAGGTTGGAGGGCACCACGCGGGCGGTGACGGTGTTGGGGATGCCGTCGGCGAACTCGGGCTTGAGCTCGATGTTCACCTTCTGCTCGGCGCTCTTGCCGATCTCGACGTTCTTCACCACGCCCACGAGCACGCCGCGGAACTTCACGTCGGCATCGGAGGGCAGGCCGTCACCGGTGGTCGACAGGTTCGCGACCACGTTGACCTTGGGAACGAAGTAGCCCTGGTAGCGGGCCGTGAGGAAGGCCAGGATGACGCCGAAGACGATCAGACCGGCGGTACCGGCCACGTACAACTGCTTCATGGTGGGACCGCGCCCACTGGGATCGATGATCATCGCGCGCCTACCCCGAGATCCTGATACCGGGGTTGATGCCCCAGATCGCCAATGTCATGAGGAGGTCGGCGAACACGACCAGGATGATGCACATCTTGATCGCGCGGCCGGCCGCCACGCCGACGCCTTCGGGACCGCCCGAGGCGAAGAAGCCGTAGTAGCACTGGATGAACGTCGTGATCATGACGAAGATGATCGCCTTGAGCAGGGAGTAGAGGACGTCCGTCGGCACCAGGAATTGGAAGAAGTAGTGCGAGTAGGTGCCCGACGCCGTACCGCCGATCAATTGCACGGTGACCGAGCAGGCCAGGTAGGCCATGGTCAGACCGAGGCAGTACAGCGGCACGATCGCCATCACCGCGGCCATCATCCGGGTGCTCACCAGGTAGGGCAGCGGGCGAATCGCCACCGACTCGAGCGCGTCGATCTCCTCGGAGATGCGCATGGCGCCCAGCTGTGCGGTGAATCGACAGCCCGCCTGGGCCGCGAAGGCCAAGGCCGCCAGCAGCGGGCCGAGCTCGCGGGTGGTGGCGAAGGCCGAGATCGCGCCCGTGATGGGGCTCAATCCGAGCAGGTTCAGCGAGGTGTGGCCCTGAATGGCCACCGTCATCCCGCCGAAGGCGCTGATGATCAGGATGACGCCGATGGTGCCACCACCGACGACGATGTTGCCGTTACCCCAGGTGACGTCGGAGAGCAGCCGCCAGACCTCCTTCGGGTACTGCTTGAAGGCCAGCGGGATGGACCCGACCGAACGCAGGAAGAAGAAGACCTGGTGGCCGAGGCGGGCGAGCATGTCGCCGGGCGCCTTGCTGGCCTTCTGCAGCGACCGGATCGGTCGCAGTAGCGGAGGTACGTACGTAGATGACATGGCTCAGACCACCTGTGGGGGGAAGACGGCGGCGTAGATCTGGGTGATCGCCACGTTGACACCGAGCAGCATGACGGTGGAGCTGACCACCGCGGAGTTCACCGCGTTGGCGACACCACCGGGACCACCGCGAGCGTTCAGGCCGCAGTCGCAGGCGATGATCGAGGCGATCAGACCGAACAGGACCGACTTCAACAGCGCCACCGCGAGGTCGCGGGTGACCGCGAACGAGGCGAAGGTGCTCATGTAGGAGCCGGGCGTACCGCCCTGGGCGAAGATGTTGAACATGTAGCCGGTCAGGAAGCCGACGAAGACGACGAAGCCGCAGAGCAGGAAGCTGACCAGCATCGCGGCGCCGAGGCGGGGAGCCACCAGGCGGCGCAGCGGGTCGACACCCATGACCTTCATCGCGTCGATCTCTTCACGGATGGTGCGGGAACCGAGGTCGGCGCAGATGGCCGAACCGACGGCACCGGCGATCATCAGCGCGGTGACCAGCGGGGCGCCCTGCTGGATGATGCCGAGGCCGTTGGCCGCGCCGATGAACGACGTAGCACCGACCTGGCCCGCGACCGCGCCGACCTGGATCGAGACGATCACCGCGATCGGGATGGCGACCAGCAGCGTCGGCGCCGCGGCGACACTGGCCATGAACGCGGACTGCCGGACGAACTCGTCGAAAGGAAAACGCCGACGGAAGATCGCGACGATCAACTCCGTGATCGCTTCGATACCCATCGTGATCTGTCGACCGAAGGTTTCCAGCGACTTCTTCGGGTGGTCGTCCCAAAGGCCCTTCGTCCAGTCGACAGCCTCGCTGACTCGTGAACGTGTGGGCGGACTCTCGGTCGACTGCACTGCATAACCCCTCTCGACGCCGGGCCCTCAACGCCCCGGCGACTTGTTTGCTTGACGCACCTTACTACGGAGTAGCGCAGAACACATCACCGACATGTGAGCGCTGTCATAGATAGAGGTCACTGTCCGAAACGGCTATGAGACCGGCCATGCCGGACCCTACAGCCCGCAATTCGGGGATTCCTGGGATTACCCGCGAAGTCCTTTTCCTACATGGTTTCCCAGTACCAGCGGTCGCGGTAAAGGAATATTGCGGAACTTTGTCATTCATAACGAAGTCCTCGTCGAATTATCCGAACACTTCACGCGAGAATCACGAACGACGCGCCGCTCTGCGATTGCAATAGGGAATCGCTATGACAACCACTTCGGGAAGACCCGCACGACACGGCGGCAAACGCACCGGTCCGGGGGCGCGCCCGGGACCGAATACAGGCACGATAGACAGACCGTATTGATACTGTGCGAACTTCCGACATCTGGAGGGACATGTTCAGCAAACTCGCCAAGGTGGCCAACACCGCCTTCGCCCTCGCCCTCGGTGCAGCTCTGCTGGGCACCGGTGCGGCCAACGCGCAAGCAGGCCCCCCGGTGATCGGCGGCGGCTCCGGCATCGTGATCGACAACGCGTTCGAGTGCACCGTCACCACGGTGGGACACGACGGCGCGGGCAGGCTGGTCGGACTGACCGCGGGCCACTGCGGCGACGCGGGCGCGCCGGTCAGCGCCGAGGTGGATCGAGGCTACGGCGAGATCGGCCGTTTCGTGTACAGCAACTCCGAACTCGACTACGCGGTCATCGAGTTCACGCCGGGCCGGATCATCCCGGTCAACCGGATCGGCAACGTCACCATCACCGGCGTCGGCGGACCGGCACAGTTCCCGACGATCGTCTGTAAGGAAGGCCGGACCACCGGCAATACCTGCGGCATCACCTGGGGCGACGTGTTCGCGACCAATACCGAGACCTGGTCGCAGATGTGCGTGGTCGAGGGCGATTCCGGCGCGCCGGTCGTCGTCGGCTCGACACTGGTCGGCATGGTCAACGCCTATCTCGCGCTGGCCTGCTTCGGGCCCGAGGTCGGGACGAACATGAATTCGATCATGGACGACATCAACGCCCGCGGCGGCGTGGGTTCGGGCTATCACCCGATCTAGTCCCTCGCCCGTACTCCCTGGATGTCGAGCGGGTCGCGTGGTTGTCCACGCGGCCCGCTCTCGCTATGTGGCAAGCGATTTCGGCGCCAGTGCGGGTCCGTCGGCGCCCGCGCAATGCGGCAGGCAGTCGACGCGTTCGGGCTGCGGAGGCTGACGCGGCACGCGGAGCAGGACCGCCGCGACCCCCGCGCCGATCAGCAGCAACAACGCGCACCAGCGCATCGCGGTGTCGAAGCCGGCGGCGAAGGCGACCGGGTCGTCGAATGCACCGGACAACCCGGCCACCCCTGGCAACGCCGCCACGGCGAGTAGCTGTGCCGTTCGCGCCACGGCATTGTTCACCCCGGACGCGATGCCGGCCTCGCCCTCGCGCACCGCGGCGAGCACCGCGCCGGTCAACGGCGCTACCAGCACCGACAGTCCGAGCCCGAAGACGAACACGCCGGGCAGCACATCGGTGAGATAGTCCGCGCCCGGTCCGATCCGCTGCAACGCGAACACGCCGCCCGCGGCCAGCAGCGGACCGAACGTCATCGGAATCCGCGGCCCGTGCTGCTGCGCCCATCGGCCCGCGGGCGCCGAGAGCACCAGCATCAGCAGGGTGACAGGCAGTCCGGCGGCACCCGAGGCCATCGGCGAGTACCCGGCCACCAGCTGCAATTGCAGCACCAGCAGGAAGAAGACGCCGCCGAGCGCGGCGTACACGAGCAACGTCACCAGATTCGCCACCGTGAACACCCGCGACCGGAACAGCGACGGCGGCACCAGCGGATTGGGGCTGCGCAGCTCCACCAGCACGAAACACGCCAGCGCGGCCAGCCCGACCGCCACCAGCACCACCCGGGAATCGATGAGTCCCAGTGTGAGCGCACCGAGCGCGAGCGCGACGATCACCGCGCCCGGTATGTCGATCCGCGCGGGCGCCTCCGGATCACGGCTCTCCGGGACATATTTGAGCGTGACGACGGCGACCACCAGCGCGAGCGGCACATTGAGCAGGAAGATCGCCCGCCAGCCGACCAGATCGATCAAGCCACCACCGAGCAGTGGCCCGAACGCACCGGCCACCCCGCCGAGACCGGACCACAGTCCGATCGCACTGCCCTGGTCGCGTCGATCGATCGACGCCGAGATCAGCGCCAAGCTGCCCGGGGTGAGCAATGCGCCCGCCACGCCTTGCAGCAAGCGCGCGGCCACGAGCATCTCGATGTTCACCGCGGCCGCGCACAGCAGCGAGGTGATCGCGAATCCGACGATGCCCCAGACGAAGACGCGCCGACGGCCGAGCCGGTCGCCGAGCGAACCGCCGAGCAGGATGAAGGAGGCCAGCGTGAGCGTGTAACCGTTCACGGTCCACTGCAACCCGGCGACATCGGTGTGCAGCGATTCGCCGATCCGTGGCAGCGCGACGGAGACGACGGTGGCGTCCAGCGACGCCATCGACGAGCCGAGGATGGTGGCGAGCAGAATCCACCGGCCCGTGGCCGAGTTCAGCCGAACCGTCTGTGGCACTACTCCAAACTAGCCGCCACCCACGTCTTTCGTAGGGACTACAGGCTCTCCACGCAGACGACGACGTGGCGCTCGGCGTACTTGAAGCCGGAATCGGCGGCATCGGGGCAGTCGTCGACGCTGTCGGAGTTCTTGTTGATCGTGATGACCTTGACCGGTTCGGTCCCGCCCTCGCCGCACTCGATGCGCTTGGGTTCGTCGCCGCCCACGTCGATGCAGCCGCCGACGACCCAGTCGATGTCGAGGCACAGGGCGCCGGTCTCGATGCCGTTGAGCGTCTCGGCGTAGAAGTTGTCGCGGTCGCCGACGCAGCCGTTGCTGGTCTTGGCCTTGCCGATGACCTTGTAGTTCGACGAACGGCTACCGCACGCGGCCTTCTCGATGGTCGCGTCGTTGACCGTGCCGCCGAGCGCGACGCAGTCGCCGACGTTGGCCTGGAAGTCGGTCTTGCCGCCCTTGCTCGAGGTCGGCGCGGGCTTGCTCGCGGTGGGTTTGCCGGTGGTCGATTTGCCCGGCTTGGTGGTCGGCGTCGCGGTGCTGGTCGCGGGGACGACATCGATCGCCGGCTGGGCGTGGCCGTCGATGGTGCCTCCGCAACCGGTCGAGACGAACGCGGTCACGGTGATGGCGATCGCGCCGACGAGCCGGCCGATTGGCAAATCTGCAAACACCCATTGTGAATACACCACCGGAGCCACCCCCGTCGACTCCAACCGGCGGGTCTGTCCCTGCGATACCCTTGGGATTCCGGTCGCCGTGTGCGGCGCGGGGCCCCCGATCGCGTGTATCAGGAGGTATCCATCGTGTCAGCACCGGTCGACGACTTCGCGGCGCCACGGCAAATGGTGGTCGATCCGCGCTTCATCCGGCTCGCGGATCACTTCTTCGGGATGTTCGCCCAGCCCAGTCGTGGCGGCGGTGCGCTGGCCATCTACCTGGACGGACGCCCGGTCGTCGACATCTGGGCCGGCTGGGCGGCCAAGGATCAGCGCTGGACCGGCGAGAACATCGCGCTCACCTTCTCCACCGGCAAGGGTGTCGCCGCCACCGTGCTGCATCGGCTGGCCGAGCGCGGGCTCATCGATTACGAGGAGCCGGTGGCCACCTACTGGCCGGAGTTCGGGTCGCACGGCAAGGACGACATCACCGTGCGTGATGTGCTGTCCCATCGCGCGGGCCTGCACCGCGTGCGCGGGCTGGTGCCGGGTCGCGAGGGCATTCTCGACTACGACGCGGTGGTGACCGCCCTGGCCGAGAGCCCCGCCGACCCGCGCCGCATCCGCACCTCGGGCTATCACGCGATCACCTTCGGCTGGCTGGTCGCCGAGATCGTGCAGCGGGTCACCGGCGATCCGTTCACGGCGGTATTGCGCCGAGAAGTGGCCCAGCCCTTGGGAATCGACGAGTTCTGGTTCCAGGTGCCGCGGGGCGAGCGGCATCGGATCGCGAAGATCTTTCCGCATCTGGCGCCACCGGGGATCCGCTGGAACACCGCGTCGTCGGTGCTGTCGTGGGTGCGACCGGCGCGTGGTCTGGCCGAGGCGGGTATGCCGGAGAGCTTCGACGAACTGGTCCGCGATCCGCGGGTGCACGACGCGGTGATGCCCGGCTGGAACGGGGTGTTCTCGGCGCGGGCACTGGCCAGGATGTACGGGGCCCTCGCCAACGGTGGGCAGGTGGGCGACGTGCGGTTCCTGCGGCCGGAGACGATCGAGACGATCAACCGCACCCAGCAGACGAGCAGTCGCGACTATGTCCTCGGACTGCCGCTGCGGTTCACCCTCGGCTACCACCGGCCGGTACTGATGACCAAGCAGCAACCACGACATGCCTTCGGCCACTACGGTGTCGGCGGCTCCGGTGCCTATGCCGATCCCGATCTGGGGATGTCGATCGCGTTCGTCACCAATCGGCTGGGCGGGGCCGTGACGGCGCTCGGTGACGCGCGGTTGGCCAAGCTGGCGGCGATGGCGCAGGGGACGGTGCGCGGCGATCGAACCTCTCGAAGGGGTGCCACGTAGTACTGGGCATGAGTTCGCCGAGCCCTGCGCCCACCGCGCCGCGGTTGTCCCTGCTGCACGGCGTGGCCGCGGGGCGGGATTTCGAGGGCTACCTGCGACGACGCGCCGCGCGCAGTGATCCGTTCGCGGTCGGGTTCCCCGGGTTTCCGCCGGTGCTGTTCACCGGAACGGCCGAGGGCGCGCGCGCGTTGTTCCGGGCGCCGGTGGCGCTGCTCGAGCCGCCGCGGCCGAATCCGATCGAGCCGATGGTCGGGGCCGCGTCGCTGATTCTGAGTTCCGGGACGCGGCATCGCACCGACCGCGCGCTGCTGGCACCCGCACTGCACGGCGCGCGGGTGCGACTGCTGGGCAAGGTGATTCGCGAGGCGACACTGAACGAGATCCATCACGGTGCACGAGGTCCCTGGCAGCTCGGCACGCGCATCGATTCGCTGGCGGCAGCGCGCGCCATCACCTTGCGCGTCATCCTCGCCGCGGTGTTCGGCGCCGATTCCGATCGCGCGGCCGAATACGGCGGCGTGGTCACCGATTTCCTGACCGCCTTCACCACCCCGCTCCTGGTTGCGCCCGTATTGCGCCGTGGCATAGGCGGTTTCGGTCCGTGGGAGCGGTTCACCGCGGCTCGGGAGCGGCTCGACGAGCTGATCCTGGCCGACATCACCCGCCGGCGCCGCACCGGCCCCGCCGACGGTGACCTGCTCGATCTCCTCCTCGCCACCCGCTACGACGACGGCACCACCCTCACCGATGCCGAACTGTGCGAGCAGCTGCGCACCCTGCTCGTCGCGGGCCACGAAACCACCGCGACCACGCTCACCTGGGCGCTCTACCACCTGCACCGTGAACCCGGCCTGCTCGCCCGACTGCTCACCGAGCTACTCACCGCGGGCGACGACCCGGCCGAGCAGGCCCGGCTACCGCTGCTCGACGCCGTCTGCCAGGAAACCCTGCGCCTGCATCCACCGGTGCCGATCGTGCTGCGCACGGTGAAGGAGCCGCTGCGCTGGCTCGGGGTCGACGTGGCGGCGGGCGCCACCATCGGCCTTGCCGTCGGCGTGCTGCACAGCCAACCGTCCACCTGGCCCGCACCGCACCTGTTCCACCCCGACCGGTTCCTCGACCGCACCGTCACGCCATTCGAGTTCGCGCCGTTCGGCGGCGGTCACCGGCGCTGTATCGGCGCGACACTGGCCGACTACGAGCTGCGGATCGTGCTGGCCACGCTGCTGACCGAGGTCCGGTTGACCCTGGATCCCGCGCTGGCGCTCGGTGGGCGACCGCGCACCGTGCCCCGCAATCTCGCGACCGCACCGGATCGGGCGATCCACTTCACACGCACCGGGTGATCTGCCTCACGTGACGTTTGAGAGTCACACCGGTGTGTTTCCCCGCTGTTCGCACGCACCGCCGCCGACTCGCCGCTGTGAGCGCGGCGTTTGACGAAAGCCGATGAATAACAGCATGTTATGTGACCCACAGCACATAGTTGCGGGCCTGTTATCACCGCTCGGCGCGGCTGGCACCGTGTCACCTGGTGCGGGTAGTAATGGAGGGTCAGGGTCGGGGAAGTCGTTACCCCGTAGAGACCCGCTGCGGCCTCTACGGCACATGAGAACGAGCGTCACTGAGTAGATCTCGCGCCGCCGCACGCGGTACGAGAGATGGAATGGACGAGAAACCTATGCACTACGAGGCAAATATGCGGCAATCGCACTGGCTCCGCCGGGGTCTGCTGCTGTCGGCAGCGATCGCAGCGACCGGCGCGTTGATCGCCGTGCCCGCGCAGGCTCAGCCGACTCTGCCGGGCTTCGGCGCCGGTTCGAGCCAGCCCGCGGTGAACGAGCCCGCGCAGCAGGCGCCCTTCGCGCCGCCGAACATCAACATCGCCGACGGCGAGACCGTCGGCGTCGCGCAGCCGATCATCATCACCTTCCAGGAGCCGGTCGAGGACCGCGCGGCCGCCGAGCGGGCCATCAAGGTCACCTCGAGCACCAACGCGCCCGGCTACTTCTACTGGACCTCCAGCAAGCAGGTCCGCTGGAAGCCCGCCGAGTTCTGGCCGGCCAACACCAATGTGACCGTGGTCGCGGGTGGCACCTCCAGCGCGTTCCACATCGGTGACGCGTTCGTCGCCACCGTCGACGACGCCACCAAGATGATCGTCGTGACGATCAACGGTGAAGTCGTGCGCGAGATGCCGACCTCGCTCGGCAAGACCGGCCACGAGACCCCCAACGGCACCTACATCGTGGGTGAGCGGCTCGAGAAGATGACCATGGACTCGTCCACCTACGGCGTGCCGGTCACCGATCCCGAGGGCTACAAGCTCGAGGTCGAATACGCCACCCGCATCTCCAACAGCGGCATCTTCGTGCATGCCGCGCCGTGGTCGGTTGCGCAGCAGGGCTATTCGAACGCCAGCCACGGCTGCCTCAACGTGAGCACCGAGGACGCGAAGTGGTTCCTGGAGAACTCGCGCCGTGGTGACGCCGTGGTCATCACCGGCACCCAGGGCGGAACCCTCAGTGCGGGCGACGGTCTCGGCGACTGGAACTGATGTACTGAGCGCGATGCGCTGAACAAAACCCGAACAATACGATCAATCGAGGTCGTGTTGTTCGGGTTTTTGCTGTAATCGGCACTGTGTGCCCGATGTTCAGAAAATCGGCGGGCAGGGTTAACCAACGGTTCGCCATGCGCCGTAAAGCTGCCGCGGTGCGAAAGAGTCCAGAGCGGGTACTCCCCGGGAGAAGCCGTCCGTGGCAGGACTACGCGCTGTTCGCGGTACTAGTGGTGCCGAACCTGGCGCTGCTCACCCTGTTCGTTTACCGACCGCTTGCCGACAACATCCGGCTATCGTTCACCGACTGGAATATCGCTGAACCGGTAGCGAATTCGGTCGGGTTCGACAACTACATCGAGTGGTGGCAGCGCGACGACTCATGGAAGGTCGTCAGCAATACGGTGATCTTCACCGTGGCGGCCGTTGTGGTGAGTATGGCGCTCGGTCTCGCGCTGGCCATGCTGCTCGATCGAAAACTGTTCGGGCGCAATGTAGTCCGCTCGGCGATTTTCGCGCCGTTCGTGATTTCGGGCGCGGCGATCGGCGTAGCTTTTCAATTCATCTTCGATCCGAGTTTCGGTCTGGTACAAGACGTCCTGCACCGGCTCGGCGTCGACAATGTGCCGGATTTCTATCAGGACCCGGATTGGGCCCTGTTCATGGTGACGCTCACCTACATCTGGAAGAACCTCGGCTATGCCTTCGTGATCTATCTGGCCGCGCTGCAAGGTGTGCGCGCCGAATTGCTCGAAGCGGCCGAAATGGATGGCGCGAGCAGCTGGACCCGATTCACGAAAGTTCTTCTGCCACAACTGCGTCCGACAACCTTCTTTCTGTCGATCACCGTGTTGCTGAACTCGCTGCAAGTCTTCGACATCATCAATGTGATGACGCGCGGCGGACCGCTCGGCAACGGCACGACGACGATGGTGTTCCAGGTGTACGAGGAGTCGTTCCGCAATTTCCGGGCCGGCTACGGCGCCACCGTGGCCACGATCATGTTCGTGGTGCTGCTGGTGGTCACGTTGATCCAGGTACGCGTGATGGACCGAGGCGAACGATGAAACATGTAGGCCCGCAAACACTGTCGTACAAGCGGCGCGAACGTGCCGTGACGCTCCTCGGCTACGGGGCGATGGTGTGTGTGCTGATCATCGTCGGAGTTCCGCTGTTCTGGATCCTGATCACCTCGCTCAAGGACCGCTCCGACATCTACACCCAGCCCGCGGTCTACTGGCCGCACAGCTGGCACCCGGAGAACTACAGCCACGCCACCACCACGGTGCCGTTCTGGACGTTCCTGCGGAACTCGCTGATCGTCACCGGCGTGGTGTCGGTGGTGAAGTTCGCGCTCGGGGTGTTCAGCGCGTACGGCCTGGTGTTCCTGCGCTTCCCCGGCAAGAACATCGTGTTCCTGGTGATCATCGCGGCACTGATGGTGCCCAACCAGATCACCGTCATCTCCAACTACGCGTTCATCGCCCAGCTCGGCTGGCGCAACACCTTCCAGGGCATCATCATTCCGCTCTGCGGCGTCGCCTTCGGCACCTTCCTGATGCGCAACCACTTCCTGTCGCTGCCCGCCGAGGTGATCGAGGCGGCGCGGATGGACGGGGCGAACTGGTGGCGGCTGCTCACCCGCGTGGTGCTGCCCATGTCGGGACCGACGATGGTGGCGTTCGCGGTGGTCACGCTGGTCAACGAGTGGAACGAGTACCTCTGGCCGTTCCTGATGGCCGATTCCGCCGATGTCGCGACGCTGCCGGTGGGCCTGACCCTGCTGCAGAACACCGAGAACCCCAGCGTCACCAACTGGGGGCCGGTGATGGCGGGCACCGTGCTCACGATGCTGCCGATCCTCATCGTCTTCCTTGCCCTGCAACGTCACATGATCAAGGGCCTCACCTCCGGTGCGGTCAAGGGATAGTTCTCGAACAGGAGTTCGCCAGTGTCCAACTCACGATTCCCGGCGTTGAGTCGCCGTGGCTTCCTCGGCCTGACCGGCGGCGTCGCCGCTGCCGCGGCGCTGTCCGCGTGCGCGGGCACCGGCGGCGGATCCGGTGATTCCGGTGACGCCAACACGATCACCTTCTGGTCCAACCACCCCGGTACCTCCAAGGAGCTGGAGCTGGAGCTGATCAACCGGTTCCAGGCGAAGAACCCCGACCTGAAGGTGAACCTGGTCGACGCGGGCAAGAACTACGAGGAGGTGGCGCAGAAGTTCAACGCCGCGCTCACCGGTGGTGACCTGCCCGATGTTGTGGTGCTGTCGGACGTCTGGTGGTTCAACTACGCGCTGAGCAAGGCCATCGAACCGCTCGACGGGCACTTCGGCGCCGCGGGTGTGCAGCTGAGCGACTACGTCGACTCCCTCGCCGCCGACTACCTGTTCGACGGCAAGCACTACGCGCTGCCCTACGCCCGCTCGACGCCGCTGTTCTACTACAACAAGGACGTCTGGGCGAAGGCCGGACTGCCCGACCGCGGCCCGAACTCCTGGCAGGAATTCGACGAGTGGGGCCCGAAGCTGCAGTCGCTCGTCGGCGCCGACAAGTTCGCGCACGCCTGGGGTGACGCGAAGAACTACCTGGGCTGGACCTTCCAGGGCCCGAACTGGACCTTCGGCGGCGCCTACTCCGATCAGTGGAAGCTGAAGTTCACCGATCCGGGTTCGATCGCCGCGGCCACCTACCTGCGCGACTCGATCAACGTCAAGAAGTACGCCGCGATCCGCCCGCAGATCGCGGTCGACTTCGGCACCGGCGTCGCGGCCTCGACCATCGCCTCCACCGGCGACCTCAAGGGCATCAAGAAGAACGCCGACGGCAAGTTCGAGGTCGGCACCGCGTTCCTGCCGCACCCGAACGGTCCCGGCGTCACCACCGGCGGCGCCGGTCTGGCGATTCCGTCGCGGATCTCCGACACGCGAAAGGTCAACGCGCTCAAGTTCATCGAGTTCATCACCAACGCGGCCAACACGGCGTACTTCACACAGAACACGGGCTATATGCCGGTGCGCAAGTCGGCCGTGACCGACCCGAGCGAGATCGACTTCCTGGCGAAGAACCCCAACTCCAAGGTCGCCATCGACCAGCTCTCGGTAGCGAAGTCGCAGGACTACGCCCGCGTGTTCGTGCCCGGCGCCGATCAGATCATCGGCACCGGCTACGAGCAGATCGGCCTCCAGAACGCCGATCCGGCAACGGTTCTCGCGAAGGTGGCCGCCGACGTGCAGGCGATCATCGACCGGCAGATCACGCCCAAGCTGCCCAAGTAGTTCCCCCACGGGCCGGTGTTCGTTGTGACCACCGGCCCGTTTCGCTTTCCCCGCTAGGAGAATTCGCCATGGCGACAGTGCAGTTCGACGGTGTGACCCATCGCTATCCCGGCGCCGACGCCCCCGCCGTCGACGCACTCGACATCGACATCGCCGATGGTGAATTCCTCGTGCTGGTCGGCCCTTCCGGCTGCGGCAAGTCGACCAGCCTGCGGATGCTGGCCGGACTCGAATCCGTGGAGGCGGGCACGATTCGCATCGGTGAGCGCGATGTCACCGACCTGCCGCCGCGCGCCCGCGACGTGGCGATGGTGTTCCAGAGCTACGCGCTCTACCCGAACATGACCGTCGCCGAGAACATGGGCTTCGCGCTGCGCAACGCGGGAATGTCGAAGTCCGACACCTTGGTTCGGGTGAAGGAAGCCGCAGCGATGCTCGAACTCGAGCCGCTGCTCGACCGCAAACCGGCCAAGCTCTCCGGCGGCCAGCGTCAGCGCGTTGCCATGGGCCGCGCCATCGTGCGCCGCCCGCAGGTGTTCTGCATGGACGAGCCGCTGTCCAACCTGGACGCGAAGTTGAGGGTGAGCACCCGGTCCCAGATCGCGGCGTTGCAGCAGCGACTCGGCACGACCACCGTTTACGTCACCCACGACCAAGTGGAAGCGATGACGATGGGGCACCGTGTCGCGGTGCTCCGCGACGGAACCCTCCAGCAGATCGCCTCTCCGCGTGAGCTGTACGACAATCCGTTGAACACCTTCGTTGCCGGGTTCATCGGTTCACCCGGCATGAACCTGCTCGAAGCCCCCGTGGCCGACGGCGAGGCAGTGCTCGACGGACTGCGGATCCCGGTGCCCCGCAACATCTCCGGAGCGCGCGTGGTTCTCGGCATCCGCCCCGAATCCTGGGAAGTCACCACCGATCCCACCGGAATCACCGTCGTCGCCGAACTGCTCGAGGAACTGGGCGCCGAATCCTTCGTCTACACCCACGGCGCGGGCACCGACTGGTCCACCCGCTCCGGCAAGATCGTCGTCCGGGTGGACCGCCGCTTCCAGACCACCCTCGGCGAAACCCTGCACCTGCGGCCGAAGCCGGACGAGGTGTTCTTCTTCGACGCGGACACCGAACTGCGCTTGCGCTAGGACAGGCCCGCCGCGGTGCGGCGGCCGATCGCGGCGTTGAGGGCGTCGAGTTCGGCGAGGATGTCGGTGGCGGCCCATATTCGGTTTCGTTTGGAGTCGGAGACGACGTCGAGGATGCCCACGTCGACCAGTCGTTCGAGGGCACGGTAGGTCGCCGAATCGGTTGTCGCCGTGATGGCGTTCGCGTCGGCCACGGTGAGAATCGGGTGCTCGACCAGGTTCGCCAAGAGCGCTTCGTCGGCGGAACCGCCGCGGGGGCGGGCGCGGTCTCGCCATCGCTGGGGGAGCGCGGCGAGAGTGCGGGCCGAGTCGATCGCCGCCTCGCTGGCGTACACCGCGGCGAGCGCCAGATAGATGACGAATTCGTCGGCGGCACCGGCGCGGTAGGCGGCCAGCTGGGCGAAATAGCGGGAGGTGTCGGCGAGCATGACCGACGCCAAGGGGACGGTGACTCTGTCGGTCAGCCCGCGTCTGCGCAGAATGGCGCTCACCAGGGCGCGTCCGATCCGGCCGTTGCCGCTGACGAACGGGTGGATCGACACGAACTGCGCGTGCGCGATCGCCGCTTGGACCAGGATCGGCAGATCACCACGCGCGACGAAGGCGAGCAGGTCGGCCACCAGTTCGGGCACGAGTTCCGGTGGCGGTGGCACATACAGGGCGTGCAGCGGCGTGTAATCGCTACCGCCGATCCAGGTTTGGACGGTCCGGAAGCGTCCGGCCTTCTCCCACTCCGGAGCGATCAGCACACGATGGGCGCTGAGCAGATTCGCCTCCGTGATCCGGCTGGTCGCCGCACTGTCGACCAGTCCGGTGAGTGCCCGGACCGCGCTGACCTGTGACGCCGCCTCAGGTCCGGCCGTCGCGCCGCCGAAGGATTTGCTGAATGCTCGCCACCCCGCATCGATGTGCTCGATCCGCGACGACGCGACAGCTTCGCTGCGCAGCAGGAATTCGCGCAACGGTGCCGAATACTGGCCCTGGCCGGCTTCTAGATGCGTCACGGCGATCACGGCGGCTTCGCTAGCCGATGTTGTTCGCCTGGTGGCGAAGTCGAGTTCGGCGATGCGCGGTGGGATCGACACCGCTGCCTGTTCGGGGACGGGGCCGACTCGCGGACTTCGTCCGTCACGCGCCTGCCAGGAACGCTGCTCCGTGCGGTGGGCCGGCCAATCCATGTGCTCTTACTGTACTTTCGCTATCGCAAACTCTACTTACATGGTCGCTACTCGCGTTTGCCGAAAGTGACGACAGCAACTAGGTGACTACTCGTTATTCGCGCCGTTCGGTTCTCGTGTGGGTCCGCGCCCGGTCGACAGCTTGCCGGATGCCCTCGGTGAAGGGGTCACCGTGGCCGGGGAGAACCAGGTCGGCGGCGAGCGGCTCGAGGGCCTCGAGTGCTGTGAGGGTTTCCGGGGTCGAGTGGTTGAAGAAGTCGGGAAGTAGTTGGGGGCCTGTGAATTTCGAGGTGGGATGCGCGGTAACCAGGGTGTCGCCGGTGACTACCGCGCCGGCGGCCGCGAGATGGAAGGCGGAGTGGCCCGAGGTGTGTCCCGGGGTCGCGATCGGCGTGGGGTGGCCGGGAAGATCCAGCTCGCCCGCGGTGCGGAAGGGCTGGATGTGGGGGACCTGGTTCTTACGGAGGCCGCCCGCGCGGGTGATCCGCAGAGCCCAGCCGCAGGTGGAGACGTCGGTGAGGCGTTTGATCACGTCGAGCGGGGTGGCGGACTCGTGGACCTCGCCTTTGGCGTGCGGCACCTCGAGGCGACTGGTGTAGGCGGGGATGCCGTACTTCGCCTGTAGGTGGTTGAGGGCGCCGACGTGGTCCAGGTGTGCATGGGTCAGCAGCACCGCGGTGATGTCCTCGGGGCGATGACCGAGGGCCTCGACGGTGGCTTCGATCAGGCCGGCGTCGCCGTACCACCCCGCGTCGATCAGGGTGAGGTCACGACCCTCGCGGAGCAGGACCATGTTCACGTCCGTGCCCGCGATGGTGAAGACGTTGTCGGCGACCTGCTGGTGACGCATGAGAATTGTCCCTCTCCGATGCAGTGGGTTTCGACCCTACCGGCGACCGGCAGGGTCGAGACCTCGTCACCAGATGGTCACACGTTCCTCCGGCTTCAAGTAGAGCTTGTCCGCCGGAGTCACGTCGAAAGCCTCGTAGAAGCTGTCGATATTGCGGATCACCGCATTGCAGCGGAACTCCGGCGGGGAGTGCGGGTCGACGGCGAGACGGCGGATCGCCTCCTCGGTGCGGGCCTTCGTGCGCCAGACCTGCGCCCAACCGTAGAAGACGCGCTGCAGCCCGGTGAGGCCGTCGATCACCGGAGGTTCCTTGCCTTCGAGCGAGATCTTGTAGGCGGCGAGGGCGATGGACAGTCCGCCGAGGTCGCCGATGTTCTCACCGATGGTGAATTCGCCGTTCACGGTGTGCTCGTCGTCCAGGTCGGCGGGGGAGAGCACGTTGTACTGGTCGATCAGGGCCTTGGTGCGCTTGCCGAACTCGGCGCGATCCTCGTCGGTCCACCAGTCCTGCATGTTGCCGTCGCCGTCGTACTTCGCGCCCTGGTCGTCGAAGCCGTGCCCGATCTCGTGCCCGATCACCGCGCCGATCCCGCCGTAGTTGGCGGCGTCGTCGGCGTTCATGTCGAAGAACGGCGGCTGCAGGATCGCCGCGGGGAACACGATCTCGTTCATGCCGGGGTTGTAGTAGGCGTTCACGGTCTGCGGGGTCATGAACCATTCGCCACGATCGACTTCACCACCCAGTTTGCCCAGGTCACGGTCGTGCTCGGCGGCATGGCCACGGCGGTAGTTGCCGACGAGGTCGCTCGCGTCGATCTCGACCGCGGAGTAGTCGCGCCAGGTGTCGGGGTAGCCGATCTTGGGGGTGAACTTCTCCAGCTTGGTCAGTGCGGCCGCGCGGGTGTCGGGGCCCATCCACTCGAGGTCGGCGATATTGCGGCGGTAGGCCTCCTGGAGATTGGCCACCAGCTCCACCATGCGGGCCTTGGCCTGCGGCGGAAAGTGCCGGGCCACATACAGTTTGCCGACTGCTTCACCGAGCAGTTCCTGCACCAGCGACACACCGCGCTTCCAGCGTTCGCGGTTCTCCTCGGCGCCGGTGAGAGTGCGTCCGTAGAAGTCGAAGTACTCCTCGACGATCTCGTCGGTGAGGAACCCCGAACGCGCGTGCAGCACCTGCCACGCCGCCCACGCCTGCCAATCCGTTTGCGGCACCTCGGCCCACGCGGCGGCGAAGGCGCGCACGTAGCCTGGCTGACGCACGACGAGTTCGGCGAACAGGTCCTTGCCGTCACGGTCGAGTCCGGTGGCGACACCGTCTACCCACGCGGCCCAGTCGAATTCCGGGTTCTCGGCGACCAGGTCGGCGAAAGTGGTGAGGTTGTAGCTCTTTTCGGCATCCCGACGTCGGACGACATCCCAATGTCCCGCGGCGAGTGTGCGTTCCAGCTCGAACACGCGGCGGGCCGCGTCGGCCGGGTCAGCGGGGAGCAGGCCCGCCAGCGACGCGTCCGCGGCGGCGATGGTGAACGTCTTGGTGATGTGCGCGAGGTACGCGTCGCGGATTTCCGCGAACTCGTCGGCGCGGTAGTAGGACTCGTCGGGCAGCCCGATGCCCGACTGGGTCGCGTGCACGAGGTAGCGGGTGGAGTTCTTGTCGTCGGTGTCCACGTAGTAGGCGAGCGCGCCACGGACCCCCGTGCGCTGCAAGCGCCCGAGCAGCGCGGCGAACGCACTCGGATCGCCGACCTCGGCGATCGCGCGCAACTCCTCGGCGACAGGTGTGAACCCGGCCGCCGCGACCACATCGGTGGCCATGAAGCTCGAGAACAGATCCCCGATCTTGCGGGCGTCGGCATCGTCGGCCGCACCGGCGGCACTATCGGTGATGATCGCCTGCACATCTAGCTCGGCCTGGTCGTAGAGCGTGCGAAACGCACCGTCGACAGCCCGGTCGGCCGGGATCTCATACCCGGCCAACCACTGCCCGTTGACATGCGCGAACAGATCGTCCTGCACCCGCACATCCTGATCGCGGAAGGACAGATCAATACCGGAGGGAGCGCTCAGATCAGAAGTCACGCCCCCCAGTATGCCGAAACACCGATGGCCGGCGACGTGGTCTTACACGCAGGCGAACTCGTCGTCGCGGACGCCGGCTACGAAGGCATTCCACTCTTCGGGGGTGAAGCGGAGGACGACGGCTTCGTGGCGGAGGGTCGTCGAGCCGTCGGGGGAGGTGTGGGCCACCAGGTCGGGGTGGGGGCGGGCGGTGAGAAGGCAGTGGAGGAAGGCTGTCCAGAGGGGGGCGTCGACGGTGATGATGGGCTCGTCCAGGCCGGCGTTCATCGGGTTGCGGCGGAATTTGCTGTCTCGTATCTGGACAGCGTCTCCATCGAAACGAACCTCGACACACTGGTTGCCGTTATTCGAGCGTGACGAGGTGAACCAGCCGTGTTCGGCCGGGCGGCGGCGAGCGGTGGTGGACATACCCAGAATCTTACACGCTTGCATACTCCCTGATCAGGGCGAGAGATTCGGTGCGGGAAAGGGATTGCTCGCGGGCACGTACGTAGGCGAAGCCGAGATCGCGGACCTGTTCGGCGTCGTCGACATGACCGCCGAACACCGCGCTCTCGGCCCAGGCGAAGGTAGGTAGCTGATCGCTTGCGAAGTCGAGCAGATGGAAGCTGGAACCGCCGAGCACGGCCCCCTCGGTCGCACTGAACGGAATGACGCGCACGTCGACGGTGTCGAGTTCGCGCACCAGCGCGACCAGGTGCCGCAACTGCCCGCGCAGCACCTCACCACCGCCGGTCTGCTGACGCAGAGTGGCCTCGCCGAGCACCGCGGTGAGTTCCAGCGGATCGGGCCCGTGCAACCGCTGCTGGCGACGTAGCCGTATCGAGACTAATTGGTCAACTTGGACCGGGCGGATCATCACATCGGCACTGATCAGTGCCCGCGCGTACGCCTCGGTCTGCAACAGACCGGGCACGATCATGCTGTCGTAGCTGCGGATACTCTGCGCGCCCGCCTCCATCCCGTACAGCCGCTGCAGCTCGGGACCGATCAGCGCCGAGGAGGCCGTCGTCCACCAGCCGCGCTGCTTACTCGCTTCGAGCAGGGCGAGCAGCTCGAGGCGTTCGTCGGGCGTGACATCGAGAACGTCGAGAACCGGCTCGATGGTGGTGCGGGTGAGCACCCGCCTGCCCTTCTCGACATGCGACCAGTTCGCGGGCGTGAACCCGACGCGACGGGCGAACCCGGCCGAATCGAATCCGCGCTGCTCACGGAGTTCGCGCAGACGCAGGACGAGTTCCCACCGCGCGACGGTCGGCGAAACGGGAGCCATGGGCGAATATCGTACGCTGATCGACACACCAGCTACTGACTATTGTCAGCGCGGTTGTGCGGCTATAGGCTGCGTAGAACGGCATTTTTCCCTCACGTCCTGCCGTTATGAAAAAGTTTCCGCGCCACCTGGTCGTGATGCTCCACTTCTCGCCGAGATTCGCCCCAATCGAGCGAACTCACAGCTACATCGAACCACCGTCGACAGAGACGAGGTCGTGATGAGCACGTTGCACACTGATGAGGACAAGGGCGGGTATACGGCGGCCGAGGAATACTCGGCCACCCAGGACGCTTTGGCGCGCTGTCGCCAATACCGCAAGCACCATGGCCTCTACGGCGTCGTCGACGCGGCGCTGGGACGGATCGTGCTCGAGATCGGCGCGGTCGGCGCGGTGGTGATGCCATCGACGCTGGGCGAACGAGTCCGCGGGATGCTCGTCACGCGCGGCCTGCGCTGCGGGCCGATCATCGCCCACCCCCGCTCCGGCCGCTGGACCTTCCTCACCGGGCCGGTCGACAACTCCTACCTCGACACCGTGCTGTTCGCCGAGCTGTTCCGGGTCTGCGCCTCGGTCGCCCTGCCCGGTAGCGAGGTGGTGCTGCCGTCGCCGGCCGACGAGCGCAGCGGATATCGCACCTGGATGCAGGCGCCCGACGGCGACTTCCGACCCGATTTCGCGCAGATCGTTGCCGCTACCAGGACAAATGCCAAGTCGGCGACCTTGATCCGGCAGCCGGGTTCGGCCTGAGCTCACCCACCGCCGAGGCGCGCGTGCATCTCCCAGACGAGCACCTCGGCGTCGCCGTGCGGACGGATCAACTGGCCGCCGGAGCGGGTCAGCCGAATCGCGTCGCCCTGGGACAGGGTGCCGAGACCCTCGACGTCGACCTCACCGCGTGCGACGAAAACATGCAGGTAGGGGGCATCAGGAAGGGTGACGCCGGGACTGTCAGCCGTCATCCTGGCAACGTGCATGGCGGCATGTGAGGAATTGATCGCGATGGCCGTGCGGTCGCGATAGCGAGGTAGGCCCGACGCGACCGTCACCAGCTCGCCGCGCGCGAGCTCGTCGTCGATCTCGAGCTGCTGGTAGCCGGGGTCGACGCCCGGCTCATCCGGAACCACCCACATCTGCACGAAGTGCACCGGCTCGTCGTGGGTCTTGCCGTCGAGGCGCCACGAATCGTTCTTCTCCGAGTGCATGATGCCCGTGCCCGCGCTCATGCGCTGGGCCAGACCCGGATAGATGACACCGTTGTGGCCGAGCGAATCCTGATGCACGAGGCTGCCGCCGAGCACCCAGGTGACGATTTCCATGTCCCGATGCGGATGGGTGTCGAAGCCCTCGCCGGGCAGCACCACGTCCTCGTTGTTCACCAGCAGCAGCCCGTGATGGGTGTTGTCGGGGTCGTAGTGCTCGCCGAAGGAGAACGAATGCTTGGAGTCGAGCCACGGGATCCGCGTCTTCATCCGGTCGCCACCGCGGTGTAGTTCGATCCGCGGCGGTGTCGTCGATGTGGGCGTCACCCTTCAATTCTGGCACCACTATGGTCATGACGTGTCGACTCATCCCCCTGACGGCTCGAATACGGCGGATGAGCAGCCGATCTCGATGAGACATCTGCTTCGCGACACCCGCGAGGTGGTCCGCCGGAACCCGCGGGTGCCACGGCTGGCCCTGTTGCGGCTGGCCGCGCAGTTCGGTGACGGGATGTTCCAGGCGGCCCTGTCGGGCGCGATCCTGTTCAACCCGGAACGCGAGACCGATCCGCTGGCCATCGCCGCCGGTTTCGCGGTGCTGCTGCTGCCGTATTCGGTGCTCGGGCCGTACGCGGGCGCGCTGCTGGATCGGTGGGATCGGCGCAATGTGCTGCTGGCGGCGAGTGTGGCGCGGGCGGTGCTGATCGGCGTGGCCGCGATCGGGCTGTTCGTGGGCGTGGGGGAGACGCCACTGCTGGTGCTGGCGCTGGCGACGGTGGGGATCAGCAGGTTCGTGCTGGCCGGTGTGTCGGCGGCGCTGCCGCGGGTGCTCGAGCAGCGCTGGCTGGTGCCGATGAATTCGGTGCTGGCGACGGTGGCCTCGGTATGTGCCGGGATCGGCGCCGCGGCGTCGGTGGCGGTGATCGCGCTGATCGGCGCGGGCGACGCGGCCTCGGCGGTCGCGGTGGCGTTGAGCGGGCTCGGCTCGCTGGTCGGCGCGGTGCTGGCCTACGGGTTCGGACCGCATGTGCTCGGGCCGGACCGTGGCTCGGCCGCGACCGAGAGCACCGTGCACGCCATCGCGACCGGTCTGCGCACCGGCGCGCGGGCCGTGTGGCGTGCGGCCCAGGTGACCACGGCGATGATCGGCATCGGCGCGCATCGCATCGTCTTCGGAATGAACACGCTGATCATGGTGCTGGTGCTGCGCCAGCCCACCGACGGCGCCGAGATGAGCGGCGGGCTGGTCGGCTTCGGGGTGGCGATCGGCTTCGCGGCGGCGGGCATGCTGCTGGCCGCGATCGGTGCGCCGATCCTGATTCCGCGCCTCGGCAGGCCGCGCACCGTACTGCTCGGGCTCACGACAGCGGTGATCGTGCAGCTCACGCTCGTGACGCCGATCGCGCTGGCCACCGGGCCCGCGGTCGACAACGCGCACCGACTGCTGCTGGCAGGCGCGTTCGGGCTCGGCCTCGCCGGGCAGACGATCAAGCTCACCGGCGACGCGAGCATGCAGATCGACATCGACGACGACCAGCGCGGACAGGTATTCGCCCTGCAGGACACGGTTTTCAACGTCTGCTTCGTCTTGGCGATCGCGGTGACCGCGCTGGTGATCCCGGCCGACGGACGTTCGATCGGGGTGGTGCTGGCCGGCGCCGGGGTGTACGCCCTCGGCATCGCGGCCATCGTGCTCAATTCCCGTCGAGCCAGGGTGGCCTGCTGAGGGTGCCCGCGGGTTCCTGGGCCAGCACCGTTCGGTGATCGGCGGTGGCCGGCGCGATGTCGGGGAGCAGCGTGTCGTGGTCGACGCCGGTGTCGTAATCGATCCAGAGCGCGTCGACGACGCTCGTGTCGGCCAGTTCGTCGTAGCTCGACCAGTGGTGCACGACCGCGTCGCCGGTTCCGAAGACGTACTCGATTTCGTTCACATGTGTTTGGACGCACGGCAACAGCGATCGGTTCCGGTAAGTTCTCACAAGATCACAGGTGTTCCTCGCCGACACCGATTCGAGGGAGCCAGATGCGCGCAAGACCGGTATCGCACGGAACTGCCGCCGTGGGTGTGCTGCTGTCCGCCATCCTCGCCGTCCCCGCACAGGCGGGCCCGCTGCCGTGGGTGCCCCCGCCGGTGAATCTCTGCGGGGAAACAGGATTCGACCCGGTCAACCGGCTGCCCGACCCGGCCGCACCGCCCGCGCCGGTCCTGCCGCCGAGTATCGACATCCCGGTCTGGGTACCGCAGCTGACGCCGGTACCGATTCCCGACCCGCCGCACGACAACACGCGCGTCGCACAGGTTCCGCTGCCCTCGGACCCGTGCCGCAATCCGTGCCCGGAGGTCCGTGACACGCCGGAACCCGAACCGGAAAGTACGGACGAGTCCACCTCGACCGGATCGGCGATCGCGTTGCCGCGGATCAGGATCAACCCGGAGATCGAGCCGATTCCGATCCCGGTGCCCGGCGGCGAGGGCGAACCGGCCCAGGAAGCGCCGGAACCGGTGGTCCGGCCGATCGAGCGCGGTCCGCTGGGGGCGCCGGTCACGCCCGCGAAGGTGGAGTCCGTCCGCCTCGTGGACCAGGTCACCGGACACGGCTCGACCAACCGGACCGATATGCGCTGGCAGGTCGACGGCACCGACCTCGGGCTGTTCTGGGAAACCGAACCGGGCAAGGTGGCCATGGTTTTCGGCGACACCTTCGGCGAGGGCTGGGCCTACGGCGGCGCCGGCTCCGACGGCGCCGACTGGCGATCGAATGTGCTGGCCTACAGCACCGACAAGGATCTGAGCGACGGCATCACCATCGACTCGATGGTGCAGGACAGCCCCTGTCACGCCGCCGAGCTCCTCGGCAGCCGCAAGATCAAGAACTGGGAGACCACCACGATCCCGACCTCGGGGTTCGCGCTCGGCAAACGGCAGTTCATGAGCTACATGTCGGTGAACCACTGGTCGAAGATCCCCGGCATGTGGATGACGAACTACGGCGGACTCGCCTACTCCGACGACGGCGGCTCGACCTGGACCAAAGATCAGCATGCCCGCTGGGAGAACATGTTCGGCCTCGGGCAATTCCAGGTGGCGGCGATGGTGCCGCACGGGGACTACGTCTACATGTTCGGCACGCCCAACGGCCGGATCGGGACGATCGGCCTGGCCAGGGTGCGCAAGGCCGACGTGCTCAACAAGACGGCCTACCAGTACTGGGTGGACGGCAATTGGGCGCCCGCGGCGCAGAATTCGGCGACACCGCTCGTGAACGGGATGGCCAGCGAGCTGTCGGTGCGGTTCGACGAGGAAAGCCGGCAGTGGCAGATGGTCTATCTCGATTCGGCCGCGAGCCAGATCGTTTTGCGGACCGCCGGCCAGCCGCAGGGCGCCTGGACCTCGACAGTGCCGCTGGTGTCCACCGAGATGTATCCGAAGGCGTACGGCGGGTTCATCCATCCCTGGTCGACCGCGCAGGACCTGTACTTCACGATGTCGGCGTGGGACAGCTACAACGTGTACCTCATGCACGCGCGATTGAATCCGCCGCGCTGAGTCAGGACGCCGCCACGAACAGCAGTCTGTCGCCGGGGCGAGCCTGCGCGACACGGTCGACATCGGCATCCAGGACGACGGCGATCACCGGATAACCGCCGGTGATCGGGTGATCGGCCAGGAAGACGACCGGCTGACCGCTCGGTGGCACCTGCACCGAGCCCAGCGCCACGCCCTCGGAGGGCAATTCACGGCCGATCGACCGCACCAGCGGGGGTCCGTCGCCGCGATCCAGCCGGGCGCCGACCCGGTCGGTGTCGGTGGAAACGATCCAGGAACCGCGGAACAGCTGATCGGGATCGGTGAACCAGTCCGCGCGCGGGCCCGGACACGCTCGGACCGTGAGCACTTTCGGCGGCAGCGGAACCGGCGCGAATTCCACGGTCGGGAGGGTGCGCGGCGGGGGACCGACCGGCAGCTGCGTGCCGACCACCAGCGGGTCGGGACCGATGCCGGACAAGGTGTCGCGGCTGCGCGAACCCAGCACCTTGGCCACATCGATACCGCCGCGCACCGCCACGTAGCTGCGCAGACCGGTGTTCGCGAGGCCCAGTCGCAGCACCTGGCCCTCGTCGAGTTCGAGCACACTCGCGTGCCCGACCGGGGTGCCGTCGACGGTGGCGGGGGCGGGCGCGCCGGTGACCGCGACGGTGAGGTGACCGTCGGCGCGCAAGGCGAGACCGCCGAGCAGCGCTTCGATGGCGGCGAAGTCCTCCGGATTGCCGACCAGCCGGTTCGCCAGCCGCAGTGACCCGCGGTCGGCCGCACCCGCCTGGCCGACGCCGGAATCGAACCAGCCCTGTCTGCCCAGGTCCTGCACTGTCGCGAGCGGCCCCACCCGTTCGATGAAGATCAGCATGCGATCTCTCCCCGATTCGCTGTCGAGGCGGCGCACCGTTGAGCAGCCCTTGATTTTCCGCCGAAGCAGCTATTCGTCGGAAGCGACGAACCTGATCGCCGAACCCGCCCGCACCAGCGCGGGTGGATCGCGGTCCACCGCCCACATTCGCAGATCGGTGGTGCCGATCAACTGCCAACCGCCCGGCGTGCCGCGCGGGTAGACGGCCGAATATCCGCCGGCCAGCGCCACCGCGCCGGCCGGAATGGCCGTGCGGGCATGGGTGCGGCGTGGCACCGTGAGCCTGCCGTCGGGCGAGGTGAGGTAGCCGAAACCGGGCGCGAAACCGACGAACGCGCACCGCCAGACAGTGCCGGTGTGCGCCGCGATCACCTCCGGGATCGACAGGTCGAGCAACCGCGCCACCTCGGGCAGGTCCGCGCCGTCGTAGCGCACCGGGATCTCCACCACCGGCTCGGTATCCGGCACTGTTCCACGGGAAACATCCGGCGAATCCGCTTGCGGTGGCTCGTGATCCAGCCGGTCGAGCAGCGCGACGAGCTCACGGCGGACCTGCACGCCGTAACTCACCGAATGCATGGTGACCAGCACGGTTTCCGCCGCGGGCAGCACATCCTCGACACCGGCTATCGCGTGCACGCGCAGCGCGGAGGCCAAGCGCTGTACCGGGCGCGGGTCGTCGAGGGTGATGAGCATGGCGCGGTCACCCGCGGGCCGGATCCGCGCGTTCCAATCGATGTCCATCGTGCCTCCCACCCCTCAGCTGAACGGCTCCACCGGTATCCCGGCTTCGTCGAGCGCCCCCCGAATCCGGCGGGCCATCTCGACGGCCGCCGGAGAGTCGCCGTGGACGCACACGCTGGCCACGGACACGGCGACCGTACCGGGACCGTCTACGGTACGCGCGGTCCCCGACAGCGCAAGAGTTGTCGCCTGGGCCACGGCGTCGTCGGCCGACAGCACCGCCCCGGCAACTCCGCGCGGGGCCAGCGAACCTGTTGCAGTGTAGGCCCGGTCAGCGAATCCCTCACCGACGAAACGCACCCGCTGGGCGGCCCGTTCCAGTTCGGTACCCGCCGGTCCGAGCAGTGCGAGACCGGGTTCGGCCTCGGCCACCGCGGCGACAAGGGCTTCGGCGAGCAGGCGATCGCGCGCGGCCGCGTGGTAGAGCGCACCGTGTGGTTTCACATAGCGGACCCGGTCGCCCGCCGCCCGCGCGAAGGCCGCGAGCGCGCCGATCTGATAGAGCACCTCGTCGCGCAGATCGGCCGGGGCGATGGCGATATCGCGGCGGCCGAAACCCACCAGATCGCGATAGCCGACGTGCGCGCCGATCCGCACCCCCTTGGCCACCGCGAGTTCGCAGGTGCGGCGCATGATGGTCGGATCGCCCGCATGGAAACCACACGCGATGTTCGCGCTGGTCACGATGTCGAGCATGGCGGCATCGTCACCCATCCGCCACGGGCCCAAGCCCTCGCCCAGATCACTGTTCAGGTCCAGCGGCATGCGATGCCCTCCGGTCTTCGCGGGTCACTCGCCGGGAATGTACCCCGGTATTTCGAGCATGAACGCACAGATTCATACCGTTATCACCGGGGCGCGGTTCAGCAGGCGTACACGCGGACCTCGGCGGCCTTCACCGCGAAGTAGACCTGAATGCCGGTGGTGAGGTGGAGTTGGGCGACAGCGGCGGGGGTCAGGTCCGCGCAGAGACCAGGCGCCTGCGGTGCGTCACCGCGAACCCGGACGATGCCGCCCCGGTCGGTGATCTCGGTGATGTCGACGGTGAACACGTTGCGTGGGCTACCGCCGGGCCGGCTGCGGAATACCGACACCGCGGCCGGAGCGAACACCGCCGCGGCGTGGGCGCCGGGGAGGAAATCGCCGACGACGCAGCCATCGACGCCGAGGTCGTCGACGAGCACCGTCCCCAGGGCCGGGGCCGGATCGCCGGGGTGAGTCCGCGGTGCCTGCGGTTCGCCGGCACCGGTGAGCAGGCCACCGCGTTCGGCCACCGGACCTGTCAGGAGCGCTGACTCGACGCCGGTGCCGCGCAGGAGGTTGAGGCCGGCGATGCGGGCCGCGAAGGGGTTGCGGGGGTGCGCCATCACCTCGGCGACCGGGCCCGATTCGACGATGCGGCCCGCTTCCAGGACAAAGAGGCGGTCGGCGAGGGTGATGGCGTCGATGATGTCGTGGGTGACCAGGACGGCGCAGCGGGGGTGGGCGCGACCGGGTTCGTCGCGCAGGACGCGACGGAGCAGGGTTCGCATGGCCGGGGCGACATCGACATCGAGCGCCGACATGGGTTCGTCGAGGAGCAGCAGGTCGGGGTCGACGGCGAGAGCGCGGGCCAGGGCGACACGCTGGGATTGGCCACCGGAGAGCCCGCCGGGGTGGCGGTCGGCGAATTCTTTCGCATCGACGGCGCTCAGCCAGTATTCGGCGATTTCGCGGGAGGTGCGCGTATTGGCGCCTCGACTGCGTGGGCCGAAGGCGACATTGTCGCGCACGCTGAGGTGGGGGAACAGGAGTGGGTCCTGGGCGAGCAGAGAGACTCCGCGCCGATGTGGGGGCAGCGCAATGCCTTCGGCAGTGTCGGTGAGGGTGCGTTCGCCGAGTCGTACGTGGCCCTCGTCGGGGACCAGCAGTCCGGCGATGACTTGCAGCAAGCTCGACTTCCCCGCGCCGTTGGGGCCGAGCACGGCGAGTACTTCGCCGGGGCCGGCTTCGATCCGCAAGTCGAGATGGCGGCCGGCGATCCGCGCGGACACCGACAGCCCGCTCGGAGGGCTCGAACGATCGGCGGGCCACGTCGCAGGTGGGCCGGTATGGTCGCTCGGCACATCAGCCGGTCCGGTTGCGGGGCTCTGCTCGGGCGAATCCTCGGTCACTTCGCGCCGCCGATCGCTCGCGGGGCACCGCTGCGCAGCTGGGTGCCGGGGATCGGGCTGGTGCGGCGGTAGGCGAGCAGGACGATCAGGACGGCGACGACGATCAGCACCACCGACAGGGCGACGGCCGCGTCGGGATCGGCTTCACGCTGGAGGTAGATCTCCAGTGGGAGGGTGCGGGTGCGGCCTTGGAGACTGCCCGCGAAGGTGAGGGTGGCGCCGAATTCGCCGAGGGCGCGAGCGAAGGCGAGGACCGCGCCGGAGATCAGCGCGGGGCGGAGCAGGGGAAGGGTGATCCGCCACCAGACCGTGCTCGGGCCCGCACCGAGCGTCGCGGCGATCTGCTCGTAGCGGCTACCCGCCGTCCGCAACGCCCCTTCGAGGGTGAGCACCAGAAAGGGCAGTGCCACAAAGGTTTGCGCCAGCACGACCGCGGTCGTGCTGAACGCGATCCGAATCCCCGCGGCTTCCAGGTGTTCGCCGAGCAGCCCCCGCCGGCCGAAGGTGTAGAGCAGCGCGATTCCGCCGACCACCGGCGGTAATACCAAGGGCAGCAGCACAAGAGCGCGCAACATCGGCAACCCTTGCCACCGAGCTCGCGCCAGCACCGCCGCCATCGGCACCCCGAACACCAGGCACAGCACGGTGCTCGCGGTAGCGGTGCGCAGGCTCAACCACAGTGCGTCCCTTGATGCTTCGGTACTCACGAGCTCAGCGAACCGACCCCACTCCACTCCCCAGGCCAACGCGGCCAGCGGGAGTACCACCAGTGCGAAACCGAAGACGGCGAGCACCGGCAACCACCGAGGCAGCCCGGTACTGCCGACACCGGTCACGGTGCGCCGAACCCCGCTGCGGCCAGGGCCGCGCGTCCGGTGGGGCCGGTGACCAGTTCGGCGAATTTCCGCGCGTTCGTGGCTTGCTTCGAATCGGCCACCACGGCAATCGGATAGGTGTTCACGGCAGCCGACGCCTCGGGAACCGCCACGACGCCCACCTTCGCACCCGCGGCGGAAGCATCGGTGACGTAGACGAAGCCGGCGTCGGCCTGGCCGGAGGTCACCTTGGTGAGAACATCGGCCACCGAGGATTCCTCGCTCACCGGACGCAGCGTGGCCCCCGCGGCGTCGGCGACCTTTTTCGTCGCCCGGCCGCACGGAACCTGGGGGGCACAGACGACCACGGTCGCGTCGGCGAGGTCGTTGATTCCGCTGATGCCCTTGGGATTTCCCGGCGCCGTGACCAGGGTGAGCACGTTGGTGGCGAAAGTGGTGGGGGCTGCGGTGATGCGGCCACTCTGGACGGCCTTGTCCATGGTCGGCTGGTCGGCCGAGGCGAAAACATCAGCGGGCGCTCCCGCTTGGAGTTGCGCGGCCAGGTCGGACGAGCCCGCGAACGAGAACTGCACGTCCACACCCGGATTCGCGGACTCGAAGTCCTTCTCCAGGCCGGTGAAAACGCTCTTCAGCGAAGCCGCGGCGAACACGGTGAGCGTGGACTCCTCGGTATCGCCACTCCCGCAACCACTCACGGTGACCAGCACCAGCGCGGCACCGAGCGCGACCCGGGCGATCATTCGGCGGCCTTCTCGACCACCACTGTCGTGGCCTTGACGCTGGCCAGCGCGACGCTGCCCGGCTCGAGCCCCAGCTCGCGCACCGATTCGCTGCTCATCAGCGAGACCACCGTGAAAGGACCGCATTGCATCTCCACCTGTGCCATCACCGTGTCGGTCACCACGCGAGTGACCAGACCGGGAAACCGATTGCGGGCCGAGCTGGCACTACCCACCTGGGTGTGTGGCGTGCGTGCCTGGTCGACGGCGCGTTCGGCCAGCTCCCGGCCGTCCAGCACCAGGCGGCCCGCGGCGTCCTTGGTCGCCGTGAGGGCGCCCGTGTCGATCCAGCGACGCACCGTGTCGTCGCTGACGCCGAGCAGATCGGCCGCTTCCTTGATTCGCAGTTTCGCCACCCGATCAGGATATGTCCGCAGATTCGGACATAACAAGAAAACAACTCCGCACTTCCGGAAACAACCGGTCGTGATATCCCATAATCGGGTCACACTTCATGGCCACCGGCGACGCGGCCAAGTACGCTCGAAGCCATCATGGCCACGTATTTCGATCCGAAGTCCTGGTCACTGGCAGGCGCTGTCGATATGGGCAAACGTCTGCTCGACCCGTCATGGATCGACCAGTGGCTCGGCTTCACCACGTCCTGGGCCGACCCCGTCGCCGACCTCGGTTCCGGCACCGTCACCGCGCTCATGCCCGATGTGCTGATGACCGTGCTCAGCGAGGGCATCCTCAGCCGTTTCGGCGGCCAGGAGATCAGTGCCACGCTGCTCGGGCACGACCTCACCGCCACCCTCGACACGTTCAAGCTGCGCAGACGCGGCGCTCACTTCCAGAGCAAGACAGTGCTGTCGAACCTGGTCTGGGACTCACATCCGTTCGACACGGTCACCGTGGTCGCGCACGGTGTGCGGCTGATTCCCGGTGTGCCGACCAAGGTCCGGGTCCAGCAGCTCGACATCGAGGGCACCATCGGCATCGGCGCGCTGGCGGACTGGGTGGACGCCCAGAACCTGGATTGGCGGGTGCGGCTCGACCAGCGCGGACAGATCGTCGCGACGCATCGCACGCGCAAGATGCGGGCGGTCGTCGACGGGCAGGTCTACGACAACCTGCTCACCCTCGACATCCGCAAGGCCAGTTGGTACGGCATCCGGCTCCCCAAGCGCGTGGTGCCCGCACCCGCGCTACTGCTCGACGACCTGCCCAACCGTGCCAGCATCTCCTACGCGCACCGGCGCGGTGACGTGGTGAAATTCCGGCTCGAACTGCCCGAGACCACCGGCTCGTTCGACCTGACCCAGATCCGCGACGCCATCATCGCGGGAACAACACTGATCGTCTTCTGATCAGTTCTGCGTGGCCCACCATTCCCGAAGGGCGGCTTCGGCCTCGTCCCGCGTCATCGGGCCGCGGTCGAGTCGCAGATCCTTCAGGTACTTCCACGCCTTACCGACCTGCGGCCCCGGCGGCAGCCCGAGCAATTCCATGATCGCGTTGCCGTCCAGATCCGGGCGCACCCGGGCCAGGTCCTCCTGCTCGCGCAGCGCCGCGATCCGCTCCTCCAGCTCGTCGTAGGTCGAGCGCAGGGCCGCCGCGCGGCGCTTGTTGCGGGTGGTGCAGTCGGCGCGCACGAGCTTGTGCAGGCGATCGAGCAGGTCGTCGGCGTCGGTGACGTATCGGCGCACCGCCGAATCCGTCCACTGTCCCTTGCCGTAGCCGTGGAAACGCAGGTGCAGAAACACCAGGCGCGCAACCTCTTCGGTGAACGCCTTCGGGTACTTCAGCGCTCGCATCCGCTTGCGCACCATCTTCGCGCCGACCACCTCGTGGTGGTGGAAGCTCACGCCGCCCGCGGGCTCGTTGCGTTTGGTGTCGGGCTTGCCGATGTCGTGCAGCAGTGCCGCCCAGCGCAATACCAGGTCGGCGTCGCCTTCCTCCTGGTCGATCGCCTGCTGCAGCACAATCAGCGAATGCTGGTACACGTCCTTGTGCTGGTGGTGCTCGTCGATCTCGAGCTTCATCGCGGGCACCTCGGGCAGCACGCGCTGCGCCAGACCGGTGTCGCACATCAGATTGATGCCGTCGATCGGGTGGTCGGCGCCGATCAGCTTGTCGAGTTCGGCGCGCACCCGCTCGGCGGTGATCCGGTCGATCTGATCGGCCATCTCGATGATCGCCGCACGCACCCGCGGCGCCACCTCGAAACCCAGCTGGGCGACGAAGCGCGCGGCCCGCAGCATCCGCAGCGGATCGTCGTCGAACGAATCCTGTGGCGCCGCTGGAGTATCCAGCACGCCTTCGAGCAGCGCTTCGATCCCGTTGAGCGGGTCGACGAATTCCAGCGACCCGTCGGCGGCGATCTTCACCGCCATGGCGTTCACCGTGAAGTCGCGGCGCACCAGGTCGCCCTCGAGGGTGTCACCGAAGGTGACCTCGGGATTGCGCGAGACCCGGTCGTAGGTGTCGGCGCGGAAGGTGGTGATCTCGAGCTGCTGGTCGTTCTTGGCCGCACTGACCGTGCCGAAGGCCAAGCCGCCGGTATCCCACAGGTGGTCGGCCCACCCACGCATCAACTCCTGCACGACCTCCGGCCGCGCGTCGGTGGTGAAATCCAGGTCGTTGCCGAGCCGGCCGAGCACCGCGTCGCGCACGCTGCCACCGACGAGATACAGACTGTGCCCCCGCTCGGCGAACATCGCCCCCAGCGGGGCCAAAACATCATTGAGCTGCCCCAGAGTCACCGCCGCCCCCGCCAGCAGGCGAGCACGACGATCCGCCACAGCATCAGGGACAACGTCAGGGGAAACCACAAACAAGCACTTTACTGGCGCCGTCGAATCGATTCCCCGCGCGCCCGAAGGAGCTGACAACACAGCTAAGCTGGCTGGGTGTCTCCTCCGGCCGATCGCGCGAACAGTCGACGCCGCCAGCCGCGGCGGCGCGGTTCGGCGAACAACGCCGGCAAACCCCGCATGCGTACCGTCCGGGAAACGTCGGCCGGCGGCCTGGTCGTCGAAGGGCTCGACGGCCCGAAGGAACAGCGCACCGCCGCGCTGATCGGGCGCACCGACCGTCGCGGACGGCTGTTGTGGTCGCTGCCCAAAGGACATATCGAAGAGGGCGAGACCTCCGAGCAGACCGCGATCCGCGAAGTCGCCGAGGAAACCGGAATCGACGGGGAAGTGGTCGCCGAGCTCGGCAGCATCGATTACTGGTTCGTCACCGAGGGCAGACGGGTACACAAGACCGTGCACCATTTTCTGCTGCGGTGTCTGGGCGGTGAGCTGTCCGACGCCGACGTCGAAGTGACCCAGGTTGCGTGGGTTCCGTTGAGCGAGTTGGATTCCCGGTTGGCCTACGCCGATGAACGGCGGTTGGCCGAAGTGGCGAACCGATTGATCGACCGGATGGAGACCGGCAAGCGATGACGGGTGGACTGATCCGGCTGATCACGGCGGTCCTGACCATCTTGGGTTCGATGACGCTGCTGCCCGCGGTCGCGCACGCTCAAACGGACGGGTCGGGAACGCCGAAGTTTCTCAAGCTGACCCTGGACGCGGTGGCTCCGGGCACTGTCACCACCGGCAGCGACCCGAAGCTGACCATCTCCGGCACGGTCACCAATATCGGCGACCGGGTCGTCGACGATGTGAGCGTGCGGATCCAACGGGCCGCCGCGGTGGATTCGCCGAGCGGGTTGCGCAGTTCACTACGGCTGGACCAGGTGAACTACGAGGTGACCGGTCCGTTCCAGGATGTGGCGCCGCAGTTGAGTCCCGGTCAGCGCAAACAGTTCTCGGTGAGCATCGCGTTGCGCGCGGGCTCGGAGGCATCGCTCGGGCTCACCGATCCCGGGGTGTATCCGCTGCTGCTCAACGTCAACGGTGAACCCGCCTACGGCACCCAGGCCAGACTCGACGACGCGCGATTCCTGCTCCCGGTCCTCGGACTGCCGCCCACGGGTGTGGACGGCAGCGCGGAACCGGCGGTGACGCCGCCGCCGGAAGCATCACCGATCGCGACCACGATGATCTGGCCGCTGGCCGACCGGCCCCGCATGGTCGCGGGCAAGCCCGGCTCGGTGAACGGCCAGGCCGAACTGCTCGACGACGAACTGGCGGCCTCGGTCGGCAAGGGCGGGCGTCTCGAACAGCTCGTCGCCGCGCTGGAATCGGTGGTGCCCGCGCCGGGCAAAGACAGAAGTGTGGCCGGATCGGTGTGTATCGCCATCGACCCCGACCTGGTCTCGACCGTGCAGACGATGACGCGCGGCTATCGGGTGCTGGCCAGTCCGTCGGATCCGAGCGGGGCGACCAGGGAGGGGGCCGGGGCGGCCAACGCGCAGGCCTGGCTCGACCGGTTGCGCGCGCTGGCCGGATCGATGTGCACGGTGGCCCTGCCGTTCGCGCAGGTCGACGTGTCGGCACTGGCCGCGGTGAACGATCCGGGTCTGTCGGCGCGGGCCCTGCTCGCGCCCGCCGATGTAGTGGACTCGATCCTCGGCACGCAGTCGCTGCGCGGGGTGAGCCTGCCCGATTCGGGCAGCATCGACGATCCGGCCGGGCTGTTGTTGCGCGAGCACGGATACGGCACGGCGGTGCTGGCCGGTTCCGCGGTGTCGGGTGACGGGTCGCCCGCCGATACCGACAACGCGCTCACCTCCGCCCCGACCACGCTCACACCCGATGTGGTCGTCGGTGGGGAACAGTCGGCGCCCGATGTCGTGCGGGTGCCGGGCGTGAGCGTGGAACCGCCCGCCGGCGCCACCGCCGGGACCGATCCCGCGCTGCGGGTGACCACCTTCGACATCTGGTCGGCCACCGCGCTGGCCGCGGTCGGCTCTAACCCGCCGACGCCGTCGTTCACGCCGTCGAAGGTGCGTTTCGACGTCACCAACGACTCACGCGCGGCCCGGTTGCAGGACGCGCTCGGCGCGATGGCGTGGAGTGCGCTCAATCCGTCGCCGGACCGGCCGCGCTCGCAGCTGCTGATGCCACCGCAGCAGTGGGGTGCCAGCCGGGAGGAGGGCGTCGCGCTGCTCAAACAGGTCGAACTGCTCACCCGCAACAACCTCGCGAGCCCGCGCAGCTTCACCGACCTCGTCACGCAGGCACCCGATCCGCGGCCGTTCGCGCTGGAGTACCTGCCGCGCGCCGCCCAGGACGCCGCGCCGGAACAGTTCATCGGACCGGTTCACGACCAAGGCGCCCGGGTGACCGAGCTGATGCGCGCACTGGTCGAACTGCCCGAATCCGAGCTCACCCCGCACGCGTTCCTCACCCCGGCGCGCGAGGACCTGCTGCGCGCGCTGAGCCTGTCCGACCGCAGGGCCGACAACGACACGCTCGCCGATCTGCACGCCCAGCGGCGCATCGACCAGGCGACCCGTGAACTGGACACGATGTTCTCCTCGGTCTCGGTGCTGCCACCGGGCGGGGTGTACACGCTGGCCTCCGAGCAGAGCCCGTTGTTGCTGGTGGCGCGCAATGAACTGCCCGTCGCCATCCGGGTGATGTTCCGGATCGAAGCGCCTGCCGAGACGAACATCACCGATATCGGCGAACAGCTGCTTCCGCCGTCCGGGACCCGGTCGTTCCAGATCCCGACCGAGGTGAGCGACAGCCGTAAGCTGGTCATTCCGATCGCCCTTACCACCCCGGACGGGATAGCGCTAGGAGAGGCGACCTCGGTCTCGGTGCGCTCGAACGCCTACGGTCAAGCCCTGGCCATAATTACCGCATGTGCCGCGATACTGCTGTTGCTGCTGGCCGGGCGCCGACTGCTGCGGCGGTTCCGCGGGCAGCCCGACCCCGCCGACGAAGGGTTCACCCCGGAGACGGTCGAACGGGCGGGTCGACTGCGGCGCGCACGTCAGCGGCTGCAACGGCAGTGAACACCCGCGCCTGACGCGCGGTCAGGGCACCATGACAGACAAGGACGAGAGTGGCACTGGTGAGCGAAACGCTCATCGGACCGGCGGGATTCGCGGGTTACGCCGGGTACAGGAGGCATGATGGGCGACGATGATTCCGCTCATCGGCGTGACCACGACGACGACCCGACCCTGCGCCGGGCGCCCAGTGCTCCGTGGGAACGTGGGATGACGGCCGGACAGGACGCCGACCGCGACGAGGCCGCACAGCACGTGGATCGGCGGCCCGGCGCGCCTGGTCATCGACCGGACCCCGCACCTCGCGATGGCCGACCGCCGGTACGCCCCGGTGATCCGGCGTTCGAACAGCCCGGTGGATTTCGTCAGCCGGTGAATCGGCCCGCGGTGGATCTGCCCGGCGCGCCACGTCATCCCGGTGAGCGGCCCGCCGCGCCAGGTCCTCGGCCCGGGGTGCGCCCCGAACAGGCCGGATACCGTCCCGGGCCGGATCACGGCGCTGCGCCGGCTCCCGGTCGCCCCACTGAACAGCCACCGGCCGGGTTCCGCCCGGCACAGGGTCAACCACGACCGGCCGACTACCACCCGGATCAGCAGCGGCCGCCGCAGGGCGAACGCCAAGGGCGCGGGCCCGCTCCCCGTCAACGACCGCCAGGCCAGGCGAATCGTTCGGGTGAATTCCCGCAGCAACAACGTCCCGGACCGCCCCCGCGCCCCGGCGTCGGCGGCCCTCCACAGCCCCCTGCCGGTCCGCCCGGCCGGCCACCGCGCCCTCCTGTTTACGGGCCGGACGGTCGCCCCGCACCTCCCCAGCAGCGCCCCGGACCCGGTTCCGCCGGGCGCTCAGGTGAATTTCCGCAACAGCAGCGCCCCGGACCCGGTTCCGCCGGGCGCTCAGGTGAGTTTCCGCAACAGCAACGACCCGGACCCGGTTCCGCCGGGCGCTCGGGCGGGTTCCCCCAGCAGCAACGACCCGGACCGGACGGGTTCGCCCCGCGGCGATCCGGGCCGAACCCATCGGGCGAATTCCCTCAGCAACGACCCGTCCCGCCGCGTGGTGGGCAGTCCGGCGCCATTCCGAGACAGGATCGGCCCGATCAGGCCGGTGGCCGCAGGCAAGCTCCGCCGGAGCAGGGACGTCCGGTGCCACCGCGGGGGAGTTTCCCCGGGATGCCCGCTGCGGATCCCGCGCGGGATGGGCGCCAGGCAGGTGCCGGATTCGGCGATCGTGGACGGAACGCGAGCGGTGTGCCTGCCGGGTCAGCGGAGCGGACTCAGGTCATCGCCCGGCCGAAGAAGGTAGCGGCCGAACCTGCCGACAAGGCGGGCGGCGCCCCGATGAGTGCCAACGCGAAGCTGCTCAAGGACTCGGGTTCGATCGCGGTCGCGACGCTGATCAGCCGGATCACCGGATTCGCCAAGCAGCTGCTGTTGCTGACGGTGCTCGGTCCGGCCATCGCGAGTGCGTTCATCTCGGCGAACCTGATCCCGAACATGGTCGCCGAGCTCGTCCTCGGCGCCGTGCTGACGGCCATCGTCGTGCCGACCCTGATCCGCGCCGAACAGGAGGACGCCGACAACGGCGCCGCGTTCGTGCGCAGATTGGTGACCGCGGCCTTCACGGTGCTGTTCGTCGCCACGGTGCTCACCTTGGCGGCCACGCCGATCCTGGCCGGTCACGTGCTCGTCTCCTCCGACGGCAAGGTGAACACGAACCTGACCGTCGCGCTGACCTACCTGCTGGCGCCCGCGCTGCTCTTCTATGGCATGTCCGCGCTGTTCACCGCGATCCTCAACACCAGGCAGGCGTTCAAACCGGGTGCGTGGGCCCCTGTGATGAACAATGTGGTCGCGTTGACGGTGCTGGCGGTCTACGCGCTGACACCCGGCGAGATCACGCTCGACCCGGTGCGCATGAGCGACCCGAAACTGCTGGTCCTCGGCCTCGGCATCACCGCGGGCGTGGCGACACAGGCACTCTGCCTGCTACCCGCGATCCGCAGGCACGGGATCAACCTGCGTCCGCTGTGGGGAGTCGACGCGCGACTCAAGCAGTTCGGCAAGATGGGCGTCGCGATCATCTTGTACGTGCTGATCAGCCAGGTCGGCTTGGTGGTCGCGAACAACATCGCCTCCTCGGCCGACGAAGCGGGTCCCGCGATCTTCGCGAACGCATGGGCACTGTTGCAGCTGCCCTACGGCGTGATCGGGGTAACTCTGCTCACCGCGATCATGCCGAGACTGAGCCGCAGCGCCGCCGACGACGACACCCCCGCCGTGGTCGACGACCTGTCCGTAGCCACGCGACTCACGATGATCGCGATGCTGCCGATCGTCACTTTCATGACTCTCGCCGGCCCGGAGATCGGCCAGGCGCTCTACGGCTACGCGCGATTCTCCGGCGACGCCGAACGGCTCGGCAGCGCGGTGAGCTGGTCGGCGTTCTCGCTCATCCCGTATTCGCTCGTGCTCATCCATCTGCGGGTGTTCTACGCGCGCGAGCAGGCATGGACACCGACCTGGATCATCCTCGGCATCACGACGATCAAGATCCTGATCTCGGCACTGGCGCCGGTCATCGCCCGCGACAGCGACGACGTGGTGATCGTTCTCGGTGTCGCCACCGGTCTCGGATTCACCGCGGGCGCGGTGATCGGCGGCGTGCTGCTGCACCGCAGCCTCGGCGACCTGCGAATGGTCAATGTCGGCCGAACTGTGACCAGAGTGTTGCTCGCCTCGATCGCAGGCGGCGCGGTGATGCTGATCGTCGACACGGTGACCGGACTCGACCGTGTCTCCGGCGGCGCGGGCTCGCTGCTGCGCGTCGTCATCGATTCGCTGGTCATGTTCTCGGTGGCCTTCGGCCTGATGCGTCTGGCCGGTATCCCCGAGGTTGTCGCCATCACCGTGGCGATCTCGCGCAAGCTCGGCATCACCCCGCCCGCGCCGGATCTCGGACTCGACGACACCCCGGCAGACGACATCTACGCGACCACCGTCCTGCGCCGTCCCGATACCTACGGATTCCCCGCATACGGGCAGTCTTTGGACACCCAGACCATGGTGCTTCCCGTCATTCGACCGGGCGCTGTTGACAGCACCGGTAAAGCACAGTTCCCGTACGCTGTTCCGCAGACCGACACGGGTTTTCAGGCCGAAGGAGGACCGAGGGTGAGCGATGACGCGGTGGGCGGCGTCCCGGCCGCTGATTCTGCGGCGCGCGCGGCAGCAGGAATGTCCACCGAGGTCGGGCCCGATGCGCCGAACTCGACGGATTCCGAGCATACCGACGCGCCAGACGAAGGCGATACGCACGAAGACGGCGCGCGTTCGGCCATGCCGCCGCACGATCCGACATACGACACCGGCATGTTGCCGATTCCACCGCAGGTGCCCCCGAGCGCCGCGGCCAACCGTGGGCAGCGTGGCCCCAAGCTCATCCCCGGCGCATCCGTCGCCGGTGGCCGGTACCGTTTGCTGGCCGGTCACGGCGGTGCGCGCGGGCTGAAGTTCTGGCAGGCACTCGATATCAAGCTCGATCGCGAGGTCGCGCTGACCTTCGTGGACGCCGATCAGACCTCGGGCGAGAACTCCGGTCACGACGGCCCGCAGGCGGTGCTGTCGCGCACGCTGCGGCTGGGCCGGATCAATTCGCCCGGCCTGGCCAGAGTCCTCGACGTGGTCCGTGGCAGCTCCGGCGGCATCGTCGTGGCCGAGTGGACCCCCGGTCGTTCGCTGCGCGAGATGGCCGAGACCGTGCCGTCGCCGGTCGGCGCGGCCCGGGCCATCAGGGCGCTCGCCTCGGCGGCCGAACTCGCTCACCGTGGCGGCGGCTCGCTGTCGATCGATCACCCCGATCGGATCCGGATCAGTGCCTCCGGTGACGCCGTCCTCGCGTTCCCCGGCACCCTCGGCGATTCCGACGCGCAAGGCGACGTCCGTGGCCTCGGCGCGATGCTCTACGCCCTGATCACCGCACGCTGGCCGATTCGTGTCGGCGGTGTCACCGGGTCGGCGGCCACCATCGGCGGTCTGCGACTGGCCGATTTCGGGCCGGACGGCACGCCGGTGGAACCGCGGCAGATCCGGCCGGAGGTGCCGTTCGAGATCTCGGCCGTCGCGGTTCGCTCGCTGGAGTCCAACAAGGGCGTGCGTACCGCTGCCACCGTGCAGCACGTGCTCGAGCAGGCCTCGGTCGTCGATCAGAAGACCGACTTCATTCCGGTCTTACGTCTGGGTCAGCGGGCTGTGGCCCCCGGTGCCGATTCACTCGCCGACCCGGAACTGCTCGCGGCCGAGCGGGAACGCTCCAAGCGGATGATGTGGATCATGGTCGGCCTCGGCGTGCTCGCCGCGCTGGTGGTCGGCGTGCTGATTTGGTGGATGGTCAGCATCTTCGCGCCCGGCGCGTCGGACAAGCCGCTGGACCAGCAGATCAATATCGGGCTCACCTCGAGTGTGGCGCCGCCCGCGGCGTCCGCACCGCCCGCCGACGACCCCGCGGCGGCGCCGACGAGTGTGCCGGTGCCGGTTACCGGTGCCGCGGTGTTCTCCCCGGAGGGCACCCCCGACGGCGCCGCGGCGGCGGGCGCGGTGCTCGACCACAACGCGGCGACGGTGTGGCGCACAGATCAGTACTTCCAGCAGTTCCCCGCCCTCAAGAAGGGCGTGGGGCTGCTGGCCACGCTGCCGACGCCGGCCAAGCTCACCAATGTGTCGATCACCTCACCCAGTGCGGGCAGCACGGTCGAGATCCGTACCTCGCCCACCGAGGCGCCCACTCTCGACCAGACCCAGCTGATCGGTTCGGCCAAGCTCGGCGACGGCATCACCGATATCGCCGTGCAGACCGATCAGGCCGCTCGTTTCGTGCTCGTCTGGATCACCGGCCTGGCGAATTCCGGCGGTCAGTTCCAGACCGCGATCGCCGACGTCCGCTTCGACGCGGCCCCTTAGTCTCATCGCGCCGTAAAACTCTCCCACCTCTGCTATCTGCGCAGGTGGTCGACCATTTCCGGGCCCGTTGCCGATCTTCATCGAACCGCGGTCCGGTTGGTGCGTAATTGTTATCAACGATATGATCCCCCCGCGCTCTCGGTTGAGAGTTACCCAGGATTTGTTGACGTCGATCCTGGACGCCGCGTTGTAGTCAGGTGATGGATCGGCCTTGTTCGTCGGCTCGAAGTCGCCGTAATGAGCGCTGTCCAAGGGGTCAGTTTTGTCGCCGGATGTCAACGAGCAAGTCCGCGGTGTGCCACCGCGGCAGGTCGCGCCCAGCGTCCGCTCGTTCCTGGAGAACGGCAGCGACAAGCAACTGCTTGCCGCCCACGTTCGCGGGGAACCGTATGTCTTCGCCGAACTGCTGCGCAGGCATTCCGACCATCTGTGGCAGACCGCGCTGCGCACGTCCTACAACCGCGAGGACGCCGCCGACTGTCTGCAGGACGCCTTGTTCTCGGCCCATCGCACCGCCGACTCGTTCCGCGCCGAATCCGAGGTGCGCAGCTGGCTGCACGCGATCGTGGTGAACGCCTGCCTCGACCGGATCCGGCGCAACAAGACCCGTCGCGCCGTGTCGATCCTGCCCGACACCATGCCCGAGGCGGTCGACCCGCACGACGCCTTCGCGCATTACGAACTGTCCACCGTCGTGAGCGAGGCGCTGTTCACCCTCCCTGACGAACAACGATTGGCCCTGGTCATGACCGAGATGGAGGGCCGCAGCGTCGCCGAAACCGCCGCTGCGCTCGGCGTGGCGCCGGGCACGATCAAGAGCCGATGCGCCCGAGCGCGCGTACGTTTGCAAGAACGTTTGGAATTTTTCCGGGATCCAGGGAACCGGATGTAGTCGGGATGCGTCATTAACAGTGACGAACAAGTCAGCGATGTAAATCCTGCGATCCGATATCGACAGAACAGGGGAGGTGCGAGGGTGTCTCGATCCGTGCCGCAGCCTCCGTTCCCGTCGGAACTGCTGGCCGATCTGCATGCCGACAACCTCGCGCCCGAATTGTGCGAGCAGCTGTGGCCCGTGGTCCGCACCGACGAAGACGCGCTGCACTACCTGAACAAGCTCGACGAGGTGAACACCCACCTCCGCACGCTCGCCACCGACGAGCGGGTCATGCACCGCATGCCCGACGACGTGGCCGACCGCATGTTCCGATTCGTCGCCGAACTCGACGCGGGGGAGGGCCCGACCGAGCGCATCACGCCGCTTGCGGCCGTTTCCCCCGTACCGGCCGACGAGGCCCCGATCTCGCTGGACCGCTACCGTTCCCGGCGCCGACTGGGGCTACTCGCCGCGGCCGCCGCCACCGTGGCCGTCCTGGCGGGCGCCGGCGCGGTGTTCAGCACGTTCGACACCACCGAGGGCACCCCCACCGCCGCGCCGTTCACCGAACCTGCGGCCGCCGACGAACTCACCACCGCCGCCGCACTACGCGCGCTGGGCAAACGCGACGTGATCGGCCCGCTGGCCGACGAAGCCGCCCTCACCCGCTGCGTGCAAGCCAACGGCATCGACCGCGCGGTGCTGGGAGCGTCGAATATCACTTTCCGTGGCTCCGATGCCGTCCTGGTCCTCGTCCAGGGCGAGCAGGCCCCCACCATCACCGCCCTGGTGGTCGGCACCGGCTGCACCACCGGCACCCCGGAACGGCTCACCCTGCGCGACATCGGCTGAGGGACCAGCCGCGAGGAAATACCGGGAACAACACCGTTTAGGCTGTTGTTGACCGACACGTCCCAGCTTTACTTCTCGGAAGGTCCCCATGAGCACGCCAGTTCGCGACCTGATCATCGTCGGCTCAGGGCCCGCCGGCTACACGGCGGCCGTCTACGCCGCCCGCGCGGAGCTTTCGCCGCTGGTCTTCGAGGGCACCCAGTTCGGTGGCGCCCTGATGACCACCACCGAGGTGGAGAACTTCCCCGGCTTCCGCGACGGCATCATGGGCCCCGACCTCATGGAGCAGATGCGCGACCAGGCCAAGCGTTTCGGCGCCGAGCTGCGCACCGAGGACGTCGACGCGATCGACCTGTCCGGCCCCGTGAAGAAGGTCACCGTCGGTGACGAGACCTTCGAGGCCTACGCCGTGATCCTCGCGATGGGTTCGGCCGCGCGCTACCTGAACGTGCCGGGGGAGCAGGACCTGCTCGGCCGCGGCGTGAGCGCCTGCGCCACCTGCGACGGCTTCTTCTTCAAGGGCCAGGACATCGTCGTGGTCGGCGGCGGCGACTCCGCCATGGAGGAAGCGACCTTCCTCACCAAGTTCGCCGCGAGCGTCACCATCGTGCACCGCCGTGAGGAGTTCCGTGCGTCACGGATCATGCTCGAGCGCGCCAAGGCCAACGAGAAGATCAAATTCCAGCTCAACTCCGAGGTTGTGAAGGTCAACGGTGAGAAGAGCGTCACCAGCCTCACCCTGCGCGACACCCGCACCGGCGCGGAGTCCGAGCTCGACGCGACCGGCCTGTTCGTCGCCATCGGGCACGATCCGCGCAGCGAACTCGTCAAGGGCCAGGTCGCACTCGACGGCGAAGGCTATGTGCAGGTGACCGATCCGGGCACCGCCACCGATGTCGCGGGTGTTTTCGCCGTGGGCGACCTCGTCGACCACACCTACCGGCAGGCGATCACCGCCGCGGGCACCGGCTGCCGCGCCGCGATCGACGCCGAACGCTGGCTCGCCGAGCAGGGCGACATCACCGCCAACACGCTCGACCACGCCGACGGCCCGGCCGCTGTGCGCGCCAACTGATTTCGAGTTCCACCCCTGTCGAGGAGACACCCATGGCCGAGAGTGCCAACACCATCACCGTCACCGACCAGTCCTTCGCCGACGACGTCCTGCTCAGCGAAAAGCCGGTGCTCGTCGACTTCTGGGCCGACTGGTGCGGCCCGTGCAAGATGGTCGCCCCCGTGCTGGAGGAGATCGCGGGCACCCACGCCGACAAGCTGACCGTCGCCAAGCTCGACACCGAGGCCAATCCCGGCACCGCCCGCGACTACCAGATCCTGTCGCTGCCCACGATGATCTTGTTCCAGGGTGGCAAGCCGGTGAAGCAGATCGTCGGCGCGAAAGGTAAGGCGGCGCTGCTGCGCGAGCTCGACGGTCTCATCTAACACAGAGCATCCGACAAAAGCGCTTCCTACCGGCCGACGCGCCGTAGGATGCCTGGACCCGGGATTCCCGCAAAGCGGCCCGGGTCTGAGACAATCGACGGACGCTCCGGCCGAAGGAAAGGGCTCTCACGCATGCACCGACTTCGTCACGGCGATTCAGGACCAGCCGTCGCAGAGGTTCGGAGCACCCTCGCAAGCCTCGGTTTCCTGCATCTCCCACACGTCGAATCCACTGACGGACCGGAGTATTGGAAGGACACCGAGGCGGTGTTCGATCGGCCCCTCGATTCGGCGATCCGCGCGTTCCAGCAGCAGCGCGGTCTCCTCGTCGACGGGGTGGTCGGTCCGGCCACCTATCGCGCGCTGAAGGAAGCCTCCTACCGGCTGGGTGCTCGCACGTTGATCTACCAATTGTCGGCACCGCTCTACGGTGACGACGTGGCCACCCTGCAGCGCAAGCTGCAGGATCTCGGCTTCTACGTGTACCGGGTGGACGGGCACTTCGGCCCGCACACCCACGACGGGCTCAGCGCGTTCCAGCGCGAGATCGGCCTGTCCGCCGACGGTATCTGCGGACCCGACACCTTGCGCTCGCTGGATCTGCTCGGCGCGCGCGTCACCGGTGGCAACCCGCATCGCATCGCCGAGGAAGAAGTGGTGCATCGTGCGGGCCCGCAGCTCACCGGCAAGCGGATCGTCATCGATCCCGGATTCGGCGGCACCGACAAGGGTTTCGCGGTGCCCACCGAGTACGGCGACGTCTACGAGTCGGAGATCCTGTGGGATCTCGCTTCCAGGCTCGAAGGCCGGATGGCCGCGACCGGCATGGAAACCTTCCTGTCCCGGCCATGGGGCGCCAACCCCACCGATGCCGAACGCGCCGACACCTCCAACGCCTTCGATGCCGACCTGATGATCTCGCTGCGCTGCGCGACCAGTGACAATCCGTCCGCGAAGGGAGTGGCCGGTTTCTACTGGGGCAACTCGCACGGTTCGGTGTCGATGATCGGTCAGGTACTGGCCGGTTTCATTCAGCGCGAAGTGGTGGCCCGAACCTCGGTGCAGGACTGCCGGACTCATCAGCGCACCTGGGACCTGTTGCGCCTGACCAAGATGCCGACCGTGCAGGTCGACCTCGGCTACCTCACCAACGACTACGATGCCTCGGTCCTCACCAACCCGCGCATGCGCGACGTGATCGCCGAAGCGATTCTGATCTCGGTGAAGCGGCTCTATCTGCTCGGCCAGGACGACCAGCCGACCGGCACCTACACCTTCGCCGAGTTGCTCGCCGAAGAACTGGCGGCCGCCGACGCGGGCAACGTGCCCGCCCCGCGCGTCTAGCCCCACACAAGACCAACGGCCCCGCGGTTGTCCGCGGGGCCGTTCTTGTTGTCTCGGGTCAGTGCGCGCCGACGCGCGAGGGCGGTTCCATCGACGCCGCCGCCAGGAGTTGATCGAGCGCGCGCTCGACGTCTTCCTTCCAGCCGTGATCGGAGTCGAGTTCCAGGCGCAGCCGGGGGAAGCGGTGGTGCGGGGCCACCACTTCGAAACCGACCTCGGCGAGGAAATCCGCGTCGATCATGCAGGTTTCGGGAGTGCACCTCGTCGCCGACGACGGGTCCCGCAGCGGCGCCGCGATCCGTTCCATCAGCCGCATCGACGATCCGAAGCCGCGATCGGCCACCGAACTCGACGGTGGGCCGTTGCGAATGCCGAACGCTTCCAGTGCCCGCACGCCACGACGCACCAGATCGGCCACCACGGCCTGAACGAGGCGATGGGCTACATCGGCCTCGTCGTAGGGGAATTCGGCCTGCAGCGTGGTCAGCAGGACCGCGTCCGGGCTTACGGGGGAGGTGGGGAACAGCGCGGAACGTGGCACGGCACTCGGGGGTGAGTACAGCGCGCAGCCCGCGAGGTTGTTGTCCACGTGGGCCACCTGCCCGCACGAACCCCACTCGAGCATCACCGTCGAGAGCCAGGCTTCCTTTTCGAAGACCGGATCGCTGAACGCGTGCGAGTCCGCGGCGACGGCCGGGTCGAGCTCCCAGAACACACACCGCCGCGTGTGCGCCGGGAGCTGACCGAGCCCGTCGAGAGTCAAAGCCGTGACGCTGGTCGACACCGCTCTGTTCAGCCTCCAGCTGTCGGATTCATCCACGCTCACGCCACATCACTATCCACAGTACGTGCCGCCTCTTTCAGTCACAGTGACGTTTCGGGGCCGACTTGCTCCATCAGCGCCACGATGCGCTCGAGATCTTCGACGGACCCGAACTCGACAACGATCTTGCCCTTGTTCTTGCCGAGGCTGACCGTGACCCGGGTGTCGTAGGAACCCGACAGTCTCTCGGCAACATCTTGCAGACCTGGCATGTGGATCGGTTTACGCTTCGGCGCCGGGGGAGCGGTCGGCGAGGGCTCGCGGTTCGCGAGTTGCACCGCTTCCTCCGTAGACCGAACCGACATTCCCTCACGGACGATTCGTGCAGCCAACTCTTCCTGTGCGTCCGCGCCGGCATCCAAACCGAGCAGCGCCCTGGCGTGTCCGGCCGAGAGCACCCCGGCGGCCACCCGACGCTGCACGGGAATCGGCAGCTTCAGCAAACGAATCATATTCGTCACCACCGGCCGCGAGCGACCGATTCGCGAAGCCAATTCCTCGTGCGTGACGTCGAACTCCTCGAGCAGCTGCTGATAGGCCGCCGCCTCCTCGAGGGGGTTCAGCTGCACGCGGTGGATGTTCTCCAGGAGCGCGTCGCGCAGCATCGAGCCGTCGTCGGTGTCCCGGATGATCGCCGGGATGGTGGCGAGTCCGGCCTCTTGGCATGCGCGCCAGCGGCGCTCGCCCATGACCAACTGGAACTTGTCGACGCCCGGTTCGACGCGGCGCACGACGATCGGCTGCATGAGACCGAACTCGCGAATCGAGTGCACGAGCTCCGCGAGTGCGTCTTCCTCGAAGACCTGACGTGGCTGCTTCGGGTTCGGCTCGATCAGGTCCGCGGGCACCTCGCGGTACACCGCGCCGCCGGGGGAGACCAGATCGGATTCGGGCTCGGGCTCCGGCGCGGGCTCCGCGTCCGGAACACGATGCAGGAACGCCTCGGCCGGTTGCGGGCCGATCGGATTGATCCCGATCACGCTCGCGGCGGCACTGCTCAAGCCCGGCGCCACTGCCGGACCCGTCGGGATCAATGCGGCCAACCCGCGACCGAGACCGCCCTTTTTCGCCTGACTCATCGGCTACCGATCCCTTCCTCGTTCCAACTCACGCTAAGACGCGTCTTGCTTCAGCTGCGCACGAGCGGCGAGCTCGCGCCCCGCGTCCATGTAGCTCATCGCACCGCGCGAGCCTGGATCGTAATCGAGCACGGTCATCCCGTAGCCCGGCGCCTCCGAGACCTTCACGCTGCGCGGGATCATCGACTTGAGGACCACATCGCCGAAGTGGTTGCGCACTTCCTCGGCCACCTGGTCCGCCAGCTTGGTGCGGCCGTCGTACATCGTCAGCAGGACGGTCGACACGTGTAGCTCCGGGTTGAGGTGCGCCTGCACCAGCCCGATATTGCGGAGCAACTGACCGACACCCTCCAGCGCGTAGTACTCGCACTGGATCGGGATCAGCACCTCCTTGGCCGCCACGAGCGCATTGACCGTGAGCAGACCGAGGGAGGGCGGGCAGTCGATCAACACGTAGTCGATGTCGAAGCCGACCATGCCCGCCTCGCGGATCGCGGTCTTCAACCGCCCTTCCCTGGCGACCATCGAGACCAGTTCGATCTCCGCGCCGGCCAGGTCGATCGTGGCCGGGACACACAGCAATCGCTCGCTGTGCGGGCTCACCTGGATCGCGTCCTTGACCGTCACTTCACCGATCAGCAGCTCGTAGCTGGACGGCACACCCGAGTTGTGTGCGACGCCCAGCGCCGTACTCGCGTTGCCCTGCGGATCAAGATCGACCACAAGGACCGTCATTCCCTGGTGCGCTAGCGCCGCAGCGAGATTGACCGTCGTAGTCGTCTTACCGACGCCGCCCTTCTGGTTGGCGATAGTGATGATCCGTTGCTCGCGAGGTTTCGGCACAGTGACCTTTCCTGGATGCAGAATCTGGCTGGCGCGTTGCGCTTCCGCCGCGATCGGGGTCTCGGCCGGGGAGATATGCCCGAAAGGAGTATTCCCGAACGTCTCCGCGTCGAAGCTGCTGGAATCCAGCATCCCCGGGACCCGCGACGTTGTTTCCCGTGAAACATTCGCCGGACCGCTCGACATAGATTGCTCCTAACCCGAGAAACTTCAGATCACGTATCCCCGACGAACGTCGGCGCCGTGTCGTCACAAACAAACTGTGTCGGTGGAGAACTCGAAGACTCGAGGAGGGTGGCTCACTCCCGCCCGACTCTGACAGCTTGCCAGCCCCAGGACACTTAGGAAAGCTGAATCGCGGCACGCCGACAAGGACACACCCAACACTCACAAATTAGAGCCCGCGCCCGATGTTTCACGGGAAACAACGGGGGAGTGGGCACCACAATCAGACGGCCGATGAGTGCCTCAACACACGAGCCGAGCTCGCCCAGAGAGCTCCCCCACTCAGCCCGTCCCATCCACCCCGTCCCATCCACCCCGTCCTCAAATCCGTCTGGAATCCGCACTCCCAACCAGACAGCACTCCCGTCCACACCGCACTCCCAGCCACACCGCACTCCCCAGATCCGCCATGACCGCACTCCCAACCCCGCCCCCGCGACCCCTAGGGAGCGGCGGCCACGAAGTGGCCGGTCCGCGGCCGGGTCGCCGGTTAGCGCTCGAAGCGCATGCGCCGCAGGCGCGAGTCTCGAGCGCTAACCGGCGGCCCCTCAAGGCCGCGGACACGCGCGCGCCAGCGCGCCAACAAACACAGCCTCAAACCCCTGGGACTACCGAACACCCAATCCCAGCCACAAATCCCACCCGCACTCCCCATCACCCATGCACCCGGAGTCAGCGGAGAAGCACCCCTCAGCATCAGCACAGCACCCCAACCAATTCACCACTCGCCCCGAGCCCCCCATCTCAAACAGATCCACATGAATCATCGGCTCACAGTCTCAGCCCTTCTCGCCGACATCCGACCCGCCTAGCTTCTGACTCCACCCCTACGTGAACCGAACGACGCCCGATCACCACCGGACTATCTCCACCCCGATCTCCACACACCCAGCGGTCGACGAGAGTCCGGCCGAACGCGTCGCCCGCGACGACCACCGTGGCGCTACTCAACGAGAGAAGCGGAACCCAGCTGCCGCCGAGAAGACCCGATGCCACACATCTTCCGATCGGACACCAACGCCCACTGCTGATCGGCAAGCACGCAACTGCCGAACACATCCGCTCACGACAACTTCCATCCCAGGAACTGCCACACAACAGACGACCAGATTTTCGCCCTCGACTTCGCCGACGCTCACCCCACCCAACGGACGCCCGACGATCACCCCGACCCGTGAGCCGAAGATTCGATCTCACCAGACCTGCCCCGACTCACAGTCAATGCACTTCCCTAACAGATGGCACCCCACTTCAAACCGAGCGAGCGAATCCACCCCGACCAAACCCGACTGGCGAAGTCCGCACGACGCATACGAAGTTCGATCAACAACGAGGAGGAGAGGTTGTCGCGTTCCACGTGAAACACTTCCACTCACCGAACGCGACACCCATCCGCAACTACCAAAAATAGACCCGCCCCAAGCCCATACAACGACCCTCGGCAAGATTCGTCACGTTACGAAACGTGCGAACCCGCTAGATGGAAGAGATTTCAGGCCGATCAGGATTCGCGACGCTTCCGAGCCTTCTTCTCCACCCCGGCGGCTTTCCGTTCACTGCGACGAGTCGGACGCTCGGCGCGGGGGAGAAGTTCGGCACTGATGACAAGAGTGGGGATTTCCACGATGCCGGCACCACACCCGACAACCCGGAGATCGGTAGCACCGTCGCGAATCAGCTCGGCACCGTCGCGCTCGAGTTCTTCGGCGGCACTGGTTCCTTTGAGAGCGAGCATGCGACCGTGGTCGCGAAGAAGGGGGAGCGACCAGTGGGCGAGTTTGGCGAGAGGAGCCACCGCGCGCGAAGTGACGACATCCGCGCCGCCCGCTTCTTTGATCACACCGGACTGCTCCGCCCGACCGCGAACCACCGTGACATCCAACCCGGCTTCTTCGATGAACTCGCTCAAGAAGATCGTCCGACGCAGCAGCGGTTCCACGAGAGTGATGCGAAGGTCGGGCCGGGCGATCGCGAGGGGGATTCCAGGAAGCCCGGCACCGCTGCCGATATCGACAACCGAAGCGCCTTCATCGATCAGCTCGCCGATGACAGCACAGTTGAGAATGTGACGCTCCCATAGCCGGGGAACCTCACGCGGACCGATGAGACCGCGTTCCACACCGGCCGTCGCCAGCGCCGCGTAGTACCGGCGGGCGATGTCCAAGCGGTCGCCGAACACTCGGGCAGCGGCGGCGGGCGGTTCCAGCTCGTCGGCCGGCGCACCCAGTTCTCGTTCCACGTGAAACATCCTTCCGAGTGATGGCAATGAAAAAGCCCCCGGTCCGAGACCGGAGGCCTAATCACATCGTTCGTGGTTACGGCGGAAGTCAGCCTACTCGGGCACTACCACCACGTGACGATTCGGCTCGACGCCTTCGCTCTCGCTCGCCACACCCTCGATATCGGCGACAGCGTCGTGCACGATCTTGCGCTCGAACGGAGTCATCGCGGACAGCGCCTCGGGCGCGCCCGACTCGAGCACCCGCTTGGCGGCGGCGACGCCGATCTCGCTCAGATCGGTCCGGCGCTGCGCGCGCCAACCGGCCACATCGAGCATCAGCCGGCTACGCACGCCGGTCGCCTGCTGCACGGCGAGCCGGGTCAGCTCCTGCAGCGCGTCGAGCACTTCACCGTTACGTCCGACGAGCTTGGTCAGATCACGGCCACCGTCGATGCTCACGATGGCGCGGTCGCCCTCGACATCGAGGTCGATATCGCCGTCGAAGTCGAGCACATCGAGTAGCTGCTCGAGGTAGTCGCCCGCGATCTCGCCCTCTTCGATCAACGCTTCTTCGGCGTCGTTCACGACGTCAACAGCAGTCGTCGCCACAGTGGCGTCCCCTCCGTCGGTCTCGGTCTCAACAGTCATTGGATTCCCTCTATCCGATCGCGTCTCAGCGCTTACGCTTCTGGTTCGCACGGCCACGGTTACCCGGCCGCTGCTGCCCGCCGGGCCTGCGCTTGCCACCGCCCTGCTTGGCCGACTGTTTGGGGGTGCCGTTGGTCGCCGCGGTGCCGTTCACCGACGGCTCGTCATCGACGGCCGGGGCGTCCTGCTTCTTGCGGACGTCGACCGGCTTGGCACCGGGCTTGGGCGCGTTCTGCGACCGCAGCTCCAGCTTCTTCTGCTTGCGCTCTTCGTCTTCCTTTTCCATCCGGCCGAACACCAGGTGCTGCTGTCCGTAGGTCCAGATGTTGTTCGCCACCCAGTAGAGCAGGATGCCGATCATCAGGAAGGGGCCACCGACCATCACGCCGAGCGGGAAGACCCACAGCGACAACTTGTTCATGATGGCGGCCTGCGGATTGGCGGCGGCTTCGGGCGTCTGCCGCTGCACCGAGGCGCGAGCGTTGAAGTGGGTTGCCAGGCCGGCGATGATCATCAGCGGGACGGCGACGAGCGCGATGCTCAGCTTGGTGGGCGTGCCACCCCAGTCCGCGAATGCTTCCAGCTGCTCCGGCGGCGCGGTGATGAACGCCGCGATCGGCGCACCGAAGATGCGGGCGCTCAGGAAGGACTGGACGTCGGCCGCGCTGAAGATGTAGTTCGCGGTGTGCGCATTGTCGTAGTTCGACATCCCGATCTGGCCCCAGCCGGTGCCCGTACGGTTGAACGAGCGCAGCACGTGGAACAGACCGAGGAAGACCGGCACCTGCACCAGGACGGGCAGGCAGCCCATGAGCGGGTTGAAGCCGTGCTCCTTCTGGAGCTTCTGCATCTCCTTCGCCATGGTCTCGCGGTCGTTCTTGTACTTCTTCTGCAGCTCCTTGATCTGGGGCTGCAGCTCTTGCATCTGTTTGGTTGTGCGTACCTGCTTGACGAACGGCTTGTACAGCACCAGGCGCAGCGTGAACACGAGGAACACGATCGCCAGTGCCCAAGTGAGACCGCTGTCAGGCCCGAACACAAAGCCGAAGGCTTTGTGCCAGAACCACAGAATTGCGGATACCGGCCAATAGATGATGTCGAGCACGGCTCTAGGTACTCCCGTCGTTCGTATCGCCGATCAGCGCGGGCGATGACTTTGTGCAGGCATTCGACCCGCGCTCAGGCACGGGATCCCACCCTCCAGGGTGCCAGGGCGCGCATTTCGCGAGCCGCACGACCGTCAGTGCCGATCCGACGACCAACCCGCGGGTACGCAAGGCAGTCACCGCGTACTCACTGCAGGTGGGGGTGAACCGGCAGATCGGCATCCGGGTGGGGGAGACATAGGTCCGGTAGAGCTCGATCAGGGCGATCAGGGCTTTCGCGGGCAGGCGGGTGAGGGTCCTCATCGCCGTTCACCGGCCGAGGTGCGACCGAGCGCGAGCTCCGGTTCCCCACGCAAGCCGAGCTTGCGCAGGCCGGTGCGCAGCTGGCGCAGCAACTCGGCGGAATCGGCGGTGGCGGCGCCGGGCAGCGCCCGGATCACGACATCGGTGCCGACCGGCAGTTCATCGACCACCTGGGCGCACATATGACGCAGGCGGCGGGCCACCCGGTGGCGAACCACCGCGTTTCCCACCGCCTTGCTGACAATCAGTCCGAACCGAGGACCACCTACGCGGACCAGAGAATCGCCGTCGGCGACATCGTCGTACGCGTGCGTGAGCGCGTGTACGACGAGATCTCGCCTCCCGATTCGCTGACCGCGGCGCACCGTGCGGGAGAATTCGGCACGGTGGTGCAACCGATACGGCTCAGGCAACACCCGAGCGTCCGACTACGCGCGATCAGGCAGTCAGTTCGGTACGGCCCTTACGGCGACGCGCCGCAACGATGGCGCGGCCCGCACGGGTCCGCATCCGGAGACGGAAGCCGTGGACGCGCGCCCGACGACGGTTGTTCGGCTGGAACGTCCGCTTGCCCTTGGCCACGGTCAACACTCCTGTAGTAGGTGGGCACCATTCGGCGCCCGAAGTCTGTACAAATGATTTGTCTGCGCTGCGGACCGCGGTCTACGCACAGATTGCCTTGGCGATCGGTGTGCAGCAGACAGCCGCCAACCGCGCCAAGGGGTGACTGTACGAGGGTACTTATCCCGAAGGGACGGGTCAAACTCGGCCCCCACGTACCTGTCACCGGCACAGGTCAAGGCTACCGGACGCCCGAACGGACCAGAGGTCTGGCCCGACCAGGCACGACACGCCCGGGCCGCAGTGACGCATGCGGCCACTTTTCGTGAGTTCTTCCACACCCCTGGCGTTGCGTGGCGCGGCCAGCTAACCTCTGTAGCCGGGGGATTGCTGAAGAACCGCAGCTCCAGCCCCATTCACTGCCACACGCTGGCAGAATTCCTTTATCCCCAGGTTTGTCCACATCTGTGGATAATTATGTGGACAGACGGCCGCAGTGGCATATTCGTAAGGCCGTCGGTGCCCGCGCCGCAGTCCGGAATTACCGGGCCACAGCGTTCGAACCGGCTTCGGTTGTACGCAGGATCACTGGATTACACCTGTTCACGGGTGCTTTCCGGCGTGCGCGAAGGCCGTGGGCCCCAACAAACCGGTCCGGGGAGGACGCTGTATGGACGACGAGCAGAACGTGCTGGCCACAGTGTGGCCGGAGGTGGTTGCCGAGCTCACCACCGGCTCTGCCGACGGCGCCATCCCCGCGGTGAGTCGCGCACAGCAGGCCTGGTTGAAGCTGGTGAAGCCACTCACCGTCGCGCAGGGTTTCGCGTTGCTGTCGGTCCCGTCCTCGCTGGCACAGGAGGCGATCGAGCGTGATCTGCGCGAGCCGATCCTGCGATCGCTCGGCCGTCGGCTGGGCCCCCAAGTGGAAGGACTCGGGGTGCGCATCGCCGCGCCGAGCCCGGCCGCGGGGGAGCGGGCCGGTAGTTCGCCCCGGCACGCCAGGATGACGAGCAGGCCGGAGCGTCCGCGCGAGCAGGTGCGCCCACCCGCCGGTTATCCCGGTCCCGATTTCAGTGTTCCCGATTACGCCGCCCGTGGTGAGTACGGCAGGCCGCGTTACGGCGCGGGCGAGTACCCCGTCCAGGGTGGCGAGTACGGCAACGACTATCAGTCGTCCCCCGACTATCCGGCCAACGGCGAGTACCCGAGCAGCTACGGCGGCCGTGAGTACCCCGGGCAGGCCGGCGAGTACGGCGAGCGCAACGACTACGCGGGGCACCGCGAGTACCCGGCCGAATCGGAGTACCAGCAGCAACAGCCCGAGTACCAGCAACAGCCGGAGTACCAGCAGAGTCCGTCGGAATTCGGCCAGCAGCCCGAGTACCAGCAGGCACCGTCGGAGTACGGCCAGCAACCGGAGTACAAGCAGCCGGAGTACAGCCAGCAGCCGGAATACCAGCAGGCACCGTCCGATTTCGGCCAGCCTGCCGAGTACCAGGGCGACCGCAACGAGTTCCCCGGCACCGATTTCGAACCGACCGTGGCCTACCCGGTACCCGACTATCCCGGCGCCGAGTTCGGCGGCCGCGGTGAGTTCCGTGGCGCGCGTCCGGACCAGCGGGTCCCCGAGACCGCACCGCCCGCCCGCCGCGAGCAAGCCGCGGCACCGCGGCGCGATCACTCCGGCCAGGAGTCGCTGTTCACTCCCGACCCGGCGCCGCAGCGCGCGCCGAACCGCGGCAGGCCGTCCGAAGAGCCGGCCGCCGCTCGTGCCGAGGAGCCGAGCGGCGAGAGCCAGGACAAGCCGTTCCCCGGTCAGCCCGGCGCGCAGCCGGTCGACGACGAACCCGTGGTGAGCAACCGCAACAACTGGCCGACCTATTTCAGCAAGTCGCCTGAGGCACCGCCGCAGTCCTCCTCGTCGGCCAGTCTCAATGCCAAGTACACGTTCGAGACCTTCGTCATCGGCGCGTCCAACCGGTTCGCACACGCTGCCGCGGTCGCCATCGCGGAGGCGCCTGCGCGTGCCTACAATCCGCTGTTCGTCTGGGGCGCTTCGGGATTGGGCAAAACCCACCTGCTGCACGCGGCGGGTCACTACGCGCAGCGGCTGTTCCCCGGCATGCGGGTGAAGTACGTCTCGACCGAAGAATTCACCAACGACTTCATCAACAGCCTGCGCGACGACCGCAAGGTCGCGTTCAAGCGTCGCTACCGCGAGACCGACATCCTGCTGGTCGACGACATCCAGTTCATCGAGGGCAAGGAAGGCATCCAGGAGGAGTTCTTCCACACCTTCAACACCCTGCACAACGCGAACAAGCAGATCGTGGTGTCCTCGGACCGCCCGCCCAAGCAGCTGGCCACCCTGGAGGAACGGCTGCGGACGCGCTTCGAGTGGGGCCTGATCACCGATGTGCAGCCGCCTGAGCTGGAGACTCGCATCGCGATTCTGCGCAAGAAGGCGCGGATGGACCGGCTCGATGTGCCGCACGACGTGCTCGAGCTGATCGCGAGCCGGGTGGAGCGCAATATCCGCGAGCTCGAGGGTGCGCTGATCCGGGTGACGGCGTTCGCCTCGCTCAACGGTCAGCCGCTCGACCTCTCGCTGGCCGAGGTGGTGCTGCGCGACCTGATGCCCGACACGGCGGCACTGGAGATCAACGCGGCGACGATCATGGCTGTCACCGCCGAGTACTTCAACACCACGCTCGAGGAGCTGACCGGCCCGGGCAAGGCGCGTCCGCTGGCGCAGGCCAGGCAGATCGCGATGTATCTGTGCCGTGAGCTCACCGACCTGTCGCTGCCCAAGATCGGGCAGGCGTTCGGTCGAGACCACACCACCGTGATGTACGCGGAGAAAAAAGTCCGCAAGGAGATGACCGAGCGCCGTCGGGTCTACGACCAGGTCCAAGAACTCACAGCCCGAATCAAACAGCGCTCCCGCTGATTTCATCCCCAACCCGGAACACCGCCCTGACCTGGGGCGGTGTTCTTTTTTGCCCTGTGGATTCCTCGAGGAATTCCTGTGGATTCCTCGAGGAATCCACACCTTTGTGCACCGGTCGGTGCACAGGGTGTTGGGCGAGGGTGTGCAGCGTTCATGCACAGGCAGTTGTCCACATCATCCACAAGACGCTCCGCTAACACCTGTGCACTAGCGGTGACCTGCGGCGTCACCGAATCCGGCCTGTGGATTCCTCGAGGAGTCCCTGTGGAGTCCTCGAGGAATCCCCACCGTTGCCACCAGGCTGGCCCGACGTGTGAACAACTGGGTGAATCCGGTGGAACAACTCGAGGACAACTCGAGGATGGAATGGGGACAACTTCACGCCTCCACAGCCACCGCTGATTCATCCTCGAGTCACCCCAAGGCCATCCCCATGCCATCAAGCGCTCTGACCTGCGGATTCGGGCGAAATCCACAGATTCCACAGTGCCTACTACTACTTCAGTTCTCCTTCTAGAGAGAACTCTTTTAAAACAGGGTGTGTGGAAACTCGGTTGGGGAGGCTCGAGTCAGGCGGTCGTTCACTCACAGACAGGCAAGGAGGAGCGGGGTGGTTCGACGAGCGGGAATCGACCGGGAGGGTCGATGCGGAGTTCGCGCACTGCACGGGTACCGTTTGGTTGTCGGTCGGTTGTGCGAGACTCAATGCGCGGCCGACACAGCAGTTCAACTCCGCTGACACACACCCGCACACGGATTCGAAACTCGGAGAGGACAAATCGGGCGATGGAGCTTGCGAGCATGAAGTTTCGGGTCGCCCGAGAGGACTTCGCCGAATCGGTGGCCTGGGTGGCGCGCAGTCTCCCGTCCCGGCCTCCGGTGCCTGTTCTCGGTGGTGTGCTGCTGGTGGCCGACGAGAACGGCCTGACGGTCTCCGGGTTCGACTACGAGGTCTCCGCGCAGATGCGTGTCGCGGCCGAGGTCGCCGGTCCCGGCCAGGTACTGGTGTCGGGCCGCCTGCTCGCCGATATCACCAAGTCGCTGTCGAACAAGCCGGTCGATGTCTCCGTCGACGGCACCCGTGTGCTCATCGCCTGTGGCAGCGCGAAGTTCTCCCTGCCGACCATGCCGGTCGAGGACTATCCCCAGCTGCCCGAGGTGCCGCAGCAGACCGGTGAACTCACCGTCGACGTGTTCGCCGAAGCCGTCGGCCAGGTCGCCGTCGCCGCGGGCCGTGACGACACCCTGCCGATGCTCACCGGCATCCGCGTCGAGATCGAGGGCAACGATGTGGTGCTCGCCGCCACCGACCGCTTCCGCCTCGCTGTGCGCCACTTGCAGTGGAACCCGACCCGCTCCGACATCGAGACCGCGGTGCTCATCCCCGCGCGCACGCTGTCCGAGGCCGCCAAGACCCTCGGTGCCGCCGAGGCGCCCGTGCAGCTGTCGCTGGGCAGCGGTGGTGGCGCCGACGGCCTGCTCGGCATCGTCAACGGTGGCCGGCGGACCACCACCCGACTGCTCGACGCGGAATTCCCCAAGTTCCGCCAGTTGCTCCCCAAGGAGCACACCTCCATCGCCACCCTGCCCGTCGCCGTGCTGTCCGAGGCGATCAAGCGTGTCGCCCTGGTGGCCGAGCGCGGTGCCCAAGTGCGGCTGGAGTTCTCCACAGACGGCGTGCTGCTGTCGGCGGGTGGGGACGACGCGGGCCGGGCCGAGGAATGGCTGGAAGCCGATTTCCGCGGCGAACCGCTCACCATCGCGTTCAACCCCGGCTACCTGACCGAGGGCCTGGCCGCGCTGCACACCGACCGGGTCACGTTCGGGTTCACCACGCCCAGCCGTCCCGCGGTGCTGCTGCCCGCCTCCGACGAGGAGCCCAAGGTCCTCGAGTCGGGCGCGTTCGCGGCGCTGGAGAGCCAGTACATCTACCTGTTGATGCCGGTCCGGCTGCCCGGCTGAGCAGGCAGGGGCGGCTAGGCCTACATGTTCATCCGTGAGCTGTCGGTCCGTGATTTCCGTTCGTGGGAACACGCCGATCTCGAGTTGTCCCCAGGGCGCACGGTGCTCCTGGGGGCGAATGGCAACGGCAAGACGAATCTGCTCGAGGCCGTCGGTTATCTGGCGACACTCGGCTCGCACCGGGTCTCCGCCGACGCGCCGCTGATCCGGATGGGCGCCACCCAGGCCAGGATCGGGGCCACCGTGGTGAACACCGGGCGGGAACTGCGCGTCGATGTGGAACTCAAGGCGGGCAGCGCCAATCGCGCGCAGATCAATCGCTCGCCGGTGCGCCGCTCGCGCGAGATCCTGGGGATTCTGCAGACCGTGTTGTTCGCGCCGGAGGATCTGGCGCTGGTGCGTGGGGATCCGGGGGAGCGGCGCCGGTTCCTCGACGAGTTGTCCACAGCCCGGTTGCCCAGGCTCGCCGGTGTGCGCGCCGATTACGACAAGGTGTTGCGGCAGCGTTCGGCGCTGTTGAAAACCGCTGGGCGCCAATCGCGTTCACGTGCCGATCTGGGCACCCTCGACGTGTGGGACGGGCACCTCGCCGATCATGCGGCGGTGCTGCTCGCCGAACGATTGCGCCTGGTCCACGACCTGTATCCCCATCTGTCCCAGGCATATCGGTCGATCGCACCCGAATCACGTCCTGCGGCAATCACTTACCGCTCCGGGTATCTCCCACCGGAACTTCTCGATCCGGCCAGAGTGCCGGAGGCCGGTGATGCACAGCTGCTGCACGAGATCATGCTGCGCGAGCTGGCCGCCGCCAGGAACCGGGAACTCGATCGCGGGGTCTGTCTGGTCGGCCCGCATCGCGACGATCTGGAGTTGCTGCTCGGCAGCGCACCGGCGAAGGGATTCGCCAGTCACGGGGAATCCTGGTCGTTCGCTCTCGCGCTGCGGTTGGCCTCGTTCGAGCTGTTGCGTGGAGAAGGTTCCGAACCGGTGCTGCTGCTCGACGACGTGTTCGCCGAGCTCGACCGCCGCCGGCGCACCGCGCTCGCGGAGGTGGCCGCGGGTGCCGAGCAGGTGTTGATCACGGCCGCGGTGGCCGAGGATGTGCCGTCGGAACTGGCCGCCGAACCGTTGCGTGTGCACACGACCGGCGAGGCGGACCGGCGTACCTCACAGATCGTCCCCGAAGTCGCCCAACACGCCGAAGATATGCACAGATCGCGATAGTTATCCCCAGCCCCTGTGGAAAACCGGCAACATGCTGGATATATGCCGGATCGGTGCTCGACGAGCCCGTCGGCGTCCCGGCGTAGACTCCATCCACACTCGGCCACCCTCGACACCGGAAGGCGGAAACCCGTGCCGGAAGAACCCGCACCGGAACTGCGCGGCATCGATCTGGCCCGCCGGGCGCTGGAAGAGGCGCGGGCCGCGGCCAAGGCCAGCGGCAAGTCCGTCGGGCAGGGCAGGGCCTCGCCGGTGCGCAAGCTGCGGGCCGGTGGCAGGCGCCGCAGTGGTTGGTCCGGGTCGGGTCCCGATGCCCGTGATCCCCAGCTCCTCGGGGCGCTCAGCGGCACGCTCGCGAAGAATCGTGGCTGGTCAGGCAAGGTAGCCGAGGGCACGGTGTTCGGCAGCTGGGCGCGGGTGGTCGGTGAGGACATCGCCTCCCACGCCACTCCGGTGACCCTGGAGAACGGCGTGCTCAAGATCGCCGCCGAGTCCACCGCGTGGGCCACCCAGCTGCGCATGTTGCAGAGCCAGATCCTGGCCAAGATCAATGCCGCGGTCGGTCATGGAGTGGTGACCTCGCTGCGCATCACCGGCCCCGCCGCGCCGAGCTGGCGCAAGGGCGATCGCCACATCAAGGGCCGTGGCCCGCGCGATACCTACGGGTAGCCGCGCGGTGACCGGGGCGAGATCCGTTGGGCCCGCGCCGCTCTCAGGCCCGAAGTTGTGGACATGTGCATAGAGCCTGTGGATAACTTCGAAGGCCAAATCTGATTTCGCGAGGACATGGGTAACTCCCTTGGAACCCACAAATCTCGAGCATCCCGACCGCCGGTCCGACTGGACACTCTATTCGCGCCTACGACCGGCAAAATACTCGGGGAGGCGGAACCGTCTCGCGGTTGGACGATTTCTTGCATTCACGGCGAAGCCAGGGGTGTCGTAGGTGCACTGTAAGTTGGGCTTACCAGTAGGATGGTGACGTAACCAGCGGCGAACCCTCGGCGCGTGCTGTGCAGTCCGTGTATTCGATGGCTCTTTGCGAGCCGTGCGCGTGCTGCCCGGATCGCTGCGCCAGGGATCAGCAAGTAAGGAGAGCTACCGAGAAGTGGCTGCCAACGACTCCAACGCATCGGGCAACAATTCAGGCTACGGTGCCTCTTCCATCACGGTCCTCGAAGGCCTCGAGGCGGTGCGCAAGCGCCCTGGCATGTACATCGGTTCCACCGGTGAACGCGGTCTGCATCACCTCATCTGGGAGGTTGTGGACAACTCGGTCGATGAGGCGATGGCCGGCTACGCCACCAAGGTCGAGGTGACCTTGCTCGCCGACGGCGGCGTCGAGGTGATCGACGACGGCCGTGGTATCCCGGTCGGGATGCACGCACAGGGCGTGCCCACGATCGAGGTCGTCATGACCCAGCTGCACGCCGGTGGCAAGTTCGACTCCGACTCCTACGCGGTGTCGGGTGGTCTGCACGGTGTCGGTATCTCGGTGGTGAACGCGCTCTCGACCAAGGTCGAGGTCGAGATCGACGTCGACGGCTACCACTGGACCCAGACCTACAAAGACGCCAAGCCCGGCAAGCTGGTGCAGGGCGAGCCGACCAAGGCCACCGGCACCACGGTGCGCTTCTGGGCCGATCCCGACATCTTCGAGACCACGACCTACAACTTCGAGACCGTGGCGCGGCGCCTGCAGGAGATGGCCTTCCTGAACAAGGGCCTCACCATCAAGCTCACCGACGAGCGGGTCGCCGTGGGCGACGTGACCGACGAAGTGGTCAGTGAGACCGCCGAGGCGCCCAAGCACGCCGAAGAGGTCGCCGCGGAAGCGGTCGAGCACAAGGTGAAGACCCGCACCTACCACTACCCGGGCGGCCTGGTGGACTTCGTCCGCCACATCAACCGCACCAAGTCGGCCATCCACAACTCGGTCGTCGGCTACACGGTCAAGGGCACCGGCCACGAGCTCGAGGTCGCGATGCAGTGGAACTCGGGCTACTCCGAGTCGGTCCACACCTTCGCCAACACGATCAACACCCATGAGGGCGGCACCCACGAAGAGGGCTTCCGCGCGGCGCTCACCACGGTGGTCAACAAGTACGCCAAGGAGAAGAAGCTCCTCAAGGAGAAGGACGGCAACCTCACCGGTGACGACATCCGCGAGGGCCTGGCCGCCATCGTGAGCGTCAAGGTCGGCGAGCCGCAGTTCGAGGGCCAGACCAAGACCAAGCTCGGCAACACCGAGGTGAAGTCGTTCGTGCAGCGTGCCTGCAACGAGCACCTGCAGCACTGGTTCGAGGCCAATCCGGCCGACGCGAAGACCATCGTGCAGAAGGCGGTGTCCTCGGCACAGGCCCGGATGGCCGCCCGTAAGGCGCGCGAGCTGGTGCGTCGCAAGTCGGCGACCGACCTGGGCGGACTGCCGGGCAAGCTGGCCGACTGCCGGTCCAAGGACCCGGGCAAGTGCGAGATCTACATCGTCGAGGGTGACTCCGCCGGTGGCTCGGCGAAGTCGGGCCGCGACTCGATGTACCAGGCGATCCTGCCGCTGCGCGGCAAGATCATCAACGTCGAGAAGGCCCGCATCGACCGCGTCCTCAAGAACAACGAGGTCCAGTCGATCATCACCGCGTTCGGCACCGGTATCCACGACGAGTTCGATATCGCCAAGCTGCGCTACAACAAGATCATCCTGATGGCCGACGCCGACGTGGACGGTCAGCACATCGCGACGCTGCTGCTCACGCTGCTGTTCCGCTTCATGCGTCCGCTGGTCGAGCACGGTCACGTATTCCTCGCCCAGCCGCCGCTGTACAAGCTCAAGTGGATGCGTTCGGACCCGGAGTTCGCTTACTCCGACCGTGAGCGCGACGCGCTGGTCGAGGCCGGTCTGGCCGCGGGCAAGAAGATCAACAAGGACGACGGGATCCAGCGCTACAAGGGTCTGGGCGAGATGAACGCCAAGGAGCTGTGGGAGACCACGATGGATCCCTCGGTACGGGTGCTTCGTCAGGTGACGCTGGACGACGCGGCCGCGGCCGACGAGCTGTTCTCCGTGCTGATGGGCGAGGACGTGGAGGCGCGTCGCAGCTTCATCACCCGCAATGCCAAGGACGTCCGTTTCCTCGATGTGTAAGCGGCGCTGCGCCCTCGGGCGCGCCCGCTCGCATGTCGGCCCCTCGAAGGAGATTTGATGACTGAGACCACGCTGCCCCCGTCCGGCGGTGCGGGCGACCGGACCGAACCGGTCGATATCCAGACCGAAATGCAGAACAGCTACATCGACTACGCGATGAGCGTGATCGTCGGCCGTGCGCTGCCCGACGTGCGTGACGGCCTCAAGCCGGTGCACCGTCGCGTGCTCTACGCGATGTACGACAACGGCTACCGCCCGGACCGCGGCTACGTGAAGTCCGCGCGCCCCGTCGCCGAAACCATGGGTAACTACCACCCGCACGGCGACTCGTCGATCTACGACACCCTCGTGCGTATGGCTCAGCCGTGGTCGCTGCGCTATCCGCTGGTCGACGGCCAGGGCAACTTCGGTTCCCGCGGCAACGACGGCGCGGCCGCCATGCGCTACACCGAGTGCCGCCTGACGCCGCTCGCGATGGAGATGCTGCGCGATATCGACTCCGAGACGGTCGATTTCGTCCCGAACTACGACGGTCGCTCGCAGGAGCCGACCGTGCTGCCCGCGCGCGTGCCCGCCCTGTTGATGAACGGCTCCAACGGCATCGCGGTCGGCATGGCCACCAACATCCCGCCGCACAACCTCAACGAGCTGGCCGACGCCATCTACTGGGCGCTGGAGAACTACGAGGCCGACGAGGAATCCACCCTCGCCGCCTGCATGGAACGGGTCAAGGGCCCCGACTTCCCGACGCACGGCCTGATCGTCGGCAGCCAGGGCATCCACGACGCGTACACCACCGGCCGCGGTTCCATCCGCATGCGCGGTGTGGTGGAGATCGAGGAAGACGCGCGTGGCCGCACCACGATCGTCATCACCGAACTGCCGTACCAGGTCAACACCGACAACTTCGTCAACTCCATCGCCGAGCAGGTGAAGGACGCGAAGATCGCGGGTATCTCCGATATCCACGACGAGTCCTCGGACCGCGTCGGCATGCGCATCGTGGTCACGGTCAAGCGTGACGCGGTGGCCAAGGTGGTGCTGAACAACCTCTACAAGCACACCCAGCTGCAGACCAGCTTCGGCGCGAACATGCTCTCGATCGTCGACGGCGTCCCGCGCACGCTGCGGCTGGATCAGATGATTCGCTACTACGTGAATCACCAGCTCGAGGTCATCGTGCGGCGCACCCGCTACCTGCTGCGCAAGGCCGAGGAACGGGCCCACATCCTGCGCGGCCTGGTCAAGGCCCTGGACATGCTCGACCAGGTCATCGCGTTGATCCGCGGCGCGGCCAACACCGATACCGCGCGCACCGGCCTGATGCAGCTGCTCGACATCGACGAGATCCAGTCGACCGCCATCCTCGACATGCAGCTGCGTCGCCTGTCGGCCCTCGAGCGTCAGCGCATCATCGACGATCTGGCCAAGATCGAGATCGAGATCGCCGACTACAAGGACATTCTCGACAAGCCCGAGCGTCAGCGCGCGATCGTGCGCGACGAGCTGGCCGAGATCGTCGAGAAGTACGGCGACGACCGCCGGACCAGGATCATCGCCGCCGACGGTGACGTCGCCGACGAGGACCTGATCGCCCGCGAGGACGTGGTGGTCACGATCACCGAGACCGGCTACGCCAAGCGCACCAAGACCGACCTCTACCGCTCGCAGAAGCGTGGCGGCAAGGGCGTGATGGGCGCCGGCCTCAAGCAGGACGACATCGTCAAGCACTTCTTCGTGTCGTCCACGCACGACTGGCTGCTGTTCTTCACCAACAAGGGGCGCGTCTACCGGGCCAAGGCGTACGAGCTGCCCGAGGCCAACCGGACCGCGCGTGGTCAGCACGTGGCCAACCTGCTCGCGTTCCAGCCGGACGAGAAGATCGCCCAGATCATCCAGCTCAAGACCTACGAGGACGCGCCGTACCTCGTGCTCGCGACACGCGCGGGTTTGGTGAAGAAGTCGAAACTCACCGATTTCGACTCCAACCGCTCCGGCGGCATCGTCGCGGTGAACCTGCGCGATGACGACGAATTGGTCGGTGCGGTGCTGTGCTCGTCCGACGATGACCTGCTCCTGGTCTCGGCGCACGGTCAGTCGATCCGCTTCGCGGCGACCGATGAGGCGCTGCGTCCGATGGGCCGCGCCACCTCCGGCGTGCAGGGTATGCGCTTCAACACCGACGACGAGCTGCTCTCGCTCAATGTGGTGCGTTTGGAGACATATCTGCTGGTCGCGACGGCCGGCGGGTACGCCAAGCGGACCGCGATCGAGGAGTACACCGCGCAGGGACGTGGCGGAAAAGGCGTATTGACAATCCAATACGATCCGAAGCGTGGCAGCCTGGTGGGTGCGCTCATCGTCGACGACGAGGACGAGTTGTACGCGATCACTTCCAGTGGTGGCGTCATCCGCACCGCAGCCAAGCAGGTTCGTAAAGCCGGACGCCAGACCAAGGGCGTGCGATTGATGAACCTCGCGGATGGCGATACCTTGCTAGCGATCGCGCGCAACGCCGACGAGCCCGATCCCGATCAGCTCCTCGGCGACGTGGCTTCGGAGTAACACACCAAATAGCGGCGGCAACGAACGGATCTGAGGATTCCATTGACCACACCGAATCAGTCGAACGACGATCGGAACCAGACCAACGGCGTCACCGAGCGGATCGCCACGTCTCCGATCCCGCCGCGGCCGATCCCACGCCAGGGCGGTCCGGCCGAGGGCGCGGCGCCGGAATCCGGTGCGGCCGGGACCGATTCGTTCGAGGGCAAGGGCAGCAAATCCTCGCCCTACCAGGACGGGTGGGCTCAGCTTCCGCAGCGTGAACCGCAGTCGAACCTGTACCGGCCCGGCGAATCGCCGAGTCAGGGGCGGCCTTCGTCCGGGGCACCGGGCGGCGGCGGTCTCAAGGGCAGTGGGGCGTCCAACGCCCGCACCACTGCCGACCTGGCGGCCAAGGCGGCCCGCAAGGAAGCGGCGATGGTGAAGTCCGTCGGGATCGACGGGCCGACCCGCAGCATCGCGCGTCCGGAGCTGGTCAAGGACATGCCCGACCTGTCCGACGTGCGCCACCCGGCACCCGAGGCGCCGGTGGCGCCGCCCGGGCTGCCGATGGCGCCGCAGCCCCAGCACAACATGGGGCCGAGCGCGCGGGCAGCCGCGGCGGGCAGCGTCTCGCCCGCGGTGCCGGTGGCTATCGCGGCCGCCGCGTCGGGTGAGCCACTACGCGCGACCGTGCAGATCCGCCGGATCGACCCGTGGTCGACCCTGAAGATCACCCTGGTGATCAGTGTCGCGCTGTTCTTCGTGTGGATGCTGGCCGTCGGCCTGCTCTACATCGTGTTGGCGGGCATGGGCGTGTGGGACAACCTGGACAACTCGCTGGGCGAGATGCTGAACCAGGAGGGCAGCTCGTCGAGCCTGATCGACGCGGGCACGGTGTTCGGCTACGCGGGTGTGATCGGCCTGATCAACGTGGTGCTGTTCACCGCGCTGGCCACGGTCGGCGTGTTCATCTACAACCAGTGCTGCGATCTCGTCGGTGGCATCCAGGTAACCCTGGCCGATCCCGACTAGAAGCCGGTTTCCGGTACGGCCGGTCGGTCCCAGGAAACTGGGTCTGACCGGCCGTTTTGGTTATCGGCAGGCAGGTAAGGTAACCTCGTTTCTCGTTGCGGTTCACTGCTCCGGCGGGGATCGAAATGAGTTCGGGCCTATAGCTCAGGCGGTTAGAGCGCTTCGCTGATAACGAAGAGGTCGGAGGTTCAAGTCCTCCTAGGCCCACTCCCGAACAGCACAGTAGGGTGGGAATCATGAAGATTGTCCTCATGGTCGGTGTTGTGATCGCCGTTCTCATCGGTGTCAACAAATTCCGCAAGCGCGACGACGCAGACCTCTGGCGCGAGGTTACCACCCGCTGATTTCGGGTTGCCAACCGGTCGATAACCGGTAAGGGGCCTTAGCTCAATTGGCAGAGCACTGCCTTTGCAAGGCAGGGGTTAGGGGTTCGATTCCCCTAGGCTCCACATCTGTGAATTCCTCGGTATTCGATTTTCTTCTCACCAGCACTCCCGCCGACGCCGTTTCGGCTGATTTCGCGGCGGACTGGGCGCGACACCGCACCAGGACGGCCGGGTTCGCGAGTTCGCTCGATCGGGCCGCGATCGCCGGATTCGACGGCGCGGGAACAGGTCCCGCTTTCCTCGGTGGATATCAGGAAGCCCTGCACGCGCTGGTTCCCTCGCTCGATCCCGCCGAGCTCTCCTCGATGTGCGCGACCGAAGGCGCCGGTGCGCGACCGTCGACGATGACGACAACAGTGCGCGAGGACGGCACCGTCAGCGGCACCAAATCCTTCGCCACGCTGGGCGCGTTCGCCGATCGGTTCCTGGTGATCGCCCGCTCCGGCACCCAGCCCGACGGCAGGCCGCTGCTGCGCGCCGTGCTCGTCCGCGCCGGTGCGTCGGCCGCCGTGACGCCGCTGCCCACGCTGCCGTTCGCGCCGGAGATCCCACACGCGGAAGTCGTCTTCGATGCCGCGCCGGGCGAACTGCTGCCCGGTGACGGCTACGCCGATTACCTGAAGCCGTTCCGGACCGTTGAGGACCTGCATGTGGTGGCCGCTGTGCTCGGTCAGCTCGTCCGGGTCGCCCGGCTAGCGCAGTGGCCCGCGGAGCCCGTAGAACAGCTGCTGGCGCTGTTTGCGGCGGTGCGTGGGGTCGGTGCCGAGGACCAGAGCTCCCCGGGTGTGCACATCGCGCTCGGAGGCATCTTCGATCGGCTGGCCGGTCTGCGGACCGAACTGGAGCCGCTGTGGACGCCGGTGGATCCGGAGATCAGGAAGCGCTGGGAGCGTGATGCGCCGCTGCTCGGGGTCGCGGGCAAGGTGCGGGCGGCGCGACTGGCGACCGCGTGGCGCACGCTGGCCTGATCGACCGGTTCTGGTGCGGTGTCAATCCGTTCTGGTGCGGTGTCAATTCGTTCTGGTGAACGTGCCGAGACCGCTCTCGTCGAAGTAGTCGATGGTCAGTGTGCCATCGGCGAACCGCGCCGAGGTGACGCTGCCGGGCGGGGCGTTCTCGCCGCTCAGGTCGAAGGCGAAGGTGTCGCCGTCCCAGTGCCGGAGTTGATAGGTCCGCTGCTCGGGGCCGATGGTCAGGCGCAAGCCGGTGTCGGTCGCGACGATCGTGGCGGGACCCCAATAGGCACTGTCGTAGGTGCCTTCGTAAGTCGGTAGTGGCTGTGCGGGGGCCGGATTCGCCGGGGCGGGCTCACCGGACAGGTCGCCTTCCGGATCGTCGATGGCGGCGAACGCGTCGCGGTACAGCCCGCGCCAGTCCTCGCGTACCTCGCCGAACTGCACCAGATCGGCGAATTCGGCGGTCAACGTCTCCGGGATGCCGAGCGGCGCGGCGTTCGTCAGTGCGACGATGGCCACGTCGGCGGACGGGATCACCAGGAAGTTGGTCGCCGCGCCGAGGCCGAAGGCACCGGAATGACTGGTGGTGGTGCGCCCGGCCGCGGAGACCGACACGTTGAAGCCGTACCCGTAGCTGCCCGCCCGCGCGGTGGGGGACGTGGGCGGCGCCGAGACGATCTGGGGTGTGACGGCGGGCAGCAGCGCTTCGGGCGGGGCGATGGTTGTCGCGCCCGCCGTGCCGTTACCGAGCAGCATCGTGAGCCAGCGGGCCATGTCGTTCACCGAGGAGCTCGCGCCGCCGGCGGGGGACTGGGGGTCGGGGTCGCGCACGTAGCGGGCCACCCAGTCGCCGTCGATGTTCACGTGTCCCACCGCGTGATTCGGCCGGGCGAGGAAGTCGTCGAATCGAGAGCTGGTGTCGCGCATGCCGAGTGGTGCGTAGAGGGCATCCGACGACAGTTGGGCCCAATCCTTCCCGGCCGCCGCGGCCACGGCTTCGGCGCCGGCGGTGAGCCCGAAGTTGGTGTAGTGGTAGGTGATCCGGAAGGGGTCGAGGGGCTCGAGGCGCAGCTTGTCGAAGATCGCGGCCTGGTCGTAGCCGAGGTCTTCGAGCCGGTCGCCCGCGTGATCGGGCAGGCCGCTGCGGTGCGCGAACAGGTCGCCGACGGTGAGCTGGGCGGTGGTGGCGGGATCGGCCAGCGCGAACGACGGGAGGTGGGCGACCACCGGGGTCGTCCACTCGATCGTGTCCGCGCCGACCTGGTTGGCCACGACGGTCGCGGCGAGCGACTTCGACACCGAGGCGAGTTGGAAGACGGTGTCGGCGTCGACCTTGTCGGGCGCGCCTGCCTGGCGAACACCGAAACCCTTCGTGTACACGGTCTTTCCACCGTGGACCACGGCGACGGCCATGCCGGGAATGCGGCTGGAGTCCATCAGCGAGCCCACCAGTTCGTCGAGCTGCCCGACGGCTTTGCCGACCGCGTCGGCGGGCAGGGCGACACCGGCGACTTGATTCGGGGGGAGTTCGGCGGTGGTCGTCGTAGTGGTGTGGGTGTCGTCGGTGGATCCGCTACAACCAACGAGGATCGTCATCGAGAGGACGACCCCGGCGATCGCACCGCGACCAGGCACCATGGGCCGACGATAACCCTGGTTGCCGGGTGATCGCCGGAACGTGGCCGGACTGTGACGCTCGGCGTTGCGGTGCGCTTCGGCTGATCTGCCGAGCTGCGACCTTGCCGGAAAATGGGGAGCGGGCCTCGGCGAAGGGGGGGAGTTAGCCGAGGCCCGCGTAGGGTCGGCCCGGGGGGGAGGGGCCGACCTGAACGATCCTACGCGATACGCGCGGAATTCGTGTACGCGCACCGGGCGAGTTCACAAGATTTTTCGGGTGCCGGTGCGGGTGTCGGCGGTGGCCCGGGGTGCGGCGATCGGCCGGTGCCCGCTCCCGGTACCTGTCAGGTGTCTTACGGACATCGGAATTGGCTGGTACACAAGGTTTTACGGGGAATCGCCGGTGAACATGTTCTCGTCTCGCGGGTGGCGACCGTCCAGCGAACAGGCGCTCTTGTTCGTGTCGGGAGACAGAAAATCAGTCCGATTCGCCGCGTGTCGCGACACGTCGGCATGTCGAACAAATGTGTACATCTGACATGCGGTCGCGCGGAAATTTGGGATGCGACTTGTCGGTGGGTAGGGCAATACTGGGCACAGCATCGCCAACCACGACTTCAGGAGAATCATGCCCGACGCAATCGTCGCCGAGGGTCTGGTCAAACGGTATGGGCAGCTCGTCGCCCTCGACGGACTCGACCTGTCCGTTCCGGAAGGTACCGTCACCGCGCTTCTCGGCCCCAACGGCGCGGGAAAGACCACGACTGTTCGCGTTCTCACCACGCTGCTGATACCCGACGAGGGCAGCGCCACCGTCGCCGGCATCGACGTACTCGACAATCCACAGGCCCTGCGCTCGCGCATCGGCGCCTCCGGCCAGTATTCCGCGGTCGACGAATACCTCACCGGTTTCGAGAACCTCGAAATGGTCGGCAGGCTCTACCACCTCGGCACCCAGCGAAGTAAGGAGCGGGCCCGCGAACTGCTCGACCGCTTCCGCCTCAGCGACGCGGCCGACCGGCCGGTGAAGGGTTACTCGGGCGGTATGCGCAGGCGCCTCGACCTGGCAGGCGCCCTGGTGGCCAACCCGCCGGTGCTGTTCCTCGACGAGCCGACCACGGGTCTGGACCCGCGTGCGCGGCTCGACCTGTGGGACGTCATCGAGGAGCTGGTCGCCGGCGGCACCACCCTGCTGCTCACCACCCAGTACATGGACGAGGCCGACCGCCTCGCCGATTCGATCGCGGTGATCGACCACGGCAAGGTGATCGCCCGCGGCACCGCCGACGAACTCAAGGCCCTCGTCGGTGGCGACCGGATCGAACTCACCGTCGGCGCCGCCGACCAGCTCGCCGTCGCCCAGCAGGTGCTGAGCGGGCTCGCCGACGGCGAGATCCATCTCGAACCCGGCCTGCGCAAGCTCATCGTGCCGGTCGCCGACGGGTCACAGGACCTGGTCACCGCCATCGGCAGGCTCACCGAGCACAAGGTGGACATCAACGATGTCGCCTTGCGTAGACCCTCGCTCGACGACGTCTTCCTGACGCTCACCGGGCACGAGGCCGAAGAACTCGTCAACGGTGATCGCGAGTCGGAGACCGTGGGCGCCGCGGAAGGAAAGAACCGATGACCGTCGCACTCGACAAGGCCGAGCTGCACCCTCCCAGCTTCGGCGAACGACTGTCGATGGTGGTGAGCGACAGCATCACCATCGCCAAACGCAACGTCATCAAGATCAAGCGCGTGCCCGACGTGCTGATCTTCACGACGATGTCGCCGATCATGTTCGTGCTGCTGTTCGCCTATGTCTTCGGCTCGGCGATCTCGATCCCCGGGCTCGAAGGTGGCTACCGGGAGTTCCTGATCGCCGGCATCTTCGCCCAGACCGTGGTGTTCGGCGCCACCTTCACCGGTGCGGGCCTGGCCGAAGACATGCAGAAGGGCATCATCGACCGGTTCCGGTCGCTGCCGATGGCGCCGTCGGCGGTGCTGGTCGGGCGCACGATCAGCGATGTGGTGATCAACGTGGTCAGCCTGGTGGTGATGTCGCTGACCGGTCTGGTCGTCGGCTGGCGGATCCGCGGATCGTTCCTCGACGCGGTGCTCGCGTACGCGTTGATGCTGCTGTTCGCCTACGCGCTGTCGTGGATGATGGCCGTGGTCGGCCTGATCGTGCGGGCGCCGGAGGTGTTCAACAACGCCAGCTTCATGGTGATCTTCCCGCTGACGTTCCTGTCCAACGCGTTCGTCCCGCTCGACAACATGCCTGCTCCGCTGCGGGTCTTCGCCGAATGGAACCCGGTCTCGGCGCTCACCCAAGCGGTGCGTGACCTGTTCGGCAACGTCAACCCGATGGCGCCGCCCTCGGACGCGTGGCCGATGCAGCATCCGGTGACCACCACGCTGATGTGGATCGTGGTGATCCTGATCGTCTTCGTGCCGCTGGCTCAGATCCAGTACAAGAAGTCGGTCAGCCGCTGAACAACAGCCGGAACTAGTGCGCCGAGCCGTTGCGGGAATACCCCAGACGCGGCGGCTCGGCGGCCGGTTCCGGCAGTTGTGGACGCTTGGCGCGGGCCAGGTAGGCCAGGGCGCCCGCCCCGGCGAGCGCGATCGACGCGAGCAGCGGATTACGAAGCTTCATTCGACCACTGTGGCACAAACAGATTCGACGTGTCGCGTGGCACCATAACTGCGTGACCTCACCCAACCAGACGGCCGTGGCAACTCTGCACACCAACCACGGCGATATCAGGATCGCGCTCTTCGGCAACCACGCCCCGAAGACGGTGCGCAACTTCGTCGGTCTCGCCGACGGCACCGCGCCGTACTCCACCGTCAACGCCGGTGGGACGGAAAGTGGCCCGTTCTACGACGGCGCCGTCTTTCACCGGATCATTCCGGGGTTCATGATCCAGGGCGGCGATCCGACAGGCACCGGCCGTGGTGGGCCGGGCTTCGAGTTCGCCGACGAGTTCCACCCGGATCTGCGCTTCGACCGCGGCTATCTGCTCGCGATGGCGAATGCGGGCGCGGGTACCGAGACCAACGGTTCGCAGTTCTTCATCACCGTCGGCGCGCAGCCGCACCTCAATCGCAAGCATTCGATCTTCGGCGAGGTGGTCGACCCCGATTCGCGCAAGGTCGTCGACGCTATCGCCTCGGTGAAGACCGATCGCAATGATCGCCCCGACGAGCCGGTCATCATCTCGGCTGTGACGATCGACTGATCAAGGCCACACACAGAACTCCCCGCCGCGGACCGTCGCGGCGGGGAGTCTCTCTTTGCTTCACGTGAAACAACGTCAGTCAGAAGTCACCGAGGCGAAGCCGTTGACGACCAGAGCGTCGTACACGTCGTGGGGATTGGTGCCGAGGTCCCAGCGGCCGAAGATCAGCAATCGCTCGGTGTCCTCGTGGCGCACATCGACCTCGAGCATCGAGGATTTGCGGCCGATGCGGCGGTAGGAGACCATCCGGATCCGGTCGATCCGGTCGAGTGGGTAGTCCTTCGGGCCGGTGAGCGTGCCGACCACCAGGCGCGGCGCGGGGCCGGGAACCATGGTGAGCCGAGGGCGCTGCCGGATACCGAGCGCGGACATCGCCAGCACGGCGGCCGCAGCGATGCCGATGAGCAGCCTGCTCGGGCCGTCCTGGGCGAGGATCGCCAGCACGGCCAGCAGGATTCCGCCACCGCTGATGGCGAGCAGACCTGCGACAGGGGTGGACCACGAGACGGGTTGTGCATCGCTCACGCGGTTGTTCGCCCCTCTATCCTCGAGTTGTGCACAGGGTTATCCACAGGTGTGCATGAATAACACCGGTGTAATCCGCTGCGATCAGCGCCATCGCATGGTCATGACCAGGCCGATGACCATCAGGCCGAACCCGATCAGGAAGTTCCAGGCGCCCAGATCGAGCATGAAGCCGATGTGGTCCTGGGCCAGGTAGTAGACGATCAGCCACACCAAGCCTGCGAGCATGAAGCCCAGCATGATCGCGACGTACCAGACCGGCGACGGCCCCGCTTTCACCTTCACCGGCGTGCGGCTGGCGGGGCTCGGGGTGTAGTCGGCCTTCTTGCGGACCTTGGACTTGGGCATGACGTCCTCGAATTCGGAGTACAGGTAACTCCTAGGCTATCTCAACTCCCGTACCCTCGACGCATGCGTGTATTGGTCGTCGACAACTACGACAGCTTCGTGTTCAACCTGGTGCAGTACCTCGGCCAGCTTGGTGCCGACGTCGTGGTCTGGCGCAATGATGACCCCCGCCTCGACGATCTGGACACCCTCCTCACCGTCGGGAACGAAGGTGGAGCGTTCGACGGCGTGTTGGTGAGCCCCGGGCCGGGCAGCCCCGACCGCGCGGGCGCGAGCATCCCGCTCGTGCACGCGGCCGCCCGGCACAACAAGCCGCTGCTCGGCGTGTGCCTCGGGCACCAGGCGATCGGCGAGGCGTTCGGCGGCACCGTCGACCGGGCGCCCGAACTGCTGCACGGCAAGACCAGCGAAGTTTTCCATCTCGGGTCCGGCGTGTTGGCCGGCCTGCCCGACCCGTTCACCGCCACCCGCTACCACTCGCTGACGGTTCTCCCGGAAACCATTCCCGAGGAGCTGGTGGTGGTCGGCCACACCGAGAGCGGCATCGTGATGGCGATGCGCCATCGCACGCTGCCCATCCACGGCGTGCAGTTCCACCCCGAGTCCGTGCTCACCCAGGGTGGCCACCGGATGCTCGCCAACTGGCTCGAGGTCTGCGGCGAACGTCCGTCCGAGACACTCGTCTCCGCGCTCGAGGCGGAGGTCGCCGCGCTGGTCACGCAGTGAGGCCGTGGGTGCGGTTGTCGGTGGCGGCGAGTCTGGACGGCTATATCGATGACGCGAGCGCGCAGCGCCTGCTGCTGTCGAACTCCGCGGACTTCGATCGGGTCGACCAGATCCGCGCGGAGTCCGACGCGATCCTGATCGGTGCGCACACTCTGCGCACCGACAATCCCCGCCTGCTGGTGAACAGCGCCGAGCGCCGGGCCGCTCGGGTGGCGGCGGGTGAACCGGAGTTCCCGGTGAAAGTGACCGTCACCGAGTCCGGTGATCTCGATCCGGGGCTGCGCTTCTGGCACACCGGCGGCGACAAACTCGTCTACACCTCCGATGCGGGCGTCAGGAGGCTGGGCGACCGGCTCGACGGACTTGCCGAGGTGGTCGGCCTCGGCGAGCGACTCGCGCTCCCGGCCCTCGTCGCCGACCTCGGCGCACGAGGTATCCACAGGCTGATGGTCGAAGGGGGTACCGGCATGCACACCGGCTTCCTCGCGGCCGATCTGGTCGACGAGATCCGCCTGGCGATCGCGCCGATCCTGGTCGGCGATCCGGCGGCGCCGCGCTTCGTCGGACCGGCGCAGTTCCCCGGCGGGGCCGGTCGCAGGTTGCACCTGGCGGGTGTGGAACAACTTGGGGATGTCGCTGTGCTGAACTACCTGGTCAGCCCCGATCCACAGCCCCGCAACTAACTGATACCGCGAACAGAATCACTGCATCGACCTGGGAAAATTCAGCTGTCCACAGTTCGCGGACAGCTTTGCTCCACACCTGAACATGACCGATTCCACATCACGCGAGAGTTGTGGATAACTCGCCGACCACAGGGAAACGACATGAGCCACGACGACGCCGACCACCGGTTCATGCACAGGGCTATAGAGCTCGCCAGGAACTGTCCGCCCAGCGAGACGGCCTATTCGGTCGGCGCCGTGATCGTCGCCGACGGGGTGGAGATCTCGACCGGCTTCTCCCGCGAAACCGACGAGAAGGTGCATGCCGAGGAGTCCGCGCTCAACAAGCTCGACCCCGACGACCCCCGCCTGACCAGGGCCACGATCTACAGCACCCTCGAGCCGTGCTCCACCCGCGCCACCGCGACCCGGCTGCCGTGCACCGATCGCATCCTGGCCGCCGGCATCCCCACGGTCGTGATCGCCTGGCGCGAGCCGAGCCTGTTCGTCGCCGCCTGCGAGGGTGTGGACAAACTCCGCACCCATGGCGTGCGCGTGGTGGAGCTCACCGACCTGGCCGCGGAAGCCAAGTCGATGAACACCCACCTCGACCTGAGTTAGCTCAGGGCCGCCCGTAGATGGCGGTCACGAATTCGCCGAGCTGATTGTCATCGAGGTGCCGCGCCAGATCGGCCTCGCTGATCATCCCGACCAGGCGCTTGTTCTCGATCACCGGCATCCGCTTCACCCGGTGCGATTCCATCTGGTCGAGCACGTCTTCCACATCGGCGTCCGCGCTGACCCACCGCGGCGTCGACTCGCAGAGTTCCGCCGCTGTCGTCAGATCAGGTGACAGTCCGAGCGCGACGCACTTCACCACGATGTCGCGGTCGGTGATGATGCCGCACATGCGCTCGTCGTCATCGGCGACGACGATCGATCCGACTCCGAGATCGGCCATCGCCGTCGCCGCGGTCGTCACGGTGTCACCACGGGTGATCCACTGCGCACCGGGCTTCATGATGTCCCTGGCTGTCGTCATAGGGGGCTACCTCCTCGTCAGCAACGCTGGATGGGATGAAAGCAGCCTCATTCTGCGCCCGCGCGGACACGGCGGACGTGTTCGCCATCCAATCGAGACCTCATCGCGGAATCGGCGACGCTCCCACGTGCAGCACCACATTGCCGTTGATCGTCACTGCCGAACCGGCCGCCGGATTCTGCCCGACGACCTTGCCCGAGGCATTGCCGTCGAGCGTGATCACCGTGGTCTGGCTGAGCTGACCGGTCCACCCGAGCCCGCGCAACGTTTCCTGCGCCTGCACCGGCGTGAGCCCGGTGAGATCGGGGACGGTGATCCGGTCACCGGCGGAGACATGGACCGTGATGGTCGAGCCCTTCTCCGCGTTGCTGCCGCCTGCCGGGTTCGTGGCGAGCACCTGGCCCTTCGGCAGCGAGGATTTCATTTCCTGGATCTCGACCTTGAAACCGGCGGAATCCACCAGATTCGGCTGAGCGACGGAGATGTCCTGGCCGACCACGGAGGGCACTCGGACCTCTTCCGGCCCGCCGCCGATGGTGATGATGATCGGCTGATCGATGTCGACCCGCACACCAGCACTCGGTTCCTGCGCGATCACCTTGTCGGTGTCTGCCGTACTCGACGGCTTGCGGGCCACATTCGGATCGAGTTGCAGCCCGAGCGAATTCAGCTGCCGTTCGGCGTCGGCCTGACTCATGCCGATCAGTCGCGGCAACTGCACCTGCGTCGGCCCGGTCGAGATCTGCAGCGTCACGGTGCTGCCCTCGTCGATGCGCGAACCGCCGAGCGGCTGGGTCGCGATCACATTGCCCGGCGCGACCTTGCCGTCCGGCTTCTCCTGCACGGCCACATAGAAACCGGCCTGCTGCAGTGCGGTCTGCGCCTGCTGGGCGGGCTTGCCCGACAGATCGGGGACGGCGACCTGATCGGCCCGGCTACCAGGACCGACCAGCACCCAGAACAGCCCGAACGCCACAGCCAGCGCGGCCGCGACACCGAGCGCGATCAGCCCGGTGCGGTTACGTTCCTCGCCGTCGGGCCCGACCACGGGGTGTTCGGAGGTGTCGTCGCGGCGGTCGCGGAAACTCCGCGGCCCCGGCTCGTCGTCGTAATCGGTGCGGTCTTCCTCGTTCATCACCATGGGCGCGCTGGGCTTCTGCCCGCCGAGCACCCGGATCAGGTCGGCCCGCATCTCCGCTGCCGTCTGGTAGCGGTTGGCCGGGTTCTTGGCCATCGCCTTGAGGATCACCGAATCGAGCTCACGCGGCACACCGGGATTGACCGACGACGGTAGCGGCGGATCTTCCTTCACATGCTGGTAGGCGACCGCGACCGGCGAGTCACCGGTGAACGGCGGCTGCCCGGTGAGGATCTCGAAGAGCACGCAGCCCACCGAGTACACGTCCGAGCGCGCGTCGACGGTCTCGCCGCGCGCCTGTTCGGGCGAGAGGTACTGGGCGGTGCCGATCACCGCGGCGGTCTGGGTCATCGGGTTGGCGCTGTCGGCGATCGCGCGCGCGATGCCGAAGTCCATCACCTTCACCGCACCGGCGCGGTTGATCATGATGTTGGCCGGCTTCATATCGCGGTGCACGATCCCGGCTTTATGGCTGAAGTCGAGCGCGGCGCACACGTCGGCCACGACTTCCATCGCCTTGCGCGGCGCGAGCGGTCCCTTGCCGCGCACGATGTCGCGCAGGGTGTCGCCCTCGACGTATTCCATGACGATGTAGGGCAGCGGCCCGCCGTCGACGGTGGCTTCGCCGGTGTCGTACACGGCCACGATGGCCGGGTGGTTCAGCGCGGCCGCGTTCTGGGCTTCGCGCTTGAACCGCAGGTAGAACGTAGGATCGCGGGCCAGATCCGCTCGCAGCACCTTGATCGCCACGTCACGGGACAGCCGCACGTCACGGGCGCGGTGCACCTCCGACATGCCGCCGAACCCGATGATCTCGCCCAGCTCGTACCGCGAGGAGAGATTCTTCGGGGTCGTCATGGTTGTCCTATGGTCGGGCCTACCGCCGTGTCGCCATCGGGGAACGGCAGGTCGAAGGTGGGCAGCCGGGGACGACCGACGGTGGTGGTGCCCGCGGCCGGCGCCGTGGTGGTCGGCTCCGGTTTGGTCGGCTTCGGCGTGGTGGTCGGCTTGGTCTTGGTCGTGGTGGTGGTCGGCGGCACCGTCGTGGTCGTCGGCGGCTCGGTGGTCGTCGTCGGCGGCTCGGTGGTGGTCGGCGGCACCGTCGTGGTCGGCGGTTCCTCGGTGGTCACCGGCGGCGGCGGGACCGGCCGGGTGGTGGTCACCGGCGGCGGCAGCGGTTTGGTGGTCTGCACGGTGGTGGTCGTGGTCCCCGAATCCCGGTTCGGTTCACCGCCGAACAGCAGCCACAGCACACCGCCGCCGAGCAGCAGCGCGCCGACACCGAGCGCGATCAGCCACTTCTGGTTGTTCTTGGCGTTGCTCGCGGGGACCGGCGCGGGTGCGGAAGCCTGGGTGGCCGGACCGCTGTAACCGCCGGTGGGCGGACCGACTGGGCCGCCGGGCTGATGGCCGAAGCGCATGGTCGCGCCGTCGTAGTCCGCCGCGGCCGCGGCTGCCGCGGCGGCGGGGAGCACCACGGTCGGGCCGGGCGGAAGTACCCGGGTGGCCCCGGTCATCGACGGACCGGTGGCGCCACCGGGGATCGGCGGCATGTGCCCGGCACGCACCGCGGCCACGGCATCAGCGAACTCGCCGCCGCTGCTGTAGCGCTGCAGCGGGTCCTTGGCCATGGTGATGGCGATCAGTTCGTGCACGTTCGCGGGCAGGTCGTCGGGCATCGGCGGCGGTGCGTCGCGCACGTGCTTCATCGCGACGGTGATCGCGCCCTCACCGGTGAACGGGCGGACTCCGGCCAGTGCTTCGTAGCCGACGATGCCGAGGGAGTAGACATCCGACGCCGCGGTGGCGTCCTCGCCGACGGCCTGTTCGGGCGCGATGTACTGGGCGGTGCCCATCACCATGCCGGTCTTGGTCACCGGCGAGGCGTCGACCGCCTTGGCGATGCCGAAGTCGGTGATCTTCACCTGCCCGGTCGGCGTCACCAGGATGTTGCCCGGCTTCACGTCACGGTGCACCACCCCGGCCGCGTGGGCGACCTCGAGCGCGCGCCCGGTCTGCTCGAGCATGTCGAGACCCTGGACGACCGAGAGCCTGCCCATCCGGTTGAGCACCGCGTTGAGCGGTTCGCCCTGCACGAGCTCCATCACCAGGTAGGCGGTCTCGCCGCCCGACGGGTCGGTGGTCTCGCCGTAGTCGTAGATGCCCGCGATTCCGGGCGCGTTGAGCTGCGCGGTGGTGCGCGCCTCGACGCGGAACCGCGCCCGGAAGGTCGGGTCGGCGGAGAACTCGGTCTTGAGGACCTTGACCGCCACCCGGCGATCGAGCCGGGTGTCCATCGCTTCCCACACCTGACCCATACCGCCCGTGGCGATGAGCCGCTGCAGGCGGTAGCGGTCGGCGATCATGGCGCCGTTGTTCAGCATCGGGGCCCCCGTGTTGTCACTCGCACACTCATTTCGTTCAGCCCCCTGCCAGGCCCGCGTCCAGTACCGACCTGGCGATCGGCGCGGCTACCGAACCTCCGGTGGCCGCCAGCGCCCGATCGCCGCCGTTCTCGACGATCACCGCGATGGCGATCTTCGGGTTCTGCGCGGGCGCGAAGGCCATATACCAGGCGTGTGGCGGGGTGTTACGGGGATTACTGCCGTGTTCGGCGGTTCCGGTCTTGGACGCGATCTGGTACGGCGACCGTCCACCGCCCGCGGTATTGGCTTCCGAAGCGACCATCAGATCCGTCAGGGTCGACGCTACCTGGGGGCTCACCGCCTGCCCGACGCTGACCGGCTTGGTCTTGCTGAGCTCCGACAGATCGGGCGCCTGTGTCTGATCAACCAGATACGGCTGCATCCTGGTGCCGCCGTTGGCGATGGTCGCGGCGATCACCGCGACGTTGAGCGGCGTCACCGACACATCGCGCTGGCCGATGCTCGACTGGCCGAGCGCGGCGTTGTCCGGGATCGGGCCGACGGTCGATTCGGCGACCGGGATCGGCACACCGGGCGGATCCTCGACACCGATGCCGAACGCGGCGGCCTCGTCCTTGAGCTTGGCCGCGCCGACCTTCACGCCGAGTTCGACGAACGCGGTGTTGCACGACCGCCGGAACGCCTCGTACAGGCTGGCCGTCGTCTGGTCGCCGCAGGTGCTGCCGTTGTAGTTCTCCAGCGTGGTGCTGGTTCCGGGCAGGGTGATGTTGGGCGCTGCGGTGAACTGGTCGTTCGGACCGGCGACGCCGTTGGACAGTGCGGCCGCGGTGACGACGGTCTTGAACGTCGACCCCGGCGGATAGGTCTGCGAGACGGCGCGATTGAGCATCGGCTGACTCGGATCGGTGCTCAGTCGTTCCCAGGCGGCGCGACCCGCCGCGCCGTCGTGGCCCGACAGCTCGTTGGGGTCGTAGCTGGGCGTGGAGACCATGGTCAAGATCTTGCCGGTGCTCGGCTCGATCGCCACCACGGCGCCGGTGTAGCCCTTCGACGTCATCTGTTCGTAGGCGACCTGCTGCATCATCGGATTCAGCGTGGTGAGCACGTTCGCGCCGCGCGGATCGCGCCCGGAGAACATGTCGATGAGCCGGCGGCCGAACAGGCTCGAGTCGTTGCCCGAGAGCAGCGGATCCTCGGCCAATTCGAGCCCGGTCTTGCCGTACTGCATCGAGTAGAAGCCGGTGACCGGCGCGTACGCCGAGGGGTCGGAGGGGTATTCGCGCAGGTACTTGTACCGGTCGTCGGTCGCGACGGAGCCGGCGAGCACGGTGCCGCCCGCGGAGATCTGACCGCGCTGGCGCGAGTACTCGTCGAGCAGCACCCGCGAGTTGCGCGGATCGCTGCGCAGGTCGTCGGCCTTGACCACCTGCAGGTAGGTCGCGTTCACGAGCAACGCCACCACCATCACCATCACGGCGACGGCGACGCGACGCAGAGGTGTGTTCATTCGCTCACCCTGCTTTCCGGCCTGCGGACCAGTTCGGTGGCCGCGTCCGCGATCGGGGCGGGCGCGCGCTTACGGGCCGGTGCCGGTGCGCGGGCCGCATCGGAGATCTTGATCAACAGCCCGAGCAGCGCGTAGTTCGCCAGCAGCGATGAACCGCCGTAGGAGATGAACGGCGTGGTCAGACCGGTGAGTGGAATCAGTTTGGTGACGCCGCCGACGACCACGAAGATCTGGATCGCGATGGTGAACGACAGGCCCGCCGCGAGCAGCTTGCCGAAGCTGTCACGCACGGCCAGCGCGGTGCGCAACCCGCGAACGATGAAGATCAGGAACAGCATCAGCACCGCGGTGAGCCCGATCAGGCCGAGTTCCTCGCCGATGGTGGTGACGATGAAGTCGGTCTTGGCGAAGGGCACCTGCTGGGGCCGTCCGCTGCCGAGGCCGGTGCCGGCGAGTCCGCCGGTGGCGAAGCCGAACATCGACTGCGAGATCTGGTACCCGGTGTTGTGGTAGTCGTCGAACGGGTGCAGCCAGGTGTCCACGCGCACGCGGACGTGCCCGAACAGTTCGTAGGCGAACACGAATCCGAGCGCGAGCAGGCCGCCACCGATGATCAGCCAGCCCACCCGTTCGGTGGCGATGTAGATCATCACCAGCACCGTGCCGAAGATGAGCAGCGAAGTGCCGAGGTCTTTTTCGAGCACGAGCACGCCGATGCAGACGATCCACACGATCAGGATCGGGCCCATATCGCGCGGTCGCGGCCATTCCATGCCGAGGAAGTGCTTGCCCGCCGCGGTGAACAGGTCACGTTTGGCCACCAGTACGCCCGCGAAGAAGATGATCAGCAGGATCTTCGCGAATTCGCCCGGTTGCATGCTGAATCCGGGCAGCCGGATCCAGATCTTGGCGCCGTTCACTTCGGAGAACCGGCTCGGCAACAGTGCCGGAATCGCCAGCGCGACCAGGCCTACCAGGCCTAGTGTGTAGGTGTAGCGCGCCAGCGTGCGGTAGTCCCGCAAGACGATGAGCAGGCTGATGAACACCACGATGCCGAGGCCGGTCCACATGATCTGCTGGTTGGCGTCGGGGGAGGGGACCGATGTCGCGTCGTATGCCGCCTTCTGCGCTTCGGCGAGATCGAGCCGGTGGATCAGCACCAGCCCCAATCCGTTGAGCAGCGCCACAATCGGTAGTAGGAGCGGGTCCGCGAACGGCGCGAACCGGCGCACCGCGAGATGCGCGATCCCGAACAGCGCGAGGAACGCCACCCCGTACTTGGCGATGTCGGTGGTGATCGACTGTTCCTGGCTCGCCTCGACGATGAACAACGACACCGTGGTGATGCCCGCCGCGCCCGCCAGCAGCAGCAACTCCTGGTTGCGTCGCGTCGACGGCGGCGGCGCCGGCGCGAATCCACCAGGGGGACTGGGGAACGCCCCAGCCGACGGCGGTGGCGGTGCGGACATCAGTCCGTCACCCGGCAGTTCTCCCCTGAGATCTGCGGGGTTGTCGGGGGGACGGTGGTGGTGGTCGGGGCAGGCGCGGTCGTGGTCGGTGTCGCGGGCTGGTCGGGGCCGGGAGTCGGTGCGCCGCCGGGGATCACCGGGGTCTGCTCGGGCGGAAGCACGCCGGGCTGCGGTACCGATTCCTTCTTCGGGCACGGCGGCAGGAGCTCGTTCTGCGCCAGCACCTTCATGCTGCCGCGCGCCTTGTCCAGCGAATCCGGCGGCAGGCCCTTCTGCACCTGGTCGCGTCCGGTCTGCTTCAGGTCACTGACCAGCAGCGGCTTGCACCCACTCGGCGCGGACTTGCCGACCTCGACCAGAGTGAGCTCGCTCTTGCTGTTCACACAGCCCGTCAGCTCCACATCGTGGATCGAGTAGCCGAGGATCGAACCGGGCAGGCCGCGCATCACGACCACCTTGTCGTTGTCGGCGCCCACGTAGTAGTTGCTGCGAATCATCTTGTAGCCCACCACGAGTCCGACGGCGACCGCGGCGATCAACGCCAGCGACAGCAGCAGCCAGCGCAGCTTGTGCGACTTCGTCTCCGGCGGCGGAGGTGCGGCGGCGGCCCGGCGCGGTTGCGCCCGCGGCGGACGCATCGCGGCGGCACGCCCAGCCGCGGTGTTCGGCGGCGGGGAGTCTTCCTCCTCCTCGGTGGAGGCGGCGCCCGCGAGAATCGGGTGGCTCTGGCCGTAGTCGAGGTCGATCACATCGGCGACGACAACGGTCACGTTGTCCGGCCCACCACTGCGCAGTGCCAGTTCGATGAGCCGGTCGGCGCACTCGTCGGTGTTGCCCTCGCGCATGGTGTTGCCGATGGTCTCGTCACTCACCACGTCCGAAAGTCCGTCGGAGCACAGCAGATAACGATCACCGGCGCGGGCTTCGCGCATGATCAGCGTCGGCTCGATCTCGTTGCCGGTGAGGGCACGCATGATCAGCGAACGCTGTGGATGGGTGTGCGCCTGTTCGGCGGTGATCCGGCCCTCGTCGACCAGCGACTGCACGAAGGTGTCGTCGCGGGTGATCTGGGCGAGTTCGCCGTCGCGCAGCATGTAGGCACGCGAGTCGCCGATGTGGACAAGGCCGAGTTTGCGGCCCGCGAACAGGATGGCGGTGAGCGTGGTGCCCATGCCGTCGAGTTCGGGTTCGGCCTCGACGTGGTCGGCGATGGCGGCGTTGCCGGAATGCGTGGCGTGGTCGAGCTTGCCGAGGATGTCGTCGCCCGGCTCGTCGTCGTCGAGATGCGCCAGCGCGGCGATCATCAACTGGGAGGCCACTTCTCCGGCGGCGTGCCCACCCATGCCGTCGGCCAGCGCTAGCAGGCGTGCGCCCGCGTAGACCGAATCTTCGTTGTTGCCCCGGACGAGTCCGCGGTCGCTTCGCGCGGTGTAGCGCAGAACAAGTGTCACGATCGCAGCTCGATCACTGTTTTGCCGACTCGCACAGGAGTGCCGAGCGGAACACGGACGGCGGTGGTGACTTTCGCGCGGTCGAGATATGTGCCGTTGGTGGAACCGAGGTCTTCCACGTACCAGTCGTCACCACGCTGAGACAGTCGCGCGTGCCTGGTCGAGGCGTAGTCGTCGGTGAGTACCAGCGTGGAATCGTCGGCGCGTCCGATGAGAACCGGTTGCGTGCCGAGGGTGATTCGAGTGCCGGCGAGTGAACCATGAGTCACCACTAGATACTTGGCGCCCTTCTGGCTTCGGCTGAAGGAGGGCAGACCGATGGATCCGCGATTTCCGCGGGTTGCCCTCGGCTGTATCCGTATGCCGGATGCCGCGTAGATATCGCTGCGCAAGGTCCGCAGAACGGCCCAGACGAACAACCAGAGCAGCAGCAGGAACCCCGCGCGGGTCAATTGCAGGATCAATCCCTGCACGGCGTTCCACCTCCTGTTCGCCCGGGTACGTCGGTACGGCAGGTGCGGGGCGAACCACCCCCACCAGCGTGCTGGCTTGCGGGCCCCGAGGTCGGGACCGTGCGTGTAATGGCAGCATCATAGAGCCGACAGCGTCGACTCGTGACGTGCACCGCGCAGCTTACGGGATCAGACGATCCGGATCAGGATCTCGGAATGTCCGGCCCGGATCACGTCGCCATCGGCGAGCTGCCAATCCTGCACGGGGGAACCGTTGACGAGGGTTCCGTTGGTGGAACCCAGGTCGGAGAGCATGGCCGTCTGGCCGTCCCAGCGCACCTCGATATGGCGACGCGACACCCCCGTGTCGGGTAGCCGGAAATGGGCGTCCTGGCCGCGGCCGATGATGTTGGAACCCTCGCGCAGCGCGTAGGTGCGGCCGCTGCCGTCGTCGAGCTGGAGGGTGGCCGAGTAGCTCGACTGGGCGGCGCCGTAGCCCGCGCCCTGCGGCTGGCCGTAGCCCTGCTGGCCGTAACCGGCGGCGGGCTGGGCGTAGCCGCCCTGCTCCTCCTGGCCGTAGGCGGGCTCGGCGTAACCGGGCTGCGCGCCGTATCCCTGCTGGCCGTAGCCCTGCTGCTGGGGTTCGGCGTAGCCCTGCTGGCCGTAGCCGCCCTGCTGGTCGTAGCCCGGGTCGGCGTAGCCCTGCTGGCCGTACCCACCCTGCTGGCCGTAGCCCTGCTGCTGGGGTTCGGCGTAGCCCTGCTGGCCGTAGCCGCCCTGCTGGTCGTAACCGGGCTCGGCGTAACCGGCCTGGCCGCCCTGCGCGCCGTAGCCGCCCTGCTGGCTGTAGGCCTGCTGGCCGTAGCCGCCCTGCTGGTCGTAACCGGGCTCGCCGTACGCGGGCGCGGCGCCGTAGCCACCCTGCTGGCCGTAGCCCTGCTGTGCGGGCGCGGCGGGGTCGTAGCCGTTCTGGTATTCGCCACCCTGCTGGCCGTACGCGTCGCCGTATCCGGGCTGCGCCTCGGGCGCGCCGTAGCCGCCACCGCGGCCGTAATCGTCGGCCGGGTAGGAAGCCCCTGGTGCGCCGGCGGGCGGCGGTGCGTACCCGCGGTTGCGTGGATCGGACTCCGCGGGCTCTCGGCTTGGCTCGTAGCCTGAGTTATGCGTCATGGGGCCAGCTCCTGGTTGCGGGTGTGCGGGTCGTTGTGGCGGTCCGGGGCGAGGTGGGGCCGTCCCGCGACCGGCGTCGGGGTCGACGCGGCCGCTCGCTCTGAACATTCCGGTGTGCAGCGTAGGTGATGCCTCGAACGCCACGTGTACTTCGCCGTAGGTCTGCCAGCCCTGCTCGCGGATGTAATCCTGCAGATGTTTGGCGAACGCTTTGGTTGTCAGGTCGTGATCGGCGTCGAGCTTGCCGTGATCGGTTTCGTTGATCGTGATCACGTAACTGTTCGGCGCGAGACGGTGCCCGCCCTCCAGATCCTGGATCTGATCTGCGGCTTCCTGCTGCAGGGCGGCCTCCACCTCCTGGGGAACCACACTGCCGCCGAACACCCTCGCGAACACGTCACCGACAGCGCCCTGCAAGCGACGTTCGAATCTCGACACGATGCCCATCACAGCCCTCCCTTCGGTGCGCGTGTCCGCCCTCCTCGACACGCTGGTTACGGCGTGTCCGGACCCGACCACGTTCCTTGCATGATATCCACGATCCTCTACCTGGGTAACTCCCGGCGGCGTGACCCAGTTCCCGCGCCCTTTCAATCGGCATCGCCGCAGGTCAGGGAATCGATTTTATTTTCCCCCGCGGGGCATGTTAGATTTTTCCAGTCGCTCGGGCGAGTGGCGGAATGGCAGACGCGCTGGCTTCAGGTGCCAGTGTCCGTAAGGACGTGGGGGTTCAAGTCCCCCTTCGCCCACAAGACTAAAGGCTCGATCCTTCCGGATCGGGCCTTCGGTCGTTTCCGGGGTCAGTGACGGGCGATGCGAAGCAGGGCCGCGCGCAGATCCGGCCGGGGCGACTGTGCGTCCAGCTCGAGCAGGGCGGTTTCGGCTATCGCCGCTACCAACAGGACGGCGACGGGCGCGGCGTCGGACCAGCCCATCGCCGTGAGGTCCGTGGCGAGCAAGCCTGCGGCGGCGGAATTGCGGGCGCTCACCTCGGTGGCCAGGCCGGCATCTGTTCTGGCCTGTACTAATAGGCCCTTCGTCGCGGGGGCGGCCAGACAGCCGTCGAGGTAGGCGGCGATCCCGGCCGCGAGCCGTCCTTCGCCGGGCGCAAGGGCGGCGGTCGCCGCGCTGACCTGATCGTCGAGATCGTCGTGGAAGGCACGGTGCAGGGCGAGTATGTAGGACTCGCGGCTCGGCCAGTGCTGGTAGAAGCTGCCCTTGGCCATCTTGGCCTCGGCCGCGATCGCGTTGACCGAGAGCTTGCTCAGATTCTCGGTGGCCAGTAGCTGCCTGCCCGCGTTCAGGAGGGCGCGGCGCCCGGGTTCGGCGGATCTCATTGCCGCATTCCAGCACGGGCGGTGAGGAACTCGCGCACGGCGTCGAGGAACAACCCGGGCGCCTGTGCGAACGGTTCGTGCCGCGTGGGCAGGACGGCGACCGGCGCGCCGGGCAGGGCGCGGGCGAGGCCGCGCCGGTTCACCAGCCAGGGATTGGTCGGGTCGTCGCGGCCCCAGACGACCTGGACGGGCAGCCCGGGCAGCAGTGGCGCCGCGGCGGGCAGGTCGACGCGCGGGTCGTCCAGGCTCCGCCAGAGACTGCGATACACGGCGAGCCGGGTCGGATCGCCGGATACCTCGCGTGCCCGCTCGAAGAGAGGGCGAACACCCTCGTTGCGCGGCGAGCCCAGGTAGAGCCGCGCGTGCGGGACGACGAACCGCCGGGCCACCGACGGGCGGGCGATCAGCCCGAACATGGCTCTGGTCAACGTATTCAGCGGTGCGAACCCGGCCGACTGCACCAGGATCAGCCCGCGCACCAGGTCCGGTGCGCGCTCGGCCAACCGCACTGCGGCGTACCCGCCGACACTGTTGCCGATCACGGTGAGTGAACCGAATCCGATCTGCGCCAACGATGTCGACACTCGCACGGCGATGTCGCCGAGCGCGTCGACGGTGACGGCGTCCGGGTCGGTGACCGTGGACGCGCCGTAGCCCGGCCAGTCGACAGCGGCGACGGCCCATGTCTTGCCCAGCGCCGGCACGATCTGATCGAAATCGCGATGGTCACCCGGATTCGCGTGCAGCAGAAGCAGTCCCGGTGCGTCCTCGGGCGAGCATCCGCTCAGGTGGACCGCGATCTCGCCGTACCGCGTGGTGACGGTGAACGGTGTCATGGACCGACGGTAGCTATGACCGACCGGTCGGTCAAGGCTTGGGTCAGGCTTTGCGGGCGATCAGCAGGTGGTGGGGGATCGGCGGATTCGGCAAGGTGCGCTGGTCCACCGTCAGTCCCGCGGAGCTCAGTGCCGCCACCACATCGGCAACCGGGCGCAAGGTGAATCCCTAAGGGGTGAAGGGCATTTTGGCCATCGCGTCCGGATCTCCGATGCCGATCACCGCGGTACCGCCTTGACGCAGGACTCGGGCGAGTTCGGTGCAGGCGGCCGGGAGATCGTCGAGGAAGTAGATGGTGTTGACGGTGATCGCCGCGTGCAGGCTCGCGTCGGGCAGTGGGAGCGCGGTGAGCGTGCCGTCGGCGAGGAGGAGGCGGCCCTCCGCGACCTCCACCGCGAAACGGCCACGGGCGCGGGCGAGCATGTCGGGGGAGGGCTCGATGCCGTGCACCGTGCCCTCGGCACCGACGCGAGCGAGCAGCAACTCCAGTCCCACCCCGCCACCGAAGCCGATATCGGCGACCGTCGCTCCGGTGGGCGGCGCCGCGGCATCGACCGCCGCCGCGATGGCACGCTTGTTCCCGCGATCGAGGACGAACGCCACGCCCTTGCCGAGCACACCGTGCGGATTGCCGAGCTGCCCGGCGATTGTCGTGAGCAGGCGATCTTTGACCCCGGTCATTTCGTCATCGTAGGCGGCATTTTCGCGCCGCCGTCGGCCGTCGGCCGAGGGGCAGCCTGCTCGGCGGGGCCTACGCCTCTCTCGGCAACGGGGATCGGCTGGTGGCCGTCGATGACCCTGCGGCGTGTCGGGGCCGATCCGACAACCCCCCTCGACGGATTCGATTCTGCCGTTATCGGCCCCTCGACCCGCGCCGTTCACACCTCGACTCCGCTGCCGGGCGCGGTCGCCGAGGGCCCGCCAGGGAGGGCCGCGCTGATCACCCGGCGCAGCGCCCTCGGCAGGAACCGTCACCGAGGTCGTCCGAATCGGCTGCGCCCGTCTCGCGCGCTGAACCCGACCTCGCGTCTGTTTCGGCAGCCCGATGACCACCGTGGCCTGCCGGTATCGCTGCTGCCCCTGCCGAGACACACATGCCCGCTCGCACCGTCGGATACTCCCGATTCTCGCAGGTGAGGCGAAGGTCACACTGCCCGTGCAACCTTGTATTCCGGATGTTCTTCTGCCGATTTCTGTCCGTTCGGCGGACCGTTCGCAACCAGTCGTTCGTCCAGTTAGAGGCGATGAATTCGGTGTTTCACCGTGATTGCTGGGCGCGTATCTCGTTTGCAACGTAGTTAACAAACCTGAGGTTTCTTTTAACGTTTCAAGTAGGCGGCAACCGTAATTCCGTTGCCGAAACCCCAGGTGACAGCTATGTCTTGGCCTCAGTGTGATCCGAAGCAACCTTGCCCGGAATTCGCGAGCGGGCTCCGCGGAGGGTGCGTGATTCGTTATCGAAGGTTTGCTCGGGGTGAATTCTCGGTGCCGCCGACTGCTCGGTGAGGGTCGCGCCAGGAGTTTGCTGAAGGTGTGAAAATCGGTGCGTCCACAGGGCTTTGCAGGTTCACAATTCTTACCCCGGACCTGCGCGTTGGGGGTTGCGTGGGCATAACGATTGTGTACAGTTGACGGTAACGCTGGCCGCAGTTCGAGCCCGACTCGCTGCGGCCAGCGGAACTCAAATGGGGGAGTTCGTCACCGTCTCTTAACCTTCCGTAGCTGCCGATTGTCCGGTGCTGTCCCGGCGCGGTGTGCTCGGAGTTGTCGGCCTCACAAATGCACGCACAGTTGCGAACTCACGCCCGGTCAACGGCCTTCGCCGGCGCCATCAGCCACCGATCGGCCGGATCCGCCGCCGCGACCGGCACCGCCGCCGCGGCATCCTGTTCCTCGGCCACCCGCCTGCCGATCCCGAAGACGTAGTAGAGGAACAGCGCCTCGGCCGCGAACCCCAGCGCGATCCGGACGGGCGCCGGCAGCGGACTCGGCGTCACGAATCCCTCGAGCAGGCCGCATACCAGCAGCACGCCCACCAGCCCGAGGGCCACGGTCGCGGTCGCACGCCCCTGCCTGGCCATCGCGGCCGCCCTGCTGCGCCGGCCCGGGTCGACCAGCGTCCACCCGAGCTTCAACCCCACCCCGCCCGCGACGAACAGCGCGGTGAGCTCCAGCGTGCCGTGCGGCAGGATGAAGCCGAAGAACGAATCCAGCCGCCCCGCCTCGGCCATCAATCCACCGGTTATCCCCAGATTCAGCGCATTCATGAACAGTGCGTACACAGCCGGGAGGATCAGGACGCCGGTGAACAACGCGATCGCCGAGACCAGCGAATTGTGTGTCCACACCTTCGCGGCGAAGGCCTCGTTGGGGTGCGCGGAGTAGTACGACTCGAACGAACCCCCAGGTCCGGTGACATCCGACAGGTCGCCCTCGGGTATCCCCAGCGCGTCGCGGGCCGCCGCCGAACGATCCACAAGCACGCCGATCACGCCCGCGACGCCGAGGAAGATCGCAGTTGTCCCCAACCACCACGGCCAGGCTCTGTACACAGCCGCGGGAAAGTGCCGGGTGAAGAACCGGCCGACTTCGCGCCACGGCTGCGACCGCGCCGCCAGCACCCGCCCACGGGCCCGCGCCAGCAGCGCGCTCAGCCGGCCGACGAGCTCCGGATCCGGGTGGTGCCCCTGCAATCTCGCCAGCTGCTGCGAGGTGGACCGGTACAACCGGACCAGCTCGTCGGCCTCCGCGCCGGACAGCTTGCGCTGGCGGACCAGCTGATCGAGCCGATACCACGACCGTTGACGTGCCCAGCTGTAGGCATCGGTGTCCATATCGGGAATGCTAGCCACATGGCTGAATTCACCACCGGCGAAGCGGTGGCGCTCGACCTCCCCATCGCGCGCATCCCCAGCCGTGCGGGCGCTTTTCTGCTCGACCTGATGCTCCAGCTGGCCCTCGCCGCGACGCTGGAGTACGTCTTGATGCTCGTGCTGTTGGCCACCGATGCCGACTCGGCCTGGTTCTCGGTGACGGCGGTCATCACGCTGGTGGCCGTGCTGATCGCCTATCCGGTGGTCAGCGAAACCGTCTCGCGCGGCCGGTCGCTGGGCAAGCTGGCCTTCGGCTTGCGTGTGGTGCGCGCCGACGCCGGGCCGATCGACTTCCGGCACGCGCTCACCCGCGGCCTCGCGGGCGCGATTGTGGATTTCTGGATGCTCGGTGCGTTCGGCGCGGTCGCGGTCGTCACGTCGCTGTGTTCGCGCGAGGGCAGACGGGTGGGTGACGTGCTCGCCGGGACGGTAGTTGTGCACACCCGCCAGACCATGCCGGTGCCGTCGCTGGCGGTCGCCCCGCCCTGGTTGACCGGCTGGTCGGCGCAGCTGGATCCGAGCGGGATCTCCGATGAACTGGCTGCGGCGGCACGGCGGTATCTGACCAGGCTGCCCACGCTGACGCCGCCCACACAGCACTATCTGGGCACGCAGCTCGTCGAGGCCATGTGCGCCGCACTGCGCTGCCCGGTGCCCGTCGGCTACCCGCCCTTTCACGTGCTCGGCGCGATTCTCGCTCGGCGACAGCAGCTTTCACGGGTCTAGCTCAACAGCCTGTGGATGAATCGCCTGTGCACGAATCAGGTTGTGCGGGAACCCACCTGTGCACAACCCCGCCTGTGGATGAATCTGTTGGCGAGTCGGTGGATGAACTGTGAGTACCGGTGGAAACTGCGGTTATCCACAACCATGTGCGGTTGTGCACAATTCGCGATGTCCACCGATCACAGCGAGCCGGACTGCTTGAGCTCGAGGTATTCGTCGGCCAGCGCCTCGGGCAGTCGATCGGGTGCGGCGGCCACCACGGCCACCCCGCGCCGCCGCAGCGATTCCTGTACGAGCGCGCGTTCGGCCAGCACAGTTTCGGCGGCGGCCGCCGTGTAGACCTGCGAACTGTCACTCGCCGCCGCGGCGATGTCGGGATCGATCACGGAGACGATCAGCACCCGATGACGCCGCGTGAGCGTCGGCAGCGCGGGCAACAGGTGCTCGGTGACGGTCGGCCCGTCGAGACTGGTGAACCACACGATCAATGCCCGCCGCCGAACCCGCGAGATCACGGTGCGTACCAGCCCGTCGGTGTCGGTGTCCACCAGCTGTGGAGTAACCCCGGCGAGGGTGTGCATAAGTTTCAAAGGCAGCTGATTGCCGCCTACGCCACTCACTTCCGCGCGGACTCGGCGGTCGTAGGCCAGCAGGTCGACCGTGTCGCCCGCGGCGGCGGCCAGACCACCGAGCAGCAGCGCCGCTTCGATCGCACTGTCGAGCCGCGTTCCCTCACCGACCCGGCCCGCACTGGCCCGCCCGGTGTCCAGGACCATCAGCATGTGCCGGTTGCGTTCCGGCCGCCACGTCCGCACCAGCACGTCGTTCGCGCGCGCGGTGGCCCGCCAGTCGATGCTGCGCACGTCGTCGCCCGCCACGTACTCGCGGAACGAATCGAACTCGGTGCCCTGCCCGCGCGTATTGGCGACATTGCGCCCCTCGAGATGATGCAGCCGCTTCACCTTCGAACGCAGCAGCCGCTCACTGCGAAACGCGGGCAGCGCGCGCACCCTGGCAGGCACCTCGACCCGGCTCTGCCGTCCGGCCAGCCCCAGCGGTCCGAGCAGCCGCACCGTCACCGGGCCCGCGACCCGATCACCGCGATAGGTGGGAGTCAGGCTGGTGCGCAAGCGGATTCGGGTGTGCGGGGCCAGATCCAGACGGTGTTCGCGGATGTCGGCACGCGCGCTGTCGGGCCAGGCGTCCCACAGCATCCCGCGCACCGTGGCCGTGCCGGTATTGGTGACAGCCAGCTCCACCTCGGTGCCGCGACCGAGCCGCACCACCGTCAGCGGATCACGGGTCAGCGACAGCGCATCCGCGCGCGCGGTGAGCGCGATATCGGTCAGCAGCAGCGCCACCAGCACCGCGCAGGCGCCGAGCACGCCGGCCCACGTGGGCACCACGAACATCACCACCGCCGCCGCAGCCGTGGCGAGCAGTGCGAACCGGCCTGTGACCACCACGTCGCTAGACCGGAACCGGCACCGAGACCAGCAACGACGAGAGCACGCCCTCGGTGCTCACCCCGTCCAGCTCGGCCTCCGGCCGCAACTGCAAGCGATGCCGAAGTACCGCCATCGCCACGGTTTTCACGTCGTCGGGCGTCACATACGCGCGGCCGTTGAGCCAGGCGAAGGCGCGGGCGGCGGCCAGCAGCGCGGTCGCGCCACGGGTGGACGCGCCGTGCGCGACGGCGGGGGAGGACCGGGTGGCACGGCACAGATCGACGATGTAGGCCAGCACCTCCGGACTCACCGTCACCTGGCCCACCGCGGCGCGCGCGGCCGCGATGTGTTCGGGTCCGGCGACCGGGCGCAGTCCGGCGGCGCCGAGGTCGCGCGGATCGAAGCCGCTCGCGTGGCGTTGCAGGATGCGGAACTCGTCGTCGCGGTCGGGCAGCCGGATGTCGACCTTGAACAGGAACCGGTCGAGTTGCGCCTCGGGCAGCGGATAGGTGCCCTCCTGCTCGATCGGGTTCTGGGTGGCGACCACCACGAACGGATCGGGCAGTGGACGCGGCTGACCGTCCACCGAAACCTGGCGCTCCTCCATCGATTCCAGCAGCGAGGACTGGGTTTTCGGTGGGGTGCGGTTGATCTCGTCGGCCAGCAGCAGGTTGGTGAAGACCGGACCCTTGCGGAAGGTGAACTCGGCCGAATGCGGGTCGTAGATCTGGGATCCGGTGACATCGCCCGGCATCAGGTCCGGGGTGAACTGCACGCGTGCGTGCTCGAGCGCCAGCGAGGTGGCCAGCGCGCGCACCAGCAGCGTCTTCGCCACGCCGGGAACACCTTCGAGCAGCACGTGACCGCGGCACAGCAGGGCGAGCACGAGGTACAGCACGGCCTGGTCGTTGCCGACCACCGCCTTGCCGATCTCGGTGCGCAGTGCGGCCAGTGCCGCCGCGGCCTCCTGCGCGCTCGGCGTCTCGAGCAGCACAGCGTCCTTGGAAATATTTGTCATCCGAGCTCCGTCTCGATCCATTCGAGGTGTGCGGCAATGTAATGGAGGGTTGTCTCGTCCGGCACATCGCCGAACAGGACAGTGCCGATCTGCTGACCGGGTACGCCGAGACGGCTGGACACGGCTCCGACGAGTTGATCGCCGGTGAGTTCGCCGCCCAGCCGCGGCGTGATCCGGCGCAGTGTCGCCGCGCGCAGGACCTGGGCCACATGGGCCACGTCGCCGGAGCGGCGATACAGGCCCGCCTGACCCGCCAGCAGCTCGTTCGCGGGGACCTCGACCGGGCGCGGCTCGCCGACCAGCGCGCCACGCCTGCGCGCCCGCCACCAGATCAGCGCCACGAAGGCGAGCAGGAACTGCAGGCCGCCGAACGCCAGCCAGCCGGGCAGGCGGGTGAAGATCGAGTCCTTGCCACTGCCGAAATCGAGGTCGTTGTCATCAGGGGGTGGCTCGGGCGGGTCTGGTGGGTTGGGCAGATCGGGAGGGTGGGGTGCGTTGGGGGCGCCGCACGACTGCATGGTGGCGTAGACCAGCAGGGCGATGGCGAGTCCCGCCGCGAGCACCGCCCAGAAGCGGGGGCTGCGCAGGATCGGGGGTAGGGGCGGAAGCTTCCTGCGCTGCTTGGGCTCTCGCTCGACGACCTCGACCTCGAGCGGATCGAGAACGGGGGGTGGTGCGGACTGGGAGTACCGGTCGGCGTATTCGAGGCGACGGTACTCGTCCTCGGTGGCGCTACGTCCGCCGTAGACGACCTCGTCGAAACTCCGTGCCGCCGGATGTAATTCGGTGGACTGCTCCAGCGGCAGTGCCGTGGTCGCGTCGTCGGCGGTCTCCTGCGCGGTGCGCGAGCGGCGCACCGGCAGGCTGCCGTCCTGTTCGAGGCCGCGCAGGACGGCGCGGAAGCGTTCGCGCAGTGCCCGGTCGTAATCGCGGCGGCCCGCGGCGTTCTCGGCGGCGGCGCGATGTTCGGCGGCGGCGCCGAGACGGGGCTGCGGTGGGACGCCGTCAGGAAATTCGGTCACCGGCGATCACCGGGAATTCGAATGTCCATGCCTTCGCGCACACACCGCCGGCTGATGTAGCACAGCACTCGGCTGGTGGCCTCGACGATCTCGCTCACGGTCACCACCAGCACAAACCCGCCGACGAGCAGGGTGATGAAAGCCCAGCGATGAGTGCCGGAGAAGTCGGAGAGGAAGAACGGGATACCGAACGCGGGCACCGCGAGGACCGCGAAGATGCACCGCTGGGTGAGCCACAGACCCGCGGTCGACCAGTCCGCACCCTGCACGAGCTCCTTCGAACGGGCAACGCCCACACCGAAACCCGCGTGCTCGGCCACGATCGCCGGCTCGGTGACGAACCGCCGCGCCCGTACATACGAAAGCCAGATCAGCGCGAGCGGATAGGTGATCACCAGAATGCTGCCGAGCAGCAGCACTCCGATCCCGGTGAGCGTGAACATGATCTGCGCGAGCACCAGCGGCGTCGCCTGCCTGCCCGCGGCCCGCAACCCGTCGAGCACGCCGTAGCGCACCCCGTGGAAGTCGGCGAGTGCGATCGCGATGGTCGCGCCGCGCAGGACCAGGCGAACCAGCCACACGCAGGCCGCGGTCGCCAGGATCGCCGCCCACGCGGTGCCCGCGTCGGAGCCGTCGGTGAGGTGGGAAACCAGCCCCGTCACCCCGAGCGTGACGAGCACACCGAGCACGAGCGCACTGCCGCCGAGCACCGCGAAGGTCCGGATATGGGCCTGGATCAGGGCGAACGGCTCATCGAGCAATTCGCGGAAACGCAGGGGGCGGATCGGCACCGTGGGCGGTATTGGCGGCCCCGGCGCAGGCGCCCGTGCCGGATCGACTCCCGCCCCGACGGCGCCAACCGTTTCGACGGCGGGACGCACGGGCCCGAGTGTAGTCAATCCCAGCCGAACCGCCCGGGGACTCGACCCGCCCTCGCCGCGCAGGCCGGGCCGGGTGATCCCCGAGGTGTCCCTACCGAACGTCCGCAGCTCCACGCCCGGCGGAGGCGCCCTCGTCGGCCCGCTCGGACAGCCTCGGCAGCGCAACCTGCGTGGGCTTCAAACGCCCACGCAGCGTGACCGTCTCACCGAGAATCCACTGCGCGGATTCCGAGTCGGCCGCAGCGGCAAGCGTGGTCGCCGACGTGAGCAAACGTTCGTCGTGCTGCTTGGACAGCTCGCACAGCCGAGCGGCCTCGTTGACCGCATCGCCGATCACCGTGAATTCGTACCGGTTGTGCGTACCGACGTTGCCCGCGACCACCCGTCCCGCCGCGACACCGATACCCGCGTCGAGATCGGAAGCAGCACGCAGTCGACGCTGGATCGCACGCCCGCACGACAGCGCCGCACCCGCCAGGTCGTCGAGCGGAGCCGGCGTGCCGAACACCGCCAGCGCCGCGTCGCCCTCGAACTTGTTGAGCAGCCCGCCGTGCCGTTCCACCTCGTCGACGACGATGTCGAAGAACCGGTTGAGAATGCCGACGATCTCGGGTGCGGGCAGGGTGGCGGCCATCGTGGTGGAGCCGATGATGTCGATGAACAGGGCCGCTGCCTCGGTTTCGGTGCCGCCGAGCACCGGCCGGGAGGCGATCGCCGCCATCGCGACATCGTGGCCGACATGCTTGCCGAACAGGTCCTCGATCATCGCCCGCTCGCGCAGCCCGTGCACCATCGTGTTGAAGCCGCTCTGCAGTTCGCCCAGCTCGGTGCCGTCGTAGAGGGCGATCTCGGCGTCGAGGTCGCCGTTCTCCACGCGGCGCAGCGCCTGCCGCACCCCCTTGATCGGGGCCACCGTCGCCGCGACGACCTGGGCCATCAGGATCAACCCGAATACCAGCGCGGAGCCGCCGAGGCTGAGCATGCACACCGCCAGCCTGGCTTTGCTCACCGCGGGGTCGGCCAGCGCCCACACCGCTACCGTCATCGTGAGCGCCACCGGTACGCCGACCCCGACGAACCACGACAGCATGGTCCGGCCGAACACGCCGATGCCACGGCGGCGGTGCGGGTCGGCGGCCAGCACGCGCGCGGTCACCGGGCGCAGCGCGAATTCGATGATCAGGTAGCTGTTGGCGCACACGACGATCGCGGCGGCGCCGGTCGAGAGGATGACCTTGGGGATCAGCGCCGGCTCGAGCACGCCGTAGACGATGGTGAGCACCGTCAACGTCAGCGTCCAGAGGATGGCCTGCTGCAGCACCATCCAGCGCGGCGCCGACACGGTGACCTGCTGTTCGGCCGGCGTCGGCACGTGCTCGGGATCGGTGGCCCAGCCCATCGAGCGCACTCCGGCCACGGTGCCCCACACCGTGCCGCCCGCCAGCGCGAGCGCGGCGCACAGTGGTGTGAACACGCTGTTGACCAGCAGGAGTTGCCGAGTGAACACGGTGGGCCCGGGCAGCACGAAGCCCGCGAGCACCACCACCATGGCGATGCCGATCAGATTGGCGATGAGTAGCGGCACGGTGAGCAGCAACTGCACCCGAACTCGACGGATCTTCGATGCCTCGTCGACTGGCCCGAGCAGCGGCGAGCCCCATGGCGCTGATCTTGCCGCGCCCGCCGGTCCATCGCGGTTGATCACTTCTGAACTGTAAACCGGTGAACCCGGTGTCGGCCACAGAGTTGCGCAGGTCACTGCATCGGTCGGGTGGCTATACCAACTGGTCGCACCCAGTTTTGTGACCGTCCACCGGTCTGTCTACGGTGCTGTTGCCCACGGCACCGTTCGGTGTACAGATGTGCACTCAACCGTGGAGCAGGTTGTCGACGACGGCGCGGTAGCGCGCGGGTTCGATCTGCGGCAGACCGAGCAGCGCGCGCAGGTAGACCCCGTCGCCCACCAGCCGGATGGTGTCGGCGCGGACGGGGTCGTCCACCTCGGTCTCCAGGTTGTCCGACCAGGCCGCCATCACCGCGTCGAGCGCGCGCTGGACCTCGTCGGGCTCGCTGCCCGCCGAGGCGTCGATCGTGCGCATGGTCGCCAGTAGTGAGCGGTACAGGGCGAGTTCGACGGCGTCGTCCTGTGCGGTGGGGTCGGGCGTCTGCAGGTACCACTCGGCGATCGAGCTCCCGCTCGCTCTGGCGTCGTCGAGTTGGGTGCGCGCACGCTCGCCGAGTCGCTGGACCAGGCCGACGAGCAGGGCGTCTTTGCTCTTGAAGTGGTAGAGGAGCCCGCCCTTCGATACGCCCGCCGCGGCGGCGACGTTGTCGAGGGTCATCTGCGCCGCGCCGCGTTCGAGCAGCAGGGTCTCCAGGGCGTCGAGGATGCGATCGCGGGTGTCAGAGCTCACGGCAATCACTGTACCGTCTGGACGGTTTTCTTGTTACTGTACCGTCTGGACGGTTTACCAACCTGAAAGACGAGAGACCCATGAACACCCCCACAGCACTCACCCCGGCGCGCGCCACCCCGCGCGAGTGGGCGGGCCTCGGCGTACTCGCCCTCGCCCTGCTGCTGCTCGCGGTGGACGCGACCGTGCTGGACCTGGCCGTGCCCGCGATCAGCGCCGACCTCGCCCCGAGCACGCCACAGCTGCTCTGGATCATCGACGTGTACTCGTTCGTGCTCGCCGGTCTGCTGGTGGTGATGGGCAATCTCGGCGACCGGATCGGCAGGCGCAAGCTCCTGCTGATCGGTGCGGTCGGCTTCGGCGTCGCCTCGGCGCAGGCCGCGTGGGCGGTGTCGCCGGAGATGCTGATCGCGGCGCGCGTCCTGCAGGGCGTCGCGGGCGCCACGCTGATGCCCGCCACGCTGGGCCTGATCCGATCGATGTTCCAGGACCCGCGTCAGCGCACCGTGGCGATCGGCGTGTGGAGTGCGATGGCCGGTGGTGGCGCCGCGGCCGGTCCACTGGTCGGCGGCTGGCTGCTCGAGCACTTCTGGTGGGGCTCGGTGTTCCTGGTGAACCTGCCCGTGATGCTGGTGCTGCTCGCCCTCGCCCCGCTGCTCATTCCCGAATCACGTGACCCGAACCCGGGCCGGTTCGACGCGCTGAGCGCGCTGCTGTCGATGCTGGCGCTGGTGCCGGTGGTCTACGCGGTGAAGGAAACCGCCGCGCACGGTCCGGCGGTGGGCGCGCTGCTGGTCGGCCTGGTCGGTGTGGTCTCGGCCGTGCTGTTCGTGCGCAGGCAGCGTCGCCTGACCGATCCGATGCTCGACCTGCGGCTGTTCGAACTGCCGAGGTTCCGGGTGGCGGTGTTCACCAACCTGCTCGCGGTGTTCGCGCTGGCGGGCGTGCTGTTCTTCGGCTCGCAGTATCTGCAGCTGGTGCTCGGCCGTACGCCCTTGGAGGCGGGTCTGCTGATGCTGCCGGGGCTCGCGGCGAGCGTGTTCGGTTCGCTGGCGGCGGCCTGGCTCGTGCGGCGCTGGCGCGCGGCGCTGGTGCTGGCCGGTGCGCTGGTCGTCACCGCGATCGGCGCGGCGGCCTTCCTCGCGGTCGACGCGGTGAGCGGCGCGGAGGCGTTCGTGCTCGGTTTCGTCGGCATCGGTCTCGGTGCCGGTGTGGCCATGACCGTGGCCGCCGACCTGGTCGTCGGATCGGCGCCGGAAGAACGCGCCGGTGCGGCCGCGGCGATCTCGGAGACCGCCTACGAAACGGGTCTTGCCCTGGGTGTCGCCCTGCTCGGGAGCACCGTGATGGCGATCTTCCGGCGTGGTCTGGACGTGTCCTTGCTGCCCGACGACGCGGTGGCGGCCGCGTCGGGTTCGCTCAGCGGCGCCGTCGAGGTGGCCGGTGAGCTGCCCGCCGCGGTGGCGGAGGAGTTCCTGTCGTCGGCGAATCAGGCGTTCGTCAGCGGCATCCATCTGACGGTGCTCGGCATCGTCGCGGTGCTGTTGTTCGCGGCCTACAGCGCGGTACGGACGAAGACCACGCGCGGCTGAGCCGGAGGTGGGGGGCCCACGGGGGGGGGGCCCCCCCCCCGCAA